>NZ_NMVP01000034.1 GCF_002250705.1 Enemella evansiae
CCGGCCGCTGCGGCGTACCGGGCCCGGCGGCCGGGCCCGCGGCGGGACCGCCGAGACCCTGGCGCAGCACCAGCACCGCGGCCACCAGCACCACCGCGGCCGCGAGCATCCCGGTGAGCAGCGCGGTGCGCCGCAGCCGGCGGCGTTCGGCCGGCGGCCGGGGTTGGATCGCGGGTTCTCCGGGCACGGCTCACAGGCTAGGCAGTGCCGGGGGCAGTCGCGAACCAGCCCGTGGTGGGATCGTCCGCTGCGACCGTGGTCGCCGGTTCGCCGGCACCCTCCGCCGAGGGTCCCGCATTCGGGATGATCGGTTCCGGGGTGACCCACAGGCCGCGAAGAATGGGGTCATGACGGTCCCGATGCAGCCACCCTTCCCGTTCGCGAGCTTCCCCCGGCGGCAACCGCCGCCGCCCGCGATGCGGATCGGGGACGCCGAGCGTGCCGAGGCCTGTGAGCTGTTGAACCGGCACTTCACCGCCGGCCGACTCGGCCACGACGAGTTCGAGGAGCGGTTGTCGACGGCGGTCGCAGCGCGAACCGAACCGGAACTGGATCGGCTCTTCGCCGACCTGCCGCAACTTCCCCCGCCACCACCGGCCCCGGCACCGGCGCGCCCGGTGCAGTCCCACCCGGTCCGCGATCTGTTCTTCGCGTTGACCATGCTCGGCGGCCTGCTGGCGATCCCGGTGGTGCTGCTGATGCTGCTCGGGGCGATGATGTTCAGCCCGGGGATCTTCCTCTTCTCCCTGGTCGGCGGCAGCCTGGCCGCCTTCTCCGGTGCGACGCTGACCCGGATGTGCCTGACTGACCGGGCCGAGCGGCGGTCCGCTCCGCAGCCGGGCGGGCGTCAGCCCTTGCAGCCGTAACCGGTCTGCGGCACGTTGGTGCCGGTGCAGTAGCCGTGGCCGGCGTACACGCCACCGGAGTTGACCGTCAGCTCCGAGACCGTGACCAGGGTCGCGCCCCTGTCCTGCAGATCCTTGACGATCGTCGGCGCGGCGGCGACCGTGCTGTCGTGGATGTCGTGCATCAGCACGATCGACGACGGCTTGGCCAGGCCCTGGTAGATGGCACTGTTCTCGGTCTTGGCGGTGCTCTTGGTCTGCCAGTCCATGGTGTCGACGTTCCAGTTGATGATCGCCATCCCGCCCTCGGCGATCACCTTGTCGGTGGCGTCCTTGTGCGAGCCGTAGGGCGGGCGGAACAGCAGCGGCTTGCGGCCGGTGATGGCCTCCAGCCGGTCGCTGTTGCCGAGGGTCTCCTCGCGCAGCTTGGTGCCGCTCAGCTTGGCCAGGTCCGGGTGGTTGGCGGAGTGGTTGCCGACCTCGTAGCCACTGCTGGCGACCAGCCGGACGTTGTCCGGGTAGGCCTTGATGCTCTGCCCCATCTGGAAGAAGGTGGCGGCCGCCTTCGCATCGTCGAGGGCCTGCACCACCTTCGGCGTACCGGCCGCGGGGCCGTCGTCATAGGTCAGCGCGACGCACTTCAGCACCCGGCAGTCCGGGCCGACCGCGGTGGAGGGACGCTCCCCCGGGGCGGGGGTGGCGCTGCCGCCGGGGGTCGCGGTCGCGCGCGGGGTGGCCGAGCCCGCGGGCGTGGCGCCCGGGGTCGCGGTGCCGGCGGAACCCGGGGTGGCCGAGCCCGGCGCGGCGCTCGGGTTCTTCTCGGGCGTCGCCTTCGGGGTGGCGGTGGCGGTGTAGTCGGCGGGGCGGGTGGCGGCCGCCTGGGCGTTCATCCCGTACGCCGACAGCAGTCCGGCGACCCGGTCCTTGGGCAGCACGAGTCCCTCGGGTTTCGCATCGAGGACGCCGCTGCCGAACTTCAGCACCACGTTGCCGTCCGGGTCGAACCCCATCGCCGGGCCGGTGCCCTGCGGGGCCGGGGCGTCGGCGAGTGCGGCGGAGACCTTGGCCGGATCCAGCTTCTGCTGGCCCCCCGCCTCGGTGACCGCCCTGGCGAAATCGGCCCACTTGGTCTCTTCGATCAGGATCGGGGAGGAGAAGGTCTGGGCGGTGCTCGGGTCGTACCAGAGGGTGGCCGGCCGCTCGACCTGCTGGCCGCCCTCGGTGCTGACGCTCTTCAGCACCACGCCGACCGCGTCCGGGGAGCTGGCGATCACCTTGGCCCGGATCTCGACCTGGTCGGCCTTCGCCCAGTGCGCCAGCCGCAACTGCTTCTCCCGGACCACCTCGACGGCCTGGGTCAGGTTGCGCGCCTTCGGCACCTGCGGCACCTCGGCGACCACCTGGCGGGAATCGTCGCGCAGGGTCACTGACTGCAGGGAGGACACCTTGGCGTTGTCCACCTCGACGAATCGGGCCTCCGGGGCGGCAGCCGTCGGTTGCTGGCTGCCCACTGGTTTGGCGTTCGGATCGGCCGTCTTCGGCGCCGGCGGCGTACCGCAGGAGGCGAGCAGAATCGGCACCAGGCCGCCGATGGCGATTACCCCGAAATATGAACGAACCCTAAGCACGGCGGCGAGTCTAAGCGCAGCGACGGTCAATCTTCACATCGTCACCCGCCGCCGGACACCGCACCGTATTTCACCATCAGATGAGTCATCGGCCGGTGAGAACCCGGCTCCGGTCAGCGGGCCAGGAAGGCGTTCACCTGCTCGCTGAACTCGGCGGCGTACTCGATCTGGGTCCAGTGCCCACAGCGGCCGAAGAGGTGCGCCTGGGAGTCGTCGATCCAGTCCAGCAGGGTCAGCGAGTTCGTCAGCGGGATCACCTTGTCATCGCGCCCGTGGACGATCAGCGTCGGCGCGGTGATGCCGCGGATGTCGGCCTCGGGGTGTGCCATCGCATCGACCCAGCGCTGCCGCGGGGCGGGGAACATCCGGGCGAACGCGTCCTGGGTGCGCAGGCTGGCGGTGTAGCGGGACTGCACCATGTCGTCGGTGATGAACGAGGCGTCGTGGGCGAACACCTCGCGCATCAGGCGGCCCATCGCCTCCGGCGAGGGTTCGTAGCCCCAGACCGCGTCCAGTCCGTCGGTGAGTTCGAACGGTACGCCGACGCTGCCCATCAGCACGAGTTTGTCGACCCGGTCGGGGTGGGCGATGGCCAGCGCCAGCGCCATCGACCCGCCGAAGGAGTTGCCGACCACACTGACCCGCTCGAGGTCGAGGGCGTCGAGGAAGTCGACGATCTGCCGCAACCAGGCCTCGCGGGAGAACTCCTGGCCCTCGGGGATCTCGGTGTAGCCGAAACCGGCCAGGTCAGGGGCGAGCACCCGGGAATGCTCGGCCAGCGGGTCGAGCACCAGCCGCCAGTTGGCGTAGGAACTCACCCCGGGGCCGGAACCGTGCAGCAGCAACAGCGGCGCACCGCTGCCCTGCTCGAGATAGTTGGTCCGGATCGCACCGGTCTGGACGCTCTTGCCGATCTCGGGATTCTCGCCCTGCGCGGGCTCGCCACTCTGCATGCGCCGATCGTGGCACGACGCCCGGAGCGACGACAGGGCCCGTTCCGGTGTGCGGATCGCACGGTGGAACGGGCCCTGTTGCGGGGAAGTGCTCGCCGGAGAACCGGTCAGCTCGGCCGGCCGGCCTTGTAGTGCTCCTGCGCCTCGGTGACGGTGAGCGCCCGGTCATAGATCGCGATGTCGTCCGCCCAACCGGGGAAGGACTTCAGCGAGGGCGCCGACGGCCAGCCGCTCAGATTGTCGTAGCCGACCCGCCAGTGCCCGTCATAGGACTGCACGGAGGCGGCCTCACGGCTCAGTGCGGTGCCGTCCACGATCAGCCGCATCCCGGAGGCGTCCCGGGTGGCGACGATGTGGTGCCACTGACCGTCGTCGTAACGCGACTTCGTCTCCAGCCGGTTCGGGCCGTAACCGTCGTTGCCGTAGATGATGCGTCCATCGGTGGTCAGGTAGATCGCGCGGTCATAGAGCCACGAGCTCCGCGGAGCCCGGCTCTCGCCGTAACCGATCAGCCGCCCGCCCTGGCCCTGGACGCCGGTCTTGAACCAGAGTTCGAGGGTGAAGGACTGCGGCCCGGGCCCCGGGAAACGCTTCGCGAGATCCATCCCACCGGTCGGGCGGGCCAGATAGACCGCTCCCCCACGTCCGGTGCGACCGGCACCGGTCTGCGTCGTCAGGCCCGCGTTGTCGGTGCTGGCGGAGGTGCCGCTGGTGTCCAGGGCGGGATCGGCGGTGTCACCCTCCCAGAAGACGATCGGCTTCGCGGCGCGGATCAGGTTGCCGTAGTCGACGACCGCGGCGGTGGCGAAGGCCGCCGTGGACTGCGTCTTCGCGCTGAAGGCGGCCGAGGCGGTCGGCGGCAGGGTGGCGACGGCGAGTACGCCGAGGGCGGCCAGGGTGCCGGCCAGGGCGATCGCGGCGGGGCGGCGGACCTGCTGGAGCTGCCCGGAGCCGATCGCACAGAGGACGGCGAGGGCGGCCGTGGTGGCGACCAGCGGGCCCATCGCGCCGGCCCGGAGCCAGACCAGCGGCAGACCCAGCCACGGGACCCGGATCACGCCGATACCGCGTACCTCTTCGTTGCCGATCGGGCTGGAGTCGGGCTCGGGGTTGGCGTCCCCCTGCAGGATCAGCGCACCCTCGGGGTTGCGCTCCAGCATCCGGTGCAGCCGGAGCCGGTCCGCGTGGTCGGGGTCATTGGCCAGCACGACCCGGCCGGGCTCGACGTCCGCGCCCGCCATCGGCATGCTGACCACGACGTCGCCGGCGTTGATGGCCGGGGCCATCGATCCCGTGACGACGGTGGTCGAGGTCCAGCCGAGTGCGAGCGGGGTGACCGCCCAGACAGCCATCCCGAGCACGGCGAAGAGCACCGTGCGGGCGGCCACCAGGAGGATCAGGCCCGGCCAGGTCGTGGTGTTCACAGGTTCTGCGCCTCCCAGACGAAGTCCAGCGCGGCGGTGCTGGCCTGGGTGCTGTTCGGGGCGTCGTCGGGGAAACGGTAGGTGATCATGTAGGTCCGGATCTCACCCTTGTTGCCGGTGGTGTTCCAGTCGCCGACGCCGTTGGCGTAGTTGGTCGGGCCGGCGGCGAACTTGGCCATCGGCCCGTCCACGATGGTGGTGCCGCCGGCCCCGCAGCTGGTGGCCTGGACGACCTTGATCGAGATGTACTGGTCGAGCTGGTTGGTGGCCTTGGCGTTGGCGGCGTACAGCTTGACCCGCGAGGGCGAGGTGCCGTCGGAGGTGACGGTGATGCACTTCTCGCCCTGCTGGCCGGGCCGCAGGTTCTTGACGGTGAACAGCGCGGCGCCGCGGTCGTCGTCGGTCAGCTTCACGCTGCCGGTCTCCCAGCTGTTGCCGGTGTTCTCGGTCTTGGCGCTGAAGGCGGAGTAGGAGGCCTGGGAGACGATCAGGCCGCTGACGATCAGGGCGGCGGGGATGGCGGCCCAGGGGGCGATGCGGGCGATCTTGCGGGAGGGGGTCTGCTGGCTCATGGCGGTAGCGGTTCCTTCGGGTCGGATGAGTGGAGCTGAGTCGAGGTTCGGGCCGGCTCTCCGGCCGACAACAGAAACACTAGATTCCGAATCACTCGTTTGTCAAACTACTCTATTGAAGAGTGACACGGATCACGAGTTACGCGCATGTCGAGTGAACATGTCGCCAGATCGACCTGGCCCGCAGGCACCCGGGCAACGAAAAGACCGCCCCGGCCGTATCGGCCGGGGCGGTCTGATCTGCAGGCGGGCAGGACGCTCAGGCGTCCTGACTGGCCACCATCGCGTTGGTGAGGTCGTCGACGAAGGCACTGGCAGCGAGGAGCCGCTGCGGGTCGGCATCTTTCAGTGCACCCAGGGTGGTGGCGGCGTACCGGTCGATGATCTGGGTCATCACCTCATCCCCCTGCGGGGTCAGGCTGAGCAGCACGCTGCGCCGGTCGCGCGGGTGCGGGCTGCGCAGCACCAGGCCACTCTCGGTCAACCGGTCGATCAGCGCGGTCACCGACCCGGTGCTCATCGACAGCTTCTGCGCCAGCGCCTTGGGGGTGATCCGCCGCTCGTACTCGACATAGATGAGCGCGTTCAGCTCGTGCAGCGTCATCTTGAGTTCCTTGGCGAGCTCGGCACGCATCCGCTCATTGGCCATGCTGAGCCGGCCGAGCCGGTCGATCAGCGTGAGCAGTTCGGCCGAGTGCATGGCCGCGGCCGAGATGACGGCCGGACTGAGCCCGTCGGTGGAACTGGGATTGCTGGACAACGGTGCGCTTCCTTTCGCGGTTCGGGACCCCCGAGTGCAGGTGATCCATTACTCTAACATTAAATAGCTCGCCTATCAAGATTGATGGCTGGCGAGCTAGTCCTGCATCGAGACGACTCGTGCTGACTAGCGGCCGCGCCGAGCCGCGGCGGCGGGCCCCGCGAGCGCCCGGGACACCCCGCGCGCCGCGGTGACGACCGCCGGCGTGAGCCGGCGCAGCACCGTCGACGAGGCGCGAGTGCTGACACTGAGCGCGGCGACCACGCGCTGGTTCGGGCCCCAGACCGGGGCGGCGACCGAGATCAGGCCCAGTTCCCGCTCCTCCAACTGATAGACCACCCCGGCCTCGCGCGCACGTTCCAGCGCCCGGGCGAGGCGGCCCGGATCGACGATGGTGTTCGGGGTGAAGCGCTCCAGCCCCTCGGCGACGAGCCGCTCGAAGAGCTCCGGTCCGGCATAGGCGAGCAGCACCTTCCCCACCCCGGTCGCGTGCAGGGCGAGTCGGGAGGCGACCAGGGATGCCATCGTCACCGAGTCGCGCCCGTGGATCTTCTCGACCACCAGGGCGTGGGTGCCGCTCAGCACCGCGAGCTGGACATTCTGACCGGTGGCGATGAACAGGTCCTCCAGGTAGGGCAGCGCCGCATCGCGGATGTCCCCGCGCCGGGCGGTGCGGGAGCCGATCTCCCAGAGCAGGGTGCTGGCCCGGTAGCTGCCACTGTCCTCCCTGACCAGCAGGCCACCGGCGGTGAGTTCGCGCAGCAGCCGCAGCGCGGTCGCGGCCGGCAGCCCGGTCGCTCGGCGCACCTCGGCCAGGCTGAGCGGTCCATCGGTGCGCCCGAACGCGGTGAGCACGGCGACCACCTTGTTGGTCACCGTCCGCGCCGGCTCGCGCGCATTTCCGGCCATCGCTCGACTCCCCATCCCCCGCTGCCGCGACCCCTGCCGCACCGGTTCGGGGAAGAATATTCGAAACGTGCCACTGAGTGAAACACCACCCCTACCGCGGCCGGACCCGACCGGCTCTACTTGCCCTGTTGCAGGGCGGCAACGGCTCCCAGCGCAGGTGAGCCGCGAAAGGTGGACATGAACACAGTGAGCACGGGCGACCAGCAGGAGTCCACCGCGGCGGCGGGCATCGATGCCCGCTACGCGCGTCGGGCGGCGGTCAGCAGCCTGGTCGGATCGACCATCGAGTGGTACGACTTCTTCCTCTACGGGACGGCCGCCGCGCTGGTCTTCAGCGCGGCCTTCTTCGCCCCGCTGCCCGAGTCGTGGCAGCAGTTGATGTCCTATCTCACCCTGGCCATCGGATTCGCGGCCCGGCCGATCGGCGGCATGCTGTTCGGGCACTTCGGCGACCGATTGGGCCGCAAGTCGACCCTGATCGTGTCGCTGATGCTGATGGGCGGCACCACGGTGGCGATCGGCCTGCTGCCGACACACGCCCAGATCGGCCTGTGGGCACCGATCCTGCTGGTCATCTGCCGATTGCTGCAGGGCATCGCGATCGGTGGCGAGTGGGGTGGCGCGGTCCTGCTGGCGGTCGAAGCAGCGCCCCCGGAGAAGCGCCGGTTCTATGGCTCGTTCCCGCAGATCGGCACCCCGTTGGGTCTGATCCTGGGCAACGTCGTCGTGCTGATCGTGTCGAACCTGATGTCGGACCAGGCGTTCCTGTCCTGGGGTTGGCGCCTGCCGTTCGTCGCCAGCGTGGTGCTGCTCGGCGTCGGCCTGTTCATCCGGTCGCGGGTCCCGGAGACACCCGCCTTCGTCAAGGCGCAGCAGCAGGCACCCGAGCAGGAGGAGGTGCCGCTGCTGCGGGTCCTCAAGAACTATCCCAAGCAGGTGCTGCTCGGCATCTGCGTCCTGGTCGGCCATTCGGCGACCACCTACATCGTGCTCACCTTCTCCCTCGGTTACGGCACCACCCGGCTCGGCTTCACCCGTTCCCAGGTGCTCACCGGTGTGCTCATTGTCGGGGTGCTCTGGGCGATCAGCATCCCCTTCTGGGGGCGGATGGCCGACCGCAGCGGGCTGCGCCGGCTCTTCCTGATCGGCACCATCACCCTGCTGGTCGCGATGCCGCTCTACCTGCCGCTGCTCGGTCTGCGTTCGGTCCCGGCGCTGATCGTTGCCTCGGTGCTGCTCGGGGTGATCCTGCCGATCGCACACACCGGCCAGGGCAGCATCCTCGCCGACCTGTTCCCGACCCGGGTCAGCTATTCGGGCACCTCGCTCAGCTATCAGCTCGGCGCCCTGCTCGGCGGTGGCCTGGCCCCCTTCATGGCCTCCTGGCTGATGCTGGTCACCGGCCGCGTCTGGCCGGTCACCGCCTATGTGGTGGTCCTGCTGCTGCTCACCCTGGTCACCATCCCGGCGATCGCCCGAGCCGCTGCCGCGGGACGGGAGCAGACCGATGCCGGCAACTGAGAACTCCAAGCAGACAAGGATTTCGGACAAGCAGACGATGATCGACCCAGCAACCGCACACACGCCCGGCCTGCTCGAGGGCTTCTCGGTGGAGATCACCGGAAAGGATGTCCCCGCCCTCATCGAGGCCGCGCCGCTGCTGCCCCGCGGCACGGCGGTCAACATCACCTATCTGGCCAACGAGGACGCCGCGGTCAGGCTACGGGCCGCGGAATCGGTGCTGTCGTTGGGATTCCACCCGGTCCCGCACCTGTCGGCACGCCGCATCGGATCCGCCGCGGAGCTGACCGAGACCCTGGCCGCATACCAGCAGGCCGGTGCCGTCGAGGAGGTGTTCCTGATCGGGGGCGACCCGCCGAGCCCGGAGGGCCCCTTCCCGGATGCGCTGTCGCTGATCGAGACCGGCGTACTCGAAGAGCACGGCGTGCGCAGTGTGGGCATCGCCGGATATCCGGAGGGGCACCCGAAGATCGCCGACGCCGACCTGGCGGAGGCGATGGGACTCAAGCTCGATGCGATCGCCGAACGAGGGATGGCCGCATCGATCATCACCCAGTTCGGATTCGACGCCGAACCGGTGCTGGGCTGGATCCGCGGTCTGCGGGGGCGCGGCATCGGCGCACCGGTCCGCGTCGGCGTACCGGGCCCGGCCGGCATCAAACGGCTGCTCGGCTACGCCCGCCGCTTCGGCGTCGCCTCCTCGGCCGGGATCGCGCAGAAATACGGACTGTCGCTGACCAGCCTGATCGGCACCGCCGGTCCGGAGAAGTTCCTGCATGCACTCGACGACGGACTCGAGCCGGACATCCACGGCCAGGTGCTGTTGCACTTCTACACCTTCGGCGGGGTGCCGGCCACCGCCAGATGGATCGACGACCACTCGGAGGAGTTCTGATGACCAGGATGAAGGAAGCCCGCGCTGCGGCGATGGGTCTGCCGCCCGATCATGCCTCGTTGATCGTGCACGGCCCGGACCGGCCGGGCATCGTCGCGGCGGTGACCAGCGAGCTGACCGGGCTCGGCGCCAACATCGTGTCGCTGGCCCAGCACACCGACGACCCGGAGGGCGGAAATTTCTTCCAGCGAGTGGTTTTCGAGCTTCCCGGGTTGACCGCGAGGATGCCGGAACTCCGCGACACGATGGAGAAGACCGTCGGCACCGGGCTCGGCCTGCAATGGCGGGTACGCGACCTGTCGGTCCCGCTGCGGGTGGGCATCCTGGCCTCGAAGTCCGACCACTGCCTGCTGGATCTGCTGTGGCGGCAGCGTCGCGGCGAACTGCCGATCCTGGTGCCTATGGTGATCTCCAACCACCAGGATGTCGCCGAGGACGTCCGGTTCCTCGGCATTCCCTTCTTCCACGTGCCCAGCGCCGGGGAGGACCGCGAGGGCCCGGAACGGGAGATGCTCAAGCTGCTGGTCGGCAACGTCGACTTCGTCGTGCTGGCTCGATACATGCGCGTGCTGTCACGGACCTTCCTCGAGGAGGTGGGGGTCCCGGTGATCAACATCCATCACTCGTTCCTGCCGGCCTTCATCGGCGCCGGGCCCTATCGGAAGGCGAAGGAGCGCGGGTCAAACTGATCGGCGCCACCGCGCACTACGTTGACCGAGGACCTGGACGAGGGGCCGATCATCGAACAGGACGTCGTCCGGGTCTCCCACCGGGAAACCGTCGACGAACTGACCCGTCGGGGTGCCGATGTCGAACGACAGGTCCTGTCCCGTGCGGTGCTCTGGCACTGCCAGGACCGCGTGATCCGCAACGGCAACCGCACCGTGGTGCTCTGACCTGATCGCGCCCGCGCACCGTTTCAACCCAAGCGAAACCCAACTGACCGACACCGGCGATGGCGCAAGCTCCCGCCGGACACAGAGAGGAACCACCACAGTGACCACACCTACCGGCGACGGATCCCTGCAGCAGCTGATGGACGAGGTCGGCGACCTCCCCACGCTGGTCGACTACTTCTACAACGACACCCAGTCCCCGCACTTCAGCCGGGCCGGGGTGACCAGGACCGGTGCGTTCATCCCACCGGCGTACACCAACTGGCGCGATGAGCAGCGCGCCTGGAACGAGACGGCGGTGCTGTTCCACCAGTCGCACCACATGCCCGAGCTCTTCCTCGAGGGCCCGGACGCGTTCCGGTTGCTGGAGCGACTGGGCGTCAACTCGCTGGCGAACTTCACCACTGATCGGGCCAAGCAGTACGTGGCCTGTGCACCCAGCGGCCGGGTCATCGGCGACTGCGTCGCCTACCGGCTCGGTGAGGAGAAGTTCGAGCTGGTGTCGGGGATGCCGCTGCTCAACTGGGTGCACTACAACGCCGAGACCGGTGACTACGACGTCACGGTGACCCGCGACAACCACAGCACCGCCAACCCCACCGGTCGCCGGGTCAACTTCCGCTTCCAGCTCGACGGCCCCAATGCCGGGGACATCTTCGCCGACGCCGTCGAGGGCGAGGCGCCCGAGATCGGTTTCTTCCGGACCGCGAAGGTGAAGATCGCCGGTGTCGAGGTGCTCGTGCTGCGGCACGGCATGGCCGGGAACAAGGGCGTCGAGCTCTCCGGCCCCTACGAGCACCACGACACCGTGCGTGCGGCGCTGATCGAAGCCGGCCGCAAGCACGGGCTGGTACCGGCGGGGACCCAGGCGTACTTCAGCACCCCGATGCAGAGCGGCTGGATGGCGTACCCGGTGCCGGCGATCTTCGACGACGAGTCGCTGCGCGGCTACCGGGAGTGGCTGCCCGCGAACACCTGGGAGGCCAGCACCAACCTCGGTGGCAGCTTCGTCTCCTCCGACATCACCGACTACTACGCGACGCCCTACGACCTCGGTTACGAGCGGTTGGTGAAGTTCGACCACGACTTCATCGGTCGTGAGGCGCTGGAGGCGCTGGATCCGGCCGACCGGCGCAAGCGGATGACGCTGGTGTGGAACCACGAGGACGTCGACAAGGTCTTCGACTCCCAGCTCGGCGAGGGTCCCCGCTTCAAGTCGCTGGACTTCCCGATCACCTACTACGCGTGGAACCAGTTCGACAGCGTGACCACTCCCGACGGGAAGCCCGCCGGCGTCTCCTGCCATGCCGGCTACCTGAACCCCGAGGGCGAGGCGCTCTCGATCGCCATGCTGGATCAGGCGTACGCCGAGCCCGGGACCGAGCTGGTGATCACCTGGGGCGAACCGAACGGTGGTTCGCGCAAGCCGCAGGTCGAGCAGCACGAGCAGACCCAGGTGCGCGCCACCGTGGCACCCGCCCCCTACTCGAAGCTCACCCAGCAGCTGCAGCGCTCCGCCGTCGGCGGTTCGCGCTGACCCCGCCCTCCGCTGGCTGAGCGAGGGAGGAACCCCACGTTCATCGAGTAGCTGCCCCGGCGCCGCGAAGCGGAGCCGGGGCAGCGTGTCGAGATGAACCTCCCCCGCAAACCCTGCGTACATGCAGATCCCGACAACGACGAGAGCCCGCCAGGACCTGGTTTCCCAGATCCTGGCGGGCTCTGCCGTCGGCGGTCGTTCAGTTGACGGTCGGCTGCTTCGGCTCGGCCGACGGCACCGCGGGCTCGCCCTCGGCGGAATCGTCGATGGCCTCCAGGTCGACCTTGTCCCGGCCCCGCGGTGAGGCGACGATCATGGCCAGCAGACAGATCGCGAGTACGCCGACCCAGAGTCCGCTGAGCGCGGCCACCCCGCCGGCAGCGATCACCGCGGTGGCGATCGCCGGGGAGAACCCGGCGCCGAGCGTCGAGCCACCCTGGTAGGTCAGCGAGGCACCGGTGAACCGCACCTTGGTCGGGAACAGTTCCGACAGGTAACCGGCCAGCGGCCCGAACATCAATCCCTGCATGAACTGGGACAGCATGATGGCCACCCCGAAACCGGTGGCGGTACCCGATTCGACCAGCAGCAGCACCGGGTACGCGGCCACCGCCATGCCGACCATGCCGATGCCCATGATCAGCTTGCGGCCGAAGCGATCGGAGAGGATCGCCGCGACGAAACAGACGACCAGCAGCATCACCGCGGAGGTGGCCTTCAGGTTGAGCACGTGGGTCTGGTTGGCACCCGCGTCGACACTGCGGGAGACGGCCCAGACGGCCATCAGACCCGACACGGTGAACTGGGCGGTGGCGACGAGGATGCCGACGATCACCATCTTCGGGTGCTGGGTGAGCACCTGGGCGATCGGCAGGCGCCGTTCCTCGGCCTTCTTCGAGGCGGCGACGAAGATCGGGCTCTCCGAGACCGAGGCGCGTACCCACAATCCGACGATGACCAGCACGAAGCTCAGCAGGAAGGGAACCCGCCAACCCCAGGCGAGGAACTGTTCCCGCGGCAGCATCGTGAACAATGAGGTGACCAGGGTCGCCAGCAGCGCACCGGCCGGGGCGCCGGAGCTCGCGAAGGTCGCGGCCAGGCCACGACGTCCGCCCGGTGCGTGTTCCAGCGCGAGGGTGGCCGCGCCGCCCCACTCGCCGCCGACGGCGATCCCCTGCAGGATTCGCAGCAGCAGAAGGAGAACGGGCGCCGCAGCACCGATCTGGGCGACCCCGGGCAGCAGGCCGATGCCGACGGTTCCGGCACCCATCATCAGCATGGACAGCACGAGCATCTTCTTGCGTCCAAGGCGATCCCCGAAGTGGCCGAAGATGACCCCACCGAGCGGCCGGGCAAGATAGCCGGTGGCCAGGGTGGCGAAGGCGCTGAAGGTGGCAAGGGTCGGCGACAGGCCGGCGAAGTAGACCGACTTGAAGACGAGCGCGGCCGCGATCGAGAACAGTGAGAAGTCATAGAACTCGATGACGCTGCCGAGGAAGGCCGAGGACAGGATCCTGCGCATCTGTGGTGTGTTGAGACTGGCTTGTGCCGGTGCCTGCGACTCTGAAGACATACGGCGTCCTTTCGGTAGGTGTGCGCTCAGTCGCGCTCGATGGAAATGAGTTGGAGATCGTCCGGGACCAGGACGGTGCCGGGAAACGTTTCCTTGGCGGCGAGCCAGACACTGGGGTCGGCGTCCGCCGGGGCGATGTGGTGCAGCGCCAACCGGGCGACCCCGGCCCGGGCCGCGATCTCACCGGCCTCGACCGGCGTGGTGTGGGCGGTCCGGTGGTGCCGCATCACCGCGGCCAACCGGTGCGGGGCCTGGCGGCGGTAGGTGGCCTCGATCGTGTCGAGATCGATCGCCTCGTGCAGCAGCAGGTCCGCGCCGCGGGCCAGGCGTACCAGGTTGTCACTCGGTGCGGTGTCCCCGGAGACCACCACCGACCCGGCATCGGCATCGATCCGGTACGCCAGGGCGGGTGCGATCGGCTGATGGCGGACCAGGGTGGCGGTGATGCGTACCCGATCGTCCTCGTGGACGAGGAACGGGTCCATCTCCGGGTGCGGGTTGTCGTTGGGGTGGAAGCCGGCCGCCGCGGGCAGCTCGATGTCCACACCGGTGAACAGTTCCTGCGGATCGCCCCGCAGGCTGTCGCGCATCCGGTCGGTGACGTCGGTGCCGTAGGACTCGATCAGGCCCGCGATCAGCGCCGCCGTCCCGGGGGTCGGATTATTGGGGTACGGCAGCACGGGCTCGCTGCTCGCCGCGGGGCTCAGGGCCGGCAGCACACCGCGGTCACCGGGACCGTAGACCGGTACCGGTCCCTCGGCACGCGGTCGCATCGCGGCATGACCGAAGAGCATCAGCCCGGGCAGGTCGACGACGTGATCGGAATGCAGGTGGGTGATCAGCACCGCGCGCAGCGCGTCGAGCCGAAGGCCGGCGCGGTGCAGCTGCCCCGCGGCACCGTAGCCACAGTCGATGAGGTAGGCCGCGTCACCGACCGTGACGGCGGTCGCGATGCCGCTCCGCGGCCGCTGCCCCCACCACCGTGGCCCGCCGGCGGTTCCGAGGGTGATCACCTCGACCGGATCCGATGCTGCCATCGCCCCCACCTCTTTCCAGACGGCCGACACCGGCTGCTCCGGCGTCGAGTGGGAACATTCGAGCATGATCGTTACCCACTGAAAATCACCGAAAATGGGTGAACTACCTAAGATGAACTGATGAAGGAGCCAACCCTGCGCCAGCTCCGTTTCCTGCTGGCGGTCGCCGATCACGGGTCGGTGCAGGCAGCGGCGAAGGCGCTGCACATGTCCCCGACCGGTGTCTCGGTCGGGCTGGACGAGCTGGATCACATCATCGGCGTGCAGCTCACGGTCCGACGGCGATCCAAGGGGGCCGCGCTGACCCCGGCCGGGCGCGAGGTGGTGCGGCGGGCGCGGGCCATCCAGGATGCCGTCGCCGAACTGGGCGTCGCGGCCCAGCAGATCCGCGGCACCCTCACCGGTGTCGTGCGGGTCGGTTGCTTCCCCACCCAGTCACCGGCGCTGGTCCCCGAACTGCTGGAACGGCTGCAACACACCCACCCCGGACTGGAGGTCGACCTGGTCGAGGATTCGGCGGATCGGCTGCAGGACCAGGTGCGCGCCGGGGAGCTGGATCTTGCCCTGATGCTGGAGAACCAGGCCGATCGCGATCTGGAGGTGATGCCGATCATGCCGACCCACACCCAGGTGCAGATCTCGCCGCGGCATCGGCTCGGGATGCGGCGGAGGCTGCGGTTGGCCGAGCTGGCCGAGGAACCGCTGGTCCTGCTCAATGTCGAACCGAACGCGAAGCTGACCCTGGCCTCGTTCACCGATCGTGGGCTGACCCCGAAGGTGCTGACCCGCACGGCCAGTCACGAGACGATCCGTTCGCTCGTCGGTCGCCGACTCGGCTACACCCTGATCATGGGCGTCATCCAGCGACGGACCAGCATCGAGGGACTGCCGCTGGCCTACATCCCGCTGGCCGACGACCTCCCCGCGAACGCGGTGGTCGCGGTGCGGCGCCCGGGCGGCCCGACCAGCGCCCGGGTCACTGCCGCGATGCGGGTCGTGCGGGCCATCGGGCTGGCCGCCGGAAACGGCAGGCCGTCGCCGGCCAGTGATCTGCTGCCGGGGTGAACACCGTGCCGGGCGCATCGGGGTGCGTTATGCCGGACCGGGCATAACGGGACAAGCATCTTGCATTGGTGACCGGGCGGCGACAGGAGCAGGGTGCTGATCACCACTTGCCGTTCCAATCACCACAGCTGTTCCAACGGCTCGACCATCAGGAGGCGCCGTGACCGCCGCAAACCCCACCGATGAACGACTTCACCGCTTCCTGACCGACGTACGCCGAGAGCTCGGCCCGGACGCGGTGAGCGATTCGCCCGAGGTCCGCACCCGGTACGGCGACTCAGAACTCCCCGGCGGCCCCTGCCTGCCCGCCGCGGTGGCATATCCCCGCAGCACCGCTGAGGTGCAGACGATGGTCCGCCTGGCGAGTCGGCACGTCGTGCCGCTGCATGCGATCAGCACGGGTCAGAACGTCGGCCTCGGCAACTCGGTGGCCGTGGCACCGGGGACGGTCACCCTCGATCTCGGCCGCCACCTCGACCGCATCCTGGAATTCGACGATCGCTTGAACTACGTGGTCGTCGAGCCGGGGGTCAGTTATGCCGCGCTGGCAGGGTTTCTGGTCGACCGGGGGGACCACCTGATGTGCGACACCACGTCGGGCCCACCGACCGGCGGGCCGCTCGGCAACACCCTGGACAAGGGCGGTGGCTACACCCCGGCCGCCGATCATTTCGGGAACAGCTGTGGCCTCGAGGTCGTGCTCGGCGATGGCCGCGTATTACGTACCGGGGATGGTGCATCCCCCGACAGCCGCACCTGGCACATCGCGAAGTACGGCTTCGGGCCGGTACTGGACGGGCTCTTCCTGCAGTCAAATCTGGGGATCGTCACCAGGATGGGGATCTGGCTGATGCCCAGGCCACCGGTGATCCGCTCGTTCTTCTTCATCTTCCCCGATGACGACGACATCGCCGAGATCGTGGAAATCGCGCGTACGTTGAAGTTCTCGGGCCTGGTACCGACGGCGATCAAGCCACCGGCGACCTCTACTCACTGGCTTCCCATATTCCCTACCCGGATCTGCCGCGGCCGCTGACGACGCAGCTGCGCCGTGATCTGCACCGCGACCACGACATCGGCGCCTGGATCGTCAGCGGTGCGCTCTACGGTTCCTCCGAGGAATCGATTGCGCCCGCCCTTGATCGGGTCCGCAGGCTCTTCACCGATTCGGGGAAAGGACGCTACATCGACCATGACGAGGCGTTGGAACGCCCGGAGTTGAAGATCCACATCGACACCTACAGCGGGCGGCCGACCGAGACGGAGACCGCGATGGTCGACTGGCGCGGCGGTGGCATCGTGTCCCTGACACCCGCCACCCCGATGATCGGCGAGGTCGCACTCGAGCATCAGCGGCTCTCTCGCCGGATCCTTGACGAGCACGGGCTGGATACCTGCATCGACTACATCTTCGCCGGCCGGGCCTCCCGGGGTCTGCACAGCATCCTGTTCGATCCGAGCGATCCCCAGGAGTGCGCCGACGTCACGGCCGCGAGTGCGGCGCTGCGGGACGAGTACCGGCGGATCGGCTATCCGGTGGGCCGAGCGCCCGCCGACATGCAGGTCGAGGAGATGAGTCACCGCGACGAGGTGTTCCGCGAGGTGCTGCACCAGCTCAAAGGGGTCTTCGACCCGAACCGGATCCTCTCCCCCGGTCGATACGGGATGCACTGACCACGGGTGAGGTCTCATCGGTCGGTCGGTACGCAGAGATCACACGCCAACAGCGGGGGGCTGCACCGGGGTCAGGGGTCGGTATGAGAGTCTGATGTCAGGTCAGCCGCTGATAAACCTCTCATCGCCCCGTCCGGTCCAGAACAGGAGCCCTGAGTTGTCCACCCGCACCCCTGCCCTCGCCCTCACCGGCTCGGTGATCGGCCTGACGATGACCGTCGGGCTCACCGGGCCGGCCATCGCCACCCCGACGCCGAGCCCCACCCCGACACCGACGGCCACCCCCACGCCAAGCGCCTCACCCGGGCGTACGCCGTCGGCCACCCCGACCACGACGCCACCCTCGGTCGCGCCGACGCGCTCACTCACCCCGAGCCCGACACCCAGCGCCAGCCCGACCCCCACTCCCGCCCCCGGCCCAACGGCCAGCCCGGGGCCTGCGCAGACCCGCGCCGCCGACGAGTTCGTCGTCAAGGGCGAGATCCTCAAGCGCTACAACGAACTGGGCGGTGAGCAGGGGCAGCTCGGCAAGCCGACCAGCAACGAGTTCGTCGCCGGCCGGAACGTGACCGTGCAGCGCTTCCAGGGCGGCAACATCTACTGGCGCTCCGATGTCGGGGCCACCCACCTGGTCGGCGACATCCTGCGCAAGTACGGCGAGATCGGCTGGGAGAACGGGTTCGCCGACATTCCGGTCGCGGGTGAGTTCAAGGGCAACGACGGGCGCTCCTATCTGAACTGGTTCCGCAACGACACCACGATCATCTGGAACCCGGGCACCGGCGCGCACGTGGTCCGCGGGTCGATCCGGCAGAAGTGGCACGCCGAGGGTGCCGAGGGCGGTTTCGGCGTACCGACCACCGACGAGTTCGCCGGCAATGACGGCGGCCGCTCCCGATTGAGCTTCTTCCGCCGGAACGCCGGCGGGGACGCCACCATCATCTGGACCCCGCAGACCGGTGCACACAAGGTCTACGGGTCGATCCGCGAACGCTGGCACTCCCTCGGCGCCGAGGGCGGTGTCCTCGGCGCGCCGACCTCCGACGAGTTCGACGGCCAGCGGGGCACCCGGGTGCAGCGTTTCGAGAAGGGGTTGCTGATCTGGAGCCCGGCCACCGGTGCGCAACCGGTCGTCGGCGCCCTGCTCGCCGACTATGAACGTCGCGGCTGGGAGGGCGGTGACCTGGGCGCCCCGACCTCCGGTGAATGGCGGTTCGTCGACGGCTGGGGGCAGGACTTCCAGAACGGCCGGTTGCTGTTCCTCGACAACGGCAGCTATCGCACCCAGGTGCGGGTCAACGCGTTCGTCCGACAGGCCGGGCCGGGTGATGTGCAGAGCACCTTCCGCGCCGGCTGCCCGGTCGGCCCCGACCAGCTGCGGGTGGTCGAGATGAACTATCTCAACTATGGCGGGCGGATCGGCCGCGGGATGATGGTGCTGCGCTGGGACGCCGTGGAACCGACGGTGCGCGCCTTCTCCGGTGCCGCCTGGGATTCCTTCCAGATCTTCCAGATGCGCAACCCGGACGTCTGGGGCAACGACCCGGATCAGATGTATGCCAACAACACCTCCGGCTTCTTCTGCCGCTCGGTGGTCGGCAATCCGTATTCGATGAGCCCGCACTCCTACGGTCGGACGATCGACATCAACACGGTGCAGAACCCCTACTACGACGGGTCGCGTTGGTGGCCGAGCAACGGCACCCCGTGGATCGACCGGAATCGGCGAGACCCGGGGATGCTGTTCGACGGTGGGTTGATGACCCGGAACCTGACCGACAACGGCTACTTCTGGGGTGGCTGGTGGGCCGACCGGGACTACCAGCACTTCGAGATGCGGTGAGGGTGGCGATGGTACGCCGCGGGCTGGCCGGATCGCTGACTTTCCTTGCCCTGGTGGGTTTGTCGGGGTGTGGTGGTGGGTCCGGTGCGCCGACGCCCTCCCCCGCTGCCCCGGCCGCCCCGCCCGCACCCACGGTGACCGGCGTCCCGCCCGGGACGCCCGCTGGCGGCGTACCCACCGGACCCGGGCCCGGCGATCCGGCGCCCGAGCCGTCGATCTCCTACGCCCCGGGTGCCGGGCCGCCGAGCGGGGCGCGCCCCGGTGGCGCCCCGCAGCCGACACCGGCGCCTTCCGGCGTACCCGCACCGACCGCGGCCGGACCGCTGGACGAGGCGGCGCTGCCGCGCGCGATCGCTGGCTACACAGGGGTTCCGGGCAAGCCGACCGAGGGTGAGTTCAACCCGAACGGCACCTGGGTGCACGCCACCGATCCGGCCGTGGCGAGTTTCCAGGCACTGCCGATGTGCGGGACCGAGCGGGAGACGCCCAAGGCGGCGTACGCCCTGGCGGGCAGCTATGCCGGTCCGAACCAGGCGCCCGGAAACGGCCTGGTGCTGCAGTTCGCGAACGCCCAGGCTGCGCAGGGCTGGTACGCCGCATTCATCGACCGGATGGCCGCCTGCCCCCCGGACAACGGCCCGGTGACCGTCACCGATCTGAGCAGGGGCGAGGGTTCGTTCACCGCCCGCCGCAACATCTCCTACGCCCGGACGACCTGGTCCGAGGCCGGCCGGGTGAAGGGCGATCGGGTGCTGCTGATCGCCCTCGGTGGTACGCCGGACCTGCGCCAACTGGGTACCGAGTTGCAGCGGTTCTGATCCACGTGCGAGGGCATGAAGAAGGGCCCCCGTCATCCGACGGAGGCCCAGTGTGGTTGATCTGTGGAGCTAAGGGGATTCGAACCCCTGACCTCTTCCATGCCATGGAAGCGCGCTACCAACTGCGCCATAGCCCCGCGCTCGTCTCCGAGCAACCAGAGAAATATAGCGTGGTCACCGGGTACCGGACAAATCGGAAACCCGGCACCCACATGCCGGTGCCGGGTGGCATGCTCGGAGCGTGAACTTCGATGAACGCGCCGCCACCTGGGACGACGATCCCGCCAAGATCGAACGGGCGCAGCGGGTCGCCGCTCTGCTCCGCGAGCACCTGCCCCTCACCGGCTCGGAGAAGATCCTCGACATCGGCGGCGGGACCGGGCAGCTCAGCTTCAACCTGGCCGGCGACGTCGCCGACGTGACCATCTCCGATGCCTCCGCCGGCATGATCGAGGTCGCGACCCGCGGCATCGAGACGCTCAGGCTCGGCGACCGGTACCGCGCCGTCCAGCTGGATCTCACCACCGACACTCCCCCGGCCGAGGACTTCGACGGCGCGTGGAGCCATCTCGCCCTGCACCACGTGCCCGACGTCGACCTGCTGCTGGGCAAGGTGTACGCCCTGCTGCGGCCGGGCGGCTGGTTCGCCGTGGTCGATCTGGACCACGACGCGCACGGCGCCTTCCACCAGCACCTGCACTCGCAGCAGGAGAAGCACGAGCACGGCCGGGGTGAGCACGGCGACGAGTTCCTGGTGCACGACGGGTTCGACCGGGAGGGGTTCGCCGAGCGGCTCCGGGCCGCCGGCTTCACCCGGGTCGATATCACCGACGGCGGTGTGGTGACCCGGGAGGTCGAGGACCAGCAGGCCGACTTCCCGATGTTCCTGGCGGTGGCGTACCGGGAGTGAGCCGGTGCGCTGGGACATGCACTAGTCGCCACGTTCCATGATCAAACCCAGTGGGACTGGGTTTGGCAACGGGCCGGATTCGACTACTGCATGTCCTGGCGTTCGGCCCTTGGCTTCGACTCGCTCGTACCTCGCTCGCTCAGCCGGCGTGAATGGGGCTCCGCATGGTCGGCTACTCGATGAGCGTCAGGCGGTCTCGTTGTAATGCGTGATGCGCCAGGGGTGGGCCGGCTGATGGCTGCGGTCGATGGTGATCCAGCCGCAGTTGTCCAAGGAGCCAAAGGATTCCTTCAGCTCGGGCGGGATGCCGACCATCTCCAGCGCGCCGACCTTCCCGGCCAAACCGTGCATCACCACCGCGACCACGGCGTCATCGGGGGCCTGCTCGCCGATCTCGCGCAGCGCCTCGGCCACCCGCGCCTCGACCTGGCGTACCGATTCCCCGGTCACCCCGCGGACCACGTCCTCACCGCGGGCCTCGCGCTCCAGCACCGCACCGAACTCATCCAGCAGCTCGGTCAGCACCCGGCCCGACCACTGCCCCACGCTGATCTCCCGCAACCGCTGATCGGTGCGGATCGGCAACCCGGTCAGCTCGGCCAGCGCACCCGCGGTGGCGTACGCCCGCTGCAGATCCGAGGACCAGATCTCGGTGATGCCCAGCTCGGCCAGCCTCGGCGCGGCCTCGCGCGCCTGCGCCAACCCGGTCTCGTTCAACGGGATGTCGGCCTCGCCCTGCCAGCGGCGGTGCAGATTCCAGTCGGTCTGGCCGTGCCGCCAGACCACCAGCCGCCGAGCGGTCACCGCTTCTCCTGCGCTTCCTCGATCCCCAGGCCGTCGAGCGACAGGCGCGGGCAGTCCGCCCAGAGCCGGTCCAGGGCATAGAAGGTGCGCTCCTCGGCATGCATCACGTGCACCACCAGATCCAGGTAGTCGAGCAGCACCCAGCGATTCTCCCGATCGCCCTCGCGGCGGGTCGGTTTCTCGTCGAACTCATCGCGCAACCGCTCCTCGATCGCATCCACCACCGCACCGACCTGCCGGTCGTTCGCGGCGGAGACGATCAGGAAGACATCGGCGATGCCGAACTGATCCCCCACGTCGAAGGCGGCGATCTCGGTACCGAGCTTGTCGGCGGCCGCCTGCGCGGCGGCCCGGGTGATGGCCAGCGAGTGCTCCGAAGCGCTCATGAAGTCCTTTCCCGATCTGCGGAGGGTGACTGGGCGTAGAGCCCGCGTTTGCTGATGTACTGCACGATCCCGTCCGGCACCAGATACCAGATCGGCTCCCCCTGGCTGACCCGGGCGCGACAGGCGGTGGAGGAGATCGCCATCGCCGGCACCTCCATCAGGGTCACCCGGTCCGGCGGCAGATGGTCCACCGCGGGCGAGTTCAGCTCCACCCCGGGCCGGGACACCCCGACGAAGTGCGCCAGATCGAACAGCTCGTCGGCACCGCGCCAGGTGAGGATCTGGGCCAGCGCGTCGGCACCGGTGATGAAGAAGAGGTCGACATCGTCGCCGCGTTCGGCGCGCAGATCCTTCAACGTGTCAACGGTGTAGGTGTCACCCTGCCGGTCGATGTCCACCCGGCTCACGGTGAAGCGGGGGTTCGAGGCCGTCGCGATCACCGTCATCAGATAGCGGTCCTCGGCGGCGGATACCTTGCGATCCTTCTTCTGCCACGGTACGCCGGTGGGCACGAAGACCACCTCGTCCAGGCCGTAGCGGCTGCCGACCTCGGAGGCGGCGACCAGGTGGCCGTGGTGGATCGGATCGAAGGTGCCGCCCATCACGCCGAGCCGATAGCGGGAACCCGCCACGTCGTCGCGGCGGCTCAGCCCGGGCTTGTCACTCATCGAGGAGTACGCCTCAGGAGTGCGGTCGGCTGCCCCCGACGGCGGTCACGATGGCCAACAGCGCCATGAGCAGTCCGAAGGCGATCAGGCCGAAACCCCAGGCAGGGATTGGCAGTTCGTTCAGGCCCTCGGCGGCCACGGTCTCGAGCAGCAACAGCATGGCGGCATGCTACCGGAACAGTTGGGGGCTCCGCGCGTCAGCCGCGTACCTGGCCCGCACCCGTCACCAGGTATTTCGTCGAGGTCATCTCCGGCAGGCCCATCGGCCCGCGGGCATGCAGCTTCTGGGTGGAGATGCCGATCTCGGCGCCGAACCCGAACTCCTCACCGTCCACGAACCGGCTGGAGGCATTCACCAGGACCGCGGCGGCATCCACCTCGGCCTGCCAGCGCCGGGCGCTGGTCTGGTCGTCGGTGATGATGGTCTCCGAGTGCCCGGTGGAGTGTTCGCGGACGTGGGCCAGCGCATCGTCGATCGAGTCGACGATCCGAGCCGACAGATCCAACGACAGCCACTCCCCGGTGAAGTCGTCCTCGACGGCCGCGACCACCTCGTCCCGGTCGGCGACCGCGGCGAATCCGGGCTCGGCGTGCACGGTGACCCCGTGTTCGACCAGTGCCGCGATCGCCTTCGGCACAAAGGAATCCGCGATATCGCGATGCACCAGCAGGGTCTCCACGGCATTGCAGACACTGGGCCGCTGGGTCTTGGCGTTCAGCAGCACCGCGAGCGCGGTCTGCTCGTCGGCGCGGGCATCGACATAGAGGTGGCAGTTGCCGGTGCCGGTCTCGATCACCGGCACCTTCGACCCCTCGACGACGGCGTTGATCAACCCGGCGCCACCGCGCGGGATCAGCACGTCGACCACCCCGCGGGCGGCCATCAGCTCGGCGGTCACCTCGCGGCCACCGGTGACCAGCTGGACCGCGTCTTCGGGCAGGCCCGCCTCGGCCAGCCCTGTGCGCAGCGCGGCGACGATCGCGGCGTTGGAGTTCGCCGCCGAGGACGAGCCGCGCAGCAGCACCGCATTGCCGGACTTGAGCGCGATCCCGGCGGCATCGGCGGTCACGTTCGGCCGGGCCTCGTAGATGATCGCGACCACCCCGAACGGCACCCGGACCTGGCGCACCTCGACGCCGTTGGCATTGGTCCAGCCGCGGACCACGTCACCGACCGGGTCGGGCAGGCCGGCGAGCTGCCGCAGCCCGGAGGCCATCCCGTCCAGCCGGTCGTCGGTGAGCCGCAGCCGGTCGACCAGCGAGGCGGCGGTGTCGGCGGCCTCGGCGGCGTCGGTATCGGCCCGGTTGGCGGTCAACACCTCACCCCGCGCGGCGAGCAGCGCGTCGGCCATCGCGTGCAGTGCGCGGTCCTTGTCGGCCCGGCTGGCGGTGGCCAGCACGCGACTGGCCTCCCGGGCGCGTACGCCCTGCTCGGCGAAGGTCGTCTGCTCGGTCGTGGTCATGGGCCGAGGATACGCGGCTCAGCCTCGGGGTTCGACGGGTTCTGCCACCTGGGAGGCGCGCGGGGCGATCTCCCCGGAGAGGATCTCACCGGCCCAGTGGCAGGCGACCCTGCGGCCGGGCTGGATCTCGGTCAGTTCCGGCACCTCGGTATCGCAGCGGGTCTCCTGCCGCCACGGGCAGCGGGTGTGGAAGCGGCACCCCGAGGGCGGATTCGCCGGCGAGGGCAGATCGCCCTGCAGCAGGATCCGCTCGCGGTTGTCCTCCAGTTCCGGGTCCGGCACCGGGATCGCCGACATCAGCGCGATCGTGTAGGGGTGCAGCGGCTGGGCATAGAGATCGTCGGCCGGCGCCTCCTCGACCAGCTTGCCGAGATACATCACGCCGATGGTGTCGGAGATGTGTCGCACCACCGCCAGGTCGTGCGCGATCACCACATAGGTGAGCCCGAACATCTCCTGCAGCTGTTCGAGCAGGTTGATCACCTGCGCCTGCACCGACACGTCGAGCGCCGAGACCGGTTCGTCGGCGATCACCAGCTCCGGGTTCAGGATCACCGCGCGGGCGATCCCGATCCGCTGCCGCTGCCCACCGGAGAACTCGTGCGGATACTTCGCCAGCGCCGAGCGTGGGAGGCCGACCAGTTCCAGCATCCGCACGGCCTTGGCGAGGTAGGCCTTCTCCGAGTTGGCGCCGAATTCTTCCTTGTCCTGCTGGGAAAGCCCGTGCACCTTGAGCGGTTCGACGAGCAGCGACTGGATCGACTGCCGCGGATCCAGCGACGACATCGGGTCCTGGAAGACCATCTGCATCCGGCGGCGCAGCTTGCGCAGCTGCTCACCCTTCATCGCGGTGATGTCGGTGCCGTCGAAGACGATCGACCCGCCGGCGGTGTCCTCCAACCGCAGCAGCGCCCGGCCCAGGGTGGACTTGCCGCAACCGGACTCCCCCACCAGGCCGTAGGTACGCCCCCGCGGGATCCGTAGGTCGACCCCGTCGACGGCCTTCACGTGCCCGACGGTGCGGTCGAAGATCAGCCCGCTGCGGATCGGGTAGTGGACCTTGAGATCGTCGACGACCAGCACCTCGTCGACCTCGGCCGGGGCGCCCGCATCGGGCTGGTCACCGGTGATGGCGGTGCTCATCGCATTACCTCCTGCCGCTCGTCGGCGCCGGCGGGATGCACGCAGCGCACGCGGTGTTCGTGGGCCACCTCGTCGAGGGAGATCGCATCGGTGACGCAGGCGTCGGTGGCGTGCCGACAGCGTGGTGCGAACGCACACGCCTTGGACCAGGAGATGGTGTCGCGCGGCGTACCGGGGATCGGGGTGAGCTTCTCGTTCCGGTCGGAATCCAACCGAGGAATGGAATCCAGCAACCCCTCGGTGTAGCGGTGCCGGGGTGAGCCGAAGAGTTCCTTGCGTGGCGCGTATTCCACGATCCGGCCGGCATACATCACGTTGACGTGGTCGCAGAGTCCGGCGACCACACCCAGGTCGTGGGTGATCATGATCATCGCCGTGCCGAGGTCGCGGACCAGTTCGGCCAGCAGCTCCAGCACCTGGGCCTGGATGGTGACGTCCAGGGCGGTGGTCGGCTCGTCGCAGATCAGCAGCTTCGGCTTGCAGGCAAGGGCCACCGCGATCAGCGCGCGCTGCCGCATGCCGCCGGAGAGCTGGAACGGGTATTCCCCGAATCGGCGGGCCGGATCGGGGATACCGCAGCGATCGAGCAGCTCGATCGCCTCCTTGCGGGCCCGGTCGCGGGACATCTTCTCGTGCGCGTGCAGCACCTCGGTGATCTGGGTGCCGACGGTGACCACCGGGTTCAGCGAGCTCATCGGATCCTGGAACACCATCGCCAGTTCGTCACCACGCAGGCGATTCAGCTCCTTGTCCGACAGCTTCAACAGGTTCCGGCCGCGATAGTTGGCCTCCCCGGAGATCTGTACGCCGCGGCGCGGCAACAGTCCCATCACCGCCATCGAGGACACCGACTTGCCGGAGCCGGACTCCCCCACGATGCCGACCACCTCACCGGGGCGGACGTCGAAGGAGACCCCGTCGACGGCGGCGAACGGGGTCTGTCCGCGGCGGGCGAAGCTGACCCGCAGGTCCTTCACATCGAGCAGCGCCTCGGCGCGCTGCCTGGGGTCATCAGTGGTCGGGGTCATCGGTGCCTCCTGGCCCGTCATCGGCGGGACTTGGGGTCGAGGGCCTCGCGCAGGGATTCGCCCAGCAGGGTGAAACCGAGCGCGGTGACCGCGATGCACAGACCGGGCAGCACGGTCAGCAGCGGATAGGACTCGAGGCGTTCCTGACCCTTGACCAGCATCCGGCCCCATTCGGCCACGGTCGGATCGGGGGCGCCCAGGCCCAGATAGGACAGCGCCGCGACCTCGATGATCGCGGTCGCCAGCATCAGCGTGGCCTGCACGATCACCGGGCCGAGCGAGTTCGGCACCACATGGCTCATCACGATGGTGCGCGGCCGCAATCCCAACGAGGCCGAGGCGAGCACATAGTCCTGGCGGCGCTGCTTCATCATCGAGGCCCGCAGCAGGCGGGCGAAGATCGGCACCTGGGCGGCGGCGATCGCGACCATCAGCGCCTCCGGCCGGCGGCCCATGATCGCGGCCACCGAGACCGCCAGCAGCAGCGCCGGGATGGAGAGCAGGATGTCCACGATCCGCATCACCAGGGTGTCCACCCAGCCGCCGATCGCACCGGCCAGGCCGCCGAGCACGGCGCCGCCGGCCAACCCGAGCAGGGTGGAGACGACGCCGATGATCAGCGACTGCCGGGCGCCATAGATCAGCTGGGTGAGGAAGTCCGAACCGAAGGAATCCAACCCCAGTGGATGTTCCGGGCTGAACGGCGGCAGCGTGGAGGGGGTGATCTGGTTGGCCCACTCGGTGGTCGATGGTTTGTAGGGGGCCAGCAGCGGGGCGAAGACCGCGACCACGATGAAGGCGAGCACGATGATCCCGCCGATGATCGCCGACGGGTTGCGCCGCAATCGCTGGAAGGCGCCCTTCCACAGGCTGGTGCCGGTCTCGTCCTCGGCCAGCTGCGGGCCCATCGCCGCGACCAGGGCCGGCGGCCAGTTCGGGTGCTCCTCGGTGATCGTGTCGGCTTCGACCGCGGTGGCACCCGCGGTCTGCTGCTTGTCGGTCTTCACGGTCTTCTCGCTCACGTGACACGCATCCTCGGGTCGAACACCCCGTAGAGCAGGTCGACCACCAGGTTGACCAGGGCGTAGATGATCGCGATGAACAGGATGAATCCCTGCAGCACTGCGTAATCCAGGCTGGAGATCGCCTCGAACAGATAGGAGCCGATGCCGTTGAAGGCGAACACGCCCTCGGTGAGCACCGCACCGGACAGCAGCGCCCCGGTCTGCAGGCCGATCAGGGTGACGATCGGCAGCATCGCGTTCTTCAGCACGTGCCGACGGGTGATCAGGCCCTGCGGGAGGCCCTTGGCGGTGGCGGTGCGCACATAGTCCTCGTTGAGCACATCCAGCACCGAGGCCCGGGTCATCCGGGTGATCGCGGCCAGCGGGATCGAACCGAGGGCGATCGCCGGCAGGATCAGGTGCTTGATGGCATCCCAGGAGGCGTCCCATTCCCTGGTGAGCAAGCCGTCCAGCACATAAAAGTTGGTGATGTGGGTGGCGTCCAGGCGGACGTTCTGCCGGCCGGAGGTGGGCAGCACCGCCAGGAACTCCAGGCCGGGGATGCCGACCGCGAAGACCAGCTTCAGCAGGTATGCGAGCACGAAGACCGGGATCACCACGCCGATCAACGAGTTGGTCACCGCGATGGTGTCCAGGATGCCGCCGGCCCGCTTGGCGGCGAAGTAACCGAGCGGAATCCCCACCACGATGGCGAAGATCAGCGCCGCCACCGACAGCTCGACGGTGGCCGGGAAGCGTTCCAGGAAGGTGCCGACGACCGGCTGGCCGGTGCGCGGTGAGCTGCCGAAGTCACCGCGGATCAGTTGTCCGAGCCAGGTGACGTACTGCACCGGGATGGGCTGGTCGAAGCCGTACTGGGCGTTGATCCGGGCCACCGCCTCGGGGGTGGCCTTGTCACCCAGCAGTGCCGAGGCCGGATCCCCGGGCAGCGCCCGCAGCCAGGCGAACAGCAGCAGGCTCAACCCCAGCAGCACCGGGATCATCAACAGCAGCCGGCGTACCACGAATCTCAGCATCGGCGGTCTCTCAACATCGGCGGTCTTGGCATCGGGGGGTCCTCACACGCGCGCCGTGGATGGGGCGGCATCCGCCCCATCCACGGCAACGATCAGATCGGTCGAATCAGCTCCACGCGGGACTCAGCGTTCGACGGTGACGTTGTTCCAGACCTCGTCGTTCACCGGGCTCGGCGTGTAACCCTTGACCCCCTTGCCGAAGGCCAGCGACGGCGCCGGGTGCGCGAGCGGCACGCCCGGGACGAACTCAGCGATCTGCTCGTTGATCTTCTTGTACGCCTCGGCCTGTGCCTCCTTGGTGGGCAGCTGGCGGGCGTCCTGCAGGGCCTTGAACAGCTCCGGGTTGTCGAAGCCCCACTCGATGCCCTTCTTGCCGAAGAACACACCGACGAAGTTGTCCGGGTCGTTGTAGTCACCGGTCCAACCGAGGAAGTGGATGTCCCGCTTCGGGATGCCCTCCGGCTTGCGGGTCATGTCCAGGTAGTCCGGGCTCCACTTGGCGGTGACCGGCTCGACCTTGATGCCGACCTGCTCCAGCTGACCCTTGATGGTCACGAAGGAGTTCTCCGGAGTCGGCATGTAGGGCCGGGAGACACCGGTCGGGTAGGCGAATTTCAGGGTGAGGTTCTCCTGACCGGCCTCCTTCAGCAGCTGCCGCGCCTTCTCCGGGTCGTACTTGTAGTCGGTGACCCCGGGGTTGTAGCCGACGACGTTGTCCGGCATGAACTCGATCGCGGTCTTCGTGCCCTCGGGCAGGCTCTGCTTGACCAGCGCGTCCTTGTCGATCGCATACGAGATCGCCTCGCGGACGCGCTTGTCCTGCAGCACCGGGTTGGCCTGGTTGAACGCCAGGTAGAAGATCGTGAACGGCTGGCGCTGCATCACCTGCAGGCCCTTGTCCTTCAGCGACTGGACATCGGCGGGCGCGACCAGGTCGTAACCGTCGATGTTGCCGGCCTCGAGCTCCTGGGTGCGGGCCTTGGGATCGGAGATGATCCGCACGACGGCCTTGCTGACCTTGGCCTTGTCGCCCCAGTACTCCTCGTTGCGGTCCATCACGACCTGCTGGCCGCGGTCCCACTGGGCGAACTTGAACGGCCCGGTACCGGTCGGGTGCTGGGTGGCGTACGCCGAGAACCGCGGGTCCTTCGCGTCACCCTGCACGTCGTCGGCGTTGTACTGCTTCATCGCGGTCGGCGACTGCATCGCGAACGCCGGCAGCGTCATCGCGTCGATGAAGGCGGCGAACGGCTTGTTCAGGTTGATCGTGACCTCGCTGTCGGACTTCGCGTTGCAGGAGTCGTAGATCGTCTGCCCGGCACCGGCCTCCGGGTTCTTGAAGCCCTGGAAGAGCTTTCCGTAGTAGTAGGAGATGTTCTCGTTCTGGTTCAGGCCCTTCCAGTTGGCCCACCGGTCGAAGTTCGCGCAGACGGCGGCGGCGTTGAAGTCGGTGCCGTCGTGGAACTTCACGCCCTTGCGCAGCTGGAAGGTGTGGGACTTGCCGTCGGGCGCGGAGGACCAGCTCTCGGCCAGCAGCGGTTCCAGCTCGGTGGTGCCCGGCTTGGTGGAGACCAGACCCTCGAACAGGTTGCGCGAGATCCGGAACGACTCACCATCGGAAGCGAAGGCCGGGTCGAGCATCACCGGATCCGAGGAGCCGGCGAAGATGAAGGTGTCGTTGGCGCCACCGCTGCTGCCGCTGTTGTTGTCGCGCTGGCTCTCCGCGCACGCGGCCATCGTCGCGGTCAGCGTCAGCACGGCCGTCGCGGCGAGCACCCGGCGGATGTTGGATTTCTGCACTGTCCCTACCTCGTTGTGTGAACGGGGATCCCCAGGCCCGGATATGGGCTTGCCCGACCCTAACGCAGCCGTGCCCGGTGAAGCAGCATTCCACTGGTCACGATTGGGTCAACCGCTCAGTGGGTTGCGCAATGGGCCCATCGATCCGCGAGGAGGGTGAGACAAACTGTCTTGTCCGCTGGGATTCGGGTGGGCTCGCGCGTCCGGGTCACCGGGAGGCGAGCAGGGTGGGATGCATGGACATCGCCAACGACGCCGATCCGGACACCGACCTCTCCCCCACCCTGGCCATCAACGAGGAGATCGACCGCCGCCGCCGGCTCGGTCTGCCGGTGGTGCCGCTCGGCTTCGGCGAGGCCAACGTGCCGGTGCTGCCCGAGCTGCGGCAGCGGTTGGCCGAGGCGGCCGATCAGGGTGGGTACGGTCCGGTGGCCGGCGTACCGGAGCTGCGGGAGGCCGCCGCGGGCTATCTGGTACGCCGGGGTGCGCCGGCGACCGCGGACCGGGTGATCGCCGGACCGGGCAGCAAGCCGTTGCTGTTCGCGGTGCTGCGGGCCCTCGACCTGCCGGTCGTGCTCCCCGCGCCCAGCTGGGTGAGTTACGCCGCCCAGGCCCGGATCGCCGGGATCGAGACCCACTGGGTCCCCCCGCGCCCCGGCCAGGGCGGCGTACCCGATCCGGACCGGGTGGTCGAACTCGCCAGTGCTCCGAACCGGCCGCGGTTCGCGGTGCTGCTCACCCTGGTGGACAATCCCACCGGCGCGGTCGCCGATCCGGGCACCATCGCCGAGCTGGCCCAGGTGGCACGGCGCCACGATCTGCCGCTGATCAGCGATGAGATCTATCGGGATCTGGTGCACGATCCCGATCGCCGGCTGGTCGGGCCGGCCGAACTCGCCCCGGAACGCACCTTCGTCACCACCGGGTTGAGCAAGAACCTGGCCGTCGGTGGCTGGCGGATCGGTGTCCTCGGGCTCCCGGACGGTCCGCTCGGCGCCCGGGTCGCCGGACGGGTTCTCGGGCTGGCCAGTGAGCTCTGGTCGGTGCCGCCGATGCCGGTGCAGCGCGCGGCCACCTGGGCCTTCACCGAGCCACCGGAGGTGACCGCGCGCTTCGCCGACAGCGCCCGGCTGCACGGCCGGATCGTCGGCGCGGTCGCCGAACGACTGACCGCACTGGGGGTGGGGTTCGTGCCACCGGGTGGTGGCTTCTATCTCTATCCCGACTTCGAGGCGCATCGGGAATCGCTGCTGCACAAGGGAATCAGCGATTCGACAAGCCTTGCGACAGGCCTCTTGGAGGAGCACGGCGTGGCCACCCTGCCCGGGGTCGCGTTCGGCGACCGACCGGAGCGACTGACCCTTCGGCTGGCCACCTCGATGCTGTTCGGGCGTACGCCGACCGAACGCCAGCAGGCGATCGAGACCGCCGACCCGCTCGAACTCGGCTGGGTGCAGGACAACCTGGCCCGGCTCGATGCCGCGCTCAGCGGGTTGCTGCGCGGCTGAGTCAGAGCCCCACCCGCCTCACAGCATCGCCAGGCTGCGGAACTGGCTGCCGTGGAAGACCAGCGGCTCCCGGCCGGCGAAACTGGTGATCGCACCGATCTCCAGCAGCACGATCTCGTGGTCGCCGGCGGTCACCTCCTGCCTCACCGCACAGTCCAACCACAGGCAGGATCCGCCGATGAAGACCGCCCCCTCGCGGGTGGCGCTCCAGTCCAGGCCGGTGAACCGATCCGCCGCTTTCGCGGCCAACTGCCGACTCACCCCGCCCTGCTCCGCGGCCAGCACGCTCACCCCGAGGCGGGTGGCGCCGCGCAGCTTCGGCCAGGTCGAGGAGGAGTGCGCGATGCAGATCGAGACCAGCGCCGGCTCCAGCGAGACCGAGGTGAAACTGCTGGCTGCCAGGCCGATCGGCTGGGCATCGCCGCCGGAACCGAGCGCACACAGCGCGGTGACACCGCTCGGGAAGTGACCGAAGGCCTCGCGCAGTTCGGGCTGCCCGAAGGGTGCAGTGCGCTGGGGATGGATCAACTCCACCGCCCTCTCCATCACGGTCTGGTTCATGGTGTCCTCCAGGGTCTGCTCCATTGCTTGGCATCGACTCTGCGCCGCCGCCGGCGCGATGACCATGTGCCCGAGGACAAACTTCGCGCGGGCTTTTGTGATGGCCGACCCCACGCGCAGCACCTGTGCCAACAGCCCAAAGGTCGACCACCGGTTTGGGCCGGGTGTCGGCGGGGGTTCCCAGGCGGCCGAGCGCGATTACGTTGATCCCACGACCGCGACGGGGCGGATCGGCACTGGTCACCGGAGCCGATCGAGGATCCGTCTGCGGAAACGTCGATCGACAAGGGGATCCAACGATGAATCCTGCGCCCCGGGCCGCGTCGCCTGACCGCGATCGGGTGACCGCGCGGTCCAGAGCCATGGGGGTGGTCGCCTATGGCCGTCCCATCCAACCCATCGAATTGCCGGTGGTCCCACCGAAGGACGATGAGGTCGCGGTCTCGGTCACCTACTGCGGGGTCTGCGGCACCGACGTGAAGATCGCCGAGGGCGGATTGGGATTCTCCGCCGACCTGCCACTGCCGCACGTGCCGGGCCATGAGGTCGTCGGCGTGGTCACCGAGGCCGGCAACGACTCCCCCGTCGCCGTCGGCAGCCGGGTGCTGGTCTACGACTTCCTCGGCTGCGGGGTCTGTGCACCGTGCCGCGACGGCCACGAGAACGTGTGCACCGATCTGCGGCGCCGGGTCGGGTTCACCAGCCAGGGTGGTTTCGCCGAACGATTGGTGCTGCCCCACCAACTGGTGGCCGTGCTGCCGGACACCGTCAGCGATCGGTCCGCCTCCGCGCTCGGCTGCGCGATGGCCACCGCCTACCGTGCCGTGGTCCGGCAGGCCGACGCGCGGGCCGGTGACCGGGTGCTGGTCAGCGGCGCCGGCGGTGTCGGGCTGCACGCCGCCCAGATCGCCGTGGCCTGTGGTGCCGAGGTGGTGGCCGCCGACGTCTCCCAGGCCGCCCTGGCGGCCGTGGAACTGTTCGGCGTCCGCACCATCGACGCCGGGGACCTCCCGGAGCTGACCCCGGCGGCGTTCGACACGGTCATCGAGACCTCGGGCCACCTCACCGATCTGGGCGTGCTGTCCCGACTGCTGCGCCCACGCGGACGGATCGTGCTGGTCGGTTATGACCCCTCTCGACCGATGACGCTTCCGACCTTGGAGATCGTCAACAACGAGATCGAGATCGTCGGCAGTCGGTACGCCACCCGGTCCGACCTGCTCGGCGGCCTCGATCTGGTCGCCCGCGGACTCGTCACACCGGTGATCAGCCGGGTCCTCGACCTCGACGATGCCGCCGCCGCCCTGGCCGCGGTCAAGGCCGGTCGCGTCACCGGCCGGATCAGTCTGCGCATCCACCCGGAACAGCAATCGCAGCAACCGCAGCACCCGTAGCACCAGAGGAGAACACCATGTCGATCGATACGATTTCAGCCAACTCAGTGCCCGACCAGAAGTGGCTCGAACGGGCCCGGGCACTGCAGCCGCAGCTGCGGGCCAACGCCAAGGACGGTGAGCAGCAACGACAACTGCCGGAGGTCGACGCCAAGGCCCTGCAGGAATCCGGACTGCTCTCGTTCTGGGTGCCGCGCCGGTTCGGCGGCCCGGAGGTGAACTTCCGGACCGGTGTGGACATGATCTCCGAGGTCGCCTACGGCAACGGTGCCGCCGGTTGGGTCACCGCACTGATCAACACCAGCAACTGGATGGCCGCGCTCTTCCCGGAACAGGCGCAGCAGGAGATCTGGGGATCGGACCCGAGCACCCTCGTCTCGACCGTCTTCGACGCGAATGCGACCGCCGAACCGGTCGCCGGTGGCTACCGGTTCTCCGGCAAGTGGGGTTTCGCCTCCGGCTCGGCCCTCTCCCAATGGGCAAACCTGGGTGTCCTCATCCCCAGCGCCGACGGCACGATGAGCCACGCGCTGGCCGTGGTGCCCACCTCCGAACTGAGCTACCAGGACACCTGGTACACCACCGGGATGCGGGCCACCGGCAGCAACACCTGGGTCGCTGAGGACGTCGTCGTGCCGGAACACCGGCTGCACCACTTCGATGACCTGATGGAGCGGCGCTACCGCACCGAGTTCGGCGAGGAGATCGTCTACCGCGGTCACTTCATGCCGGTGGCCACCATGATCATCGTCGCGCCCCATCTCGGCATGGCCCGCGCGGCGCTGGATCTGACCCTGGAGACCGTGCCGAAGCGCCGGGTGAAGTACACGGTCTATGAGAAGTCTGCCGATGCGCCGTTCGTGCAGACCCTGGTTGCGGAGGCGGCCAGCATGATCGATGCGGCGACCATGCTCGTCCACCGGCTCGCGACGACGATCGACGACGCGGCCGCGGAGAACAGGGATCACACCGCGATCGAGCGAGCCCGCGCGCGGATGGATGCCGGGCACGCGGCCACCTTGTGCCGGGAGGCGATCGACAAACTGATGAGCGTCAACGGCGCCTCCGCCTTCGCCGAGTTCAACTACCTGCAGCAGATCTGGCGGGATTCGCACACCGGCAGCCGACACGCATTCGCCGAACCCGTTCTCGGGATGGAGATCTATGGCCGCGAACTGCTCGGTCGGGACCGGGTGATGCCGATCTGATGAGCACCGCGATGGAACGGGACGAGGCGACCGGCCTGACCTGGGTCCGGGCGATCACGATCGACGCGGCCTCGGTGGGGTCGCCGGAACCCACCTCCGATCTGCCCACCCGGATCTGGGCCGAGGAGCAGCTCGGCGCAGATCCGGTGTGCTGGGCGCTGGTGACCGCCCAGCGGATGGCCGACCAGATCGTCGAATCGGTGCCCATCTTCGGCTCCGATGCCGGGGTGCATCTGCTGCTCCGCCGAGCGGTCGAGGGCACCACCCTGCGGTTGCTGATCACCCTGCTGACGGACGACACCGATGCGGTCTGGCCAGCACCGGAACCCGCCGACGCCGTCACCTCCTATGTCCGCCGACAGATTCCGCTGGAGGATGTGCTGCGTTCGATCAGCGTGAGCCAGGAGGTGTTCACCCGCTTGTTGCTGGAGCAGGTCTCGGTGCTGGTGCCGACCGAGCGGATCAACGAGGAGACCCGCGCCACGCTGAGCCTGGTGTTCCGGACCTATGACCTGTTCAGCTCGGCGATCGCCTCCTACTACCTGCGCGATGCCGAGCGCTGGGCGCAGACCACCGCCGCGGTGCAGACACGCCACATCGAACGGGCCCTGCAGGCGACCGCCACCGCGGAGGTGGCCGAGCTCAGCAGGGAGCTCGATTACGACCTGACCGGCTCCCATCTGGCAGCGGTGTTCTGGATGCGGGCCCCGCGGTTGGTGAGGCGGGCCCCGGAAGCGATCGAAGCCGCGATCCATCACCTGCTGGCAGCCACCGGACGGCCCGCTCACCTGGTGCGGTGGGTCGGCCCGGCGACCGCACAGGTGTGGCTGCAGGTCGATGATCCGGCGGCGGCCGACGGATTGGATCTCGAGCTGGCGCATGTCCAGAACCTGCATCTGGCGGTGGGCAGCGTCGCCGCGGGTATCTCAGGCTTCCGCAGCAGCCACGAGTCCGCGAGAGCGACCGAGCGGTTGGCGCACCTGGCGGGGCCCCGATTGCCCTGGCTGGTCACCCACCGGTCGGTGCAGGCGATCACCCTGCTGCTGCACGACCTGCCGGGACTGCAGGCATTCGTCATCCGCACCCTCGGCGCGTTGGCCGCGGACGAGCCACGGGCCGAGGAACTACGGACGTCACTGGAGGCCTATCTGGCCGCCGGCCGCAGCTCCCGCAAGGCCGCGGCGACGCTGCCGGCCCATCGCAACACCGTCGTCTACCGGGTGCGGAGCGCGGAACAACTGCTGCCCCCGGGCAGTGCTCTGGATTCGATGGAGCTGCGCCTGGCGCTGCGGGTCTGCGAGTTGCTGGGGCCGCGCTTCAGCGAGAGCTGATCGGCGTACGCCGGCTGGGCCGCAGCACCACCAGCACGTCGCGGTGCACGGCCACGCCCTGCAACTCCTCGCCCAGGTCGGCGAGCAGGCCGGCGCTGTCCTTGCCGCGCATCCGGCGCAGGTCCGCGGCATCGTAGCCGGCCAGCCCGCGGGCCACCACCACACCGTCCGGATCCACCAGATTCAGCGGCTCGCCGGCGGTGAAATCCCCTTCCACGGCAGTGATTCCGACCGGCAGCAGGGAGGCATTGCGCTGCACCACCGCACGGGCCGCACCGGCGTCGAGGTGCAGCTGACCGGCGGTGTAGGAGGCGTGCTCCAGCCAGAGCAGCCGGGTCGGGCGCCGTTTGCCGGTGGGTGCGAACCGGGTCCCGACATCGGCACCGCGGAGCGCCGCATCGGCGTTCTCGGCCGAGGTGAGCAGGCACGGAATCCCCGCCGAGGTGGCGATTCCGGCCGCCTCGATCTTGGTGACCATGCCACCGGTACCGACCTTGGAGCCGGTCCGGGTGATGTCCACCCCGGCCAGATCGTCCGGACCGTTCACCGCATCGATCCGGCGGGCGCCGGGGCGGGCGGGGTGATCGGTGTAGACGGCGTCGACATCGCTGAGCAGGATCAGCGCGTCGGCGTGCACCAGATGTGCGACCAGCGCCGCCAGCCGGTCGTTGTCACCGAAGCGGACCTTGTGGGTGGCGACGGTGTCGTTCTCGTTGACGATCGGGATCACCCCGAACTCGAGCAGCTTGGCCATCGTCCGATACGCGTTGCGGTAGAGACCCTGCCGGGTCACGTCATCGACGGTGAGCAGCACCTGGCCGACCTGCCAACCGTGTTCGGCGAAGCCGCGGGTGTAGTGCGCCACCAGCAGCCCCTGCCCCACCGAGGCGGCCGCCTGCCGGGTCGCCAGGTCGCGCGGGGCGGTCTTCAGCCCGAGCGGGGAAATCCCGGCGGCGACCGCACCGGAGGAGACCAGCACCACCTCCCGCCCCGCCTGGCGGGCGGCCGAGATGGCCTCGACCAGCGGTTCGATCCGTTCCGGGTCGATCGCCCCGGCCGGTGTGGTCAGCGAGGAGGAGCCGACCTTCACCACGACCCGATGGGCCGAACCGAACTCTGAGGCGTCGTTCACATCAGTCATCATGGTCGGCGTCGCCCGGTGCCGCACCCTCGTTCCGGGGCGTGGACCGGTTGCGAGCCGACCGTTCGGCGGTCTCCCGGGTCCGGTTCGCGTAACCGCGGCGCATCCCCTGGGTCTCCGGTTCCGCCTCGGCCCGCTCGGCCTGGTACTCGGCGTCCCGGGCCCGGCGCCGGGCCACCGCCGGGCGTTCGTCCAGCACCCGGTCGTCCTCACCGCGCCGGGAGAGGATCTCCGCACCGATGTCGATCTGCGGGGAGAAGTCGAAGACCACCGCATCCTCACCGCCGATGGCCACCGCATCACCGGGGCGGCCACCCAGTTCGAGCAAGCGGTCCTCGATGCCGATCCGGTTCAGCCGATCGGCCAGGTAACCGACGGCCTCAGGGTTGTTGAAGTCGGTCTGGCGCACCCAGCGTTCGGGCTTGGCGCCGCGGACCCGCCACATGTGCCCGCCCTCGCCGTCACCGATCCGCTTGATAGTGAACTCCGCACCGGAGCCGGTGACCGGCTCGGGGCGCAGCACGATCCGCGGGGCGGCCGGCGCGGGCTGGGTCTCGCGGCGGCGGCGTACCAGATCGGCCATCGCGAAGGTGAGGGATTGCAGACCGGTGCCGGACTTGGTGGAGATCTCGAAGACCGGCCAGCCTCGGGCCTCGACGTCGGCACGGACGATCTCGGCGAGCTCGCCGGCGTCGGGGACGTCGACCTTGTTCAGGGCGACCAGCCGCGGCCGGTCCTCCAGCCCGCCGTGCGCGGCGAGTTCGGCCTCGATCACATCGAGGTCGGAGAGCGGGTCGCGACCCGGTTCGAAGGTCGCGGTGTCGATGACGTGCACCAGCGCGGCGCAGCGTTCCACGTGCCGCAGGAAGTCGTGGCCCAGGCCGCGGCCCTCGGAGGCGCCCTCGATCAGGCCGGGTACGTCGGCGACGGTGAAGGTGGTGTCACCGGCGACGACGACACCGAGGTTGGGCACCAGGGTGGTGAACGGATAGTCGGCGATCTTGGGCCGGGCGCGGGAGATCGCGGCCACCAGGCTGGATTTGCCGGCGCTGGGGAAGCCGACCAGGCCGACATCGGCGACCACCTTGAGCTCCAGGGTGACCCGGTGCTGCTCCCCCTCCTCGCCGAGCAGTGCGAAGCCGGGTGCCTTGCGGGCCGCGCTGGCCAGGGCGGCGTTGCCGAGCCCGCCCTTGCCGCCGGCGGCGATCACGAACTCGGCGCCGACCCCGGTCAGGTCGGCGAGCTGCTGGCCGGTGTCGGCGTCGGTGACCACGGTGCCGTCCGGGACGGAGAGCACCACATCCTCACCGCGGGCGCCGTTCTGGTTGTCCCCCTTGCCGGGTTGGCCGTTGGTGGCCCGGCGGCGGGAGGCGCGATGGAACTCGACCAGGGTGGTCAGCCCCGGGTCGACGCGCAGGATCACCGAACCGCCGTCACCGCCGTTGCCACCGTCGGGGCCGCCGAGGGGCTTGAACTTCTCCCGGTGGACCGAGGCGCAGCCGTGGCCGCCGTTGCCGCCGGCCACGTCGAGGGTGACCTGGTCGACGAAGGAGGGAATGGCCATGATTGGGTGCTTTCTCTCGGGGACGATCCAGTCTATCCGGCGTACGCGAAGAGCCCTTGTCCTTATCGGGCTGGACATGAAATGGTGTTCCACGCGTAATCCGATGTCCAACGATTCCACTGGAGTGGTCCCGTCATGAAGATCATGACCTGTTTCGCCCATCCCGCCGACACCGTCACCAACTGTGGCGGCACGCTCGCCCGGCATGCGGATGCCGGTGATGAGATCGTCGCGGTGATCCTGACCCACGGTGGCCGGATCCATCCGAACAAGTACGCCGAGGAGTGGCGCCGGGAGAATCCCGACGACCAGATCACCGCGGCGAGCATTCTGGAGATCGCAGAGAACAAGAAGCGGGAGCTGGAGCGGGCCGCCGACGTGCTCGGCATCGGCGAGCTGGTGCTGCTGGATCACGACGACACGATGGCGACCGTGCACGAGGACGTGGTGGAACAGGTCGCCGAGCAGATCGCGATCCACGCCCCCGACGTGATCATCGCCGACTACCCGCAGAATCCGGTGGTCACCCTGTCCAGCCACACGGTCGCGACGATGACGCTGCTGGCCGCGCTGGAGCGGGCACAGACCTTCCTGCGCAACGTCGACGGGCGCGCCGAGGTGAACGTCAAGCAGGTCTTCTTCTCCGGCAATCCGGTGCTGGTCGGCGACTCGTTGTCCGCCTACGGTCAGCGCGCGGACTGCTACATCGACATCACCGGGACCGTCGGCCGCAAGATCGCCGCGATGGACTGCTTCCCCAGCCAGGGCTACGACGGCGACTTCGCGCGCAAGGTGGTGGAGTCCAACAACGGTGAGCATGGCCGGTACGCGGGGGTGAATTTCGCGGAGGCGTACACCCGGTTCCGCAACGAGACCCACACCCTGCTGCCGCTCACCGAGCACGCCCGGTCCCAGGACTATCTGACCCGGCACCGCGACTATTCGGTGATCAACCTGCGGGAGCAGTTCCCGGTGCGCCGGGGCGAGTGACTCGGGGGAGACGCAGCAGGGGCGGCCCAGACGGACCGCCCCTGCTGTGTTGCTGTGGTTAGGTGGGTGTCAGTTGGTGCTGGCCGCGGCCGCGGCGGCAGGCGCCTCGACCGGGTTCACCTTGACGACCCGGCGACCGCGGCGGGTGCCGAACTCGACATTGCCCGCGCGCAGCGCGAACAGGGTGTCATCGCCACCGCGGCCGACGCCGTCGCCCGGGTGGAAGTGGGTACCGCGCTGGCGGACGATGATCTCGCCGGCGTTCACCAGCTGGCCGCCGAAGCGCTTCACGCCGAGCCGCTGGGAGTTGGAATCGCGACCGTTCCGCGTCGAGGACGCGCCCTTCTTGTGTGCCATCTCAGTCAGTCCTCTCAGGCGTTGATGCCGGTGACCTTGACCTGCGTGTAGCGCTGGCGATGGCCCTGGCGCTTGCGGTAGCCGGTCTTGTTCTTGTATTTCATGATGCGGATCTTCGGGCCCTTGGTCTCGGCCAGCACCTCGGCCGTGACCGACGCCTTGTCCAGCGCACCCCGATCCGCGGTGACGGACTCGCCGTCGACCAGCAGCACCGGCTGCAGCTCGACGCTGGAGCCCACCTCGTCGGCGACCTTGTCGATCTCGACGATGTCTCCCACGGCAACCTTGTGCTGGCGGCCGCCACTGCGCACGATCGCGTACACGCCTGACCTACTCTCTGTCCTCGTCTGTGGACCCTGCCCGGTCTGAAACCTCGGGGAGATCCGATCCTGGAAGGCACCGCAGTCGCACGACAGGCATGCGTCCGCTGAGCACCGAGGATCAAGAGTACGCGGGGGTACGCGGGTGGGTCAAACTCGCGCCCACGCTCATCGCCAGGCTCATCTCGACACGGCCGCCATTGCTCCGCTTCGCTCCGCATGGCGGCCTACTCGATGAGCGTACTCAGCGGAGATCACCCGGGTTCGCCAGCCCGGGCGGCAACCCTCCCGGATCGGTGTACCAGTCGGCGTACCGGGTGAACAACTCCGCCGGCAACTGGTCGGCGATCAGGGCGAGCTGGGTGCCCTGGTTCTGGGCGAAGGAGATCGCCGCCCGGGCTGACCCGACCGGCGGACTGGCGACCAGGAAGCGGCCGCGGATCCGCCAGTCGAAGGCGACCTCCTTCATCTGCGCGATCACCGCCGGGGTGAGGAACTCCCGCACGTACTGCTCGGCCTCGGTGCCGGTGTCCCAGCCGGTGACCGTATAGAGCCGGTCGAACTGTTCGTCACCGGTGTCGATGTCACCGCCGCGGTCCTGCTTGCCCTGTTCGCGGGCCACCTGCAGCGGTGGCAACGGGGCGCTCAGCGGGACCAGCAGATGCCAGGAACGGTCGCCCTCGTCGGTGACGTGTTCGAAGGCGGTGAAGGAGGTGGGCTCACCGTTGTTGGCGCGCTTCGCGCCGACGAGCCCGTCGAGCCGGTTCTCGAAGTGACCGCCGGAAAAGTTGGCCGGCGGCACCGTACCGGCCCACAGCTCGGTGACCCCGGCGGCGTACGGGTCGGCGGTCATCCCTTTCGGCAGCTCCGTGGGCAGTGTGATCGGGTCCTGGCGGCGGGTACGCCGGCCGCCCGGTCTGGCCGACCGGTCCCGGCCGAGCAGCCAGACCAGCAACCCGAAGCCGCCGAACACCGCGGTACCGAGGCCGGGCACCCAGAGCCAGCTCCCCGGCTCGACGATCGCGCCGACGATCAGCACCACCGGGCTGGCGAGCATCCAGATGATGAACAGCCACATGCAACCGGCCCGCTCGAGCGGGTTCGGTGGTGAGGTGTCTGACACCCGAGCATCGTGCCATTCCCACCGTCCACCTCACCGGCCGAGCGAGCGCAGCGAGTCGAGGCCCCCTAGGCTCCGCACCATGTCCACCCGGCGGGAGACCGCACACACCCTGCTCGCCGGGGTGATCTGTGCCCTGGTCGGTTTCACCAGTTCCTTCGCGGTGGTGCTGGCCGGCCTGCGGGCCGTCGGCGCGGGCCCCGCCCAGGCCGGGTCGGGTCTGATCGTTGCGCTGGTGACGATGGGGCTGGGCTCGCTGCTGTTCTCCTGGCGGTACCGGATCCCGATCACGATGGCCTGGTCGACCCCGGGGGTCGCGCTGCTGGCGGCGGGGGTGGCACCCGCGGGCGGTTTCGCGGCGGCGGTCGGCGCCTTCGTGCTGACCGGGCTGCTGCTCGCCCTCACCGGCCTGGTACGCCCGTTCGGTGAGCTGGTGCAGCGGATCCCGACGCCGTTGGCGAATGCGATGCTGGCCGGTGTCCTGCTGATGCTCTGCGTGGCGCCGTTCCAGGCGCTGATGCGCTCCCCCGCGGCCATCGCGCCGGTCCTGGTGTGCTGGCTGGTGCTGCTCCGGTTGGCGCCCCGGCTGGCCGTACCGGGCGCGCTGCTGGCGGCGGTCGTGGTGCTCGCGGTCACCGGCGCCCTGGGCCGCTTGGATCAGAGTCATCTGACCCCCGCACTGACCCCGGTCCTGCCGCGTTTCGATCCGGCGACCCTGTTGGCGATCACGGTGCCGCTGTTCCTGGTCACGATGACCAGCCAGAACATCCCCGGCACGGCCGTGCTGGCCGGTTTCGGCTATCGCACCCCCTGGCTGCCGGCGATGGCGTACACCGGTGGGACGACCGCGGCCGGGGCACTGCTCGGCGGCCCCGGGATCAACCTGGCCGCGATCTCCGCGGCCCTGGCCGCCGGACCGGAGGCCGGGCCCGATCCGAACCGGCGCTGGCTGGCCGGGGTCTCCTGTGGGATCACCCACCTGCTGCTGGCCCCGCTGTCCGGAGTGGTCATCGCGGTGGCCCAGGTGGCACCCGATGGCCTGCTGGCGACGATCGCCGGCCTGGCCCTGGTCGGCACCTTCGCCGCCAGCGCGACCGCGGCGCTGGCCGAGCCCGGCTCACGACTGCCGGCGGCACTGACGATCGTGATCGCGGCCAGCGGGTTGTCGGTCGCCGGGATCGGGGCGCCGTTCTGGGCCCTGCTCGGCGGCCTGGTGCTGCATGCGGTGCTCTCGCCGCGTCGGGGTCGCCGAGACCAGTAGGGCGCCACCGATCAGCATCGGTACGCCGTAGCGGACCACCTCACCGAGGCCGAGCATCACCCCCATCGCGAGCAGATAGATCGTGAACAGTCCCGCGGTCACCTTGCCGACCCAGCGGCGCTGCCAGCCGGCGAGCAGCAGGACGCCGAGGGCGACCTCCAGCAGCGTCGCGGCGACCGCGGCCACGGTGGCGAGGCTGCCCAGCGGCCCGGGCAACAGGCTCGCGGTGTAGGCGACGAAGGCGGGCCAGCTCCCCCACGACACCCCGCTGGCCCCGGCCGGGCCGAACAGGCCGAAGCGGTCGGCGACCGCGCCGAGCAGGGATAGTGCGAGCAGCACCGCGACGACCGTGCCCAGCACCCGCACGATGCCCGGGAGGCGTGCGGCGAGCGGGGGCAGGCTGCACACGGCCAGCAGGGTGATCGCAACCAGCAGCGCCCCGGTGATCACCCCGGGCCAGACGGCGTACCCGATCCCCCACCCCAGTTGCAGCAACAGGCCGGCGACAACCCAGATCCAGCCACCCGTCCGACGGGCCCCATCCATCCAGCGCATTGCACGCCTCCTTTTAGTAAGGTTCCTGATGAAACCCTAGGGAGGAGATCGCAGATGGTCAAGCGCCTTACTAATCCGTTCGTCGGCGGCCCGACACCGCTCGGCACCCTGCTGACCGCGGCCGGTCGGCGCATCTCGGGCGAGTTGGATGCCGCGCTGCGGACGGCCGGGTTCACCGATGTCCGGGCCGCGCACGCGCCGCTGTTCATGGCGATCGAGGCGGACGGTTGCAGCGTGACCACGCTCGCCGAGCGCACCCGGATGACCAAGCAGGCGGTCGGCGAACTGATCCGCCACCTCGCCGAGCGGGGCTATCTGCAGGTCGCGCCGGATCCGGACGACAAGCGGGTACGCCGGGTCACCCTGACGACGCGGGGTTGGCAGGTGGTCGAGGCCGGCCAGCGGGTGGTCGCCGACTTCGATGCCTGGCTGGCCGCCGAGGTCGGTGCGGACCGGGTGCAGCAGCTGCGCGAGACGCTGACGATGATCGCCGACACCGAGCCGGCCGAACGCTGAGCGCGGGCCCGGCGGACTCCCTCCCCACCCACGCCGCGATCCATCGAACCAAGAAGCCATCCCCCTGGCCCTGTAGGAGGAGGGGGATGGCTGTTGGATTCGCTGGATCGCGGAGTGATCAGCCCTGGGACTGCTGGGACGGCTCCGGGGCCTGCAGCGGCGCGTCGGCGGGCTCGGCCGCGGGGACCGGATCCGGTACCGGCGGGGGCTGCACGATCGTCTGACCGGTGACCTGGGCCGGCTGCTGATCGGGCTGCTCGGTCCGGTCGGACTGGCCGTTGTGCGCGTGCGCCGGGGTCTCCGGCTGCTCCGGTTCCTTGTGCTCCGGCGCCTTGTGCTCCTGCTGCTGCGGCTGGCCGTTCTGCCGCGAGCGGTCCTGACCGTTCTTGTCACCGCGATCATTCGACTCATCGCGGTCGTTCTTCTCCGAACGATCCTTCTTCTCACCCCGGCCGGACTTGTCGTTCTTGTCGTTCTTCTCCGACTTGTCCTTGCCGCGCCGGTTCTGATCGCCACCGCGGTTGCGGCCACCACGACCACCACGGCCACCGTGCCGGTCACCGCCGTCGGACGGCGCCTGGGTCTCCACCGGCATGTCGTGGATCAGGTAGCCGCGGCCCTTGCAGGTCTCGCAGGACTCGGTGAACGCCTCGGCGAGCCCGGTACCGATCTTCTTGCGGGTCATCTGCACCAGACCGAGGCTGGTCACCTCGGCCACCTGGTGCCGGGTCCGGTCGCGGCCCAGGCACTCCACCAGGCGGCGCAGCAGCAGCTCCCGGTTGCTCGGCAGCACCATGTCGATGAAGTCGACCACGATGATCCCGCCGATGTCGCGCAACCGCAGCTGGCGTACCACCTCTTCGGCGGCCTCCAGGTTGTTGCTGGTGACGGTCGCCTCGAGGTTGCCACCGGAGCCGGTGAACTTGCCGGTGTTGACATCGATCACCGTCATCGCCTCGGTGCGGTCGATGATCAGCGAACCACCCGAGGGCAGGAACACCTTGCGCTCCAGCGCCTTGGCGATCTGCTCGTCGACCCGGTGCGCGGCGAAGATGTCACCCTGATCGCGGTCCCACTTCTCGATCCGCTCCGACAGGTGCGGGGCGACGTGCGAGACATAGGCGGTGACGGTGTCGTACGCATCGTTCTGGGCCTGGTTGCCGTCGATGACCAGCTTGCTGAAGTCCTCGGTGAACAGGTCCCGGACGATCCGCACGGTGGCGTCGGGCTCGGCGTAGAGCTGCTGCGGCGCGGACCCACCGGTCTTCTTCTCGATGGCCTCCCACTGGGCCTTCAACCGGTTCACATCGCGCACCAGCTCCTCGGTCGAGGCGCCCTCGGCGGCGGTCCGGACGATCACCGAGGCGTCGTCGCCGACCAGCTCGGCCAGGATGTCCTTGAGCCGCTTGCGCTCGTTGTCGGGCAGCTTGCGCGAGATCCCGGAGAGGTGACCGCCGGGGGCGTACACGATGTAACGCCCGGGCAGCGAGATGTGGTTGGTCAACCGGGCGCCCTTGGCGCCGACCGGGTCCTTGGTGACCTGCACCAGGATCGACTGACCCGACTTGAGCACCTTCTCCATCTTGCGGTTCTGGCCGTCGGCGCCGAAGGAGTCCCAGTCGACCTCGCCGGCGTAGAGCACCGCATTGCGGCCGCGGCCGATGTCGATGAAGGCGGCCTCCATCGACGGCAGCACGTTCTGCACCTTGCCCAGGTAGACGTTGCCGATCAGCGAGGTGGCCGAGGCCCGGTCCACGTAGTGCTCGACCAGGACGCCGTCCTCGAGCACGCCGATCTGTGAGAGTTCCTCGTTCTGCCGGATGACCATGGTCCGCTCCACCGACTCGCGGCGGGCCAGGAACTCGGCCTCGGACAGGATCGGTGCGCGACGCCGGCCGGCGGCGCGGCCCTCCTTGCGGCGCTGCCGCTTGGCCTCCATCCGGGTCGAGCCCTCGATCCCGGTGACCTCGTCGGAGGACCGGTCGGACTTGTTGCGCCGCGGTTCGCGGACCCGGTCGACGACCTCGACGTTCTCGTCGTCATCGTTGCTGCCGGCCTCACCGCGGCGGCGCCGACGACGCCGACGACGCCGTCCACCGGAGGACTGCTCGTCCGCATCATCGGAGCCGGAGTCGGAGTCGGAGTCCTTCGAGTCGTCGTCCTTGGCCTGGTCGTCCTTGGCACCGGAATCGGCGGTGTCGGCACCGTCCCCGGACTCCTGGGCGGTGTTCCCCGAGTCGTCGGAGGCGTTGTCGTTGTCATCCCCCGACCCACCGCGACGGCGGCGGCGACCACCCCGGCGGCGCCGACGCCGGCGGCCGCCATTGGACTGGTCGTCGGCATCGGAGTCCGAGTCGTCCGAATCGGAGTCCTCGGACTCGGAATCGTCGTCCTCGCTGTCGCGGTCCTCGGACTCGGCGTGGTCGCTGCCCTCGGGCTCCTCGCCCTCGGTCTCCTCCTCGTCGCCGTCCTCCGCATCATCCGCCTCGGCGGCGGGGGTCTCGACCGGCTGCGGAGGCTGGAACGGATTGGCCAGCGCCGCCCGGGACCGCTCGGACTGGTCGGCGGCTGCCGGCTGCTCGGCGACGGACGCCTCGGTCGGTTGCTGCTCGGCGGGCTGCTCCTCGGCGGCGGGCTGCTCGACCGTGGGCTCCTCGGCCACCGGTTCGGCGGCGGCGGCCTTCTTGCGGGTGGTGCGCTTGCGGGCCGGGCGGGCCGGTTCGGCGGCGGGCGCCTCGGCCTGGTCACCGGACTCGGCGGGCGCGGGCTCGGCGGTGAGGGCGGCCTGTTGCTCGCCCCCCTCGGGTGCGGGCTCGGCGGTCTTGCGGCTACGCCGCGTTCGGCGCGGCGCCTCGGCAGCGGGCGCCTCCGCCTTCTTGCGGCTGGCGCGCTTGCGGGGGGCGGCCTCCTCGGTGGTCGTCCCGTCGCTCGATCCAGACACCGGCGCCTCCGGCGCCACCGGCTCCGGGGCCGCTGCGGGGGTCTCGACCGGCGCGGGCTCGGCGGGCTTGCTCTCGATCGGGGCCGGCGGACCGGCGGGGCGGCTGGCGGAACGCCGACCGCTGGGCGGGCGGGGCAGGTCGTCGTCGGCAGCTGTGTTGTTGTTCTGGTCTTCGAGCATTCGCTCTCCTTCGACCGGCCGGGGCCGGCGTACGGCTGCGCACCGCGGGCGCTCACCGAGGTGGCGCAGGCAGACGGCGCTGCAGAAGCTTTCAGTCCGTCCCGGTCGTGGTCGTGTGGTCTGCCGCGGTCGCCAGGCGTCGCGGTCGGGACCGGATCGTGGTCTGTCACCCCACGAGAACACCGATTCCAGGACGAGGAGCACCGGCGGTGCCCCCAAACCTGCGGCCAAGTATCCCACATCGGAGCGCAATGCCCCAGTTCCGCGATCGAAGTGTCGGCGAGCGGCCCGGTTCAGGCCAGCGGGTCGGCCAATCCGTCGGGTCCGAGCTCGCCCTGCGCCAGCCGGGTGATCAGCACCGCCGGCGGCACCTCGAAGCGTTCATCGACCCGGGCCATCGCCTGCAGCACGTCGTCGGGACGGACCAGCGGCACCTGGTGCCGGCTGAGCAGATCGAGCGCACCCTCGCCCACCTCGAGGCGGACCACCGCGGCGCGCGCGTCGAACTCCCGGATGCCGTTCTTGGTGAGCCGTTCGACCAGCACCGAATCGGCCGCCAGCAGCTTCTCGGCCGCCGCGCCCACCACCGCCTCGTCGAATCCTGCCCAGCCGATCCGCCACGCCGACCCGGTGAGCCGGTCGGCCAGCGCACCGGGGCCGGCCTCGACCACCTGCACCAGATCCAGCCCGGGCGGCATCGCCGCGCCCAGTTCGCGGAGCACCGCCTCGGGGTCACAGCGCGCCGCGAGGCCGATCTCCAGGTACTCGGCCTCGGTGGCGGCACCGGTCGGGGAGGCATTCGCGAACGACACCCGCGGATGCGGATTGAAACCCGAGGAGTAGGCCATCGGGATCGCGGCGCGGCGCAGCGCCCGCTCGAAGGCGCGGGAGAAGTCGCGGTGGCTGGTGAAGCGCGCCCGGCCGCGCTTGGCGTACCGGATCCGCAGCTTCTGCACCGGGGGTGCCTGCTGTTCGGGTTGTCTGCGCTTCGTCCCTGCCACGACAGAGCAGCGTAGCCCGATGCGGTGCGGATCACGCTTCCCGCTCCCGACTGTCCCCGAGGTCGCCGGGGGAACTAGAGTCGCGTCCGTGGCACGTCAATTCAGCTTTCATTCCGACGAGAACGGCGAAAAGGTCGAGATCGCGATCCGCGGTCGCCAGATCCTGGACCGGCCGATGATCAACTTCGGCACCGCGTACCCCCATGAGGAGCGCAACGCGCTGGGCCTGACCGGCCTCCTGCCACCCGCGGTGAGCTCCATCGACACCCAGGTCGCCCGGACCTACCAGCAGTACTCCGCGCAGCCCGACGACCTGAGCAAGAACATCTATCTGACCCAGTTGCAGGACCGCAACGAGATCCTCTTCTACCGCCTGCTGGCGGCGCACCTGGAGGAGATGCTGCCGATCATCTACACCCCGACCATCGGTGAGGCGATCCAGCAGTACTCGACCTGGTTCGGCCGTCCCCGCGGGATCTTCCTGTCCATCGACGACCCGGACGGCATCGAGCAGGCCCTGCAGGCCGGCGGCCAGAGCGCCGAGGACGTCGACCTGATCGTGGTCACCGACTCCGAGGGCATCCTCGGCATCGGCGACCAGGGTGTCGGCGGGATCCGCATCTGCGTCGGCAAGCTGTCGGTCTACACCGCCGCGGCCGGGATCCATCCGCTGCGGGTGATGCCGGTGGTGCTCGACGTCGGCACCGACAACATGGAACTGCTCAACGACGAGGCCTACCTCGGCGTCCGGCACGCCCGGGTCCGCGGTGAGCAGTACGACCAGTTCGTCGAGCGCTTCGTCAGCACCGCGAACCGGATGTTCCCCAAGGCACTGCTGCACTGGGAGGATCTCGGCGCCTCGAACGCGCACCGGATCCTGCAGACCTACCGCGAGGACTACCTGACCTTCAACGACGACATCCAGGGCACCGCCGCCGTCGTGGTGGCCGCCCTGCTGGCCTCGGTGCAGGCCAAGGGCGAGAAGCTGGCCGACCAGAAGTTCGTGATCCACGGTGCCGGCACCGCCGGGATCGGGGTGGCGGATCTGCTGGTGGACATCATGGTGCGCGACGGGCTGAGCGAGGACGAGGCCCGCAGGCGGTTCTGGTGCCTGGGTTCGCGCGGCCTGCTGCACACCGGGATGAAGCTGCGGCCCTTCCAGGAGCCGTACGCCCGGGCGGCGGCCGAGCTGTCCGACTGGGGCCTCACCGGGGAGACCGCGGATCTGGCGACCACCGTGGACCGGGTGCAGCCGACCGTGCTGATCGGCACCTCGGCCCAGCCCGGTGCGTTCTCCGAGCCGATCGTTCGCAGCATGTACGCCCATTGCCCGCGGCCGGTGATCATGCCGCTGTCGAACCCGACCAGGCTCTCCGAGGCACTGCCGGTCGATCTGCTGACCTGGACCGACGGCAACGTGCTGATGGCCACCGGCTCCCCGTTCCAGCCCGTCACCCTGGACGGCACCACCTACCAGATCGCGCAGGCCAACAACGCGCTGGTCTTCCCCGGCATCGGGCTGGGTGCGATCGTCGCGGAGGCCAGCCGGGTCACCGACCACATGATCGCCGCCGCGGCCGAAGCGGTCGCGGAGATCACCGATGCCAGCAAGCGCGGCGCCCCGGTGCTGCCGCCGATGACCGACCTGCGCGCGGTCTCCGCCGAGGTCGCGGTCAGGGTCGCCGGGGCCGCGGTCAAGGACGGCGTGGCCCAGAAGACCCTCGAGAACCCGGTTCAGGACATCTACGCCCGGATGTGGAAGCCGCAGTACCCGACGATCGAGGTCGTCACCAACGAGTTCACCCCGACCCGGCGGAACTGAGCCCGGGCTCGACTCACAGATAGTTGCCGATCGGGCCCGGGTCGCTCTGCCGACCCGGGTCCGAGGGCAGATCCTCCGGCAGCAGCGTACGGACCTGCTCCGGTGTCGGCTGGCCGAGCCCGACCAGGCGTACCCCCTGCAGGGAAATGGCTTCCTCGAACAGATTCCGGACGTGGCGCCCGTTGCCGAACCCCTGCGGCCGCGGCGACGGCAGCCCGACCCGGATCGCTTCCAGCAACCCGGGCCCGGCGACGAAGGAGTTCGCCCGCAGCAGCCGGCCGAAGATCTCCATCAGCTCGTCATCCCCGTAACCGGGGAACTCGATGGTGACCGGGAACCGGCTCGCCAGCCCCGAGTTGGCCTGCAGGAAGTGCCGCAGTTCGACCGGATAGCCGGCGACGATCACCACCACCTCGTCGCGGTGGTCCTCCATCAGCTTCAGCAGGGTCGCGACCGCCTCGTGGCCGAAGTCGCGCGGTGAATCCTTCGGGATCAGCGAGTACGCCTCGTCGATGAACAGCACCCCGCCGCGGGCCTGTTCGAAGACCGCCTCCACCTTCGGCGCGGTCTGCCCGATGTATTCCCCCACCAGGTCGCTGCGGGCCGCCTCGACCAGGTGACCGCGCTCCAACACGCCCAGCTCGGCGTACAACCGCGCCAGGATCCGGGCCACCGTGGTCTTGGCGGTCCCCGGGTCACCGATGAAGACCATGTGTCGGGACCGGGCCGGGACCTGCATCCCGGCCTGGATCCGGATCCGGTCGGCCTGGATCTCGGCCACCAGCCGGTTCACCCGGTCCTTCACCGTGGCCAGCCCGACCAGGTTGTCCAGCTCGGTCCGCGGGTCGAGGTCGCTGACCGGTTCGACCGTCAGCGGGGCGGGTGCCGCCGCGCCCTCGTCGACGGCCCGGACGGCGAGCGGTGCCGCGCGCCGCTCGTTGGCGCGGCGCTGCCACGCCGGTTCGCGGGTACGCCGGGCGGCGGCGCTGTCGAACACCGAGCGGAAGTCCTGCAGGAAACCGTCGGTGACCGATGCCTTGGCGAAGACGAGTGCGTTGTCCGCACCGCTGGCGGCGTCCAGGGCCGAGTACGCCCCCACCCAGGCACGGCAGGCGTCGACCTGCCCGTTGACCATCGCCCGGACCAGCCAGCGCCGCAGCCGACCCGACCAGGTCGAGTGGTCGTAGTCCGCCAGCCGCGTCAACCGGTCGTCGGCCTCGGTGACGACACCGACACCGGCGGCGCGGAGGAAGGCCGGGCTCAGCTCCGCGCGCCCGTGCGCCTTCGCCAGGGTGGCCAGCACCTCCCCGGTCTCCGGGCCGCCGTCGACCTCGGCGTGCAGATGCTCGTGCACCTGCACGAACCGCTGCCAGATGTCGGCGGTGACCTGCGGGTGCAGGAAGTCGGGCAGCGCGTGGTGGTCCTCCGGTCCCAGCAGGGTGTTGGCGAACCAGATACCGCGGCCCTCGGGCACGAAGATCTGCTCGTCGGCCAACGCGCGGTCCAGGAAGCCACCGGCGATCCGCATCCGCTCGCTCAGTTGTGGGATCTCGGCATAGAGGTCGAGCACCGCATGGGTGATCTCGGCCGCCTGCCGGCACTCCTCGGGACCCGGCGTACCGTCGATCCACGGCAGGCTGGCGATCGGCCAGGACTGGTAGCTGGTGCTCAGATAGTTCATCGAGGGGCCCGGACCGGGGCGCTTGTCGGCGATCGCCCAGTCGGTCACCAGTTCATAGCGCAGCAGCCGCAGCGGCCCGGTCCAGGTCGAGTAGGCACCACCGACGTGGACCTGCAGGTTGAACAGGGTGACGATCGACAGCGGCACCGCACCGGGGCCGAGCAGCTCGGAGCTGCGCGAGACCAGCTGCGGGTGCAGCTCGCGGGCCATCGTCGCGACCCGTTCCCGGGCGTCATCGAGCCACCCGGGCGGCAGCACCCACGGGTCGTGGTCACCGAGGATGTCGACGTAGAGGTCGTCGGTGAACAGCACCTTCAGGTGATCCGGCAGCTCCAGCTCGCTCAACTCATCCCTCACTCCCGGTGGCGTCGCGCGGTCAGGCTAACCGGTGCCGGGGCCAGCGACTCAGGTCGCTTCGGAGTCGGCGAGCACGCTGGGGCGAACCGTGGGCAGCGGCAGCAGCACCTGGCCGGTGGGGCCGATCTGGATCTCGGTGTCCATCTGCGGACAGACCCCGCAGTCGAAGCACGGTGTCCACCGGCAGTCGTCGACCTCGACCTCATCGAGCGCGTCCTGCCAGTCCTCCCAGAGCCAGTCGCGGTCCAGGCCGGAGTCGAGGTGGTCCCAGGGCAGCACCTCGTCGTAGTCGCGTTCGCGGGTGGTGTACCAGTCGACATCGATCCCGTACGCCGCCAGCTCGGCCTCGGCGCAGGCCATCCAGCGGTCGTAGGAGAAGTGCTCGGACCAGCCGTCGAAGCGGCCGCCGTCGCGCCAGACCGCCTCGATGACCTTGCCGACGCGCCGGTCACCGCGGGACAGCAGGCCCTCGACGATGCCCGGTTTTCCATCGTGGTAACGGAATCCGATCGCCTTGGCGAACTGCTTGTCGGAGCGGATGGCGTCCTTCAGCTTGGCCAACCGGGCGTCGGTGGTCTCGGTGTCGAGCTGCGCCGCCCACTGGAACGGGGTGTGCGGCTTGGGCACGAAGCCGCCGATCGACACGGTGCAACGGATATCGCGGGTGCCGGCCTCCTTGCGGCCCGTCTCGATCACCCGCTTGGCCAGGTCGGCGATCGCCAACACGTCCTCATCGGTCTCGGTCGGCAGACCGCACATGAAATAGAGCTTCACCTGCCGCCAGCCGTTGGCGTACGCCGTCGCGACCGTGCGGATCAGATCGTCCTCGTCCACGGTCTTGTTGATCACCCGGCGCATCCGCTCCGAGCCGCCCTCGGGGGCGAAGGTGAGCCCGGAGCGGCGGCCGTTGCGGGTGAGTTCGTTGGCCAGGGTGATGTTGAACGCGTCCACCCGGGTGGAGGGCAGCGAGAGCGAGACATTGCTGCCCTCGTAGCGATCCGCGAGCTGTTTGGCGACCTCGGAGATCTCGGTATGGTCGGCGCTGGACAGCGACAACAGGCCGACCTCCTCCAGCCCGGTGGCCTTCAACCCGTCCTCGACCATCGAGCCGATCGTGGTGATGTTGCGTTCGCGGACCGGGCGGGTGATCATCCCGGCCTGGCAGAAGCGGCAACCGCGCGTACACCCCCGGAAGATCTCCACCGAATAGCGCTCGTGCACGGTCTCGGCGAGCGGTACCAGCGGCTTCTTCGGATACGGCCAGGCGTCCAGATCCATCACGGTGTGCTTGGCGATCCGGAACGGTACGCCGGAGCGATTCGGCGCGACCTGCTGGATCCGGCCGTCGTCGAGATGGCTGACGTCGTAGAACTTCGGCACATAGACCCCACCGGAGGCGGCGAGGCGGAGCAGCAGCCCGTCGCGACCATCCGGGCGCCCCTCGGCCTTCCACTCGCGGATCACCTCGGAGATCTTCAGCGAGATCTCCTCACCGTCGCCGAGCACGGCGGCGTCGATGAAGTCGGCGATCGGTTCGGGGTTGAAGGCGGCGTGCCCGCCGGCGAGCACGATCGGGTCGTGCTCGCGCCGATCCGCGGCATGGATCGGCAGCTGCGCCAGATCGAGGGCGTTCAGCAGGTTGGTGTAGCCGAGTTCGGTGGCGAAGGAGACCCCGAGCACGTCGAAGGCGCCGACCGGGCGGTGCGAGTCGAGGGTGAACTGCGGCAGGCCGTTGGCCCGCATCACCTGCTCCATGTCCGGCCAGACCGAATAGGTCCGTTCGGCGAGGATCCAGTCGCGTTCGTTGAGCACCTCGTAGAGGATCGCCACGCCCTGGTTGGGCTGGCCGACCTCGTAGGCGTCCGGATACATCAGGCACCAACGGACCTCGGCGGCGTCCCAGTCCTTGACGACACTGTTGTGCTCGCCGCCGACATACTGGATCGGCTTGCTCACCTGGGCGAGCAGCGGTTCCAGCCGATCGAAGATCGACTCGGGCGAGGGTGCGGTCATCGGGTCGGGACTCATAAGGCACCCAAGCTTACGGGCCCGCCCCGTTCCGGAACAGCGAGCGGTGGCGGGAGGCCCGCGGCGTTCACGCAATGGACACCTGAACGCCCTACCGTGCCGCCATGACCGGAGCCGCCGACGCCTTTGCGATCGAGTACACCCAGTTGCCCGACATCCTGGACTGCACCACCGACGACTCGAAGCCGATCCTGTTCACCAAGACCGCCATCGAGGGCAGCGATGCCGACCTGCTGGCCTGCAACCGCGGCATCGTGAACCGGGTGATCGACTACGTCGACCGGCCCGAGGAGATCTCGCAGGACGCGCTCCGCTCGATGTATGTGGATCTGTACGCCCGGGCGGTGGCCGAGCTGGGCTGGTCGGCGTACCGGGACCGGGTGCCGCGCGAGGTGCAGGTGCTCGCCCTGCAGGGCCTGGCGTTGATGGACGCCCCCGAGCACCTGGAGCTGGCGAAGCGCGCGGTCGCCGGCGAGCTCGACGATGCGGAGTTCGCCCGGTTGTTCACCCGGGCCGAGGCGACGCAGCCGCTGGCGCACGCGAACGCCGAGTTCCTGCGCGGACTGTCGACCAAGCAGATCATCTCCGAGCGCAACTTCGATGTGGCGTTCTCGCTGGCGCTGGGCCGCGAGCGCGGGTCGGGTACCGGGTTGTTGAAGTGGACCGGGGACCTCGCCGACCTACCCGGTTGAGCGCACCCGCCTGGGATCGGCCGGATAGTCGGTGGTGGGCGGCAGGGCTATGCCACCGAGTTGGCCGCGGACCTCCTCTCCCTCGCCTTCGACGGCCTCGGTCTGCGCCGGGTCACAGCCGGCGCGATCGTCGTGTCCTCAGAGCGGGCGGAATGCCACGTACAGGACGTCTGGATCCTCGTCCATCCAGAAGCGCACGACGTGTTCACCGGGCTTCTCGGGCACGAACACCTCCTGCCATCCCGTCCCGTCGAGGGCCGAGGCGCCCAGTGGATCGAACAGTTCGAGAACACCCGCATCCCGCTCGGCAGCCGCCCAATACGAGTCAGAGTCGAAATCCTCGACGAGGATGGTGACCTCACCGGAGTCTTCGGGCAGCTGCACGCGAGCCCAGGCCACCGAGTCGTCACCGGGTTCATTGCTGGCAAGTGCGGCCCACTCGACGAACCACGGCTTTCTCGGCAACTCGGCGAGGTTCGGCGTCCCTCTGGGGTACTCGGCACGAAATACGAGTTGGTGGTACTGGTAGTAGACCTGAACGGGCATGTCATCCTCTCGTTCCGGTGACCGAGTCCCAGATGATCGGACCCCATTGGAAGTTCTGGGTGCAGGTGCGCGAGCCGGGGCCGTTCGTACACGACTCACCCGATGTCGGATAACCGAATCGTCCCGATTCCCAGCGGTTGGCAGCGTAGTAGTCCAGGATCCGGCCCCATACGGGCCAGCTACCGGTGCCCGGTGACCAATAGATCATTCCGCCCTGGAATCGCTGGGCGCAGCCGCCGTCTTTGAGCCCGCAGAACTCTTCTCCGGTGGGGTAGCCCAGTGTGGAGTTCTCCCACGAGACCTGGCCATAGGCGTCCAGGATCGCGCCCCAGACCGGTTGGGCCCCCGTGGCCGGCGACCAGTACAACAGTCCACCCTGGAAACGCTGCGCGCAGCCGCCGTCTTTGAGCCCGCAGAACTCATCGGAGGTGGGATAACCGAGCTTGCCGCGCTCATATCCCAGTTCCCTGTACCGCTCGCCGATCGCACCGTACACCGGGTGCGCCCCGGATGCGGGTGACCAGTAGATCAAACCTCCTTTGAACCGCTGGCCGCATCCGCCGCCCTGTAGGCCGCAGAACTCGCCAGCCAATGGAAAGGCAAGCCGGGATCGAAGACCGCCGAAGCTGTCGTACTTGGAACGGATGGCCCCATAGATGGGTGGCCCACCGTAGAAGCGGACGACGAACGGTTCTTTATCCACAACGCGCTCGCCGACGTAGAGGTAGGCATTTAACCAAGATCCGCCGAGCTGGTTCTGCGCGGAATTGATCAGGCATCGGCTGAATCCGGAACTACCGGTCCGAACCGAGTCGGTGAGGCCGCACCACGGGAACGATCGTGCTGGACCCGGATTCTCCGCGGCACCCTGATAAGAGCTCCTGAAGGGGTATTCATCGCAGTCAAGCCCATCCCGGGGGATGCTTCGCGGACACGCCGCGTTACCATTTGCCTTTACACGAGCGGGATCCGTGAGACGGGTCAGCACTTCCGGAATGCCCGACTGCCGTGCGGCTTCCACTTGGGCGGCGTATTCGGGGAAATCGTCACGGTTGAACGAATACGTCGCGGTGTTCCCCCAGATGACGCAACCGGGAAGTGCGCCGGGGACTGCGTTGTCACAGCGAACCTTGCCATCGTTCATCTCCAGGCCGGAGGTATTTTGCCCTCGAACCCATTCAGGACGCGTGGGGATAAGTTTGACCCAAGGAGAGTAGAAGGAGATGTCACCGGGCGGCGCGGTGTGAGAAACTGTCCAGTAACCCCGCCAGACATTGGTCGCGACACTGCCGGCGTTTCCGACGCCAAGCGTGTCGATGAGCTGACTGTTCCTGTCACCTGCAGACAGTTCGACGTTCATCGGGGTGCTTTCAGGCGATGACGCCCTGACCAGCTCCACTTCCAACTCGATGTCATACTGGACATAGTTTCCGTACACTCGGTGCAGAGCCATCTTCCGAGCGAGGAGATCGAAGTCGCCGATCTTCACCGGCGGAGTCCCTGACGACCACCGGTAGACATCGAAGCGTTGAGAAAAGCTCCCAAACGCGTCCCGTCGCGCGACAACCACCATGGGGCCATTCACACAACCGGGAACCGGTTCCGCGCGCGGAACCGCTGAACCCTCAGACGATCGTACCTGTCGACGGGGTGGCAGTGCTCGACGGGGACTGGGCCCGCTTGCAGATCTCGGAGTTCGATGTGACAAGTTTCCGGTTCGTCGATCGGGTCGTGAGTGGTTCCGGTTCAGGCGAACCACTTTCATGGTTGCCGATCTCGGCGCCGGTGGGAATGCGCGGCGCTTGGGCGTCGCTGGGCGTCACCGGTTGAGTCGGCGCAGCAAGAGCCGACCCTGCATTCAGAAATGGGATTGCGAGTGACAGGGTGAGAATAGCAACAGCAATGACGCGCGACATCCGGGGCCTTACTTTTGGATCACGTTGGGGAGGGGGTTCGCGCTCACGACGTTAGAGGTTCCTCATATCCGAGTCAAGGGCCAGTTTCGCACCTCGAGATCTCGTAAACCGGTCACACAGTCGCAGACTTGCCCGGGATTTCCGCATGAGCAGAGACAAACTGATTCCGCGTTGGCCGATCAGAGGGGGCGGGATGCTGCGACGAACACTGCGGGGATTGAAGCAGCTCGAGCTGACGGCGCTGGGCATCGCGGTCGGGCTGGCGGCGGTCTGGTTGGTGCTGTGGGGTGTCGGCATCGTCCCAAGTCCGTCGAAGCTGATCGAGTTCGTGCAGAGCCAGCTCACCGGGGAGACGGCGAAGAAGACGCTTAGAGCGTTGGCCGGGGGAGGTGCTGATGGATGAACTTCTCGGTGGCTGTTTTCGCTGACAACATCGCCTCCCGACGGGTGCTCGACAAGATCGGGCGCGCCTCGAACAGTATGGCGTCCAGGACTCGTGGCACGCCGAACGCGGCTGGATCGACGGTTGCAGCTTTGCACTGCCTGCGCACGGAATGCAGGCAGCACGGACGCGCGACTGAGCGCCCGAAGGAGTTATTCTGGTGGACATGTCTCACACTCCGCACCGGAAGGATCTTCCGGCACTCACATGACCGGGCGGCGGCTGCACTATCGCAGCTCCGCAGAGATCAGGGGCAGCCGTCGACGGCGCCCGCACTCCTGTTGGGACCATCTGATCGCCGCACCCCTGTGGCCGAAGTACGGGGTGAATCTGGGCACCCTGCTCCGCACCTGTGACGCGGTCGGCGCCTGCCTCGCGGTCCCCCGACGCCCCTGGATCGCCGAGGCCCTGGCCCAGGGCAACACCCTCACCCACGGGGGATGCGTGCACTGGGTCGGCGCCGACGAGGTCGGCTGGCTGGACCAGCAACGCGCCGCGGGCAGCCGGGTGATCGGCGTCGAGCTGACCGACGAGTCGATCATGCTCGGCGATCTGCCAGCGGCCCGGCGCCGGACCGTGATGGTGCTCGGCCACGAACGCACCGGCATCCCACCGGCGGCCCTGGAGCTGCTCGACGACGCGGTGGAGATCCCGATGGTCGGTACGGGGTTGAGCCTGAACGTCACCGTCGCCGGATCGCTGGTGCTCTATCGGCTCGCCGGACTGACCTGACCCGACCACCCGAACCTACCGAGCGATCGAACAGCTGATGTGCACTCTCCATCACCAGGATCGACGACTGGATGCGGTCCGCGGACCGTCGTCGAAATCGAGGGTGCACATCAGTTGTTCAGTGCACGTCGATCATCTTCTTGGAGATCCACTTCGAGAGCACCGCCACCACGATGCCGACGGCGATCGAGGCGCCGCCGATGAGCAGGAAGTACGGCCGCTCGTTGGTCGGGTCGTAGTAGCCGCCCAGCGCACCGGCCCCGGCCGAACCGACGGCGATGGACAGGAAGAACAGCGCGATCATCTGGGTGTGGAAGGCCTTCGGCGCCAGCTTGGTCGCCAATGACTGGCCCACCGGGGAGAGGCACAGCTCGGCCACGGTGAACAGGAACAGGATCAGCACGATCGCGTACAGCGGCGTGCTGTTCGCGCCCCCGCCCGACCAGGGCAGGAAGGCCAGGAACGCGATCCCCATCATCACGGTGCCCATCGCGAACTTCAGCGGGCTGGACGGCTGCCGGGTCCCGAGCCGGGTCCAGATCGCGGCGAACACCCCGGCGAAGATGATCACGAACAGCGGGTTGATCGAGTTCACCAGCGAGGGCGGCAGCGTGAAGCCGAACACCTCGCGGTTCAGCCGCTGGTCGGCGTAGATCGCGACCACCCCGAACTGCTGCTGGAACAGCGACCAGAACACCGCGCTGGCGATGAACATCGGGATGAACGCCACCACCCGGCTGCGTTCGGTCTCGGTGATCCTGCTGCTGGTCAGGATCACCCCGAACAGCGCCACGGCGGCCAGCAGCGTGGCGGCGACGACGATCCCGGACAACCGCTCGGCGCGCAGCACCCCGGTGCCGGCGAGCACCGCGAGCAGCGCGGCACCGGCGAGTACGCCGATCAGCAGATAACCGCGGTGCTTCTTCGGCAGCGGGTTCGGGGCCGGCTTGCCGACATCGCTGATCGTGTGGCGGCGCATCAGCGCGTACTGGATCAGCCCGATCGCCATCCCGACCGCGGCCAGCCCGAAGCCCCAGTGGAAGCCGCGCCAGCCCCACAGCGCGCTGGTCAGCAGCGGACCGACCAGGGCGCCGAGGTTCACGCCCATGTAGTAGATCGAGAACGCCGCGTCGCGGGTCGGGTCGTTGTGGGCGTACATGTCGCCCAGCACCGAACTGGTGGTGGTCTTGAGCGTGCCCGAGCCGAGCGCGATCAGCACCAGGCCCACCCCGAGCCCGAGCAGGCCGGGCAGCACCGCGAGCGAGATGTGGCCGCACATGATCACGATGGAGGCGATCAGCACGGCCCGCTCTGCGCCGATCAGCCGGTCCGCGACCCAGGCGCCGATGATGGCGGAGAGATAGACGGTGCCGCCGTAGGCGCCGACGATCGAGGTGGCGGCCGCCTCGGGCAGACCGAGCCCGCCCTGCTGCACCGAGTAGTAGATGTAGAAGGCCAGGATGGCCTGCATGCCGTAGAAGCTGAAGCGCTCCCACATCTCCACCCCGGCCAGGTTGGCCAGCCCCCAGGGATGCCCGAAGAACCCCCGTTTCGATGCGGGAACCACGCTGTCGAGCGATTCCTCGTCGGTCGGTTGGTCGGTGCCCCGCGAGGGATGTAGGTCAGACATATCGATCTCTGTCTACTCCCCATCCCGTATCTCGGACAAGTCGGCGCCCGGCGTCAGCTCGTCGGCGGCGGGTACGCCGGCGGGTTCGGACCGGACGCCGGGGGCGGGCCGGACGCCGGGGGCGGGAGCATCGAGGGCAGCCCGGCGATCTGTTCCCGGCCCGGTGCCGTCGCGATCGGTAGGCCCCGGCGGGCCCGCCAGCTGTTCAGGATCAGCAGCACGATGATCCCGGCCAGCACCGGCAGCAGCATCTCCGGCCCGCCGGCGACATTGCCCATCTGCATCGGCCGATCGATCTCACCGGTCAATACCGCGGCATAGAAGGAGATCAGGTTGTTCACCGAGTGCATGGCGATCGCGGCCTCCAGCCCACCGGTCCGCCAGACCAGCAGGCAGGCGACCATCCCGAAGCCGAAGTAGAACGCGTTCGCCCAGATGTCGCTGGAACCGTGCAGAGAGGCGAACAGCCCCGAGGAGACGACCGCCCCGGCCACCAGGCCGACCCGGCGATTGCGGAAGAAGGAGGCGACCGACCGGTTCACCAGCCCGCGGAAGCCGTATTCCTCACCGGCACACTGCAGCGGTGTGGTCAACGTGATCACCACCAGATAGATCACCCATTGCCGCGACGGCCCACCTGTCTGTGCGCCCCCGGCGACCGCGTCACCGCCGAGCGCCAGCCCCTGCACCACGATGGTGCCGAGCCACAGCGGGATCACCGGGACCAGGCTGAGCAGCAGCCAGCGCCAACGGAACCGGCCCTGGACCGAATGCAGCCAGCGCGGCCGCTGGCGGAAGAACCAGACCTGGCAGGCGATCGCGATCGGGATCAGCGCCGCCAACGACAGGTTCGTCCCGAGCAGCACCCACGGGGTCATCAGGATCCGGCCGGCGGACAGCTCCGCCAGGTCCACCCGGCCCTGTGCCAGGTCGAGGATCAGCGGGATGCTGCCCAGCAGGGTGGCGACGAACCAGAGCCCGGCGCCGACCAGCAGCGCGACGATCGGCCGCCAGAAGGCGAACGCCGGGGTGCGATAGAACTGGTGGTACTCCGACTCCTCGACCGGCAGCGTGACCGGTTGCGGCGGCGGCTGGAACACCGGGTACGCCGGCTGAGCGGTCATCGCGCGCCTGCTCCCTCCCCGGACTCAGGCGGTCGGCTGCGGGTCCAGCCCCGGGAACCAGATGGCCATCTCGCGGGCGGCCGATTCGGCCGAATCGGAGCCGTGCACCAGGTTCTCCCGGTTGGACAGGGCCAGGTCACCGCGGATCGAACCGGCCTCGGCCTTCCGACCGTCGGTCCTGCCGTTCAGCAGCCGGACCACCTCGATCGCGCTGTCCCCCTCGAGCACCAGCGCGACCAGCGGCCCGGAGGTGATGAAGGCGCGCAGCGGCGGATAGAAATCCTTCTCGACGTGTTCGGCGTAGTGCTCGTCGGCCAGGTCGCCGTCGGCGGTGCGCTGCTCCAGCGCGACCAGGCTCAGCCCCTTGCGCTCGTAACGGGACAGGATCTCTCCGACCAGACCGCGGCGTACGCCATCGGGCTTGATCAGGACCAGGGTGCGCTCGTTGCTCATGGCGCACAGACTAGGGGGTTTGCGCCCGCTGTCCCGCATCGAGCCGGCGCCCCAGGACGAAGCAGACGACCCACAGCACCGCGAACATCGCACCCATCGCGAGCATGCCGACCGTCAACACGCCGAGTCCGAGGGCGGCGAGCTGGGCCAGCCAGCCCAGCGGGTAGCCGATGGCGGGTCGGCGCAGCAGCGCGGCGGCCAGGATGGCGAGCAGGGCGGCTCCCCCGCCGGCGATTCCGGCGGTCGCGCCCGGTACCTCGCTGACCATGATCATCACCGGGATCGCCAGGCCGATGGTGATCACCTCGAAGATCAGGATCGTCATCATCACCCGGCCCATCGGGTTCCCCTTGGCCAGCATCAGTCGGTGTCCCCCTCGTCCGGATCGGTGTCCGCGCCGAGTTCGTCCAGGGTGCCGCCGTGGTCGTCGGCGTCCCAGTCGACCTCCTCCCGCTCGGTCGCACCGGCGTCGCTGACCAGCAGTGCGCGGGCCTCGCCGGCGGCGATCACCGAACCGGTGACGAGCACGCCCGGGTTGCCCGAGTCCCCGCTCATCCGTTCCGGCACATCGGCCAGCGTGGTCGCCCACTCCAGCGCGTCGTCCAGCCGGGGCCGGACGTGCACCCGGTCGGCACCGAAGATGCCGGTGGCGATCTCGGCCAGTTCCTCGGCCGGCAACCCGCGCTCGGTCGAGGAGACCTGGCTGCAGACCACCGCCGCCATCAACGGCTCCCAGATCCGCAGGATCTGCTCGGCCTCCTTGTCCCGCATCATCGCCACCACGCCGACCAGCGGCTGGAAGGCGTACGCCTCGGCCATCGTCTCCGCGCTGGCCCGGGCGGCGTGTGGGTTGTGCGCACCGTCGAGCACGATCGGCGGGGACTGGCGCACGGTCTCCAGCCGGCCCGGCGCGGTGACCGCCTCGAAGCCCTCCCGGACCACCTCCGGGTCCATCGCGGTGAAGCCGAAGAACGCCTCGGCGGCGGCCAGCGCCACCCCGGCGTTGCGGGCCATGTGCACCCCGTGCAGCGGCAGGAAGATGTCATCGACCGGGCCACCGGCCCCGTTCAACCGGATCAGTTGGCCGTCGACGGCGAGCCGGCGGTCCAGCAACCCGAAGTCGATGCCCTCGCGGTGCGGCAGCGCCCCCACCTCGGCACAGCGGGCCAGCAGCACGTCGGCGGCCTCCCGGGACTGGCCGGCCAGGATCGCCTGCGCGCCGGGCTTGATGATGCCGGCCTTCTCGGCGGCGATCTCGGCGATCGTCTCACCGAGCAGGTGGGTGTGGTCCAGGTCGATGGGCATGATCACCCCCACCTGCGCGTCGGCGATGTTGGTGGCGTCCCAGGTGCCGCCCATCCCGGTCTCGATGATCGCCACATCGACCGGGGCGTCGGCGAAGGCGGCGTACGCCATCGCGGTGATCACCTCGAAGAAGGTCATCTTCACCCCGTCCAGGGCCTGCTCGTCGACGAGCGCCACATAGGGCTTGATGTCGGCCCACACCTCGGCGAAGCGTTCGGCGCTGATCGGCCGGCCGTCGAGGGCGATCCGCTCGGTGATGTCGACCAGGTGCGGGGAGGAGAATCGGCCGGTCCGCAGGCCGGCGGCCCGCAGCAGCGACTCGATCATGATCGCGGTCGAACCCTTGCCGTTGGTGCCGGCGACCTGGATCACCGGGTACGCCCGTTGCGGATCCCCCAGCAGTTCGGTGAGGGCCCGGATCCGCGCCAGGCTGGGCGCGACCCGGTGCTCGGGCCAGCGGGAGGTGAGTTCGCTCACCAGACGCTGATGATCGCTGGGAAGATCGGTAGGCATATTCAAAGACATCCTATGCTGAGGGCATGCACGACGCTGACGGCTCGGCGACCACCCGAGCGACCGCCCACCAGCCGAGCCCCGGGCGTACCGTCACCGGTTGGATCGGGCTGGCTGCCAGGCTGATCCTGGCGGTCGTCTGGATCTGGGCCAGTGTGGCGAAACTACCAAATCTGGAGGCGTCGGTGCTGGCCGTGCGCGGCTACCAGATCCTGCCCTACTCGGTGGCCGTGGTCGTCGGCTATCTGCTGCCGATGATCGAGCTGGTGGTCGGCCTGCTGCTGCTGCTCGGTCTGTTCACCCGCTGGGCCGGTCTGGTCAGCACGCTGCTGATGCTGGCGTTCGTGATCGGGATCTCCCAGGCCTGGGCCCGCGGCCTGTCGATCGACTGCGGCTGTTTCGGCGGCGGCGGGCAGATCGCGCTCGAAGAGGCGCAGAAGAAGTATCCTGTCGACCTGGCTCGGGACGCCGGGCTGATGCTGCTGAGCATCTGGCTCGTCTGGCGTCCGCGGACACCGTTCAGTCTCGATCAGAAACTGTTCGGCGAGGCGGCGTACGCCGATGACCCCGACGACCACCACGATGTCAGCGACGACGAACCCGCAGACGAGCGCACCCAGGAAGAGGAAAAGTCTCGATGAGCAAAGCCAAGGCCGCCAAGCCCGACAGCCGCCGTGCCCAGTTGCGCGCGGCCCAGATCGCGGAGGCGAAGCGCGCCAAGAACAAGCGGATCGCGATCATCGCGGTGAGCGCCATCGTCGCGCTGATCGTGGTGGTCACGTTGGTGCTGGTGGTCCAGCGCTACAACGCCGCCAAAACCGAGACCTATCCCCCGAACGCGACGGCCCAGCGCAACGGCATCGTCGCCAACCCGGGCAAGGGCCAGCAGGGCGCCCCGGTCGTCGAGCTGTACGCCGACTACCAGTGCCCGGCCTGCAAGAGCTTCGAGGACGCCTTCGGCACCCAGCTGAACCAGCTGGCGCAGAGCGGTGACATCCAGCTGCAGTACCACCTGATGACCTTCCTGGACACCAATCTCCGCAACGACGCGTCCTACCGGGCCGCGAACGCCGCCGCCTGCGCCGACCTGACCGGGCGCTACGCGCAGTACCACGACACGATCTACAAGAATCAGCCGGCCCAGGAGGGCACCGGCTACTCCGATGCCCAGCTGACCGGGGCCTTCGCCGAGCAGGCCGGGATCACCGGACCGGCACTGGACACCTTCAAGCAGTGCTACAGCGAGAAGAAGTACTCGGCCTTCGTGAAGAGCGTCGACAACGCCGCCGGTGAGGCCGGGGTGACCGCCACCCCGACGATCAAGGTGAACGGCAAGGTGCTGGACACCAAGAAGCTGACCAACGACCCGAACTCGCTGCGTACCGAGATCATGAAGCTCAAGTAAGGACTCGCCCCTCGTGGACGACACCTCGCCGAAGCCCGACCGCACCGACAACCCCGACAGACCCGACGGGTCGACCGCGCCGCAGGCCGAGCAGGCGTCCGCACCGCAGAACTGGCGGGAGATGCTGCCCTGGGAGGGGAAACCGTCCCGCGGGGACAAGGTGCTGTTGGGTTCGATGCTCGGCATCACCGCCTTCTATCTGGCGATGCTGCCGGTCAAGCCGTTCCTGATCGCCTCGCATCCGATCCTGTTGGAGTTCGTCACCGGTTCGAAGGCCGCGGTCGGGGCGGGTGCGGCGTTCGCCCGGATCGGTGAGGCGCCGTTGTGGCTGGTGATCGTCGCCGGGGTGGTCGGTGCGGCCAAGTTCGACTGGCTGTTCTGGTTCATGGGCGGACGCTGGGGCCATCGGGTGGTCCGGATGTTCGCCCCCAACGACCGGGCCCGGGCGATGCTGGACCGGGCCGAGCAGCTCCCCCGCTGGGTGGGTCCGCTCGCGGTCTTCCTCGGCGTGCTGCCCGGCATCCCGGCGGGGATGGCGTACGCCTTCGCCGGTTGGCAGAAGCTCCGGCTGGGCTGGTTCCTGCTGCTCAACGTGCTCAGCACGCTGCTCATCGTCGGCCTGGTCGCCGGGCTCGGTTTCTGGGCCGGCCAGCGGGCGGTCGATGTGGTGCTGATGGTCGACAAGTACGCCCTGTGGGTCTCGCTGGCGCTGATCGTCGGCGCCGCCTTCTGGAGCTCCTACAAGCAGGCCCGCAAGCAGCAGGCCCGCCAGGCCAGCACCGAGACCGACTGACGCTCATCGAGTAGCACCGCATGCGCAGCGGAGCGGAGCAATGCGGTGCGTGTCGAGATGAGCCAAGCATGTCGTGACACCGCTGCGCGAGCTATTCGCGGAGCGTGGCACCGCTGCGCGGCGGGGCGACCGAGTCGCGGTGCACCAGATAGGTGCCCAGGGTGAGGCCGTCCTCGGGCGTCCTGGCGAAGGCGTCCTGTTCGGCGAGGCCGATGCGCAGAGCCTCGCGGCCCATCTGCTCCAGCGGTACGTGCACGGTGGTCAGCTTCGGCGCCAGGTCGGTCGCGAGCGGGGTGTCGTCGTAGGCGACCACCGACACGTCGGCGGGGATGCGCAGCCCGGCGCTGTGCAGGCTGTCATAGACCCCCGCGGCGATGGTGTCGTTGACCGCGAAGATCGCGGTGACGCCGGTGTCCTCGGCAACCAGGGCCTGCGTCGCGGCATGTCCGGCGACCCGGCCGAATCCCTCGGTGCGGATGATCGACTCGTCGACCTCGATGCCACGGGATTCCAATGCTCGCAGGTATCCCGCCAGTCGCACCGCGATCGTCGGCAGCTCCCGGCGCCCGCCGACGAAGGCGATCCGGCGGTGCCCCTGGGCGATCAGATGCTCGGTGACGGCGAAGGCACCGCCCTCGTTGTCATAGGCCACCGATCGGGCCGGGGACGGGATCGTCAACGGCGGATGGGCACACAGCACCAGCCGGCTGCCCATCGCCTCCAGGGCTTCGGCGCGCTGCACCAGCTGGCGCTGGTAGGGCAGATCGACCTGGGTGCCGCTGACCAGGATGACCGCGTCCACCCGGCGCTCGCGCATCCGATCGATCAGGGTCAGCTCGGCATCGGGGTGCGCATTCGTGGTGGCGATGATGGCCAGCCGGCCGGAGTCCTGGGCCGCCTGTTCCAGGCCGCGCACCATGTAGCCGAAGAACGGGTCCACCAGTTCGGGGACGACGATGCCGATGGTGCGGGTGTCCGAGCCGGCCAGGGCACGCGCGTTCGCATTGGCCGCATAGCCGAGTTTCGCCACCGCCTGCAGCACCCGCTCCCGGGTGGCGATCGCGACCGGATAGTTGCCGTTGAGCACTCGGGAGACGGTCGCCGTCGACACCCCGGCGAGCTCCGCGACATCGCTCACCGTTGCCGACCGTTTCCGACCCGGGCGCGACTCGGCGCCGCGCGCAGCCCTGCCGCGGCGCGAACGATCAGCGGTGGTCGTCATGATCCCCCTGCGGTCCTGCATCAGGCGATGATCCCGAAATCGGTCTGGCGCACCTCATGCGAGAACGTACCATCGGCGACGAATCGGGCGAGTTCGGCCACGGCGAGTTCCCCGAGCCGGGAGATCTCATTGCCCAACGCACCGGCGATGTGCGGTGTCAGGGTGACATTCGGCAGGTGGTAGAGCGGCGAATCGGCCGGCATCGGTTCGGGATGCACGACATCCAGATAGGCGTCCAGCCGGCCGGAGACCAGTTCGGCGGTGAGCGCCGGGGTGTCCACCAGCGCACCGCGCGCGGTGTTCACCAGGATCGTGCCGTCCCGCATCAGCGCCAGCTCGCGGGCACCGATCATTCCGGCGGTCAGCTCGGTGAGCGGTGCATGCAGCGAGACGACCTCACTGCGCCGGCAGAGCTCGGACAGGTCGACCATCGTGGCCCCGAGCGCCCGGCCCTCGTCATCGGTCAGATAGGGATCGCTGAGCAGCACCTCGACATCAAGCACCCGCAGCAGGCGCAGGAACTCCCGTCCCACCCGGGAGGCGCCGACCACCCCGATCGTGACCCGGTGACTGCCGATCGGCGGCATCACGCTGGGATCGCGGACGTCGTGGGTGACCCGCAACTGGTCGATGAATCGGCTGGTGCGCTTGAGCCCGAAGATGGTGCAGGCCAGGGCGAACTCGGCGACCGGCACGGCATTGGCGCTGGCCGAACTGCTCACCCGCAGCCCGTGGTCGAAGACCTTTGGATCGAGGAAGGTACGCACGGTTCCGGCGGCGTGCACGAGGGCCCGCAGGCGCGGGGCGGCGGTGAGGGTGTCCATATTGATCGGCGGGGCGCCCCACCCGGTGAGCAGCACCTCGGTCTCGGCAAGCACCCCGCGCGCATGGTCGGAGCGCAACTCGATCAGCGGCTCGGGGGTGACCACCTCGGCGATCGCCGCGAGCTCGGCGAGCGCGTGCGGTGAGAACGCGGAGGCGTGGGTCTCCTTGTTCATGGCGAACGCCACGCGTGGACGCCGGTCCATATGGGGCCTCCGTATCGACGGTGAGTAAGCGATTACTATCACAGCATCAGGTGAGTCCGCCACCGAATAGCCTCAATTTCCCTTTGTTGAAGCGATCTATTGGACAGGTCGGGTGCAACCCATTGACAGCGCTTTCCCGGCGTACTAGCTTTCGACAGCAATCGCTTACTAGCGATGGCACACCGTCGAGGATGACGCCGGGAGGATTGCGGTGACGACAGCACCTGTCACGAGCAAGACGCGGGCCACCGAGCCCGAGCAGCCACAGGCTGCGCCCGAGTCCCGTCGAGCCCGCCGATCCCGCAACCGGGCCGGGAGGCAGCCGAAACAGTCCTTCGCGGTGCGGCTCCGCCGCGACAGGACGATGCTGCTGCTGGTGCTGCCCGGCTTCCTCTACTTCGTCGTCTTCCACTGGTTGCCGATCCCCGGCAACATCATCGCCTTCGAGGACTACCAGCCCTATCTCGGTTTCGTGGACAGCGTCTGGGTGGGTCTGGACAACTTCACCGCGGCGTTCGCCGACCCGATGTTCTGGGCGGCGCTGCGGAACACGCTGGTGATCACCCTGATGCAGCTGGTGCTGTTCTTCCCGGTGCCGATCGCGCTGGCCCTGATCCTGAACAGCATCATGTCACCGGCGATCCGCCGGTTCGTGCAGAGCGTGGTCTACCTGCCGCACTTCCTCGGCTGGGTGATCGTCATCTCGATCTCCACGCAGATCCTGGGCGCCACCGGTGTGGTGCCCAATCTGCTCGATTCGATGGGACTCCCCCGGTTCAGCCCGATGAACAGCCCGGAGTTCTTCCCGGTGCTGGTCACCCTGCAGCTGATCTGGAAGGACGCCGGCTGGGGCACGATCATGTTCCTCGCCGCGCTCGCCAACATCGACGACGAGCTCTATGAGGCCGCCGCCGTCGACGGTGCGGGGCCCTGGCATCGCACCTGGGCGATCACGATCCCCGGCATCATGCCGATCGTCGTCCTGCTGCTCATCCTCAACCTGGGCACGGCCCTGTCGGTGGGCTTCGAGCAGATCGTGCTGCAGCGCGACAACGTCGGCGCCGAGGCAGGTGAGGTGCTCGACACCTATGTCTACTTCAACGGCATCGTCGACGGTCAGTGGGGCACGGCCGCGGCCGTCGGCCTGGTCAAGGGTGTCGTCGGACTGTTCCTGGTCCTCGGGGCGAACAAGCTGGCGCACAGGTTCGGACAGGATGGGGTGTACTCCCGTGACCGCTGACGTATCGACCACCGGGTCCAGCACGGGCCGGGCCCGCACCCGCTGGGTCGCGCAACGCCCTGTCTGGATGGAGAAACCGAGCATCATCGGCCAGGGCCTGAAGGGCCTGGTCCTGCTGGCGGTCTGCTTCGCGGTCATCTATCCGTTCGTCCTGGTGATCGGCACCAGCCTCTCCACCCAGGAGGAGATCGCGGCGAAGAACGGCTTCGTGCTGTTCCCGAGCCGGCCGACCCTGGCGGCGTACGAGCTGATCTTCGCCGGCGGGATCGTCACCGACGCCCTGGTCCGCAGCCTGGCCATCACCCTGGTCGGCACGGCGGTCTCGGTGACCCTGACCGTGATGATGGCCTACGGCCTGTCCCGACGCGGGCTGCTCGGCGGCGGCTTCTTCCTGATGACGGCGCTGCTCACCATGCTGTTCACCCCCGGCATCATCCCCACTTTCCTTGTGGTGAAGGAACTCGGGCTGTTGAACAGCTATGCCGCACTGATCCTGCCCACCGCGGTCTCCGCCTTCAACCTGGTGATCATGCGCTCGTTCATCATGAACCTCCCGACCGAGCTCACCGAGGCGGCCCGGTTGGACGGCGCCGGCGACCTGCGCATCCTGTGGAATCTGGTACTGCCGCTGTCCAAGGGCGTGATCGCGGTGATCGGCCTGTTCTATGCGGTGGGTTACTGGAACGCCTTCTTCAACGCGATGCTCTATGTGAACAGCGACAAGTGGCCGCTGGCGATGGTGCTGCGCCAGTACGTGCTGCTGGGCTCCTCGCTCGAGAACACCACCGAGATCGGCGCACCCAGCCAGGCGATCCAGATGGCGGTGGTCGTGATCAGCGTCGTCCCGATCCTGTGTGTCTATCCGTTCCTGCAGAAGTACTTCACCAAGGGCGTGCTCACCGGCGCCATCAAGGGCTGAGACCTCCCGGTCACCAGAGAGGAAAACCATGTCATTCACCAACGTCGCCGCCGATCGGCGCACCTTCCTCAAACTCACCGGAATGGGGCTGCTCGCGGTCTCCGGTGCCGGCTCGCTGGCCGGCTGCGGGCAGAAGGAGGCGCTGCAGGCCTCCAACGCGTCTGCGGTCAAACTGCCCACCTACGTGCCGGTCGAGGCGCTGAAACCCGACCTGCCCGGCACCGCCCAGGGCGTACCCGCCGCGTACTTCAACTATCCGAGCCCGCCGACCCGGACCGTGACCACTCCCCCACTCAAGGGCGAGACCTTCTCCGCCATCACCAACATCTTCGGTGCCCCGCCGAATCCGCGGGAGAAGAACCCGACCTGGCAGGCGATCGAGGAACGGTTGGGCGGCAAGCTCGACATCACCGCGGTCTCCTCCGATGACTTCAAGACCAAGGTGAACACCACGATCGCGGGCAATGACATCCCCGACCTGATCCTGGACGACGGCGCCTCCATCCCTGACATCATTGGGTTTCTGGAGGCCAAGTGCCAGGATCTCACCCCCTTCCTGTCCGGGGACGCGATCAAGGAGTACCCGAATCTCGCCGCGATTCCCGAGATCTTCTGGAAGCAGACCGTACGCGCCGGGAAGATCTACACCCTGCCGATCCCCCGCAGCCCCGTGGGTGGTCTCGGTATCTATCGCAGCGACCGATTCGCCGAGGTCGGTATCACCGACACCTCGCAGATCAAGAACGCCGATGAATACCTCGAGGTGATGAAGCAACTCACCAACGCCCAGGCCGGCCGCTGGGCCTTCGGCACCAAGGCGTTCGGCATGTCGACCTTCCTCCAGCTCTTCGGCGCGCCGAACCAGTGGCGGGAATCCGGCGGGAAACTGACCTACTACCTGGAGACCGAGGAATATCTGGAAGCGGTGAGCTTCGTCCGGAAGGCCGCCGCAGCCGGTTACATCGTGCCGGGCAGCGAATCCTGGACGAACTCGCAGCGGAGCAACGCTTTCATCAGCGGCCAGGTGGCGCAGATCTACGACGGCATGCCGGCCTACGTGAACGCCGGTGGCTACGGGACCACCATCAAGGATGCGAAGCCGTTCCTGCCGTTCGCCGCCGGTGGCGGCAAGCCGATCGCGTGGCTGGACAACATCCTGTTCGCCAGCACCATGGTGAAGCGGAACGACGAGCAGAAGATCCGCAGCCTGCTCGGGGTGGCCAACTTCCTCGCCGCCCCGTTCGGCAGCGAGGAGTTCATGCTGCTCAACTACGGCCTCGAGGGCACCGATCACACCCGCGACGACCGGGGCAATCCGGTCGCCAAGGCCTCGGCACTGGCGAACACCTCGGTGCCGTGGAAATTCCTGGTCGCACCCGACCCCGCGCTGTACGTCCCGCAGCAGGAGGCACTGACCAGGAACGCCCATGCGGCGTACTCGACGCTGGTCCCACTCGGTGTGGAGAACCCGACCTCGACCCTGTTCAGCCCGACCAATGCCCGCAAGGGCGGCACCCTGCGTACCGCGGTCTCCGACACGGTCACCGATCACATCACCGGCCGCAAGACCCTCGATGATGTGAAATCCGCGATCCAGACCTGGCGGACCGGTGGCGGTGACCAGATCCGGGCGGAATACGAGCAGGCGCTGGCCGGCTGAGCGATGGGGGCTGGAAACCGAGCAGAGCTGCGGACCCGCGCAGACTGGACCGCCACCGCCGACCGCTGGCTGAGCGCGATCCGGGAGCGCGGTGGAGATGACCCGGCGGGGGTGGTGCTGCCGGGCCGGGTGACCCGTGACGGGGTACGCCGGGAGTCGATGGAGACGATCTGCCGCAGCTTCCTGCTGGCCTCCGCGCGGATCGCCGGCGCGCCGGCCGGTGATCCGCAGGCGGAGGCCCTGATCGGGTTCTATGCCCGGGCCATCGTCGATGGGACCAGCACCGACCATCGGTCGCGGTGGCCGCGCGGGGTGACCTGCCGGCCGCCGCTGACCGGAGTGACGAACTCGATCGTCGAGGCCGCGAATCTCTCCTTCGGGCTCTATATCGCCGGGGACCGGTTCTGGTCGCGCTTCACCACCGAGCAGCAGGCCCAGTTGCTCGATTGGCTGCGGCACCACGCCCGGTTGGACGTCTGGGGCAACAACTGGCAACTGTTCCCGGCGATGGCCGAGGCGTTCATCCGGTACCGCGGTGGGGACGCGTCCGGGTTGCGCAACGAGCGCCGGGTCGCCCGCGTCGAGGGCTGGTATCTCGGCGACGGTTGGTACACCGACGGCCCCGACCACGCCATCGACTACTACAACGCCTGGGCCATCCACCCCTACCTGTGGGCCTGGTACCGGATGACCGGGCGGAGCGACACCCCGGAGGCGCAGCGGCAGCTGGCGCGGCTGGCCGCCTTCGTCGAGAGCTTCGAGTCCTTCGTCGCCGGCGACGGCGCCCTGGTGCACTTCGGCCGCTCGCTCACCTATCGCACCGCCGCGCTGGCCCCGCTGTGGTGCGCGGAGATCTCGGGGGTGAACCCGCTGGGATCCGCGCGCACCCGCGAACTCGCCTCCGCGGCGCTCGGCAACTTCGTCGGTCACGGTGTCGGCGCCGACGGGCAGCTCAGGCTGGGCTGGTATCGGGAGTTCCTGCCTGCCATGCAGGACTACAGCGGTTTCGGCTCGCCCTATCTGGCCGGTATCGGTTTCCTGGGGCTGGCCCTGGATGCCGAGCATCCGGTGTGGGCCGAGGCGGGTGAACCCCTGTGCCCGGAACCGTTCACCCGGGTGCTGGACGGCACCGGGTTGACGCTCAGCTCCGCCGGTGGGGACGCCCCGGTCGTGCTGATCAACCACGGCACCGATCACACCGACCTGCCGGTGCAACCGCACGGCATCCGCGACACCGACGACCCGCACTACGCCTCGTTCGCCTACTCCACCCACACCGCTCCCGAGGTCGGTGCGGGCTGGCTGGCCGCCGCCGATGGGCACGTCTGCCTGTTCGACGAGCAGGGCCGGCCCAGCCGCCGGGTGAGTCTGCGCGGCAGCACCACCCGGGGGCCGCTGAGCGCGTCGGTGCACTACCCGCAGATCGACGGTTCCCTGCTGCCCCAGGCGTGGATCGTGACCGCCTCGGTGGTGCACCTGGGCACCGAGGTCCGGGCCCATCTGGTGACGGCGCCCACCGCGCACGACCGGGTACGCGAGGGTGCGTTCGCGCTGGCCGGCGACCGCCCGCCGCAGCGGGTGGTCGGTGCGGAGGCGGCGTACGCCCAGGTCGACAATGGTCGCTGTCGGGTGGTGCTCACCGGGCTGCACGGCTGGGACGCTGCCGAGGTGGTGGATCACCGCGACACGAACGCGCTCGGCGTGCACTCGGCCATTCCGGTGCTCACCGCCCGCCGGGACCAGCCGGAGACGGTGCACGTCGCGGTGCACCAGTTGCTGGCCCACGACGCGGACCCGCAGGCCGGACTGGCCGCGCTGCGGGTGCAGGTCGAGGGCACCCGGTTGCTGGTGGAGTGGCCGGCCGACGGGGTCCGGGTCGAGGCGGAGCTGCGGACCGTCGTCGACTGGGACCGGCAACCGGGCCAGGTCGGCGGCGTACGCTGACCCGGCCGCGGTTCACATCCGGGCGGCCTCGCGGCGCCTGGCCGGGGCATCCGGCGCGCCCAGCTCCAGCTCGATCACGAAGGCCCGCTCGGTGACCAGGTCGGCGGGGATCCGCCCATCGACGTAGCTGGCGTCGTCCAGGTCGAGACCGAGGTCGGTACGCCGCAGCTCGAGTTCCCGGCCGGAATCGAGGATCCGGGCCGCCGTCGGAACCCGCTCGGCGTCGCCGGGGAACCGGAGCCGCGCGATCCCGGTGACCGGCCGATTCAGCACCGTGAGGAAGATCCGGTCGTCGGTGCCGGTGAGCCAGCCCATCCCGGTCGGATCGAGGTCCACATGGCCCGCGTCGTGGATCGCGGCGGCATGGGCCGCGACCCAGGCGCCGAGCTCGGTGGCGATCTGCCCCTCGTGGGCGGTCATCCGGCCCGCGCCGTCGGGACCGAAGTTGATCACCAGGTTGCCGTCCATCGAGCGGCAACGCATCAGCAGCTCGATCAGGTCGTCGGTGGTCTTCAGGTAGTCATCGCCGGTGTCCCGGGTCCAGCCCCAGCCGTTGGGGCCGATGGTCATCACACAGTCCCAGTCGTTGCCGGCCAGCATCGCGTGGTCGGCGGGCAGTTTGCGCTCCCAGCCCTGCTCGTAGTCGCCGAGCAGCGCACCGTTGGAGTCGAAGTGCCGGGCGCCGTGCTCGTCGTTGCGGAACCGGGACCCGATGATCAGGCCGGGTCGACGCTCCCGCAGCTCCCGTTCCAACTGATAGGTGAACTCGTGGGAGGCGATCCACGCCTTCCCCCAGGTGCCGTCGAACCAGAGCCCGCGGGCCGCCGGATAGCGATCCAGCAGTTCCAGCAGCTGGCCGCGGGTGTAGCTGAGGAACTCCTGCCAGGCCGCGCGGCCCGCGTCGTCGGTAGGCACCTGGTCGGAGTAGCCGGGGTGGTGCCAGTCCAGCACCGAGAAGTAGAGGAAGACGTCGATACCCTCCGCGGTGTACGCGTCCACCACTTCGGCGACCAGGTCACGGCCCGCGGCCGGTGAGTTCGCGATCGAATAGTCCGAGTGGGCGGTCGGCCAGAGCGCGAACCCGTCGTGGTGCTTGGTGGTGAAGATGACGTACCGGGCGCCGAGCTGCTTGGCCTGTCTGGCCCACTGCCGGGCGTCCAGCTCGGTCGGGTCGAACTGCTCGTTCAGCCGGTCGTAGATCGCGGTCCAGCCGTCGGGGGCACTCGGCCCGCGCCAGGCCCGGATCCATTCCGAGGCCGGCGCACCATCGCGGGCGCTGACGCCCTGGTATTCGTTGCCCAGAATGGAATAGAGCCCGAAGTGGATGAACTGGCCCAGCCCGTAACGGCGGAACCGCTGCATCGCCTCGTCCTCGCGCTTGCTGACCTGGCTGCCGTGACGAAGGGGCACCGGCGCACGGTCCGAACGCTGTCGATTCTGCCAGGGGGACGTCGTCGTCATGGGGGCTCCGCGATCCTCGGGTAAGCGTTTTCCGCAGTCTAGCGCATCCGTTCATCGAGTAGCACCGCATGCGCAGCGAAGCGGAGCAATGCGGTGCGTGTCGAGATGAACCGCCGTGACCGGGTTCCTCTCGACACGGTCGCTGCGCGACCTACTCGAGGAGCGCGGTGGTGACGGTCGCTGCGCGACCTACTCGAGGAGCGTGGAGGTGACGGTCGCTGCGCGACCAACTCGCGGGGCCTGTGGCAGGGAACCGATGTGCACGGCTTCCCCGGCCTCAATAAGATTCACCGCATGACTGCTGAGCCCCAGACGACCCGCGTCCCCGACAAGCCCGCACTGGAGGGCCTGGAGGAGAAGTGGGCCGCGGTATGGGCCGAGCAGGGCACCTACGCATTCGTCCGGCCGCAGTCGCGGGAGCAGGTCTTCTCGATCGACACTCCCCCGCCGACGGTGTCCGGGTCGTTGCACGTCGGGCATGTGTTCTCCTACACCCACACCGATCTGGTCGCGCGCTACCAGCGGATGCGCGGCAAGGAGGTCTACTACCCGATCGGCTGGGACGACAACGGTCTGCCGACCGAGCGCCGGGTGCAGAACTACTACGGGGTGCGCTGCGATCCGTCGATCCCCTACGACGCCGACTTCACTCCGCCGGCCAAGCCGGACCCGAAGAAGCAGCAGCCGATCAGCCGGCGCAACTTCGTCGACCTGTGCCTGGAACTGACCGCGGTCGATGAGAAGGTCTTCGAGGACCTGTGGCGCCGGGTCGGCCTGTCGGTGGACTGGGACACCCTCTACGAGACCATCTCCGATGACTCCCGATCCATTGCCCAGAAGGCTTTCCTGCACAACCACGAGCGCGGGGAGGCGTACCTCTCCGAGGCCCCGACGCTGTGGGACGTGACCTTCCAGACCGCGGTCGCGCAGGCCGAGCTGGAGGCCCGCGACTACCCCGGGGCGTACCACAAGCTCGGCTTCGGGCTCACCCAGGCGGCCGGTCTCGACCCCGAGCTGTTCGCCGAGGACAAGGTGTGGATCGAGACCACCCGGCCCGAGCTGGTCGCCGCCTGCGTGGCGCTGATCGCGCACCCCGACGACGAGCGCTACCAGCCGCTGTTCGGCAAGTCCGTCACCTCCCCGGTCTTCGGTGTCGAACTTCCGGTGCTGGCCCACCCGGCCGCCGAGATGGACAAGGGCGCCGGCATCGCGATGTGCTGCACCTTCGGCGATCTGACCGACGTCACCTGGTGGCGCGAGCTGCGGCTGCCGACCCGGACCATCATCGGCCGCGACGGCCGGATCCTGCGGGAGCGGCCCGACTGGATCGACGACGAGCAGGCGTACGCCCAGATCGCCGGCAAGACCACCTTCTCCGCCGGCGAGACGATGGTGGAACTGCTCCGCGCCTCCGGCGAGATGGCCGGCGAGCCACAGCCGACCCAGCGCAAGGCGAACTTCTTCGAGAAGGGCGACAAGCCGCTGGAGATCGTCTCCACCCGGCAGTGGTACATCCGCAACGGCGGCCGCGACGACGACCTCAAGCAGGCGCTTCTCCAACGGGGCAAGGAAATCCGCTGGGTGCCCGAGCACATGCGGCACCGCTACGACAACTGGGTGAGCGGGCTGAACGGCGACTGGCTGATCTCGCGGCAGCGGTTCTTCGGCGTCCCGTTCCCGGTCTGGTACGCCCTGGACGAGGCCGGCGAACCCGACTACCAGAACCCGATCACCGCCGCCGAGGACACCCTGCCCGTCGACCCGAGCAGCGACTGCCCGCCCGGCTACACCGAGGAGCAGCGCGGCAAGCCCGGCGGCTTCATCGGCGACCCCGACGTGATGGACACCTGGGCGACCAGTTCGCTCTCCCCCGAGCTGGTCACCGGCTGGACCCGCGACGAGGAGCTGTTCAAGCTGACCTTCCCGATGGACATGGCTCCGCAGGCGCACGACATCATCCGCACCTGGCTGTTCTCCCGGGTGGTCCGGGCGCACTTCGAGTTCGACACCGTGCCCTGGCACACCGCGACCATCTCCGGCTTCGTGGTCGACCCGGACCGCAAGAAGATGTCCAAGTCCAAGGGCAATGTCGTGGTGCCCGATGACATCCTGAAGAAGTACGGCTCCGATGCCGTCCGCTGGCGGGCCGCGATGGCCCGGCCCGGGCTGGACTCCCCCTTCGACGAGTCGCAGATGAAGGTCGGCCGCCGACTGGCGATGAAGGTGCTGAACGCCTCCAAGTTCGTGCTGTCGATGGGTGAGGCCGACGGCGGGGAGCCGACCGCTGCGGTCGATCTGGCCCAGCTGGCCCGGTTGCGCGAGGTCGTCGAGCAGGCCACCGACGCATTCGAGCGGTTCGACTACACCAGCGCCCTGGAGGCCACCGAGACCTTCTTCTGGTCGTTCTGCGACGACTACCTGGAGCTGGTCAAGGAGCGGGCCTACGGCGCCGACGACTCCGATCCCGACGGCACCGCCTCGGCCCGCGCCACGCTGCGGCGCGCCCTCGGCGTACAGCTGCGGCTGCTGGCGCCGTTCCTGCCCTTCGTCACCGAGGAGGTGTGGAGCTGGTGGAAGTCGGGCTCGATCCATCGCGCTGCCTGGCCGAGCGTCGACGAGCTGCCGGCCGGAAACGCTGCCCTGGTTGACGATCTGGCCGCCGCGCTGATCGAGATCCGCGGTACCAAGTCGAACGCCAAGGTGTCGATGAAGACCCCGATCCTGAACGCCACGCTGACCGCGCCGGCCGAAGCGCTGGACCGCTTGCGCAGTGCCGAGGCGGACCTGCGCGCGGTGGGTCGGATCACCGGCCCGCTGGAGTGGACCGAGGGTGAGACGGTCGGTGTCGCCGCCGAGCTGGGGGAACCCCCGGCGAAGCGCTGAGCGGGCTTTCTAGACTGGGGAGCATGCGCGCCACACTGTTGAACGCTCCGGGTGACATCACCGTCGCCGAGGTCGACGATCCCAGGATCGAGGCGCCCAGCGACGCGGTGGTACGCCTCAGCCTGAGTTGTGTCTGCGGTTCGGATCTGCACAACTATCGCGGCCGGCGACCGTTCCAGGCGCCGCAGCGGATCGGGCACGAGTACTGCGGGGTGGTCGCCGAGGTCGGCCCGGAGGTGACCTCGGTACGCCCGGGCGACTTCGTGGTCGGCCCGTTCTTCTCCTGCGACAACACCTGCGCGAACTGTCGGGCCGGGTTCCAGTCGGCCTGCCTGAACCGGCAGTCGTACAACGGCTGCCAGGCCGAGGCGGTCCGGGTGCCGAACGCCGACGGCACCCTGGTCAAGCTGCCGGAGCAGCCGGACGAGGCGTTGCTGCCCTCGATCCTGGCCTGCTCCGATGTGCTCGGTACCGGTTGGCATGCGGCGAAGATGGCCGGCGTCGCGCCCGGGCAGACGGTGGCGGTGATCGGCGACGGGGCGGTCGGCCTCTGCGGCGTACTCGCGGCGAAACAGCAGGGCGCGGAACGGATCGTCGTCTCCAGCCGGCACGAGGACCGGGCCGCGCTGGCGCGGGAGTTCGGCGCCATCGACGTGCTCGCCGAGCGCGGTGAGGAGTTCGCCGCGAAGGTGCTGGAGATGACCGACGGGATCGGCGCGGATGCGGTGCTGGAATGCGTCGGTACCGAGGAATCGTTCGCACAGGCCTGCGCCTCGGCCCGGCCAGGCAGCATCGTCGGCTATGTCGGCGTACCGGTCGGGGTGAAGCTCGACCTGGCACCGTTCTTCAGCCGCAACATCGGCCTGCGCGGCGGGATGGCGCCGGTGCGGGAGTACCTCGACGATCTGGTCTCCCTGGTGCTGTCGGGCGCGATCGACCCGGGCAGGGTGTTCGACCTGACCCTGCCGCTGGACGAGGTCGCCGAGGCGTACAAGGCGATGGATTCCCGCCGCGCGATCAAGGTCGCCCTGACCCTCGACTGACGGCACCGGCGGTTGAGCGAGCGCAGCGAGTCGAAGCCCCGGTGACGCTCAGTCCCGGGGCAGCCGCGGGAAGTGGGTGCGGACCCGCCGCAGGGAGATCAGGATGCCGAGCCCGGACAGGACGCCGCCTAGCATCACGTACAGCGAGATCGGGGTGCTGCTGCCGAACTGGCGCAGCAGCGCGGTGGCGATGAACGAAGACAGGCCGCCGCCGAGCACCGCACCGAGGTTGTAGGACAGCGCGACGCCGGTGTAGCGGTGCGAGGGGTCGAAGAGGCTGACGTAGTACGCCGCCATCGGGCCGAAGATGAACGCCAGCCCGCTCATTCCGACGATCATCGCCACGTAGACCGCGGCAGGCTCGCGGGTGTTCAGCAGCAGGAAGTACGGGAATGCCCAGAGCACCTGGAAGATGGCGCCGGCGAGCATCACCTTGTTCAACCCCACCCGGTCGGCGATCCGGGAGGCGACGAAGCAGAAGATCAGCTGGCCCAGGGACGCGAACAGGCCGGCCATCAGGAAGACGTTGCGGTCCATCTTCAGCACCTGGGTGCCGTAGGCGTTGGTGAAGGTGATGATGACGAAGACGAACAGGTTGAACCCGAGGTTGACCAGGATGCCGGCGAACAGCATCGGGCCGGCCTTGGCGAGGACCGCGCCCAGCGGCACCTTGGGGGTGTCCGGGACTTCCTCCTTGAGCTCGCGGAAGACCGGGCTCTCCTCCAGCCCGAGCCGGATGTAGACGCCGAGGATCACCAGCACCGCCGAGGCCAGGAACGGGATCCGCCAGCCCCAGTCGGTGAACGCCGGCCCGGTCGCGGCGGCGGTGATCTGGAAGGCGACGATGCCGAGCAGCGAACCCATCGGCGAGCCCGCGGTGGCGGCGGCGCCGAAGAACGCCTTGCTGCCGACCGGGGCGTGCTCGGTCACCATCAAGAAGGCGCCGGATTGTTCGCCGCCCATGAAGAAGCCCTGCAGGGTACGCAGGATGACCAGCAGCACCGGGGCGAGCGGGCCGACGGTCTGGTAGGTCGGCAGCAGACCCATGCCGACGGTGCAGATGCCGGTGGCGACCAGGCAGATCACCAGCATCAGCCGGCGGGACACCCGGTCGCCGAAGTGGCCGAAGACCAGCCCGCCGAGCGGCCGCGGTACGAACCCGACGCCGAAGGTGAGGAAGGAGAGCAGTACGCCGGTGAGCGGGTCGGATTGCGGGAAGAACAGTTTCGGGAAGACCAGCCCGGAGGCGAGCCCGAAGATCAGGAAATCGTAGAGCTCGATCCCGGTACCGAAGCTGCTGGCGACCGCGACCCGGCGTACCTGCCTGGGATCGGAATGCAGTTTCTGATCCAGTGCCTGTTCGCTCATCGCTCTCCCCCTCGGCCGCCGTCGTTGGCTCGCCCATACTGGCCCTGTTCTCAGGGGGTGTCCAGAGACTCGCCCTACGTCGGCTGAGCGAGCGAGGTACGAGCGAGTCGAAGCCACGCACGTTCATCGAGTAGGAGCCCCGGCGGAACGTTCATCGAGTAGGAGAACCGGCGCAGCGAAGCGGAGCCGGGACTCCGTGTCGAGATGAACCCGACATCGCACCCGTCCGGTCCACTGCGAACCCTTCCCATGCGCGTGCGACGGGTTCGCAGTGGACCGAATGGGTTCGATGTGCGTCACCATCGATGTCACGGCGAGCCAAGCGGCCCGGTCCTCGCATCGGAGTTCGGTCCTCGCATGGTGTGCGATGCGAGAGCCGAAGTAGCGTGCGAGAACCAAGGGGCGTGCGGTCCGATCACCACACTCGCGCGGGGCGTACCGGCTCAGGCGCTCTTCTCGCGGCGCTCGCGCTTGCCGAACTCGGCGCGCGGGACGAGGGTCGGTACGACCGAGTCGGTGACGACCTCACCGGTGATGACCACCTGGGCGATGTCCTCGGCCGAGGGCACGTCGTACATCACGTTGAGCAGCACTTCTTCGAGGATGGCGCGCAGACCGCGGGCGCCGGTGCCGCGGGCCAGGGCCAGGTCGGCGACCGCCTCGACGGCCTCGTCGGTGAACTCCAGGTCGACGCCGTCCAGTTCGAAGAGCTTGCGGAACTGCTTGATCAGCGCATTGCGCGGCTCGACCAGGATCCGGATCAGCGCGTCACGGTCCAGCGGGGTGACCGAGGAGATCATCGGCAGCCGGCCGATGAACTCGGGGATCAGGCCGTATTTGACCAGGTCCTCGGGGCGTACCTGACCGAACGGATCGTCCGAGTCGGGGCGGCGGGCCTCTTCGTCGTTGTTGAAGCCGATCGGGCGCTTGCCGACCCGGGCGTCGATGATGTGGTCCAGCCCGGCGAAGGCGCCGCCGACGATGAACAGCACGTTGGTGGTGTCGATCTGGATGAAGTCCTGATGGGGGTGCTTGCGGCCACCCTGCGGGGGCACGCTGGCGGTGGTGCCCTCGAGGATCTTCAGCAGCGCCTGCTGCACGCCCTCACCGGACACGTCGCGGGTGATCGAGGGGTTCTCCGACTTGCGGGCGACCTTGTCGATCTCGTCGATGTAGATGATGCCGGTCTCGGCCTTCTTCACATCGAAATCCGCGGCCTGGATCAGTTTGAGCAGGATGTTCTCGACATCCTCACCGACGTAGCCGGCCTCGGTGAGTGCGGTGGCGTCGGCCATCGCGAACGGCACGTTGAGCATCTTGGCCAGGGTCTGCGCCAGATAGGTCTTGCCGCAGCCGGTCGGGCCGATGAGCAGGATGTTGGATTTGCCCAGCTCGACGCCGTCGTCCTCGGCGGCGCGGCGGGCGGGGGTGGCGGCCTGCGCCTGCACCCGCTTGTAGTGGTTGTAGACCGCGACGGCGAGCGCCTTCTTGGCATCGCCCTGGCCGATCACGTACGCATCCAGGAATTCGCGGATCTGGTGCGGCTTGGGCAGCTCGTCCAGCAGGCCGACGTCGGAGCCCTCGGAGAACTCCTCCTCGATGATCTCGTTGCAGAGATCGATGCACTCGTCGCAGATGTAGACCCCGGGGCCCGCGATGAGCTTCTTGACCTGCTTCTGGCTCTTGCCGCAGAAGTTGCACTTCAGCAGGTCACCGCTCTCGCCGATGCGTGCCATCTCTCAAACCTTTCCGCGGACGTTGCCTCACCCTAACTCGGGCCCGGTCCGCCGATCGCGACCATTTCGCCCCGCGGTCGGTGACCTGAGGGATACGACGCTACCTGTCCGAGGCGACAAACCCGAGGGGTGACTCCCGGGTGTTCGCTATCGGCGTGAATGCGAAGCGGCTCGCGCGCCGAACTGGGCGCGCGAGCCGCCTGGAACAATCAGGCGTCCTTGAGGGACTGCAGCACGTCGTCGATCAGGCCGTACTCCTTGGCCTGCTCGGCGGTGAGGTACTTGTCCCGGTCGACGTCGCTGCTGATCTGTTCCGGGGACTGGCCCGTCGCGTCGGCCAGCATCTGCTCCATCAGGCTGCGGATCCGCAGGATCTCGTTGGCCTGGATCTCCAGGTCCGAGGACTGCCCGTAGGTGCCCTGGCCCATCGACGGCTGGTGGATCAGGATCGTCGAGTTCGGCAGCGCGAGCCGCTTGCCCTTGGTCCCGGCGGCCAGCAGGACGGCGGCCGCGGAGGCGGCCATGCCCAGGCAGATCGTCTGGATGTCCGGCTTGATGTAGCGCATCGTGTCGTAGATCGCGGTCATCGCGGTGAACGAGCCACCGGGGCTGTTGATGTACATGCTGATGGGCCGGTCGGGGTCCATCGACTGCAGGCACAGCAGTTCGGCCATGATCGCGTTGGCCAGGTCGTCGCTCACCGGGTCGCCGAGGAAGATGATCCGGTCCTCGAAGAGCTTGGCGAACGGGTCCACCCGCCGGAAGCCGTAGGAGGTGCGCTCCTCCCACTGCGGGATGTAGTGGTTGGCGTCCGGTCCGCTCGGGGCGAGTCCTCCGGGGCGTACGCCTCCGTTCATCCGGGCGCCGCCGCGGGCCTGCACCTTCATGGACTGTTCCTGGTTGAACCGGGCGAGGTTCTCGTAGTTCATGGTGTCCCTCCTCACTGGTTCGATGTCACTGATTCGGCGCGTCTTCGCCGCGCGGGATCTGGGACGCGTTCTCGTAGACGTGGTCGATGAAGCCGTATTCCTTCGCCTGCTCGGCGGTGAACCAGCGGTCCCGGTCGGAGTCGGCGTTGATCTGCTCGACGGTCTGCCCGGTGTGCTGGGCGATCAGCTCGGCCATCACCTTCTTGATGTGCAGCGACTGCTCCGCCTGGATCCGGATGTCGGAGGCCGTACCGCCGAGGCCGCCGGAGGGCTGGTGCATCATGATCCGGCTGTGCGGCAGCGCGTACCGCTTGCCCGGCGTACCCGCCGACAGCAGGAACTGCCCCATCGAGGCCGCCAGGCCCATCGCCACGGTGGCGACATCGTTGGAGATCCACTGCATGGTGTCGAAGATCGCCATGCCCGAGTCCACCGAACCGCCGGGGCTGTTGATGTAGAGGTAGATGTCCTTGTCGGGATCCTCGGCGTTCAGCAGCAGCATCTGCGCGGTGATCGCGTTGGCGTTCTCGTCGCGGACCTCGGACCCCAGGAAGATGATCCGGTTGGCCAGCAGCGACTGGTACACGTTGTCGGTCATGCTCGGACCGCCACCGTTGGCGGCGGCTCGGATGAGCGCTGGATTCTCTGGGATGTTGTTCACGAAACCGAAACTACCGGGCGGCGTCGGCAAACCTGAGCGATCTCGGCGCATGTTCGCTGTGGGCGCACCCACGCCGGCCGGGCGTACCGCGTCAGGAGGCCCGGGGCGCGGGCTCCCCGGCGCCGCTGCTCACCGCGCGGGTGACCGAGGCCGGGGCGCCGAGTTCGCGGGAGATCTCCCGGGTGGTCTCGAGCAGCTTCGGCAGGTGCTTCGAGAGCTCGGCGATGGTGGCATGGTGGGTGAACGCGGTGATCGACAGGGCGCCGACCACCTCGCCCTGCGAGCCGAAGACCGGTGCGGCGATGCAGTTGGAGAACTCCTCGTACTCCCCGTCGTCGCTGGACCAGCCGCGCTCGGCGACCTCGGCGAGCACCGTACGCAACTGCTTGGGCGCGGTGATGGTGTGGTCGGTGTACTTCTCGAAGCTGGCGCGGGCGATGATCTCCTCCCGCTGCTCCGGTTCGAGGTAGGCCAGGATCGACTTGCTGACCCCGGCGGTATGGATCACCACTTCCCCGCCGATCCGGGTGTTCAGCGTGATCGAGGACGGCGGTTCGATCTTGTCCACATAGATCAGCCGGTCCTTCTGCGGGACGGCCAGCTGGACGGTGAACCCGACCTCGTCGCTGAGCCGCTGCAGATAGGGATGCACCAGCGCGCGCAGGTCGAACTGCTCCACCGCCCGGGACGCCAGCCCGGCCAGCCGGAAGCCGACGCCGTAGTGCCCGTTGCCGACATTGCGCAGGAAGCCGGAGCCCTCGAGGGTCTGGATCAACCGCAGCGCGGTGGTGCGGTGGGTGCCCAGCACGTCGGCCAGTTCCTGCGCCGTGCTGGGCCGCTCGCTGCACCGTTCGAGGATGGTGATCGCCCGCTGCACCGTCTGCGACATCAGTGCTCCTCCCCTGGCTCGGCTGACCGTGATTCTCTCATGCCCCGCTCCCGCTCAGCCGAAGTACTGCCCGCCGTTGATGTCGACGATGGTGCCGGTGACGAACCCGGCGCCGTCCTCGGTCAGCCAGCCGACCGCCTGGGCCACGTCGGCGGGTACGCCGGCCCGGCCGGCGGGGATGGTGGCGATGGTCTGCCGCTTGGAGTCCTCGCTGGTGAAGGTGGAATGGAACGGGGTGTCCTCGATGAACCCGGGGGCGACCGCGTTGACGGTGATCTGCTCCGGCGCGAGCTCCTTGGCCAGCCCGCGGGTGAAGCCGAACAGCGCGGCCTTCGAGGTGGCGTACGCCGTCGCCCCGGGGTGGCCGCCGTTGCGGCCGGCCAGCGAGGCCATGTTCACGATCCGCCCGCCCGGGCGGCGCAGCAGCGGCAGCATCGCGTGGGTGACCAGGAAGGTGGAGTCGAGGTTGGTGGCGAGGACGGTACGCCACAGAGCCAGCTCCATCTCCGCGATCGTCGCGCGCTGGATCAGCCCGCCGACATTGTTGACCAGGACGTCCAGGGTGCCGAACTCGCGCCGGATGGTGGCGGCCAGTTCGTCGACCTGGTCGGGCTCGGTCACGTCGACCTGGAGTGCCAGTGCCGGCTGTCCGGATCCCTCCTGCAGGCCGGCGAGTGCGGCGTCATCGGGCCGGTGGGTCCGGTAGGTGATCGCGATCCGGGCGCCCCGGTGCGCGAGTTCCTGGGCGATCGCCAGGCCGATGCCGACACCGCCGCCGGTGATCAGGGCGGTACGGCCGTCGAGGGTGCGGTTCATCTGTTGCTCCTTGTTTTCTTTGTCTGCAAGCGATTCGCGGATGCCGGCCGCGCTCAGCGGTCGACCACCTGGACCCGGCCCTCGGGCCGCCGGCCGGCGTAGGCGATGGTGGCGACGGCGGTGAGGACGAGCAGGCCGGCCAGGAAGAACAGGCTCACCCTGGTACCGCCGGTGGCCTGGTTGATCAGGCCGACGGCATACGGGGCGACGAACCCGCCGACGTTGCCGACCGCGTTGACCAGGCCGATGCCGGCCGCTGCGGCCGCCCCGACGAAGACCGAGGCGGGCATCGCCAGCAGCGGCGCAGTGGCCGAGTAGACCCCATCGCGGCGATGGTCAGGAAGAACAGCGCGAGGACCGGTGAGCTGCCGGCGGCGAGGCCGGCGGCGACCAGTCCGACGGCGGCGAGCACCATCGATGCGGCGGCGTGCGCGGCGCGCAGCCCGGTGCGGTCGGAGTTGCGTGCCCACAGATAGAGGAAGATCGCCGCGGCACCGTAGGGGATCACCGAGATCAGTCCGACCTGGATGGTGGAGAACTGACCGAGGGACTTGATCACCGTCGGCAGCCACAGGCCGAAACCGTAGATGCCGCAGACCATGCCGAAGTTGAGCATCGCGTACGCCCAGACGCGGGAGTCCTTGAGCCCGTCGAGGAAGCGGCCGTGCCCGGTCTGCGCGACCAAGGAGTTCTCGTGGGCGATCGTCGAGGTGAGCCAGCCGCGTTCGGTCTCGCTCAGCCAGCTGGCCTCCTCGGGCCGGTCGGTGAGCAGTCTGGGTACCAGCACGCCCAGCACGATCGCCGGGACGCCCTCGATGATGAACAGCCACTGCCAGTCCTGGACGCCCAGGAACTCGGGCATCGCCAGGATGGCTCCGGACAGCGGCGCGCCGATGGCGTTCGAGATCGGCTGGGCCAGGATGAAGGTGCCGAGCACGGTGACCCGCACCTTCTGCGGGAACCAGAGCGTCAGATAGAAGATCATCGCCGGGAAGAAGCCGGCCTCCGCGACGCCCAGCAGGAAGCGCAGCACCGCGAACGAGGTGGGTCCGGTGGTGAAGATCATCGCGGTGGAGACGATCCCCCAGGAGATCATGATCCGCGCGATCCACTTCCGGGCGCCGAAGTGCACCATGCCGGCATTGCTGGGCACCTCGAACAGTGCGTACCCGATGAAGAACACACCCGCCCCGAAACCGAAGGCCGCCTCGGTGAGCCCGACATCGGGACCCATCGTCAGCTTCGCGAACCCCACATTGTTCCGGTCCAGGAAGGCGATGAAGTACAGCACCGCGATGATCGGCAGCAACCGCCGCCGGACCTTGCTCAGCGTCGCCCGCTCGACGCTTTTCATATCGGGGCCGGCCGTGGGGCCGGGAACTGCTGAGGTCGACATCGAAGCTCCTTTGCTGTGATGTTCGCGTTGTGCAACATATGCACTTACTGTGCAAATGTAGTTCGCGCGAAAACAGGAGTCAACCAGCTGTCGTGCCAGGCATGGCGAGGTACGCCCGCCGGTGCGGCGGGGCGTGGGGATTTCGGACGCGGGGATCCCGGGGCGTCACCTCAGGATCCGGTCAGGGCCTCCCGGACCGCGGCCAGCGCGGCCGACTGTTCGGCCCGCTCCGGGCGGACCAGGACCAGATCCCGGGTCGGTGCATTGCGCAGCGGCACCGCGGCCAGGCCGGTCGGCAGGTCGGCGGCGAGCAGGCCGGGCACCAGGGCCAGCCCCAGTCCGCTGGAGACATAGGCGACCCGCGCCGCATGGTCGGGCGCCCGGCGTACCCGCCGCGGCCGCAGCCCCGCATCGGCCGCGACCCGACGCAGCAGGCCCTGGTCACCGACGGCCTCCACCCAGGTCTGATCGGCGAGCTCGGCCAGCGCGACCGGTACGCCCGCCGCGGCGGCCGGGTGGCCGGCCGGGGCGAGCAGCCGCAACTCATCGGTGAGCACCGGTTCGGCGACCAACCCGGGCCGGGGCCGGTCGTCGGGGCCGGCGAGCACCACCGCCGCATCCAGCTCACCGGCGGCCAGCGCCCCGATCAGCCCGCTGGCCGAACCCTGCCGCAGTGCCACGGCCAACCTGGGTCGGGTCCGCTCCAGCACCGCCAGCGCCGGAACCACCAACGAGGCGGTCGCCGAGGGCACACTCCCCAGCCGTAACCGCACCTCCGCCTCCGCGGCCTCCGCGACGTCGACCCGCGCCTGCGCCACCGACCGCACCACCTCCCGGGCGTGCGGCAGCAGCGCCTCGCCGTGCCGGGTCAATCGGATGCCACGGGCGACCCGCTCCAACAGCGGTACGCCGAGATCGGCCTCCAGCGCCTGCAACTGCCGCGACAGCGCCGACTGGGAGTAACCGAGCTCCGCGGCGGCCCGGGAGATCGAGCCGGTCCGGGCGACCGCGGCGAAGGTGCGCAGCTGGGTGAGTTCCACCCGGCCAGCGTAGATCGAGCCATGCGTGCGATGCATGATGAGGCTGCGTTTCTTGCGCTTGTCGCAGGCCTCGGCCGGTACCAGACTCAACGGGTGCCGCACTCTTCGACCTCCCGCACCCCGGACCGCACCTGGCTCGTCGCACTCGCTGCCGCGATGTGGGGCTTCTCCGGGTTGTTGCGCTCGCCGCTCTCCAAGGAGTACGCCTCCACCTCGATCGTGCTGGGCGAGCACGTGCTGCTGGTGCTGCTCACCTCTCCCCTGCTGATCGGGGCACTGCGGGCCTGGTGGCGGGCGAGCCTGCGGACCAGGATCGCCACCCTGGTGATCGGTGCGGGGTCCTCGGCGCTGGCGACGGTGATGTTCACCCTGGCCTTCCGCTACGGCGACCCGATCACCCCGCAGGTGCTGCAGAAACTGCAGCCGCTGATCGCGATCACCTTCGCCGCCCTGCTGCTCGGCGAGCGGCTGCGGCCGAAGTTCTGGCTCTTCCTGGCACCGGCGGTCGCGGGCGCCTGGCTGCTGGCGTTCCCGAACCCGCTCTCGGTCGGAGTGAAGTCGCTGATCCCCGCCCTGCTCGGCCTCGGTTCGGCCGCGCTCTGGGCACTGGGCACCGTGCTCGGCCGGCTGGCCAGCACCGAGCTGAAGTTCTTCCAGGTCACCGCGCTGCGCTTCTTCTTCGGCATGCTGACCCTGCTGATCGTGGCACTGGGTACCGGGGCCCCGCTGGTGCTGCCGGTGAGCACCTGGCCGCGGCTGCTGTCGCTCGCCCTGGTACCGGGGTTGCTGGCGCTGGTGCTCTACTACTACGGGCTGCGCTCCACCCCGGCCGCCCGCGCCACCCTGGCCGAGCTGGCGTTCCCGCTGACCGCCGCCGCGGTCGGGGTGTTCATCCAGCACGCCAGCCTGTCGGCGACCCAGTGGGTCGGGTTCGTCGTGGTGCTGGCCACCGTGGTCGCACTGGCCTGGCATGAGCACCGCAGCCGGGTACCGGCGGTGGCGGCGGCCTCGTCGCCGCGGCAACCCGACCGCGTCCCAGCGGACACCCGCTGAGGCGTACGCCCGGACGCGCTCTAGAGTGCGAACCATGATCCAGATCGGTTACAAGGCCTCCGCCGAACAGTTCGGCCCCCGACGACTCGCCGACTATGCGGTGCAGGCCGAGGAACTCGGCTTCGATTCGGTCACCATCTCCGATCATTTCCAACCCTGGCGGCACAAGGGCGGGCACGCCCCCAACTCGCTGGCCTGGCTCTCCCACGTCGGCGCACGCACCGAACGGGTGCTGCTCGGCACCTCGGTGCTCACCCCGACCTTCCGCTACAACCCGGCAGTGCTGGCGCAGTTCTTCGCCACCATGGGCTGCCTCTATCCGGGCCGGGTGATGCTCGGCGTGGGCACCGGTGAGGCCCTCAACGAGATCGCCGTCGGCCTGCCCGAATGGCCGGATTTCAAGGAGCGGTTCGCCCGGCTGCGCGAGTCGGTACGCCTGATGCGCGCGCTGTGGACCCAGGACCGGGTCACCTTCGAGGGCGATTACTACCGCACCGTGGACGCGATGATCTACGACCGCCCCGACCAGCCGATCCCGGTCTACGTGGCCGCCGGCGGGCCGACCATGGCCAAGTACGCGGGCCGTCAGGGCGACGGGTTCATCTGCACCTCCGGCAAGGGCGCCGAGCTCTACCGCGACCAGCTGGTACCGGCGGTCAAGGAGGGCGCCGAACTGAACAAGCGCGAGTTCGACTCGATCGACCGGATGATCGAGATCAAGCTCTCCTACGACCCGGATCCCGAACGGGCACTGGAGAACACCCGGTTCTGGGCGCCGCTGTCGCTGACCAAGGAGCAGAAGCACGACATCACCGACCCCGAGGAGATGGAGGAGGCGGCCGACGCGCTGCCGATCGAGCAGGTCGCCAAGCGCTGGATCGTGGCCTCCACCCCGGAACAGGCCATCGAGGGGCTGAAGTTCTACACCGATCTCGGCTTCAACCACCTGGTCTTCCACGCCCCCGGTGACGACCAGTCCCGCTTCCTGACCACCTTCTCCGAACAGGTGATGGCCGGCGCCCGCGAACTCGGCTGAGCGAGTACGCGGATCTGCCACTGCGCTGGTCAGCGGCAGCGCCGCCCTGGCGATGAGGTGCGCGAGGTGGCACCGGGCTGACGCGTCACTGCGTCGCCCGGAAACGCCTCCCGGGATCAAGCATCCAGAACAGGGGCATCAGGACAGTGGCCAGCGCGAGCAGAAGTCCCCCGATCCAGTCAGACCCAACGGTGCCGCGCCGGTTCCGCACGAGCCAGATCAGGAGCGGCAATCCGAGATACCCGACGAATGTCGTGAGCGTCATGGTGCCGCCCTGCAGGCCCACCGCGAGCGCGAGCCAGAACGTCGAGTAGACCCGGGCGTTCACACCGAGCTGAACCAATGTGATGATCCAGAAGCTGATGAACAAGATCACCCACCCATAGCCGAGCAGCCACTCATGCGCGAGAGACCACTCGTTGGCAATCGTCAGCCAACCCATGTCGACACCGACGCTCTCCAGAGCCAACCTGACGACATCCAATGGGCGCATCCCGACGAATAGGCCGACTAGCGCAACGACTCCGGCGGCGGCGCAGGCATACGGATAGGCCATGCTGAGGATCGGACGGGATCGTGCGAACTCGATCCCCTGCTTCGCGACGGTAGCCAACTCCATGATCGCCTCCTTGCCTCGGTCGATCTGAAGTCTGCAGGTCGCCACTGACAGTCCACCCCAAACCCGAAAAATGACCATGGAATATTCGCACTTATATCCGAATACTTCGGATGAGGGGCCGAATATTCCATGATCATTCATTGAGACCCGGGAGAAGACGACGCGGCCCGCCCCCGAGGGGACGGGCCGCTTTCGCGTACCAGGTCTGAACCGGCCGATCAGGCCTTGTCGTCGGCCTTCGCCTCGTCGGCCTTGTCGCCCGACTCATCGGCGCGGGCCTCGGTCTCACCGGCCTCCGCCTCAGCAGCCTCCGCCTCGGCGTCCTCGGCCTCCGGGTCGGCGTAGGTGCCGTCACCGCGCAGGTTGGCCAGGTTCAGGTCCTCGCCGTCGGGGCCGGTGACCTTCGCGGCCTCGACCATCAGCGCGAGCGCCTTGCCGCGGCGGATCTCGGTCATCCACTCGGCCATGTGGTTGTGCTCCATCATGTGCTGCGCCTCCTGCTCGGGGGAGGTGCCGCTCTGCTGGGCCTTGCGGATGATGTGCTGGGTCAGGTCGTTCTGGTCCACCCCGACCTCACGGTCGTCGGCGATCTTGTCCAGCACCAGCTGGGCCTTCAGCGCATCGCGGGAGCGGGTGTCGACCTCGGCCCAGAACTCCTCGGCGGTCTGCTCGGTCTCGCCGTCCTCGAGGTACTGGTCCAGGGTCAGCCCGGCCTGGGCCAGCTGGCCGTTGATCTGCTCGTGGCGGGCCTGCACCTCGGCCTCGATCAGCTTCTCCGGCAGGTCCATCTCGACCTTCTCGATGACCGCCTCGAGGACCTTGTCCCGGGCGTTGGCGGCCTGCTCGAGCCGGCTCATCCGAACCAGGTTCTCCGACAGGTCGGCCTTCATCTCCTCGACGGAGTCGAACTCCGAGACCAGCTGGGCGAACTCGTCGTCGATCTCCGGCAGCTCCTGCTGCTGGACCTTCTGCACGGTCACCTTGATGTCGGCCTGCTCGCCGCGCAGCGGGCCGCCGACCAGCTCGGAGGTGAAGGTGACCTCCTCGCCGGCGGACTTGCCGGTGACGGCCTCGTCCAGGCCGTCCAGCATGCCGCCGGAGCCGAGGGTGTAGGTGATGCCCTCGGCGGTCGCCTCGGCCAGCTCCTCACCGTTCTTGGAGCCGACCAGATCGAGGGTGACCACGTCGCCCTCGGCGGCCGGGCGGTCCACGTCCACCTGGGTGGCGAAGCGCTCACGCAGGGTCTGCAGCTGGGTCTCGAGCTGCTCGTCGCCGACCTCGGGCTTCTCCACCTCGACGGTGATCGACTCGAAGTCGGGCACCTCGAACTCGGGCCGGACGTCGACCTCGGCGGTGAATTCGACCAGCTCGTTGTCCTCGAGCTTGGTCACCTCGACCTCGGGCTCGCCGAGCGGGTTGAGGTTGTTCTCGGTGACGGCCTTGCCGTAGAGCTCGGGCAGCGAGGAGTTGATCGCCTCCTGCAGCACCACACCCCGGCCGAAGCGCTGGTCGATGACCATCGGCGGGACCTTGCCGGCCCGGAAGCCGGGAATGTTGACCTGGCCCGCGATGTCGCGGTACGCCTTGTCCAGGGCGGGCTTCAGCTCGGCGAAGGGCACCTCGACGGTGATCTTGACCCGGGACGGGCTCAGCTGCTCAACGGTGCTTGGCAAGGTCTACTCCTGATCAAATGATTCCTGGATTCCGGTACGCCGGGCGTACCGCTCACTGCCCCCGCAGGGGCACACCCGCGCAATGCTATCGCCCACCCGGCAGCGCGAGGCAAATGCCGATCCGGCCGGTTGCCCGGCACCGGCGGTGGATGGGTCGGGGCGACAGGACTCGAACCTGCGATCTCCTGCTCCCAAAGCAGGCGCGCTAGCCACTACGCTACGCCCCGGCGCGAACGCGCCCCCGCAGTGTAACCCGCGGAGGCGACGCTTCGCCCAATCGAACCGGGTCGGCCTCAGGCCGCCTTCGGCATCTTCGGGGCGTAGAAGATGATCCGGCTGTCCCAGTTCTCGCGTTCCTTGTTGAAGTCCCAGCAGATCATGATCGCCAGCTGCGCCGGGCCGGTCGGGTTGAAGAAGACGCCGGAGGCCGGGTCGTAGGTCTTCTCCCAGACCTTGAGGTTGTTGGTGTAGCGGTAGCAGACCTGCTTGCCCTCACCGTCGGAGATCTTGATGACATCGCCCTCCTTGAGGGCCTTGTTGCCACCGTCATAGAGCTGGTTCCCCAGCGCGTTTCCGGTCTGGTAGGTGTGGATCGTCAGGATCACGTTGCCCTGGGCCGAGCCGACCTCGGGGCTGCCGTTGTACCAGGCGGTGGTGTTCGACGCGCTCTTCGGCGGGGCGCCGGGGTTGCCGGCCTCGTCCTTGCCGACGGTGATCATCGGCGAATCGACGCCGATCCGCTCGACAGTCAGCTTCTTGGGGTCCTTGATGTCCTCATCGGTGTTGGTGCACGACTCGGTGGCCGGCGTCTTGCTCCCGGTGGGCGATGCGGGCGGGGCCGCGGTGCTGGTGGTCGCGACGGGGGTCGGCTCGGAGCTCTCGAAGCTCGGCTCCTGCGGGGCCGGATTCGGCGTGGCCGCCACCTCGGTGGTGGTCTGCTTGGGGCCGAAGGCGAAGATCGCCCCCACCACCACGATGGCCACGACGACCAGGCCCAGGACGACCTGGACGACTCGGTTCTTCAGAAACTGCATTTCTCCCACTCCCCCGACGCTCCGGCACTTGCAGGGTAGTCGCTGAACCGGCCAGGCCCCAATCAGCGCCACCGCGCAGGATGCGGAAATCTCCGTCTGGAGCGGATGACGGGAATCGAACCCGCGTAGCCAGTTTGGAAGACTGGGGCTCTACCATTGAGCTACATCCGCGCGCACGCAACCGTGCGGCGTACAGCATAGCCCAACCGGGCGGTCCTCGGATCGCACGCCGGCCGCCCGCGATGCGGCAGACTGACCCCGTGACCGACGATCGACGCTCCTCCCTCGCCCGGCGACTGCTGCCCGGGGGCAGCGAGCCGGATCCCCGGTTCACGCTGGCCAATGAGCGCACCTTCCTCGCCTGGATCCGCACCTCGCTGGCGCTGCTCGGCGGCGGTGTCGCCCTGGAGGCGTTCACCTTCGACATCTTCCATCCCGAGCTGCGACGGGCCGCGTCGCTGATCCTGGTGATCACCGCGCTGGTGATGGCGGGCACCGCGGTCGGGCGCTGGCTCCGGGTGGAGCGAGCGATGCGGGAGAACCGGCCGTTGCCGATGCCGAGCATGGTGCCGATCCTCGGACTCGGCGTGCTGCTCTCCGCCGCGGCCCTGGCCTTCATCGTCGCCACGGCCCGATGAGGCGGCGCTGATGTCCACCAGGGTCCCCAGCCACGACGACCCCGGGCTGCAACCCGAGCGCACCACACTGGCCTGGAGCCGCACCGCGATGGCGCTGTTCCTGGTCGGGTTGCTGCTGTTGCGCTACGTCGGCCACTACGGGCCCTGGGTGCTCACCGCGGTGGGGCTGATCAGCGTGGTCGCCCTGATCACCTCACTCACCCATCGGGTCCGGCACCGCCGCGGTGTGCACAGCATCAGCGACGACACCCTGCAGCCACCGATCTGGTCGGTGCTGCTGCTCGGCGGCAGCGTCGGGTTGTTCGCGCTGGTCGCCCTGATCGTCATCCTGGTGAAGGGCTGAGGCATGGATTGGAACAGCATCAACTGGGCCCAGGTCTGGTCGATCGTGGTGGTGATCATCGACTACGGGATCAAGATCGTCGCGGTCGGCACCGTGCCGGAGAACCGCTCCCCCTCCTCGTCCTCGGCCTGGCTGCTGATCATCCTGCTGGTACCGATCGTCGGGTTGCCGCTGTACCTGCTGATCGGCAGTCCCTATCTGCGCGGGAAACGGCGCGAGATCCAGGCGTACGCCACCAGGGCGCTCGCGGGCCGGCTCGAACCGGACCCGGACTACCCGCCCGGCTTCACCGCGCCGCCGGGGGTGGCCTCGATCGCCCGCGGCAACCGGGAACTCACCTCGTTCCCGATGATCACCGGCCACTGCCGCCGGGTGCTGCCCACCGACGTCTCCTTCGACGAGATGGCCGCGGCCGTCGAGGCCGCCCAGCACACCGTGCACGCGGAGTTCTACATCATGTCCTGGGATTCGGTGACCGACCGCTTCTGCACCGCGCTCACCGATGCGGCCGCCCGTGGGGTGACGGTCCGGGTGCTGTTCGACCAGCTCGGCAGCCAGGGCTACCCGGAGTACAAGAAGCTTCAGACCGGGCTGACCGCCGCCGGCGTCCAGTGGCACGCGATGATGCCGCTGCACCCGCTGCGTGGCCAATGGCGCCGGCCCGATCTGCGCAATCACCGCAAGCTGCTGATCGTCGACGACGAGGTGGCGTTCATGGGGTCGATGAACATGATCGACCCGACCTATCTGAAGGCGAAGAATCGCCGCCGGAACCTGCACTGGCTGGATCTGAACGTCGAGGTCTCCGGGCCGATCGTTGCCCAGCTCGCCCAGGTGTTCGCGCTCGACTGGTTCCAGGAGACCGAGGAGCTCGTCCGCGACCGCGACGACGAGGCCGCCTCCGCGCACGAGCACAGCACGATGGCCCCGATGCAGCTGGTGCCCTCGGGTCCGGGCTTCCGCACCGAACCGAACCTGCGGATGTTCGTCGGCCTGGTCAATCTTGCCCAGCGTGAGCTGGATCTGGTCAGCCCGTATTTCGTGCCCGACGAGGCGCTGATGCTGGCCATCACCACCGCGGCCCAGCGCGGCGTCCGGGTGCGGTTTGTACGCCTCGGAGCGCGGGGACCAGTTCATGGTGCACCACGCCCAGCAGTCCTACTACGACGCGCTGCTGGAGGCGGGTGTGCACATCCACCTCTATCGGGCGCCGACGATCCTGCACACCAAGCTGATGGTGGTGGACAACCAGCTCGCGGTGATCGGGTCGTCCAACATGGACATGCGCTCGTTCTTCCTCGACTTCGAGGTGTCGCTGTTCGCGGTCGATCCGGAGATGATCCACGACCTGGAGAGCGTGCTGCAGGACTACCGGGACAACTCCTTCGAGCTGATGCTTTCCCAGTGGCGCAAGCGATCGGTGTGGGTGCGCTACACCGACAACGTGATGCGGTTGACCTCGGCGGTGATGTGACCGCCGAGCCTCAGTACTGGTTGGCCACGAACAGGTCCTGGGCCGGGAAACGGGTGAGCACCTCGGTGCCGTATTCGGTGACCACCACCTCCTCCTCGATCCGGGCCGCGGAGATGCCGTCGGAGGCCGGACAGTAGGTCTCCATCGCGAACACCATGCCCGGACGCAGCTCGACCGGGTCGGCGAAGGAGTTCAACCGGGAGATGATCGGCCGCTCGTGCAGCCCCAACCCCAGCCCGTGCGCGAACTGCAACCCGAACGCCGCCAGCTCGTTCTCGAAGCCGAAATCGGTGGCCTTCGGCAGCACCGCGGCGACCTGGTCCGAGCCCACTCCGGGCCGGATGGCATCGAGGGCCCGATCCATCCATTCCCTTGCCTGCTTGTACGCATCGCGCTGCGGCTCGGTCGCCCAGCCCACCCCGAAGGTGCGGTAGTAGCAGGTGCGGTAGCCGTTGAAGGAATGGATGATGTCGAAGAACGCCTGGTCCCCGGGGCGGATGATCCGATCGGTGAAATTGTGCGGATGCGGGTTGCAGCGCTCGCCGGAGATCGCGTTGATCGCCTCCACCTGATCGCTGCCGTATTCGTAGAGCCGCTTGTTGGCGAGCGCGACGATCTCGTTCTCCCGGACACCGGGTTTCAACGCCTCGACGATGTCCTGATAGACCCCGTCGACCATCGCCGCCGCCTGGTTGAGCAGCATGATCTCATCGGCGCTCTTGATCACCCGGGCATCCAGCATGTGCTGCTGGGCATCCACCACCCGCAACCCCTGGCGCTGCATCTCGAACAGGAACGGCGGTTCCACCAGATCCACCCCGACCGGCGCATCCGCCAGCCCGCGCTCGTTCAACAGCGAGCGGATCTCCTCGATCGCGGTCCGCATCAACCCGGTCGGCTCCGGGGCGACCGCCCCCTTGAAACCGAGGAAACCGGGCCGGTGGTTCTCGGTGGGCAGCCAGTCGGAATAGAGCTGGTGATGCTTCACCGCCGACCCGAAATCCCACAGGATCGGCTCCGCGTCCCGCATCAGCAACGCGTAGCGGATCATCTTGTCGCCCAGCGCGCCACCGATCCAGGTCTGGGTGGTGTAGCGGATGTTGTAGAAGTCGAAGAGCAGGAAGGCTCCGCATTCGCTGCTCTCCAACGCTTCCCTGGCCCGACCCAGGCGGTAGTTGCGCAACCGGTCGAAGTCGACCCGGTGCTCGTAATCGACGCCGAGCTGACCGGGGGCGCCGAGCGGGCGGACCCCGGCCGGCCGCTGCGACGGCCGCTCGAAATCAGTCGCCGGCCGGTGCTGCTGCGCCGCGCTCACCGATCGGCCTCCAGCCCGTCGCTGACCTCGACGTCTTCGGCCCGCAACGGCAGTCCGGCACCGCGGGCCACGGTCAGCAGCAAGGTGGCGAAGTCCTGTTCGACGTTGTCGTTGCCCACCTCCTGGGCGACGATGTTGCGGGTCAGTCCGGCGACCGGCATCGGTACGCCGAGTTGGTACCCGGCCTCCAGCCCGAGGTCGAAATCCTTCTGCAGCAGCACATTGGTGAAGGTCGGGGTGAAATCCAGGTTCACGAATGCGGGGGTCTTGTAGCGGGTGAAGGTTGACCCCAGCACCGAGTCGTTGAGGAAGTCGAGGAAGGCCGCGCGGCTCACCCCGCCCTTCTCGGCGAGCACGGTGATCTCGGCCAGCGACTGGGTGACCACGCCGAGGAACACGTTGTGGGCGATCTTCACCAGTCGGGCGGCCTCCCCCTCCCCCACGTAGGTGACACCTCGGCCGAAGACCTGCAGCACCGGTTCCACCTGGTCGAAGACCTGGCGGGGACCGGAGACGGCCACCGTCAGCTTGCCGGCGGCGATCACCGAGGGATTGCCGCTGACCGGAGTGGCCAGCAGCTCGGTGCCGCGCTCGGCGGCGGCCTTGCGCAGGATCTCACTGGCCTCGGCCGAAACCGTCGAGGAGTCGGCGATCACACCAGGGGCGTGCTCGGGGTGGGTGAGCAGGCCGTCGGGGCCGGTGGTCACGGCCGCCAGGTCGGCGGGTGCGGAGACCATGCTGAACACGATGTCCCGATCGGCGAGGCCGACCGGTTTCGGGGCGAACTTCGCCCCCTGGGCCACCAGCGGGTCGGCCTTGGCCGCGGTGCGGTTGTAGACGGTCACGTCGTAACCGGCGGCGAGCAACCGCAGCACCAGCTGCGCGCCCATCCGTCCGGTGCCGATCCAGCCGATGGTTGGCCTGTCGGTCATCGATCTTCCTTTCCTGGGGGTCTTTTCGTTCACGCGTCGGCGTCCGCGGTCTGCACCGCGCCACCGAAGTAGAGGTCGGCGATCTCGGGATTGTCGAGGATCTCGCCCGCGGGCCCGGAGAGCAGCACCCGCCCGGACTCCATCACGATCCCGGTGCTGGCCATCCGCATCCCGAAGCGGACGTTCTGCTCGACCATCAGGATCGCGGTGCCACGTTCCCGCATCACCGCGACCGATTCGTCGATGACGGTCAGCGACTTGGGATCGAGACCCAGGGAGGGCTCGTCGAGCAGCACCAGTTTCGGATCCAGCATCAACGAACGGGCGAACTCGACCATCCGTCGCTGGCCGCCGGAGAGCATCCCGCAGCGGGTGTTCAACCGGTCCTTGACCAGCGGGAACTGATCCAGCACCTGGTCCAGCCGGTCCCGGACCAGCCCGCGCTGGCGGCGGATCACATAGGCGCCCATCAGGATGTTCTCCCTGACGCTCAGATTCGGGAACAGACCGTTGGCCTGCGGCACCTGGGCGACGCCGTGGCGCAGGATCTCATCGGGCGGCAGCCCGGTGAGATCCTGCCCGTCCAGCAGGACCTTGCCCCGGCTGGGTTTCAGCAGGCCGCTGATGGTGCGCAGCACCGTCGACTTGCCGGCACCGTTGGGGCCGACGATGCAACCCAGTTCCCCGGCCTGCACCTCCAGATCCACCCCCTGCAGCACGTTCCCGCCGCCGTACCCGGCGACCACACCCTCGAGCCTGATCATGACTTTTTCCCTTCCCCGATGAGATCTCCGGAGGTTTCGCGTTCCAGCAGGTAGTCATCGCCCAGATAGGCGTCGATGACCGCCGGGTCGGCCTGGATCTGGTCCGGATCGCCCTCGGCGATCACGCTGCCCTTGGCCAGCACCCGGATCGGGTCGCACAGGCCGAGCACGAACGGCATGTTGTGTTCGACGATCAGGAACGTCTTGCCCTCGGCGTTCAGCGCCCGGATCAGGTCACCCATCCGCTCGATCAGCGTCGGGTTGATGCCACCGGCCGGTTCGTCGAGCAGGATCAGCTTCGGATCGAGGACGAGGATCTGGGCGAGTTCGATCAGCTTCAGCTGGCCGTAGGACAGCGACCCGGCGGGGGCGTCGCGGTAGCGGGCCAGCCCGACGAAGTCGAGCAGTTCCATCGCCCGCTCGGCCTCGGAGCCGCTCACCGCATCCCGGCCCAGCTGACCGAAGGAGAAGGCGCGCAGCGGGGTGACGATGTTCTCCAGCACCGTCATCTCCCGGAACAACCGGGTGATCTGGAAGGTACGCCCGATGCCCCGGTGGGCGCGTCCCCAGGGCGGTTGGTTGTCCACCCGGTCACCGTCCAGCAGGATCTGCCCCGAGTCCGGGGTGAGGGTGCCCGAGATCAGATTGAACACCGTCGTCTTGCCCGACCCGTTCGGCCCGATCAGTGCGGTGATCGACCCCTCCGGCACGGTGAAACTGCAGTCGTCGACCGCCTTCAGCCCACCGAAGTTCTTGTTCACCCCCTGCACCTCGAGCAGGGCCCGGGTGTGCTCGGGCGGATGCACCACCTGACGCGGTTCGGTGCTGATCGGCGGTGCGGTGACCGGGGCCAGGCGCTGCCCGGAGAGCCCGACGGTGCCGCGGGTGCGGATCCGCTCCAACAGATCGGCGACCGAGGGCAGGATTCCCTTGGGCAGCAGGATCACCAGCAGGATGAGCATCCCGCCGAAGATCACCAACCGGGCGTTGCCGCCACCGAGGGTCGAGTTGGCGAAGCTGTTCAGCGGCTCGATGATGAACGCCCCGAGCACCGGGCCGAAGAGCGTACCCCGGCCACCGAGGATCACCGCCAGCACGATCTGCACGCTCATCAGGATCGCGAACATGTTGATCGGATCGACGAAGGTGAAGTAGTAGCCGTAGACACCGCCGGCCATCCCGACGAACAGGGCGCTGGCACCGAAGGCGATCAGCTTGTAGACCGGTGCGTTGACCCCGACGGTGCCGGCCTTGCCCTCGTCGTCGCGGATCGCGATCAGGCCCATGCCGAACTTGGTCCGGCGGATCCACCAGGACATCAGCAGCGACAGCCCGAGCAGCGCGACCAGAGCCAGATGGAAGGGCCAGTTACCCCAGGCCTCGGGCCACTGCGGCAGCGCCATCGTGATGCCCGCGGTGCCGCCGGTGAAGTCGGAGGCCTGGATGGCCACGAACTGAACCAGGAAGAGGAACGCGAGGGTGATGATGACAAAGGCCGGCCCACGGGTGCGGTAGGTGACCAGGCCCAGCAGGGCCGCCAGCAGGGCGGTGATGACACCGGCCATCGGCACCCAGACGAAGGGGCTGACCCCGGGCACCGCCTCGCTCATCATCGCCACCACATAGGCACCGATGCCGACGAAGGCGCCCTGGCTGAGCGACAGGTAACCGGCGTACCCGGTGATGATGTTCAACCCGGTCGCACCGATGGCGAGCACCAGCGCCAGGATCACCGTGTTCTCGGCGGAGAGGCTGGGTGAGATCGGGAAGAGCACGATCACCGCCGCTGCTGCGATCAGCAGCACCCGGGTGGCGAGCTTGACCGTGCGGGGGTCGAGCCAGCTCGGGCCACCCCGGGGTGCTTCGGTCGCACTTTCCTGCGGCACAACGGTTTCACTCTGCTGGGTGCTCATGCGACTGCGTCCTCTCGAAGGGGCTGGCCGAGGATGCCCTGCGGGCGGACCAGCAGGACGATGAAGATCACCAGGAACGGCACCGCGACCGGCCAGGAGGCACCGATGTAGGCGGTGGCGAACATCTCCCCGACACCGATCAGCAGGGCGCCCAGGACCGCACCGGGCAGACTGCCCAGGCCGCCGAGTACGACGATCGCCAGCAACCGGGCGATCCACTGGTAGTGGGTGGCGGGCACGAACGGGTAGGTGGTGGCGAGGATCGCGCCGCCGGCGCCGACGGTGGCGATACCGATCGCGAAGGTGGTCGCCGCCAGGGCCTTGACGCTCACCCCGACCAGCAGGGCACCGCTCTCGTTCAGCGAGGCGGCGCGGATGGCGCGTCCGGTCCAGGTCCGCTCGAGCAGCAGATGCAGCCCGAACAGCACCAGGGCGGCGATCCCGGCCGCGATCAGGGTGACCACCGGCAGGGCGAAGGGCCCGATCTGCACCGAGGCATCGGCGTACGCCGGGCGGACCGAGGCGGACCGGTTGCCCCAGATGAAGCCCATCACCCCCTCCAGCAGCAGGGCCAGGCCGAAGGTGGCCAGCACGGTCATCGTGATGTGGCTGCCGCGGACGTGCCGGACCACCAGCACGTAGGCGAGCCAACCGAGCCCGAACATGACCACCATCACCACCGGGATCACCAGCAGCGGGTCGAATCCGAAGCTCGCCCACAGCGTGAAGGTGAGATAGGCCGCGACGATGGCGAAGGCGCCGTGGGCGAGGTTGATCACCCGCATCACGCCGAAGATCAGGGTCAGCCCGGAGGCCATCAGGGCGTACACGCCACCGACCAGCAGGCCGAGGATGAGGGTCTGGATCAGGGCGATCATCGGGCACCTCCGATGGGCTGGCCGCGCCAGCGATAGATGGTCTGACTGGTGGCGACCTCACGGGGCAGCACCACCTTGGGTTCACCGGACTGCCACTGCCCGACCAGGAACTCGCCCTTGGGGCTGCCGTTGGCATTCCAGCTCAGCGGGCCGAGCACGGTGGCCACCTCGTTGGCGCGCAGCCAGTCGGCCAGTGCGCGCTGGTCGTCGACATTGCCGACGGCCTGCACGGCGGCCGCGAGCACCTGCCCGGCGGCGTACCCGTCGGCGGCGTCCTCTGGTGGCGCGCCACCGAACATCTGCGCGTAGCGTTCCCGGAATTCCTTGTTTCCGGGGGTTTCCAGCCCGACATCGTAACTGGCGGAGAACAGCACGCCCTGGGTGTTGGCCTCCCCCACCCCGTCCAGATACTGCTGGCCGAAGGTGGGTGAGGAGCTCTGGTAGAGCAGCCCGGGCTGGTAGTTGGCCCGGTTCATCGCCCGCACCATGTTGATGCCGTCCTCGTACTGGGAGCCGTGCACGACGATGTCGGCCCGGGCGTCCTTGAGCGTGTTGACGATCGAGTCGAAGTTCTTCGTGGTGGTGGGATAGACATCGGCGTAGACGGTGCGGATGCCGGCGGCCTCCAGGGTCTGCCGGACGTTCTCGACCACCGGGGCGGCGAACGGATCGTCCAGTGCCGGGTACGCCGCGGTCTTCGGCCGCTCGCTCTCGGGCAGCCCGGCCACCCAGTCGGCGAAGGTCTGCGCCTGCCGGTCCGCGGTCGCCTGCTGGGAGAAGAACATGTACTGGTAACCGCGGTCGAACATCTTCGGCGAGGCGCACGAGGGGCAGACGTAGAGCATCTTGTTCTTCTCGGCGATCGCCGACCCGGGGATGTTCAGCAGCGAGGACTGGGTGCCCAGCAGCAGATTCACCTTCTCCGAGGAGATCAGCGAGGTGTAGTTGGTGACCACCTGGTTCTGGTTGGTCGCGTCGTCGCGGACGATCATCTCGACCGGCCGACCGAGCAGCCCGCCGCGCTCGTTCTGCAACGCCTGCCAGACCTCGTAACCCTGCTGGGTGTCCCGGCCACCCTGACTGAACTCACCGCTCAGCGGCAGCGAGGCGCCGATCCGGATCGGGCCGGTCCCGTCATCGGCCGGCCGATCGGGTGAGCACCCGACCACGGCCAGCAGGGCGGCCGCGGCGGCGGTCGCCCCCACCCTGCGGAGAACGTCTCTGTTCACCATTCTGTTTCCTCAACCTCGAGTGACAGCTGCGATCCGGCTCGGAGTGCCGAGCGGCCATCGACTGCAACAATGTATCAAATCTTGCTTCGCAATCGATTGCGGTCGAGCATAGGTCGAGACCCGGGAGGGGTCAACACCTGCCAGGTCAGGCTGGGACGGGACCGGTCGACTCACGCACCTGCAGGCTCACCGGCAGGGTTCTGGTGATCGGCTTCTGAACGCCGGAATTGATGGCCTGCAGCAGCATTCGCGCGGATTCGCAGCCGATCTGCCGCAGCGGTACGTGGATCGTGGTGAGCGCCGGAGAGAGGTCGCCGGCGAACGGCATGTCGTTGAATCCGAGCACCGAGAGGTCCTCCGGGCACCGCAGCCCGGCCCGCCGGATTGTATGCAACGCCCCGAGGGCCAGCAGGTCGTTGCCGGCGAGCACGGCGGTCGGGCGGTGGCTGGTGGCGAGCACCTCCGCCATCACCCGCTCCCCCTCGGCGATGGACAGGTCCGCGGCCTCGTGCACCCCCCACTCCAGGCCGGCGACCCCGCGCGCGGCGGCGACGAACGCCTCCCGCCGCTGCCGGGTGGTGGAGAAACTGGTCGGGCCGGAGAGGTGCACGATGCGCCGGTGACCGAGCTCGAGCGCGTGATCCAGGGCCATCCGGATGCCGGCCTGCGAATCGGCGATCACCGCCGGGAACGGCGCCCTGCCCGCCTCCCGGTTGACCATCACCGCGAGCACCCCGTCGGCCTGCGCCCGGGCGAGCACCGGCTGCTCATCGAGCCGGCCGGTGGCGAGCAGGAAGCCATCCACCCGACGCTGCCGCAGCGAGTGGTAGAGGCTGCTCTCCACCGCCAGATCGCCGTCGCTGTTGGTGAGCAGCGCCGTGTATCCCTGTGGCTGCAGGATTTCCTCGATCCCCCGCACGATCGGCGGGAAGATCGGGCTGGTCAGGTCGGGGATGATCATCCCGACCGTCATCGACCGGCTCATCCGCAGCCCGCGGGCCAACGCATCCGGGACATAACCGAGCGACTCCGCCGCCTGCTTGACCCGGCGTACGGTGTCGATGTTGAGCTGCGACTCGGTCTGCGGATTGAGGGCACGGGACGCGGTGCCACGATGCACGCCGGCGAGTTCGGCGACCTCGCTGAGCGTCACTCGAGTGGCCATCGTCCCTCCCTTCCACGCACCACTGCGGGCAGCGAACTGGGAGGAACCCTAGCCGTCGACGGAATCGGTCGGCAGCAGGGCCCGCACCCCGTCGGCGATCACCTCGGGCCGGTCGATCATCATCAGGTGATCCGAACCCTCCACCAGCAGCTGGCGGCCGCCGAGCAATCGGGTCAGCCGCCGTTGCCGCGCCGGCCAGTCCCGCTCGACGGTCTGGTCGGCGGCGGTGAGCACCAGCACCGGCAGGTCCGGCATCGGGTGGTCGCGGCGCAGCGCCAGCAGATCCCAGGCCTGCCGGGGATAGGCGGCCGATTCGGCCAGCCCCATCGCCACCGACTCCGGATCGTCGTAGAGCTCACCGACCCGGCGCTCCCACTGGTGCCGCAGGGTGAGCCGCCGGCTCTGCAATGACGCCCCGGCCCGATGCGCGAGCGAACCCAGATGCAGCACCGGGGCCCGGCGCGCGATCTGCTGCAGGGAGCGGATCAGGCGTACGCCGACCGCGCGCGGGGGCCTGGCCGGGAACTCGACCGAGCCGTCGACCAGCACCAGTCCGGCGACCAGCTCGGGCCGCAGCCGGGCCAGCGCCTCGGCATGGAAGGCGGCCATCGAGTGCGCGACCAGCACCGCCGGGGCACCGACGGTGCGGACCAGTTCGGTCAGGCTGCGCACCTCCTCCGCCAGGGTCGGCAGCGTACCCGGCCATCGCGTACCACCCATCCCCGGACGGTCGAACCGCACCAGATGCCGCCCGGGCAGCAGCGCCACCACCTGGTCCCAGTGCTCGGCGGCCAGCCCGGCCCCGTTCAGCAGCAGCACCGTCGGTCCCCTGCCCGACTGCTCGCGCCAGTGGATCGCGCGGCCGCCGAAATCGTTCACATTGGCGATCGTGACGGCCACCCTCAGCCCCTTCCCGCCCGCCGGGGGCGGACCAGCGGGAAGGTGATCGCGTCGCGGATCGAGGTGTTGGTGATCATCATCACCAACCGGTCGATGCCCATCCCGAGACCGCCGGCCGGTGGCATGCCGTGTTCCAGCGCGACCAGGAAGTCCTCGTCCAGTTCCATCGCCTCCGGGTCGCCCCCGGCGGCCTGCAGTGACTGCTCGGTGAGCCGCTGCCGCTGCAGCACCGGGTCCACCAGCTCCGAATAGGCGGTACCGATCTCGGCGCCGAAGGCGACCAGGTCCCAGCGTTCGGCGAGCCGGTCGTCGGTGCGGTGCTGGCGGGTCAGCGGGGACACCTCGGCCGGGAAATCGGTATAGAAGGTGGGGGCCACCGTGCGGTCCTCGACCAGGTGCTCATAGAGCTCGAGCAGCACGTTGCCGCGGGTCCAGCGGGCGTCGATCGGGATGTCCAGGCGGCGGGCCAGCGCGACCAGCGCCTCCCGGTCGGTGTCGGCGGTGACCGGTTCCCCGCAGGCGGCCGAGATCGCGTCGTTGACCGTGACCACCGGCCAGTCACCGGCCAGGTCCACCTCCTGCACGGTGCCGGTGTGATCGCGGCCGAGCAGGGTGGTGCCACCGGTGCCCGCGGTCACCGCGCCGGTGATCAGGTCCTTGGTGAGATGCCGCATGGTGGTGTAGTCGGCGTACGCCTGATAGGCCTCGAGCATCGTGAACTCGGGGTTGTGGGTGGCGTCGGCGCCCTCGTTGCGGAAGTTGCGGCCGAGCTCGAAGACCCGGTCGACGCCGCCGACCAGCAGCCGCTTGAGATAGAGCTCCGGGGCGATCCGCAGATAGAGGTCGAGGTCGTAGGCGTTGATGTGGGTGCGGAACGGGCGGGCGTTCGCACCACCGTGGATCGCCTGCAGGATCGGTGTCTCCACCTCGAGGAAACCGCGGTCCAGCAGGATCCGGCGGACCTCGCTGATCGCCTCGGACCGGGTACGCAGCCGCGCGGCGGCGCTCCGGTTGATGGTCAGGTCGAGGTAGCGCTGCCGGACCCGGGCCTCGGGGTCGCTGAGCCCACCGCGCTTGTCCGGCAGCGGCCGCAGCGATTTGGCGGTCAGCCGCCAGCCGTCGGCGAGCAGCGAGCGGGTGCCGGTGCGCGACTCCCCGACCACCCCGTGGAAGCCGACATGGTCACCGAGGTCGACGTCGCGGCCGAAGCGCTGCAGGTCGGCGACCCGGTCGGCCGACAACAGCACCTGCAGGTCCCCCGACCAGTCCCGCAGCTCGCAGAAGATCACCCCACCGTGGTCACGGATCCGCAGCACCCGGCCGGCGACCGAGCATTCCCCGGTGGCATCGGCACAGGTGGCGGTCGGTTGGAAGTCGGGCGGGTAGGGATCGGCCCCGCCGGCCAGCAGCCGCTCCCGCTTGCCGGCGCGGATCCGGACCTGTTCGGGTCGGGTGTCCGGCGGGGTGGTCGGGGTGGGCAGCACGGCCTCCACCTCGGCCAGCGTCGGGGCCGGTGCCAGGGTCGGCTTGCCGACCAGCCAGGCCGGCAGGTCGACGAATCCCTCGGCCACCCCGGAGGCCGCGCCGACCAGCGCCACATCGCCACTGTCCGGGTCGTAACCCAGATAGCGCGGCAGCCAGTCGGGTCGATATTTCACATTGGAGCGGTAGAGCGACTCGAGCTGCCACCAGCGGGAGGCGAACAGCAGCAATCGCCGCCAGAGCCGGATCAACGGCCCGGCGCCGATCTGCGCACCGCGTTCGAAGGCGGAGCGGAAGACCGCGAAGTTGAGCGAGACCCGGCGTACGCCCGAGGCCATCAGCTCGGCGACCATCAGCTCGGTGACCCCGTTGTCCGCCTCCGGGTTGCGGCGCATCACATCCAGCGAATAGCCGTCCGGCCCCCACGGCACGAAGGACAACAGCCCGGCCACCTCGGTACCGGCGCGCTGCTCGTCATCGGCGAACAGGGCCTCCACCATCAGGCAGCCACCGTCCAGCGGGTCGCCGAGGCGGCCCAGCGCCATCGAGAAGCCGCGCTCCTCCTCGGTGTCGCGCCAGCGGTCGGCGAGCTCGATCAGCCGTTCCATCTCGACCGGGTCGATCGCATCGTGGCGCCGGATCCGGACCGTGTAGCCGAGCCGCCGCATCCGCTCGACCGCTTGCCGCACCGGACGCAGCTCGTGGCTGTCCAGGTTGAAGTTGCGCGGTTCGAGGACGGCCTCGTCGCCCAGCTTCACGATGCGCAGGTCGGCGTGGCGGGCGTACGCCTCCGCACCGGTCTCCGAGGCCCCGATGACCGCCGGGGTCCAGCCGTAGTCGTGCGCCATCTGCTGCCAGGCGCGGATCGCGCTCGGCCACTCCTGTCGAGGTCCGACCGGGTCGCCGGAGGCGAGGCAGCAGCCCAGCACGACCCGGTAGGCGATCGCGGCCCGGCTGTCGTCGGCGAAGCACCAGGACTTGTCCCGGCGGGTGGCGAAGTAGGCCAGCGAATCGTCCGGGGACTCCGCGACCAGGGCGCGCACCAGCGGTTCGTCACCCGGGTTGTGGGCGACCGCGTTCATCTGGGAGCGCAGCAGCGCCCAGAACGCGGCGAGCAGGCTGACCGCCTGCAGGAAGCCGAGCAGCGCCGCCACCCAGCGCGGCATCGCCAGGGTGGGGCCGGCACTGTCGTGCAGCAGCCGGTGCCAGAGCCATTCCAACCGGGGTACCGGGCCGCGCCGCGCGGGGTCGGCCGGGACCACCATCACCAGCAGGGCGCCGATCCCGGCGGTCACCGTGAAGCCGATCACCAGCACCAGCAGCGCCTTCAGCCAGTTGCCGCGCGGGGACCGGGCCCCGAACTGCTTGCGGGCGGCGATCAGCCAGACCAGCATCAGGGTGCTGGTGACCAGGGAGACGATCGCGATGGCCAGCACCCGCCGGTCCCCGCGGACGTTCTCCACGATCAGCAGCGAGACGATCAGCAGCAGGTTGACCACGGCCTGCAGGCCGAGCAGCAGCACGGTCACCCACCAGGCGAGCCGTTTGCGCCGGGTCAGTCCCCACCCGAGGATCATCAGGAAGGCGCCGAAGCCGAGCGAGGAGCCGATCACGTCGAAGAACGCGATCGAATAGACCCCGACCACCCGGCGGATCCAGATCGCCGAACCGAACAGCAGATGCACCACCTGCAGCACCAGGCCCAGATAGAGCAACCGCGAGAAGACCCACGGGGTGCGTCGGAGGAGGGCGCTCACCGCGCGGCGCAGAACCTGCATCTGCCCACCCTGCCACCGATCGGGTCGTCGCGCCCGGCGTTCACGCCGGCTCCACCTCCCGCAGCGCGAGCCAGGAGAGCGCATCGGTGGCGGCGAGGGGATCCGCGGCGTCGGCGGCGCGCGCCAGCAGCCGGCGGAGCAGCTCGGTGTCCGGCCGCTGGGCGAGTGAGCGGACCGCGAGCAGGCGGGCGAGTTCCTGGTCGGGGTACGCCGGGTGCGGTTCGGCGGGCCGGGTGCCGGTCAGCAGGTCCGCGAGCCGTTCGGCCCGGGCGCGCCGCGGGTCACCGGGGAGCGCCGGCAGCACCGTGCCGACTTCGAGCAGCAGCAGCGGATCGGTGGCCGGGTCGGCCGCGGCCGCGGCGATCGCGGTCAGCGGGCCGGTCGGGTCGGGTTCCTGGCCGGTCAGTCGCTGCCGGATCCACAGGTGCAGGGTGGCCAGGCCGTGCCCGGGCCCGACCGGCAGCCCGGCGAGCTCGTCGGCGGCGCGCTGCAGCAGATCCTCGCCGAGGTCGAGACCATCGGCGTGCATCCGGATCCAGACCAGCACCCGGCGCGGTGACGGGTCGTCGGGGGTGCGTTCGGCGTACTCGGTGAGCAGCTGGGCGGCCTCGTCGGCGCCGAGCAGCTGCCGGTGGGCGGCGTGCTGCAGCACCAGCGCCTGGGTCGCGTCGGCGAGCCGACCCTGGCCGCGGATCGCGTCCACGACGCCACGCAGCAGGGGCTCCTCGTCGGCGAATGCGACATCGAGCCGGATCAGCCCCTCCGGCCCGGCGATGCTCAGAGTGCGCAGCGACCGACCCGGATCGCTCCACTCCAGCGCGGCGTCGGGATGTTCCAGCAGCGGGTCCGGGTCGGCATGGACGTCGAGGTCGAGCCGCGGCGGGAACCACTGCGGCAGCCGCGCGGCCAGCGCGGTCTGGTCGGCGTACCACTCGCCGTGCAGGGTGAGGGTGTACGCCTTCCCCGGACCGAGCCGCAGCGGCGGCGTACGCAGCTCACCGTCAACGAGTTCGAGGTCACCGCGGCCCAGGCGCAACCCGAGGGTCTGCGGGCCGGCCGGGCCGGATGGGCCCGATGGGCCGCCGGTACCGAGGCGGTGCCAGCCGAGCAGGCCGAGCGCGCCGGCGGCGTACACGGTGAGCAGCGCGTCCTTGCCGGCGGCCGCGTCGAGGACGAGCCCGTCGATGGCGATCTCGTGATCGCTGGCATTGCGCAGCAGCACCCGCAGCTGCCAAGTGTGGTCCAGATTGTGCCGCACCCGCAGCTGCAGTCCGGCGCAGTCGCCGCGGGCCTCGACCTCATCGGATTCCAGCCAGAGCTGCCGCGGCTCCCAGCGGTGCAGCTCGCCGTCGCGGCGGATGCCGGCCACCGCGAGCCGGTCGATGATCTGCTCCCCGCCGCCGGCCCGCAGCCCGGTCAGGGTGCCGTCCTCGTCGAACTCGAGCTGGCAGCCGAACCGCTCCCCCGCCGCCTGCCAGCCCCAGCCGAGCACGGCCTCGGTCTCGCTCATCGGCGCCGCTGACAGGTCGCGCACCAGAACAGATTGCGGCCCTCCAGCAGCTGGGTCCGCACCTCGCGGCCGCAGACCAGGCAATCCATGCCGTTGCGGCGATAGACATAGACCTCACCGCCGTGGTCGTCGCGGCGCGGTGGGCGGCCCATCGCCTCGGGGGTGTGCTCGTCGCTGACGGTGTCGATCCGGTTGTCGCGCACGCCGATCGGCATCAGTTCGACCAGATCGGACCAGATCGCCCGCCAGGACTGGCGCCGCAGCTGGTTGCCCGGGGTCATCGGGGACAGCCGATTGCGGAACAGCACCTCGGCCCGGTAGACGTTGCCGACCCCGGACAACACCTTCTGGTCCATCAGCAGAGCGGCGATCGGCTTGCTGGAGCGCTGGATCTTCCGCCAGGCGAGCTCCGGGTCGGCGTCGGTGCGCAGCGGGTCGGGCCCGAGCTTCGCGACCTGGGCGGACACCTCGGCCGGCGTCCGCAGCGCGCACAGCTGCGGGCCGCGCAGATCGGCGGCGGTCTCGTCGTTCGCCAGCCGCAGCCGCACCTGACCGGTCGGCGGGGCGAACGGGGTCAGGGTGAACTTGCCGATCAGGCCCAGGTGCACGTGGATCACCCGGTCGCCGGCGAAGTCGAGGAAGAGGTGCTTGCCGTGCGCGCTCGCCGACTCCAGCTCGGTGCCGTCGACCAGGGCCGCGGCCTCGCTCATCCGGCCCTGCGGGGAGCTGACGCGCGGGCTGGTGCCGGCGAAGGCCGTCGACAGGTCGTCGGCGAGCCGGTGCAGGGTGTGTCCCTCGGGCAACGATTCTTCCTTCTGATCGGTTGGGCTGATCGTTCGGAGCAGCTGGCAGCAATCAGCCTATTGTGCTGCCATGACAGAAATCCCGATCATCGCCGACTCCGCACTGCCCGCGCACCGGTTGCCGATCGTGCTGGCGCCGATGGCCGGCGGGCCGAGTACGCCGGAGCTGGTCGCCGCGGTCGGCGAGGCCGGTGGCTTCGGCTATCTGCCGGCGGGTTACCTGACCGCGGACGCACTGGCGGAACGGATCGCCCGGACCCGTGAGCTGACCGAGCGGCCGTTCGGGGTGAACCTGTTCGTGCCCGAGCCGCAGCAGCGACAGGACCTGTCGGCGTACGCCGAATCCCTGCGGCCCGACGCGGAGCGGCTGGGTGCCGCGGTCGGCGAGCTGGACTGGTCGGATACCGACCACTGGGCGGCGAAACTGGAGCTGCTCGCCGGGAACCCGGTGGCGGTGGTGTCATTCACCTTCGGGCTGCCGTCGGCCGAGGAAGCGGAGCGGTTGCACGCCGCCGGGTCGGCGCTGGTGGGCACGGTCACCACCGTGCCCGAGGCCCGGGCGGCCGCCGACCGCGGGATGGACGCACTGTGCGTGCAGGGCCCGGATGCCGGCGGGCATCGCGGTACTCACCGGGTCACCGACGAACCGTCGACGCTGCCGCTGGCCGACCTGCTCGCCGAGGTCCGCGCGGCGGTGGAGCTGCCGCTGATCGCCGCCGGGGGCATCGGTACCGCGGCGCAGATCCGGGAACTGCTGGCCGCCGGGGCGACCGCGGTGCAGCTGGGCAGCCTGTTCCTGCGCTGCCCCGAGGCCGGTACGAACGAGACCCATCGCAAGGCGCTCACCAGACGCCGCGACACGGTGGTCACCCGCGCCTTCTCCGGCCGGCCGGCCCGTGGGCTGCGGAACCGATTCATCGACGAACACGATGCCGACGCCCCGGCCGCCTACCCGCAGGTCAACCAGCTCACCGGCCCGCTGCGCAAGGCAGCAGCAGCCGCCGGTGACGCCGACAGCCTGCATCTGTGGGCCGGTACGAACTATCGCCGCGCCGTCGACCTCCCCGCCGCCGACCTGGTCACCGCCCTCGCCGCCGAACTCTGAGGCGGACCGAGTCATCTCGACACGCTGCCCCGGCTCCGCTCCGCTCCGCCCGGCCAGCTACTCGATGACCGTCACCACACGCTCATCGAGTAGCTCGCGCAGCGAACGTAACCACACGCTCATCGAGTAGCTCGCGCAGCGAGCGTGTCGAGATGAGCGGCGCAGTGGATCATCGACCCCACCCACACCTGCGGAGTCATCTCGACACGCTGCCCCGGCTCCGCTGCGCTGCGCCCGGCCAGCCACTCGATGACCGTTGTGAGACTCAGTCGAAGATCGGGTCGCGGGTGCGGGTCCGCTTGGCCTCGAAGAAACCGTCGTACTCGGTCAGCAGCGAGAAGCCGTCGAACAGGCGACCGGCCTGCTCATTTGGGGGCCGGGGAGATCACCGGGCCGAACAGGGCCTCACCGTTGATGTGGATCACCGGCGTACCGACCTCGTCACCGACGGGGTCCATGCCCTCGTGGTGCGAGCGCTTCAGCGCCTCGTCGTTCGCATCGGTCCAACCGGCGTCGGCCAGCTCAGTGGGCAGGCCGACCTCGCTCAGCGCGGCCTCGATGGTGGCGCGCTCACTGCCGTCCTCACCGCCGGGATGGATCCGGGTGCCGATGGCGGTGTAGTACTCACCGAGCTTGTCCGAGCCGTACTTCTCCTCGACGGCCAGGGCGACGCGGACGCCGCGCCAGCCGGCGTCCATCTTGGCGCGGTACTCCTCGCGCAGGTCGCGGCCCTCGTTGAGCACCGAGAGGCTCATCACGTGGAAGACGGCCTTCACCGGGCGTACCTTCTCCACCTCGAGCAGCCAGCGGGAGGTCATCCAGGCCCAGGGGCAGAGCGGGTCGAACCAGAGATCGACGGTCGTGACAGGTGCATCGGTCTGCGTCATGGGTGCAGTCTAGGAGTGCGGGTCATCGCTGATCGGCGCTGCCCCCGATCCGGACCTCCGCCGGGGTTTTGGTCGGGCAGTCACCGACAGTAGGCTCGTGCGTCGAACTCGAACCACATGACCGTGCCCGCCCGAGCGACGCCCACCGAAAGCAGGCCCCGTTGTACCCAGCGAACATCACGCGTCAGGAAGCCCACGCCCGCGCCGGCCTGGTCCGGACCGATGCCTATGAACTGGTCATCGATCTGACCGGCCGCGACCCGAGTGGAGCCGACCTGGAGCAGCGGGACCAGAACTTCGTGACGAGCAGCACGATCCGGTTCTCCTCCGACGCCGGGATGACCTACGTCGACGCGATCGCCGACGAACTGCTCTCCGGTGAGTTCGACGGCAAGCCGCTGGACACCACCGACTTCGACGGCGAACGGCTGCCGATCGAGCTGACCAAGGGCGACCACGTGCTCACCGTCGTCGCCAGACACCGTTACAGCCGCAGCGGCCAGGGCCTGCACCGCTTCGTCGATCCGGCCGACGGTGGCATCTACCTCTACACCCAGTTCGAGCCGGCCGATGCGCGGCGGGTTTACGCGAACCTCGAGCAGCCCGATCTGAAGGCGAGCTTCACCGTCTCGGTGCTGGCGCCGGAGAGCTGGACCGTGCTCGGCAACTCCCCCGATGCCGAGCCGAAGCCGATCGGCGATGGTTTCGCCCGCTGGGATTTCCAACCCACCAAGCGGATCTCGACCTATGTGACCGGGATCGTGGCCGGCGACTACCACCGCGAGCAGGCCACCATCACCAGCAGCAAGGGCACCATTCCCGCCTCGGTCGTCTGCCGTCGCTCGCTGGCGGACAAGCTGGACCTGGACCGGATCATGGCGACCACCCAGGGTGGTTTCGAGGTCTTCGAGAAGCACTTCGGTACGCCGTACCCGTTCGAGTCCTACGACCAGGCGTTCGTGCCGGAATACAACATGGGCGCGATGGAGAACGTCGGGCTGGTCACCTTCCGCGACGACCTGATCTTCCGCTCCCGGGCGACCGCCGCGCAGTACGAGTCCCGCGACAACACGATCCTGCACGAGCTGGCGCACATGTGGTTCGGCGACCTGGTGACGATGCGCTGGTGGGATGACCTGTGGTTGAAGGAATCCTTTGCCGAGTGGGCATCGCACTTCGCCCAGTCGCAGCTGGACACCGACGAGAACCACGCCTGGGCGGCGTTCAGCAACGCCCGCAAGAACTGGGCGTACCGGGCCGATCAGCTGCCCTCCACCCACCCGATCGCCGCCGACATGGTCGACCTGGAAGCGGTCGAGCTGAACTTCGACGGCATCACCTACGCCAAGGGCGCCTCCACGCTGCGTCAGCTGGTCGCCTTCGTCGGCCGGGATGCCTTCCTGGCGGGGGCCCGCCGCTATTTCGAGAAGCACGCCTTCGGAAACACCGAGCTGACCGATCTCCTTGCCGTGCTTGAGGAATCCTCCGGCCGGAACCTCACCGAATGGTCGAAGCAGTGGCTCGAATCGGCCGGGGTGAACACCCTGGCGGCCGAGTTCAGCACCGACCGCTCCGGGGTGATCACCGAGTTCGCGATCCGCCAGACGGCCTCCGCCGAACACCCGACGCTGCGCCAGCACCGGATCGCGATCGGCCTCTATGAATCGATCGACGGAAAGCTGCGCCGGGTGCACCGGGTGGAGACCGATGTGGCCGGTGAGCTGACCCCGGTCAAGGAGCTGATCGGCAAGCACCAACCGGATCTGGTGCTGGTCAACGACGACGACCTGACCTTCGCGAAGGTACGCCTGGACCCGCGTTCGCGGCGGACCGCGGTCGAGAATCTCGACCAGGTCGACGACGAGCTGGCCCGCGCCGTGCTCTGGGGTTCGGCCTGGGACATGTGCCGTGACGCCGAACTGCCGGTGGCGGACTACCTGCAGCTGGCGCTCACCGGGGTGGCCACCGAGACCGATCAGACCGCGGTCTCCCGGGTCCTCGGTCAGGCACAGACCGCGCTCGCCCGTTATGTGCCCGCCGATCGGCAGCCGGAGCTGCGCACCCAGCTGATCACCGGACTGGCCGGCCTGCTCCGCGATGCGGCGCCGGGTTCGGACCACCAGCTGGCGTTCGCGCGGGCGCTGGCCAGCAGCGTCGACAGCGACGCCGGGGTGGAGCTGCTGAACGGCTGGCTGAACGATGAGGAGGTGCCGCCGGGGCTGACCATCGACACCGAGCTGCGCTGGCACCTGCTCACCCAGTTGGCCAGACTCGGTGCGGTCGGTGCCGAGCAGCTGGACGCCGAGCTGCAGCGCGACAACACCATCTCCGGTGCCGAGCACGCCGCCGGCGCCCGCGCCGCCCTGCCCGGGGAGGCCGACAAGGCCGCCGCCTGGCAGCTGGCCACCGCCACCGCCGGGCTGCCCAACGAGACCCACCGCAGCATCTGCCTGCAGTTCAACCAGGCCGGCCAGGCCGGGGTGCTGGCGCCCTACGCCGAGCGCTATCTGGATCTGGCGGAGCTGATCTCCGGCCGCAAGGGTGTCTGGGAATCCAACGGCACAGTGTTCGCGCAGGCCGCGCTCACCTACCTCTTCCCGTGGCCGAATGCCGATCAGGATTTCCTGCACCGACTGGATTCCTGGCTGGCCGAGGCCCAGATCGAGGACTCCGCCCGCCGGATCATCGGTGAGGGCCGCGACGATGCGCTGCGCGCCCTGCGGGCCCGGGAGTTCAACGCCGGCTGAGTCCCCGTTCATCGAGTAGGCCGCCATGCGCAGCGAAGCGGTGTTTCGACGTTCATCGAGTAGCTGCTCCGGCGCAGCGAAGCGGAGCCGGACCAGCGTGTCGAGATGAGTCCCGCAGGCGATTCGCCGACGCTCAGCTGCTGCTCCCCCGGCCCGCCCGGTCGGAATCTGCGGCTCGATGTGCGATCGGCGAGCAAACCGGTCGATTCCCGGATCGAGCCGCAAGTTCCGAACGGGCCACCAGCAACAACCCGTCCTCCCTGGCCGGCCGTGCCCCCACCCCGCGAGGTTTCGACTCGGTCGTCCCTCCCTCGCTCAACCGACGCGGGGCCCGCCCTGGGACCTGTTCATCTCGACACGGCCGCCATTGCTCCGCTTCGCTCCGCATGGCGACCTACTCGATGAACGTGTCGGGTGGGACCTCGCGTAGGGTCGCTGGGGTGACGACACTCGGTGACCTGCAACAGTTTCTCGACCGCCACTACCCGCCGCGTACCGCGGAGGGCTGGGACCAGGTGGGGATGGTCTGCGGTGATCCGGACTGGCCGGTGCAGCGGGTGCTGCTCACCGTCGACATCACCCTGCCGGTCGTCCGGCAGGCGATCGAGGTGGGCGCCGATGCGATCATCGCGCACCATCCCCTGCTGCTGAAGGGAATCCACGGCATCGATGCCCGCCACCCGAAGGGCCGGATGCTGCTCGAACTCGCCGGCAACCGGATCGGTTGCCTGGCCGCGCACACCAACGCCGACATCCCGAGCGACGGGGTCTGCGAGGCGCTCGCGAAGGTGATCGGGTTGTCCGAGCTGCAGCCATTGGATCCGCGGCACACCGGGCAAGCCCTGGATCAACTCGTCTGCTTCGTCCCGAGCGACCACACCCAGGCCGTGGTGGATGCGCTGTCGGCCGCGGGGGCGGGTGCGATCGGCGACTACGAACGCTGCCACTTCACCAGCCCCGGTACCGGTTCGTTCCGCCCGCTGAGCGGTGCGAACCCGTTCACCGGCAGCGTCGGTGAGACCGAGCAGGTGCGCGAGGACCGGTTGGAGATGGTGCTGCCGCGGCGGCAGCGGGCCGCGGTGGTCGACGCGCTGCTGGCGGCTCACCCCTATGAGGAGCCCGCCTACCACGTGCTGGAACTGGCGCCCATCGACCGCGACGCCGGGATCGGCCGGCTCGGCGTACTCTCCCCCGAACGCAGTGCCGCCGACTTCGCCCGCCAGGTGGCCGCGGCACTGCCGGAGACGGTGTCGGGAGTACGCCTCGGCGGTGACCCGGAGCGGACGGTGCGCACCGTGGCGGTGCTGGCCGGGGCCGGTGACTCGCATCTGGACGCGGCCCGCGCCGCCGGCGCCGATCTCTATCTGACCTCGGATCTGCGGCACCACCCGGCCACCGAGGCGCTGGAGTGGGCGGAGGCACCGGTGCTGCTGGATGTGGCGCACTGGGCGGCGGAGTGGACCTGGCTGCCGGTGCTGTCCCGGCTCGTCACCGAGGAGCTCCCCGGGGTCGCGGTGGAGGTCTCCGAGCTGCGTACCGATGCCTGGGTCGAGGCCTTCCACCGGTGAGCTCTCCCCCGCCGGTGAGCAGCAGCGAGCTCCTGCCGGCCCTGCCACCGTTCGATTTCCGGGCGCTGCTGGGATTTCTCGGTGTCCGGGTGGTGACCGGGGTGGAGTACGCCGACGAGAACACCTTCGCCCGCACGGTCCGCCTGCCCGGTGGGCCGGCGGTGCTGCGGTTGACCGGCCGCCCGGACGGGGTCGAGCTGACCTGCTGGCTGAGCGACCCGGCCGATCTGGCCGAGGCGCGGACCCGGGCCGGTGCGCTGTGCGATCTGGCCGCCGACCCGTCGCTCATCGATCCGGCGCTCGCCCGGGTACCCGCACTCGCCGGCCTGGTCGCCGACCATCCCGGGATCCGGATCCCCGGCACCCTGGACCGGCCGGAGACCGCGGTCCGCGGGCTGCTCGGCCAGCAGATCTCGCTGGCCGGTGCGACCCGGGCCGCGGAACGGCTGGTCGACGAGCACGGTGATCCGCTGCCCGAGGAGCTGCGGCGGGCCGGGGAGCCGTTCGGGCTGACCGCCCTGTTCCCCACCAGTGCACGGATTGCGGCGGTCGACCCGGCCCGGTTCGCGATGCCCGGCTCCCGGCAGCGGGCGCTGCACACTCTCGCCGCCGCGGTGGAGGCCGGCACGGTCGATCTCACCGATCCGGACCTGGACCGGGTGCGGAAATCCCTGCTGGCGTTGAAAGGGATCGGTCCGTGGACCGCCGGCTACATCCTGCTGCGGGCCTGCGGCGACCCGGATGTCTGGCTGGATTCGGATCTGGTGCTGCGCCGGGAGGCCGAGGCCCGCGGTATCACCGCCGAGCAGCTCCGCCCGGTCGCCGGCTGGCGCTCGTACGCCTCCCTGCAGCTGTGGCGTGCGGCTGCCGAACGCCGCCGCTGACCGGCGTACTCAGTCGATCCGCTCGAAGCGCAGGGTCTCCCCGCGAGCACCACCCATCCAGAGGTCCTGGCAGGCCGCGGCCATCTCATCCAGACCCTCGACGACCGTGCCGAACACATTGCCCGGCACCCAGCCCTGGTCGCCGTTGATCAGCAGGTTGTTGCGGCCGTAGAACAGCGCCAGGTCGATGATCGCGGTCATCTCGCGGTGCTCGGTCTCGCGTTCGTAGCCGTAGGCCGGATTGCCGAGCTGATCGCCACCGAAGGTGAACCAGCACAGGTCACCCGGGATCGGGGTGATGGTGGTGTTCTCCGGGCCGGGGTCGCGGTCGGTGAAGCTCGGCAGCAGCGCATAGATCTCGTTGCGGGCGTACTTGCCGTGATAGACCTGCGCCTCCAGCGGCAGCGCGTCCCAGACGGCGGCGCTGGTCCGCGGGGCCGCCGTCTGCAGCAGCTCGGCGACACAACTCACCCCGCGTCGGGTGAGGGTCACCCGGACCCGGCGGACGGCTTCGTTGGACTCTCCCTGGGCGGTCACCCGACTGATTGTCAACAATCAGACGATTGCTGTCAAGGGGTCGTCCACGGCCGTGACATGCCCTTTCGCGGCGCGCCCGCACGGTGCATCCTGACTGCGTGGGAGCAGTGGAGCTCACTGGATTGGGGCTCGCCGCCTCGGTGGCGATGGTGGCCCCCTACGACTTCGTGCTGGACCGGGAGCTGTGGCGCTGGGTGCCGGACGACACCTCGGTGCTGCTCGCGCGCACCCGGCATCTCACGCTGACCGGTGGCGTGGCGCAGGCGCACGCGATCGCCGATCACACCGGTCTGAAGGAGCTGGCCCGGTCGGTGTCGATCCTGCACTCCCCGGTGGTCGGCTACCTGTGCACCTCGGCCAGCTTCGTCGACGGGCCGGCGGGTGAGGTGAAGCTGCGCCGGCTGCTCCGCGGTGCCGGGTTCCCGGCCGCGGTGACCACCAGCGGAGCGCTGGTCGACGCACTGCACGCGCTGTCGGTGCACCGGGTCGCGGTCGCCACCCCCTATCTGGGCGAGGTCACCCGCCTACTGGTGGATTTCCTGGCAGCACACGGATTCCGGGTCACCGGATCGGGCCAGCTGGAGATGGGCGCCGAGATCTGGACCACCGAGGCGGCGACGCTGCGCGCCCTGGCCCGCCGGGTGGTCACCCCCGACGCCGAGGCGCTGTTCCTGTCCTGCACGAACCTGCCGAGTTACGACCAGATCGAGATATTGGAGGACGAGTTGCAGATCCCGGTGCTGAGCGCCAACCAGGTCACCATGTGGTCCTGCCTGCGGGCCGCGGGACGTTCCGCGGTCGGCGCCGGCCGGTTGCTGCGGGAGCACCCATGAGCACACCGGTGGCCTCGGCGATGCTCTATCCCGGCCACAGCGCCGAGGACGAATTCCCTGCGCTGGAAGGCATTCTGGAGGGGGTACGCCTGCCGGTGCGGCACACCTGGGAGGGTCCGACCGACCACACCGTGGCGGCCCTGCGGGAGCTCGGCTCTGCGGAGCAGCTCGCCCCGGCCGCCCGCGCCGCGGCCGAGGCCGGTGCCGGCTCGGTGGTCTGGGCCTGCACCTCCGGCTCCTTCGTCCACGGGCCGGACGGAATGCGCGAGCAGGCCGGCTGGATGGCCGAGGCGAGCGGCCTGCCGAGCACCTCGACCAGCCTGGCTTTCCTTGCCGCACTGGAACATCTCGGCATCGGCGAGGTGTCGGTGGCCGCCACCTATCCGGCCGAGGTGGCCGCGCACCTCACCGCGGTGCTGGCCGCCGCCGGGGTCCGGGTGACCGCGATCGCCACCCACGACGTGCCCAGCGGTGAGGACGCCGGCCGGCTCTCCCCCGACCAGGTGCGCGCGCTGATCGGCACCGAGCATGACGCCCCCGCCGTGCTGGTGCCCGACACCGCCCTGCACACCGTCGGCCTGATCAGTGAGCTGGAGCAGACCGTGGGGCGTACCGTGCTGACCGCCAATCTGGTCTCCGCCTGGCACGGTCTGCGGCTCGCCGGCTGGCGCGGGCACTCCGACCGGCTGGGCCGCCTCTTCCGGTCCTGAGTCGCGCGGCGTACTCACCCGGTGAATTACACGGGTCCACCGCGGTGCCGACCAAGGGCGTCCGATTCACCAGTTGTACACAGAGTACAAATTGGCTGCGCTGCGCATGCCGCGCTCCTCGATGAACGTCACTGCCAGGGTTCGACGCGGAGCACGCGTTGCAGGCCGTCCTCCATGTGTGCGACCAGCAACCGGTCGGCCTGGACCGCATCACCGGCAACGATCGCCTTCAGCAGGCCGCGGTGCTCGGCGACCCGGTGGTCGACGGTGTCGTAGGTGGGTTGCATCAGGCTCAGGCAGAGCCGCATCTGGGTGACCAGGGTGTTGTGCATCCGGGTCAGCCGGGGGCTGGCCGCCAGCCCGACGAGCACCTGGTGGTACTCCATGTCGGCATCGGAGACGCGCGGATCGTCGGCGGCCAGCGATTCCATCCGGGCCACGATCGGTTCCAGGCCGGCGGCATCCGCCCCCCGCCCCTGGCCGATCAGGTGCCCGACGGCGGCCCGTTCGACCGCCAGCCGGGCCAGGTAGATGTCGCGGATCACCGGCTCGTCGAGCTGCATCACGAACAGTCCGCGGTTGCGGTGGCTGACCAGCAGGCCCTCCTGGGTGAGCCGCTGCATCGCCTCCCGCAGCGGCCCGCGGCTGACCCCGAGCCGCTCCGCCAGCGCCTTCTCCGACAACTGCTGGCCCGGGGCGTACTGGCCGCTCGCGACCGCCTCGCGCAACATGCCCGCGATCAGCTCCGGGGTGGATGCCTGCACGATGGGCTGCAGCACGCCCGGGGCCTCACCGAGACCCACGGCGCGTTCCTTCGACGGCGACATCTTCCCCTCCTAGTCCGCACCCCGGCCGGGCGACTCCGGGACCCGCATTGCCAGCAGAGCGTACCGTTTCGCGGCGCGCACCAGCTCATCCAGCGACACCGACTCATCGACCTGATGCGCCTGATCGTTGAGCCCACCGGGGCCCATCACCACGGTCGGAATGCCCAGATCCCGGGCCACGAAGCCCCCGTCGCAGGCGGCGGTCCAGCCGGTCACCTCGGGCTCGACCCCCAGGTCCCGCGCCGCGTCCCGGACGGCCCCTACCAGCGGATCCTCCGCCGAGGTGCGGAATCCGGGCATCTCCATCGTCACCTCGATGCTCATCCCGATCCCGTCGGAGGTGATCCCGGCCTCGGCGGCCCGCGCGGCCAGCCGGTCGGCGATCTGCTGCGGATCCTCATCCGGCATCAACCGCCGGTCGATCCAGACCGTGCAGTCGGGCGCCACGATCGAGGTGCCCCGGCCGCCGCTGATCCGGCCGACGCTCCAGGTTCCCGAACCCAGCAAGGGATCCATCGACCGCGCGAGCTCGGCCTGGTCGGCGCGGATCAGCTCCAGTACCCGGGTGGCGGCGTCGATCGCGTTCCGGCCGTCGGCGGGCCGCCCGGAATGCGCCGGTACCCCGGTCAGCCGCAGTTCGAGATAGGAGTCGCCGCGGCAGGCGATCACCAGGTCCAGGTCGGTCGGTTCGGCGACCACGCAACCGGCAAACTCGGCCCCCAACCCGCGGCCGGCCAGGGCCCGGATGCCCAGGCCGAGATCCTCCTCATCGACGGTGCAGGCCAGCCGGATCTCCCCGGCCGGGCGTACGCCGACCGTGCGCAGGGCGCCCATCGCCGCGACGATCGCGGCCAGGCCACCCTTCATGTCGGCGGCGCCGCGGCCGATGATCCGGTCCCCGTCGCGGCGCGCCAGGAACGGGTCGGCGGACCAGCCCGGCCCGGCCGGCACCACGTCGGAATGCCCGAGGAACAACAACCCCGGCCGATCCCCACCGGCCAGCGCGGCGAACAGGTTCTCCCGCCCCTCGGCCACCGGCCGCCGCTCGACCTGCAGACCGGCCCGTCGGCAGGCCGCCTCGAGGACCGCGACGGTGCGTTCCTCGGTCTGGCCGGGATTCTCGCTGGGGGCGGCGATCAACTCGGCGGTGACGGCCGCGATCTGCTCGGCGTCGATCGCGGCGAGCACCCGCCGCTCGCACTCGGAGATCATTGCCCAGAACGCTCCCGCGCCGGCCGGTCCGCGGCGACCCGATCGAGGGCCCGGGTGAGCCGGCGTACGCCTTCATCGATCCGCTCCGGTGACTCGGAGGCGAAGCAGAGTCGGAACGCGTCGGTGAACCGCTCCGACGGCGACAGCGCGGTACCGGGGATGAACGCCACCCCTTCGGCGAGCGCGGCATCGAACAACCGGCGCACATCGGTCGCGGCGTCGGCGCCCTGCAGGGTCACCCAGAGGAAGAAGCCGCCGTCCGGATCGGTGTGCCGGACCCGGTCCCCGAGATGCTCGGCCAGCGCGCGCTGCATCGCCTGCTTGCGGCCCCGGTAGCTCTCCCGCAGCCGAGCGAGGTGCGCATCCAGACCGCCGCGGACCAGGTATTCGGTGATCACGTGCTGGTTCGGCACATTGGTGCAGGTGTCCATCGCCTGCTTGGCGTGGATCAGCAGTTGCCGCAGCCGCGGGTCGGCGTTCACCCAACCGACCCGCAGCCCGGGTGCCATGATCTTGGAGAAGGTACGGACCGAGAAGACCTGCGGATCGTCCGGCGACAGCTGGTTGAACCCGGGCAGATCGCTGCCCTCGAAACGCAGCAGATGGTAGGGATCGTCGTCCAGGATGATCGAACCCCAGCGATGTGCGAGCTCGAGCAACCGCTGGCGGCGCTCGGCGGAAAGCGTGACACCAGAGGGATTCTGGAAGTTGGGGATGGTGTAGATGACCTTCGGGGTACGCCCGGTGGCGGCGACCAGCCGTTCCAGCTCGTCGACCCGCATCCCGTCGTCGTCGACCGGGACCTCCAGCAGGTCCGCGCCGTAGCTCAGCGCGGTCGCGGAACCGTTGGTGTAGGTCGGACTCTCGACGGTGACCAGGTCGCCCGGTTCGACGAACAGTTTGAACGCCAGATCCAGCCCCTGCATCCCGCCGGAGGTGACGACGATCCGCTCCGGGTCGGTCGGCTCCCCCACCCGGGCGTACTCCTTGACGATCGCCTCGATCAACCCGGGCTCACCCTCGCTGGCACCGTAGGTGAAGGAACTGGCGTCCAGCACCTCGGTGCCGATCATCCGGAATTCCTGCACCGGCAGCGCTTCCGGGGCGGGCGCACCCATCGCGAAGCGGACGATGTCGTGGGTCTGCGCGGCCAGCAGCGAGGTGCTGGAGTCGATCACCGATCCGATCAGACCGTCGGCCCGGCTCGCCAGTGGCAGCGCCCCCTCGGCCGCGGGACCGCTGATTCCGGTGGTGGGCAGCACCGCCAGGTCGGCGATGGTGGTGAGGTCACGCATCGATGCTCCTCTCGTCGGGTCAGCCCTTGCTGATCAGGGCTCGCGGGAAATCGGTGAAGGTCTCGACGCCGTCCGCGGTGACCCGGATCGACTCCGAGACCTCATAGCCGTAACCGGTCATCCACATCCCGCAGATCACGTGGAAGGTCATGTTCTCGGCCAGCACGGTCGGGTCGCTGGCGCGGATGCTCATCGTCCGCTCACCCCAGTCGGGCGGATAGCCGACGCCGATGGAATAGCCGAGCCGGCTGCGTTTCTCGATCCCGTAGCGGGCCAGGACCGCGTTCCAGGCGTCGGCGACCTCGACCATCCGCACCCCGGCACGGATGGTCTCGAGCACCGCGGAAAGTCCTTCGGCGACAGCGGTTTCGGTACGCCGCAGCTCGGCGGACGGCTCCCCCAGCATCACGGTGCGAGCCAGTGGGACGTGGTAGCGCCGGTGGGCCCCGGCCAGTTCGACCACCACCGCGTCCCCCGCGACGAACCGCTGGTCGCTCCAGGTCAGATGCGGGGTGTCCGCCGCGGCACCGGTCGGCAGCAGCGGCACGATCGCGGGGAAGTCACCCCAGGCGTCGGCGTCCCCGAGCACCTGGGCGCGCATGATCTCGGCGGCCACCACATGCTGCGGGACACCGACCCCGATCGTGTCGATCGCCGCCTGCATGGCCCTGGTGGTCACCCGTGCAGCGGTCCGCATGGTGGCGATCTCGGCGTCGGACTTGATCGCGCGGACCCAGTTGACCAGCTCCTGACTGTCGGTGAGCTCCCACTCCCCGAATCCCTTCTCCAGTGCGAGAAACGCCTTCGGGGAGAAGAAGTGCGCATCCGCCTCGATGCCGACCCGGGCCGGTGCGACCAGCCCCCGGCGCCGGAGCTCGCTCGCCAGCCAGTCGAAGGGGTGCCGGTCGGGCACATGGACCAGTTCCTCGGGATAGCCGAGGATCTGTTCGATCGGCAGCCAGGTGGTCCGGGTCGCTCCGCGGGCATCCATCTCCCGGGTCACCAGCAGCAGCTCGCCCTCGGCGGGCACGAACAGCAGCTGCGGGGTGTAGAAGGACCACGCCTGGTAACCGGTCAGGTAGTAGAGATTCGCGGGATCGCTGACCAGCAGGGCATCCAGCCCGGCGGCAGCCATTCGGTCCCTGGTCGCGGCGAGCCGCCGGGCGTACTCGTCGGGACCGAATGCCTGCACCGGACTCACGGTCTCACCTCAGCTTCGTGGCAATGCGTAGTACTTGGTCTCCAGGAACTCATCGATGCCGATCCGGCCGCCCTCGCGGCCGAGCCCGGATTCCTTCACCCCGCCGAAGGGGGCGACCGGGTTGGACACCAGGCCGGTGTTCATCCCGATCATGCCGGCCTCGATCCGTTCCCCGACACGGAATGCGCGCTCCAGGTCGCTGGTGAACAGATAACCCACCAGACCCCAGACGGTGTTGTTGGCCAGCTCGATCGCCTGCTCCTCGGTGTCGAACGGGACGATCGGGGCGACCGGGCCGAAGATCTCGTTCGCGAGCAGCGCGGAATCCGGATCGACGTTGTTGAGCACCGTCGGGTTGTAGAAGAAGCCCTTGCCGTCGGGGCGATCGCCGCCACACATCACGGTGGCCCCGCGGGAGACCGCGTCGTCGACGAACTGCTGCACCTTGTCCAGCGCCTTGCGTTCCACCAGCGGGCCGACCTGGGTGCCCTCGGCGGCACCGTCGCCGACCGCGAGCTTGCCCATCTCCTCGCTCAGTCGGCGGGCGAACTCGTCGGCGACCGAGGACTGCACATAGAGCCGGTTGGCCGCGGTGCAGGCCTCGCCCATGTTGCGCATCTTCGCGATCATCGCGCCGGCCACCGCCTGGTCCAGGTCGGCATCGTCGAACACGATGAACGGCGCATTGCCGCCGAGCTCCATCGAGGACTTCATCACGTGCTCGGCGGCCTGCTGGAGCAGTTTCACGCCGACCGGTGTCGAGCCGGTGAAGGAGACCTTGCGGGCGATCCCGCTGGCCATCCACGGTTCGACGACCGATCCGGGATCGGTGGTGGTGACCACATTCAGCACGCCGGCCGGCAGGCCTGCCTCGGTGAAGATGTCGACCAGCGCCAGCGAGGTGAGCGGGGTCAGTTCGGCGGGCTTGAAGACCATCGTGCACCCGGCGGCGACCGCGGGGCCGATCTTGCGTGCCCCCATCGCCAGCGGGAAGTTCCACGGGGTGATCAGCACGCTCGGGCCGACCGGTTCGTGGGTGACCATGATCCGGGTCTTGCCGTCCCCGGTCAGCGTCATGTCGCCGCCGATGCGTACCGCTTCCTCGGAGAACCAGCGCAGGAACTCCGCCCCGTAGGCGACCTCGCCCTTGGCCTCGGCGAGCGGTTTGCCCATCTCGGCGGTCATGATCGCCGCCAGGTCGTCGGCGCGCTCCATCACCAGGTCGTAGGCCCGGCGGAGGATCTCGCTGCGCTCGCGCGGTGCGGTGCGCCCCCACTCCTCCTGCTTCTTGCCGGCCACCTCGATGGCCCGGCGCGCGTCGTCACCGTTGCCGTCGGCGACGCTGGCCAGCACCTCTTCGGTGGCTGGGTTGATGACGTCGAAGGTCTTGCCGGAGGCCGACGGCCCCCATTGCCCGTCGATGAACAGGCCGGTGTTGACTGCCGAGACCGGATCGGTGGCCATGACTTCCTCCTTGAATTGGGCGGGTGGCTCAGCCGACGACCTCGGCCACGGCGGCACCGAACCGCTCCAGTCCGAGATCGATCTCATCCGCCGAGACCACCAACGCGGGGATCAGGCGTACGACGTTACCCAGTGGGCCGCAGGTCAACGACAGCAGCCCCTGCCCGGTCGTCGCCTGCTGCACCGCGGTGGCGAGCTGGCCACCGGTGCGGCCGTCGGCGTCCCCGAACTCGATGCCCTGCATCAGCCCCCGGCCGCGGACATCGGTGATCACCTGATACTTCTCGGCGATCCGCTGCAGCCCCTCGGCGAGCTGATCGCCGCGGACCCGGGCGTTCTCGACCAGGTTCTCCTCGGCGATCACATCGATGGTCGCGCAGGCGGCCGCGGCGGCGACCGCGTTGCCGCCGTAGGTGCCCCCCTGGGAACCCGGCCAGGCCTTGCCCATCAGCTCGGTCGGGGCGGCGATCGCCGAGATCGGGAAGCCGGAGGCCAGCCCCTTGGCGGTGATCAGGATGTCGGGATCGATGCCGGAGAACTCGTGGCCCCAGAACCTGCCGGTCCGCCCGAATCCGGCCTGCACCTCATCGACGATCAGCAGGATGCCGTGCTCCGCGCGCTCTCGCAGCCCCTGCAGGAAGGCGTCCGGGGTGGGCAGGTATCCGCCGTCACCGAGCACCGGTTCGATCAGGAAGGCGGCGGTGTCGTTCGGCGCGACGCGGGAGGCGAACAGGTAGTCCAGCTCCCGCAGCGCGAAGTCGACCGCCTCCGCCTCGCTCATCCCATAGCGGTGGGCGTACGGGAAGGGCGCCATCTGCACCCCGCCCATCAACGGTGAGAAACCGGCCGAGAACCGGGTACCGGCGGTGGTCAGGCTGGCGGCGGCGACGGTACGCCCGTGGAAGCCACCCTGGAAGACGACGATGTTGGGCTTGCCGGTGGCCATCCGGGCGAGCCGGACCGCGGCCTCCACCGCCTCGGAGCCCGAGTTGGCGAAGAACAGCGAATCGAGCTGGCTGGGCAGCACCCCGCCGAGTTTGTCGACCAGTTCCAGCAGCGGCTTGTGCATCACCGTGGTGTACTGGGCATGGATCACCTGGCCGACCTGCTGCTGTGCGGCGGCCACCACCTTGGGATGGCAGTGCCCGGTGCTGGTCACCCCGATGCCGGTGGTGAAGTCCAGGTAGTCCCGCCCGTCGGTGCCGTGGATCCAGGAGCCCTCGGCGCGGTCGACCACCACGGGGGTGGCCTGCTTGAGGATCGGGCTGAGAGAGGTCATGCAGTGACGAAACCAAACACCGGGGAGATTGTCAACAATCTGCAATCCCGTAGTCTGGGGTCCGTGACGAACACCGAGAGCGCCGCGACACCGGCCGACCGACCGATCGTGGTGGTGCTGACCAGCGACGACCTGGGCCCGCCGCCCGATCTGGCCGCCCTCTCGGAGCTGGCCACGATCCGGATCGCCACCGCCGACGAGCTGCCGACCGCGCTGCCGGGTGCCCGGGCGGTGTTCGTCTGGGACTTCTTCAACCCGGCGCTGGCGGATGCCTGGCCGGCCGCGGACGCGCTGGAGTGGGTGCATGTGGCGGCCGCCGGGGTGGATGCGGTGATGTTCGACGGGTTGCGCGATTCGGCGGTGCAGGTGACGAACGCGCGCGGGGTCTTCGACACCCCGATCGCGGAGTTCGTGCTCACCTCGGTCCTCGCCCACCTCAAGGATCTCCCCCAGCTGGCCCGGGCGCAGCAGGAGCAGCGCTGGGAGCACCGGGAGACGCGGACCGCGGCCGGCCGACGGGCTCTGGTGGTCGGCACCGGCGGCATCGGACGGGCCACCGCGCGCCTGCTGCGGGCCGTCGGGATGGAGGTACGCGGGGTGGGCCGGGTGGGCCGGGAGTCCGACCCGGACTTCGGGGTGGTGCTGCCCAGCGACGAGTTGGCCGAGCACGTCGGCTGGGCCGATCACCTGGTGCTGGTCGCCCCGCTCACCGCGCAGACCCGCGGCCTGGTCGATGCCCGGGTGCTCGCCGCGATGCGGCCGGAGGCGCAACTGATCAACGTCGGCCGCGGTGAACTCGTCGACGAGTCGGCACTGGTCGCGGCCCTCCAGCGGGGCGAACTCGCTGCGGCCGCCCTCGACGTCTTCGTCACCGAACCGCTGCCCGCCGACTCACCGCTGTGGACCCTGCCCGGCGTACAGATCTCGGCACACCTGTCCGGGGACGCGGTCGGCTGGCGGCAGGCGCTGGCCGCGCAGTTCGAGGCCAATCTGCGCCGCTGGCTGGCCGGCGAGCCGTTCGAGTCGGTGGTCGACAAGCGACGCGGGTACGCCTCCAGCGGGCGCTGAGCGCTGCTCAGATGTGGTCCCCGCGCTGACTCAACACCTTGCTGAGGAAGCGCTGGGTGCGCTCGTGCCGGGGTTCGTTGAAGATCTGCTGCGGCGGGCCCTGTTCGATGGCGACCCCCTCGTCGAACATCACCACCCGATCGGAGATCTGTTCGGCGAAGTGCATCTCGTGGGTGACCAGCAGCATGGTCATGTCGGTATTGCTGGCCAGGTCGTGGATCACCCGCAACACCTCGCCGATGAGTTCCGGGTCCAGCGCCGAGGTCGGCTCATCGAACAGCATCACCTTCGGCTTCATCGCCATCGCCCGGGCGATCGCCACCCGCTGTTGCTGGCCACCCGACAGCATCGCGGGGCGCTTGCCGGCGTGCTGCTCCAGACCGACCTGACGCAGCAGTTCCATCCCCTCGGCCCGGGCCTGCTCCTTCGGCGTACGCAGCACCGCGACCGGCGCCTCGATCACATTCTCCAGCGCCGTCATGTGCGGGAACAGATTGAACTGCTGGAAGACCATGCCGATGTTCTTGCGGGTCTCCCGCAGCTGGGCGGTCTCCCGGGCCCGGGCACCGGCAGCCACGTTCCACAGCTCCTTGCCGTCCACGCGCACCACCCCCTGGGTCGGTGTCTCCAGGGTCATCAGGATCCGCAGGATCGTCGTCTTGCCCGACCCCGACGGCCCGATCACCGTCACCTTCTCACCCGCGCGGACATCGAAGTTGAGCTCCCGCAGCACCACCAGCTCACCGAAAGCCTTGGTGACGTTCTCGAAGTGGATCATCGGTTGCGGCGAACCGGGACTCTCAGTCGGCATGACGGGCCTCCAATCGGCTGACGAGCAGCGAGGATGGATAGCTGACCAGCAGGAACAACAGGCCGGCCAGGGTGAGCGGTTCGAGATAGCGGAAGTTGCTGGACCCGATCGCCTGCGCGGTGGCCATCAGGTCGACGACGGTGATCGCGGACAGCACCGCGGAGTCCTTGAACATGGCGATCAGATAGTTGCCCATCATCGGCAGCACGATCCGGAATGCCTGTGGCAGAACGATTCTGCGCCAGGTGCGCGTCGTCGGCAGGTTGAGCGCGGTGGCCGCCTCCCACTGCCCCCTGGGGACCGCCTCGATCCCGGCGCGGTAGACCTCGGCCAGGTAGGCGGAGTAGTTGATGCCGATCACCACGACGCCGGTCTCGAAGGCAGGGAAGGTGAGGCCGAAGTTCGGCAGGATGAAGTAGGCGCAGTATGCCTGGACGAGCAGCGGGGTGCCGCGCACGAAGAGCACCAGGAAGGTCGCCAGCCGGCTGACCACCGGAATCCTTGCGCGCCTGACGATCGCCAGCCCGAGCCCGACGACGGCAGAGATCGCGAAACCGAGCAGGGTGATCTCGACGGTGGTCAGCAGTCCGCGCAGCAGAGCCGGGAGGATCTGGATCGCGAAGGCGTTGTCCCAGGTCATCGCCGCCCTCCCCCGCCGGCACCGACGAGCATCCGGCGCCGCCGCGCGCTGCGCGGGGTCGGCTCGATCGCGAAGTGCTTCTCCAGCAGCCTGATGATTCCGGCGACCCCGAGGTTGACCAGGAAGTACATCACCAGGATCGTCAGGAAGATCGCGGTGGTCTCACCGGTGGCGCTGCGGATCAGCTGGGCATTGAAGGTGAGGTCGGCGACGGTGACCAGGGACACCAGGGCGGTGTTCTTGACCAGGTCGACCATGACATTGCCCAACCCCGGCAGCATCACCGGAATTGCCTGTGGCAGCAGGATTCTGCGCATTCGCCGGGCCGGTGAGAGACCCAGGGCGATGCTGGCCTCGGTCTGGCCGCGGGGGCGCGACCTGATCGCCGCGCGCACCACCTCCGAGGCGTACGCCCCCTGATTGAGTCCGAGCGCGAGCACCGCCGCGGCGATCGGGGTCAGCTGGAACCCGAGGAACGGCAGTGCGAAGAACAGCCAGAACATCTGCACCACCATCGAGGTACCGCGGAACACCTCGACGAAGACGGTGGCGGGCAACCGGATCCACCGGTTCGGCGAGGTCCGGATGATACCGGCGGTGAACCCGACGACCAGGCAGAGCAGCGCACCGAGCACCGAGACCAGCAGCGTGATCCCGAGGCCCTTCAACAGCAGCGGGAAATAGTCGACGATGACCTGCATGGCCGGCAGCCGGTCTCAGCCCTCGTTCTTGCACAGCTCCGCGGCCGTGGCGCTGCGGGCGGCCTCCGGGTCGAATCCCCACTTGTCCAGGATGGCGTCGAACTCCGGGGTCTTCTTGAACTCGGCGAGGGCCTGGTTGTACTGGTCGACGAAGGCCTTGTCGGCGGGTCGGAAGCCGGCACCGGAACCGGTCTTCGGCGCATCGGGGACCTGCGGGGTGATCTCCACCGAGGCATCGTTGGTGACCAGCGACTTCAGCGAGAGGGTGGGCAGCAGGAACGCGTCGACCCGCTTGGCCTTGAGCGCCTCGTAACCGGAGCGGCCGTCGGCGGTGGAGACCCGTTGATTGTCTGGAACCTTTGCGGACTTGAGAATCCCCTCCTCGAAACCGCCGGGGATCACCCCGATCTTCAGCGAGGGATCCGCCAGCACCGACGCCACTGTGGTGATGTTCTTGGGATTCCCCGCGGGCACCAGGAAGGATTCGGTGGAGACGATCACCGGTTCGGAGTAGGCGACCTGGGAGCAGCGGGACTGTTTCATGAACAACCCGGCCGCGATCACGTCCCAGCGATTGGCCTGCAGCCCAGGGATCATCGACTCGTACGGGCTGACGATGCCCTTGACCTCGTTGATGCCGAGCTTCTTGCAGACCGCACGGAGCACATCGGGTTCACACCCGGTGACGGTGCCGTCGGTCTCCACCTTGGTGTAGGGCGGCTCATTGCCGACCACGCAGGTGAGGAAGCCCTGCTGCGTGGCCCTCGACATCAGATCCGCGCCACCCCCGCCGGCCGGGTTGCCCGGGGTGACGTTGGTCCTGGTGCAGCCCGCGAGCACCCCGATGGCGACGGCGCCGCCACCGGCGATCAGTGAGCGACGGGAGAACGGGGAGTCGAGCATGGGAGCCTCCTGGTCCGGACGCGCGGCACCACGATGAGCCGGGCGCGATTGGGCCAGTCTTGAGGTCTACCTTCCGATTGTCAACAATCGGACAGGGTGCAAACGGTTTTGGATCGTCGGAGTGGAGTTCAGCCCTCGGTGACGTGCAGGATCCGCGCCTTGCGGGCGTACCCGCCCAGCTGCGCGAGCCCGTGCGCCAGGCCGCCGATCAGGTCACCGGCGACGAAGTTGGACTGCATGCTGGCCGCGGCGAGCTGGCACTCGCCGTCGGTGAGGCTCCGCCTGGCCTCGGCGCCGGTGATGATCTCCAGGGCTCGCTGCTTCGGATCGCAGAGCACCAGCACCGACTGATCGGGGTCGACCAGCCGGCCGTGCAGCTCCCGCGCCGTGGCCTGCGGATCCTCCCCGCTGTCGCCCAGATAGAGCGAGAACTTCAGTCCGGACATGCCCTCGGCACGCTGGATCCCATCCTTCAGGCGGGCGTCGTCGGTCCCGCTCAGCTCACCACCGGACACTTGCGCCTCCCGTCTGTCCGATCTGCTCGGCCTCGGCCACCCGCTGCGACGCCGGGTCGGCGGTCAGCTCGGCCCGCGGGGTGGTGCCCGCGACATCACCGGCGGTCTGTCCGTACCACACGGGTTCCGCCAGGTCCGTGCCACCGCGGCCGCGCTTGGCCAGCGAGCCGGCGGCGGCGAGCACCCCGACGACCACCATGCTGATCGCCGGAATCCCGATCACCACGAAGAGCCAGTGCGCCACCGAGGGTTGCGGGGCGGCCGGCCAACCGGGGAAGGTCCCCGTCAGGGGGATTAGCATGCTCGACAGATCATTCACCTGCCCTACGGTAGTGGAGATGGCCCGCGTCAGCACGCCAGCAAGGAGTTTCGATGACAGAGCCGCCGACCGGGGCCCGTGTGGTCCTGGACTCCGGTGAGATCACCCGGGCGATCACCCGGATGGCGCACGAGATCGTGGAGTCCAATCGGGGCATCGAGGGGTTGATGCTGCTCGGCATCCCGACCCGCGGGGTGCCGCTGGCCGAACGACTGGCCGGGGTCATCGAGCGCTCCGGTGAGGGCACGGTGCCACTGGGTCGACTGGACATCACCATGTATCGCGACGATCTGCGCCAGCACCCCACCCGACAGGTCGGCCGCACCCAGCTGCCGGGGTCGGTGGACGGGGCCACCGTCGTCCTGGTCGACGATGTGCTGTTCTCCGGGCGCAGCGTGGCCGCGGCACTGGACGCGCTCAAGGACCTCGGCCGGCCCCGGGCGGTCCGGCTGGCGGTGCTGGTGGATCGGGGGCACCGGCAGCTGCCGATCCGCGCCGACCACGTCGGCAAGAACCTGCCCACCGCCGCCGGCGAGCGGGTCGGCGTACGCCTGGACGAGACCGACGGCCAGACCGAGGTCACCATCTCTCGAGGGGATGCCGGATGAAGCACCTGTTGTCCGCCGCGGATCTGCAGCGCGGTGAGATCGATTCGATCTGCGATCTGGCCGAGGAGATGTCGGAGCTGCAGCACCGCGAGATCAAGAAGCTGCCCACCCTGCGCGGGCGCACCGTGGTGAACCTGTTCTTCGAGGATTCGACTCGGACCCGCAGTTCCTTCGAGATCGCCGGGAAGTGGCTGAGCGCCGATGTGATCAACGTCTCGGCGAAGGGATCCTCGGTGAGCAAGGGGGAATCGCTGCGCGACACCGTGCAGGTGATCGACGCGATGGGTGTCGATGCGATGGTGATCCGGCACTCCTCCTCCGGCGCCCCGGCCCAGGCCGCGCGCTGGATCTCCGGCTCGGTGGTGAACGCCGGCGACGGTACCCATGAGCACCCCACCCAGGCGCTGCTGGACGCGTTCACGATGCGTCGGCACTTCCGGGGGCTGGACCCCGATTTCGACTGGTCCGACAAGACCATCGCGATCACCGGTGACCTGACCCATTCCCGGGTGGTGCGCAGCAATGTGCTGCTGCTGCGCACCCTCGGCGCGAAGGTCGTGCTGGTCGCACCGCCGACGCTGCTGCCCTCGGGGGTGGACAGCTGGCCGGCCGAGGTGCACACCGATTTCGATGAGGTGATCGGCGAGGTCGATGTGGCGATGATGCTGCGGGTGCAGCGGGAGCGGATGAGCGGTGGCTACTTCCCCACCCCGCGCGAGTACACGATCGGTTACGGGCTCACCCCCGACCGGCTGGCGCGGATGCGACCGGAGGCGGCGGTGATGCACCCGGGCCCGATGAACCGTGGCCTGGAGATCTCCACCGCGGCAGCGGATGCGGCCTCCTCGCGGGTGCTGGATCAGGTCGCCGCCGGGGTGGCGGTGCGGATGAGCGTGCTCTATCACCTGCTCGGCGGGGCGAGTGAGGACGGGGCCGATGCGGCGAAGACGGAGCTGGGCACCTCGGTTGCCGGCCAGACGGGAGTGAATGCGTGAGCGAGATCCTGATCAGCGGGGCCACCCTGCCGGACGGCGGGACCGGTGACCTGCTGGTGGTCGACGGCCGGTTCGCCGATCCCAACCAGGCAACGGATCCCGAGCGGATCGATGCCGCTGGCCTGATCGCCCTGCCCGGCCTGGTCGACAGCCACACGCATCTGCGCGAGCCCGGCCGCGAGGACGCGGAGACGATCGAGACCGGTACGCAGGCGGCGGCCCGCGGTGGTTACACCGCGGTGCTGGCGATGGCCAACACCGACCCGGTCACCGACACCGCCGAGGCCGCCCGGCACCTGCGTGAGGTGGCCGAACTGACCGGCAGCGCCGAGGTGGTACCGGTCGGCGCGGTCACCAAGGGGCTCCAGGGCGAGCAGCTGGCCGAGCTGGGGCTGATGGCCCGGGCCGGGGTGCGGGTGTTCTCCGACGACGGGCACTGCGTCGCCGATTCGCGGCTGATGCGCCGGGCGCTGGAATACGTGCGCGCCTTCGACGGGGTGATCGCCCAGCACGCGCAGGATCCGCGGCTCGCGGGCCGGGACGCCTGCTGCCACGAGGGTGAGATCTCCGGTCGGCTGGGGCTCGGCGGCTGGCCCGCGGCGGCGGAATCGGTGATCGTGGCCCGCGATGTCGAGCTGGCCCGGTTGACCCGTTCCCGGGTGCACATCTGCCACGTCTCCACCGCCGAATCGGTGGAGGTGCTGCGCTGGGCCAAGGCCCAGGGCGTCCAGGTCACTGCCGAGGTCACCCCGCACCATCTGCTGCTGACCACCGATGAGGTCACCGGTTACGACCCCACCTACAAGGTGAATCCGCCGCTGCGTCCCGACGAGCATGTCAGCGCGCTGCGCGCGGCACTGGCCGACGGCACCATCGACTGTGTCGGCACCGACCATGCCCCGCACGCCGCCCAGGACAAGGACCACGCCTTCGGCGATGCCGCGTTCGGGATGCTCGGCCTGGAGACCGCGCTCGGCGTGCTGATCGAGACGATGGTCCGGCCCGGTCTGCTCGACTGGGAGCAGCTGGCCGACCGGATGGCGTACGCCCCCGCGCGGATCGCCGGGTTGAGCGAGCAGGGCCGCCCGCTGGCGGCCGGCGAGCCGGCCAATCTGGTGCTCATCGACCCGGACCGCCGCGCGGTCGTCGACCGCGCCGACTCCGCCTCCCTCTCCCGCAACAATCCCTACCACGGCAGGGAATTGCCCGATCCGGTCGAGCTGACGATGTGGAACGGCCGGATCACCTTCAGCCGCCGCTGACCAACCACGTTCATCGAGTAGCCGACCATGCGGAGCGCAGCGGAGCAATGGTCGGCGTGTCGAGATGAACCCCACCACCCACGTTCATCGAGTAGGTCGCTGCGCGACCTACTCGATGAACGGTCAGCCGAGGGGGATGCGGCCCTTCAGGGAGTCGGGGTCGGTGACGGGGTCGTCGGCGGTCTGCTCGATCACCTCGAGGGCCTTGGGCACGCTGTCCCAGACGTTCCAGAGCAGCACCCCGCGTACCGAACCACCGTCGAGGTAGTAGACGACACCGGTGTCCAGGCTCTCGTCCTTCCAGTCCTCGACCATCGTGTGCTTCGTCGAGGTCTCGCCGACGGCCTCGTAGCCGTAGTCGAACAGATCCGACCAGAAGAACGGCGTGTTCTGGTAGGCCTCGTCCTTCCCGGCCATGTTCTGCCCGGCGGTCTCGCCCATCTTCTCGGCATTGTCGACGTGCTCGACCCGGCGCCGGCCGAGCAGTCTGTCCGGATAGTTGGCGACGTCACCGGCGGCGTAGACGTCGGGGGCGCTGGTCCGCAGCTCGGCGTCCACCACGATCCCGTTGTCCACCTTCAGCCCGGCCTGCTCGGCGAGCTGGACCCGCGGTTTCACCCCGATCCCGATCACCGCGGCGTCGGCCTCGAGGGTCTGCCCGTCCTTCAGTTCCAGGCGTACGCCGTCAGCGGTCGCCGTACCGCCGGCGAGCAGGCCGTCGACGATCTGTACGCCGTGATCGATGAAGGCCTTGGTGACCACCGTGGCCAGATCCGGCGGGAGCATCGACGCCTGCACGATGCCGCCCTCGACGACCATCGTCACCTTGACCTCGTTCTGGGCCAGCGCGGAGGCCATCTCGGAGCCGATGTAGCCACCGCCGACGACCACGATGTGGCTGCCCGGCTTGGCCAGCTCCCGCAGCTCGCGGTAGTCGGCGACGGTGCGGTAGTAGACGACCCGCGGGCCGGCCGGCAGCGAGGTGGTGATCGGCTGGGAACCGCTGGCGATCAGCAACTTGTCGTAGCCGACCTGGGAACCGTCGGCGAGGGTCACCTGGTGCTGATCCGGTTCGATCCGCTCGACATCGACACCGGTACGCAGGTCGACGCCCTTGGTGTCGCCGAGGAGTTCGGAGTTGTCCAGGCTGGCGTCCTTGTTCAGCCAGAGGGTCTTCGACAGGTCAGGTCGATAGACCGGCGGATCGCCTTCCGCACCAAGGATTCCGATGCTGCCGTCCGAGTCGACCGCGCGGATGCCCTGCGCGGCGTTGGCGGCGGCCACTCCGGCCCCGATGATCAGGTACTCGTACTTGTTGCTCTGGTCGTTCATTGACTGACCCTCCTGTTCCCTGCCAAGGCTAACCACGCGGCACACGACGTAGGATGCGGGGGTGAGTGCCGAGCAACCGAACGCCCCGACGACCTTCTACGACGCGGTGGGTGGCCACGACACCTTCGTGAAGCTGGTCCGCGGTTTCTATGCCCGGGTCGCCGAGGACGCCGAGTTCAAGGCGATCTATCCCGAGGAGGATCTCGGTCCGGCCGAGGAGCGGCTGCGGATGTTCTTCGAGCAGTACTGGGGCGGCCCGACCACTTATTCCGAGCAGCGTGGGCACCCGCGGTTGCGGATGCGGCACTTCCCGTTCCGGATCACCAGCGCCGAGCGCGACACCTGGCTGAAGCACATGCGCGGCGCCCTCGACGATGTCGCACTGACCCCGGAACAGGACGCGATCTTCTGGACCTATCTGGTCCGCGCCGCGGACTCGATGCGGAACACCCCCGACGAGTTGGGCTGAGCGGGCTGGCGGTGCCGAGGTCATCTCGACACGCTGCCCCAGCTCCGCTCCGCTGCGCCGGGCCAGCTACTCGATGACCGTCTGGTGGTTTCGTCTCGCTCGTTCCTCGCTCGCTCAGCCAACGTCGGTGAGGCCGAGGGCACGACCGGCGGCCCGGCCGGAGAAGATGCAGCCGCCGAGGAAGGTGCCCTCCAGGGCATTGTGTCCGTGCACTCCCCCGCCGCCGAAGCCGGCGACCTCGCCGGCGGCGTACAACCCGGGGATCGGCCGCCCCTGGCCGTCCAGCACCTGCGAGTCGAGGTTGGTCTGCAGCCCGCCCAATGTCTTGCGGGACAGGATGTTCAGGCGTACGCCGATCAGCGGGCCGTGCGCCGGATCGAGGATCCGGTGCGGTTTCGCGACCCGGATCAGCCTGTCGGTCCGCGAGCGACGGGCGTTGTGGATGGCCATCACCTGGACGTCCTTGGTGAAGGAGTTGTCGAGCTCGCGGTCCCTGGCGGTGATCTGAGACTCGATCGTGGCGAGCTCCAGGTCCGGGCCCGGGCTGATCGCGTTCATCCCCCGGACCAGTTCGGGCAGGGTGTCGGCGACCATGAAGTCGTCACCGTGCTCCATGAAGGCGGCCACCGGTGCCGGTGCTCCGCCGCCCAGCCGGGTGCGGATCAGGTAACCGAGGTCGCGGCCGGTGAGGTCGGGGTTCTGCTCCGATCCGGAGAGCGCGAACTCCTTCTCGATGATCGACTGGGTGAGGATGAACCAGGAGTAGTCGTGCCCGGTGGCCAGGATCTGGGTCATCGCGCCGATCGAGTCCGCACCCGGCACCCCGGACATGCCACGCAGTCGCCGACCGGTGGCGTCGAACCACATCGAGGACGGTCCCGGCAGGATCCGGATCGCGTGGTTCGGCCAGACCGGCTCCCAGTTGTGGACGCCCTCGGTGTAGGCCCACATCCGGTCCCGGTTGACCACCCGGCCGCCGGCGGCCTCGGTGATCGCGAGCATCCGGCCGTCGACGTGCGCGGGTACGCCCGAGATCAGATGCGACGGGAACGGGCCGACCCGCTCGGTGGGCCAGCTGCGCCGCATCAGCTCGTGGTTGTGCCCGATACCGCCGGAGGTGACGATCACCGCCGGTGCCCGGATCTCGAATTCTCCTGCCACAGCACGGTTCGAGGCGACACCCCGGGCGGCGTCGTCCGCGGCCAGTACGCCACCGCGGACCCCGACGACCGCCCCGTTCTCGACGATCAGCTGGTCCGCCCGGTGCCGGAAGCCGAATCGCACCAGCCCGGTGCGCTCGGCCGCCAGCACGGGTTTGGCGAAGAGTTCGACGACACCGGGTCCGGTCCCCCAGGTGAGGTGGAAGCGCGGTACCGAGTTGCCGTGACCGCTTGCTGAACCGTCGCCGCGCTCGGCCCAGCCGACGAACGGCACCGCCCGCCAACCCAACCGGTGCAGGTAATCCCGCTTGCCGTGCGCGGCCCACTCCACATAGGCCCGCGCCCATTCGTATCCCCAGGCGTCCTCGTCGGCCAACCGGTCGAACTGGGCCGACCCGAGCCAGTCCTGCAGGGCGAGCTCGGCCGAATCGCGGATTCCCATCCGTCGCTGCTCGGGGCTGTCGACCAGGAAGATCCCACCGAGCGACCAGTACGCCTGCCCGCCCAGGTTGTTGCGGTTCTCCTGGTCCAGCACCAGCACCCGCTTGCCGGCCAGGACCAGCTCATAGGTCGCGACCAGCCCCGCGATCCCGGCACCGACGACGATCGCATCCGCCTCGAACTCCATTGGGCGAGTCTGCCATCCGCTCATCGAGTAGGTCGCGCAGCGACCGTGACCCACGCTCATCGAGTAGGTCGCGCAGCGACCGGTACCCACGCTCATCGAGTAGGTCGCGCAGCGACCGTGTCGAGATGAGCCGCTGCCCACGGGTTCATCTCGACACGTGGCCCGGCTCCGCTCCGCTACGCCGGGCCACTACTCGATGAACGGACGAAAAGGCTCCGCTGCGCCGGGCCACTACTCGATGAACGGACGAAAAGGCTGCGCTGCGCCGGGCCACTACTCGATGAACGTGGGGAAAATCGGTCGACGGGTTCGCATCGGAGCGGTTGGATCGGGACCCATGACGCTGTTCCCCGATGAGGCCGCCCTCGACGCCGAGGACGCCCGTCGGCTGGTGGCCACGCAGGCTCCGCAGTGGGCCGACCTCCCGCTGACCCCGGCCGGCGCCGGTACCGACAACCAGATGTTCCGGCTCGGCGACGAGCTGCTGGTCCGGCTCCCCCGCCGCCCCGGTACCGCCGAGGATGTGGCCAAGGAACAGACCTGGCTGCCCAGGCTCGGTCCACTCCTGCCGCTGGAGGTCCCGGCACCGGTGTTCCACGGCCGGCCCGATGAGCGCTACCCATTCGATTGGTCGGTCTACCGGTGGATCGAGGGTGCGGAACCGACCGCGGACAACGTCGCCGACTGGGCCGACTTCGGCGACCGGCTCGCCGACTTCGTCCAGCACCTGCATGCACTCGACACCATGGGCGCCACCCGCACCGGGTCGCTGGCCTGGTATCGCGGTAAGCGGCTGCACGAGTTCGCCGAAGAGGGCTGGGGAACGATCGACCGGCTCCGAGCCAGGGCCGCCCTCGGCGTATTCGATGGCACTGACCTCGACCTGGACGCGGTCGCCGCGCTGTGGCGTACCGCCCTCGAGGTCGACGACCCGGTCCTGCCGGACGGCTGGCTGCACGGGGATCTGCGCGCGGCGAACCTGCTGGTACGCGAGGGTCGACTGGTCGCGGCGATCGACTTCGGCGTGCTCGGGCTGGGCAACCCGACCGCCGAGCACGCGGCGATCTGGGAGTTTCCCGCCGCGGCCAGGACGGCGTACCGGAACCGGCTCGGACTCGACGAGGCGACCTGGCAGCGCGCCCGGGGCTGGAAACTGTTCGTCGCCGGCCAGGCCCTCGACTACTACTGGGAGCGCTGGCCGGAGTTGGCCCGGGACAACCTGGTGACGGTCCACAGACTGCTCCACGAAACAGACTGACAGATTGGTAAGTGGTCGGGCATGATGGTGCGGTCCGCTGACGCCCAGCTTGAGGAAGACCATGACCCAGCAGACCGCGACCCCGGACCAGAGCGCCGCCGACTGGTGGCGCAGTGCGGTGGTCTACCAGATCTACCCGCGCTCCTTCGCCGACGCCAACGGCGACGGCACCGGTGACCTGCGCGGCATCATCGACCGGCTCGACCACCTGGTCGAGCTCGGCATCGACGCACTCTGGATCTCGCCGTGGTATCCCTCCCCGCTCGCCGACGGTGGCTACGACGTCGCCGACTACCGCGACATCCACCCCGACTTCGGCGATCTGGCCGACGCCGATGAGCTGATCACCAAGGCCCACCAGCACGGGCTGCGGGTGTTGATCGACCTGGTACCGAACCACTGTTCCGATGAGCACCCCTGGTTCGCCGAGGCGCTGGCCGCCGAACCCGGTTCGCCCGAGCGGGAGCTCTTCTGGTTCCGCGACGGCCGCGGCGATGCCGGTTCCGAACCGCCCACCAACTGGGAGGCGTTGTTCGGCGGCTCCACCTGGCAGCGAGTGCTGGACTCCGACAACCATCCCGGGCAGTTCTATCTGCACCTGTTCGATGTGAAGCAACCGGACTGGAACTGGGACAACCCCAAGGTCGCCGACGAATTCGACGACATCCTGCGGTTCTGGTTCGACCGCGGTGTGGACGGATTCCGCATCGACGTCGCCGACTCGATGGCCAAGGACGGCAGCCTGCCGGATCTGCCGCTGAACAAGCACACCGGATTCGGGATCAGCAAGGACAAGTTCCCCGGCGCGCCGCTGTGGGACGTGCACCCGCAGCTCGAGCAGATCCACCGCCGCTGGCGCGGGGTCGCCGACGAGTACGCCGACAGCGAGCAGGGGGCGCGGGTGTTCGTCTCCGAGGCCTATCTGGAACCGGTCGAGCGACTGGTCAGCTATGTCGAACCGGGCCGCCTGCACAGCACCTTCAACTTCGACCACCTGCTCTCGGAGTGGTCCGCCGAGTCGCTCCACAACGTGATCACCCGGTCGCTGCGCGCCCACCAGCAGGTCGGTGCACCGGCCACCTGGGTGCTCTCCAACCACGACACCCCGCGGGTCGCCACCCGCTACGGCAAGGCCGAGACCGGGTCCCGGTTCGAGCGGGACGGGGTCGCACCGGAGCACCGCGGCCGGGAGTGGCAGCACTACACCCAGTTCGAGACCGATCTGGCCCTCGGCCGGCGGCGGGCCCGCGCGGCCGCGCTGCTGGAGCTCGCGCTGCCCGGCGGTTGCTACGTCTACCAGGGTGACGAACTGGGTCTCGACGAGGTCGAGGATCTGCCCGCCGAGGTGTTGCAGGACCCGACCTGGGAGCGGTCCGGGCACACCGTCAAGGGCCGCGACGGCTGCCGGGTGCCGATCCCGTGGTCGGGATCGCAGTCCCCGTTCGGTTTCGGGCCGTCGGGTACGCCGTGGCTGCCGCAGCCGGCACACTGGTCGAGCCTCAGCGTCGCCGCCCAGACCGACGATCCGGGCAGCCACCTGAACCTCTACCGGACCGCACTCGCCGAGCGGCGCCGCAATCCCGCCCTCGGTGACGGTGATCTGACCTGGCGCGAGGGTGAGCACGCCGACCTGCTCGGCTTCGACCGGGAGCCCGGATTCCGTTGCATGGTGAACTTCGGGGCGCCCGTGGCCCTGCCCGAGGGTGCCGAGGTGCTGGTGCACAGTGGTGAGGCCGCCAGCGGCAAGCTCGGTACCGATGAGGCGGTCTGGCTGAAGGTCTGACCCGCACGCTCATCGAGCAGGTCGCGCAGCGACCGGCCCAACACGCTCATCGAGCAGGTCGCGCAGCGACCGTGTCGAGATGAGCCCCGCCTGGAGGGGTCATCTCGACACGCAACCCATTGCTCCGCTTCGCTCCGCATGGGTTGTTACTCGATGAACGGGTGGGGAGGCTCCGCTCTTCATGGGTTGCTACTCGATGAACGTCAAGCGGGGTCGAGGAGATGGGGTTCCAGGGCCTTGCGGGCGGTGTCGCTGAGCGGGGCGGGGCGACCCTTGGCGTCGGCGTGCACCAGCACGGTCCGGGCGTTGGCGAAGACCATGCCGGTCTCCTCATCCATCATCCGCACCTGCATGGTGATGGAGCTCCCACCGATCCGCTCGACGACGGTGAGCGCCGAATAGGGTTCGGTGCGGAACTTCAACTGGCCGAGATAGTCGACGTCCTGACGGACCAACAGCCACAGGGAGTCCGAGGAGCTGTCGCTGACCTCGAGACCGTCGCCGAGACGACGCATCATCTCGATCCGGGCCTCCTGGGCGTAGTCGTAGTAGCGGACGTTGTTGACGTGCCCGTACCGGTCAACATCGGACCAACGCACCTTCAGCGGCGTACGGAATGCCTTGTCCGCAACGAATTCCGGCACTGCGGGCAGTTCACGCAGCGGTTCACCCGACTCCACCGCGTCGACGAACGCGGCCCTGGCGACCGGGTCGAAGCGCCGGATCTGCTGGGCGTTCCGGTCGAAGTTGCAGAGCACCGTCCGGGCCCGGACCGCCACCTCGTCATCGGCGGTCACCTCGTAGGCGATCACGAACCGCGCCGCGCCCACCGACTCGACCCACAGGCGTACCCGGACGGCCTGTCCGTGCACCACCGGACGCAGGTATTCCACCCGATGGCCGACCACCAGGATCGCGTTCCCGGCATGATCGGGATCGTCCTCATCACCGAGGAGATGGCCGAAGGACGCGGAGTGCAGGAAGTCGACGCGGGCGTCCTGCAGGAAGTCCACGTAGACCGCATTGTTCAGGTGTGCCTGGGCGTCCATGTCTCCCCACCGGGTGGGGATGTCGACGACATGGGGCAACGTCAGTCCTCCTTGTCATACATGGAGTCGAACCAGTCGGCGTACTTGTTCTCCACCGCACCGCGGCGGATCTTCAGGCTCGGGGTCACCGCACCCTCGTCGACCGTCAGTTCCTGGTCGAGGATCCGGAACCGCTTCACAGTCTCCCAGCGTTCCAGCCGGGCGTTGCCCTGGTCCACATAGCCGGAGATCATCTTCTCGACCTCGGGGCTGCGGACCAGTTCGGCGTACCCCATGCCCTTGAGCCGGCTGTCGTCCTGGCTCTGCGCCCAACCCTCCAGCGCCTCGGGATCCAAGGAGATGAGCGCGGAGATGTACTTGCGGTTCTCCCCGTGCACGATCACCTGCGAGATGTAGGGACAGTTCGCGACGAGTGCGCCCTCGACCTTCTGCGGTGCCACATACTTTCCGCCGGAGGTCTTGATCAGGTCCTTCTTCCGGTCGGTGATCTTCAGTCGGTCGCCCTCGTCGATCTCACCGATGTCACCGGTACGCAACCAGCCGTCGGGGGTGAGCGTCTCGGCGGTCTGCTCGGGCAGATTGTGGTAACCGCGCATCACCGCCGGGCCCGCGATCAGCACCTCGCCGTCCTCGGCGATCTTCAGCCTGGTCCCGGGGATCGGGGTGCCGACGGTACCGAGCTTCGGCAGCCGCGGGTCGTTGACGCAGGTGACGGCCGAGGACTCGGTCATCCCGTAACCCTCGACGATCAGGATGCCGGCGGCGTAGAACCACTGCTGCACCTGGGAGTTCAGCTTCGCCGACCCCGAGATCATGAAGCGCAGGTTGCCACCCAGCCGTTCCTTGAGCTTGCTGAACACCAGCTTGTCGGCCAGCGCGTACTGGGTCGCCAGCCCCCGCGGCAGCGGGCGGTTCTCCAGCCGGTAGGGAATGGTCTTCTTGCCGACCTGGAAGGCCCACCGGGCGATCTTCGCCTTCAGACCGGTGGCGGTGCCCATCATCACCTTGGCGCGCACCTTCTCGAAGATCCGCGGCGCACCGCACATGAAGGTCGGCTTGATCGTGCCGAGTCCGTCGACGATCTTGTCGATCCGCCCGTCCACGGCGGTCTGGAAACCGATCTGCACCTGGATCGCGATCAGCGCCTTGCCGAAGACGTGCGACAGCGGCAGCCACAGGTACTGCAGGTCGTCGTAGGTGGCCAGGTCGAACAGCTGCACCGAGCGGCCCAGATAGCACCAGGCGTCGTGGGTCAGGCGGACGCCCTTGGGCCGGCCGGTGGTGCCGGAGGTGTAGATCAGGGTGGACAGGGTGTCCGGGCCGGTGCCCGCGATGGCGCGCTCGACGGCATCCGGATTCTGATTCCGGTACGCCTGACCGAGCTCGCGGAACTCCTGCCAGCTGTGCACCTTGTCATCGCTGGAGTCGCCGTCGATCAGCACCACCGCGAGCAGGTTGGTGTAGACGTCCTGGTTCTGGGCGAGCTTCTCCAGCTGCTCGGTGTCCTCGACGATCGCGACCCGCGAGCCGGAGTCACCCATGATGTAGCTGACGTCATCGTGCTTGGTGGTCGGATAGACCGTCGTGGTGGCGCCGCCGGCGCACATCACCGCCAGGTCGGCCAGGATCCACTCGACCCGGGTGGTGGAGGCCAGCGCGACCCGACCCTCGGGTTCGAGTCCGACGGCCAGCAGACCGGCCGCCAGGTCGTGGATGATCTCCCCGGCCTGCTGCCAGGTCAGCGGCTGCCAGTTCTCCTGGGCATCCGGGTAGAGGAAGGCCGTGCGCTGCGGGTCGCTGGCGATGCGCCGACGCAACATCTCGCCCATCGACGGGGCCCGGTCGTCCAGTTGGGCCTGGACCTCCGGACTGATCTCGGCGGTGGTCTGTTCGCGGGTGTTGCTCATGGTCCCTCCAGTCGAGTTGGCCGGAGGGCACCCCCGGCCTCCGTGGCCGTTGATCCTACTGGTCGGCCGTGGCGCACGGTCGATCGTCGGTCGGATTCCTTACAGTTCTCTTACGCGCGGTCATGTTACTGACAAGTAGGTCGCTTGCCCAGCCCGACCCGGTTCCGCCCGAGTAATCAAAACTTCGATTGTTGAGGATTGAATCCAATGGGTATCATCGGGGCATGACCGAGACCGTGACCGCCCCCTGGCTCGATGACCAGCAGCAGCAGATCTGGCGTACCTATCTGCTCGGGGTGGCCCGGATCACCGAACGCCTGGACGCGGATCTGCGCCGGTTCGGGATCGACATCGGCGAGTACGAGATCCTGGTCTCGCTCGAGGAGGCCCCCAACCGGCAGCTGCGGATGAGCGAACTGGCGAGCCTGGTGCACCAGTCCCGCTCCCGGCTCACCCACACCATCGCGCGGATGGAGAAGGCCGGCCTGGTGCTCCGCGAGGCCTGCCCCGACGATCGCCGCGGCGTCCTGGCGCGGCTCACCGACGCCGGGTACGCGCTGTTGGAGCGGGCCGCGCCCAACCATGTCACCGAGGTCCGCCGGGCCTTCGTCGATGTCGTCGCCCCCGAGGACTTCGAGGCCCTCGGCCGCGCCTTCCGCGCCGTTCTCGACGCCGACTGAACCCCGGTACGTTCATCGACCCGTACGTTCATCGACTAGGTCGCGCAGCGACCGCCGGTACGTTCATCGAGTAGGTCGCGCAGCGACCGTGTCGAGATGAACCCCTTCCCATCCCATCTCGATGCTCGGCGAGAGCGTACGCCGGCGCTCATCTCGACACGCAACCCATTGCTCCGCTTCGCTCCGCATGGGTTGCTACTCGATGAGCGTGGAAAACGCCCCGCATGGGTTGCTACTCGATGAACGTGGGCTCGCGGAGCACGTCGGTGAGCAGCCAGTGACGGATCTGGGCGCCGACCTCGTCGGGGCGCAGGTTCGGCCAGGCGTGTGAGCGGCCCCGGGCGGTGACCACCCGGCTGTTCGGGGTGGCCCGGGCGAACTGGCGGGCGCCGAGGTGCAGTTGATCCAGCGCACCGCCCAGGATCAGCACCGGGCAGTCGAGCTCGGCCAGCTGGTGCGATCCGCAGGTCGAGATCACCTGTCCCCAGACCGGTGCCAGCGGATTGTGCGGGAGCCGGCGTACCCGATTCCAACGGGCGCCGAACGCGTCGTACAACCGCCCGGCGGCCTGGTAGGCGACCGCCCCGGCACCCCGCGGCTCCACCGCACAACCCATCAGCAGCAGCCCGGCCGGGCGCTCCGGCCGGCGGGCCGCACAGGTGAGCGCGGCGAATCCGCCGAGCGAGTGCCCACCGAGCAGCACCGGCCGCTCGCCCGCCGCGTCGATGATCTCCTCCATCACCGCTACCGACTCGGGCAGCGAATAGGGCTCGGCCGACCGGGTGGCGTGCCCGGGCAGATCCGGGGCCACGACATCCACCAGATCCGCCACCGCCGCACCGACGCGCTCCATGTGCGCACCGGTCGCCAGACTGCCGTGCGCGAGCACCAGCAGCGGCTTGTCAGCAGAACTCATGGCCTCCAGCCTGACACACGGTGCAGAATTGCCGAGGCTGAACCGGAAAGGTGGCACTCGTGACCGAGGAGATCGAGCAGCGTGAGACTGCGGCATCCGTACCGCCGTCCGGTACCGGTTCGACGGCGATCGATCCGGCACCTGCGGACACCGCGCCGCTGGACCGAGTCGCCCCCTCGCCCCTGGTCGAGTCGCGCGCGTTGTGGGCCGGCGGCGGTTCCGGGGTGCTCGGGCTGCTGGTCGGCCTGATCGCGTTCTGGAACAAGGACGTGCCGATGTTCGACCGGGATCTGTCCATCGGTGTCGTCGCCATCCTCTGTTGTCTGGTGGCGACCGCGGCCTCCTACGGCTGGTCGCTGCATGCGCTCTGGCAGAGTCGCGGCCGGACGCCGGCGCGCGGGGCCGGTTCGGTGTTCCGACGGGTGCTGGCCGCGATCGGTCTGCTGCTCACCCATCTGGCGATCACCCTGTTCGCGACGTTGGGAGTGTTCACCCTGCTGGCCATGTCCTTCCGCGGGTTGACGCTGCCGTTGCCGCATTCGGCGGCGCTGGTCGGGGTCGCGGCGATGCTGGCCGGGTACGCGAGCAGCCTGTCGGGTGCCGACGGCAGCACCATGCACCTGGCGACCCTGCTGACCATGCTGATGGTGGGCGGGGTGTTCACCGCGATGCTGACCGCGCCCGATCCGGACTGGTGGATCCACCACTTCAGCTATCTGGGCGGCGGCGGCACCAGCGGGTTGACCTTCAACGGCACGCTGATCGTGGCCGGGTTGGTGCTGATCACCCTGGCCGACCGGCTCACCAACGACCTGAGCCGTGCGCCGGCGACGGCCGGCGGCCGGACCACCATCGTGCGGACCCTGTTGATCGTTGCCGGCGCCTGCTGCGCGCTGACCGGCTTCTTCCCCTACGACTGGTACGAACCGATCCACATGGCGTTCGCGTTCACCATGATGCTGTCGATCGCGGCGCTGATGGTGATCGCGCCGCGCGCCATCCCGGGGCTGCCGGCCTCCTTCCGGCTCGCCTCCCTGGCGCTGCTCGCGGTGCCGATCGTCTCGGTGCTGCTGTTCCTGTTCCACTCCTTCTCCTGGACCGGTGCGGAGCTGGTCATCGCGCTCGGTTGCTTCGCCTGGCTGGTGCTGTTCATCCGCACCACCAACGCGGTGATCAACGAGGAATCTGTCAGGGGCGCGTCCTGATACCGGTCGGGTGCGCGGACCCGGTGCCGGCCTTGGCAGGATGGGTCCATGGCACAGTCCTCCGCGGAGTTCGCACGAGTCGTCGATGAGCCCGGGTACGCCGGGGAGCTCGACACCTCGACCCTGGCCCGGGCGCTCTACTCCTCCGACGCCAGCCTCTACCGGGTGGTCCCGGAGGCGGTGGCGTACCCGCGGAGCACCGCGGACCTGCTCGCCCTGGTGGACCTGTCCCGCCGTTCCGGTACGCCGCTGACCACCCGCGGCGCCGGCACCAGTTGTGCGGGCAATGCCGTCGGCCCGGGCGTGGTGATGGACACCAGGCGACACCTCAACCGGGTGCTCTCGATCGACCGGGCAGCCCGCACCGCGACCGTCGAACCCGGTACCGTGCATGCGGTCCTGCAGCGGGAGGCCACCCGGCACGGGCTGCGCTTCGGACCCGACCCCTCGACCCACACCCGGTGCACCATCGGCGGCATGGTCGGCAACAACGCCTGCGGCCCGCGGGCGATGGGCTACGGCCGCACCGCCGACAACGTGGTGGCCGCGGATATCGTGTGTGGCAACGGAGAACGGCTTCGGGTGGTCTCCGGCGAACCGGCCCCGGACTCACCCACCCTGGCCGCCCTGCGCGAGCTGGTGGCCGACAATCTGGCCCTGATCCGCACCGAGTTCGGCCGCTTCGGCCGGCAGGTGTCGGGCTATTCGCTGGAGCATCTGCTGCCGGAGAACGGTTTCGACGTGGCCCGCTTCCTGGCCGGCACCGAGGGCACCCTGGCGGTGCTCACCGAGATCACCGTACGCCTGGTCGCGGACGCCCCGCACAAGGCGCTGGTCGCGCTCGGTTATCCCACCATGGCCGACGCCGGGGACGACGCGGTGGTCCTGGGCCGGCACTCCCCGACCGCGGCCGAGGGATTGGACCGGCGGATCGTGAACGTGGTCGCCCGGGCCAAAGGACCGGGTGCGGTGCCCACGCTGCCCGAGGGCGACGGGTGGATGCTGGTCGAGCTCGTCGACGACGATCCGGACCGGTTGCTGACCCGGGCCGAGGCGTTGCTCGCCGACGCCCATGCGATCGATGGGTTCGTGGTCGCCGATCCGGCGCAGGCCCTTGCCCTGTGGAAGATCCGCGAGGACGGCGCCGGGCTGGCCGGGGTGTCGCTGGAGCGCCCGGCCTACGGTGGCTGGGAGGATGCGGCGGTCCCGCCGGAGCGGCTCGGGGACTACCTGCGCGACTTCGATGCGCTGCTGCGCAAGCACCAGGTGCACGGCCTGCCCTACGGTCACTTCGGCGACGGCTGCGTGCACTGCCGGATCGACTTCCCGCTGGACCGCGAGGGTGGTGCGGACGCCTACCGCGCGTTCGTCACCGAGGCCGCCGAGCTGGTCGCCGGTTACGGCGGGTCGATGTCGGGTGAGCACGGTGACGGCCGGGCCCGCTCCGCACTGCTGCCGAAGATGTACTCCGCCCAGGCCCTGGCGCTGATGGGCAAGGTGAAGCAGATCTTCGACCCCGACAACGTGCTCAACCCCGGGGTGCTGGTCGATCCGCGGCCGCTGATCGCGGACCTGCGGGTCCCGCAGCTGCTCGGAACACCCTTGCTGCGCAGGGATCCCGAGCTGGTGGAGGCGGTGCACCAGTGCTCCGGTGTCGGCAAGTGCATCGCCGACACGACCGCCTCGGGCGGGGTGATGTGCCCCTCCTATCTGGCCACCGGCGAGGAGAAGGACTCCACCCGCGGCCGGGCCCGGGTGCTGCAGGAGCTGACCAACGGCTCCCTGGTGCACGGCTGGGACTCCCCCGCCGTGCACGACGCGCTCGATCTCTGCCTGTCCTGCAAGGGTTGCTATCGCGACTGCCCGACCGGCATCGACATGGCCAGCTACAAGTCGGTGGTCACCGACAAGGCCTACGCCGGCAAGCTGCGACCCCGGTCCCACTATGCGCTCGGCTGGTTGCCGCGCTGGGGCCGGCTGATCACCGCCAGCCGCCTGGCGCCGGTGGTCAACCTGGCCGGCCGGTTACCCGGGATCTCCACACTGCTGAAGAAATCGGCCGGTGTCGACACCCGGCGGGAGCTGCCGCAGTTCGCCTCCGGGTCGGCCCGGCGGCGCACCCCGCGGCCGGCGACCAGCGGCCGGCCGATCGCGGTCTGGGTGGACTCGTTCAGCGACTGCTTCGACGGGACCGGGTTGGAACCGCTGCTCGAGGTGTTGGTGGCGGCCGGCTGGGCCCCGCAGCTGGTCGAACGCAACGCCTGCTGCGGGCTGACCTGGATCAGCACCGGCCAGCGCGAGGGTGCGCGCCGGCAGTTGCGGGCCGCGTTGGAGGTGCTGCATCCGATCATCGCCGCCGGCACTCCGGTGATCGGGGTGGAACCGTCCTGCACCGCGGTGTGGCGCACCGACGCCCTGGAGCTGCTGCCCGACGACCCGCGGGTGCCGGAGGTGGCGGCCGGAATCCTCACCCTGGCCGAGGTGTTGACCCGCTCACCCGAGTGGCAGGCACCGGACCTCAGTGGCGTACGCCTGGTGGCGCAGCCGCACTGCCACCATGCCTCGGTGCTCGGCTGGCAGACCGACCAGGCGCTGCTGGCCCGCACCGGTGCCGAGGTCACCACGGTCGGCGGATGCTGTGGCCTGGCAGGAAACTTCGGCGTCGAGGAGGGGCACTACGAGGTGTCGGTGAAGGTCGCCGAGCACGATCTGCTGCCGGCGGTGCGGGCCGCTGGCCCGGACGCGGTGGTGCTCGCCGACGGCTTCTCCTGCCGACTGCAGTTGGAGCAGCTGGAGGGCCGGCGGGCGATCACCCTGGCGGAGTTGTTGGCGGATTCAGCGCGGCCGGTGCTTGGCTGAGTATCTGCGTGCGTAGTGCATGATCTGCGCTTCGTCGTGGCTGAGGAACTCCTCCGGATAGGCCGTCTCGACACCGTCCCCACCGAGCTGCAGCACCGGTACGCCCCGGACCAGGACCGAGTCGATGCGGACCCGGTCCCAGGGGATCCGGACCGGCCCCGCGGGCCGGTTGATCACCACCCCGTCGCGGCGCAGTCGCCAGGCGATCCCCTCGGGGGCGGTGACCCGGGCGTACGCGGGGGTCAGCAGCCCGGCCAGCAGCAGCACGCAGCACACCGCCAGTACCGGACTCAACACCGCGATCGTCACCAGATAACGGGATCCGGGCAGCCGGTCGAGGTTCAACAGCACCAGCGCGCCGCCGACGAGCGCGATCACGCCGGCCAGCGACCCGGTCAGCCGCTCGATCCGCCGGACCCGTCGCCGCATGGCGCCGTTGCGGTATTCGACGACCAGCTCCATCGGGTGTTCGATCGGCCCCGGCTCAGCGGAGCGGACGCTCGTTCGCGTACTGGGCGGCCAGGCCCACCAATTGGCCCAGATTGTGAGTGAGCCCCGGCTCGGGGTAGGCGACCTCGACGCCGGGGCCGCTGAGGCGTACCCCCGGAAGGCCGGCGACCGGCACCCGGTCGAAGCGGGCCGCCGACCAGGGAATCAGTGTCTCGCCGCGGTCGGTACGCACCAGCACCCCGCCGGGTTGCAGCACCCAGGCGACCCCGTCGGGCGCCGAGATCTTGCGCAGCGGAGAGTCGAAAACCCCAACCAGCATGAGGATCCCGAGGATCAGAGGGCAGAGCACGACCACCGCACCGCCGGCCACGACGTTCCGGACGATGGAGGAATCCACCCCGGTGACGACCATCGGGATGGTGACCATCAGCACCACGACCACCAGCACGGCGAGCAGGCCGGCCAGTCCCAGCAGCACACCACCGATCACCCGGAGCGACGAACCCGCCGCCAGCCGACGGTAACCGACGACGCGGTTCATGACTCAGCCGCGGGTGAGGCGACGGTGGGTGGTGGCGTGCGGGCGGGCGGCCTCGGCACCGAGCCGGTCGATCTTGTTCTTCTCGTAGTCGGCGAAGTTGCCCTCGAACCAGTACCACTTGGCCTGGTTCTCGTCGTCACCCTCCCAGGCCAGGATGTGGGTGGCGACGCGGTCCAGGAACCAGCGATCGTGGGAGATCACCACGGCACAGCCGGGGAACTCGAGCAGCGCGTCTTCCAACGACTGCAGGGTTTCCACGTCCAGGTCGTTGGTCGGCTCGTCGAGCAGCAGCAGGTTGCCGCCCATCTTCAGCGTGAGCGCCAGGTTCAACCGGTTCCGCTCACCACCGGAGAGCACACCGGTCGGCTTCTGCTGGTCCGGGCCCTTGAAGCCGAAGGAGGCGACGTAGGCGCGAGAGGCCATCTCGAAGTTGGCGACCTTGATGAAGTCGAGCCCGTCGGAGACCACTTCCCAGACGTTCTTCTTCGGGTCCAGGCCGCCGCGGCCCTGGTCGACGTAGGAGATCGACACGGTCTTGCCGAGGTCGAGGGTGCCGGAGTCGGGTTCCTGCTCGTCGACGATCATCTTGAACAGTGTGGACTTGCCGACGCCGTTGGGGCCGATGATGCCGACGATGCCCGAGCGCGGCAGGGTGAACGACAGGTCGTCGATCAGCACCCGGTCGCCGAAGCCCTTGGTCAGGTTCTTCACCTCGAGCACATCGGTGCCCAGCCGCGGGCCGGGCGGGATGTTGATCTCCGACGGATCGATCTTGCGGTTCCGCTCGGCCTCGGCGGCCATCTCCTCGTAGCGGGCGAGCCGGGCCTTGTTCTTGGCCTGCCGTGCCTTGGGGCTGGAGCGGACCCAGTCGAGTTCCTTCTCCAGGATCTTGGCGCGCTTGGCGTCCTTCTGGCCCTCGATCTGCAGCCGCTTGCGCTTGGTGTCGAGGTAGGTGGAGTAGTTGCCCTCGTAGGGGTGCAACCGGCCGCGGTCGATCTCGCAGATCCACTCGGCGACGTTGTCCAGGAAGTAGCGATCGTGGGTCACCGCCAGGACCGCGCCCGGGTAGTTCTTCAGGTGGCCCTCGAGCCAGTTCACGCTCTCGGCGTCGAGGTGGTTGGTGGGCTCGTCGAGGAGCAGCAGGTCGGGCTGCTGCAGCAGCAGCTTGCAGAGCGCGACGCGGCGTCGCTCACCGCCGGAGAGGTGGTCGACGAGCTCGTCACCGGGCGGGCAGCGCAGCGCGTCCATCGCCTGCTCCAGCTGGGAATCCAGGTCCCAGGCGTTCGCCGCGTCGAGGTCGGTCTGCAGGTCGCCCATCTCGGCCATCAGCGCATCGAAGTCGGCGTCCGGGTCGGCCATCAGCTCACCGATCTCGTTGAACCGGTCGAGCTTCTTCTTGATCTCCCCGGCGGCCTCCTGGACGTTCTCCAGGACGGTCTTGCCCTCGGTCAGCGGCGGCTCCTGGAGCAGGATGCCGACGGTCTTGCCCTTGCCGAGCATGGCGTCGCCGTTGCCGGGCTGCTCGAGACCGGCCATCACCTTGAGCAGGGTGGATTTGCCGGCTCCGTTGGGTCCGACGACCCCGATCTTGGCGCCCTCGTAGAAGGACAGCGTCACGTTGTCGAGGATCACCTTGTCACCGGCCGTCTTGCGGACGTTGTGCATGGTGTAGACGAACTCTGGCATCGGGTTTGTCAACCTTCGCGGTAGCGGGATCTGGGCCGCGTCACAGTATGCCACCGCCGTGGTCGGGTCGGACGCTCAGCGCAGCATCAGCGCCGCGAGTACGCCGAGCAGGGCGAGGCTGATGCCGAGCGCGAGCCATTCGCCGATCCGCTTCTTCCCGACCCACGGCAACCCCGCCCACCGGCGTACGCCCCAGCGCACGGCCGCCAGCGCGACCCCGGCCAGCGCGGTCCAGAGCAGACCCGGTACCAGCTGCCACGGGCCGAGCCGCCAGGCCAGGAACAGCATCAACGCACTGTCGATGGCCGCGGAGAGCAGCGGTAGCCGGGATCGGGCGCGGACCGCTCGCCAAGCCAGCAGACCGATCGCGCCGGCCGTGAGCAGCAGCACCACCAGCGCCACGATCGGCAACGGCGAGGCCTTCACCGGGCTGTCGGTGAGCAGGCCGACGCCGAGGCTGTCGACCGAGACCGTCGAGTCGTTGAGCACGACCACCGCGCGCTGGTTGGCACGATCCAGCCCGAAGAAGGTGCGCGCTCCCCCGGTGCCGCCGTTGTGCCAGGTGATCGCCGGTCGACCGGGTTCGCTGCTGGTGATCCAGAAGTAGCCGATCCGGTTGTCGGCGCCGCTGGCCTGCCAGCGCGGCTCGAGGGCGGCCATCCCGGGTGCGGTGCCGTCGAGCAGGGCGCGGGCGTAGCGGGTCAGATCGTCGACGGTGACATAGGTGGAGACCCCGGCCGGCAGCATCCCTTCGGCGGTCCACGGCTCGGGCCGGTTGCCGTTGGTGGTCCGGCCGATGCTGGCGTCGGCCGGTACCAGGTCGGGGCGGGTGGCGAAGACCACGCCGGTCATCCCCAGCGGCAGCAGCAACCGCTGGCGGACCAGGGTCTGCCAGTCGGGCTGGTTCGCGGCGCGGGCCAGGGCGTGGCCGAGCAGCGCGGCGCCGAGATTGGAGTACGCGTAGCCGCCGCGATCGGTCAGCTCGATCCGGCCCGCGGCGCGGATCACCTCGGCGGTGCTGGCCGAATACGGGTCCTTCAGGGTGAACGGCATGGCGAGACCGGCGAGCAGTTCGGCCGGAATCAGCGGGGGTACGCCCCCGCGGTGGCTGGCGAGTTCGGCCAGGGTGACGTCGCCGACCGGGGTCCCGACGAGCTCGGGCAGCCGGCTCGCGAGCCGGTCGTCGGGGCGCACCTCGCCGCGGGTGATGGCGTCGGCGAACAGTTGGCCGGTGAAGGTCTTGGTGATCGAGCCGAGCTCGTGGCGCTGACCCACGGGACCGAGGTCGGCGCTGCGGACGGTGCCGCGGTCCAGTTCGGCGACACTCATCGAATAGATCCCGCGCTCGGCGCGCAGTGCGTCGGTGAGCCGGGTGCTGAGGGTGGGGTCGCCGCGCCACCGTCCGGGGTCGGCGGCACCGGGGGCGATCAACAGACCGAGCAGGCCGCCGACGATCGCGCCGATGAGCAGGGTCAGTGGGAACCGGCGGGCGCTCTGCGGGGTGCCCGTGGTCTCGGTGGGTGGGGATAGTGCGGTGGCCAGGACGGGCATCGGAAGCTCCTTCTCAGGTGGGCCGGGCGGCGAGGACGATCGCGAGCAGCGGGATCACCCGGGTGGCCGGGATCTCGTAGTGACCGCGGCCGGTGGAGGCGAGCCAGCCGGCGTTGATCAGCACCCGCAGGTGGTGGTGCAGCTGGCCGGTGGTGCCGAGGCCCTCCTGGGCGGCCAGCTCGGCGGTGGAGCGGACCCCGGAGTGGATCAGCTGCAGCAGGGTGAGCCGGACCGGGTGGCCGAGGGCATCGAGCTGGGTGGCGTACGCCGACCAGTCGGCCTCGGCGAGCCGTTCGGACGTCGATCCGTATTGCCAGCGAACCGGTCCCCGCTCCGGCACCTCGACCGACCCGGTGAACGCGACCGCACCCTCGGGTTCCCGACGCTCCAGCTCCTCCAGGTACCAGAAGTCGGAATCCCTGTCCGGGTTGGGATCGGTGGACTCGGCCGCGGGACGGGAATCGGTCGCCGCCGCGGACCCGGTTCCGGTCAATCGGGCCACCGCCGCCTCGAGGGCGGCCACGCGCTCTTCAAGCTCCATGGTCCGATACTACGTATATACGTTTTTACGTGCAACCGGTTTCCGAAGATGTCAGGGGTTATGCACAGTTCGAGCGCCGAAACACGTGCGATCGACCGCAAGAGATTGGCGGACCGAGCGGCACGGAAACCAGTGCCGGTGTTGTCCACAGCTCGGGGCGGTTCGAAGTGTTGTCCACAGGCGGTACGCCGGGGGTGCACGATTCGGGTGCTGGGGCGCCATGGTGCGGAAAGGACTCGTGCAGGACCCGAGAAAGGATGCACACCATGGAGCCGATCGTCAGCATGACCGGTCGCCTCGGCACCGACGTCGAGGAACGGACGACCCGCCAGGGGGTCCCCTATGTCAGCTTCCGGATGGCCAACACCTCACGCTTCCAGCGGGAGGGGCACTGGGTCGACGGTCCCACCACCTGGGTGAGTGTGCGCTGCTACCGCCAGCTCGCCGAACATGTCTCGATGAGCCTGCGCAAGGGGCAGCCCGTGGTGGTGACCGGCCGGTTGCGCACCGAGAGCTGGCAGGACCAGTCCGGCGGCACCCGGGAGCGCACCGTGCTCGAGGCGCAGGCGGTGGGGCACGATCTGACCTGGGGTGCGACCGTGTTCAAACGGGTGATGAAAGACGTGCCACCGGCCGAGCGTGAAGCGGCCGATCTGGACGGGCCGACCGAGGTCGTGGGGCACGAACCGGTCAGCGACGGCGCGGCCGAGCCCGAGGAGCAGGAGCACACCAGGGAGGTGGCCGCCTGAGCTCAGCGCCGGGCGCGCTGCAGGGCCTCGCGCACGGATTCGTAACGGTCGAGTTCGGCGTTCACAGGATCGATGACCAGCTCCCGGGTGACCTCGCCGACAGCGGTCATCAGCGCCGAGCGGGCTCGCCGTTCCTTGCGTCGGGCACCGACGAGCACCCCGATCCGGGCCAACAGGGCGACCAGCAGTCCCGCACCGATACCGCCGACCAGCAGCACCGTGGGCGCGGGCAGTCCCCACCACCGCACCTCCGGCAACGGCGGCAGCTGCAGATAGAGCATCACGAAGGCGACACCGAGCCAGAGCAACCCGGCCGCCATCACCGCGACCAGCAGCCACTGCAGCACCGTGACCGCCTTCCACCAACCACGGTTGCGGTCCAGCTCCAGGTCGGTGGTGGCGACGGCGCGGTCCAACCGGTCGGAGAGCTTGTCGGAATGGGTACGCGCGGCGGCGCGGACCGAGGTGGCCCAGCCGCGGGTGAGGCCGCCGGCGGCCTCGTCGGCCAGGTCACGGACCGCGGAATCGACCCGTGCCTGCTGCACCGAGGTGGTGGCGGGCAGCGAGGTGCGCGACACGCGGGCCGGATCGATCTCCTTGCCGCGCTTGCCGACGCCCCAGCGGTCCAGATGCAGCCGGCGCAGCGGGTCGGGCCGGAATCTGCCCAGCCAGGACAGCACCGGCCAGCCGGTGGCGAGACCGCCGCGGTGCCGCCAGGCGCCGCCGACGGCCTCGGCGACGGTGTCCACGCCCGCCGCGGCGGCCATGGCCTGGTTCAACCGGCGCGCCGATCCCCTGGTGATCGGTTCCGCGGGTTCGGTGCCGGAGGCCTCGGCGAGCCGATCCGCGGCCCGGCGGACGTCCGCGCCCAGCCGGTCGGCGGCGGCCCGCTTGTCGGCGACCCGGGCCTGGATCCGGCGGCGCAGCTCGGCGATCCCCTCCCCGGTCTGGGCGCTGACGGCTGCGATCTCGGTCTGCTCCAGTCCCTCGGAGTCGAGCAGGCGGCGCAGATCGCTGAGGCAACGGTTCCGGGCGGCGTCATCGAGCCGGTCGATCTGGTTGAGCACCACCATCATCACCGAGGCGTGGTGCGCCAGCGGTTTCAGATAGCCGTCGTGCAGGGCGGCGTCCGCATATTTCTGCGGGTCGACGACCCAGATCAGCATGTCCACCAGCTCGACCAACCGATCCACCTCCTGCCGGTGGGCGGCCTCGGTGGAGTCGTGGTCGGGCAGATCGATCAGCACCAGGTGGTCGAACGGCCGATCGGCGGCCTCACCCTGCCGGCCGCGCCGGCTGGGCAGCAGCGACCGACCGCGGGGCCGGGAGGATTCCAGTTCGGCGGTCGCGGTGGTGCTGGTCGCGCCCGCCGGGGCGATGGCCCGGTCCGGGGCCGATTCGCTGACCTGGTGTCGGGTGCGGATGTCGAGCCAGTCGAGGAGATCCTCGGCGGAGGTGTCACCGAAGGAGGCGGCCATGGCCTTGCTGGTGGTCGGGCGACGGACGCCGGCGACGGCGAGCTCGGTGCCGGAGAGCGCGTTGAACGTGGAGGACTTGCCCGATCCGGTGGCGCCACCGAGGGCGATCACGGTGGTGTCGCCGGCCAGCTCGAGTCGGCGGCCGGCCCGGGTGACCACGGCCGCGGCCTGGTCGACGACCTCGTCGTCGACCCGGCCGCGGGCGTGGTCGCTGGCGTCGCGGAGGGCGCGCAGCCGAGCACCCAGGTCGTCAGCGCGTGCCATCGTGGTCCTCCACGATCTCGGCCTCCAGCACCTCATCGGCGGACCGGTCACCGTGCTGCTCGAGATAGCTCGGTGCCGGCTGGCCACCTTCGAGCGCGGCCCGCTCCGGTTCGTCCGTGAGCTCGCGACCGGTCGACAGTTCGCGCGCTTCGTGCTGGCCGGCGGGCAGCGCCGCCTCGAGCTGGGCGGGTTCCTCACCGGCGCGGACCGCCCGGACCCGCTCCAGCGCGGCCCGCAGCTCACCGGCGCGATCCTGGGTGGGGGCCGCGGCGTCGAGCAACCGGTGGTAGCGCTCCAGCTCATGGGCCATCAGGGCCGAGACGCGGGCGTCCAGGTCATCCTTCGCCTTCTTGGCGAGTCGGCGTACCGCATCGTCACCGAAGACGGCCTCCAGGACCCGCTGCGCCAGCGCCGCGGTCCCGCCGGCGACGCCGATCTCGGCTCCGGTGAGGCCACCGGTGTGGGCGAAGACCACGATCATCAGCGCCAGCCCGATGGTGTTCACCCCGATCGCCAGGAAGCGGGCCTGGGACCGTTTGCCCATCCCCTCATCGGCGACCAGGTCGAGCACCGCACCCTGCCAGTCGCGGACCGCGCGGGCGGCCTCGCTGGGATAGTCGCGGGATGCCCGGGTGAGGTCCTCACGGCTGGTACGCAGCAGCTCGCGGCCCGCCGGGTTCGCCGCCCAGGCCGCCTCGGCGCGTTCGGCCGCGGCGTCGCCCTCCTCGCGGAGCAGGGCCTCCAGTCCGGACTCGACGGCTACCTGGACCTTCTCCGCGCTCGGTGGGCGACCGCGGAGCACGTTCATCACCCGGTCCCGCAGCCAGCCGATCTTCTCGTCCAGGGCGCGGAAGAGCTCACCGGTGCCGATGAAGTCGTGCCACCGGGTCAGCACCTCACCACGCAGCAGCGTGCCGTCTGCGGTCTGCACCGAGACCGCCCGCACCCCCTCGGCGTACGCCTTGTCGACGTCCTCGCGGAGCTGGGCGAGCACCTCCTGCTGGTCCTGCAAGGCCTCGACCACACCGGGCCCGCGGGCGAGCAGCGCCCCGATGGCGCCATCGAGGGTCTGGTGCACCACCTCCTGCCGGCTGGCCGCGTCGTGGGCGAGGGTGGCGAGCCAGGTCCGGATCGGCGAGACCGCCGAGTCGGGCAGCAACCCCTCGGCATCGACCGAGGTCTCCGGGACCGCGAACAGCGGCGAATCACCCAGGCCACGCTGGGTCATCATGGTGCCGAGGTGGCTGGGGATGTCGGCCATCGCGGCCGGGGGCACCCGGTCCAGCACGACGGCGACCGCGGCGGACCGGTCGGCGGCGTGCAGCAGGAACTCCCACGGCACCGCATCGGCGTACCGGGCGGCCGAGGTGACGAACAGCCACAGATCGGCGGCGGCGAGCAGCTGGGCCGCCAACCGCCGGTTCTCCTCCACCACCGAATCCACATCCGGCGCGTCCAGGATCGCCAACCCCGGCGGGATGGTGTCATCGCTGACCAGCTGCAGCTCGCGCTGATCGTCGGACTGGCCGGTGGTCCGCGCCAGCCCGGGCAGGATCCGGTCGTCCTCGAACCAGTGCGCGTCGCGCGGATGGAAGATCAGCACCGGCGCCCTGGTGGTCGGCCGGATCACCCCGGGCCGGGAGACCACCCGGCCGACGAGCGAGTTGACCAGGGTCGACTTGCCCGCACCGGTGGACCCACCGACGACGGCCAGCAGCGGTGCGTCGATGGTGGCCAGGCGCGGCAGGATGTAGTCGTCGAGCTGGGCGGCCATCTCGCCCGCGGCCCGCCGTTGGTCCGCGGCGGCCGGCAGCTGCAACGGCAGGTCGACGGCCGCCAGGGTGTCGCGCAGGCCGGCCAGGGAATCCGGCAAGGACCTGGGATTCGGGCGGTCGCTCGACATCGGGCCTCCTGTCCGGGCGTCGTTGCGGCTATCCCGGCGGGGGCTTCCAACGCGGATCGACCGCCGAGTACTGAGTCGCCCGAGATCCTAGCGGTACGTCGTGGGCCGGTAGTGGAGCAGGGGCCGGGTAGTTGCCGCCCAGCCCGGCGGGCCCGGGATAACTGGGTGCGGACCAGCCCGCGGTGCTCCGACGTCGGCGCTGCCAGGGGTAGACGGTGCGCGGCAGCGGGGCGACCAGCGCCCGGTCCCGCAGCGAGCGGATGCGGAACAACAGCTCCTTCTCGCGGATCAGTCCGCCGTCGTCGACGAGCCCGCGGGCCATCGAGTCGCGCAGGTAGGCGAGCTCGGTCAGCGCCCGCTGCATCCGCCAGGTGCTGATGATCCGGCCGGCCCACAGGGACTGCCAGAGCACCCGGATCCGGGTCAGCGGTTTCGGCGCGAACTCGGCATCCGACTCGTTCAGCCAACCCATCCGGGCGTAGTCGGTCAGCCGCGCCCCGATCAGCCCACGCTGCCGCAGGAAGTCGCGCACGGTGAAGATCGCCAGCGTGATCACCAGCGGATAGGCCACCAGCAGCAGCGGGATCAGCAGCGCCTGCTCGGACAACCCGGCGGAGGCGGTGCCGTTGAACAGCATGTGCAGCAGGGCCGCGGCGAGGAATCCGGTGACCGGCGCCAGCACGCGTACCAGCTTGCTCTTGGACCGCATCGCGAACGCCAGACCGATGCCGGTCATCGAGGTGAACAGGGGGTGCCCGAAGAAGGTGAAGATGCCGCGACGGACGAAGATCTCCTGCAGCACCATCTGATCATCGACGCCATAGGCGTACGCCGCCCGCACCGCTCGGGTGTAGTAGAGGATGTTCTCGGTGAACGCGAACCCCGCACCGCACAGTCCCGCCAGGGTGATCCCGGACAGCATGCTCACCCAGCGGTAGCGCATCGCGATCGCCAGGAAGAACAGGATCGTCGCCTTCATCGCCTCCTCGACGAATGGTGCGACGAAGGTGGCGGCGCGCGGTGCGGTGGCCGGGTCGCCGTTGCCGAGGATCGACAGGTGTTCGGAGGCCATCGTGTTGAGCTGCATCGAGAAGTAGGTCGCCACGCAGGCACCCCAGCCGAAGGTGACCAGCCAGACCCAGAAGCGCTGCGGCCGGAAGCGGTCGGCCCACAGGAAGAGCAGGCTCAGCGGGATGACGGTGATCAGCGCATAGGGCAACGTCTGCTGGACGGTCTCGGTGCCGAGCCCGATCATGGTGCCGCCGGGCACCCGCTTGTCCGGCACCAGTTCCTGCCACATCAACACGATGCAGAGCAGTTCGAAGCCGAGCAGCAGCACCGTCGCCCAGGTGAACGGGTTCTTCAGGAAACGCTTGATCCAGGAGCTGCCCGGCCCGGCCGGGGTCGGCAGGTCGTTGCGCCGCAGCGCCGCCCGGAGCCGCGGGTCGCTGACGTCAGGCTCGTTGGCGGCCGCGAGATGCATGCGGCCAGAGTAGCGGGGGCACGGGTAGCCACCCCCGGACGTGACCTGTCCCGAGCGGACCGCCCGATACACTGTTCGCCCGGCCCCGATAGCTCAGCGGATAGAGCAGCAGCCTTCTAATCTGACGGTCGTAGGTTCGAGTCCTACTCGGGGCGCCCCGCCGGGATCGATGGAGGACCACCCGTGATCGAGCACGCCGTCAGCGACGGGATCGCGGTGATCACCATCGCCAACCCGGGCCGATTCAATGCGCTGACGATCGGGATGTGGATCGAGCTGGAACGCATCGTCACCGAGCTGAGCGCCGACCCGCGGGTGCTGGTCCTGGTCATCCGCGGCGCCGGCGACGACTTCAGCTCCGGGTTCGACATCCACGATCTGCCCGATACCGACCCCGACCGGTTCCATCCGGTCCATCTGGCCGCCGAGCAGGCGATCGCGACCTGTCCGAAACCGGTGCTGGCAGCGATCCGCGGCACCTGCGTCGGCGGCGGGTGCGAGATCGCGGTCGCCGCGGATCTGCGGTACGCCGACCCGGGCGCCCGGTTCGGGGTCACCCCGAGCCGGCTCGGGATCGTCTACCCCAGCCAACCGACCAGACGGCTGGTGGAGCTGATCGGGGTCGGTGAGGCCCGCCGGTTGCTGTTCCTCGGTGAGCTGATGGATGCCTCGTGGGCACTGCGCGTCGGGCTGGTCAGCGAGGTCGTCGCCGAGGGTGAGGACGTCATCGACCGGACGATGGCGGTGGCCAGGTTGCTGACCACCCGCTCCCAGATCAGCATCGCCGCCGCCAAGCACTACACCGCCGGCGGGGCCGAGCGGAGCTGGCCGGCCACCGACTACGCCGAGGGTGTCCGCGCCTTCCGCGAACGCCGCTCCCCCGGATTCCCCTCCGCCAGGTGAACTCGTCCGGGATCATGCACACTCCTCGCGCCCGGCACCGTGAGATCGGCCCCAGGGGTTCGTTGGGGAGCCGATAGCGTGGCCCGGTGACGGAGTCGATCCAGTGGCGCAAGGTGGCGATCGCGGCGTACGCCCCCACCCTGCTGGTATCGATCGGATACGGCGCGGTGCTCCCGCTGGTCGCACTCTCGGCACGGGAGATGGGCGCCAGTGTCGGGATGGCCGCTCTCGTCGTCGGGTTGCACGGCTTCGGGCAGCTGGTCGGCGATCTGCCGGCCGGGTCCATCGCGGCGAAGCTCGGGGAGAAGAAGGCACTGATCGGTGCCGCCCTGGTCGAGGCCGCCGCCCAGCTGGTCGCCTGGCGGGCCACCCAGCTCGCGGTGCTGGCCGCCGCGGTGTTCGTGATCGGCCTGGCCGGCGCGGTCTTCGGGCTGGCGCGGCAGGCGTACCTCACCGAGGTGGTACCGCTGCGCCAGCGCGCCCGCGCCCTGTCCACCCTCGGCGGGATGCTCCGCGTCGGGTTCTTCATCGGGCCACTGATCGCGGCCGCGGTCGTCGGCCGCTTCGGCCTCTCCGCCGCGTACGCCGCAGCGGCGGTGATGACGCTGGCGGCGGCCGCGTTCACCCTGGCCCTGCCGGATGTGCAGCCGAGCGGCGGCGCGGCCATCCCGCGTACCCCGGCCCGGTTGCTTCCGGTGATCCGCGAGCACCGCAAGGTGCTGGCCACCCTCGGTACCGGGGCGATGGTGATCATGCTGGGCCGGGCCGGCCGGCTCAGCCTGCTGCCGCTGTGGGCCCAGGCCGCCGGGCTCAGCCCGCAGGCGACCAGTCTGATCTTCGCCATCGCCGCCTTCACCGATATGGCGATGTTCTATCCGTCGGGGTTGATCATGGACCGCTTCGGCCGTTTCTGGTCGACCGCGCCGACGTTGATCGTGCTGGGTCTCGGTTTCGCGCTGCTGCCGCTGACCGATGGCCCGTGGACGATCGGGTTGGTCGCGGTGCTGCTCGGGGTCGGCAACGGGTTCTCCGCCGGCATCGTGATGACGCTCGGTTCGGACGCCTCCCCGCGGGTCGGCCGGCCCCAGTTCCTGGCCGCCTGGCGGTTGCTGTCCGATGCCGGGAACACCGTCGGCCCGTTCCTGATCTCGGCGGTGGTGGCGGTCGCGCCGCTGTGGGCGGCCGCGTTCGCCACCGCCGTCACCTGCTGGGCCGGTGCGGCCTGGTTCGTCCGCTGGCTGCCCCGCGGCCGTCAGGAGCTGGAGCCGCTGCAACCGAACCCGTGACCGGGTGCCGGGGCGCGGCGGCGATCAGGAAGCCGGTTCCGGGGAGCTGTCCGGTCGGTCCGGGCGGGCGCCGGTCAGCGACCCCTGATACTTCTCGGCGATCTTCTTCAGCGACTCGGTGCTGGGACCGGGCTCGGGCACGAACAGCGCCTCGCGGTAGTAGCGCAGCTCCTCGATCGACTCCTGGATGTCGGCCAGCGCGCGATGGTTGCCCGACTTGGCCGGGGTGTTGAAGTAGATCCGCGGATACCAGCGCCGGGCGAGCTCCTTCAGGCTGGAGACGTCGACATTGCGGTAGTGCACATGGTGCTCCAGGGTCGGCATGTCCCGCGCCAGGAACGCCCGGTCGGTGCCGATGGTGTTGCCCGCCAGCGGCGCCTTGCGCGCATCCGGCACATGGCTGCGGACATAGTCGAGCACCTGCTCCTCGGCCTCGGCCATCGTCAGGCCGGCGGCGAGCTCGTCGAGCAGCCCGGACCCGGTGTGCATCTGGCGGACGAAATCACCCATCCGCTCGAGCGCTTCGGCCGGCGGCTTGATCAGCACATCGACACCCGGACCGAGCACGTTCAACTGCGGATCGGTGACCAGCGCAGCCACCTCGATCAGGGCGTCACCGGTCAGGTCCAGCCCGGTCATCTCACAGTCGATCCACACCAAGGTCTCATTCACGACAGCACACCCTACCGGTCGGTCTCTGCGTACGCCTCTGCATGCGCGGGGGGAATGCCCACGGAAGAAAGGGCAGCCAGGGCCGAGATTTGGCTGGACAGCGAATCGGGCGGCGACATAACTTTGCCGGTAGCACTTACGGGGATTGCGGGCTTTTGCCTGCTTTAGTGTATGGGGGTGTGTGCCCGAGTGGTCACACAGGAGCTGGCTTTTGCCTGCCGTGAATTACAACCAAAGAGTTGGTTATTCCGTTACCGCCGAGGTCTTCTTGTCGGAGATCTCGTCGTCGTCATCAGCAGTACCTTCGGGGCGCAGGCGGTGCGAGACGTGTTGGTCGGTTCGTTCGGGGCGAGCCTGACCGAGCACTTGATCATGTCCAGTGCGATCTGCATCGCCTGGATGGCCGGGCTGGTGTTCTTCGAGACCCGCAGCCAGGGGACGATCGCCGGACGCACCGTGCTGGAGCTGCGGCAGATCATCATCACCACCCTGGTCGTCTTCGGCGCCTTCGCCATCTGGTGCACCATCAGCGGCAGCCGGATCGGCCGGGGCTACCTGATGGTGGCGCTGCCGGTGGGGACGACGCTGCTGGTGGCGACCCGGTTGTCGTGGCGGGCCTGGTTGCGCCGCCAGCGCGCGGCCGGCAGCCATCAGTACCGGGTGCTGCTCGCCGGCAACCCGGCGACGGTCGCCAAGGTCGCCGACGAGCTGCGCCGCAGCCCGGAGGCCGGCTACCGCATCGTCGGCAGCTGGACGCCGGACGACGCCGTCCAGACCGGTACCGGGCCGACCATGACGACCGCCCTGGATTCGGTGGTCGAGGCCGCCGAACGCCGCTCGGCCGACACCGTCATCGTCACCGGTTCGGATGATCTGACCCATGAGCAGATCCAACGGCTGAGCTGGCTGCTCGACGACGCCCGGCTCGATCTGGCGGTGGCGCCGAGCCTGACCGATGTCGCCGGTGACCGGCTGCACATGACACCGGTCGCCGGGTTGCCGCTGATCCACATCGAGACCCCGCGCTTGCACGGCCGCCAGGCGATGCTCAAGCGGGCCTTCGACATCGTCGGATCGCTGATGCTGTTGACCCTGCTCTCGGTGCCGATGCTGGTCATCGCGCTGCTGGTCAAGCTCACCAGTCGCGGGCCGGTGCTCTATCACCAGGAACGGATCGGCTTCAACGGCACCCCGTTCAAGATGACCAAGTTCCGCACCATGCGGCAGGGCGCGGACGCCGAGCTCGCGGCGCTGCTCGCCGCCCGGGGTGACGAGACGACCCCGTTGTTCAAGCTGCGCGACGACCCCCGGATCACCCGGGTCGGGCGGGTGCTGCGCAAATACTCCCTGGATGAGTTCCCGCAGCTGTTCAACGTGTTGCGCGGGGAGATGAGTCTGGTCGGGCCACGCCCCCAGGTCGCCGCCGAGGTCGCGCTCTATGAGGATCAGGCGCTGCGTCGGCTGATCGTCCAACCCGGGATGACCGGGCTGTGGCAGGTCAGCGGCCGGTCGACACTGAGCTGGGAGGACGCCCTGCGCCTGGATCTGTTCTATGTCCGGAACTGGTCGCTGCTGGCCGATCTGGTCATCCTGCTGCGCACCTTCCGGGCCGTGGCACTGCCCGGCGAGTCCGCCCACTGATGGCCGCTGCCACGGACCCGGTGCTCCCGCACGGGGTGCTGGTGCACGACTGGGTCGAGGTCACCGGTGGATCGGAGAACGTGCTGGAGGTGATCGCGGATCTCTTCCCGGGCACCGATCTCGCGTGCTCCTGGATGAACGCCCCGGACCGGTTCCCGGCCCGGCGGGTCGTCGAGACGGCGGTGGCGCGTACGCCGCTGCGGGGCCGTAAGGCGCTGGCACTGACGGCGCTGGCCGCGGCCTGGCGGGTGATGCCGAACGACGACTATCGGTGGGCGCTGGTCAGCTCCCACTCGTTCGCCCACCACTGCCGGTTCCGCGGCACCGGCCCGGGGTTCGCCAAGCTCGTCTACGTGCATTCCCCCGCCCGCTATCTGTGGGAGCCCTCCCTGGACCACCGCGGTCAGGGGCGGTTGGTACGCCTGGCGGCCGCGCCGCTGCGCCACCTCGACCGGCGCCGCGCCCAGGAGGCCCGGGCGCTGGCGGCGAACAGTGCCTATGTCGCCGAACGGATCCGCCGACACTGGGGCCGCGACAGCACGGTGATCCATCCACCGGTGGAGGTGGCCGAGATCCAGGCGGTCGAGGACTGGAGCAGCCGGCTCACCCCGGCCGAACAGGCCGTGCTGGCGGAACTGCCGGAGGACTTCCTGCTCGGCGCCTCCCGACTGATTCCCTACAAGCGCCTCGATCTGGCGCTGGCCACCGGGTCGGCCAGCGGACTGCCGGTGGTGATCGCCGGCGAGGGCCCCGAGCTCCCCCGGTTGCGCCGGCTGGCCGCGGACCGGCAGATCCGGGCGCACTTCGTCGGCCGGGTGTCGACACCGCTGCTGCGGGCGCTTTTCCAACGAGCACAGAGTTTCGTCTTCCCCGCCGTCGAGGACTTCGGCATCATGCCGGTCGAGGCGATGGCGGTCGGTACGCCGGTGATCGTCGGTTCGGTCGGCGGTGCGCTGGAGACGGTGCTGCCCGGGGTGACCGGTGCCCAGGTGCGCGACTGGGACGATCCGGAGGAGCTGCACCGGGCGGTCCGGGCGAGCGCCGCCTGCCGGCCGGCCGACTGCCGGGACCGGGCCCGCCAGTTCTCCCGCGCCCGTTTCGAGACGGACCTGTTGGACTGGATCGGCCGCAATCTCAACTGAGACAGGGAAAGCCGAACCCGGAGCACCACGACCGGCCGGATTCAGCTCGGCCGGTCGGTGCCCAGGTCGAGCGGGGCCAGCTGACCCTCGGCGTTGACGACGAGTCGGTAGTAGCGCCCGTTGGCCCCGCGGAGCACGACACCCGCGGTGGGGCTGTCGGAGATCAGGCTGCCATCGGCCAGCACGCCACCCACCCGCGTACCGGCGGCGTCGCGATGGTCGGCCAACGGCTGCCCGGGCCGGCCCCGCAGCTGCAGCGGGCCCAGGAACTCCCCACCGGATCGCTGCCCGCCGCCCTGCACCGTCCACCCCGGTGGGAAGGCCGCGGCCTCCACCGGCCGCCGCTGGTCGACGATGAGTTCCTCCGCCGTCCCGGTGGGACAACCGCGCGGGTCGATGGCGAGCGGGGCCGGGCTGCTGCCGGCGTCGGGGTCCAGGGCGACACTGGCCAGGTACGCCTGGCCGCAGCGCCGCAGGTCGAGCACCACCCGACGCGCGGCCAGCTTGCAGTTGACCAGCCCGAACTGGGCCGGGCCGCCGTTGGCGTCGCCGACCCGCACGGCGGTGTCACAACCCTCGAACCACAGATTCGTCAGCCACCAGACGTTGGCGATCCCCTCGACCAGCAGGTGCGCATCGGTGGTCTCCGGATGGGTGTCGGAGGTGAACTCGCTGTCCACGATCGACAGCCCGGCGTTGGCGCCGTTGCGCACCCCGAGCACCCCGACCCGGTTGGTCAGGAACCGGCAGCCGGCGACGTAGTTCTGGATGCAGGCGGTCCGCAGGCCGACCCCGAGGTTGGTGAAGAAGCAGTTGGTGAAGGTGTTCGCCCCGGAGTTCTCGATCAGCTCCACCCCGACCTGGCCGGCGTACTGCGGAAAGTTGGCGCCCTGGTGGTCGCCCCGCAGGATGACGTCGTCGAAACCGCACATGAACGCACCCCGCAGCCGCATGCCCATCCCCGACGGGTGCACCAGGTGCACCCCGAAGGAGCGGAACGAGGCGCGATTGGTGCCCGCCAGGTTGAACAACGGCCCGTCGCCCTGATGGATCAGCAGCGACTTGTCCGGGCCGTCCCCGAGGATCGTGGTGTAGCGGGTGATGTCGGGCAGCCCGGTGAGCCGGTAGGTGCCGGTCGGGATGTAGACCGCCCGCTCCTCACCCGCCTGCTCGAGGGCGGTGGCGAAGGCTTTGGTGTCGTCGGCCTGCCCGTCACCGACCGCGCCGACGGTGCGCACATCGATCCGCGGACCGCCCGGCATCACCTCCGGAAGCTGGGGTGGCACCGGGGTCCGGCTGCAGGCGGCCAGACCGACCAGCGCGGCCCCCGCCGCACCGCCGAGCACCCAGCGCCGATCAACCCGATCGGGCCGGCTCGGCTCGTTCACGACGCGTCCGCCGCCCTGGTCGGGTCGAGGTCGGCCGGTCGGGCAGCCGCGCGCACCCAGGCCACCAGCTCCGCGCTGATCGGCGCCCGGGCGGCGGGATGGAAGGCGGAGTGGTCTCCGGGAAGTTCCTTGATCTGTGGCACCCTCGAACCGTACCGGCGGCGCAACCGGGTCATCCCCTCAGGGCCCCGTTGACTGCGGAACCAGTCGCGATCGGCGTCGATCAGCAGGGCGACGGTGTCCACCTCGGCACGCGCCAGCGGACGGAGCAGTACCTCCGGCACCTGGGTGATGCCGCGTTGACCGAGCAACCGCCACAGCGGATACGGCAGATGCCGCTGCAGCAGCGCCTTGATCCGTCCGCGCGGGGAACGCTGCCAGGTAGGGGTGTTCCGCGGTACGCCGAGATCCTCGGGTCGCACCGACCCGTAGACCGAGCGCTTCCGGACCCAGGACCAGGCCACCGCGTTGACCAGCACGACCTTGCCCAGCCGCAGGTCCCGGGCGACCGAGGCGGCGTACCAGGAGCCGGAGCAGACGCCGACGCTGAGCAGGTCCCGGCCGGCGACCTCCAGATGCCTGGCGGCGGCGAGCGCCTGGGCCCGCGCCGCATCGCTGTAGAGCGGGGTCAGTTCACCGGCCTCGACCGGGCCGCTCTCCCCGGTGCCGACGCGATCGAACCGCAGCGCCTGGCCACCGGCGGCGGCGATCCGGCGGCTCGCCCAGACCCACTCCCCCGCCGGCCCGTGATGGGTGTCGTCGGCGGTCGCGAAGAACAACACCGCCCGCGTCGGATCGCTGCGCAGCGGCAGGCTCCGGATGGCGAACATCCGGTCCGTCCCGATGCTCTCGATCCGTTCCTGCACAGGGATTCCGCCGGGTCCGGTGACCGTGGCAGTGGTCTTCGGCACCGGGGTGACCGACCGCCGTTCGGCACCGAAGCGCGGCGCCAGCCAGTCCACCACCCGGTCGATCAGCCGCTCGGGGATCTCGACCAGGAAGCTGCGCGGGTTGGCGAAATTGCGGAGCTCGTCGGAGCCGTCGAGGATCACCGCCTCGGCCTGCTCGCCGACCTCCCGGGCGCGCCGGTCGCCCTTCTCGTCGCGGCGGACCACCAGCAGCGGAGCGGCCGGTACGCCGAGGCTCAGCTCGGCGAACCCGGCCGCGGCGTCCGGGTGCAGCTCGAGCCCGAGCAGGTGCGTGGCACCCGGTTCCGGTGCCGGGGTGGCGCCCATCGCCATCGCGAACAGCGCCCCCTGGGCGCGCAGGTGCCGGCGCCCCGACCCGACCGGATCGAACCAGACGGTGGCGGCCAGGTCGGGCAGTTCGTCGGTGAGCTGGCTGGCGAGCAGGGCGCCCACCCGGACCCCGATCAGGCCGAGCTCACCGACCCCGAGCCGACGCAGCCAGGCGTACCCGGTGCGGATGCTGTCGAGCCATTCGCTGAGCGCGGTGGGGCTGCCCGGGGCGCCGCTGGAGTCCTGGGTGCCGGCATAGTCGAAGCGGAGCACCGCGATCCCGCGGCGGGCGAGCCGATCGGCCAGCAGGCGCAGCCCGCGGGTGGTGTCGGCGGCCTCCTTGGCGATCGAACCGCAGAGCAGCACCCCGCCGCGGACCTGCCGGTCCGCGGGCAGGTGCAGGGCCGCGAACAACGGCGGGTCACCGAGATAGGTCGGCAGTTCGGTGGTCGGCACGTCGGTGGTCGGCACGTCGGTGGTCACCGGTCCAGACCTCCCGACGGGGTCCGGGCCAGCACGATCAGGTTGGCGGCGGCGTTCCGGATCGGGGCGAGTCGCTCGGTCAGGTCTCGGGTCGAGAAGGCGTCCACATCGACCACGGCGACGACATCGGCCTCCCGGGCCACCGCGGCCACCTCACCGGGCGCGGTGAGATCGGGGGCGTCGATGACCACCCGGCCCCCCTCGCGCACCCGCGCCCGGGCCGGCCGGGGATCGGCGGATTCGTCACGGTCGTTGAGATCGATGAAGGTGACCGGTGTCCCGTTGTCGCTGAACCAGTCCGCCAGCTGCCGGGCGAAGGGGCTGCTGCCCGAGCCGTGGGTCACCACCACCGTCGCGGTGTCCAGCGCGGAGGCCACCCGCCGCAGCATCGCCGAGGAGGCGCTGCCGGAGAGCGCGAGCACCTCATCGGTGCTGCCGGATTCCGGATCGGGCCGCGGGTGGACCCTCGGATCGCGGCGCCAGCGCAGATAGGCCACGCCCACCCCGAGCAGCAGGCCGGCGGCCCCGAGCAGCGCGATGGTGCGGGCCCGGCCACCCGTGGCGACCCCGTCCGCGGGTGGGGTGACCTGGACCAGGGCCGCCTCGGCCGGCGTACCCGGCGGGTTCTCCAGGGAGTTGAACAACGACTGCAGCTGGCGTACCACCGCCGCATTCAGCTCCCGCGCCCGAACCGGATCGGTCACCTCGGTCCGCAGGCTGATCAGCGCGGTGCCCGGTGCGGTGGTGGCGGTGAAACCGTTCCGCACCTCCGACACCGGCAGGCCCACGTCACCGGCCGCCGGGACGAGCACCGCATCGCTGCCGGCCAGTTCGGTGTAGGTGGCCACCAGATCCTTGGCGGCCTGGCTCCGCTCGGCGGCGCTGGTCCCCGACCGCACCGAGACGAACACCTGGGATTCGGACTGGTAGACCGTCGGCGTCGCGAAGGCGAGGACGGCCCCCGCGATCACCCCGAGCACCAGCCCGACGAGCCCAGCCAGCACGGCGGCCCGGATCAAACGTCGCATCATGACCTTTCCCCCGTCGGCTCCACCCGCAACCGCACCGGATCCGCTGGGACCCGTGATGGCCGGTCGGTGGTCGGGGCCCCGGCGGGGCCCCAACGGAGCCATTTCAACATGATCGTCAGCAACCAGATGGCCAGCGCCCCCTGGAGCCCTTTTCCTGCGGTCTCGGCGATGCCGAGCACGCCTCGTTCGAACAGCGCCGGAGTCTGCACCATGGTCAGCGCCCACGCCGCCAGGAAGATGTGTTTCGACTCCAGCCCGCGGACCACCAGCAGCAGCACCGCGAGCAGGATCAGCGATTCCACCAGCACCCCGGGCAGTCCGGCGAGCAGCAGACCCTCGCTGAGGTGCCCCTCGGCCAGCGACACGCTGACCTCGCGCATGTCCACCGAGGACCCCCGGACCAGCTCGGCCCAGACCGTCCCGGAGGTCACCTTGGTCACCCCCAGCTGGGCCGGGATGAACGCCAGCAGTGCCGCACCGGCGGCCTGCCCCGGGGTGTACCAGGGCGGGCCCACTGCGGCGTACACGTCGGTGGCCGCCTGGAACAGATCGAAGCGGGTCAACAGCGGCAGGAACGGTCGCAGCGGGGCCGGATAGTTCAACTGGAAGGTGGCATCGGTCGCGGCGCCGGCGGTCTTGAACGACTGCAACCAGCCGAAGGCGGCGATCACCACCGCACCGGTACCGACCAGGGCCAGGGCCCGGCGCCGGTCCAGCCCGACCCGGCCGATCCGCAGCGCCAGCGCCAGCGCGATCCCGATCGCGGGGGTCTTGGACTGGGTCACCATCCCCCAGCCGAGCTCCCCGGCGCCGAGGACGCCGAGCACGAGCAGCACCTGCAGCGGACGGCCACGGGTGTGGAACACCAGCGCGATGGCGGCGATCCCGGCCAGCGACGCGATGGTCGCCAGATAGGGATTGGCCGATTCGACCTCCCCGGCCGAACTCACCGTTCCGGTGGCCATGGTGGCGGCCCGGGCGAGCATCCCGATCGCGTACACCACCCAGAAGACCGGCAACCAGGCCGGTGCCCCGCTGTCCGCGGCCCGTCGGGTCACCCCGTCCGGGTGCGACCACCGGCGGGCGCGCAGCACCTCGACCAGGATCAGCGCGAGCAGGGCATAGCACCAGATGCCGGGGACGATCAGGGTGAGCACGGCCGCCACCCCGCGGTCGTAGCCGACCTGGTAGAGCCGCGGGTCGGCGAGATTGTCGGCGAAGGCGGGCCGCGGCTGCACCGTCAGCAGCACGATCGCCCGGCCCAGATAGCCGATCGCCCAGTAGACCGCCTGCCCGACCAGCAGGATCCGGAGCAGACCGCGGGCCCGCAGCCCGGCCACGGCCAGCACCAGCAGCCCGGCGGCCACCAGCAGGACGCCGAGGCCGGGGGCCAGTTCGATCGCAGGATCAACCGACATGGGCGACGATCTCCTCGGCCCGGTGCCGGTAGCTGTGCCCGCCGGTGACGATCCGCTGGTGACCGGCCGCCGCGATCCGGCGTACGCCCTCGGGGTCGCGGCGGCAGCGGTGCAGGTGGTCGCGCAGTTCGGTCTCGTCGTCGAAGAGCAGCGCCTCGCGGCCCTCGGTGAGCAGCTCGCGGTGCTGGTCGGTGCGCTGCCCGACGAACAGCCCGCCCGCGGCCGGGACCTCGAAGGTGCGGCAGGTGTGGGTGTCGCGGTTGTCGGAGTTCAGCAGCACCAGATTCGCGGTCACCGCGGCGATCGCCCGGGACAGCTCGCCGCCGAACCGGCCGCCGGTGACGGTGGCCGCCGACCGCTGCAGCTCCGGCGCCCGCCGCCAGCCGGGTCCGGCGAGATAGAACTGCTCACCGAACTCGGTGGCGAGATCGTTGATGAGTCGCCGCCGGTCGGGGCGGCGGGCGCCGATGAACCCGGCGAGATAGCGCCGCCCACCGCGCGGGGCCCGCGGATGGTGCCAGGCCGGGTCGTAGGCGCTGTGCACGTAGAGCACATCGCGGGCACCGCGCTCGCGCAGTTCGGCGACGTTGTGCACCTTGGTGGTGACCACGCAGTCCCAGCGGTGCTCCTGGTCGAGGTAGGCCGGGGTGATGTTCTCGGGGTTGGCGACGTCGTCGGGGCTGTAGTGCACCTTGATCGGTACCGGCAGCCCCAGCAGCCGGTCCTGGTCCAGGTGGATGCTCTTGAACGCCAGCAGCAGCTCCGGGCGGAATGCAGTGACGGCCTGCTCCAGCTCGGTGTGCACCCGGTCCACCTGCCAGGGCGCACGGACCCCCCGGACCCGTTTGTAGAGCCACGGCACCGAGAGCCGCGCCGGCGCGCTGACCGGGGTGGAGTCGACCAGCGCGACCTCGTGCCCGGCGCGGGCGAAGCCGTCCGCGAGTGAGGTGACGTTGCTGCCGTACCAGTCGTCCCCGAGGACCAGGACCCTCATCCGCTCGCCTCCTCCTGGTGCCGGCGACGGACCCGCGGCAGGCGTACCAGGTGCCAGACCGCGACCGTCGTCTCGGCGATCAGCACACCCCAGACGATCGTCCAGACCGACCCGGTCCACCAGGTGGTGATCGCCAGGGTGATCAGGATGATCACGGTGCCGATGATCGAGCCCTTGAGGGCGGCGCGGCTGTCGGAGAGCACCGGCAGCACCGCGGTGGTGATGAAGCTGGCGATCGCGGTACCGGGCAGGATGAAGGCCTGCAGGCGCATCAGCGGGATCGACTCGGCGAACCGGTCGCCGAAGATCAGCGGCACCGTCCACTGCGCGGTCGCCGCCAGCACCACCGCTGCGCCGACCGAGAGCACGCTGACCCCGAGCAGCGAGGACTTCACCGCCGACCACATGTCCCGACTGCCCCGCCTGGCCAGCCGCGGCAGCAGGGCGTACCCGATCGCATCGAGGCTGGAGGAGACCGCCTGGATGACCCGGTCGGAGCTGGAGAAGATGCCCAGTGCGTGACTGGGGACCGAATGGGAGAAGACGGTGGCAACCCCCTGTTCGTAACTGTTCTCCAGCATCCGTGCCGAGAGCACCGGCCCGGCGAGCCGGCACAGGCCGCGCAGCTGACCGGGTTCGGCGCGCCGCGGTGGGCCGTAGGAGCCGATCGTGCGCCACCAGCTGAGCCCGACCGGGACCAGGGTGGATGCGATCAGGCAGAGCAGGGCGACGATCGGGTCCGGGAACCGGGGCAGCAGGGCGACCAGCAGGCCGAGGTAGGCGACCCGGCCGATGCCGTTGAACAGGAAGATCAGCCCGAACCGGCCGTGGCCGACCAGCACCCAGTCATCGCCGAGGGAGCTGAGCGCCCCGCCGAACAGGCCGAGGGTGATCATCAGCGTCTGCTGCGGCGCCTGCAGCGCCACGGTGATCAGCACCAGTGCCAGGGCGCCGAGCAGGATCAGCGCGCGGAGTTTCAGGTACGCCCCACGCAACCGGTCGAGACCCGGGTCGTGCACCCGGGCGGCGACGTAGGTGGTGATCCCCAGATCCCCGAGCAGCGAGCCGATGAAGAACGACGACATCCCGACCGCGAGCAGTCCGAGGCCGGAGGGGCCGAGGATCCGGGCGGTCAGCGGCAGGGTGATCAGCGTGACCAGATACTGGCCGTACTTGCCGAAGGCGACCAGGGCGATGTCGCGGATCGTCCGCCGGCGGGTCCCCGATCCGGTGGGGGTCGCGGTGCTCACCGGCGGCCCCCGATGACCTGCTGCAGCAGGGTGCGGGCGATCCGGGCGCTGGCGTCGACGGAGAAGTCCCCGGCCCGGCGGCGGGCCGCGTCGGCCAGCCGGGTCCGCAACGGCCGGTCCTCGATCAACCGGTCGAGGGTACGCCCCAGCTGCGGCGGATCCTCCGGGTCGAGCAGCACCCCGTCCCGCCAGCCGGTGATGATCTCCGAGGGCCCACCGGGCGCGGTCGCGACCGGTACTGCGCCGACCGACATCGCCTCGACGATGACCTGGCCGAAGGGTTCGGCCTGCCGGGAGCAGTGCACGGCGATGTCGCATCCGCTGAGGGCGGTCAGCGGGTCGTCGACGTGCCCGGTGAAGGTGACCCGATCGGCCAGGCCGAGGCGGTCGACCTGGGCCAGCAGCCGGTCGCGGTAGGCGTCCTCGCCGAACAGGGCGGCGCCGAAGAACCGCACCCGGGGCCGGTTCCGCATCCCGGCCAGGGCGTCGAGCAGCACGTCCTGGCCCTTCCATTCGGTGATCCGCCCGGCCATCCCGAGCACCACCGCGTCCGGTTCGGCCTGCTCCCGGTGCGCGGAGCCGGCCTCCACCCCCGGGCTGCAGACCGCGAGCGGTTTGCCGAGCGTCCACAGGGTCTGCGCGGTGCTGCGCGAGTTGGCCAGGAAGCCGTCGGCGACCAGTGCCCCGAACAGGCGTACCGCCACACTGACCGGGAGGCCGAAGTAGTCCGCGCTGACCCGGTCGTGGACCCGCCACACCAGCGGGATCCGGCAGCGGGCGGTGATCAGGGCGCCGAGCAGCAGCGCCTTGGTCGATTCGGCCATCAGCACCTGCGGCCGGGCGTCGGTCTGCTCACCGGCCAGTTCGCCACCGATCCGCCAGCCGGCGGTGATCAGTTGCCGGACCCCGCGGGCCAGCGCCCGCGGGCCGCCCCCGATCCTGGTCGCCCGGGTGTTCACCGGGCGTACCGTGACCGGGATCCCGCGCTGGGTGAGCAGCTCGACGACCGGGCCGTCGGCCAGGGTGAGCGCGCGGGCGTCCACACCGGTACGCCGCAGCGCCGCCAGCAGCCGGATGGCGCTCAGTTCGGCGCCGGAGGGCTGGGCGGTGTGCAGGATGCAGAGCAGGCGGATCGGATCGCTCACCCGATCAGCTCCCGGTAGAGCGCCTCGTGGGCGGCGGCGCTGGCCGCCCAGGTGAACGTCTCGGCGTGCGCGCGGCAGGCGCGGGCATCCGGGCGGCGGCCGCGCAGGGCGGCGACCAGCCGCTCGGCCAGCGCCTCGGGGTGCTCGCGCGGCACCACCAGGGAGGGGTCGAGCCCGATCACCGAATCGGCCAGTCCGCCGGCGTCGGTGACCACCGGCGCCCGGCCGCTGGCCAGCGACTCGAGACAGACCAACCCGAATCCCTCCAGGGACCGCGTCGGTACCACGCTGACGGTGGCCCGCCGGTAGAGCTCGGCGATCTCGTCATCGGTGACCCGCCCGGTGAAGGTGACCCCGCTCAGCCCGGTGGCCTGCGCACGCAGCGCCGCCTCCTCGGTGCCGGTGCCGACCACGATCAACCGCGCCTCGGGCAGGGCCGCGGCGACCGCCGGCCAGGCGGTCAGCAGGGTGTCGATGCCCATCCGGCGCTCCAGCCGGCGGACGCAGAGCACGGTCGGCGGGCCGGCCGGCTCCTGCGGGACGGCGAACCGGTCCAGGTCGACCCCCGGTGGGATCACCCGGATCCGGTCGGCCGGGATCCGGTAGTCGGTGGCCAGCAGCCGGGCGAAGTATCGGCTGAGCACCACGTACGCGTCGCTGCCGCGGTAGCGGACCAGCTCGATCCGCCGCTTGAGGGCGACGGCCGCGGCCCGTTCGCCGGCGGCGGCGCTCTCCCCCGCCCACGGCCCGTGGAAGTGGGTGACCACGGGCCCACGGGGCCGGCGGACGGCCGGTGCGGGCAGCGGGCCGTAGGGCGCGAAGTGCCGGTCCAGCACGGTGCCGCGCGGGACCCGGTGGGTCAGGGCGCTGCTCAGCACCCGCGCCGGGAAGGGTGCGTCCTGGCCGGGCCAGGAGTGCCCGCCCGCGGCGTCCGGTGCGCCGAAGGCCACCGCCTTGACGCTCACCCGGGGCCGCGCCCGCAGCGCCAGCCAGAGGTCGGTGAAATAGCGGTTCAGACCGCCGGCGCGGGTGTCGAACCAGTCCGCGCCGCTCATCTGCACACGGAGCACCGGATCACTCCCCGGCCCGCGCGCCGGCCTGCTGCAGCGCGCCGGTGGGCGTACCGGATCGGCGCAGCACCGCGAGCGCGATCCGTTCCAGGCCGAACCCCACGCAGGCGCTGCTGGCCGGGCTGCCGTCGGCGAGCCGCAGCCCGAAGGTGTCCCCGAAGTGGGTCTGGTGGTTGTTGGCCGAGGCGATCGCGGTGCCCTGGTCGAGGTCGCCGTAGAGCCGCACCACGAACTCGGTCTTGAGCTGCTCGGCGCGCTGGTTGGTGGCCAGCACCCTGCCCGCCCGGCCGAAGAAGGGGTCGTTGGCGGCGACCGCGTCGACCTCGAGCCCGAGGCCGGTGAGCACCTCGAGCATCGCCTCCTGCCACTGGCGCAGATGCTCGGCGGTCTGCTCGGGGCTGCCGACCCGGACGATCTCGTGCATCCGGAAGGTCTGCAGCCGGGCCGGGTCGACCGAGGGCTCGTGCCGGAAGCACCACCCGGTCAGCTCGGCGGTCACCCCGGCGGCCGGCAGTTCGGTGGGCAGGGTGCCGTAGAGCGGGTGGCAGACGGCGGGCACCAGCATCAGGTCGGTCGGGGTGAGGTGACCGTCCCAGTGCTGGCTGTGCTCCCGCTCGGCCAGCAGCGCCCGATGCTCGCGATCCCCACCGGTGAAGGAATTGACGGCACCGGTGAGATTCGGGAAGGAGGCGATGTAGTCGGTGCGCTCGTACGCCGCGCGCGGATAGAGCGGCGGGAAGGTGGGCCGCAGCGCATCCGCCGGGAGCAACCGGTCCAGTGCGTCGGCGATGGCGGACTGCACCTGCTGGACCACCTGCTCGAATCGCTCGCCGAGGCCGTGGACGCCCTCGCTCCCGGTCGGCAGCAGCAGGCCGGCCCGCACCAGCTCATCGCGGAAGGACGCCTGGGCCGAGGCCAGCGCATTCTCGCTCAACGGGTTCCCCTCGTCATCAGTGCGAGATCGGCGTTGTTCTGCCGGATCCGTTCGTTGGAGATCATCAGCTGCGGGCCGAAGGAGTCGCGCAGCAGGCGGTCCATGCTCGCGGCATGGTTGCGCCGGTAGCCGTTGATCCCGACGATCGCCAGGGCCGCCATGACGATGTCGGCGACGTGCACCGCCGCCTCCATCTTGATGTTGTTCATCGCCAGGCTGAACGAGGCGGTCGGTTCGGAGCGGGTCCGCAGCAGCTGCTCGAACTGGCCGAGCCCTTGCTCCAGGATCGCCTCGAAGCGCTGCTGGCGCTGCAGCAGATCGGCGAAGCGGAGCGCGGCCGGTGAGGGCTTGTCCGGGTCGTACGCCGACCGGGCCTTCGCCCGGGCCTTCCCGACGGCAGCGTCGGCGATCCCCAGCCAGACCGCCGACCACAGGGTGTGCGACCCGGGCAGCATGGTGGAGGCGGAGATGGTGGCGTAGTCCACCGGGAACACGTTGCCCGCGGCGGTGTCGATCGCCAGCAGGTAACCGGGGCTGGCGGTGCCCCGCAGCCCGATCGTGTCCCAGGTGCTGGTCCGGGTCATCTCGATGTCGCCGACCGGTGCGGCCACCAGGACCTGGTCACCGGCCGGGCTCTGCGGGCCACGCCGGGTGGTGGTGAAGATGTAATCGGCGATCTCGGCGTAGGAGACCACCGGGGCGTTCTTGGTGACCTGCACCCGATCGCCGTCGGCCTCGACCGCACACACCGACGAGCTGACGTCGCCACCGGTGCCGATCTCGGTGGTGGCGGAGGCGATCAGCGCCTCGGTGTCGGCGGCCCGGCGCCCGATCTCGGCGACCGCGTCCAGTTCGGCGTAGCGGACCAGCCCGAGCGCCTGGCTGTGGTGCATCGCGAAGATCATTCCGGTGGCACTGCAACTCGCCCCCAGCAGACGCGCGATCCGCGCGAGTTCGGTGACCCCGATCCCCTCACCGCCCAGCTCGGCGGGCAGGCAGCAGGAGAGGAGCCGTTCCTCCTTCAGCGCGGCCACCGCCTCGTGCGGCGGTCGGGCCGCGGCGTCCACCTCTGCGGCGTACTCCGCGGCGATCTTGGTGACGCGCTGAATGCGCGCGTCATCAACCAGTGTTGACATGATGATTCTCCCCGAGTCGATCAGGTGGCCGTCCCAAGCTCACCCACAGACCTCGACAGGCTACCCCACCGACCGCATTTCAGCAGACGCGGAAGTGCCCCAATTTTCTGGGGGGAACTCGTCGGAACTTTCCGGGCATGCCACCCGTGGTTACGGGGTAGATTGACCAACGGAATTCACACCGGGGAATGGTGGATTCATGCCCACACGGGGATCGGGCACGTTTTTTGGGGGGATCATGGAAACGACAATTCGAGAAGTACTAGCCGCGCACGGCCGGTTGGCGGCCGACGCGTCCAGCATCGGCACGGCGGCGGATCTCTATCAGGCGGGGTTGACCTCGCACGCCTCGGTCAACGTCATGTTGGCCCTCGAGGACGAGTTCGACGTCGAGTTCCGCGATGAGGACCTGACCAAGTCCACCTTCTCCAGCATCGACTCCATCTCGACGGTGCTGGGGAGCCTGGTCCGCGTCTGATGCCGGCCGCAGCGACCCTGACGGTCGCCGCGGATCCCGCCGATCATCGGCCCAGTCGGCTGCACGAGCCGGACCGGATCTGGACCGAGACCAACTGCTACACCGATCTGTGGATCGAGGTGCTGCACGCGCTCGGTCACGACCCGGTGCCGGCACTGGTGCCGAGTTGGTCGGCGGGTTTCGACGGCGATCAGTGGACCTTCCTCAAGCCCTCCGCCGAGGAGCTCCGCACCCTCTATGGCCTGGAAGTGGCGGAGCTGACCGTCTGGCGGAGTGTGCTCGAGCATGTGCAGATCGCGCTCGATTCCGGCGAGCTGCTCACCATCGAGGTGGACAGTTGGTGGCTGCCCGATACCGCGGCGACCGACTATCGCACCGCCCATGTGAAGACCACCATCGTCCCGGTCGATGTGGACGCCGAGCGGCGGGAGCTCTCCTACCTGCACAACGCGGGGCTGCACCGACTGGACGGGGAGGACTTCGAGGGGATCTTCGGCCCGGACGCATTCGCCCTGCCGCCCTACATGGAGTTCATCCGGCGCCGCGATCCGGTACCGGAGGCGGCGGATCGGCAGCGGGCGCTCGCGGAGCTGGCTGCCCGGCAACTCGCGGTCGCGCAACCCGATGCGGTGGCCGCACTGGGTGCGGGGATCCGCCGCGAGCTGCCCCGGCTGGCCGACCGTGGGATGGACCACTTCCACCGCTGGTCCTTCGTCACCCTGCGCCAGTGCGGCGCGGGGGCCGAGTTGGCGGCGGACGTGGCCGACACCCTGATCGCGAGTGGTCAGCTGGCCCCGGTGCCGGCACCGGAGCTGCTGCGCGAGCTGGCGCAGCAGGCGAAGAGCCTGCAGTTCTCGGTGGCGAGGGCGGCTCGTGGCCGCTCGGTCTCCATCGATGAACCGCTGCTGGCGATGGACCGGCTCTGGCGGACCGCGCTGGCCCAGTTGCGCGACGCCTGGGCCCTCGGGTGACCGCGGTCGGGGCAGGTGGTGAGGGGGCATCGGGTTGGCAGGCGGTGGTCACCGACGAACCGGTGGCCACCCCGGCCGAGGTCGACTGGTCATCGGCCACCGAGGTCGGCTGCCCCGGTTCGCTGCTGCCGCCGGAGGGTGATGCGACCGAGCAGGCGGAGTACTGGTGGCGCACCCGGACCTCGGCCGATTCGCTGACGATCGAGCAGATCTCCTTCCCTGCCGAGGTTTTCGTCGACGGCCGGTCGGTCGCCCGGTCGGTGTCGGATTTCCTCCCGCTGCAGGTGGAGCTCCCCGGAGCCGACTGTGAGGTGGCGATCGTCTGCCGCTCGCTGGCTGGATGGCTCGGCACCCGCCGGCCGCGGGGGCGGTGGCGGTCGGCACTGACCGGTACGCAGGGTCTGCGGTGGGCCCGGGTCAGCCTGGTCGGGCGGGTAGCAGCCTATCCCGCACCGGCACCGGCCGTGGGAGCCCGGGGGATGCGGTTCGGGACACCCGCGGCGCTGGGTGACGTGCGCGTCGGCACGCGGCTCCGTGGTTCGGTCGGGGTGGTGACCGTGCAGGCGACCACACTCCGGCCGGGCGAGCACACCATCACGGTCTCCGGACCCGACGGGACCTGGCAGCAGACGGTGACCGCGGGTGAGCGGCTGGAGGGTTGCATCGAGATCGATCGGCCGCATCTGTGGTGGCCGGCGGGATATGGCGAACCTGCCTGTTACACGCTGACGATCACCCGGGGCGAGGAGGAGCTGGTGCGCCGCAGCATCGGCTTCCGGAGCATCGAGGTCGACCGCTCGGCGGGCGGGTTCTCCCTTTCGGTGAACGGAATCCCGGTGTTCTGCCGCGGTGCGGTGCTCACCGGCCCGGCCCCGGGCGGTGCCGCGGTGATCGACACGCTGGCCGATGCCGGGGCCACCATGGTCCGTTTCGCCGGGGGCACCGTGCCCGCCTCCGCGGAGCTGATGCAGCGATGCGCCGAACGCGGCGTACTGGTCTGGCACGACTGCATGCTGGCGACCTTCGACCTGCCCACCGAACTCGACGCGGTGGTCGTCGAGGAGTTGCGGCACCTGCTCGGCGCGTACGCCGGAAATCCCGCCCTGGCAGTGATCTGCGGCGGCAGTGAGACCGAACAGCAACCCGAGTTGATGGGGTTGCCGCGGGAACGCCGGCAGCAACCGTTGCTCACCGACCGGCTACCGGCCGCACTCGACGAATGGTGCGCACCGGTGGGCGCCCAGTTCTGCCATGTCGCCGCCAGCCCCACCGGCGGGTCGAGCGGATCGGCGCTGCGTCCCGATGACGGGGTGGCGCACTGGTTCGGGGTCGGTGGCTATCGCCAACCGTTGACCGCGGTCGATGCGGCCGGCGTCCGTTTCGCCACCGAATGCCTGGCCTTCGCCAACCCGCCCGAGGAGATCAGCGCCGGGTTGGCGGCGGTCCGCGATCGGGACGAGCCTTGGCTGGCAGGGATTCCGGCCGATCGGGGGGCGGACTGGGACTTCGAGCAGGTGCGCGATCACTACCTGGCCGAGGTCTTCGGCACCGACCCGCAGGTCGAACGGCGCCGCGATCCGGCGCGCTATCTGGACTTGGGCCGGGCGGCGACCGTGGTGGCGATGGAACAGTGTTTCCGCCACTGGCGGCGGGTCGACGATCCGTGTGCCGGGGCCCTGGTGCTCTCGGCGTTCGACCTGCGCGACGGATCCGGTTGGGGGGTGCTGGATCATCACGGCCGGCCCAAGGCGGTGCTCTCCGCCCTGCGGCGGTGCTGGGCGCCGGTGACGATCCTGGCCGGCGATGCCGGCCTGGCCGGGATCCGGGTGGATGCCTACAACGACACCCCGGCCGAATTGACCGCGGTGATCGAACTGCGGGCGAGCGACGCCTTCGGCAATGTCACCGTCAGCGGCACCCTGCCGGTCCGGTTGCCGGCGCACGGTGCGGTGCGTGTCCATGACGACGAGATCAGCGGCCACTTCAGCGATCTGGGCTACGCCTATCGCTTCGGGTCCCCGGTCGCCGACGCGGTCGAGGTGCGGTTGCTCGACGACACCGGCCGCTGCCTGGCCCGGGATGCGCTGGTGATCGCACCGGCCGCCGCGCCGCAACCGGTCGACACCGTGCAGGCGGTGCTGGATCCCGAGGCGGAGACGTTGACCATCACCAGTGCGCGGGCGCTGCGGGCGGTCGCGGTGCGGCTGCCGGGTCACGAGGTCGCCGACGACTGGTTCGAGCTGCCCGGTGGTCTCGCATATCGGGTGCCGGTCCGCCGGGTCGGGTCGACTGACAGGGAGGGTTGGGTGCGCTCGGTGGATCTGGCCGGGCCGGTCCCGATCACCCTCGGTCCCGGAGGTGTCGATGAGTGAGCCAGCGGTGCCCGCGGGTGCGACCCGGGTCGGGATCGATGTGGTCGAGATCGCCGAGGTCACCGAGGCGCTGGCCGCGCACCCGGAGGCGTACCAGCGTCGGATCTACACCGAACGCGAACGCGCCGACAGCCACGGTGACCCGCGCCGGCTGGCCGCCCGGTTCGCCGCCAAGGAAGCCCTGGTGAAGGCGCTCGGCGAGCCCGGTGGCGCCACTCCCCCACGCGATGTCGAGGTGGTGCTGACCGACGGGGTGCCCGGGCTGGCGGTGCACGGCATCCTGGCGATGCGGCTGCACCGGGCCGGGCTGGTGGTGGTCGCGGTCAGCCTCACCCATACCGACTGTCACGCGGCCGCGGTGGTGATGCTCGGGCCCGCGCCCGCGGCGGGTCGGCTCGCGGCCGGGTGAGCCGAAACGAGTTCGCACTCATCCGCATTTGCGGGTAGCATTCTCTACCTCGCCCGGAGACGGGCACATGGTGGGTATAGCTCAGCTGGTAGAGCACCTGGTTGTGGTCCAGGGGGCCGCGGGTTCAAGTCCCGTTACTCACCCCAAGGGATACGAAGCCCCGGCAATGGCTGCCGGGGCTTCGCCGTTCCCGCTGGAGCGACCCGCGCGGACGGCGGGTGGAGCACCCGGAATCCGCCACATTCGGCGGTTGTCGCGGCCGCACGCACCGGGTGAGCATTGCTGCACGGCAACGACGCCCGCAACGATCGGAGATCCCCATGACCACGACGATTCCCCGCCCGCCGTTCGATCCGGAACTGGAGGCGGTGCTCGCGGTGCTCGCCGAACAGCTGCCCGTGCTCACCAGCGTCGAGCAGATCCCCCACCTGCGGACCACCGTCGCCGTCGACGAGAACGAGCAGTTCATCACCGACTCCGGGCTGGCTCGGCGCGATCTGACGATCCCGGGCTACCAGGGTGACGAGATCATGGTCACCGTGCTCTCCCGGCCCGACCATCAGGGCCAGGGGCCGGGGATCTATCACACCCATGGCGGCGGGATGATCGCCGGCAACCGGTTCGTCAGCGCCCCGCAACTGGCCCAGTGGATCTCCGCCCACGATGCCGTGGCGGTCAGCGTCGAATACCGGCTGGCTCCGGAGTTCCCCGATCCCTATCCGGTCGAGGACTGCTATGCCGGGCTGGTCTGGACCGCCGAGCACGCCGCCGAACTGGGCATCGATCCGGACCGGATCATGATCGCCGGGGCGAGCGCCGGCGGTGGTCTGGCCGCCGGGACGGCACTGCTGGCCCGGGACCGGCAGGGACCGAAGCTGATCGGCCAGGCGCTGCTCTGCCCGATGCTGGACGATCGCAATGAATCCCTGTCCACACAGCAGATCGACGGCATCGGCGTCTGGGACCGGAACGCCAACCTGGTCGGCTGGACCGCGCTGCTCGGTGAGCGCCGCGGCACCGACGACGTGTCGATCTATGCCGCCCCGGCCCGGGCCACCGAGCTGTCGAATCTGCCCCCGGCGTTCATCGACGTCGGCTCCGCCGAGGTCTTCCGCGACGAGGACGTGGCCTACGCCAGCGCGCTGTGGGCGGCCGGCAGCCAGGCCGAACTGCACGTCTGGCCCGGTGGCTTCCACGGCTTCGACATGCTCGCTCCCCACGTCGGCGTCTCGCAGGCGGCCATCGAAGCCCGCAACGCCTGGGTGGCCCGGTTGTTGGCCGGCTGAACCCGAGCACCGGGACTGCGGGACTAGACTGCCGGCGTACGCGACGGAGCGCAGATGAGAGATTTCGTTGGCAGGCTGACAGCCCTCGATCCCGGGGCGAGCGAGACCCTCAAGGTGATCACCTACTTCGACGCGCTGGTCGCCAGCGGCGTGGGGCTCGAGGGGTTGCTGCGCGGGGCCGCCGTGCTCGCGGGAGTCCCCGCCGGGGCGGAGCGTCGCGGACGCACCGTGCGCTTCGATCCCAACGGCCGACGGGCCGGCGATGACGGCACCCGGACCAGGCGTCCGGTACGCCCGGTGGGCGGCGGCAGCGTCTGGCTGGAACGCCCGGATTCCCTGCGCGCCAACGACGAGATGATCGTCGAACGGTTGGCCCTGGCCGTCTGAACTGCTCGAGGCCCGGCGGACACCCACCGGGGTCATCGAGCAGATCCTGGACACCGAACTGCCGCCGGCCGAACGGGCCAGCAGGCTGGCCGGCGCCGGGATCGAGCCGGGCACCCGGATCCGGTTGATCGCCACCGACGCGGGCACCCGGCAGCCCGGCCGGCTCACCGGTGAGGTGCCCAGCCGTTACGGGATGCGGCATGCCAGCCTGCAGCTCACCGACCGGCTCCCGGATGCCGGACCGGCCGGTATCGGGATCTGGGTCCGCGCGGATCATGCCCCGCAGTCGTGGGATGCGGCGGTGATCGCGCACCGACTGACGACCCCGGTCACCCCGGTGCTCGATGCGACCGACCTGGGCGCGATGCTGATCCTGGCGCGGGCGTACGCGCCGGAGGACCCGCATCCCGACGTCCAGACCCTGGACGCTCTGGATGACCGAACCGCGGAAATCCTGCGGACATTGGTGGAATCGGACAGCATCCGAGCGGCGGCGGCACAGCTTGCGATGCACCACTCGACCCTGCAGGCCAGGCACGACAGCCTGACCCGGGAGCTCGGTTACGACCCGCGCAGCACCAGCGGCCGGATGCGCTACATCGCGGCGGAGATGTTGTCCCGGTTGGGCACCGACGCCACACCCTGAACGACTCAGCCGCACCCTTCTTCAACCCTGCAACAGATCCATTCAGTCACGCCGTCACCAGACGGAGATCGGAGCACGCCATGAACTGGCCCGCAGAGCACACCGCATTCGTCACCGGAGCCGCCTCCGGCATCGGCCTGGGCATCAGCCGGGCCCTGGTCGAGGCAGGTGCCCGAGTGGCGCTGGCCGACATCGACGGGGACCGGCTCGCCGGCGTCGCCGCCGACCTCACCGAGGCCGGGGGCACCGTCACCACCGTCGAACTCGATGTCAGCGACCCCGACCGGTGGCGGAGCGCCGCGGCCGACGCCGAGCGAACCCTCGGCCCGGTCTCGATCCTGGTCAACAACGCCGGTGTCAGCGGCAGCGGACCCATCGACCAGACACCGCTGGAGCTGTGGCGTTGGGTGCAGCGGATCAACCTCGACGCCCAGTTCATCGGCGTGTCCACCTTCCTGCCCCGGTTCAAGGAGCGGGGCGGCCGGGCGTACATCCTGAACACCGCGTCGATGGCCGGCCTGGTACCGATGGCGAATGTCGGCGCCTACACCGCCTCGAAGTTCGGCAGCGTCGGCTTCTCGATGGTGCTGCGCGAGGAGCTGCGCAGCAGCGAGATCGGTGTCTCGGTGCTCTGCCCGGGTACCGTGGCCACCCGCTTGACGGCCACCGACCAGGAACTGCAGGCCAAGCTGCTCGGCCGCGAGGCCGACGCCGCGACCGCCGAGAACAATGCCGCGATGCTCGCCCACGGCGCGGATCCGGACCGGGTCGGGGAACAGGTCGTCGCGGCGATGCAGCGCGATCAGTTCCTGATCATCACCCACGGCGACTGGGCGCCGATGGTCCGTCGGGTGCAGCAGGAGATCGAGCAGACCTTCACCGACTTCGACGATCCGAACGGCCCGGACCCGGTGCCGCAGGCCCTGCTGAGCGGGAAGTTCTCGATCAGCTGAGCCACGGCCCGCGGGGCCGGTCCGCTCAGTGCGCGGTGTGGGTCACCTGCGTACCCCGCGGGGTCAGGAAGAACACCAGCACCGCCACCGCGATCATCAGCGAACCACCGGCGATCCCGGTCGCCTGCAGCGAATGGTTGAACGCCGTGGCCGCTCCCCGGGCCAGCTCAGGCAGGCCGAGTTCACCGGCCTTCGCGATCGCCCCACCGAGGGATTCCTCTGCCTGGGCGGCGATTGCGGGATCCAGGCCGGCGGCCGCGCCACTGCCGGAGAAGTAGGACCGGTAGACCAGCGCGGAGATCGAACCGAGGACCGCGACCCCGAGGGTGCCGCCCAACTCATAGGACGTCTCCTCCAGGGCCCCGGCATTGCCGGCGCGCTCCTCGGGTGAACCGGACATGATCATCGCCGAGCCGATGGCCAGCGCACCGGCACCCATCCCGACCAGGGTGAGCGCGACCAGCGCGACCGGCAGGGTCAGCTCGACCGCCCGGATCCCCATGAAGACCAGTCCCCCGCCGGCCAGGGCCAGCCCGCCGGCGAGCACCGCCCGGGCACCGATCAGTCGGGCCAGCGGCGGTGCGAGCAGGGAGGCGACGGCGCTCGCCAGCGCCGCGGGAATCAGGCGTACCCCCGCCTGCAACGGGGTCGCACCGTCGACCAGCTGCAGCCACTGGGCGAGCAGCAGGAAGCTGGCCATCATCGCGAACATGGTGCCGAAGGCGGCGATGATCCCCGCCGAGAACGGCCGGCTGCGGAACAGCCGCAGATCCAGCAGCGGGTACGGGCTGCGCAGGCACCGGACGGCGAACCAGCTGAGTGCGGCCGCCGCGACGAGCAGTGCCGCCCAGGCCTCCGGTACGCCGAAGGAGGCGTTCTTGCCGAACTGCTTGATCGCCCAGACCAGGGCGATCATGCCGACCAGCGAGAGCCCGGCCGCCACCGCGTCCCAGGGACCGGGCCTGGCGACGCGGGATTCGGGCAGGATGAAGATGCCGGCGACCACGCCGACCACCATCAGCGGCACGTTGACCAGGAATGCCGAATGCCAGGAGAAGTGCTGCAGCAGGAATCCGCCGATCAGCGGACCGACGGCGCCGCCGATCCCGGAGACGCCCGCCCAGATGCTGAGCGCGGTGGCCCGCTCCCGGGGATCGGTGAACATCACCCGGATCAGCGACAGGGTGGTCGGCATGATCATCGCACCGCCGATGCCGAGGAAGGCGCGGATCGCGATCACCTGCCCGGCGGTGTTCGCCCAGAGCACCAGCACCGAGGCGAGGCCGAAGATCGAATAGCCGAGCAGCAGCATCCGCTTGCGGCCCCAGCGGTCGCCGATGGCCGCCCAGGAGACCAGCAGACCGGCCAGCACGAGCGAATAGACATCGACCATCCAGAGCTGCTGGGTGGAGCTCGGCTGCAGCTGGGCGGCCATCTCCGGCAGCGCCAGGTTGAGGATGGTCATGTCCATCATCACCACCAGCAGGCTGGCACTGAGCACCGCCACGGCGGCCCAGCGCCGCCCGCGGGACAGCTGCGAGGCCGGGCTCGGCGCGGTGAGATCGGTGGGGGCGGACACGTCAGTTCTCCTTGCGGGTTTCGTTGTCGTCGTCGGCGACCGGCATGCTCATCAGGGCGCGGATCACCTGTGCCAGTTCGGTTTCGGAGATCGGGGTCGCGTTGACCGCGGCGTGCATGGTGACGCCGTCGAAGTAGTTGTCGATCGCCACCGCCCGGGTGCGGCCGACGACCGGGGTGAGCAGGGCGACCACCCGGTCGCTCCAGCTGACCGCCAGTTCGCGCAATCGGTCATCGGTGGCGCCGGCGGCGATCAGGGCGACGTTCGCATGCACCCAGCTCCGCTCGTTCAGGAACTCCGCGCCCAGTCTCGCCCATCGCTCGGGCATCGCGGACAGCGGTTCGAGGGTGGCCTGGAGTTCATCGATCGACTCGTCGATCCCGTCCGCCAGCGATCGCAGCGCGGCCGCGCGCAGCTCGTCGATCGACGGGAAGTAGCGGGTCGTCGACCCCAGCGACACCCCGGAGCGGGTGGCGACCGCACGGTGGGTGAGGTTGCCGCTCCCCTGCTCGAGGATCAGTTCGGTGGCGGCCGCCACGATCGCCCGGCGGCGCCCCTCGGGGTCGCGGCGGCCGAGGTTCGCGGTCTGCTGCTGGGCCATGCTCGATCCTTCCGGTACATATGTCTCGTACATTTGTACCGCATGACTCGATCCGACACAAACCGGAGTTCGGCCGCATTCCGTCCGGTAGGGAACAATGGGCCCCATGGCCGTTTCCGACCTGACCCGTCCCGCCGATCCGGCACCTCGTCGCACCCCGGTCCAGCAGGCCCGCCTGTTCGCCGGCATCCTCGCCGGGGAGGCCGCCGCCCTGGCGTCCCGGCTGGCCGGCCGCGGCTCCGGCGCCTCGATCCGCGGGCAGATCCTGACCCGGGTCGACCCGCTGGCGCTGGCCAAGCTCCTGCCCGGCCGGCGGATCGCAATGGTCTCGGGAACCAACGGCAAGACCACCACGACGCATCTGCTGGCGGCGGCGGTACGCCAGGGGCTCGGCCCGCGCGCCGATCGGCTGGTCACCAATGCCGACGGCGCCAACCTGCACTACGGCATCGCCTCCGCGCTGAGCCGCGCCCCGCGCGCCGACCTGGCGGTGCTGGAGACCGATGAGCGGGTGGTCGCCGACGTGATCCGGCTCGGCCACCCCGAGGTGCTGGTGCTGCTCAACTTCAGCCGCGACCAGCTCGACCGGCACCACGAGATCAAGTCACTCGGCACCGCCTGGCTGCGTTCCCTGGAGGCCGCCGGCGCCGACGGCCCGGTGGTGGTCGCCAATGCCACCGAGCCGCTGATCGTCTGGGCGGCCCGCGGCGCCAAGGAGGTCGTCTGGGTGGACACCCAGAACGTCTGGCACGCCGACTCGGTGCTCTGCCCGGTCTGCGGCAGCACGATCGTCACCGAGACCGACCAGAGCGGGGCCGAGCGGTGGCGGTGCACCGGGTGCGAACTGGCGCAGCCGGTGGCGAGCTGGCGGGTCGTCGACGGCCGGATCGTCGACCCCGACGGGGTCAGCCACGATCCCCGACTGCAGGTGCCGGGTGCCTTCAACGTCTCGAACGCCGCCTGCGCACTCGCCGCGGCCGCCGTCATGGGCGTACCGGTCGAGACCGCGCTCGCCGGCATGCGGCAGGTCACCTCCCCCGCCGGCCGGTTCGCGACCACCACCATCTCCGGTACCACCGCCCGACTGCTGCTGGCGAAGAACCCGGCCGGCTGGGCCGAGGCGCTGCCGATCATGGCCACCGACACCGTGGTGCTGGCGATCGACTCGGTGGCCGCCGACGGCAAGGACGTCTCCTGGCTGTGGGACGTCGACTTCGAGCAGCTCGCGGGGAAGACCGTGATCGCCTCCGGACCCCGGGCCTACGACCTCGCCATCCGGTTGAAGTACGCCGAGGTCGAGCACCGCGTCGAACCCGACCTGGGCAAGGCACTGGCCGGGCATCCCGCACCGGTCGATGTGATCGCGACCTATACCCCGTTCCAGAAGCTGCGCAAGATGGGAGGCCTGGCATGACCGAGGGCCCGCTGGAGATCGTCAACGTCTATCAGTCTCTGCTCGGCATCTATGGCGACCAGGGCAATGCGAAGGTGCTGCTGAAGCGCGCCCAGTGGCGCGGTATCGACGCGAAGCTGACCTCGGTCGAGCCCGGTGACCCGCTGCCGGAGACCGGTGACATCTTCCTGCTCGGCGGTGGTGAGGACGGTGCCCAGACCTCCGCGGTCCGGGCCCTGCAGGCCGACGGTGGGCTGCACCGCGCGGTGGATCGCGGCTCGGTGGTCTTCGCGGTCTGCGCCGGTTACCAGATCATGGGCCACAGCTTCGGGGTCGGCGCCGACGACGAGCCGCGCCAGGGCCTCGGGCTGCTCGATGTGACCACCACCCGCGGCGCCAAGCGGGCGGTCGGCGAGGTGCTGCACCGCTGGACCGCACCGGGTGCACCGACCGGTGACGACGCCTGGCTGACCGGTTTCGAGAACCATGGTGGCTACACCCGGCTGGGCCCGGACGCGACCCCGCTGGCCCGCCGCGAGATCGGCATCGGCAACGCCGACGACGGCACCGAGGGCGCGGTCCAGGGCACCGTGATCGGCACCTACCCGCACGGCCCGATCCTGCCGCGCAATCCGGCACTGGCCGACTGGCTGCTGGAACTCGCGGTCGGCCACGAACTCGATCCGCTCACCTCCGCCGAGCATCAGGAGCTGCGCCGGCACCGGCTGGCCGCCGTCCGCGGGTGATCGTCGAGGTCTGGGCGGCGCATCCCGACCCGGGTCTGGCGCGGTTGCTCTCCGCGGCGGAACTGGCGCGGGCGGAGCGGTTCCGGCAGGCCGCGGATCGGGCCCGCAGCATCACCGGCGCAGCACTGCTGCGGGCGTACGCCCGGTCGCTCGGCACGGCTGAGGTCCGGCGGCACTGCCCCGGGTGCGACGGGCAGGATCATGGGCGCCCCGAGATCGACGGCGCCCAGGTGTCGCTGAGCCATTCCGGGGATTGGGTGCTGCTGGCCGCGGCCGGGGTACCGGTCGGGGTCGATGTCGAGGCCGCGCCGGTGGACGCGGCCGTGGCATCGCAGCTGCTCGCCCCCGGTGAGGACACCCCCGACCTGGCCCGCAGCTGGGTCCGCAAGGAGGCGGTCGCCAAGCTCACCGGGACAGGACTGCTGCGGCCGCTGACCGGGATCCGGATCGATACCGGTGCCCGCGGCTGGACCGCCGAACTCGACGGACAGGCGTACGCCGGATGCGATCTGGACCTGCCGGTACCGGCCGCCGTCGCCGCGGCCGCCGCCGGGGTCGAGATCCGGTTGCACTCCCCCGCGCAGACCCGCGCCGAACTGTTCCCCAACGCTGGCTGAGCGAGCGAGGAAGGTGAGGCCCCTTCCCCACGCTCCTCGAGTAGGTCGCGCAGCGACCGTGTCGAGACGCGCGGTACGCCAGCGAGACGAAACCGGGCCGCGGCTCACTCCGACTCCGCGGCACAACTTCCACTTCGCGGCTTGCCTGCGGTCCGCGGAGTGAGAGTTGAACCGCAGAGTGGGGAACAACCGGCCATGAGCGGACGGCGGGGCGCCGGTTTGATTCGCCGATCCAGGACCGTTCATCTCGACACGGCCGCCATTGCTCCGCTTCGCTCCGCATGGCGGCCTACTCGATGAACGTGGAGCGCTTGTTCGACAAGCAGGGACCCGATCCCCCGCGGAATGCGAGAGGATGAGGCCGTGGTCGCAGATCCATTGCTCCGCGCCGACCGCGCGCCCGAACCTCGTACGTTGATCGACATCATCACCCGTACCGCCGACACCCATCCCGACGAGCCCGCCCTCGACAACGGCGCCGAGGTGCTCACCTACTCCGAATTCCTCGAGGCCGCCCGGACCGTGGCCGACGTGCTGCACGCCAACGGTGTCGGGTCCGGTGACCGGGTCGGCATCCGGCTGCCGTCGGGCACCACCGATCTCTACGTCGCGATCCTCGGCGCCATGCTCGCCGGGGCGGCATACGTGCCCGTCGACTTCGACGACCCCGACGAACGCGCCCAGTTGGTCTTCGGCGAGGCCGAGGTGACCGCGATCATCGGCCGCGACCTGACCGTCTCCCCCACCGGAGACTCCCCCGAGCCGGTCACCGGGCCGATCGAGATCGGCATCGAGCTGGATGCCTGGGTGATCTTCACCTCCGGGTCCACCGGCAAGCCCAAAGGCGTCGCGGTCCCGCATCGCTGCGCGGCGGCGTTCGTCGACGCCGAGCGCCGGCTCTTCCTGCAGGACAGGCCGATCGGCCCCGGGGACCGGGTGATGGCCGGGCTCTCGGTCGCCTTCGACGCGTCGTGCGAGGAGATGTGGCTGGCCTGGGCCTACGGTGCCTGCCTGGTCACCGCACCCCGCTCCCTGGTGAAGTCCGGGGTCGATCTGGGGCCGTGGCTGACCAAGAACCGGATCACCATCGTCTCCACCGTGCCCACCCTGGTGCAGATGTGGCCCACCGAAGCTCTGGACCGGGTCCGGCTGCTGATCCTCGGTGGTGAGGCCTGTCCGCCGGAGATCGGTGCCCGGTTGGCGACCGCCGATCGCGAGGTCTGGAACACCTACGGCCCCACCGAGGCGACCGTGGTGGCCTGTGCGGCCCGGCTCACCGGTGAACCGCCGGTCCGGATCGGGTTGCCATTGGACGGTTGGGATCTCGCCGTCGTCGACGGGGAGGGCAATCCGGTTCCCGACGGCGGCGACGGGGAGCTGATCATCGGCGGCGTCGGGTTGGCGCACTATCTGGACCCGGTGAAGGACCGGGAGAAGTACGCCCCGATGGCCAGCCTGGGTTGGGATCGCGCCTATCGCTCCGGTGACCTGGTACGCCGGGATCCGCGGGGTCTGCTGTTCCTGGGCCGCGCCGACGACCAGATCAAACTGAACGGTCGACGGATCGAACTCGGCGAGATCGACTCCGCCCTGTTGACCCTGCCCGGTGTCGAGGGTGCCGCCGCGGCGATCCGGAAGAGCGACACCGGCAACTCACTGCTGGTCGGCTATGTCACGGTCACCGACGGCTTCGACCTGAAGGCCTCCACCGCGGCCCTGCGAGAGGCGATGCCGGCCGCGATGGTGCCCCGACTCGCGGTCGTGGATTCCCTGCCCACCAGGACTTCCGGCAAGATCGATCGCGATGCACTGCCGTGGCCGCTGCCCAGCACCGGCTCCGGCCAGGGGGTCTTCACCGAGACCGAGGCGTGGATCGCCGAACTCTGGCAGTCGATCCTCGGCACCGGCCCGGACAGTGTCAGCGACGACTTCTTCGATCTCGGTGGTGGCTCGCTGACCGCCGCCCAGCTCGTCTCCCGGTTGCGCACCCGGCACCCGGAGGTGACCGTCGCCGACGTCTATGCCACCCCCACCCTCGGTGCCCTGGCGGCCCAGCTCGCCGACAGCGACACCGGGCCCGGGATCCGCAACGAGGACGTCACCCCGATCGGCCGCCGCACCCAGCTCGTGCAGGTGGCGGCGACCATCGCGGTCCGCGCCGTCGCGGGCCTCCGCCTGCTGATCTGGCTCGGCATCGCCGCCCTGGTCGTCGGCCTGGTCACCGGTGGATCCGTTGCCTGGTTGCCGAATCCGCCGTGGTGGGTGCTGCTGATCGGCTGGCTGCTGCTGATCAGCCCCTGGGGCCGGATGGGGCTGGCGGCCCTGGCCGCGCGCGCTCTCACCGCGGGCATCGGACCGGGATCCTATCCGCGCGGTGGGCGTACCCATCTGCGGATCTGGGCCGCCGAACTGGTCGCCGACGAACTCGGCGCCACCAACCTGGCCAATGCCGGCTGGATCCGCACCTACGCCCGCTGGCTGGGTTGCCGGATCGGCGCCCAGGTCGACCTGCACAGCCTGCCCCCGGTCACCGGGCATCTGCGTCTCGGACGCGGCGCCGCGGTGGAGTCCGAGGTCGATCTGCGCGGGCACTGGATCGACGGAAACACCGTGCACGTGGGAAAGATGCGGGTCGGACCGGGCGCCCGGATCGGGGCCCGCAGCACCCTGTTGCCCGGTGCGGATGTCGGACCGGGGGCCGAGGTGGCGCCCGGTTCGGCGATCTTCGGCGTGGTACCCGCCGACGAGGCCTGGTCCGGTGCGCCGGCCACCCGCAGCGGCGCCGCCCGCGGTCCCTGGTCGGAGCGACCGAAGCAGAACAACCTCTGGGCACCGGCCTACAACATCGCCTCGGTCGCCATCGCCCTGCTGCCCGGAATCGCCATCCTGGCAGGGATCGCGGTGGCCGCCCCCGGCCTGGTCCGCGCCGGGAGCATCGGTGCCGCGGCCGGCTGGGCGTACGCCTGGCTGATCCCGGCCAGCATCGTCGGCTATCTGGTGCTGATGCTGCTGATCCTCGGCGTGGTACGCCTGCTCAGCCTCCGCTTGCACCCCGGCCCGCACCCGGTGCTCGGCCGGCAGGCCTGGCAGGCCTGGGGAATCATCCGGTTGCTCGACGAGGCCCGCGGCTGGCTGTTCGGGTTGTACGCCTCCACCTGGACCCCGACCTGGCTGCGCGCCCTCGGCGCCCGGATCGGCAAGGATGTCGAGGCCTCCACCACCTTGATGATCCCCTCGCTGGTGCAGGTCGGCGACGGTTCCTTCCTGGCCGATGACACCCTGATCGGCGGTTACGAGCTCGGCGGTGGTTGGCTGCGGGTGGAGCGGGTGAAGATCGGAAAGCGTGCCTTCGTGGGAAATTCCGGGATGGCGGCTCCGGGCCGGAAGGTGCCCAAGCAGGGGTTGGTCGCGGTGCTGTCGGCGGCTCCCCGGCGGACCAAGGCCAAGAAGGGTTCCTCCTGGCTGGGCAGCCCGCCGCAGAAGCTGCGCCGCGAGACCGGTGCCGCCGACGAATCGCGGACCTATGCCCCGCCGGCCCGGTTGAAGCGGCTGCGGGCGCTGGTGGAACTGTGTCGGATCGTGCCGGCCTGGGTGAACATCGCGCTGCACCTGGCGGTGGTGTTCGCCCTGGCGGCGGCCTGGCAGGTCTCGCCGTGGCTGGCGGTGCTGCTGGGTGCGCCGGTGCTGGTGCTGGCGGGGTTGCTGGCCGGCACGGTGACGGTGTCCGCGAAGTGGCTGCTGGTCGGCCGGATCCGCCCGAGCGAATATCCGTTGTGGAGCTCGATGGTCTGGCGCAACGAGTTGGCCGACACCTTCACCGAGGTGCTGGCGCTGCCGTGGCTGATCCGCGGCACCTCCGGCACCCCGGTGCTGACCGCCTTCCTGCGGGCGATGGGGGCGCGGATCGGGCGTGGCGTGTGGTGCGAGACCTATTGGCTGCCCGAACCGGACCTGATCCGGATCGGTGCCGGCGCGACCATCGACCCCGGATGTGTGGTGCAGACCCATCTGTTCCACGATCGGGTGCTGAGCATGGACACCGTCACCCTCGGCGCCGGTGCGACCCTCGGCCCGAACAGCGTCATCCTGCCGGCCGCCGAGATCGGCGCCCACGCCACGGTCGGACCGGCCTCGCTGGTGATGCGCGGGGAATCGATCCCGGAGCAGACCCGCTGGATCGGCAACCCTGTGGGACCATGGCTGACCGCACAGCCCGGCGTACCGAAGGACCGATCGAGGAAGGAACCATCCCGCTGATGCCGTCCGCACAGCAGCAAGCCGCACCCACCGCGGACCCCTACCTGCCCGATCACGGGGACCCGAGCTACGGGGTCGACCACTACGACCTGGCGTTGACCTACAAACCGGCCTCGAACCACCTCTCCGGGCGGGCCCGGATCACCCTGCGCCCGCTGACCGAGATCCGCCAGCTGACCCTGGACCTGCATGCGCTCAAGGTCACCAAGCTGGCGCTGCGCGGGGCGAGGGTGGAGCGTTGGCGGCAGAGCGCATCGCGGCTGGTGGTACGCCTCGGCGCCCCGGTCGCCGCGGGGACGGTGCTGGAGCTGGACGTGCAGTACCGCGGCGAGCCGCGGACCATGCCCGGCCCCGATGGCCGGGCCGGTTGGGAGGAGCTCGCCGACGGGGTGATCGTCGCCTCCCAACCGCACGGTTCGCCGACCTGGTTCCCCTGCAACGACCGCGCCGATGACAAGGCGCGCTACGACATCGCGATCAGCGCCCCGACCGACTATCACGTGCTCGCCAACGGCACCCTGGTCGGCACCCGACGCGGGGCCGGTCTGGTCAGCTGGCACTACCGGATGAGCGAACCGATGGCGCCCTATCTGGCCACGGTCGCGATCGGGCGCTATGCGGCGTACCCGCTGCCGACCGCTCCCGGTGCCAGCGTGCCGGCGACCCTGGTCTGCCCGCCGCTGCTGCGGCCGCAGGCGGCCGAGGCGTTCGCCGACCAGAGTGCGATGATCGCCTTCTTCGAAAGGCTTTTCGGGCCCTACCCGTTCACCGCCGATTATGCGGTGGTGGTCACCCCCGACGCCCTGGAGATCCCGCTGGAGTCGCAGGGATTGTCCACCTTCGGGTCGAATCTGGCGACCCGGGACTGGCAGTCCCAGCGGCTGATCGCCCACGAGCTGAGCCATCAGTGGTTCGGCAATGCGGTCACCGCCCGCAGTCTGGCCGAGATCTGGCTGCACGAGGGGTTCGCCTGCTACTCGGAATGGCTTTGGTCGCAGGAGTCCGGCGGGCCGAGCGCCGACGAGTGGGCGCGCCGGTACCGGCGCTCGCTGGCCCGGCAACCGCAGGACCTGCTGCTCGGCGCCCCGGGCGCGGACCGGATGTTCGACGACCGCGTCTACAAGCGCGGTGCGCTCACCCTGCACGCGCTGCGTCGGCTGATCGGGGACGGGGCGTTCTTCACCCTGCTGCGCGACTGGTTGCAGCGGTACCGCTACGGGGTCGCCGGCACCGCGGAGTTCATCGCCCTGGCTGAGCAGGTCAGCGGCCGTTCCCTCGCGGGGTTCTTCCATGCCTGGTTGGATTCCGCACCGCTGCCCGCCCTCGACTGACCGTCTCCTCGACCCGTCTCGATCAGGCTCGAATAGGCTCGGCCCATGACAGCCGAGACCCCGACCATCCTGGCGACCTCCGGAGGCGTACGCCCCGGTGAGCACACCGCGCTGGAGTTCTCCCCGCTCACCGAACTGGCCGTGGAGCTCGCCGACGTCACCGGCCGGGCGCCGCGGATCTGCTTCCTGGCAACGGCTCTGGGCGATTCGGAGTCGGTGCTGCTGCGGCTCCACGCAGCAGCGCAGGCCGCCGGGTACCAGCCCTCGCACCTGCAGCTCTTCCCGATGCCGAATGTCGCCTCCCCCGCCGAGCAGCTGCTGGCCGCCGACGTGATCTGGGTGATGGGCGGCAGCGTCGCCGGGCTGCTGGCGATGTGGGAACTGCACGGACTCGCGGCTCCGCTGCGGCAGGCCTGGGAATCCGGGGTCGTGCTCACCGGGGTGTCGGCCGGCTCCATCTGCTGGCATGTCGGCGGTACCACCGATTCCTTCGGCCCCGAACTGCGCCCGGTCGACAACGGGTTGGCCTTCCTGCCGTTCGCCAACGGTGTGCACTACGACAGCGAGGAACGGCGCCGGCCGCTGTTCCAGCGGTTGATCGCCGAGGGCACCCTGCCGGCCGGATACGCGACCGACGACGGCGCCGGGCTGCTCTACCGCGGCACCGGGGGTGCAGCCCCCGAAGCGGTCAGCGAGAAGGACGGGGCGTACGGCTATTTCGTCGAGCGTGGCACCGATGGGGCCGTCGAGACGACCCTGGACACCCGCCGGCTCTGAGGCGTACCCCTCGACTCACCGTGGCTGGTCGGCACCGGTCTCGCGGCGGGCCAGCTTGGAATGCCGCCGGCTGTAGGCGAAGTAGACGATCAGGCCGAGCACGAACCAGCCCAGGAACCGCAGCCAGGTCACCGGTTCCAGGAACGAGACCAGCCAGAGGCTGAAGATCACACCGAGCGCCGGCACGAAGGGCATCAGCGGGGTCTTGAACGGGCGGGGGATGTCCGGGCGGCGGTAGCGCAGCACGATCACCGCGATGCAGACCACCACGAACGCGAGCAGGATGCCGATATTGGTCAGCTCCGCCGCCTCGCTGATCGGCAGCACCCCGGCGATGATCGCCGAGGCGATACCGGCGATCCAGGTCACCCGAGTGGGCACATTGCGCTTCGGGTCGGTCTTGGCGAACCAGCTCGGCAGCAGACCGTCGCGGGCCATCGAGAACCAGACCCGGGTGACACCGAGCATGAAGGTGAGCATCACGGTGATGATGCCGACGATGGCGCCGACCGCGATGATCGAGCCGAGGGAGGCCATTCCGGTGGCCGCGAAGGCCGAGGAGATGCCGGCCTTCGGGTCGATCTCCTTGTAGTTGACCATGCCGGTCAGCACCAGGCAGACGCCGACGTAGAGGACCATCGCGATCGCCAGTGACAGCAGGATCGCCTTGGGCATGTGCCGTTGGGCATCCTTGGATTCCTCGGCGGCGGTGCTGAGCGCGTCGTAGCCGAAGACGGCGAAGAAGACGGTGGCGGCACCGGTCATCGCGCCCCCGAAACCGAGCGGTGCGAACGGGGTGTAGTTGGCCGAGACCACCTAGGAGGCGCCGACGACGATCACCAGCACCACGATGGCGACCTTGATGCCGACGACGACCAGTTCGAACCGGGCAGCGTTGCGAATGCCGCGGGTGAGCACGAAGGCGACCAGCAGACAGAGGATCATCGCGAACAGGTCGACCCGGTGCCCCTCACCGGTACCGGGGGCGCCCATCATCCAGGCCGGCAGCTCGACCCCGAACTGGGTGAGCAGGAACTCGAAGTAGCCGGAGATGCCGATGCCGACCACGGCGACGATCGCGATGTATTCCAGCAGCAGGTCCCAGCCGATGCACCAGCCCACCACCTCACCGAGCACCGCATAGCCGTAGGTGTAGGCCGACCCGGCCCGCGGGATCATCCCGGCGAACTCGGCGTAGGAGAAGGCCGCCGCCGCGCTGGCGATACCGGCGATCAGGAAGGAGAAGACCACTGCCGGGCCGACGCCCTTGCCGCCCTCGGCGCCGCTGGCGACGCTCCCGGCCAGGGAGAAGATGCCGGCGCCGATGATGCCGCCCACGCCGATCGCGGTGAGCTGCCACAGGCCGAGGCTGCGGGTGAGCTGGGTGCCGGAGTCACCCGAGTCGTCATCGATCCGGTCGATCGGCAGCCGCCGAAAAATGGGGAGGGTCATGACAACACAGTGAACTCCTGCTGACCGGAGTTTGTCAGCACCCTGTGCGGTCAATCTTTCGGCGGGTTGAGCTGCACCCCCTGGCGGACCCGGCGCGGTGCGGTGATCCGTACGCCGAGGGGATCCACCCGGGCGATCAGCCCGCGGTCCGCGGTGGCCAGGGTGACCCGGTGCCGGTCCTCGGCCAGCTCGCGGCAGCGGCGGACGATCTCGTCGTCCCCGGAACCTGGGGCGTGCACCGTCTGCACCGCGCCCTGCACGGTTTCCGGTACGCCGCTGCGGGCGCGGCCCTCGAGGACCAGCAGCACCCGGTCGTGGTCGCCGGGGGCGGCGACCAGGGCGTCGTGCAACCGCGCCGCGGCACCGGGGCGGTCCCGCCACCAGCCGTCGGGCACCGAGCCGATGACATTGGCGGCGTCCACCACCAGCACGTCCTCGGTGTCCGGGCCGCCGTCCAGGTCCGCGACCGCTGCGGCGTACGCCTCGGCGAGGGCTGGCAGATCGGCGCGGTAGGTCGCGATCCGACAGCCGCGACCGGAGGGGGCGAGCAGGATGCCCTCCTCGGCCCAGTGCGGGAACGCCCTCTCCAGCAGCTCCGGCGGGTACGCCCCAGCGGCGTTGGTGACCCGCCACCAGGGCACCCCGGCACCATGGGTCGCCATGACCCGCCCGACCCGCCGCGCCGAGGTACCGACCAGCTCGGCCAGGTCCCCGTAGCTGACCACCCGGCCGGGCGGAATGAGCTCGACCGCGGTCAGTACCCGCTCGATCGTCAGCTCGGGATCCGGCGTCTTTCCCATGCCGGTCAGCCAACCACACCGGGGCGGACCCGACCGACCGTCGGGGCATCGGAGTCCGGTCGGGGCATGGTGTGCGATGCCCCAACCGAAGGTCCATGCCCGAACCGCGAGTCAGCGCCGGCCGCGGGCCAGGGCCCGGGTGAGCGGCTTGGCGAACTCGGCCGGCGCCTCGAGCGAACGCCAGACCCAGCGAACCACCCAGTGGCCCAGGTTCTGCAGGGCCCGTTCGCGCTCCCGCTCGGCCTGGATCACGTCCTCGATCCGTTGGTCCGGCCTGAGCAACCGGCCATACTTGACCTTGCCGTCGAATTCGCCGATGACACCATGCTCGGGCCACCAGAAGTCGGTACGCCCGATCCATTCCCCGTCGTCGTTGGTGAACTCCTGTTGCAACACCGGGGCCGGCAACCCCAGCTCATGCATCAACCACCGCGACCGGGACTCCCCGGCACTCTCGCTCAGTCGGTCCGCGAATTCGAGGGCCAGCCGCGCGCGGCGGCGACCCGGGCGGGTCTTCCAACGCGCGACCTCCGCGAGTGCGGTGTCGCGATCCAGTCCGGCCCGCAGTGCCGAGTCCGCGACAGCCACGGCGGCCGGGATCGCCAAGGTGGTCACCAGCGCCAGCGTCGTGGTGAGCAGGTCGGTGACCTCGACAGGTTCGCCATCGGGCTGCTGCAGCGTGGTCAGATCTCCGGCGTCGGGGAAGGCGTGGATCTGCACCCGACGGCCGACGGAACGGTGCGTTCCGGGTCTGGTCACATGCACGCGGGTCAGCTCGCTCGATGGGAGCCAGAGCCCGTGCAGCACGCCGGCGGTCGCGTGGCTGAACACCGACCCGTCGGCGAGTCCGGGGCGCAGGGCCGCCAGCAGTTGGAGGTGGCGTTCATCCTCGCTGAGCAGTGCCGGATTCGTGTCGGAGTAGCGGCCCCTGGCGAGCCGGTGGAGGGTGCCGGCGCGGACCTTGTCGCGGATCTCGCCATACGTCCAACCGCGTGCCAACAGGTCCTCGGTGGTCTCGATCATGGCCCAAGCCAAGCGGGTTCCGGCCGGTCGTGTGGCCCCGTAACCCTGGTTATCCACAGGCAATATCTCGTTTTGCGCCGGGGGTGTTGACCCAGTACAGTTAATCCTCGCGCGCACCGCTAGCTCAACTGGCAGAGCAGCTGACTCTTAATCAGCGGGTTCAGGGTTCGAGTCCCTGGCGGTGTACCAATCGACGAGGCCCCGGGAGCTCCCGGGGCCTCGGTCGTTTTCAATCCGTTCGGGCATGATCCTTCGGTTGGGGCATCGCACACCATGCCCCGACCGAAGGACGATGCCCCTACCAACGAGAACCGGCTGCCCGGGGCCCCAGCGGACCCCGGACAGCCGGATGGGCTGCTCGCTACTTCACGCCACCGGCGGTGAGGCCGGCGACGATGCGGCGCTGGAAGAGCAGCACCGCGATGATCAACGGCACGGTGACGATGACACCGGCGGCCATGATCGTGCCGTAGGGGGTGTCGAAGCCGGTCGCGCCGGTGAACTTGCTGATCGCCACGGTGGCGGTGTTCATGTCCTTGTCCTGGCCGAAGGTCAGGGCGATCATGAACTCGTTCCAGACCGCGATGAAGGTGATGATGGCGGTGGTGAAGACACCCGGCGCCGCGAGCGGCAGGATCACCCGGAAGAACGCCTGCATCGGACCACAACCGTCCACCATCGCCGCGTACTCGAGCTCCACCGGGAGCTGGCGGAAGAACGCGGTCAGGTTCCACACGCACAGCGGCAGCGCGAAGGACAGCGAGGGCAGGATCAGCGCCTGGTAGGTGTTCATCCAGTTGAGTGGCAGCCACTCGTAGGTGCCGGTGAACATCTTCAGCAACGGGATCAGCAGGGTGACCTGCGGGAACATCGAGCAGGCGATGATGATGCCGAGCACGATGCCCTTCAACGCGAATCGCAGCCGCGCCAGGGCGTACGCCCCCAGGATGCCGAGCACCAGGGTGAGCACGGTGGTCACCCCGGAGACGATCAGCGAGTTCAGCAGCGACCGGGCGAAGTTGTTGCCCGGCGCGAACACGGCGGCATAGTTCTCCACCGAGGCCGGGTTCGGGATCAGGTCGGTGCTGCGGCCCATCGTCGGCAGCCGCAGCGAGGAGACCACCATCCAGTAGAACGGCAGGATGCAGTAGAGGACGATCAGCGCCATTCCGATGTAGGCAAGGATTCGCCCGGCCCGTTGCTTGCCGGAGCCGCTGCTCCGCTGCAGATGCTGCAGCTCCTCTTCGGTGGTACCACCCTGTGCGGAGCTGGCCACGGTGACATCGGTACTCATGTCGCACTCTCCCCCGAAGTGATGGTCTTCATCTTGCGTCGGCGTTTCTTGGCCTCGCGGACGGCCTTCACATCGTCATCGCCGACCACGTCGGCGCCGAGGAACTTCACGAACAGGAAGGCGATCAGCATGATGTAGATGAACAGCACGATCGAGTACGCCGCCGCCGGGCCGTAGCGGGTCTGGTTGGCCTCGTCATAGGCGAACACCGACAGGGTCTCCACGAAGTACTTGCCGGGGCCGACCATGCCGTAGGGCAGATCGAACATCCGCATCGTGTCGAGGGTCCGGAACAGCACCGCGACCACCAGCGCCGGCTTCACCATCGGCAGGGTGATCCGCACGAACTGCTGCCAGGCATTGGCCCCATCGACCCGGGCCGCCTCGTAGACCTCGTCGGGGATCGTCTGAAGTCCCGCCAGGGTGAGCAATCCGATGAATGGCGCGGTCTTCCAGACATCGGCGATCACGATCGCCCAGAACGAGGAGGTGTTGTCGGCGAGCCAGAGGATCTGTCGACCCAGGATCCGGTTCGCGATGCCCGCCTCGTCGAAGATCAGCTTCCACATCAGCGCCGAGACGATCGTCGGAATCGCCCACGGCACAAGGATTCCGGCGCGCACGATGCCGCGGCCGCGGAAGGCCTTGGACATGATCAGCGCCATCGCGACACCGAGCACGGTCTCCAGGATGATGCAGACCAGGGTGAACGCGCTGGTGTTCCAGAACGCGTTCCAGAACCGATCCATCGGTCCCCACATGCCGCTCACGGTGGCGTTCTCGGCGAACACCGCGGTGTAGTTGCCGAGGCCGACGAACTGGTCCCCCTGCTGCACCAGACCCGTGTTCGGATCGACGCCGTCGTTGCGGCGGAAGAAGGATTCCCGGATGGACAGCAGGATGGGTACGCCGACGACGGCGAGGATGACCACCATGGTCGGCGACAGCAGGACGGCCGCGAAACTCGCCTGGCCGTCGGACAGCGCATTCTTCTTACCCTTGCCACCGCGGGCCGGGCTCGACTTCCCCGATCCCGGGGTGGGTCTCGAAGCCTCACTTCTGGTGGATTCGGTACTCGTGGACACAGCACACCTCCTTTGGTGCGTCGATCAGGGGTGGAGGGCCCGAGGGCGGGCCGTGCCGATCACGACGCGCACCCACCCCCGGGGCAACTCACTTGACCAGTGACTCCAGCTTGGTCTGCATCTCCGCGGTCGCGGCAGCGGGGTCCTTCTGGCCCTGCAGCACCGCGTACGAGGAATCCTGGATGGCCTTCGACACATCGCCGTACTTGACCACCTTCGGCCGCGGCTGGGCGCCCGCGATCGACTCCTTGAGCGGGGTCAGGTACGGGTACTTGCCGACCAGTTCCTGATCGGAGTAGAGCGACTCGATCGTCGGCGCCAGGGCCGAGGTGCTGGTGCGCATCTTCTGCTGCTCCTCCGCCGCGGCGAACGCGATGAAGTCCAGCGCGGTGCCCTTGTTCTTGGCGAACTTCGCGACCGCGTAGGAGTGGCCGCCGAGCGAGGAGACACCAGGTCCGTCGACACCGGGCAGCGGGGCGACGGCGAACTTGTCATTCACCTTCGATGAGCCGTCGGTGGCGGAGAACTTGGAGTAGACGTAGGGCCAGTTGCGCAGGAACATCAGCTTCCCGTCCTGGAAGGCCTGTCGGGACTCCTCCTCCTTCCAGGTGATCGCACCCTGGGGGATGGTGCCGTCCTTGAACGAGTCGCTGATCCACTGCAGGCCCTTCTGGGCCTCCGGGCTGTTCACCTCGACCTTGTTGTCCTTGACGATCGAGCCACCGGCGGAGTTGATCGCCTCGGACACGTTCACCGTGAGGCCCTCGTACTTCTGGAACTGACCGCCGTAGCAGTCGGCGTCCTTGGCCTCGGGCACCTTCTCCTTGATCTGCTTGCAGACGGTCTTGACCTCTTCGAGGGTCTTGGGCGCCGCGGTGATGCCGGCGGCATCCATCCAGTCCTTGCGATAGAAGAGCAGGCCACCGTCGGAGGTGACCGGGACGGCGTACAGCTTGTTGAAGTAGGTGGACGCGTCCACCGCCGGCTTCAGCATCTTCGAGGTGTCGAACTTGCCGTCGGGCAGCGCCTCGACGTACTGGTTGCCGGCGAACTCGGCGGTCCAGACGACGTCCATGTCGTAGACGGTCTGGTCGACGCCCTTGCTCTGATAGTTCCGGATCATCATGTTGCGCTGTTCGTCGGCGGAGTCGCTCAGCTCGATGAAGCTGACCTGCTGATCCGGGTTCTGCGCGTTCCACTTCTCGATGATCTGCGGGACCGCGTTCGAGGTGTCCTTGCCGGAGATGAACTGGATCGGACCGCGCTCGTCCCAGTTGGCCTGGGTCTGCTGACCGCCCGCACCACCGGAGGTGGAGCCCCCGCCACCACAGGCGGCGAGCAGGACCATCGTTCCGACGGCGGCGCCGGCGACGGAGATGCGTCCGATACGACGGGTGAATGACATGTCTGCCTCACTTCGTTGTGTCCGTGCTGCCCATGAGTTGCGATGCCCATGAGTTCTTTGAATGGGTGAGCGAGGCTCACACTAGACCGGCAAGTCCGGCTCTGAAACGTTCAGGAAAAGATTCTGCGCCCGATCGTTATCAAGTCCTGACCAAGCGGTATGTAATTCATCGCGGGCCGATGTCGACCGCACGGAACACGCCAGAGGTCCGGCCTCAGCGCTCACAGATACAGGCCGGTGTGCCCGTCCGACAGCCGCTCCGCCGCCACCGCATGCAGATCCCGTTCGCGCAGCAGCACGTAGTCCTTGCCGCGCACCTCGACCTCGGCACGGTCCTCGGGATCGAAGAGCACGCGGTCGCCGACCTTGACGGTGCGGACGCTGGTGCCGGCCGCCACCACCGCACCCCAGGTGAGCCGGCGACCGATCGCCACGGTCGCGGGGATGACGATCCCGCCGCCACTGCGCCGTTCGCCGTTCTCCCCCTCGGTGGAGACCAGCACCCGATCGTGCAGCATCCGGATCGGCAGGGCCTCGTGGTCCTGTCCCCCCGTATCACTCACCGGTACGCCTCAGCATCACTCGCCGGTACGCCTCAGCCACCGGTTCAGGAATCCCCGTCCCGCTGCGCCCGGCGTACCACCGCGCGGGTGATCGCCATCAGCGCCACGAAGCCTGCGACCGAACCGGCGATCATCGCGATCCGGTCGAGTCGCCATTTTCCCGAGGCGGTCTGCACCTGATCCTTGGCGTTGTCGAACTCACCCTGGACGAAGCTCTTGAAGCCCTCGACCTGGCGGCGCTTCACGTTGGTGGGGTGCACCTCGTCGATCAGGCGCTCCAGGTTGGCCGACAACCGGGTGCGCGCGGCCGCCAGATCGGCTTCGATCTGCGAGCGGCTGCGGGAATTCTGGTCTGCCACTTGGGGACTCCTCGTCGCGTGTCGTCACGTTCGGACGTACGCCCGGTCAGGGGCGCGGCGTCTCAGGGACAGTTACGCAGCCTAGTACAACCGGACGCGTCCGGATGCCGGGGGCGAGACACCGGGTGTCGGGGCCGATGGCGGCTGTCGGGGTGCATGGCTAGGGTTTGGCCATGACCACGCGACTCGCTCCCGGAGACACCGCCCCGCCGTTCACCCTGACCGACTCCACCGGCACCCAGGTGTCCCTCGCCGACCAGGCCGGCCGCCGCGTGGTGGTCTACTTCTATCCCGCGGCGATGACCCCCGGGTGCACCACCCAGGCGATCGATTTCACCGCGGCGATGAACGAGTTCGAGGCCGCCGGTGTCGACGTGCTCGGGATCTCCCCCGACAAGCCGGAGAAGCTCGCGAAGTTCGCCGAGAAGGAGTCGATCGCCTTCCCGCTGCTCGCCGACCCGGACAAGCAGGTGATGACGGCCTACTCCGCCTACGGCACCAAGACGATGTACGGCAAGCAGGTCGAGGGCGTGATCCGCTCCACCTTTGTCGTCGATGTGGACGACCAGGGGGCCGGCACGATCGCCCTGGCGCAATACAACGTGCGCGCCACCGGGCACGTCGAGCGGTTGCGCCGCGAGATCGGCATCTGAGAGCCGATTCCACCGGTGCCACAGCCCCGGTCCGCACCCCTACACTGGGCGCAGGCCGAAGTGGTGGAACTGGTAGACACGCAGGATTTAGGTTCCTGTGCGCACGCGCGTGAGGGTTCGAGTCCCTTCTTCGGCACGGCCGTGCGTGCGACATGATGGGGCGTCGAGCCAGATCAAGAAAGTATTACCCACCCGGAAGTGCCCCCACACGACCGGGATCGGGATTAAGGAGCAACACCGTGGAAACAGTCAAGACCCGAGACACTGCTGCCGCGGAAGAAGCCGCCCGGATCTGGGCGAAGGCCACCGCCAAACGCGACGAGAACCAGGCCAGCGACGCCAACAGCGATGAGGCCGTCGGCCTGATCGAGGAGACGCTGAACCACTCCGAGCGTTCCTTCCTGCTCTACCTCACCACCGAGGAGGGGATGATGGCCTTCGCCGCCATCGAGCCCTCCCGGGACGCCGACGAGACCGTCGGTGAGATCCGCTACCTCGGCGTGGCCCCGGGCCACTGGGGTGAGGGCTGGGCCCGGCGGCTGCTGGTCGCCGTCCCCGGTGCGCTGCGGGAGAACGAGTTCGGCTCCGGTGAGTTGTGGGTGTACGCCGACAACATCCGCGCGATCTTCGTCTACGAGGCGATGGGCTGGATCGGCACCACCGAGACCCGCCGGCACCCGGTCACCAACCGGGTCGAGCAGAAGTTCGTGCTCAAGCTCGGCTGAGCGGCAGGCGCTCAGGTCCGGCGGCGGTAACTCACCCAGCTGAATCCGTCGCGATCCTCCCGGGCGGTCTCGGTCCACTCGGCCGGGTCGACCGGGGGGAAGTGGGTGTCGCCGGCCAGGTCGGCGTGCACCTCGGTGATCTCCAATGCGTCGGTGCGCGGCCAGGCCTGGGCGTACACCTCGCCGCCGCCGAAGATCCAGACCCGCTTCCCGGTCGCGAGCGCGGCGTCGATGGCCTCGTCGAGGTCACCGAAGACGCGTACGCCGTCAGCGGTCCAGTCGGGATTGCGGGTCACCACATAGGAGTCGCGGCCGGGCAGCGGCCGCCCGATGGATTCGTAGTTCTTGCGGCCCATCACCAGCACCCCGCCCATGGTCAGTGCCTTGAGGTGGGCGAAGTCCTCGCGATGCCGCCAGGCCAGGTCGTTGTCGGCGCCGATCACGCCGTTGGCCGCGACCGCCGCGATGGCGGTGACACTCACACCGCCACCGGTGCCTTGATGCCCGGATGCGGGTCGTAGTCGCGCACCTCGATGTCGTCGAAGCCGAAGCCGTCGATGTCGCGTACCACCGGGTTGAGCCGCAGCGTCGGCAGCGGCCGGGGCTCGCGGGCGAGCTGGGTGCGGCACTGTTCGAGGTGGTTGCTGTAGATGTGCGCGTCACCGAGGGTGTGCACGAACTCCCCGACCCGCAGATCGGTGACCTGGGCGATCATCTGGGTGAGCAGGGCGTAGGAGGCGATGTTGAACGGGACGCCGAGGAAGATGTCGGCCGAGCGCTGGTAGAGCTGGCAGCTCAGCCGGCCGCGCTGGTCCGGATCGTCGGCGGCCGCCGGGGCGACATAGAACTGGAAGAAGGTGTGGCAGGGCGGCAGCGCCATCTCCTCCAGCTGGCCGACATTCCACGCCGAGACCAGATGCCGGCGGGAGTCGGGGTTGCTGCGCAGGCCCTCGATCAGCCGGGCGATCTGGTCGACGTGCCCGCCGTCGGGTGTCGGCCAGGAGCGCCACTGCACCCCATAGACCGGACCGAGCTCGCCGTCGTCGTCGGCCCACTCGTCCCAGATGGTGACCTTGTTCTCGTGCAGCCAGCCGATGTTGGAGTCGCCGCGGAGGAACCAGAGCAGCTCACCCACGACCGAGCGCAGATGCACCTTTTTCGTGGTGAGCAAGGGGAAACCGGCCGCCAGGTCGAACCGCAGCTGCGGTCCGAAGATGCTCAGCGTCCCGGTGCCGGTGCGGTCGGTCTTCTCGACGCCCTCATCCAGCACCCGCTGCACCAGATCCAGATACTGCCTCATCGGGTCTCCTCCCCCACCAGCCGCACCAGGTGCGGCACCATCGCCCGGATCGCCTGGCCACGATGGCTGATCGCGTCCTTCTCGGCGGCACTCAGCTCGGCGGTGGTCCGGGTCTCACCGTCGGGCACGAAGATCGGGTCGTAGCCGAAGCCATTCTCCCCCGCCGGGCTGACAGCCAGCCGCCCCGGCATCAGTCCGTGGGTGACCTGGCTGCGGCCGTCGGGCAGCACCAGCGCCAACGCGCTGACGAACTGGGCGCCGCGGCGTTCGGCCGGTACGTCGGCGAGCTGGCGCAGCAGCAGGTCCAGATTGTCGGTGTCGGTCGCACCCGGGCCGGCCCAGCGCGCGGAGCGTACCCCCGGCATGCCGTTCAGCACGTCGACCGCGATGCCGGAGTCGTCGGCGAGTGCGGGCAGCCCGGTGGCGGCCACGCAGGCCCGGGCCTTGAGCAGCGCATTGCCCTCGAAGCTCAGCTCGGTCTCGGCCGGTTCCGGATAGCGCTCGAAGTCCGCCAGGCCGAGCACCTGGATGCCCTCGCGTTCGCTGACCCGGCGCAGTTCGGTCAGCTTCTTGGCGTTGTTGGTGGCCAGCACGACGCGCGCGCCGGCCGGTACCGCGGGGGTCACGAGCTCGCGCCCGCCTTCAGCGCCTGCTGCTGCAATTCGGTCAGCTCGGCGCAGCCGTGGGCGCCCAGATCGAGCAGCTTGTTCATCAGCTCCCGGTCGAAGGGGGCGCCCTCGGCGGTGCCCTGCACCTCGATGAAGCGGCCGTCGCCACCCATCACGATGTTCATGTCCACCTCGGCGGTGGAATCCTCGGCATAGTTGAGATCCAGCACCGGGGTGTCCCCGACGACGCCGACGCTGACCGCGGCGACCGAACCGGTCAGCGGCTCACCGGCGAGCAGGTTGCGTTCCCGCAGCCAGGACACCGCATCGGCGAGCGCGACGTAGGCGCCGGTGATCGAGGCGGTCCGGGTGCCGCCGTCGGCCTGCAGCACGTCGCAATCCAGCACGATGGTGTTCTCCCCGAGCGCCTGGTAGTCGATCACCGCGCGCAGGCTGCGGCCGATCAGCCGGGAGATCTCATGGGTACGCCCGCCGATCCGGCCCTTGACGGCCTCCCGGTCGGAGCGGTCGTGGGTGGCCCGCGGCAGCATCGCGTACTCGGCGGTCACCCAGCCCAGCCCGGAGCCGCGGCGCCAACGGGGCACGCCCTCGGTGACGGAGGCGGCGACCAGCACCCGGGTCATCCCGTATTCGACGAGCACCGAACCCTCGGCGTGATCGAGCCAGTTCCGGGTGAACCTCACCTCCCGGAGCTGGTCTTGGGCACGGCCATCTCCACGGGTGTCGCTCATGGGCGTCAGTCTAGCGAGATCACCATGCCCGGCTCGGCCAGCAACACGTCGCCGTCGACGTGCGGCCGGGCCTCGGCGAAGACCTGCTGGGGGTCGTGCCAGGGCGGGATGTGGCTGAGCAGCAGCCGGGGTACGCCGGCCGCGGCGGCGTGTTCGGCGGCCCAGCGGCCGGTCAGGTGCACATCCAGCGGCAGGTCGTCGGCCGCCAGGAAGGCGGCCTCGGCCAGCAGCAGGTCGGTGCCGCGGGCCAGCTCGATGAGTGCGGGATTCGGGCCGGTGTCGCCGGTGTAGACCAGTGCGCTGCCGTCGGCCTCGACGCGGATCGAGTAGGCCTCGCATCCGTGCCGGGCCGCGATGGTGGTCACCGTGAAGGGGCCGATCCGCTGGCTGGGCTGCCAGGTCTCGAAGGTGCACCACCAGTCGGTGACCTCGTCGGGAAACGGTTCGTACGCCCGGGTCATCCGCTCCGGCGCGTTCGCCGGGGCGTACACCGGGATCGCCGGCCAGGGCGCGGTCGGCGAGAAGGTGGCCGCGACATTGAACGCGCACAGGTCGAGGCAGTGGTCGGGATGCAGGTGGGACAGCGCGATCGCGTCCACCCGGCGCGGATCGATGGCCCCCCACAGGCCGCCGAAGCCACCCGGGCCGAGGTCCAGCAGCAGCCGGAAATCGTTGTGGGTGACGAGATAACAGCTGGCCGGGTTGCCCGGACCCGAGGTCGATCCGGAGCAACCGATGACGGTGAGTTCCACGCCCCGAGGCTAGCGGCCACCGCACGCTCATCGAGTAGGCCGCCATGCGCAGCGGCCCTCCCACGCTCATCGAGTAGGCCGCCATGGGCAGCGGCCCTCCCACGCTCATCGAGTAGGCCGCCATGCGCAGCGAAGCGGAGCAATGGCGGCCGTGTCGAGATGAGCGACCCTCCGCCGGTTGAGCGAGCGAGGTACGAGCGAGTCGAAGCCAAGTACCCCAAGAGGCGAACTCTTCGCCGCCATCCGCGCCGAAACCGAGCAGATCGCCGCCGCCGAAGCACGCCGGTTTGGTCGCCATCGCGGCCGCCTGCGGCAACCACTCCGGACTCGACATCCACACCGACGAGTTGTCCTGCGCGAACAAGCCAACAGGGCAACGCAGGGCAGGCCGAAGCAGAAGAAGGCGAAGCAGCCGGTCTCGCCGGGAGCGCAGCCTGCCCAGATTCCCCACCAGAGCGACGAATCGTCCCGTACCGGCGGGGTTCATCTCGACACGGTCGCTGCGCGACCTACTCGATGAACGTAAGGGCGACCTGCTCGAACGAACGCCCTCAGGCGTACTGGCGCACGTCGGCGACCAGGCCGCCGATCAACCGCCGGCCGATGCCCTCGAAGCGTTCCGGGTTGCCGGTGGTGAGGAACTCGCGCCGCCCCTCCCGCGGGCCGGAGCGCAGCAACCCCAGTTCGGTCAACCGGGCGTAACAGGCCTGGGCGCACTCGTCGGCGCTGGAGACCAGGGTGACGCCGTCGCCGAGCAGATAGGACAGCGGGCCGGTGAGCAACGGATAGTGGGTGCAGCCGAGGATCAGCGTGTCGATCCCGTCGGCCTGCAGGGGCGCCAGATAGCCCCGCGCGGCATCGAGCAGCTCGTGACCACCGGTGATGCCGGCCTCCACCAGCGGAACGAATCGGGGGCAGGCCTGCGTACTGAGGCGGACCTGCGGGGCCGCGAAGAAGGCGTCGTCATAGGAACCGGAGGCCGCGGTGGCCTCGGTGCAGATCACCCCGATCCGGCCGTTGCGGGTGGTCTGCACCGCGCGCCGGGCGGCCGGCAGGATCACATCGACGACCGGCACCGAATACCGTTCGCGGGCGTCGCGGAGCACCGCGGAGGAGGCGGAGTTGCAGGCGATCACCAACGCCTTCACCCCGAGTGAGACCAGGTGGTCCAGGCATTCCAGGGCGTACTCGCGGACCTCGCCGAGGGTCTTCTCGCCATAGGGGGCCCGGGCGGTGTCACCGAGATAGATGATGTCCTCACCGGGCAGCTGGTCGACGATGGCACGGAGCACGGTGAGCCCGCCGAAGCCGGAGTCGAAGATGCCGATGGGCGCGTCGGGGTCGATCGAGGTCACGGTCCCCCATTGTGCCCCGGCCGCGGCACCGGGTCCGCCAACCGGGCCGCTCACCCGGGCCGATTGGCGGCGATCACCTCGTCCAGACCGAGCGCGCCGGCCAGGCCCCGTTCCTTCGCGGCGGCCACCCAGCCGGCCTCGGCCCGCGCCACCTCGCGCGCCGCGGCCAGCACCTCGGCTGCGGCGGCGGCCGGGACCACCACGATCCCCGTCGCGTCGGCGCGGACGATGTCACCGGGTTCGATGCGGATCCCCGAGCAGTCGATCGGCACGTTGATCGCACCGGGCCCGGCGAGGGTCTGCTTGCCCGGTACCGAGGCGCGGGCGTACGCCGACAACCCGGTCTCGGCAATCCCCTCCAGGTCACGGATCGCGCCGTCCACGACGATGCCGACCCCGCCCCGTTCGGCGACGACGCCGGCGAAGATCTCACCGATCAGGGCGGCCTCGGTCCAACCACCGCCGTCGATCACCACCACATCACCGGGCTGCACCTCGTCGGCGGCACGCAGCGGATAGAGCAGGTCCCCGGGGTTGGTCCACACGGTCAGCGCCGGGCCGCAGAAGTCCTGCTGCCCGACCAGCCGCCGGATCGCACTCGGGAACACCTGGACCAACGGGGAGGCGTCCGCCAGATTCCCGGTCTCGATCTCCCAGAGCGCGGCGACCAGGTCACGATCCGGACGGTCGATGTCGATGTTCAGGGTCCAGGGCTGCTGGTTGCGGTTCACGGCGGCTCCTTCTCGCGGTTGCGTGCCACCAGTCTGGCCGACCGCGGAATCGGGCAGCATGCCTTCCATGGACGAGCTCGGTTTCTATTTCGGCATGCACCCCTTCGGCGCGGTGGCGATCGTGGTGTCGACCGTGCTGCTCTATCTGGTGTTCAGCCTGATCCTGTCCCGATTCGGGCAGCGGTTGTACGCCTCCCCGTCGAGTCTGGAACTGGCGATCGTCACGGTGCTCGGGGCGATCGTGGGCCGCTCGATCCTCGGCCAGGTGCCGACCCTGGGCGGCGGCCTGCTGGCGCTGGCCACCCTGCTCTGCCTGGAGGCGATCGCCGGCCGGGTACGCCGCGGCATGCAGCAGGGTCGCCGCCAGCAGCACCGCGCCACCGCGATCGTGGTCGACGGCCACCTCGAGACCCGCGAGCTCACCCGGTTGCGGCTCGATGAGTCCTCACTGTGGGCGGCGCTGCGCGGGGCCGGGGTCTGCGACCTGGGTGAGGTGGCGCTGGCCGTGTTGGAGGCCAACGGCCGGATCAGCGTGCTGCGCACCGGTCAGCAGATCCACCCGGCCACCCTGACCGGCGTACGCCATTCCGATGAGTTGCTGCGCCGGCTCAATCCTGGTCGTCGGTGAGTTCGATGAGGACGCCCTGCAGATAGGCCAGCCAGTCCATCACCGCGGCCAGCACCGACCGGGGATCGTCATCGGGAAGATGCTGGAGCTCCTCCATCGATTCCTCGTCGTCGACACCGAGTCGGCTCGCCAGCACCAGCCGCAGCGCGTTCAGGCTCTTCAACCAGGCGGGCACCTGGGCCGCCGGGATCAGCACCGGCCGCTGCCGGAGCGCCTCCCGCAGCACCTCCAGATCACCCAGCTTGCGGCGCCGCAGTTCCCCCTCCGAATAGCGGCGGTGCTCGGAGGCGGCCTGCGGATCATGCGGATAGGGGTTCGGGAAGAGCCGTTGCAGGGCCGGATCCTCCAGCGGCTCCGGCTCATCGGGGCTCTCGGCCAGGTCGGCCTCCCACAGGGCGAACGGATCCTCGTCGTCGCTGGTGGCGGGGGGTTCGGGCTGGTCGGCGCTGAGCAGTTCGGTGAGCTGCTCGGTGAGCGAATCCAGCAGGCCGATGTCGTCATCGGTCAGATAGAGAGAGACGGTCTCACCGTCATAGTCGAAGCGGGCCACGCTACTCCGACCGATCCAGGGTCGCCCACAGGCCGAAGTCGTGCATGGCGTTGCAGTCGCGTTCCATCTCTTCGCGCGAACCGGTCGCCACGATCGCCTTGCCCTCGTTGTGCACCTGCAGCATCAATCGTTGCGCCTTCGCCTTCGGATAGTGGAAGTAGGTCACGAAGACATGGGTGACATAGATCTGGGTGTTCACCGGGTCGTCCCAGACGATCGTCACCCACGGGGTCTGCCGCAGCGCCTGATCGCTCGGGCGCTCGGCGATCGCGGTCCCGCCCTGCTGGTCGGGGTTCCCGGGTGTGACGGACATGGATCCCATGATGGCAAACCGCCGCCGACGCCACCAAAGCGTGGGCGCTAGCCTGTCCCGGTGACCACCGCGGAACCGCGCCCCAGCAGCGCCCTGCTCACCGATCATTACGAGTTGACCATGGTCCGGGCCGCCCTCGGCTCCGGCACCGCCGATCGGCACTCGGTCTTCGAACTCTTCCCCCGCCGACTGCCCGAGGGCCGTCGCTATGGGGTGGTCGCCGGGGTCGGGCGGGCACTCGATGCGATCGAGGATTTCCGCTTCGACGAGGCGGAGCTGGAGTTCCTGCGCAGCCACGGCATCGTCGATGACGCCACCGCCGACTGGTGCGCGAACTACCGCTTCACCGGCAACGTCTGGGGGTACGCCGAGGGCGAGGTCTACTTCCCCGGTTCCCCGCTGCTGGTCGTCGAGGGCACCTTCGCCGAGGCGTGCGTGCTGGAGACCGTGCTGCTGTCGATCTACAACTACGACTCCGCGGTCGCCTCGGCGGCCTCCCGGATGGTCGCGATGGCGCAGGACCGGCCGTGCATCGAGATGGGGTCGCGGCGCACCAACGAGGGGGCCGCGGTCGCGGCCGCGCGGGCGGCGTACGTCGCCGGATTCGGCGCCAGCTCGAATCTGGAGGCCGGCCGGCGCTACGGCGTACCGACCACCGGGACCGCGGCGCACTCGTTCACGCTGCTGCACGATTCCGAGTCCGACGCCTTCGCTGCCCAACTGGCGGCGCTGGGCAGCGACACCACTCTGCTGGTCGACACCTACGACGTCGAGGAGGCGGTACGGACCGGGGTCCGGCTGACCGAGGGCCGCCTCGGTGCGGTCCGGCTCGATTCCGGGGATCTACCGGAGACCTCGAAACAGGTCCGCCAGCTGCTCGACTCGCTGGGCGCCACCGACACCCGGATCATCGTCACCTCCGACCTGGACGAGTGGCAGATCGCCGCGCTGGCCTCGGCGCCGGTGGACGGTTACGGCGTCGGTACGAACCTGGTCACCGGATCGGGGCATCCGACCTGCGGTTTCGTCTACAAGCTGGTCGCCCGCGCGACCGGTACCGGCCCGGACGCGGAGCTGCTGCCGGTGGCGAAGAAGTCGGTCAACAAGACCTCCGTCGGCGGCCGCAAGTTCGCGCTGCGCCGGCTGGATGAGGACGACCAGGCCACCGAGGAGGTGATCGGCATCGGCACCCCGCCCGACGGTGATCACAACGACCGCCCGCTGCTCACCGAGCTGGTCCGCGGCGGTGAGATCGTCGGCCGGACCTCGCTCGATCAGGCCCGCGAACGGCACCGTTCCTCGCTCGCCGAGCTGCCGCTGGCCGCCCGCAAGATGTCCCGCGGCGAGGCCGTGATCCCGACCACCTACCTCTGAAGATGTCAGGGGTTATGCACAGTCCGCGAGACTGGGGCCGTGAGATCGACCCCAAGGGATTGGAGATGCGATGCGCGCCTTGATCGTGGTGGATGTGCAGAACGATTTCTGCGAGGGCGGTTCGCTGGCGGTGACCGGCGGTGCGGCCACCGCGCGGGCGATCACCGAGCTGCTCGCCGGTGCGCACGGTTACGACCTGGTGGTCGCGACCAAGGACCACCACATCGATCCCGGTGCGCACTTCTCCACCGACCCCGACTTCGTGGACAGCTGGCCGCCACACTGCGTGGTCGGTACGCCGGGCGAGGATTTCCATCCCGAGTTGGGTTTCCGGGACTTCGCGGAGATCTTCCGCAAGGGTGAGTACGCCGCCGCGTACTCCGGTTTCGAGGGCGCCGGCGGTGACGGCAGCACGCTCGCGGACTGGCTGCGGGAACGCGGGGTGGACAGTGTCGACGTGTGCGGGCTGGCGACCGACTACTGCGTTCGCGCCACCGCCGTCGATGCCGCCGGTGCGGGTTTCCGGACCACGGTGCTGCTGCCGCTCACCGCGGCGGTCGCGCCCGACCGGATCACCGACACCTACGCCGCCTGGCGGGCCGCCGGGGTGGCCACCGAGGGCGAACTGACCTCGTGACTTCGACTCGCTCGTTCCTCGCTCGATGAGCGTGCGCTTCAGCGCACGCCGATAGCGCGGAACTGGACACTGACCCGGGGGCCGACCCGCTGGGTGGTCTTGGCGATGCCGTGCTCCCAGGTGCGCTGGCAGGAGCCGCCCATCACCAGCAGATCGCCGTGGCCGAGCGCGAAGCGGTGCCGCGTGCCCCCGCCGCCGCGCGGCCGCAACCCGAGCGTCCGGGCCGACCCGAGGGAGAGGATCGCCACGATCGTGTCGACATCCCGGCCGCGGCCCAGGGTGTCACCGTGCCAGGCGACCGAGTCGGCGCCGCTGCGATAGAGGCAGAGGCCGGCCGAGACCAACTCCTCCCCCAGCTCCGGCAGATAGTGCGCGCTGAGCCGACGGCGGGCCTCGGCCAGCCCGGGATCGGGCAGCATCGCGCCCTGGTCATAGAAGCAGGTGAGCCGTGGCACATCGACCTCACGGTCATACATCCAGCGCCGCTCGGCCTGCCAGGGGACATGTTCCAGCAGCCGCTGGAACAGCGGATCGGACCCGGTCAGCCAGCCGGGCAGGTGATCCACCCAGGCGGTGCCGGAGAGCCGGGTCCGCGCGGCACCGGTCAGCGGCGCGAACCCGTCCAGCGGATCGGGCAGCGCGACATCCAACAACGAGGACTGCGATTCGATCACCTGTACGAGTGTACCCGCTTCCGTCGCCACCGCAACGGGTCGCTAGGTTCGAGGTCATGACCGATCGCAGCACCACCCTGCCCACCGCCTCCGCCGCCGCGCTCGGCGTACGCCAGGACGCACTCGAGGCCTTCGTGACCGCACTCGAGCAGAACGGGGTGGAGCTGCACGGACTGGCGGTGGTCCGCCGCGGCCACCTGGTGCAGCTCGGCGCCTGGACGCCCTGGCAGCAGCAGCGGCCCACCCTGGCGTACTCGGTCAGCAAGACCGTCACCGCGAGCTGTGTCGGCATCGCGATCGGCGACGGTCTGCTGAGCCTCGACGACCGGGTGGTCGAGGTGCTGGGTCCGGAGGTGACCGGCCCGGTCGCCCCCGGGGTGGAACAGATCACCGTGCACCAGTTGCTGTCGATGGCGACCGGGCACACCGTCGACACGCTCCCGGCGATGCTGTGGAAGAGCGATCCGATCCGCGCCTTCTGCGGGCAGGCGCCGCAGGCGGAACCGGGCAGCGTGTTCTGCTACAACAACGGCGCCACCTGGCTGCTCGGCGAGCTGGTACGCCGCGTCACCGGTGAGCGGCTGGTCGACTTCGCCACCCGCCGTTTCCTTGCCCCATTGGGAATCACCGATCTGCACTGGCAGGAGTCATTCGGCGCGGAGTTCGGCTTCTCCGGTTGTTTCCTCACCGTGGAACAGAGCGCGGCGATCGCCGAACTCTACCGCTGCGACGGGGTCTGGCAGGGCGAGCGGCTGCTGCCCGAGGGCTGGGTGGAACGGGCCAGCAGGGAGCAGATCTCGACCGCCGGTGAGGAGAACGCGCACAGCGCGATGGGCTACGGCTATCAGCTGTGGCGGCACCCCGACGGTTTCCGGCTCGACGGGGCCTTCGCCCAGTACGGCATCGTGCTGCCCGAGCAGGAGGCCGTGATCGCGGTGACCAGCGGCAACTTCCCCTCGCTCGGGGTGATGTCGGCGGTGCTGGAGCACCTGCAACCCGGCCTGGCACCGTTGACCGACAATCCTGTGCAGGCAGGAGATCCGGAGCAGATCAGCGGCCTCGAGGTGCCCTGGCCGGCCGGTGACGGTGATCCGGTGGGTCCGGTGCGGACCGCGGGCCCGGTGCGCAACGAGCAACCGGCCGAAGCCCTGGACCAGTGGTGGTTCCCGGCGCTGGCCGATGCCGCCGTCGGTGCTCAACAGGGTGGCTGGCAGCTGCAGCTCACCCTCGCCGGGCAGCCCACCGCGGTCGATCTGGGCACCAGTGCCTGGCTGACCACCGAACTCGTCGCCGAGCAGGGCCACCGCGTCCCGGTCGCGACCCGCTGCCGGCGGGACGGTGCGACGACCACGGTCTCCCTGGCCTTCATCGACACCCCGCACCGGCTGACGCTCACCCTGACCGAGGACGGTGCCGTGCAGCGCTGGAACTGCCCGCCGCTGAACGGCGCCCCGCTGGCCGGGCTCAGCGTCGACTACGAGACGGTGACCCCGAACCGGGCCTGAGCCGGGCTCACTCGCCCGGATAGGAGCCGATGCTCCACTCGTTGCCCTCCGGGTCACGCACCGTCGAACCACGGCCGCCGTAGTCCATGTCCTCGGGTTCGCGGATGCTGGTCCCACCGGCGGCGAGGGCGCGGGCGTGCACCCGGTCCACCTCGGCGTCGGTGTCGACCACCAGATAGACCCCGCCGGTGCCGACCCGCGAGTCCTTCGCATGCTCGGAATCGGGGCGTACCGAACCGGCCATCAGGCCGCCGTTGTCGCGCCAGCGGAACTGCGAGTGTTCGACCCGGGTGGGATCGGACTCGTCGCGGACCACGAGCACCTCGACGAAGCCGAGCTCGGTGAGGAAGGCGGCACCGGTGTCGAAGTCGCGATAGATCACCGAGGGGAACAATTGTGGCTTTGGCATGTCATCAGCGTGCTTCCTGGGTGCGCGGATCGTCTTGAAGGATTGGGAAGTCATCGGCCAGCGAGCGCCGCGGTGACAGGCCGCAGAGTTCGGACCATTCCCGGCTCAGGTGCGCCTGGTCGCTGAAACCGAAGCGGTACGCGGCTTCCGCCAGGGCGAGTCCGGCCCGGACCGCGCCGCGGGCACGATCGAAACGGGCCACCCGGGCGAGTTGCTTCGGGGGGAGGCCGAACTCCTGGCGGCAGCGGTTCTGCAGTTGCCGTCGGGACCAGCCCACCTCGGCGGCGACGGCCTCGATCCGCGCCCCGGGGCGTCCCAGCAGGTGCCAGGCATGGTCGAGTTCGGCCGGGACGGTGCTGACCCGGTCACCGGCGCGGGAGAGCAGCTGCGCCTCGAGCAGGTCGAATCGGGTCTCCCAATCGGTCGCGCCGGCGATCCGGTCGTGCACCGCGGTCGGTACGCCGAGCTCGGCAGCACCCGTGAGATCGTTCGCCAGCGCACCGATCGGCGTCCCGAAGAAGCTCCGGAACCCCTGTGGCGTAAGCGAAAGCTGGATGCCGCACTGGCGGCCGTGGGTATGCACCAGGGACGGTCTGGTGTGCAGCCCGGCGACCATGAACCAGTTCTGCTCGGAGCGGCCGGGATCGTGGGCCCAGCCGACATCGATGGGTTCGGCGAAGGCGAGGATCACCGTCGCCCCGGGCGAGGGCACCCCGAAGTGCACCGCCCGTGGGTCGGTGATCAGGTCGTAGCCGACCATCGGCCCGGCGAGCAGGCCCCGCAGACCCGGATGCACCGGGCGTACGCCCCCAGCCATGCCTGCAGTCTAGAACCTGGCGCTCCTCGAGGTGCGTCAGGATTCGCCGTTGATGCCCTCGTCCATCAGCCTGCAGGCGGCCGCGGCCCGGTCGCTGGTGAACACGTCCTCGAGCAGCATCGGCTCACCGTCGGGGCCGGTGAGCGGGACCCGCCAGTTCGGGTACTCGTTGGTGGTGCCCGGCTGGTTCTGGGTGCGGCGGTCGCCGACGGCGTCGGTGAGGGACAGGTTCAGCATCCGGGAGCGGGTGAGCAGCAGGAAGCGGTGCAGCGCCAGCACCACCGCGGCGGGGTCCTTCGTGCCGTCCTCGTCGGCGTCGATCAGACCGTGGCGGTGCAGCACCTTCATCCATTGCTCCCGCTCACCACGGTCGTGCTCCAGCTCCTGATCCAGCGAGTCGGTGAGCAGCCCGAGCCGGTGTCGCAACCGGACATGATCGCCGGCCAGGTAGCCGAGTGTCGGCGGCAGATCGTGGGTGGTCACCGAGGCCAGACAGTATTCGCGCCATTCGTCCGGTTCGTAGGGGCGCCCGCCGGGGACCTCCCAGTCCTGTTCGAACCAGAGGATCGAGGTGCCCAGGATCCCGCGCGCCGAGAGGTAGTCACGGACCCACGGTTCGACTGTGCCGAGATCCTCCCCGACGACCAGAGCACCGGCCCGATGTGCTTCCAGGGCGAGGATTCCGATCATCGCCTCGTGGTCGTAACGCACGTAGGTGCCCATCGTCGCGGGCAGCCCGAGCGGCACCCACCAGAGCCGGAACAGGCCGATGATGTGGTCCACCCGGATGCCGCCGGCGTGCCGCAGGATTCCGGCGACCATGTCGCGGAACGGCCGGTACGCCAACTCCACCAGGCGATCGGGACGCAGCGGCGGCTGCCCCCAGTCCTGCCCGCGCTGGGTGAACTGGTCCGGCGGTGCGCCGACCGAGACCGATCCCGCGAAAGCGGAACCGAGCGCCCAGGCGTCCGCCCCGGCGGGGTTCACCCCGACCGCGAGGTCGTGCACGATGCCGAGCTCCATGCCCGCCTCGACAGCAGCGGCCTGCGCGGTGCGGAACTGTTCGTCCAGGCACCACTGCAGCCACTGATGGAACTCGATCTCCTCGTCATTCTCGTCCCGGAATCGTTGCACCGCAGAGGTTTCCGGGCTCTGGTACTCCTCCGGCCACTGCCGCCAGTCGGGGCCGAGGGCGAGGCTCAGCGCGCTCCAGGTGGCGAAGTCGAGCAGCCCCTGACCCTCCCGGTCACGATAGGCCGCGAAGGCGTACTCCCGACCGGGTCGTCGACCGGCGGCGTGCACCAGCCGCAGGGCGGGCTCCTTGGCCAACCAGACCTGGTTGCGGTCGATCGCGTCCAGCTCAACGACGCGGCGCTGCACCTGGTCGAACAGGCCGCGGATCCGGGCCCGCTCACCGGGCTGCAGGTCGGCGTACTCGGCGATCGCCTCCACCCGCAGATAGATCGGGTTGAAGAACCGCCGGCTGGTCGGCAGATACGGGGAGGGCTCCATCGGCACCTGCGGTTCGGCCGCGTGCATCGGGTTCACCAGCACGTATCCGGCCCGGTATTGGCTCGCCGACCAGACGGCCAGATCGGTGAGATCGGTCAGGTCGCCGATCCCCCACGATCCGTTCGACCGCACGCTGTAGAGCTGGGTCGCCAACCCCCAGGTGCGCCGTTTTCCCAGACTGGCGGGAAATCCGAGGAACTTCGGGGTGACGATCAGCGTGCCGGTGGCATCCAGCTCACCGGAATCGGCGCGCAGCGTGTGATAACCCAGCGGCAGATCCGCGGGCAGTGCGAAGCTCGCCTCGCCGAGCAGCTGGCCGTCGATCTCGCGGTCGGGTTCCCAGTTCTCGAGCTGGACCAGCTCGCGCGTCGTGCCGTCCTCCAGCTCGAGGCGCACCGTGACCGGATCGCCGGCCGGTACGTGCACGACGACCTCACGCAGATCGCCCTCGGTGAGGACCAGACAGGACGGCAGCATCCGTCGCCAGCCGGCGTTCCGATGCTCGGCGAGCGCGGCCTCCGGATCGCTCACCTCGACACCGAGTGCGGTGAGCACCGCGGTCAGGGTCTCGGCGGCGACGGTGGTGGGCCGATCCTTCCAGTCCAGGAATTCGGTGGCGACGCCGTGGGCGGCCGCCAGCGCGGCGAGGGCGGGAGCTGGGCTGGCCGCACCCTCGGGGGTGTCCGATCCGCTCACGGCCTCAGCGCTCCCGGACGACCTGGGTGCGGGCCGGCTTGTCGTGCAGCGCCTGCCGGTTCCGGTCCCAGAGCGGGAAGAGATAGTCGAGCAGGCCGAGCAGCGGGACCAGACCCATCAGCTGGGTGACCAGCGGGCGGATCACCGCGGTCCCCCAGCGCAGACCGCGGGGGCTGCGGCCCTGCCCGAGGGGCACCACCCGCAACCCGGTGGCGAGCTTGCCCAGGGTCGCGCCGCGGGAGCGCAGCATCAGCGCCTGGTAGACGATGAAGGCGACCAGGGTCAGGGCCTGCACGGCGACCATCTGCGGGGTGACGATCAGCTGGACCACCTGGCCCAGGTCGAGCTGGGTGCCGGTGGTCATCACCTCGGTGAGGTAGGCCTCGTAGGCACTCATCGACCGGGAGATGGCCGCATTCAACCCGGTCACCTGGGCGATCCCGTTGGTGACCAGGGAGAGCAGCATCCAGTCGATCACGAAGGCCAGCAGGCGCCAGCCCCAACTGGCCAACGGCACTCCGTCGGCCGTGGTGGCCATCGGTCCCGGGCGGCCGTATGCGGGCTGCATGCCTTGACCGGGTTGGCCGTAGGGGGCCTGACCGTAGCCACCCGGCTGCTGCCCATACCCCTGCTGGCCATAACCCTGCTGGCCATGACCCTGCTGACCGTACCCGGGTTGCTGGCCGTACGCGCCCGGCTGGGCGGCAGGCGCCGACTGCTCCATCGGGCGGGTGTTCCGGGTCCACTGCCAGCCGTCCCAGTAGCGCTCCTGACCATCGCGCGCGGGGTCGGGATACCAGCCACCGGGGGCCGCGTGCCGACCGGGGGGCGCGGGCGGGCTGCCTACCGGGATCTCGTCGCTCACGGGGCCAGTGTAGGGGCCGGGTGGCTGGTCACAGCCAGCTCAGGTACTGCCCGTGCGGGCCGGTCCGGGCCAGCGGTACGCCGTCGCGGGACAGCACGAACGAGGGCGGCCCGTCCCAGGCGGGCGCCCGCTCGCCGACCCCCGGGACCACCCGCTCCCCCTCGTTGGCGATCCACTGCACGCCCAGCCCTTCGACCAGGTCGAGATAGCGCTGCCGGTCCTCGCGCTGCAGATAGGCCAGCACCGCCGACCCGAAGACGACCACGGTGGCACCGGCGGGAGCTCGCTCGACCAACCCGGGGAGTTCGGCGAGCAGGTCCCCGCGGACGCGGGTGACGGGTACGCCGGCAGCGGTGTCGAGGGCGGTCGCGAGTCGCTGCTCGCGCTCGGGCTGATCCGGCCAGACCAGCGCACGCAGCCAGCGGGCGTCCTCGGCGTCGGCGGGGTCGAGCGGGTTGAGGTCGATCCCGGCCCGCCAGACGATCTCCGGCATCGTCTCGGGCAGCGGCGGCTTCGACTCGCACTGCTGCCCGGTGTCGATGCGGCAGGTCAGCTCGGGGGCACCGTCACCGAGGGTGTGCACCCCGCCATCGGGCAGCAGCCAGCGATAGGCGTACCGATCGGGGACCAGACAGAGCCCCGCCGACATGCCGATCTCGATCAGGGCGAGCGGCCCGGGCAGATCGGCCAACGCGGGCAGCAGGGGGGCGCAGCGGCCGGGCTCGTTGGTCTGCGTGCCGCGGGTCAGGATCACCTGTTCGAGCGCGGGCCAGTGGTCACCGACCCAGTCGAGCAGCGCGCCACCCGGTTCGGTCGGCGCGTCGAGGAATCGCAATCCCCCAAGGAAAAGATTGGGCTGCCGCTTGGTCCCGGGCAACTTGTCGAGACGCTCCCGCAGCGGTTCGGCGGCCGGGTCGGTGGCGATCCATTCGCAGAGCCGCTGCCAGGTCGGTGACGAACCCACCGCCTCCTCGGCGAACCAGGCGTACAGCTCCGCGATGGCCGCGTCGGCGTAGAAATGCGATCCCTTCATGGCCGCACCCTAGCCCGCGGACCCGCCCGAGGACCGGTGCAAGTACCACCGCTGAGCGACATCGGTGAAACCACCCACAGTGGCGTGAAACCCCCACTGCAGTGGGGGTTTCACGCACCGGAGGGTGGTTTCACGCAGGGCTTCGACTCGCTCGTACCCCGCTCGCCCAACCGCCGCGCAACTCAACTCGACTCGCGCGGCATTGCTCCGCTTCGCTGCGCATGCCGCACTACGCGATGAGCGTCAGGCGTCGTAGTCGGAGAGGTTGCCGCGCTTCTCCTGGTCACGCTCGATGGCCTCGAAGAGGGCCTTGAAGTTGCCCTTGCCGAAGCCCAGCGAACCGTGCCGCTCGATCAGCTCGAAGAAGACCGTCGGGCGGTCGCCGGAGTTGGTGGTGAAGATCTGCAGCAGGTAGCCGTCCTCGTCGCGGTCGACCAGGATGCCGCGCTTCTGCAACTCCTCGATCGGCACCCGGACCTCACCGATCCGCTCCCGCAGCTCCGGGTCTTCGTAGTAGGAATCCGGGGTCTGCAGGAACTCGACGCCCTGGGCGCGCATGTAGTCGACGGTGGCCAGGATGTCGTTGGTGGCCAGCGCCAGGTGCTGCGGGCCGGCACCGTCATAGAACTCCAGGTACTCATCGATCTGCGACTTCTTCTTCGCCACCGCCGGCTCGTTGAGCGGGAACTTGACCCGGTGGTTGCCGTTGGCGACGACCTTGCTCATCAGCGCGGAGTAGTCGGTGGCGATGTCGTCGCCGATGAACTCGGCCATGTTGGTGAAGCCCATCACCTTGTTGTAGAACTCCACCCACTCGTCCATCTTGCCGAGTTCGACGTTGCCGACGATGTGGTCCAGCGCCTGGAAGATCCGCTTCGGCGCACCCTCGGGCTTGCGGTAGGTCGAGGTCTTCTCGACATAACCCGGCAGGTAGACGCCGTTGTAGTCCTTGCGGTCCACCAGGGTGTGCACGGTGTCGCCGTACGCCTGGATGGTCGCCATCCGGACGGTGCCGTGCTCATCGCTCAGATCGTGCGGCTCGACCAGGATGGTGGCACCGACCTTGCGGGCGTGCTCGATGCACTTGTCCACATCGGGCACGGTCAGCGAGATGTCCTGGACACCGTCGCCGTGCTTGCGGTGGTGCTCGGCCAGCGGCGAGTCGGGAGCGACGACGCCCTTGAGCACGAACTTGATCGCGCCGGACTTCAGCACGTACGCCTTGTGGTCGCGTACGCCCTGCTCCGGGCCCTGGTAGCCGATCAGCTCCATGCCGTAGGCGGTCTGGAAGTAGTGGGCGGCCTGGGTGGCATTGCCCACCACCCACACCATGGCGTCCCAGCCGGTCACCGGGAACGGGTCGGAGTCGGCGTCGTACTCGACCAGACCGACGAGCTGTCGGAGCTGGGACAGGTCAAGCTCGGCGAGGCGTTCTTCATTGGTCAGCAGGTCAGTCATGAAGTAGATGCTGCGAATCGGCAACAATCTGCGCAAGCGATGCTCATCCAGGTGTACATTCTGACCAATTAGCGGGAGTCAGTGTGGACCCTAGGAGACAACGTGACCAGCGTCACTCACCCGATAGACGAACTGGACCGTCGCATTCTCGCGCTGTTCGCGGCCGAGCCGCGGCTCGGCGTCCTGGAGGCCAGCCGGCGGCTCCGGGTGGCCCGCGGCACGGTGCAGGCCCGGTTGGAACGGATGCAGTCCAACGGAGTGATCACCGACTGGGCACCCACGGTGTCCCCGCAGGCCCTCGGCTACCGGGTGACCGCCTTCGTCACCTGCGAGATCGACCAGGGCGCCGGCCGGCGCCGGGTCGCCGAGCATCTGGAGTCGATCCCCGAGGTGCTGGAGTGCTGGACGATCACCGGTGACGGTGACCTGTGGGTGCGGGTGGTGGCCCGCTCGAACGCCGACGTGCAGCGGGTGATCGACCAGATGCACACCGATGCCGGGGTGCTGCGCACCTCGACCCTGATCGGGCTGGAACGCGAGTTCGGGCACCGCACCGGACCACTCGTGCAGCACACCGGTAAGGATTGACCCGTGCAACGACCCAACATCATCTACTTCCACACCCACGACACCGGCCGCTACATCGCCCCCTATGGTCACGCGGTGCCGACCCCGAACCTGCAGCGCCTGGCCGGCGACGGCGTCGTCTTCCGGCAGGCGTACGCCGCAGCGCCCACCTGCTCCCCCAGCCGCGCCGCCCTGCTCACCGGCCAGGCACCGCACACCGCGGGGATGCTCGGGCTGGCGCACCGCGGATTCGGACTGCACGACAACGGCCAGCACCTGCTGCACACGCTGCGGGCCGCCGGCTACCACACCGCGATGGTCGGCCAGCAGCACGTGTCCGCCGATCCGCACACCCTCGGTTACGACGAGGTCTTCGACACCGAGGACGTGCGCGCCGACTGGGTGCTGCCGCCCGCCGAGGCGTACCTGGCCCGCGAGCACGACCGGCCGTTCTTCCTGTCGATCGGCCTGGTGGAGACCCACACCCATCCGATCGACGGGCAGTTGTTCGGCTACCCGCCGGATGACGAGCGCTGGGTGGCGCCCGCCCCCACGGTCGCCGACGGGCCCGCCACCCGCGCCGACATGGCCGGCTTCCACGCCTCCGCCCGGGTCGCCGATGCCGCACTCGGCCGGGTGCTGGCCGCGCTCGACGCCGCCGGCCTGACCGAGAACACGCTGATCATCGTCACCACCGACCACGGCATCCCACTGCCCGGGATGAAGGGCACACTGAGCGACCGGGGCACCGGGGTGATGCTGCTGCTGCGCGGCCCGGGCTTCCGCGGAGGCCGGGTCTGCGACGCGCTGGTCTCCCAGATCGACATCTTCCCCACCCTCTGCGAGCTGCTCGGGATCGAGGTGCCCGACTGGGTGCAGGGCCGCTCCTTCCTCGGCGTGCTCGACGGCGGTGAGATCAACGAGGAGGTGTATTCCGAGCTGACCTGGCACGTCGCCTACGACCCGCAGCGCGCGATCCGCACCCGGCGCTGGAAATACGTGCAGCGGTTCAGCACCCGCGGGCTGCCGACCCCGGCCAACACCGACGACTCACCGAGCAAGGAGAGCTGGCTGGCGGCGGATTGGCCGGATCGGGAGCGGCCGTTCGCCGAGCTCTACGATCTGGCCCTCGACCCCGGTGAGGGCACCAACCTGGCCGGCCTGCCGGCGTACGCCGAGATCGAGACCGAGCTGCGGCAGCGGCTCGCGGCCTGGATGCGGCGTACCGACGACCCGTTGCTCGCCGGTCCCGTCCCGGCACCCGAGGGTTTCTGGGTCGATCCGGACCAGGTCAGCGCCCAGGTCGTCTGAGCGCGGATAGGTCGGGCCGGCCGCGGGTACCGGTGGGATGAGGGGACCACCCGCTGGACACGGTCGCGCACCGTCCGCGCGGCACTACCATCTGGTCACCTGATCGACGACGTATCTGGAGGTCCAATGTCGAACCCGTACGTGCGCATCGGCTCCGCCGCTGCCGCGGCCCTGCTGCTGCTGACCGCCGCCGCCTGTTCCAACAACAGTTCGCCGAGTTCCTCCGGCCCCGCGCCGGCCGACTTCTCCGAGCGCGGGCCGATCAGCTTCGTGGTCGGCAAGGACACCACCGGCAACATGCAGAAGGAGTTGGACACCTGGAACGCCAGGAATCCCAACGAGAAGGTGACGCTGGTCGAGTTGCCCGATTCGGCCGATCAGCAGCGCAACGTGATGCTGCAGGCCTTCCAGACCAAGAACCCCGACTACGCCGTGCTCGGCACCGACATCATCTGGACCGCCGAGTTCGCCGCGAACCAGTGGATCACCGAACTCGATCCGGCCCAGTTCGAGTTGGACGCGATGCTGGCGCCCGCGGTCGAGACCGGCAAGTACCGCAACAAGCTGTACGCCGTGCCGCAGGTCACCAACGGCGCGCTTCTCTATTACCGCAAGGATCTGCTGGACGCGGTGGGCGCCAAGCCGCCGACCACGATGGATGAGCTGAAGCAGATCTGCGCCCAGGTGAAGGCGACTCCGCAGGGGGCCGGGCTGGACTGCTACGGCGGCCAGTTCAACAAGTACGAGGGCCTCACGGTGAACTTCCAGGAGGCCGTCGGCGGCTCCGGCGGCCAGCTCGTGGACAGCGCCGGCACCAAGGCGATGGTGAACACCCCGCAGGCCACCCAGGGTCTGCAGTGGATGGTCGACTCCTTCAACGACGGCACGATTCCCCGGGCCGCGATGACCTGGAAGGAGGAGGAGAGCCGGCAGGCGTTCCAGAGCGGCAAGCTGGTCTTCATGCGCAACTGGCCGCACGTCTACTCGCTCGCCTCCAAGACCGACGGGTCCTCCCAGGTCGCCGGCAAGTTCGATGTCACCAAGATCCCGGCCCTGCCCGGTGGTTCCACCGGGGTGTCCAGCCTCGGCGGTCAGAATCTGGCGGTGAGCCAGTTCGGCCGGAACAAGGGCACCGCGGTCGACTTCATCAAGTACATGACCTCGAACGAGACGATGCAGCAGCGCACCCTGGCCACCTCCCGGGCCGCGGCGCGGGCATCGATCTACACCGATCCGGTGATCACCGAGAAGCTGAACTACATGCCGACGCTGCTCGATTCGTTGAAGACCGCGCAGCCGCGGCCGGTGGTGGTCAAGTACGGCGATGTCACCGTGGCCATCCAGGATTCCGTCTATGGCGCCCTGCAGGGGCAGAAGAAGCCGGATCAGGCGCTGACCGAGCTGCAGACGAGGTTGGACACGCTGATCAAGTGATCGCTGCCCCTCACCGAGGGGTGCCGGACCGGCGATACGTCACAATGTCTTCACCATGGAGACAGTAGGCCGCTATCGCTTGGTCCGGCGCATCGGCGCCGGGTCCTTCGCGACGGTCTGGCTGGGCCGCGACGACGATCTCGACGTCGATGTCGCGGTGAAGATCCTGGCCGACAACTGGGCGGGCAACGACAATGTGCGCAACCGCTTCTTGGCCGAGGCCCGGTTGATGCGCCGGATCCGCGATCCCCGGGTGGTGCGGGTCTATGACATCGGGTCGCTGCCCGACGGCCGCCCCTACTTCGTGATGGACCACTGCGATGCCGGGTCGCTGCAGGATCTGCGCCGGGAACCGACCGATCCGGCGACCGCACTGCATCTGTGCGCGGAGGCCTGCCGCGCGCTGGCGGTGGTGCACCGGGCCCAGGTGGTGCATCGCGACGTCACCCCGGGCAATCTGCTGCTGGATCGCTCCTCCGGGTCGCTGCGGGTGATGCTCGCCGATCTCGGGGTGGCCAAGGAGATGGTCGAGCAGGCCGGGGCGACGATGACCGCCGGCACCCCGGCGTACATGGCCCCCGAGCAGGCGACCGGTGATCCGCTCGGGCCGCGCAGCGATCTGTACGCGATGGCGTGCGTCACCTATGCGGTGCTGACCGGGCAGCCGCCGTTCCCGGTCCGCTCGGTGCAGGATCTGTTGCGGCGCCCGCCGGGTACGATGCCGCCGCTGCTGTCCCCGGTGCTCGGTACGCCGCCGCGGCTCGACGAGGTGCTGATCGCCGCCCTCTCCTTCGACCCGGCACTGCGTCCGCCGAGCGCGGAGATCATGGCCGAGGAACTCGACCGGGCCGCCGCCCAGCTGCCGATGCCGGAGCGGATCCAGAGCACCCAGGTGCGCCCCCGGCTGGCCGGCCCGCTGCCGGATGGTCAGCTGCCGAGTGGCCCGCCGCCGCACTGGCCGCACTCGGCGTCCATCCCGCCGACCCCGACCAGCCTGCCGCCGACCACCCATCCCTCGGGGATCAGCCAGGTGCACGGCCCGCTGCCGGTGGCAGAGGAGGACGACACCCCGCTGTGGCAGCACTGGACCCTGGTCGGGCTGATCGCCCTGCTGGTCTTCCTCGGGGTGATCGCACTGACGATCGTCGCCCTGGGCTGAGGCCCTAGAGTCCCTTGCATGACAGCGATTCCCGAACCGCTCACCCCCGCCGAATCCTGGACCGGCCGCGACGACGGCCCCGGCACCGGGCCGCGCTGGCACCAGGTCGTGACGGTCGGTGCGGATGCCGGGTCGGGACCGGTGCTGATCGGCTTCCGCAGTGATGAGGGGGTGCGCCGCAACCGGGGCCGCCCGGGTGCGGCCGACGGCCCCGCTGCCCTGCGCCGCGCGCTGGCCCCGCTCGCGGTGCCCGAGGGACTGACGATCACCGATCTCGGCGACGTGGTCGTCGACACCGATCTGGAAACCGGCCAACGGGGGCTCGGCGCCCATACCGGATCGGCGCTGGGCGCGCACCGCCCGGTGGTGGTGCTCGGCGGCGGCCACGAGGTGGCCCGTGCCAGCTATCTGGGCCTGCGGGCGGGCGGGCGGCTGGACGGCCGCCGGCTCGGCGTACTCAATCTCGATGCGCACTTCGATCTGCGTCGGGCTGAGCGGGCGACCTCAGGCACCCCGTTCCGGCAGATCGCCGAGGACGAGCACCGTGCCGGCCGGCGGCTGGACTATCTGGTGCTGGGGATCGCGCGCTCGGCCAACACCAGCGACCTGTTCGCGACCGCGGACCGGATCGGTGCCGAGTACCGCCTGGACGTCGACTGCCAGCAGACCGACCAGGCAGCGATCGCTGAGCAGGTCGGCGGCTTCCTGGACCGGGTGGACGTGGTGCACCTGACCGTCGATCTGGACTGTCTGCCGGCCGCGGTCGCACCCGGAGTGAGCGCCCCGGCCGGCCTCGGCATCCCGCTGACGGTCCTGCTCCAGGTGGTCGCCCAGGTCGCCCGCAGCGGCCGGTTGGCGCTGCTGGACATCGCCGAACTGAACCCGCTGTTCGACCAGGATTCCCGGACCGCGCGGACCGCGGCCCGGATCATCCACGAGGTGGTGACGAACTGGGCGGAGTGATCAGCTCTTCCGACTGATCGCCCACTCGCGGATCAGGTCGATCCGCTGCTGCAGCTGATCCTCGTCGGCGGCGGCGGTCGGCGGGCCGCCGGTGGCCTCGCGGAGCTGGGTGTGGATCACCCCGTGCGGCTGGTTGGTGCGGTGGTGCCAGGCGCCGACCAGGCCGTTGAGCTCCTTGCGCAGGTCGCGGAGTCGGCGGTGGGTGGCCTGCCCGACGGCCCGTTGCTGCTGCTCACCACCGGCGGCCGAGGCGCGGCTGAAGTGCTCGTGCTGGCGGCGCTGCAGCAGGTCGCGGACCTGGTCGGGTTCCAGCAGTCCGGGGATGCCGAGATAGTCCTGCTCCTCGGCGGAGCCGGCCATCGCCTGCAGGCCGAAGTCGGCGCCGTCGAAAACCACCTTGTCGAAGTCGGCCTCGCTGGCCAGCGCGGTGAACTCGCCCTGCTCCTCGACCAGCTCGCTGGAGGCCTCTTCCTCGCGCTGCGCCTCGGCGAGCATCAGCTCCTCCTCGTTGTCCGCGCCCCCGGAGATCTTCAACACGTGGTCGCGCTGCACCTCCATGTCGGCGGCATAGCGCAGCAGATTCGACACACTGGGCACGAACACCGAGGCGGTCTCGCCGCGGGTCCGGGCGCGGACGAACCGGCCGACCGCCTGGGCGAAGAACAGCGGGGTCATCGTGGTGGTGGCGTACACCCCGACCGCCAGCCGCGGCACGTCGACCCCCTCGGAGACCATCCGGACCGCGACCATCCAGCGTTCGTCGGACTCGGCGAACTTCGAGATCTTCTTGCTCGCACCGGCCTCGTCGGAGAGCACCACGGTGGGCTGCTTGCCGGTGATCCGCTTCAGGATGGCGGCGTACGCCCGGGCGCGTTCCTGGTCGGTGGCGATCACCAGTCCCCCGGCGTCCGGGACGTGCCGGCGCACCTCGCTCAACCGGGTGTCCGCGGCCTGCAGCACCGCCGGGATCCAGGCGCCCTGCGGGTCCAGCGCGGTCCGCAGGGCCTGGGATTCCAGGTCCTTGGTGAGCGGGGTCCCGAGCCGGGCGGCGACCTCCTCCCCCGCGCGGGTCTTCCAGCTCATGTCACCGGAATAGGACAGGAACAGCACCGGGCGCACGATGTGGTCGGCGAGCGCCTCCCCATAGCCGTAGGAATAGTCGGCGACCGAGCGCAGCCCACCCCGGCCGTCGGGTTCGTAACGCACGAAGGGAATCGGGTTGGTATCGGAGCGGAACGGGGTGCCGGTCAGCATCAGCCGGCGGCGGGCCGGATCGAAGGCCTCACGCACCGATTCGCCCCAGCTGAGCGCGTCGCCGGCATGGTGCACCTCGTCCAGGATCACCAGCGTGTTCGCCTGCTCGACCCGGATCCGCAGCGCCAGCGGATTGGTGGCCACACCGGCGTAGGTCAGCGCGAACCCGTCGAACTCGCGGGAGCTCTTCCCCTGCTTGCTGCCGAAGTTCGGGTCGATGTTGATGCCGACCCGGTGCGCGGCCTCGGCCCACTGGGTCTTCAGGTGCTCGGTCGGGGCGACCACGATGATCCGCTGGATCACCCGGCGCTGCAGCAGGTCGGCGGCCAGGGTGAGCGCGAAGGAGGTCTTGCCCGCACCCGGGGTGGCGACGGCGAGGAAGTCCCGCGGATTCTCCTCGCGATACTTCGCCAGCGCCGCGGCCTGCCAGGCGCGCAGCGTCTTGACCGTGCCCCAGGCGGCCTTCTGCGGGAACGCCGGGGAGAGGCCCTTGGCCTGCAGATCAGGGACATCGCTGTCGCTGAACAGGTCGGGCTCACTCACTGGCCCCATGTTAGAGCCGCTCCCCCAACCAACTCGAATCGGGCGGGTGGCGGTGAGATCACTCCGATTCGCTGCCCAGCACGCCCTGCAGCCGCCAGATCCGCAGCGCGAACAGCAGGTCGACGCTGCGCGGGGGCGTACGCCAGTCCTCACCGAGCAGGGACCCGATCCGCTCGCAGCGCTGGCCGACGGTGTTCACATGGATGTTCAGGGCCTTCGCGGCCGCCGAGATGCCGTGCTCCAGCACCTCGGCCGCGGTCTCGGTGAGCTGGGTACCGCGGTCGCGGTCGTAGCCGAGCAGCGGTTCGAGGTGGGACTCCAGCAGATCCGCCACGACCTCCGGGGAGACCCCACCGATGAGCAGCGCCGCGATGCCCAGTTCGTCCGCGCCGCGGTGCCCGGGCCCGGTACGCAGGCACTGCTGGACCGCCAGCGCCTGGTGCGCCCGGCGCTGGATCCGGTCGGCCTCGGCGAGCCCGGTGCCGTGCGCCCAGCCGATCTGCGGATGCAGCTCGGCCAGCCGGGACACCAGCAGCCCGGCGATCTCGGCCGGGTCGGCGCCCTGCAGCACCACACAGACCTGCCCCCGGTGCCGGGCCACCACCATCCGGGTGTCGGGGAGCAGCTGCCGCAGCCTGGTCATCGTCTGCTGCTGGCGTTCGGGGGCGACCGCCACCACCAGCACCGCCAACCGCCCCTGGGCGGTGAACCCCATCCGGCGCAACCGGCGCAGCGAGTCCGCCCGGCCGGCGAAGACATCCGCCAGCAGTTCCGGCTCCTGCAGGTGATCCAACCGGTCCCGCAGCCCCTCCACCTGCTCGGTGGCACGGTGCAGCCGCCACGCCATCGCCGCCATCGCGGCCATCGCCTGCACCGCCCGGACCACCCCGGGGCCGAAGATGGTCGGCCGACGCTGGGCGATGAGCAACGCCCCGTGGACCTGACCGTCGAGCCGCAGCGGGGCACCGTGGATGGCCCGGACCCCCTCGCCGCGCACCACGCTGTCGATGTGGGCGAGGTGGTTCAGCTCCGCATCGGCCAGGTAGTCGCGGGTCTGCACCTCGGTCCCGCCGGCGGCGACACTGCCCAGCACTCCGGTCCCCAGCGGCATCCGGATGTTCTGGTAGGCCGGGGTGCGGACGCCGTCCCACAGCTCGATCCAGGTCTCACCGGCGACCAGATCGTTGCGGCTCAGATAGGCCATATCCGCGCCCAGCAGGGTCCGGGTGCGGCGTACCACCGCCTGCAGCACCAACCGGCTGTCGCGGATGCTGGCCATGTCGACCGCGCACCCCTCCAGGGCGGCGGCGAGTGCACCGGGATCCGGGTCGGCCATGGTCGGTTTGCCGACCCGGCTGCGTGTGACGGCCATCACCAGCGATAGTAACCAGTCGGTGTCCGGGGCATACATGGTGCCCGCCCGAAAATGTGTCGCCACCCCATGGTCGGGCCGTCGCCGTTTTCCAAGAATGGAAGGCAACTTCACCGACGAAGGGGGTCCCATGTCAGAGTTCAAGGCACACCTGTTGCGCACCGGGGTGATGGAGGCCGACGCCACCTGGTTGCTGCTGAAACCGGGCAAGGTGATCCGGGATCGCAGCCACAAGAACGATCCGGTGGTCTGGACCGAGGTGCCCACCCACGCGATCCTGATCGACCATCCCGAGGGCAAGATCCTCTGGGACACCGGCGTACCCCGCGACTGGGCCGAACGCTGGGCGCCGACCGGACTGCAGGAGTTCTTCCCGGTGATCGACCCGGTCGACGGCCCGGGCTATCTGGACACCTCACTGGCCGAGATCGGGCTCGGCCCCGACGACATCGACATCCTGGTGCTCTCCCATCTGCACTTCGACCATGCGGCGAACGCGAAGATGTTCCCCAACGCCAAGGTGATCGTGCACGCCGACGAGCTGGCCGGGGTCAAGACCATCGAGGGCGACTTCGCCGGCGCCCACCTGCTCAGCGACTTCCAGGGCCTGCCGATGGACACCGTCAGCGGGGACACCGAACTGGTCGACGGGGTCACCCTGATCTCCACCCCCGGCCACACCTGGGGCACCATGTCGCTGCAGCTGGATCTGCCCGATCAGGGCACCAAGATCTTCACCTCCGATGCGGTCTATCTCAGCGACTCGTGGGGGCCGCCCGCGATCGGCGCGGCCATCGTCTGGGACAACCTGAAGTGGTTGGAATCGGTGGAGAAGCTGCGCGGCATCGCCGAGCGCACGAACGCCGAGGTCATCTTCGGCCACGACGGCGAGCAGGCGAAGACCCTGCCCTTCGCCCCGAACGCCTACTACCACTGAGGCACCGGCGATGATCCTCTACGACTTCCGGTGCAGCACCGGACACGAGTTCGAGGCCGCGGTGGCCTCGATGACCGCCGACAATCCGGCCTGCCCCGCCTGCGATTCCAGTACCAGAAGGGTTTTCTCGCGGATCAACCTCGGCAACTCCGCGTCGGCGGGTCATTCCCGCGAGGAGATGCCGCGCAGTTGGCAGGCCACCGGCGGCGGGGACCGGGACACCATTCGGCACTGGCACAAGCAGGCCAGCCAACGCGAGAAATTGGAACAGAAATATCCCGAGCTGGCCGGGGACCGGCGCCCGGTCCTGGCCCACGAGGGACGCTTCCACGACAAGCCGCTGCGAGCGGGCGACAACCCGGGAGACTGGACATGAGCGAGCAACAGATTCACGAAGAGACCATCTTCACCTGGGGTGCACCGCCCCTGAAGTTCGGCGCCGGGGCGGTCGATGAGATCGGCTTCGACCTCAGCCAGTACGACGTCGGCCGCGTGCTGATCATCACCGACGCCGGGGTCGCCGCCACCGGCATCGCCGACCGGGTGCAGGAGTGCCTGACCCGTTACGACATCAAATCCGAGATCTACGCCGAGTCCCACGTCGAACCGACCGACGAGAGCTTCGAGCGGGCCATCGCGTACGCCAAGGAGAACGGCCCCTTCGACGGTTTCGTCGCCCTGGGCGGCGGCAGTTCCATCGACACCGCCAAGGCGGTGAACCTGCTGACCACCTACCCCGGTGAGCTGATGGACTATGTGAACAAGCCGATCGGGCGGGCCCAGACGCCGCCCGGGCCGCTGAAGCCGCTGATCGCGATCCCGACCACCGCCGGTACGGGGGCCGAGTCGACCGCCGTCTGCATCATGGACATCTTGTCGATGAAGGTGAAGTCGGGGCTCAGCCACTGGCGGCTGCGCCCGACGATGGCGGTGATCGATCCGCTGGTCACCCTCGATCTGCCGCCGATGGTGAGCGCCGCCTCGGGGATGGACATCCTCTGTCACGCGGCCGAGTCCTACACCGCCAAGCCCTACACCCAGGGCCCGCGGAAGAAGCCCGAGGAGCGGGTCACCTACTGCGGGGCCAATCCGGTCTCCGATCTCTGGTCGGAGCGGGCCATGCAGCTGCTGGCCAGCTCGTTCAGGACCGCGGTCCACCACGGCGACGATGTGAATGCCCGCAACGAGATGATGATGGCGGCCACCTTCGCCGGGATGGGGTTCGGCAATGCCGGCGTCCACATCCCGCACGCCAACGCCTACCCGATCGCCGGCATGGTCCGCGACTACACGCCGCCGGACTACCCGCAGGACGAGCCGATGGTGCCGCACGGGATGGCCGTCTCGCTGACCGCGCCGGAGGCATTCCGGTTCTCCTTCGAGGCAGCCCCGGAACGGCATCTGCGGGTGGCCGAGCTGCTGAACCCGGACGCGCCGAAGCAGCAGGATCCGGCCGAGCAGCTGCCGAGCGTGCTGATCGAGCTGATGGCCGACATCGGCATCCCGAACGGCATCGGCGCGGTCGGCTACACCGAGGACGATGTGGCGGACCTGGCGGCCGGCACGATGAAGCAGCAGCGGCTGCTCACCACCTGCGCCCGGACACCCACCGAGGAGGACATCCGCGGCATCCTCAGCCGGTCGATCAGCAACTGGTGAGCGGGGTCGTCAACCGATCGGTGCTGATCCCGGCGCCCTGATCTCACCGATCCGGGAGGAGGTGAGCACGCCGAGCAGGGCGACCAGCACCATCGCGCCGAGGACGGCGGCGAAGGTGGCGTTCGGCAGCGCGGTCAGGTGCAGGGCGGCGAAGATGGTGCCGGCCAGCCCGGTCACGATCGAGTTGCCGAGCGATTCGCCGGAGGTCAGCGCGGAGGCGTTGCGGCCCTGCTCGGCGGGCCGGGAGAGGGTGATCTGGGCGAGCCCGGTGGAGGAGATCAACAGCCCCATGCCGAAGCCGGCGAACGGCCAGATCAGCCAGGCGGTACCGACCCACAGCGACGGCCACCAGGCGACCGCCGCACAGCCGCTCAGGCCCACGGCGACCGAGACGGCGCCCAGGGTGATCATCTGGTGCCGACCCAGTCGGAACCAGCGCCTGGCCTGCAGCCAGGAGCCGACGAACCAGCCGAGCGAGCCGACCGTGAGCATCGCGCCGGCGATCCCGAGCGACTGGCCGCGCAGTTGCACCAGCATCAGCGGGATGAACGATTCGCCGCCGAAGAACGCGCCGGCGACCAGGGCGCGGGAGGAGACCACCGCCGGCAGCCCGCGACCGAGGGTGAGGAAGCCGCGCGGCATCAGCCGGGGCAGGGCGAGGGCCAGGAGCAGTACGCCGGCCAGGGCGGCCACCGCGACCAGCCAGTCGAGGCGGATCGAGACGCGCTGCCCGGCGTACTGCAGCGCGACCGCGGCGGCGGCCAGCACCAGCCCGACCCAGGCCGGTACCGGAGAGCGGTCGCCGGCCTCCCGCGGGCGCCGCTGCAGGCGTACCAGGGGTGGGCCGGCGAGCAGCGCGGCGAGCAGGATCAGCGGCAGGATGCCGAGGAAGACCCAGTGCCAGGACCAGGTGGTGGTCACCCACGCCGAGAGTGGCGGACCGACGAAGGCGGGCAGGATCCAGCAGGCGCTGAACGCGGTCATCATCGCCGGCCGCTGATCCTCGTCGAACGCCTTCGCGATCACCACATAGAGCCCGACGTTCAACGCTCCCCCGCCCAGGCCCTGGATCAGCCGGCCGAGCAGCAGCATCCACATCGCCGGCGCCAGGCCGGCGACCAGCAGCCCGATCGCGAAGCAGGCGGCGCCGAAGGCCAGCGGCGGCAGCGGCCCGCGCCGGTCGGAGAGCCGGCCGGCGGTCACCGACCCGGCGAGCATGCCGACCATGTAGAGGCTGAACGCCCACGCGTACCACTCCACCCGGCCCAGTTGGGTGGCGGCCGCTGGCATCGCCGTGCTGACCGCGATCCCCTCGAAGGCGGTCGCGAACACCCCGGCGAGCATCCCGACCGCCAACGGGCGGCGGTCGATCTCGGTGGTCGGCTGCGGGGGCATGGGGTTCATCCCACCAGTTCGGGCGGGCTCGGCCAAACCGGTTTCCCGCGGCCACGGGGGGCTCGACAGCCCGCGTATGATTCGAGATGTGAGCGAGACCCAGACCGAGACCGAGATCGGCACCGGATCCCAGACGGTGCTCGATGAGCGCACCGAGTATCGCTACGACGAGGGCGATCACGAGCGTTTCTCGCACTATGTGCCCAAGGAGAAGCTGACCGAGGCGATGGTGATGGGTACGCCGGTCGTCGCCCTGTGCGGCAAGATCTGGGTGCCCTCCCGCAACCCGGACCGATTCCCGGTCTGCCCGCAGTGCAAGGAGATCTGGGAATCGATGCGCTCCGGCGACGGTGACGGCGGCGACGCCGAGTAACCACGGTCATCGAGCAGGTCGCGCAGCGACCGTGTCGAGATGACCTCCGGTCGAACAACTGATCAGTGTTGCCCTCCGGGCACGCCACAATGAGGCATGCGCTTCGATGTGCCCGTCGACCACGACCAGCTCCGCCGGACGCGCCGCCGGGCGAAGTACGCGAGCCTGTTCCAGGTGGCCGTCTATCTGATTGCAGCGGTGATCATCGGAACCATGGCCTTGACCATGGATGGGGCGGACGGCTTCCTCGCCCTGGCCCTGCTGTTCCTGACCCTCGGCGTCGCTCTGGCGATGCTGCTGCTCTTCGGCCGATCGAACTGGTACAGCGGCGCGGACGTGCCCCCGGCCGCGCTCACCCTCGATCCGTGGGGCGTCACCGCCTACATCGAGCGCCAGCCGGCCCGACAGATCCCGTGGCCGCAGGCGCGGCTCTCTCTCGGCAGCAAGATGGGCCAACCGATGTTGCGGCTGGACTCCCCCGGCCAGAAGCCGCTGTTCTGGGGTATCAGGATCCTGGCGGTCCCACCGGCGGAGATCGACCGAGCGATCCGTGCGATGACCAACGGGCAGCGCGCCCTCGGTCACTGAGGCGGGGCATCTCGACACGCTCGCTGCGCGAGCTACTCGATGATCGTTGGTGGGATTCGAGCAGCGTCAGTAGCGGTAGCTGTCCGGCTTGAACGGGCCGGCGACGGGTACGCCGAGGTAGTCGGCCTGCTTGGGGGTCAGCTCGGACAGGCGTACGCCCAGCGAGGCCAGGTGCAGCCGGGCGACCTCCTCGTCCAGGTGCTTGGGCAGCACGTAGACACCGACCGGGTACTCCGAGGGCTTGGTGAACAGCTCGATCTGGGCCAGCACCTGGTTGGTGAAGGAGTTGCTCATCACGAAGCTCGGATGCCCCGTCGCGTTGCCCAGATTCAGCAACCGGCCCTCGGAGAGCACGATGATCGAGTGCCCGTCCGCGAAGGTCCACTGGTGCACCTGCGGCTTGATCTCGAGCTTCTCGATACCGGGCAGCTTGGCCAACCCGGCCATGTCGATCTCGTTGTCGAAGTGGCCGATGTTGCCGACGATCGCCTGGTGCTTCATCCGGCTCATCTGCTCGGCGGTGATCACGTCCAGGCAACCGGTGGCGGTGACGAAGATGTCGGCGATCTCGACCACGTCATCGAGGGTCGCGACCTGATAGCCGTCCATGGCGGCCTGCAGGGCGCAGATCGGGTCGACCTCGGTGATGATCACCCGCGCTCCCTGCCCACGCAGGGATTCCGCGCATCCCTTGCCGACATCGCCATAGCCGCAGACGACCGCGACCTTGCCGCCGATCAGCACGTCGGTGGCGCGGTTGATGCCGTCGATCAGCGAGTGCCGGCAGCCGTACTTGTTGTCGAACTTGGACTTGGTGACCGAATCGTTGACGTTGATCGCCGGGAACAGCAGCTGCTGTTCCCGCTCCATCTCATAGAGCCGGTGCACCCCGGTGGTGGTCTCCTCGGTGACACCCTGGAGCGAGTTCGCGAGCGCGATCCAGTCGGTCTTCTGCTCGGCCAGGTTGCGCCTGATCAGCGCGACGATGACCTGCAGCTCCTCGGGATCGTCCTCACCGGCCTCCGGCAGTTCACCGGTCTTGACCGCCTCGACGGCCTTGTGCACCAGCAGGGTCGCGTCGCCACCGTCGTCGAGGATCATGTTCGGCTGCTGGCCGTCGGGCCAGCTGAGGATCTGCTCGGTGCAGTCCCAGTACTCCGCCAGGGTCTCGCCCTTCCAGGCGAAGACCGGTACGCCGGCCGGCTGCTCGGGCGTACCGGAGCCGACCACGATGGCCGCCGCCGCGTGGTCCTGGGTGGAGAAGATGTTGCAGGACGCCCAGCGCACCTCGGCCCCGAGCGCGACCAGGGTCTCGATCAGCACGGCGGTCTGCACGGTCATGTGCAGCGAGCCGGCGATCCGCGCCCCCTTCAGCGGCTGGGAATCGGCGTACCGCTCCCGCATCGCCATCAGCCCGGGCATCTCGTGCTCGGCGAGGGTGATCTCCTTGCGGCCGAAGTCGGCCAGAGACAGGTCTGCTACGCGGTGATCCACGACCAGTGAGCCTATCCGCCGGGTGGTTGGGGTGTCGAAACGTACGCCGCGGTCCCACAAGGCGGAAACTTCCCGGCCCCGGCGCGCGACAAGCGGTCCCCCGGGGCCGCACAGTTGCAGCATCACAGCTTCTCGGGGGAACGACATGAACACCAGGACCAAGCGCATCACCGGCGGGATCGCGGCAGCCGCCGCCCTCACCCTGGTACCGGGCATCTGGTACGCCAGCACCGCCTCGGCGGCGATGAGCCCGGACACCAAGCGACTCTGCGGGCAGAGCTGCTCGATCAACTTTCCGCTGAGCGCCAGCAGCGAGGGTGTGAACGAGGGCAGCGGTGTGAAGACCACCCTGCAGGGCAAGCCCGGTACCTACTCGGTGCGGGTCTTCATCGGTGAGAACCCCGACAAGGAGAACAGGGCGACCAGCCTGCGGGCGGTCGGCCCGGTGACCCGGGTGACCGTGAAGGACAACGGTTATTCGGAGCCGACCGTGGTCAAGGTGGATCCGCTGAAGGCGCCGCTGACCGGCGGCAAGAAGTTCACCGTGCAGCTTGCCGATGCCAAGGACGCCAAGTCGCTCGTCGGCGGGACCGCGGGCAGCAAGGGTGCGGCCCTTTTCACGGTGAACTCGCGCCGGGCGCTGGTGATGGACACCCAGAGTTTCGCCAACGGGTCGAACTTCACCCTGGTGCAGGCGGGGCTGCAGGGCGATCGCTTCCAGATGCAGATCAAGGACCCGAAGAAGGGCTGGGTGTCGATCACCAGGACCGAGTGCGTGATGAACGCCCAGCGCACCTGCAAGATCGAGTGGGCCTACCCCGCCGGCGCCACCCCGGAGTCGGAACTGCGGGTGGTGAACCTGGCGAACCCGAACGACGCGATCTGGAGCTACCGCAAGCAGGGCCCGGGCTCGTCGCCGAAGCCCACCCCGGACAAGACGGCCAAGCCCACCGCGAAGCCGACGCCGGACAAGACCGCGAAGCCCACCGCGAAGCCCACCCCGGACAAGACCGCAAAACCGACCGCGAAGCCCACCCCGGACAGGACCGCGAAACCGACGGCGACCCCGAGCACCGACAAGACGGCCAAGCCGTCGCCGAAGCCGACCACCCCGAAGGGTGGCGAGACGCCGAAGCCGACGACTCCGCCCAAGGGTGGCGAGTCCCCGAAGCCGACCACCCCGCCGAAGGGTGGCGAGACCCCGGCCCCGGAGCCGACGAATCCGCCCGCTCCCGAACCGACCAGCCCGACCGGACCCGACGGCGGCGCCGACCAGGGTGGCGATACCGGCACCCCGGCGGGCGGCACCGACACCGGCACGGATTCCGGAACCGACGCCGGCACGGTGGACGACGGCTTCGGCCCGGACGTCAAGGACAGCAAGGAAACCGTCGGCGGCCTGGCCAGCACCGGGTTCTGACCCGATCGGTCAGCGAGCGCTGCCGTCCAGGCCGACCTCGAGGTATGCCGCGGCGTAGAACCCGGTCTGCAGCAGTGCCGCATACCGGGCCAGTTCGGAACCGTCGTGGTGCTGCACCACGTTGACCCGGACATCGCGGCCCTCGGCCATCGCGACCAGCCGATTGCGGGCCACCTGGACCATCTCGTCGCCGTGGCCGTCATCGAGCACCAGCAGCGTCGGCCGCCGGTCGGTAACGGTCTGCTCGAACGGGTCGGCGAACGGGTCACGGGCCTGCGCGGCGTCGAGCACGATCAGCAGTGCCTCGGCGTCGGCGGCCAGTGCCGGCCGGCCGGACGCGGCCCGGATCGCCTCCGCGACCCGGCGGGAGGCGCGGGCGGCGAGCACCGACCCGCCCCAGACCAGCGGCTGCGCGTCGGCCATGCCGAGCGCCAGATCCTTGCCCGGGTTGGCGGCCAGATCGACGTACGGCGAGCACTCCTCGGCCACCGCATCCATCGCATCGGCCACCGCCAGCAGATCCACCGCCGGCCCCAGCTGCAGCTGCGCGAGCGCGCCGAGGATCAGCGCGGCGGCGGCCAACGGGTCCTCGGTGCTGGTCGGCAGCAGCGTGGTGGCCCGCGAGCCGGCGTACTCGGCGATCGAGGAGACCTGCGGGCAGGCGATCACCAGGCTGCAGCCCCGGCGTACCGCCTCGTGCACAGTGGCAACCAGATCCGGCGTACCGCCCTCGGGCGCCACCACCACGACCAGATCGAGCGGGCCCACCCAGCCGGGCAGGCCGTGCCGCGGCCAGGCGACGAACGGGACCGGGCAGGTCGGCTCCAACATGGCCCGGATCAGCCGCGCCTCCGTCCCGGCGGCGATCACCGCCCGCGGACGCAACGGCTCCAACTGCTGCAACGGCTCGCTCGCCGACCCGTGCTCGATCCGCAACCGGGCACCGGCACCGGCCAACCGGCGCAACAACCCGTCGGACCGCTGCAGGGCCTCGGGATCCTCCAGGCGCGCGTCGTCGAACTCGTCCATCGCTGACTCCCCCGGTTAGCGGTGCCGGGCCTCATCGACCAGCAGCACCGGGATCTGATCGACCACCGGGTACGCCAGCGCGCATTCGGGATTGCTGCAGACCAGCTCGGAGCGCTCGTGGTCGACCGCCAGCCGGGAATGGCAGTTCGGGCAGGCCAGGATCGCCAACAGCTCGGGCGAGAGATGTACGCCGGTCTCCGCGGTCACTGCTGCCCCCTCACCAGCGCGAGCACCTCGTCGCGCAACGCTGCCATCTGCTTCGGATCCTTCGCCTCGACGTTCAGCCGCAGCAGCGGCTCGGTGTTCGACGGGCGCAGGTTGACCCACCAATCGGGCCCGTTGACCATCAGCCCGTCGGGGAAACCGACCTCGCCGCGGCCGGCGAAGGCCTCGGCCACCTTGTCCATCGCCTGCTTGGCGTCGGCGACGGTGGAGTTGATCTCGCCCGAGGAGGCGTACCGGTCGAAACGCTGCACCAGTCTCGACAGCGGCTCATCGCTGCGGCCGAGCATCGCCAGCACGTGCAGGCCGGCGAGCATCCCGGTGTCGGCGCTCCAGAAGTCGCGGAAGTAGTAGTGCGCGGAGTGCTCGCCGCCGAAGATCGCGTCCCGCTCGGCCATCGCGGCCTTCACATAGGTGTGGCCGACCCGGGAGACGACCGTCTCGCCACCCTCCTCGGCGACCACCTCGGCGACCGTGCGGGAGGTGATCGTGTTGATCACGATCGTGCTGCCCGGTTCGCGGCGCAGCTCCTGGCAGGCGATCAGCGCGGTCACCGCGGACGGGTTCACCACCGCACCGGTCTCGTCGATGATGAAGCAGCGGTCCGCGTCGCCGTCGAAGACCAGCGCCAGATCGGCGCCGTTGTCGCGGACCGCGCGCTGCGCGTCGACCAGGTTCTCCGGCTCCAGCGGGTTCGGCTGATGGTTCGGGAAGGAACCGTCGAGATCGAGGAACAGCCCGACCATCTCCACATCCAGGCCGGCCAGCACGCTCGGCACGGTGTGCCCGCCCATCCCGTTGCCGGCGTCCACGACGACCTTGAGCCGGCGCATCCCCTCGGTCGGTACCAACGAGTGCAGGTGGTCCACATAGGCCGGCAGCAGATCCTGCTCGCGCCGGGTACCGGTGACCCGCGCCGCGGGCTTGGTCTCCTTGGCCTCGAAGTCGAACGCCTTGCGGGCGATGTCGATCAACTGCTTCGGGGTGACCGGGCGGGCACCGGAGAGGCAGAACTTGATCCCGTTGTAGGTGGCGGGATTGTGCGAGGCGGTGAACTGTACGCCGGGCAGCTCGAGTCGCCCGGAGGCGAACCAGAGCTCGTCGGTGCTGGCCAGGCCGATGTCGATCACATCGGCACCGCGCGACATCGCCCCCTCGGCGAAGGCCCGGCTCAGCTCCTCACCGGTGACCCGCATGTCGCGGCCGAGTACGAAGGCGCCCTCGGCCTTGGTCAGGTCGAGCGTCTCGACGAAGGCGACCCCCAGGGCGTACGCCCCCTCGGCGTCCCACTGGGCATCCGCACCGCCGGCCAGGCCGCGGATGTCGTTGGCTTTGAAGATCTCTTGGCTCAGCATCACCGGCAGCCTATCGCCCTCACCCAGTCGATTGGGTGTCGCCGCTGGACGTTTCCTCGGAGTTCTCCCGGGGGTTGTTCCGGCTCAGGCGTCCGGATCGGCGAGGACGGTGAGATGGCCCCGCCGGGCGAGTTCGACGACGCGGCCGCCGGCGGTGGCGTCGGCGGGCGGCGGGTCGAGCGCGAACCCCACCTCGCGGACCGCGTTCGCGAGCGCGAGCAGGTCGTCGCTGCTCGGTTCGGCATCGGCGTCCTCGGCGGCCGGCAGCCGGATCACCTCCCAGCCCCGCGGGGCCGACAGGTTGGCCTCATGCCGCTGACAGAGGTCGTAACCGTTCGGGTCGGACTGCAGCGCCAGGGGCCCGAGCACGGCCGTGGAGTCGGCGTACACATAGGTCAGGGTGGCCACGGCGGCGGCCGAGCAGCCGGTGCGGGAACAGACCCTGGATCTCACCCGAAGACGTTAACGCGCAAGTGCAGTGAGCTCACGCGCGGCGCGCCATGACCCCGCTCTTCGGCCCCTTGGCTTCGACTCGCTCGTACCTCGCTCGCTCAGCCGGCGTACCGAGGATGATGGGGGCATGGAGATCTCCGCTGCCCTGTCCTTCGCCGAGAGCAACCACCGAGCCGTGCTGACCACCCGGCGCCGCGACGACGGCGTCCAGTCCTCACCGGTGATCACCGCCGCCCTCGACGGCCGGATCGTGATCTCGAGCCGGGCGTCACTGGCGAAGGTACGCAACCTGCTCCGCGACCCGCGGGCCTCGATCGTCATCACCACCGACGCCTTCTTCGGCCGGTGGGTGCAGATCGACGGCACCGCGACGATCCGCGACCAGTCCGATCCGGCCACCCTGGACCGGCTCGTCGAGATCTATCGCGCGATCGCCGGGGAGCATCCGGACTGGGACGACTACCGGCGCTCGATGGTCGTCGAGGAGCGGGTGGTCATCGAGATCGCCCCGGAGCGGGTCTCCGGTCAACTCGGCTGAGCGGGGCGGGTCGGGTTCATCTCGACACGCCAGCCATTGCTCCGCTTCGCTCCGCATGGCTGGCTACTCGATGAACGTTCTTGGCCGTCAGTCGGCCTCGCCGTATCCCTCGGGGTCGAGTTCGTCCACACCGATACCGGTGAGCGCGGAGAGCTGCTCGATGACCGTGCGGTGCACCAGGATCTTCAACCCGCGCGGGGTGGCGGCACGCAGCTCCAGCGGCCGGCGGTAGATCACCACCCGGGCCGGGCGGTCGTCGGTGGCCTCGACGGCGGCGGCCAGCGGCACCTGGTTGCCGGTCCAGGCGACCTCCAGATGCGGCACCTCTTCCCAGCCGATCTGCACCCGGGCCAGCGCCTCCGGGCGGCGGCGAGCGATCCGCGCCACCGATTCGGCGACCGCGTCGGTGAAGAACGCCTCGCGGTTCCGGGCCCGGTTCAGCGGTACCGGCGGCATCCCGGGCCGGGGCCGGGCCAGCGGTCCGCGCAGGCCGCGGGCATGCCGGTCGCGATGGCTGCTCATCGTCCCACCTCCGGGTCGTGTTCGGGATCGACGTCGACGGTGCCCTCCTCGGGCACCGACAGCGGTGCGGTCGCCAGGCCGGCGAGCGGACCCGATCCGGAGGTCAGCACCACCCCGGCGTACAACTGACTGTCCCGCGGGGTACGCACCTGGACCGCGGCCGGCTGGTCGACCTGCTTGATCTCCCACAGATTGCTGCGGCCCGCCGCCACCGGCAACTCGGTCGCCATCAGCTCCCGGCCGCTGCTGTCCACCAGTCTCAGCGGCACCGTGGCGTCCCGGATCCCGTTGTTGGAGACCACCACCGCGCCGGTGGCCCCGGAGGCGACCGCGATCGCGGCGATGCTGCTGCCGGCCAGCTCCGGCGCCGACGGCTGGACGGCGAGATCGGCCTCGGCGGGGTTGTCGCTGCTGCGCGCCAGCACCGCGGCGACCAGCGGCTGGTCCGCGGTCACCCGGACCGCGCCGATGTCACCGTTGAGCCCGCGGGTGAGCGGCAACCGGACCGTCGACTCGGCGTTCACGTCGACACCCGCCGCATCGGCCGGGGCGAAGGTGCCGTCGGGTCCGATCACCTCGATCTTGGCGGTGGTACGCCGGGCGCCCGGGTTGGTCAGGACGAGTTCGCGCGACCCGGGCCCGTCCGGTACGCCGGGTACGACCTGCAGCGGCGACGGCTCGGTGGAGGCGGTCTGCCAGTCGCTGCCGGCCGGTTGGGCGCCCTCACTGGCGCGCTGGCGTACCGTCGTGAAGACCCGACCACGGCTGGTCCGCACCTCCATCCCGACCGGTTCGACACCGGGGTTCGCGGCACCGGCGAACAGCGATTCCAGCGCGACCTCACGGGTCGAGTGCCCGGGTACGGTCACCCCGCGCCCACCGGCCGCGGCCAGCGGGCCGCTCGGACCGTAGAACCGCAGATCGACCTCGGCCTGCCCGGCGTCGGGGTTGATCAGCGTCAGTTGACTGCGCACGCTCGCCCCGCTCCCCCCGGGATCCCCGGAGAGCCCGGTGAACCAGGCCGAGGTGCTCGGGGCACCGCAGCGCGCCAGGCCGAGTCCCCGATCGGGACCACCGGTCGGGCTCTCGTACGCCGCAGCGGCCGATCCCTGGCTCTGCCGCCCCTCGGCCACCAGCACCATCGGCTGGTCCGCGCTGGCCACGGTCATCCCCTTCCCCGCCGGAATCGGCACCGGATCCCCGGCGGCCAGGGAGCGCAGCCCGAGCGTGCCCCAGCTGGTCGCCGAGACCGCGTTGATGGTCGCCGCGGCCGGGCAGACGGTGACGGTGCGACCCTCGGCCGCCACCGGCGGCAGCGGCCGTGGCTGCTTGACCGGCAGCGCGGCACCGCCGAACACCAGCCCGGCGCCGGCCGCCGCCACGGCGAGCACGGCCAGGGGTCGCAGGACGGTCTTCATCGCTCCTCCTCCGCACGGACCGCCCGGACCGCCCGGGCCGCGACCGGTTCGGGTTCACCGAGCCCGAGCCGCTCCTGGCGCCGCTGCCGGGCCCCGGCGAGCGAGGGCGCCGCGAGCAGCGCGACCAGCACCAGCCCGATCAGCTGGGCCAGCGCCAACCAGCCCCGCCATGGGTCGGCGAGCCGCACCTCGAGCCGGCCCGCCCCGCCCGGTACCTCGAAGCTGGTCCGGTCCACACCGGTCCGGCCGGTCAGTTCGTTGCCGTTGAAGGTGACCCGCCAGCGGGGGTCGGTCGGTTCGCTGAGCACCAGTTGCCGCGGGCCGCCGGCGGCCGGCAGGTCGGCCCCCGCAGCGGCACCGCGGGCGTCCAGCACGACCGGGCGGTCACCGGTGACGACCCAGCGGCCGGCGGTCTGCGGCACGGTCCAGACGGTGGCGGTCTCGTCACCGGAGGCGGTACCCAGGCCGGGGGTGTTGTTGATCCGCGACTTCTGCTCCTCGCTGGCGCCGGTGACCCAGACATGGCCGACGGCCAGCCCGGCCAGATCGTCGGCCACCTGCTCGTCACCGTTGCCGGCGACCAACCGGGCGACGACACCGCGGGTGTGCTGCTGCATGGTGCCGGAGCCGCCGAAGGCGAGCCCCCGGTCGGCGTCACCGAGGCGGAGCTGGTCCCCCGCGATCAGCGACCAGGACATCGACGGGCCCTCGATCCGGATCGCGAGCACCCGGGTCCGGGCCGGGGAGTTCATCGCATTGCGCAGATAGGGCGCCAGCGTGCTGCCGCTCTCCCGATGGACGGGGCCGTGGGCACCCAGCATCGCCCACCAGACCGCGCCGGTACCGACCGCGGCCACCGTCACCGCGACCACCAGCAGGGTGCCCAGGTGCGCCAGCCCGAAGCTGCGCCGCCCGAGCGCCGCCGGCACCAGGTCCAGGCCGAGCGCGCCGGCGTACACCAGTGCCGCGAAGCCGATGAGCAGCAGCGCCACCGGTTCGGGCCGGACCCGGGTGCCCTGCGGCAACGTGGTGGCGAGCTGGCGGGACAGCAGCACCGCCAGCGCGAACGCCGCCAGCGCGGTACCGATCGCGGCCCAGACGGCGGGCGCGGCGGGGCGCAGCGCGACCCCGAGCAGCCCCCACAGCCACAGGGTGCCGAAGAAGATCGCGGCGACCCAGAGGATCGGGGTGCCGGCACCGGGGGTGAGACCGAGCAGCAGCTGCCAGACCGGCCCGACCGCGACGCCGCCGAGGCCGGCATCGGGGCCGACGAACAACCGGGTCCAGCCGTTCAGCACCGCGGGCCACCAGGGCGCCAGCAGCACCAGCGGGACCGCGGCGGCGACCACCAGCCGCAGCACCCGGCCGCGCTCCCGGCGTACCCGGATCGCTGCGATCAGGCCGCCGAGCAACGCCAGCGCCCCCACCGGTGGATAGCAGGCGATCAGCACGGTGAGCAGCAGCCCGCTCGCCCAGGCGGGGCGCCAGGATTCCGGTCCGGTGGTGGGCCGCCGCAGCAGCGCCCGGATGGTGACGGCCAGCAGCGGGAGGAACACCGCGACGGCCAGCGGTGCGATCAACCCGCGGTTCACCGCGCCGAGCAGCGCGACCAGCAGGGCGTAGAGCACGGTGGCGGCGATCCGGACGCGGGTGTCGGCGACGGTACGCCGCAGCAGCGGCTGTGCGGCGAGCGCGGCCGCCGGCACCACGAACAGCAGCCCGAGCGCCACCAGCAGCACCGGGCGGCCGAAGGACAGGGTGGAGAACAGCGCGGTGAACCCCAGCCAGGGCGGCGCCGAGAGCCCCGGGGCACCGACGATCGGGTCGAGATAGGCACGGTAGGCGTCGGTGAGGGTGCTGCGGGCGGGCAGCAGCCATGCCGAGGCGGGACTGCCGGGCCCGATCAGGGTGCGGCCGGCGAACAGCGCGGTCATCGTGAGCAGCAGGGTGAGGACCGCGGTCGGGTTGGTCCACAGGCTGCGGCGATCGGGGTCCGCGCCGGCGGCGAAGTCGTCACCGGTCAGCTCGTCGATCGAGGTACCGGCCTCGGGGCCACGGGCCGGGCCCCGGCCGGGGAGATATTCGCGGACCGCGTCGGCGGCGCTGCGCAGGCCGGCCCAGCGGTCGGGCCGCAACCGGGCCACCTCGGCGGCGGACTCGGCGGAGGCGGCTGCGGGGATCCGGGTGCGCAGCGAGCGGGTCCGCGGGTTGCCGACGAAATCGCCGACCGCGGCCAGTTCGGCGCGGGCCAGGGCGGGCGCCTTGCCGAGCAGATAACCGAGGGCGCGCAGCCAGCCGGCGAGGACGAGTCTGATGCTGGACCAGCCGCCGGCATGGTGGGCGGCCACGGTACGCAGGGCCAGTTCCCGGTCGGTACCGTGCGGGTCGTCACCGATCAGCCCGGATCGGCGCAGCCCGGTACGCCCGGCCTGGCGGTGGGTGATCCGGGCATCGGGGCAGGTCCACACCTGGTAGCCGGCCGCGGTCGCCCGCCAGCCCAGGTCGACCCCGTCGCGGAACAGCGGCAGCTCCGGTGCCAGCCCGCCGAGCTCGGCGTACACCTCCCGGCGGATCAGCAGACCGCAGGTGGAGACCGCCAGCACCCGCCGCGCGGTGTGCTGGCCCTGGTCGATCTCGCCCGGTTCCAGGTCGAGCTCGCGGCGGCCGGAATCGGAGATCGACACGCCGACCTCGCTGAGCCGGGCGGGTCCGTCACCGCGGTGCGGCTGCAGCAGTTTGGGACCCAGCAGGGCCGCATCCGGATGGGCCAGCTGGCCGGCGAGGAGCTGCTGCAGGCTGTCGGGGTCGACGGTGATGTCGTCGTGCAGCAGCCAGAGCCATTCACCGGGTCGGGGTTCGGCGGCTTCCAGTGCCCGCTGCACCGCGGCGCCGAAACCGTCGGTGGTCTCACCGGCAAGGACCTCATCGAACAGGCCGCTGTCGCGGAGCTGGGCCGCGGTGTCGTCATCGGAGCCGGTGTCGACCGCCAGCCAGCGGTCCGGGCGGCGGGTCAGCTGCTGCAGGGAGGTGAGCGCCGGACCCAGCCAGGCCTGCGCGTTGTGGGCGACCAGGATCGCGGTGACCGGGATGCCGGTGGTGTCGACGGGGGTGTCTGCGGGTTCCTCACTGGCCCACGCCCACGGGTCGAGCCGATCCGCATCGAGGGGGGCTCCCAACGATCGCCGGGCGCCGGCCTCGGGCTGCTCAGGCATCGATTCGGAAACCTCACTGCGTACTTGGTGCCGGGGGCGTACGCCACAGACCCCCGAGAACGACGAAGGGGCCGCCGCAGCGCCCCCTCATCGTAACGTCACATCACGGCCGTTCAGACCGCCCGCTTCTTGAGCTTGCGGCGCTCCCGTTCGCTGAGGCCGCCCCAGATCCCGAACCGCTCGTCGTTGCCGAGCGCATAGTCCAGGCACTCGCTGCGCACCTCGCAGGAGAGGCAGACCTTCTTGGCCTCGCGGGTGCTGCCACCCTTCTCGGGGAAGAATGCTTCGGGGTCGGTCTGGGCGCACAGGGCGCGCTCCTGCCAACCCAATGCACCCTCGTCCTCGACGGCCTCCAACACCGTCAGCAGGTCATGCATGTTTCCTCCTCGACCCCTTGGCACACCAAGTTCCATTAGAGGAATTACAACCGTGTAGTTAGCGGGAGTCAAGCCGGAAATTGTCAGATCTCTGCGTTAGAGTAGGAAATTCCGCCCGATCGGGGGGTCTTGACCCCTGAACCGACCTCAGCCGCGGTCCAGCGGCTTCCACTGCGGCGGTTGCCGACGCACCGGTCGATCGGCCTCGCTCTCGACCTGTGGGTCCTCCCGCGGGGCGTCCTCGGCGGCCGGCAGGCGCCGGATCACCGTGGCCTCCTCGTGGTCGTCGTCCACCGTGGCCTCCTCGTGGTCGTCGTCCGGTGACTGGTCGGGCTCGGGAATCTGCTCCATCTCGCGATTGGCCGGCGTCCAGCCACCCCGCTCCCCCGGCCGGCCCCAACCGCTGGCCTGCGCGCCGGCGGCGGCCGCGCCCGCGGTCTGCCAGGCGGCGCCACTGGCCTCATCGGGGCGCCAGGTGGGTTCGGTCTGCGGAGCCTGGTCCGATTCGGCGTCGGCCGGCGCACTGCCCGGGCGGGGCAGTTCGACCGTCATCTCCTGGGCCTCGATCCGGCGGAACTCCTCGCGCCGCAACCCGCCGAGGATCTTGGCCAGTGCGACCACCGCGACCACCGGCAGGATCGTGAAGCCCAGGTAGCCGATCGCGTCGATCACCGCACTGAACACCCCGGCCCGCCGACCGGCGCGCACCAGGCCGATCACGCCGAAGACGAACTGCGCCACGGTACCGATCAGGGCCACCGTCAGGGCGGCGATGGTCAGCTTCCGGGCACCGGGGGTGATCGGTCGCAGCACCGCACACCAGGCCACCGCGAGCAGCAGCACGATGGCGTTCACCGGGCTGAGCAGCGACAGGCCGTGGGCGGCGAAGGCGTCCAACCCGGTCGGCCCGCGGACCGCGAGCACCAGGCGTACGACATCGACGGCCATCAGCACCACGACAGCAACCAGCACCAGCCACGCGGCCGGTTGCCGGAACCGCTTCAACCCCTCGCTCACACCGCCCAGCGTATCCACGCCGGCCGCCGGTCCGATGGACGCCCGCGGTGCGTCGGCACCGGGTGCCAGACTGTGCGCGTGACTGCTTCCCAATCCCCCACCCGGATCGTCGTGCTCGCCGGTGGTGTCGGGGGCTCCCGGTTCGTCCGCGGCGTGCGTGCCGCCTACCCCGATGCCCGGATCGACGTGATCGTGAACACCGCCGACGACATCACCCTGCACGGGCTGCGGGTCTCCCCCGATCTGGACACGATGATGTACGCGCTCGGCGGCGGCATCGACGATGCGAAGGGCTGGGGCCGCGCCGAGGAGACCTGGTCGATCATGGCCGAGTTGAAGGCGTACGCCGTGGAGCCGACCTGGTTCGCCCTCGGTGACCGCGACATCGCGACCCACCTGGTACGCACCCAGCTGATCGCCGCCGGCGCCCGGCCCACCGAGATCACCGCGGCGTTGTGCACGCGCTGGCTGGGTGATGAGCCGGTACGGCTGCTGCCGATGACCGACGACCGGGTGGAGACCCATGTGGTGGTCGCCGACCCCGAGGCGCCGTCGGGTCGGCGGGCGATGCACTTCCAGGAGTTCTGGGTGCGCCACCACGCCGAACCCGAGGTGCTCGAGGTGCTGCAGGTCGGTGGTGAATCGGCGAGCGCGAGCGATGAGGTGCTGGCGGCCATCGGGGCGGCGGAGCTGATCCTGATCGGCCCGTCGAATCCGGTGGTCTCGATCGGCCCGATCCTGGCGACGGGTGGGGTACGCCCGGCGCTGCGGGCGGTGACGGCGCCCGTGGTCGGGGTGTCGGGGATCCTCGGCGGCGCACCGGTGCTCGGGATGGCCGACAAGCTGCTGCCGGCGATCGGGGTCGAGGTGGACGCCGGGGCGGTCGGGTTGCACTACGGCGCGCGGTCCGCTGGGGGCCTGCTCGATGCCTGGCTGGTGGACTCGGGCGATGCGGCCGCGGCCGAGCGGTTGACCGCGGCCGGGTTGCCGACGCTGGCCACGCCGTTGCTGATGACGACGCCGGAGGATACCGCACGGTTCATCCGCGAAGGTGTCGAGCTGGCCGAGCGAGCCGACCCCACGGTGGTTGAGCGAGCGCCCCACCCCACGCCGGCTGAGCGAGCGCCCGACCCCACGCTGGCTGAGCGAGCGCCAGCGAGTCGAAGCCACCAGGACCGCCGGTGATCACCATCGACGCACCGACCGGGATCGGTGAGATCACCCCGGGCTGCGATCTGACCGGCGAACTGCTGCGGGTGCTCGTCCCGCACGATGGCGACATCTGGGTGGTGACCTCCAAGGTCGTCTCGAAGGCCGAGGGCCGTTTCATCGACGAGACCGACAAGGACCGGGCGCGGCGGATCGAGTCGCGGCGGGTGGTCGCGCGGCGCGGCGGCACGACGATCGTGGAGCACCGGCTCGGTCTGGTGCACGCCGCCGCCGGCATCGACTCCTCCAATGTGGAACCGGGGCGCTTGCTGCTGCTGCCGCTCGATCCAGATGCCTCGGCGCGCCGGATCCGGGCCGAGGTGGCCGAGCGCACCGGCGTGCGGATCGGCGTCCTGATCTCCGATACGTCCGGGCGGGCCTGGCGGACCGGGCAGACCGATCTGGCGATCGGGGTGGCCGGGGTGCTCCCGATCGACTCGCACATCGGGCGTACCGATCCGCACGGCAACGACCTCAGGGTCACCGAGATCGCGGTCGCCGACGAGCTCTGCGGTGCCGCCGATCTCGCCAAGACCAAGCTCGGCGGGCGACCGGTCGCGGTGATCCGGGGGCTGGCGACGCTGGTCACCGTCGACGACGGTTCCTCGGCCGGGCTGCTGCGGCCCGCGGCCCAGGACTTCTTCCGGCTCGGCCGGCGGGAGGCGGTGCTCGACGCGGTGCTGCGCGCCACCGGCCAGGCCGATCGCTACGACGAGCTGGTCGAGTTGGACGGCGACGAACTGGTGGCGGCCGTGACCGCCGGCGCCCCCGACGACGCGGACTGGATCACCCGGATCCTCGGGCAATACGCCGGCTGAGCGAGCCTCGGGCACCACGCCGGCTGAGCGAGCGAGGTACGAGCGAGTCGAAGCCCAGGTGACTTTCCGTTGCCGCAACGGAAAGTCATTGCTAGAGTTTCCGTCATGGAAAGAGATGTGTACCCCGCGAGCCAGGCCCTGAACGACATCACCGCCAGCAGGCAGGCAGTCGCCGACCGGCTGATCACTCCCCGTTGGTACCACCCGGTGCTCGCGCTCGGTATCGCCGGCTTCATCCTTGGCGTCGGGCTGCTGCCGGTGCCGTGGTCGGTGCTGCCGTCGCTGCTCCTCGCGATCCTGTGTGGCTGGTTGATCGGCGCCTACAGCAGGCTGACCGGGATCTGGGTGCGGCCGACGATGGGCCAGTGGTCTGGTCGGCTCTGGATCATGCACTCGGTGATCCTCGTCGCGTGCGTCCTGCCGGCGATCCTGGCGCTGTCCCGCCTCGTCCAACCGCCGATCTGGCTGCTGATCGCGGCCGCCGTGGTGGCTGCGGGGGCCACGATGATCATCGGCCCGCGCATCGACGCCGCGATGCGCGCCGAGCTGCGGGCCGGGGTCGCGCGGAGCCGTCGATGAGCGGCTTCGACGAGGTGATCCATGCCCCACACCGGCTCCGGATCACCGCCCGGCTGGCCCAGGTGGATTCGATGGAGTTCGGGGCGCTGCGCGATGACCTCCAGGTCGCCGATTCGGTGCTCTCCAAACAACTCAAGGTGCTCACCGACGCCGGTTACGTGACGCTGGACAAGCCCACCGGCAAGGGCCGGGTGAAGACCTGGGCGAGGCTGACCCCGGCCGGTCGCCGCGCCTTCGAGGGCCACGTCGCCGCCCTGCAGGAGCTGGTCAGCGTTGACCCATCGCCCGCAGCACCGTCCGGACGAACCCGGCCGGATCGTCGGTGACCATCCGCCAGGTGAACTCCAGCACCAACCAGCCGTCGAGGTTGACCTCGTTGCGCCGCTGGTGGTCCTTCTCGAAGGCCTCCCGCCTGCTGTGCCATTCGTACCCGTTGATCTCGATGCCGAGCCTGAGCTCGGGGAACGCCAGGTCGAGGAAGAAGGTCCGGCCGTCGATCTGCACCTCGTGATTGGTGCACCAACCGGTGACGCCCGCCTCCCGGAGCGCACGGTGGGCCATCCGCTCGGCCTCGGACCAGGGCCGATCGCGGGAGTCGGTGAGGATCTCCCGACGGGCGTTGTTGCCGGGCCGATTGGGGTGATCGCTGAAGGCCTGCCAGAGCTGGGCCAGTGCCCAGGCGCCGCGGCGCGGGTGCTCGCGCAGCACGTCGTCGACCAGCTCGCCACCGAGCTCGGGGATCAGGTCGACCGCGGTGAGGAACTTGTTGGTGCAGCGGATGCCGTCGATGGTGGTGATCCACTCCGGGTCGATGCGGTCGTTGGTGAAGAGGAATCCGGGCTGCGGCCTCAGCCGGACAGCGGCCGAGACGATCGTGGGTTCAAGCCGCGACCAACCAAGCAGTCCAGCAGCCGACCGCCCGGTGAGGACCGCGTCAGGTGCATGCCTGGCCAGTGCCAGCACCTTGGTCCGGTGGCTGGTGGCGGTCTCCGCGGGCGCGAACCATCCGGGCAGCACCCTGACCAGATCACCGGATCGAATCATGTGGTGCAGCACGCCAGCGAGCTCACCGGCGTCGCGTCGACCGATGACGCCGCCGTTGTCTTCGATCAGCTGTCGGCCCCGCCGATTCGCACGCTCCATGCGGGCAACATGGTGCGAATCGGGCGATTCGAGCGCCGTGGCGGCCGGCCTGTGGAGAACTCGGCCCGACCGCTCCCCTGTGGGTAAGTCCAGAACGTGTAGCGCGTGGAGCGCCACGGGTCGCTGGCCCGCATTCCATCGTCACCCCCAGAACACCCGCGACACGTTCTGGACTTAAGCCCTCAGGCGTAGGACTCGCCGAGCTCCTCGGCGACCTGCGCGACCAGCGCCTTCACCTGCTCGGCGCGGCCCGACGGGCAGACCAGGGTGATGTCGTCGGTCTGCACCACGATCGTGTCGGTCATCCCGAGCACCGCCACCAGCTTGCCGTCACCACCCTTGTTGATCACCAGGTTGTGCGAAGCGTCCATCACCACGGTGCAGCCCTCGCGGGCGTTGCCGTCGTCGTCGTGCTTCAGGTGTTCGGCCAGCGCGGGGAACCCGCCGACGTCGTGCCAGGTGATCGGCAACCGGACCGCTACCACGTGCGACCCCTCGGTACCGCGGCCCAGGGACACCGGCTCCATCACCGCATAGTCCACCGAGATCTTCGGCAGCTTGGGGAACAGCTCGGCCAGCTTCTCCGGCTCGGCGGCCAGGGTCTGCACGATCTCATAGCAGTCGGGCACCAGCTTCTCCAGCTGCCCGAGCAGCGTCGTCGCCTGCCAGACGAACATGCCGGCGTTCCACCAGTACTCCCCCGAGGCCACATAGCGCTCGGCCGTCTCGCGGTCCGGCTTCTCGGAGAACTCCACCACATGGCGGACGTTCTGATCGCCGTTCACGGCCTTGCCCTGGTGCAGATAGCCGTACCCGGTGTGCGGGGTGTTCGGCACCACGCCGAAGGTGACCAGCGCGGTCGCATCGGATTCGGCGACCTCGAAACCGGTGCGGAGCGCCTGCTGGAAGACATCCACCGGCTGCATGATCTGGTCCGCGGTGACCATCGCGACCACGGCCTCGGGATCCTTCGCGGCCAGCACCGCGGCCGGCCAGGCGACGGCGTTCAGCGAATCCCGGCCGACGGGCTCGCCGAGCACCTGGTCGGCGGGCATCTCGGGCAGCTCGCTCCGCACGGTGTCGGCGTATTCGCCGCCGGTGCACACCCAGACCTGCTCGGCGCCGACCACGTCGACCACCCGCTCGAAGGCCATCCGGAGCAGGCTCCGGTCCCCCACCAGATGCAGCATCTGCTTCGGCATGCCCTGCCGCGACAGCGGCCACAGGCGCTTGCCCGAACCGCCAGCCATGATCACCACGTAACGCATGGCCCACACCCTAACGGCAGATACGCCCACCCGGTTCCTCCCGACACGGGCAGCACAGGCGCCGCTCAGGGAACCTCCCTAGGATGGCCGCGTGATGCAGCTGACCGACCACCTGGCCCGCCGCTCCCGGACCGAGGGTTCGGCTCCCTTCCTGACCCACTATTCCCCCGCCGGGCGGACCGAACTCTCGGTGCGCTCCTACGCGAACTGGGTCGACAAGACCGCGAACCTGATCGTCGACGAGTTCGATCTCACCGAGGGTGACCGGGTACGCCTCGCCGTGACCGAGGAGCATCCCGGGCACTGGATGACGCTGGTCTGGGTGCTGGCCTGCTGGCGGGCCGGAGTGACCGTGACCGACGGCGATGGCGAGTTGACCGTGATCGGCCCAGCGACGGCCACGACCGATGCGGACGGTCCGACGATCTCCTGTTCGCTGCATCCGCTGGCGCTGCCGCAGCGCGATCTGCCCGCGGGGGTGCGCGACTTCTCCACCGAGGCGCTGGCCCAGCCGGACGCCTGGCTCGGTACCGACCCCGACCCCGGTACGCCGGCGGTCGACCTGCCCGAGCACCGGCACACGCTGGCCGAGCTCGCCGAACTGGCCGAGCTGGAACCGATCGGCGGCCGGCTGCTGCTCGCCGATCCGCCGAGCCTGTGGGTCGCGCTGCTCGAGGGTCTGATCCAACCACTGCCGACCGATGGCTCCCGGGTGATCACCGAGGGCATCGAGCACGACGAGCTCACCCGGATCGTGGCCAGCGAGAGGGTGGAGCGCCCGTGACCGATACCCAGACCCCGATGCCGACCTGGCCGGAGGGCAGCTGGCCGGCGGTGTCCTATGTGATGCCGGTGCTGAACGAGGAGAGCTATCTGGCCGACGCGGTCGCCACCGTGCTCGACCAGGACTATCCCGGGGAGACCGAGCTGGTGATCGCGCTCGGCCCCTCCCGGGACAACACCACCGCGCTGGCCGAGCAGCTCGCCGCCCACGACCCGCAGGTCCGGATCGTGCACAACCCCGGTACCGACATCCCGAAGGGCCTCAACCTGGCGATCGCCGCGGCCCGGCACCCGATCGTGATCCGGGTCGACGCCCACTCCGAGCTCCCGCTGGACTACACCCGGATCGGGGTCGAGACACTCCGCCGCACCGGGGCCGCGAACGTCGGCGGGTTGATGGCCGCGGCCGGGCGGACCGACTTCCAGCAGGCCGTCGCGACGGCGTACAACTCCCCGCTGGGACTCGGCGGCGGCACCTATCACAGCGGCACCGAGGCGGGGCCGTGCGAGTCGGCCTATCTGGGCATCTTCCGGCGCGAGGCGCTCGCCGAGGTCGGCGGCTACGACGAGACGGTACGCCGCGGTGAGGACTGGGAGCTGAACCTGCGGATCCGCGAGGCCGGGCATCTGGTCTGGTTCACCCCCGAGCTGAAGGTCACCTACTGGCCCAGGGATTCCCGCGAGCGGCTGGCTCGGCAGTTCTGGTCCACCGGCGTCTGGCGCGGTGCACTGGTCCGCGAGATCGCCGACCGTACCCCGCTGCGCTACTTCGCCCCGCCGGCCCTGGTCGCCGGATTCGCTGCCAGTGCAGCGATCGCGGCGATCGATGCGGTACGCCCGCTGCGCGGCCCGGCGAAGCTGCTGCGCGCCGCCCATCTGGCCCCGGCGGCCTACGCCACCTTCCTGGCCTCGGTGCTGGTCCGCGGCAACGGCACGCTGCGCGAGCGGGCGAACCTCGCCCAGGCGCTGGCCATCATGCACACCAGCTGGGGCGCCGGTTTCCTCTCCGGCCTGCTCAAGGGCGGCGGCGACACCGTCGACACCTCCCGGCACTCTGGCGACTGATCTGCGTTTCAGTCCGATAACAAGGTTCCGGATCCTCGGCGCTCCGCTCGCGCTGGTGCCACACTCATCGCGCACCACCCCGTGACCAGGAGGACATCGTGGAAACCGCTGCCATCACTGCTTGGACCTTCATGGCTGAGTGCCCGATCCCGCAGGACATCGGCTCCGTTCTCGCCCAAGGAGAGCGCCCCGTCGCCGCATTCAAGACCTTCCGTGACACCGCGGTTTTCACCAACAAGCGGCTGATCGTCAGGGACGCTCAGGGCCTGACAGGGAAAAAGGTCGAAATGTACTCGCTGCCGTACTCGGCCATCAACATGTGGTCTTCCGAGAATGCAGGGGCGCTTGACCACAATGCCGAGCTCGAGATGTGGACCCGCGCAGGTCACATCAAGATCAAGATCGGCAAGGGCGTCGACATCCGCCGCCTGGATCAGCTGATCGCCAACGTGGTCCTCACCCACTGAAGTTCGGACCCCACTGTCCCGAGTGAGGGCACGTGGACAGGTCATGTAGACATTACGCCGCCATCCAACGGCCAACTGAACTCAGGTCGCGGTGCACACCTCGACCAGGTCATCGGCACCGGGGATGGCTACCGGAGTCGGACCGGCGGTCGGGGTCGGGGTGGCCTTCGAGGTCGCCTTGCCGGTCGCGCGCCGGGTCGGCGTACTGGTCCCGCCCGGGGCGTTGCCGACCGGCAGCTTGGTCGCCTTCGGCGCCGGGGCACCGGCGGTGGGCTGCCCCTGGGACTGGGCGATCTTGTCGCGGACGGCCTGCCGCATCAGGTCGTAGTCGGGCGCACCGGGTTGGATCATCGGCGGGACGAAGGAGACCGAGGCGATCTTGGTCTGCCGGGCCTTCAGCGCCAGGTCCATCAGCCGGTTCATCTCGCTGGTGGGCACGTTGGTCTCCACGACCTGCTTGCCGGCCGAGGCGATGGCGTTGAACTTGGTGACCACGGTGACCGGGTCGAGCTGGTTCAGCATCGCGCTCATCACGCACTTCTGCCGCGCCATCCGGTCATAGTCGGAGGTCTCCACCCGGGAGCGGGCGAACCACAGCGCATCCTGCCCGTTGAGCCGCTGGGCCTTGCCGGCCGGGATGTGCCGCTTGACCGAGGTCTCCTCACCCCCGACGGCGACCGGCTTGTTGACGTCGATGGTGATCCCGCCGACCGCGTCGATCAGCGCCTTGAAGCCGTTCAGGTCGATCAGCGCGTAGTAGTTGATGTCCAGCCCGGTGGCCCACTCGATGGCCTCGGTGGTGGCCTGCGCGCCCGGATCCTTGACCCCGGGATAGAGGTCCTTGTTCTCCATCGCCTTGGTGTAGACGGCGTTCAGCAGGCACTCGTGGTTGGGGCAGGTGAACCCGTTGGGATACAGCTTCTTCATCGGCGATTCGTCGGGGAAGCCCACGTCCTCGAGGTTCCGCGGCAGCGAGAAGAGCACGGTACGCCCGGTGGTCGCGTCGATGCTGGCGACGGTCATCGAATCCGGGCGCAGCCCCTCGCGGCCCTTGCCGGCATCCCCGCCCAGCAGCAGCACGTTGTAGCGGCCGGCCTTGGCCTCGGTCTCACCACCGCCGGAGAAGACGCTGCCGATCAGGTCACCCTCGGCGTTCACCGCGGAGGCCGAGGCGATCATCCCGCCGCCGAGCCCGAGCGCGAGCACGATGCTGAGCAGGCCGAAACCGAGCCGGTGCCGGCGGGCCAGCGAGGGCGGGTTGGCGATCCGCCAGGCGTCCAGCATCAGCGCCGCCCAACCGATCCCGGCCAGCCCGAGGACCAGCGAGATCAGGATGGTCAGCGGCCGGAAGGTGATGATCGCGATGGCGGCTCCCCGGTCCACCAGCAGCAGCACCACGAAGGCCACCAGCAGGGCGATCAGCGCCGCCCACACGCGTACCGCCCAGCGCCCGACCCGCCGGTCCCCGGCCCGCAGCTGCGCCGACCCCGGCACGACCAGGGTCAGGCCCAGAAAACCGAGCCCACGACGCAGCCGCAACCGGTCGCTGCGCAGCTGTGCAGCCGGCCGGTAGGCGGTGCTCGATCCCTTGTCGGGTGCGGTCGGGGAAGGCTTGCGTCGCTCGTCCACGCTGTCGCCGAGGTTGCCGCTGCCGCGGCGATCGTCGAGGTTGCCGCTGCCGCGGCGTGCATCAGACACGGATGGGCCTTTCGATGCTGTTGTCGGGGAAGGAGACCCCGGAGGGTCCGCGACCAGAGTGCCATCGGCGCCTTCCGGCCGGTCGGTCCGCCACGCCGTCGGTGACCGATTACGACCTTGGGATTTCCTCACCCGGGGGCATCACCCGGAGCCATCGTCAGGCGACGGCGCCCTCCTCGGCCCTGCGCAGTTCGGACTTCCAGACCCGGAAGCCGTCCTCGGTCGCGCCGCGGCGCCAGTAGCCGGAGATCGAGCACCATTCGGCCGGCACCTCACGCTCCTTGCGGATGTAACCGCGGAGGTTCTTCATCACCGCCTGGGCCTCACCGTGGATGAACACCTGCGGCGTACCGGGCAGCCATTCGACCTCGCGGACGGCCGCGATCAGCGGGGCGTTGTCACCGGCGCGATCCTCCCCCACCTGATCGGCCGTACCGCCGCGGTGCACCCAGACCAGGTCGAGGATCGCGTCGGTGGCGATGGTGACCTCGTCCTCCGGGCCGGCGACCTCGACGACGGCCTTGACCGGTGCACCGGCGGGCATCGCCTCGATGGCGGCGGCGATCGCCGGCAGCGCGGACTCGTCCCCGGCGAGCAGGTGCCAGTCGGCGTCGGCGCGCGGGGCATAACCGCTACCCGGTCCGCGCAGCGAGATGGTGTCCCCGATCCTGGCGGCGGCGGCCCACGGGGCGGCGATGCCACTGTCGCCGTGCACCACGAAGTCGACGGCGAGGCACTGCCGCTGCGGGTCGTTCCAGCGCACACTGTAGGTGCGCATCACCTCCCCGTCGTCGGTCGGGAAGATCAGCTTGACGTAGGCATCGGTCATGCCGGGGTCCTGGTAATCGGCGTACCCGGGGCCGCCCAGGAGCAACCGGACCACATGCGGCGAGGGCCGCTCGGTGCCGACGACGGTCAGTTCATAGCTTGGGCGAGCGGCCACGGTGAAACTCCAGCAGGTGCGACGATTGGATAAAGTTAGCCTACCCTAAGCGCCTCGGCCCGTGGGTGGTCGTCTCCCTGACCGGTCCCCGGAGGTACGCCGGACAGGCGCGTTTGCGCCCGGTTCGGCCGCATTGCCCCTGTACCGTGACCGCATGCCCGGCGACGACATGGACTGGTTGTATCGCGGATCCGATCCGCGGCGCGACGGCGACCCCGGACACAGGCCGGCCGACGAATCCGAGATCCCGACCCACCAGGCCTCCTCCGGCGCGCCGTCGGGAGGGGGCCGCAAGCGGGCCTCCTTCGGCGAGCCGAGTACGCCGCCGCGGACCTCGGCACGCCGGACCGGCAATCAGTCCCGCTCGGCGGCCGCCCAGGACGGCCGCACCCGCGCGATGCCGGTCGGCGACATCGAGGCGGCCGGCCAGCCCCGGTCGCGGAACCGGTCCGCGGCTGGTGGCGGACGGCCCCCGGCGCCGCCGACCGGCCGGCGGCCGGGCCGCCCGCGCACACCGCGCCGTCCGGGGCGTACCCTCGCCCGCACGATCGTCCTGCTGCTGGTCGCCTGGCTGGTGTTCCTGATCGGTACGCCGATCTATGCCTGGAGCGCCAGCAACAAGGTCGACGCGATGCCGACCGGTCAGCGGCCCGGGGATCAGCCCGGCACCACCTGGCTGCTGGTCGGCTCGGATTCCCGCGAGGGGCTGAGCGAGGAGGAGCGCCAGAAGCTCGGTACCGGTGACACCGAGGGCCTGCGCACCGACACGATCATGCTGCTCTACGTCCCGCCGGGTGGGCGCCCGGCGCTGATCTCGATCCCCCGCGATTCCTACGTGCCGATCCCCGGGAAGGGCCGGAACAAGATCAACGCGGCGTACGCCCTCGGCGGTCGGGAGCTGCTGGTGCAGACCGTGGAGCAGAACACCGGGCTGCGGGTCGATCATTACGCCGAGATCGGTTTCGGCGGGTTCGTCAACGTGATCGACGCGCTCGGCGGGATCGAGATGTGCCCGAAGACCGCGATCAAGGACAAGAACTCCCACCTCGACATCCCGGCCGGTTGCCAGAACATGGACGGGGTGACCGCACTGGGTTATGTGCGGATGCGTTACGCCGACCCGACCGGTGATCTGGGGCGGATGAATCGGCAGCGCGAGATGATCGCCGGGATCGCGAAGAAGGCCGCCTCGCCGATGACGGTGATCAACCCGTTCCGCTGGTGGGGCCTGAACACCGGTGCCGCGCAGTCGGTGAAGACCGATCCGGGCACCGGCGTGGTCGCCACCGCCGGTGTCGTCGCGCCGATGATGAAGGTCGCCGGTGGCCAGGGGCTGACCCTGATGGTGCCGATCTCGAACCCGAACAAGAGCACCGCCGCGGGCTCGTCGATGATCTGGGACGACGCGAAGGCCAAGGAGATGTTCGGCGAGATCGCCCGCGGAGACACCTCCAAACTGGACCGCTTCGCCAAGCCCTGATCGGATCGGCGCGGTGCGCCCGGACCCCTTTGGTGAGAGGGTCGGCAGGTGAACTGGGGACTCGTGGTGGCGATGGCCCTGCTGATCGTCTGGGCGCTGTTGGCGAAGTGGTTGGCGCGCCGTCGGGTCAGTCTGCCGCTGGTGATGCTGGGGGGCGGGCTGCTGGCCGGGGTGGTGGCGCTGATCCTGCAGGTGACGGGGGTCTCCAGCAACACCATCGACATCGGGATCATCACCGTCGTGCTCAACGAACCGGCCGCCGAGCGCGCGGTCGAACTGGTGCTGGCCCTGGTCCTGTTCGTCGATTCCTTCGAGGTGCGCCGCGGGATGCTCGGCCACCAGCCGGGCATGGCGCTGCGGCTGCTGGCGATCGCGCTCCCGCTGAGCGGCGTACTCGCCATGCTGGTGGGCCTGTGGCTGTTCCCGTTCCTGCCCGTCGCGGTGGTGCTGCTGATCGTCTGCGCGGTGATCCCGACCGACCTCGCACCGACCGCCGGACTGTTCGGCAGCGATCGCCGGATTCCCTTGCGGGTCAAGGATCTGCTCAATGTGGAGAGCGGTTACAACGACGGCATCGTGGCACCGGTCTTCGTCTTCGCGATCACGCTGGCGGGTGCGACCTCCCATGCGAGCACCCCGCTGGCGGCACTCCAGCAGGCGGTGCCGGCGGCCCTGGTCTCGCTGGCCGTCGGCGTGGTCGTCGGCGTCGGCACGGGCTGGCTGATGCGCGGGGCGATCCGGCACCGGCTGACCTCGCGGGCGACGCTGCGCTTCGGCGTGGTCGCGATCCCGCTGCTCACCTATGCGATCGCGGTGCTCGGCCACGGCAACGGGTTCGTCGCGGCGTTCGTCGCCGGGGTGGCGTTCCATGCGGTACGCGGGGATCTGGCGCATTCGGAGATCGACCTCTGCGAGGATCTCACCCAGGTGGCGACCGCGGTGGTCTGGTTCGCGCTCGGCGCCGTGACGCTGACGGTACTGCTCGGCACGCTGACCTGGCAGATCGCGGTGTTCAGCCTGGCGGTGCTCACCGTCCTGCGGATCGTACCGGTGCTGCTCAGCCTGCTCGGCTGCGACTGGAGCTGGCCGGATCGGTTGCTGATCGCGGCCCTGGGTCCGCGCGGGATCGCGACGATGGTCTTCGGCATGCTCGCCATCAACGATCTCGCGGATGAGCAGGTGGTGATCACGATCCTGAGCATCATCGTCACCACGATCATCGGCAGCTTCCTGCTGCATGGTGTCGGGTTGCCGACGCTGGTCGGTTGGTACGCCCGACACGCGCCATCGGAGGACGAGGCGTCCGACGCCGCGGAACCCGCGGGCCCAAGGTCTTGATTCTGTACTTGTGTAATTGTGTAATTGCCGCATGAGTACCGTTGCGGACTGGTTCGGCGGGCGATTGCCCGATGCGTGGTTCACCAGGGCCCCCGAGGTCACCGTCGATCGCGAGGAGATCCTCGTGCTCGGCACCCTGCCCGAGACCGACGAGGGTGGCGCCGCGGCGGCCCGCGGGCGGATCGCCCGGTTCCGCGAGGACACCCGGGCGCAGCGGATGCGGATCGCCGACGAGGCCGAGGAGAGCTTCGGCCGCAAGGTCGCCTGGGGCGCTCGCTGCGGGGAGGTCGAGGAGGTCTTCACCAATCTGTCGATCCCGGTGATGACCCGGCTCCGGCAACCCGAACGGATGGTGCTGGACACCCTGGTCGAGGCCGGCGTGGCCCGTTCCCGCTCGGAGGCCCTGGCCTGGTGCGTACGCCTGGTCGGCGCCAACGAGAAGGAATGGATCGACAGGCTCGCCGACGCCCTCGGCGCGGTACGCGAGGCGCGCAACTCCGGCCCCAACGCGAGCTGAGCACCCCCAGCGACACCGGCTGAGCGAGCGCCAACGAGTCGAAGCCAAGTCGCTCGGCCCACCGGGCACCCGGTTCCGACACCGGGCACCCGATCCAGCGCGACTGAATCGGGTGCCCGGTCGCAGTTCCGGGTGCCCGGTCAGTCGGCGAGCAGGCGGGCGGCCGCGGCCCGGGCGCTGCGTACCCGCGAGAGGTCCCCGTCGATGCCGGCGGTGACGATCGCCCCCTCGACCAGCAACTGGATCGCATCGAGCGTCGCGGGATCGACCTCCCCGGCCCAGCTGGCGAGCTGCTCCCGGAAGGCCTGCTTGTGCGCCAGCACCTCCGCTCGTACCGCCGGTGAGGTGTCGGCGAGTTCGCCGTGCAGGTTGATCCACAGGCAGCCGCGGAATCCGGGTTCGGCGAACCAGTCCGCCAGCCAGTCGAAGACCGCGAGCACCCGACCGACCGGATCGTCGGCGGTCTCCACCCGGGCGGCCAGCGCACCCCGCCAGCGCTGGTCGCGGCGGCGCAGCATCGCCACGACCAGCTCGTCCTTGGTGGGATGGAGCGCATAGATGCGCTTGAGCGACAGCCCGGACGCCTCCCGAACCCGGTCCATGCCCACCGCCCGGACCCCCTCGGCATAGATCAGCGACTCGGCCGCATCGAGCAGCAGCTGGCGATCGGCGGCAATCCGCTCGGCGGTGAGCGCGGCAGGCATGCGTACCCCCATTGACGTTGAGAACTGGCGTTCTCTACGCTACCCGGAGCCGATGGAGAACACTCGTTCTCCACTTCGAAGGGAGCGTACCCGATGTCTGAGACCCGCCCACCCACTCCCCCGTTCACCGAACAGACCGCGGCGCAGAAGGTGCAGGCCGCCGAGGATGCCTGGAACACCCGTGATCCCGAACGGGTCGCGCTCGCGTACACCGAGGACTCGCAGTGGCGCAATCGCGACCTCTTCCTCACCGGCCGCGCCGAGATCGTCGAGTTCCTGACCGACAAGTGGCAGCGCGAGCTCGATTACGCCCTGCGCAAGAGCCTGTGGTGCTTCACCGAGGATCGGATCGCGGTGCGCTTCCAGTACGAGTGGCACGACGGGAGCGGCCAGTGGTGGCGCAGCTACGGCAATGAACTGTGGCAGTTCACCGCGGCCGGATTGATGGCTCGTCGGGAGGCCAGCATCAACGATGTCGCGATCACCGAGACCGATCGACGCATCCGCGGCCCGCGACCGACGAGCGAACACGGTGTGGATCTGCCCCTGCGCTGAGGTCTCAGCGTGGCGACTCTGGGTAACGTCCCACCCGGACGGTCAATTGTCGACACGATAGGTCTAAGGTCACCCCATGGGTAACTCCAGCATCCTGCGTACCAAGCGGGTCGAGACGGTTCTCGAGCAGGACGAGGGCGGCGGTCAGCACCTGACCAAGCGCCTCAAGGCCCGCGACCTGGTCGGATTCGGTGTCGGCATCGTGATCGGTACCGGCATCTTCACCCTGACCGGGATCCAGGCCAAGGAGAACGCCGGCCCCGGGATCGTGGTCTCCTTCCTGATCGCCGGCGTGGTCGCCCTGCTGGCCGCGCTCTGCTATGCCGAGCTGGCCGCCGCGGTACCGACCGCGGGCAGCTCCTACACCTACGCCTACACCACGATCGGCGAGGTGTTCGCCTGGATCATCGCCTGGGACCTGGTGCTGGAGTTCGCGCTCGGTGCGGCGGTGGTGTCCCGAGGCTGGTCGGGTTATCTCCAGGAACTGCTGGGGCTGCCGGAGACCTTCTTCGGGGAGAACTCGGTGGTGAACCTCGGCGCGGTCGCGATCGTCATGGTGCTGGCGGTGGTCGCCGCCCTCGGCATCCGGGAGTCGAAGTGGCTCACCAACCTGCTTGTCGCGGTCAAGGTGCTGATCTGCATCTTCGTGGTGATCGCCGGCTTCTTCTTCGTCAAGGTCGCGAACCTGACCCCGTTCTTCCCGCCGGCCACCCCGAAGGAGTCCGCCGGCGCCTGGCACCAGCAACCGCTGTGGCAGGCGCTGTCGGGGGTCCAGCCGGTGGCCTACGGCGTCGGTGGTCTGCTGGTCGCCGCCGCCGTGGTCTTCTTCGCCTACAGCGGTTTCGAGGCGGTCGCCAACCTCGGCGAGGAGTCGCAGAACCCCGGTCGGGACATGCCGCGCGGCTTGATCGGCACACTGGTCGCCTGCGGCCTGCTCTACATGCTGGTGTCGCTGGTGCTGACCGGGATGGTCAAGTACACCGACATCTCCGAGGGTGCACCGATCTCGGACGCCTTCAAACAGGTCGGCCTCGGCTGGGCGGCGGTGCTCGTCGGCATCGCCGCGATCGCCGGATTGAGCTCGGTGATCCTGGTCGAGATCGTGGCGCTCGGCCGGATCGGGTACGCCCTCTCCCGCGACCGGTTGCTGCCGCCATCCCTCGGGAAACTCAATGAGCGTTACAACACCCCGGTCCGGATGACCATCCTGATCGCGATCCTGATCAGCGCACTGGCGGCCTTCATCCCGCTCACCGCACTGTCGGAGATGGTCTCCATCGGCACCCTGTTCGCGTTCCTGGTGGTCTCGATCGCGGTGCTGGTGCTGCGCCGCACCCGCCCGGACATGGAGCGCCCGTTCAAGACCCCGCTGGTGCCGGTGGTACCGATCCTGTCCGCGGTCACCTGCCTCGGCCTGATGGCCAGCCTCGAGGTCGGCACCTGGCTGCGTTTCGTTGTTTGGTTGGCCGTCGGCATGATCATCTACTTCGCCTACGGCCGCCGGCACGCCGTCGTCGGCCACGACGCTGGTTGAGCGAGCGAGGAACGAGCGAGTCGAAGCCAGGACCCTTCGACTCGTCGCTGCGCTCCTCGCTCAGGGGACGGAGATGAATCAGCGCAACGGCACGAATCTGTACGCCCCAGAGCGTTCGATCCGCGGCGGGCCGGCTGGCACGCGGGTGACCCGGAGCATCTCGCCTGCGACCGGGATGACCAGCACCCCGCCGAGGTCCAGCTGATCGACCAGCGAGGCGGGCAGCGTATCGGCCATCGCCGAGACCAGGATCCGTTGATACGGACCCTCCGCCGGGCGGCCGAGCACACCGGGTTCGGCGGCCTCGAGCCGCGCCCAGGCAGATCCAGCATTCCCTGCCCAGGCTCGAAGATTCGCCGCACCCTGCTCGGCGAGCCACGGTTCCAGCTCCAGCCCGAGCACCCGTCCCGACGGCCCGACCAGCCACGCCAGCAGCGCGGTGGTCCAGCCCGAACCGGCGCCGACGTCGAGCACCGAGGCCCCGACCGGCACATCCAGCAGCCGCAGCATCGCGGCGACGGTGGAGGGTTGGGAGTTGGTCTGTTCGGGCGCGAGCTGGGTCGGGCCGAGGGGCAGCGGCCGGTCCTCTGCGGCGTACCGGCGCTGTGCCTCGGGCAGGAAGCCGACCCGCGGCACGGCCTGCATCGCCTGCGCGACCCGGTCGGCCGCGGGTGTCGACTCGCTCGTCCCTCGCTCGCTCAACCAGCGCCCCCTGACCTCACCTCAGCGGTTCTCCGGCAGCCCCTGCAGCAGCTGGCGCGCCATCACGATCCGCTGCACCTGGTTGGTGCCCTCATAGATCTGGGTGATCTTGGCGTCGCGCATCATCCGCTCCACCGGGTAGTCCTTGGTGTAACCGTAACCGCCGAGCAGCTGCACCGCGTTGGTGGTCACCTCCATCGCGACATCGGAGGCGAAGCACTTGGCGGCGGCACCGAAGTAGGTGAGGTCGGGATCGGTCCGCTCCGAGCGCGCCGCGGCGGCGTAGGTCAACTGTCGGGCCGCCTCGATCTTCATCCCCGCATCGGCGAGCATCCATTGCAGGCCCTGGAAATCGGCGATCGGTTTGCCGAACTGCTTGCGCTCCTTGACGTAACCGAGCGCGAAGTCGAGCGCGCCCTGGGCGACGCCGATGGCCTGCGCGGCGATGGTGACCCGGGTGTGGTCGAGGGTCTTCATCGCGGTGACGAAACCGGTGCCCTCCTCACCGACGAGCCGGTCGGCGGGGATGCGCACGTTGTCCAGGATCACCTGGCGGGTCGGCGAGCCCTTGATGCCGAGCTTCTTCTCCGGCGCACCGAAGGAGACCCCCTGATCGGCCTTTTCCACAACGAAACAAGAGATTCCGCGGGTCCGGGCCTCCGGATCGGTGACCGCGAAGACGGTGTAGTAGTCCGACTCCCCCGCATTCGAGATCCACGATTTGGTGCCGTTCAGCACGTACGCGTCGCCGTCCCTGGTCGCCCGGGTCTTCATCCCGACGACATCGGAACCGGCATCCGGCTCGGACAGACAGTAGGAGAACATCGCGCCATCGCGGGCCATCAGCGGCAGGTACTTCTGCTTGACCTCCTCCGAGGCGGAGAGCAGCAGCGGCACGGTGGCCAGCTTGTTCACCGCCGGGATCAGCGAGGAGGAGACGCAGACGCGCGCGATCTCCTCGATCACGATCACCGTCGCCAGCGCGTCCGCACCGACACCCTCGTAGGCCTCCGGGATGTGCGGGGCGTGGAAGTCGGCCTTGAACAGGGCGTCGAAGGACGCCTTGGGGAAGGTCGCGGTCTCATCGGCCTCGGCCGCATTGGGCTCGATCTTGGCCTCGGCCAGGTCCCGGACCGCGGCCCGGAAGGCGTCGTGGTCCTCCGTTGGACGGTACAACTCATCGAAGTCGCTCACGGGGCCCACTCTACGCCTCAATGCTACTCGTTGGTAACCCCATAGGGTGATCCCCGATGGCGGAGAAGAGCAGCAGTGCGCGGGTGATCCTGGTGCTGTGCCTGTGCGGCACGGCCGCCGCGCTGCAGCAGACCATCCTGGTACCGCTGCTGCCCCAGCTGCCCAGGCTGCTCGGGACCACCGCCGCGAACGCCTCCTGGCTGGTCACCGTCACCCTGCTCAGCGGCGCGGTGGCGACCCCGGTGATCACCCGGTTGGCCGATCTGCACGGCAAACGCCGGATGCTGCTCACTGCGCTGGCCGCGATGATGATCGGCGCGGTCGTCGGCTCGGTGTTCCCCACCCTGATCGGCGCGATCGTCGCCCGCGCCCTGCAGGGCATGGGGCTGGCACTGATCCCGACCGCGATCGCCACGCTGCGCGACGAACTGCCACCGCACCGGGTCTCGCTCGGCATCTCACTGATGAGCGCGACCATGGCGATCGGCGCCGGACTGGGCATGCCACTGTCCGGACTGATCGCCTCGCAACTGCCCTGGCAGGCGATCTTCTGGGTGACGGGGCTGACGGCGGCGGTGATGGCGGTGCTGGTCTTCACCACCGTACGCCCGGGACGGGCGTACGCCCGCGGCAGCTTCGACTGGCCGGGTACCGCGCTGCTCTCGGCGGCCCTGGTGGCCGGGCTGCTGGTGCTCTCCAAGGGCCCGAGCTGGGGATTCCTCACCCCGACCACCCTGATCCTGCTGGTCGGCACCGCGGTGCTGCTGGCGATCTGGATCCCGGTCGAGCTGCGCCGACCAAGCCCGCTGGTGGATCTGCGGACCGCGAGCCGGCCGGCGGTGCTGATGGCGAACACCGCCTCGGTACTGCTCGGGCTGGCGATGATGACCAACATGCTGACCACCTCGCTGGTGCTGCAGGCGCCGCGGGAGTCGGGTTACGGGCTGGGCCTGGACCTGCTGACCACCGGGTTGTGGATGGCGCCGACCGCGATCGCCTTCGGCGCGACCGCACCGGTGTCGAGCCTGATGCTGAACTCGATCGGCGCGCAGACCACGCTGCTGATCGGCGCATCGGTGATGGCACTGGGGTTCTGGACCCGGGCGCTGACCGGGCAGCAGTTGTGGCAGGTGGTGCTCGCCTCGACGGTGATCGGGGTCGGCACCTCGCTCACCTTCGCGGCGATGCCGGCGCTGGTGATGGCCTCGGTACCGCTGTCGGAGACCGCGTCCGCCAACGGGTTGAACACCTTGCTGCGCTCGGTCGGCACCTCGTGCGGGTCGGCGCTGCTGGCGGCGTTCACCACCGCGACCGCGCTCCCGGGCGCCGCAGTCCCGAGCCGGTTCGGGGCCGAGGCGGTGCTGGTGATCGCCGGCTGCGCGGCCGCGCTGGCGGCGCTGCTGGCCTTCCTCATGCGCCGGCTGAGGTCTTGAGCGAGTCCGGGGTCAACGACCAGATGGTGAGGTAGGCGAAGCAGAAGAAGGCCGCGACGGCGACGGCCACACCGGTGGATTCGACGTGGGCGAACGGCGACCGCACCCAGTCGAGGGTGGCGGCGATGACCGCGTCGGGACGGGTCAGCAGATCCCACGAGTTCCAGCGCTGGAAGCGCCCGATGACCACGCCCACCGCGCACAGTCCCACCGATGCGATGACGGTGAGCCAACCCCAGAGGCGGCCGAATTCGCGGTGGATGCGCCGATGCACCAGCAGCAGCGAGACCACGCCGAGCAGGATCCCGGTCCAGGCCGCGAACCCGTACTGCAGCACATGCCGCCACAGATTCTCGCCACCGCCGAGGTGCACCAGGTCGGTCACCAGATAGGGCGCATTGGGCAGGAAGGCCAACCATCCGGCGCCGAGCGGCAGCAGCGCCCAGCGTCGCCGCACCACGGCGAATCCGGCCGCGCACAGCATCGGGATCCAGGCCAGGAACAGGTTCCACACCAGGAATCGGGTGGGGTAGGTCAGCGGCGCCGCCGGGTCGGTGACGCCGAGCGCCACGGTGAGCGCGGTGGTCGCGAGCAGGAATCCGATCAGCAGTGCCCCACGCAGTCTGGTCATGACTCCAGTGTGCCGGGGCGCCGGTCAGCTTCGCCGGCTCAGTTTCCGCGGACCCGCTCCCCCTTCATCCGCGCGGAGTCGGCCAGCGCCTGCTGGAAGGCCAGCACCTGCGCGGTCATCGCCGGGTCGCCGGCGGCCAGGATCCGGATCGCCAGCAGCCCGGCGTTGCGGGCATTGCCGATCGACACCGTCGCCACCGGTACCCCGGCCGGCATCTGCACGATCGAGAGCAGCGAATCCATCCCGTCGAGATATTTCAGCGGCACCGGTACGCCGATCACCGGCAGCGGTGTGACGGCCGCGAGCATGCCCGGCAGGTGCGCGGCCCCGCCGGCACCGGCGATGATCACCTCGAGCCCGCGTTCGTGCGCCCGCCGGCCGTAGTCGAGCATCTCGGTCGGCATCCGGTGGGCGGAGACCACATCGGCCTCGTAGGCGACGCCGAACTCCAGGCAGGCCTCGGCGGCCGCCTGCATCGTCGGCCAGTCGGAATCCGAACCCATCACGATGCCGATTCGTGCGGGGGACGACCCCCGCACCCCCGCGCTCGCGGGGGACGATTGCTGCTGTTCAGTCATGTCCTTCAATCCCCATCAGATAGTTGGCGGCGTGCTCGGCGCGGCGGCGCACCTCGTCGAGGTCGTCGCCGAAGGTGTTCACGTGGCCGACCTTGCGCCCCGGTTTCACGTCCTTGCCGTAGAGCTCGACGCGCAGCCGGCGGTCGCGGGCGAAGCAGTGCAGCAGCGCGCTGGTCAGATCCTCGACACTGCCGCCGAGCACATTGGCCATCACGGTCCAGGGCGCCCGGGTGCTGGGGTCGCCGAGGGGCAGGTCGAGCACCGCGCGCAGGTGGTTCTCGAACTGGGAGGTGTGCGCGCCGTCGATGGTCCAGTGGCCGGTGTTGTGCGGCCGCATCGCGAGCTCGTTGATCACCACCGAGCCGTCGCGGCGTTCCATCAGTTCGACCGCCAGCATGCCGACGACCTCGAGGTCGTGGGCGACGGTGAGCGCGAGCTTCTGCGCGGCGATCGCCTGCTCCTCGGTCAGCCCCGGGGCCGGGGTGATGGTCTCCACGCAGATCCCGCCGCGCTGGATCGACTCGCTGACCGGGTACGCCACCGCCTGTCCGCTGGGTGAGCGGACGACCAGCGCGGACAGTTCGCGGGCGAAGTCGACGAGTTCCTCGGCGACGATCGTGGTGCCCTCGCCGACGCCGTCGAACAGCTCGTCGGCCTCGGCCGGGCCGTCGAGTTTCCAGACGCCCTTGCCGTCGTAGCCACCGCGGGCGATCTTGGCGATGATCGGCCAGCCCTGCTCGTCGCCGAAGGCGCGCAGGGCGGCCGCGTCGGTGACGATCCGGTACGCCGGGGCGTACGCGGAGAGGCGTTCGCGCATCACGGCCTTGTCCTGGGCGTTGATCAGCGCCGCCGGGCCGGGGCGCACCTGGACACCGGTTGCCTCCAGTTCGCGGAGCAACCCGGTCGGGACATGCTCGTGGTCGAAGGTGATCACATCGCAGTCGGCGGCGAACGCCTTCACGGTGTCGGGGTCGTCGTGGTCGCCGACGACCACGTCGTGGGCGACCTGGGCGGCGCTCACCTCCGGCCCCTCGGCGAGCACCCGGACGGTGATGCCGAGCTTGATCGAGGCGGCGTACATCATCCGGGCCAGCTGGCCGCCGCCGATCACACCGACGACGAAAGATCTGGTCTCGGGGGAACTCGGTTCGGGCACCGGCACAGCCTAGCGGGATCGTCACCCCGGCTCAGCGTGCGCGGAAGGTCTCCCGGTAGTGGGCCGGCGTACTGCCGACGAGCCGCCGGAAATGCTGCCGCAGCTGGGTCGGCGAACCGTAGCCGACCCGCTGGCCGATCCGTTCCACCGAGAGGTCCGAGCTCTCCAGCAGTTCCTGAGCGAGCCGGATCCGTTGCTCGGTCAGCCAACGCAGCGGGGTGGTCCCGAGGTCGCCGAGGAACCAGCGGTTGAGCTGCCGCGGGCTCACCCCGGCGTGCTGGGCCAGCGTGGTCACGTCGAGGGGTTCGTCGAGCCGGCCCAACGCCCAGTCCAGGGTCGGCGCCAGGCCGGGACCCGGTGTCGGGATGACCGGCCGCTCGACATATTGCAGCTGGCTGCCGTGGCGTTGCGGCGCGGCCACCATCCGCCGCGCGATCGCCGCAGCGACCGCCTGGCCGAGCTCCCGGCGTACCAGATACAGGCAGGTGTCGACCGCGGCCGCCGTGCCGGCGGCGGTGATCACGTCCCCGTGGTCGATGAACAGTTCGTCGGAGACCACCTCGGTCTTCGGGTACGCCGCAGCGAGCCGGTCGGCGTACATCCAGTGCGTGGTCACCCGCCGACCGTTGAGCAACCCGGCCTGCGCCAGCAGGAACGCGCCCGAGCACAGGGACAGCACGGTGGCACCGGTGGCATGCGCGGCGCGGATGGCGGTGATCTCGGCGTCGGTGCCGGGCGTGGGTTCGGCGGCGGCGCTGACGATCAGCACGTCGGCACCGGTGATGCCATCGAGACCGTGGGCGGCGACCAGGCCGAGCGGGCGGTGTGCTTGGTCGGCACCGGGGCGGAGCGATCGAGCAGGTCGCGGTCGGCGCAGACGCGGTAGTCGATCGCCGGCAGGCCGATCTCGGTGCGGTCGATGCCGAAGACCTCGGCGGTCACCCCGAACTCGAACATCGACATGCTCGGGCGGACCAGCACGGCGACCGAGCGGAGAGGCATACCACCATCATGGCACGAATCCGATGCCTGGTGTCATTCCAGCCACTCACGGTTCGGGGCGGTCTCCCGGCAGGCTCGCGGTGTGACTCGATCCGCACTCGCTCCCCCGACCGGGCTGGGCCGCGCCGGCGGGGTCGCCGCCGGCTTCGCCTCGGTGGTCGGCGCCGGACTGCTCGGCCTGCCGGCCGCGGTGCTGCACGAGACCGGGTCGGCCGCCGTGCTCACCTGGCTGGTCGCCGCGGTGCTCTGCGTGCCGATGATCGTGCTGTTCCGCGACACGGTGCTGCGTACGCCGGGCAGTTCCGATCCGCTGCGCGACGCGGTCCGGGCCGGACTGGGCCGGCGTTGGGGTGACCGGATCCCGCTGATGTTCCCGATGGTGGTGATGGTCGGGTTGCCGACGAACGCGGTGGTCGCGGCCAGCAACCTGGCGGCGGCCACCGGGTTGGCGGTGCCGCCGACCGTGCTGGCCGCGCTGCTGCTCGGACTGGCGGTGGCGACGAATCTGGCCGGCGCCGCCGCGGGCGCGCGGGTGCAGCAGTGGGGTGCGATCGCGCTGGTCGCGGTGCTCACCGCGGTGCTGGTCTGGTTGCTCTCGCAACCGGTGCGCCCGGCCGAGGTGGTACCGACGGTGCCCGCGCTGGGTGCGGTACCGGCGGGGGTACTGCTGGCGTTCTGGGCGTTCGTCGGCTTCGAGAACCTGACCTTCCTGGCCCGCGATCTTTCCCATCCACGCAGGGATTTCACCGCGGTCTCGTTGATCTCGCTCGGGCTGCTGGTCACGCTGGCGATCGGGTTGACGCTGGCCATCGCGGTGCGGTCGGCGCCGGTTGCGGTCGATCCGGTCACCGGGCTGGTGGATGCCGCACGGGGCCTGCCGGGCGGCCCGGTCGGTGCCGTGGTGGTGGCACTGGCCGGCGCCGGCGGGATCCTGCTCAACGCGCTGGCCTGGGTGCGCGGCGTGGGGCTGGTGCTGGACAGCGCGGCCCGGGAGGGCCTGGCACCCGCCTGGATCGCGGGGCCGGATGCCCGCCAGCCGCGCCGCGCGATCGGGGTGCTGGCCGGTGGCTTCGCGGTGACCCTGGCGGTGCTGCAGGTCTTCCCGGGGCTGGTCGTCGATGCGCTCGCCGCCGCCAGCGCGGTGTTCGTGGTGATCTATCTGATCTGCATCGTGGCCTACGCCCGCAGTACCGGCCCGCGGCCCTGGACGCTGGCCAACCTCGCCCTTGTCCCGATCATGCTGGTCGCCCTCTGGCAGTCCGGCCTGCGCAGCGCGTACGCCCTGGTGGTGCTGTTCGTCGCCTCCCTGCTCACCCGCCGTCGCCACTGACGTCACGCCCCGGCGTACGCCTCCTCCGCGGTGAACGTGTGCCGACCCGCGGTGACCGAGCGCCGGGTGTTGTCGGGGAGCACGACCTCCGCGGACACGCCGTCCGGGACGACCACCTCGACCTCGATCCCGGCATCGGTACGCCGCCAGCCGGATTCCACCCGCCCGTGCCGGGTCTCCAGCGCACCGTGTGCCCAGTCGAGCCCGGGCCCGGGTCGCGGTTGCAGCAGCAGCGCGCGGTGGCCGGGTGCGGCTGGTCGGATCCCGGCCACTACCTGGTAGAGCCAGTCGGCCACCGCACCGAGTGCGTAATGGTTGAACGAGGTCATCTCACCGGGGTTGATCGAGCCATCGGGCAGCATCGAGTCCCAGCGTTCCCAGATCGTGGTGGCACCCATCGTCACCGGATACAGCCAGCTGGGGCACCCGGTCTCCAGCAACAGCCGGTAGGCGTGTTCGACGTAACCGTTCTCCGACAGCGCCCAGGTGACGAATGGAGTGCCCGCGAATCCTGTGGAGACACGGAATCCGGCCGCCTCCACCACCTCGGCGAGTCGGGCCGCCGCGCGGGGCCGGATCTGCTCGTCGAGCAGCCCGAAGCAGAGCGCCAGCGCATACACGGTGGCGCAGTCGGAGCGGATGGTGCCGTCCTCGGCGACGTAGGCGTCGTTGAACGCGGTCCGGGTGCGATCGGCGAGCGCCTGCCAGCGTTCGGCATCCGAGTCATGGCCCAGTTCGCGGGCGGCCTCCGCGGCGAAGGCGGCGGAGCGGTAGAGGCAGGCGGTGGCGACCACACCGGAATCGGCCTTGGCGTTCCACGGTTCGTGCGGGGAGGCATCCGGGTCGAGCCAGTCGCCGAACTGGAATCCGGTGTCCCACAGGCCGCTGTCGGAGAGCCGCTGCTCCACCCCGTCGAGGTGCACGACCATCCCCGGGTAGTGCGCGGCCAACCGGTCCCGGTCGCCGTAGGCGTACCAGAGGGCCTGCGGCACCCAGACCGCCGCGTCACCCCAGATCGCGGTCGGGCCCTGCCAGCCCTCCATCGCGGCGGTGAACTCCGGGGAGAACTGCGCGTGCTTGGTCAAGACGTCGGGCACCACGTGCGGCACCCAGCCGTTCGGACTGTTGCGGGCCTCCTCGGCCAGGTCGAGCAGCCAGCTGTGCAGGAAGTCCGCGACATCGAACTGGTACGCCGCAGTGGCGGCGTAGGCGGCGATGTCACCGGTCCAACCCAGGCGTTCGTCGCGCTGCGGACAGTCGGTGGGGACATCCAGGAAGTTGCCCTTCTGCCCCCACACCGAGTTGGCGACGAGCTGATTCACCCGGTCATCGGAGCAGCTGAACCAACCGGTTCGGGTCATCGCCGAGTGCACCACCACCGCCTCGAGATCGTCGGCGGTGAGCTCCCCCGGCCAACCGGTGACCTCGGCGTACCGGAAACCGTGGAAGGTGAAGGTCGGTTCGAAGAAGTCCTCACCACCGGAGAGGGTGAAGGTGTCGGTCTGCTTCGCCGAGCGCAACGGCCGGGTGCCCAGTTCGCCGTCCTCGAGCACCTCCGCATGCCGGATGGTGATCACCGTACCCTCGGGGCCGATGACGGTGAAGCGGAGCCAACCGACCAGATTCTGGCCGAAATCGACCAGCGTCGCACCCGAAGGGGAACGCCAGATCTCCTGCGGGCGCAGGGTTTCCTGGCGGGTGACCGGCGGACCGGAGTGCGGCACCAGCCTGGTGCGATCGATCTCGGCCTCCCGGACCTGGAGCGGATCGGGGTTGCCGCGGCGCCGGGCGTCGATCGCCTGGCCGTCGTAGAGACTGTTGGCGAGGGTGTCGGTGGTCTGCGCGGACCAGTCCGGGCCGGTCGCGATGACCTGTTCGCTGCCGTCGTCGAAGCCGATCACCAGGGCGCCCAGGAATGCCAGTTCTTCACCGTAGTTGGCGTGGGCACCCTCGAACCCCAGGTCGCCGCGCCACCACCCGTTGCCGAGGCGCACGGTCACCCGATTCTCTTCCTCGGTGAGCAATGCGGCGACATCGGTCGCGGTGACCGGCAGCCGCCATTCATAGCTCGACCAGCCGGGGTTGAGCACGGAATCGTCGATCGGGCGATCGTTGACCGCGACCTCGAAGACGCCGTGCGCGGTCGCCCACAGCGTGGCGGACCGGACGCGGTCGACCGGTTGGTCCAGTCGGAAGGCGGTCGTCAGGGCGACGACTTCGTCGCGGCCGACGTCCGCGGTGATCGCTACGGCGGTGTTCGGGGCGTCGGTGTTGAGGGCGTCGGTGCGGGTGGTCATCGAAGGGCCTCCGGGGTGTTCGATCCGTGCGGGGATGAGGTGTCGAGGTCGTGGGTGGTCTCCAACCGCTCCTCGGCCTCGAACTCATTGCGCTGCCGGCCGGCGAAGCCCCACCAGGCGATACCGAGGCCGGCGGCGACGATGACGCCGAGGGTCGCATACAACGGCCGCGGGCCCATGTCGGTGAGCAGGTTCGGGGTGAACAGGGCGAGTACGCCGGCAGCGATCCGGGCGAAGGAAATGATCGCGCCCTGCGCCGAGGAGCGCAGCATGGTCGGGAACGATTCCTGGGTCCAGACCTTCATGATCCCCTCGAAGGCGAAGGCACCGCCGAACCCGCCGAGGACACCGGAGAGGATCCACATCGGCAGCGAGAATCCGAACAGGGCGGGCACGAAGTAGCTGCCGATCATCAGCGCCGCACCGAAGACGAAGTAGTGCATCCGGTAGCGGGTACCGACGATCCGCATGAACCAGATGGCGCCGACGATGCCGACCGGGAAGCCCAGCATGCCGAGCAGGGAGGCCTGGGAGATGCTCAGCCCGACGATGTCGACGCCGATCTTGGTGCCGAACTGGCCACCGGTGTTGGCCGCCAGGTTCGTCAGGCAGTAGAAGAACAGCAGCGCGATGAACGGCTTGGCGTACGGGCCCTTCACGAGTTCGCCGAGTGCCACCTTCTCGGCGCGGATCGTGCTGACACCGCGGCGCCGCTCCTCGCAGGCCTTCAGCCAGCTCGGGGTCTCCGGGAGCGAGATCCGCAGCACCAGTAACAAGAACGCCACCACGCCGATGTGGGCGTACATGATCTGACCGCCCAGGCGGCCGAGGTCACCGACCAGGCCGCCGAGCAGGATGGTCACCAGGACGCCGACGCTCCACAGCATGTTGGAGAGACCGAGGATCGCGCCGCGGTTCTTGTCGGTGGCATTCTCTGCGATCGTCGCCAGCGAGACCGGCAGATCCGCACCGGAGCCCACGCCGACCAGGATGGTCCCGATCAGCAGGGTCGGGAAGCTCGCGCCGAAGATGAGGAACGCGGTGCCCACGACGATCATCGCCATCGTCGCCATGAACACCCGCCGACGCCCGAACGCATCACCCAGCTTGCCGCCGGTCATCGCTCCGAGGGCGATGCCGAAGGTGAGGATTCCCGACAGCACCCCGAACTGGGTGTCCGAGAGTCCGATGGTCTGTTGATAGACCACGAGCGCGATCCCGTTGGAGACGATCGCCGCGGAGTCGATGTAGGACGCCATGCCCGACACCACCCCCACCCACCACGGATTGGGCGCCTTCGCGACACCGGTTGACTGCGACACAGGGTTCCCCTTTGAACGATGTGGTTGTCGATTGAATCGACTCAATTTCGTTCAAACGTAAGGGCCCCGGTTCGAGTTGGCAAGAGGTCGACACGGATTGGAATGCCGAACCGGCGCACCACCCAGGCGTCGCGCCCCTGGAGAATGATCATGGAATATTCGCCCCTAGAGCTGCACTATTCAAATATAAGAACGAATATTCCATGATCATTCTTCACTCCCGAGGGCTGACCGTCGGTAGGTCTAGGGTGAGGCCCATGCGGAGGTTCTTGGCACGCTTCGGCTGGCCGCTGGTCGCACTGGCGCTGCTCGTCGGACTGATCACCCAGTGGGGACTGGCCCGCTACGGCCCCGACCGCAAGGTCTCGCCCGACGAGGTACGCGCGGTGTCGGGCACGCTCGAGGCGGCGGCCGCCGCGTACATCACCGCGCTGCTGGCCCAGGACTGCGGCATGGCGAAGGCATTGGTGATCTACCACGACCGGGATGAACCCCGCACCTGTCGAACCAATCGGCTCACCGGCGTCCGGCAGCTCAAACCGCCGCGCTCGACCTCGTATGGGTGGTGCATCCTCTACCAGCTGTGGAACGAAGGTGACCAACCCGAGCAACCGGACGGGCGGTTCTGGCACTACTGCTTCGCGGAGACACCCGAGGGCTGGCGCCTCTCCAGCCAGGGCCTGCCCTGATCAGCTGAAGAGGTCGTCCATCGAGGGGACGGTGACCGGGGCCGGCCGCGCCGGCACGCCTCCCCCGACCCTGTTCGCAGACTGCTCGGCCGGTGTGCTGGTGTCGATGACGTCCACCCGGTCCATCGCCGCCGGGGTGAGGAAGCGGCTCGGTTTGGCGATCACGTGCCGGGCGCGGAAGCTGGTCGGGTGGGTCGGCAGCCGGTCGGGGGTGTAGATCCGCAGCGAGTCCCGGGCCCGGGTGAGCGCGACATAGAACAGCCGGTGCTCCTCGGCCAGACCGGCGTCCGAGGTGAGCGCCATGTCCGAGGGGACGGCGCCGTCGCAGGCGCGGATCAGGTGCACCGAATCCCACTCCAGCCCCTTCGCCGAGTGGATGGTGGACAGGATCACGTAGTCGTCGTCGAGGTAGGGCTTCTTGGCCCAGTCGGCGCTGACCCCGGCCGGGTCGATCGTCGTCTCCGCGATGAACGCGCCCAGATCGGTCTGCTGCGCGGCGGATTCGGCGAGCCGTTCCACGTCGACCGCCCGGCGCGACCAGTCGGCGTAATGCGCGCGCAGCAACGGGCGTACCGCGCCGTGACAGGCCTCCACCACCGCGGCCACCGCATCCGCGGACTGCGCCCGGCGCACCTCCTCCAGGGTGGCAGCCAAGCCGGAGCGGGCCTTCGGTGGCGCGGCGGCGACCGCCTCGGCGAACCGCGACTCGTCGTCCGATCCGGCGAGCAGCCCGGCGAGCGAACGGGCATGTGTCTTGCCGATCGAGCGGTGCCGGGTGAGCAAGCGGTACCAGGACACTTCATCGGCCGGGTTCAGCGCGACCCGGAACGCGGCGATCAGATCCCGCACGTGCGCGGTCTCCAGGTAGCCGATCCCGCCGAACTTCACGAATGGGATGTCGCGGACCTTCAGCTCGATCTCCAGCTGGTGGGAGTGCGTGCCGGTCCGCATCAGCACCGCCTGCTCGCGCAGCTCCATCCCGTCCTGGTGGGCGGCCAGGATGGCGTCGGCGACCTGGCGGGCCTCGTCGTCGGCGTTGGCGCAGCGCACCACGGCGGGCCGGCTGCCGCCGTCGGTGCGGTCGGCGGCGAGTTCGAGGCGCAGCTCGCTCGGCCGGACCACGTTGGCCAGGTCCAGCACCGGCTGGGTGGAGCGGAAGTTGCGCTCCAGGCGTACCAGCGTCGCGTCGGGGAACTGGTCCTGCACCTCGAGGAGGTGTTCGGCGTTCGCGCCGCGGAAGCCGTAGACCGCCTGGGCGTCGTCACCGACCACGGTCAGCCCGGCACCGTCGGGGCAGAGCGCGCGGACGATGTCGACCTGGATCTGGTTGACGTCCTGGTATTCATCGACGAGCACCCAGTCCCATCGCCGCCGCAACCGCGCACCCACCTGCTCATCGGCCAGCAGCGCCAGCCAGTAGCGCAGCAGATCATCGAAGTCGAGCAAGCCCCGCTCACGCTTGCGGGCAGCGAAATCGCGCAGCAGACCGTTGATCGCTGCCGCATGGTCGAGGCACCAGGGGAACTGTTCGGCCATCACCTCACGAGCCGGGGTGGCGGTGTTGATCGCCCGCGAGCAGATGTCCGCGATCGCCTGCGAGGTGGGAAACCGGCGCTCGGTGCCGACCAGGCCGTGCTCCTCACGGAGCAGGTCGAGCAGGTCGACCACGTCACCGGGGTCGAGCACGGTGACATCCCGCAGGCCCACGTGCTGCGCATGCTCGGAAACGATCCGATGCGCGACCGCATGGAAGGTGCCACCCCAGATTCGCTGTGCTGCTTGAGGATCCGCGCACAGGGCTGCCGCGCGCGTGGTCATCGCGGCCGCGGCGCGGCGGGTGAAGGTGAGCAGCAGGATGCGCTCGGGTGGTACGCCGGACTCCAGCAACCGGGCGACCCGCGCGGTCAGCGTACGCGTCTTCCCCGTCCCCGCACCGGCCGCGACCACCAACGGACCCGCGTCGTGCTCCACCGCGATCCGCTGCGCCTCGTCCAGCCCCTCCGACCACCCGATATCAACCATGCGGCGAGGCTAGGGAACCCCACTGACAGTGTTGTGCGGCTCGCGCCCATCCGCGGCGAGCGCGGTTCAGCTCAGTTCATCTCGACACGCCCGCCTTTGCTCCGCAGGCTCCGCATGGCTGGCTACTCGATGAACGTGGGTTCCACTCAATCAACGTCGAAGTTCACGCCCTGGGCCAGCGGCAGCGCGCCGGAGTAGTTGATGGTGTTGGTGGCGCGGCGCATGTACGCCTGCCAGGCGTCCGAGCCGGATTCCCGGCCGCCGCCGGTCTCCTTCTCGCCACCGAAGGCGCCGCCGATCTCCGCACCCGAGGTGCCGATGTTGACGTTGGCGATGCCGCAGTCCGAGCCTGCCGCGGAGACGAACAGCTCCGCCTCCCCCAGGTCGCTGGTGAAGATCGCCGAGGACAGGCCCTGCGGGACGTCGTTGTTCAGCGCGATCGCCTCGGTGACGTCACCGTCGTAGGTGAGCACATAGGTGATCGGGGCGAAGGTCTCGGTGCGGACCACCTCGGACTGGCCCGGCATGATGATCAGCGTCGGCTGCACGTAGAACGCCTCCGGCGCCTCGGTCGCGAGCTCCCGCGCGCCGCCGACGACGACCTCACCACCCTGTTCGCCGGCCTGCTGCACCGCGGCATCGAAACCGGTGAAGGAACGCTCGTTGATCAGCGGGCCGATCAGCGTGCCCTCGCGCTGCGGATCACCGATCGGCAACCGCTCGTACACGGCCTTGAGCCGCTGCACCAGTTCCTCGGCGATCGAGGAGTGCACGATCACCCGGCGCATCGTGGTGCAGCGCTGCCCGGCGGTGCCGGCGGCCGCGAAGACGATCCCGCGGACGGCCAGATCCAGATCGGCCGACGGGGTGACGATCGCGGCATTGTTGCCGCCCAGCTCCAGCAGCGAACGCCCGAACCGCTCGGCGACCAGCGGGCCGACGGTGCGCCCCATCCGCGTGGACCCGGTCGCCGACAGCAGCGCGATCCCGGGGTTCTCGACCAGCGCCTGGCCGACGTCGGCCCCGCCGATCACCACCTGCGACAGCCCCTCGGGGGCGTCCTCGGTCTCGGCGATCGCCCGCTGCAGCAGCGCATTGCTGGCCAGCGCACACATCGGCGCGGTCTCCGAGGGCTTCCAGATCACCGGGTCGCCGCAGACGAGTGCCAGGGCGGTGTTCCAGGACCAGACCGCGACCGGGAAGTTGAACGCCGAGATCACCCCGACCACGCCGAGCGGATGCCAGGTCTCCATCAACCGGTGACCGGCGCGCTCGGAGACCATCGTCTTGCCATAGAGCTGACGCGACAGCCCGAGCGCGAACTCGCAGATGTCGATCATCTCCTGCACCTCGCCGCGGGCCTCGGAGGTGATCTTGCCGACCTCCGCGGAGACCAGTTCGGCCAGATCGTCCTTGTGCTCGGTGAGCAGTTCCCCGAGGCGCTTCACCAGGGCGCCACGTACCGGGGCCGGCACCGTACGCCACTGCAGGAACGCGTCGTTGGCGGTCTTGATCGCCGCATCGACACTCGCCGAATCCTGCCAGGCAACCGAATACAGCGGCTGGCCGTTGATCGGTGAGATGACGTCGTGGTCACCGCTCACCTGGTTGAGGTCCACACCGCAACGTTCGGCCGCCGCGCGGGCCCGCTCGGCGAGTTCGGTGGCGGAGGGGATGGTGCTCTGCTGATTCACGATCACTGCTTTCGACTAGACGACTTGATTTCAGACGATATTGAACTCGGGCCGCCGGTCGGCGGAGTGGAAACGGTCGGCGCTCAGCGCGGAGACGTCGACGAAGGGTCGCTGTTCACGGTAGAGGTCGCGGAGCACCTCGCCAACCGCGGGCCCCTGCAGGAACCCGTGGCCGGAAAACCCGGTGGCATAGAGAAAACGGGACACCCCACGCGCCTCGCCGATCAGCGCGTTGTGGTCGGGGGTGTTCTCGTACAACCCTGCCCACCCCGAACTCATCCCCACCTCGGCCAGCGCCGGTACCCGCCGATCGATGGCCGCCGACAGCGGTTCCAGCCAGTCGTCGGTGACGGTCTGATCGAAGCCCGGCTGCTGGTCGGCATACGACATCCCGACCAGCAGCCCCCTGCCCTCGTTGTGGAAATACAGCGTGGAGGACTGATCGATGGTGAACGGGGTGTCCGGCGCCAGGCCCGGCATGTCCTCGGTGATGAGCAGTTGCCGTTTCAGCGGTTCGACCGGCAGGTCGACCCCGACCCAGCTCGCGATCTCGCCGGACCAGGCGCCGGCGGTGCAGATCACCGTATCCGTGGCGATCGTGCCGGCGGCGGTGCATACGCCGGTGATCCGCGCCCCGGCCGCTTCGTCCGCGACGTCGATGCCGGTCACCGCGCAGTTCGGGAGCAGGGTCGCTCCGGCCCGCCGGGCGGCGCGGGCGTACCCGGAAACCACCGCCTCGGGGGTGCAGTGCCTATCGCGCGGGGTCCAGGCCGCGGCGATCAGCCCGTCGGTATCGATCAGCGGCGAGAGCCGCTTCGCCTCGGCGGGGCTGATGATCCGGCTCTCCAAACCGAGGCTCTGCTGCAGTCTCGCGTTGTTCTCGAAGGTGGCGACGGCCTCGTCGTTGTCGATCAGAAACAGATAGCCGACCTGATGCAGGTCGATCTCGGTGTCGAACAACCGGCCGAAGTTCTCGAAAGTGGCCAGGCTGCGGGCGCCGAGCTGGATGTTCAGTTCGTCGGAGAACTGCGCGCGGACGCCGCCGGCGGCTCGGCAGGTGGAGCCGGCGCCGAAGCTGCCCCGATCCAGCAGCACGACCTCAGCGATGCCGCTGCGGGCGAGTTCGTACGCCGCAGCAACACCCATCACCCCGCCGCCGATGATCACCACCGACGCACGTTGCGGAACAACCACGATGTCGCCCCTTTCCCTTGCCGTGTTCGGATCAGCTGGCGGACCGTGCGCCGGTCAGGGCCAGCGCGTCGGCGGGTAGTCCGAGCGCGGCCGCCGCGTCCCGAAGGGAGGCGTCGCGCTCTGCGGCGTACAACTCGAAGGGTTCGGCGATCGGCCGCCCGATCACCTCCGCGAGCCAGGCCTGGTCCCGTTCGGCCGCGTCCTGGGTGGTGTCCCGGCTGCCCGAGTCGCTCAGGTTGGAGTTGAAGATGCCGGCCGCCGACCGGGGCAGGAAGTCCTCGTAGACGATGGGTTCGGCGACCAGCCAGCCGCCGGTCAGCAGCGCGTCGAGATCGGCCGGCGGATCACCGGCCGGTCGGGAATCGCCAACCACGTAACGGAAATAGGCCAGTCCCTCGCGCTCCAGCTCGGCCTCGGTCCCGGGCAGTCGTTCGGCCCAGACCTCCCGCGCGAGGTCCACCCGGGTCCGCCCCTGCTGCTCGGCGAGCCGCCGGTCGGTCGCGGCCACCAGCTCGTCGAACAGCTCCCGACCGGCCGGGGTGAGCGCGATCCCGCGCTGCTCCACCTCACCGAACCGGACCCGCAGCTCACCCTCGCCGATGCTGCCGTCCGCCTCGCGGAAGGCGCGCCGCTCGGCCAGCGCCCGGAAGGAGGTCTGCCGCAGCAGCACATCGGGTCCGGCCCAGTCCGGCGGGCCCTGGATCTCGGCGATCATCTCGATCCCGCGGGCCTGCATCGAGGTGTAGAGGTCGTCGATGTCCAACACCCGCGGGGTGAGGTGGTTGATGTGGGTGCTGGTCACCCCGCCGATATCGGCGGCGACCCCGGAGATCTCGGACAACTCGTCGTACCAGGCCCGGTCGACCGGTTCGTCGGCGAGCGCGAAGCTGGCCGCGGCCAGCTCCAGGAAACGGTCCGCGTCGGACTCGGTGAGCCCGCCGTCGGCCTCGGCCCGGTCGGCGAGCTCGAGCAGTTCGGCGGGGAACAGGGTGCGCGCGGCCAGGAAGTGCTCGAGCCGGCGCTGCAGGTCGGCGTCGAAGAAGCGCCGGTCCTGCGGTACCAGCATCGAGGTGAACACCCGGAACGGATTGCGGGCCAGCTCGTCGGCCTCGTGCGGCCGGAAGGCGGTGGAGACCACCGGGATCGGCTGCGGCTGGGCGTCGCGCAGGTCGTAGAAGCCGGTCGGGTACATGCCCAGCGCGCCGAAGATCCGCGCCACCTGGGCCAGTTCGGTGGGCGTCCCGACGCGGATCGCACCGTGCCGTTCGGCGGTCACCCGATCCAGCGAACCGAGCCGTTCCGCGTCGCCGCCGCGGGCGTCCATCACCCGCTGGTTCACCTCGGTCGAGACCTCGACCAGGGTGTTGTACGCCGGGACCTCACCGCCGTAGAGCTCCGCCAGCCGGACCGCGAAGCGGGCCCGCAGCTGCCAGGGCGGGATCAGCGCCTCGTTGCTCACCTTTCCTCCTTCCCTGCCGTTCGGCAGTCCGTTCCAGCCAACCCGATGCGCGGCGCCGGCGAAAGTGCCCCGGGGGCATCGATGGGTTGAGGTCGACTCAACGATCCCTTGCACTATCGTCACAGGATGAGCACCGATGCCGCTGCCGATTCCTACGATTTCACCCTGACCGGTCACGCCGGTGAACTGGTCGGGACCGCCTGGCCGATCGCCGACCCCGGTTGGATCGCGATCATCACCCACGGTTACGGCGAGCACGTGCTGCGCTACCGGTGGGTGGCCGAGCAGCTGAACGCCGCCGGCGCCACGGTCTATGCCGCGGATCATCGCGGGCACGGCCGCAGCGCCGGGGAGCGGGTGGAGATCACCGATTTCGAACCGGTCGTGGCGGACGTGGCCGAGGTGCTGGAGCTGGCGACCCATGAGAATCCGGAGCTGCCGGTGGTGCTGATCGGGCATTCGATGGGCGGCATGATCGCGGCCCGGTTCGCGCAGCTGCATGGCGAGGATCTGGCCGCGCTGGTGCTGTCCGGGCCCGTCCTGGGGCGTTGGGAGGCCGTCGAGGAATTGCTTGTGCTGGAGGAGATTCCGCCGACGCCGATCGATGTGGCGACGCTGTCACGGGACCCGGAGGTCGGCCGGGCGTACGCCGCGGATCCGCTGATCTGGCACGGCGATTTCAAGCGGGTCACGCTGCTGGCGCTGCATGATGAGCTGGAGCTGATCAACACCGGTGGCGGGTTCGAAGGCCTGCCGGTGCTGTATCTGCATGGCGAGGCCGATGAGCTGGTACCGATCGGTCCGTCGGCGGAGGCGGTCGAGCGGCTCCGGGGCGAGCGGACCGAGACGAAGAGCTACCCCGAGGCGCGGCACGAGATCTTCAACGAGCTCAACCGCGACGAGGTCCTCGATGATGTGATCGGGTTCGTCGCCTCCGTGCTCGGCGACCGCGTGGTACGGCGGTGAGCCGATGGCAGGCGATGAAACGCTGCTGCTGACCGCGGCCGAGGTACGCCAGCTGTTCGACGCCCGGCGGGCGCTCGAATCGCAGCGGGCGGCATTCACCGCACTGGCCACCGGCCGGGCGGTGCTGCCGGCCCGATTGCTGCTGCCGGGCCAGGCCGAGTCGGCGGCCTTCTGCTATGCGGCGCGGCTGGCGCCCGATGCCCCGGCGGTGTCCAAGTTCGGCAGTGTCAATCCGGGCAATGCCGAGCGCGGCCTGGCTGCGGTGTCGGCGGTGATCACGGTGCTCGACCCAGTGACCGGGCGACCGCAGGCGATCATGGACGGCACCGAGGTGACCACCCTGCGTACCGCCGCCGCCTCGGCACTGGCCGCGCAGACCTTGGCCGGGCGGGTGTCGGTGCTGGCGGTGATCGGATCCGGGGTGCAGGCAGCCGCCCATCTGGCTGCGCTGGCCGAGGTGCTGCCGGCCGATGAGGTACGCCTGTTCTCGCGCAATGCCGTGACCGCGGCCCGGCTCGCCGAGCGGGCACCGGGCCCGCCGGTACGGGTCTGCGCGAGCGCCGAGGAGGCGGTTGCTGGTGCAGACCTGATCGTCACCGCGACCACCTCCGCAGAACCGGTGCTGCAGGCCGACTGGGTCGCCGAGGGTGCGACGGTGCTCAGCGTCGGCTCCTTCGCCCCCGACCGGCACGAGCTGGATCAGCAGCTGCTGCGCCGCTGCGCACGGATCGTGGTCGACGACCGGGCGACCGCGCTGGAGCACGCCGGGCCGATCGTGACCGCCGTGGCGTCCGGGAGCTGGATCCGGACTCGGTGCTTGAACTGGGAACGATCCTCACCGACCCCGGCAGTTGGCGGCGCGACCCCGCCGACATCGTGCACTACAACTCGGTGGGGGTCGGCATCCAGGACGCGGCCGCCGCAGCGGCGATCACCGAGGCCGCCGCCGACCGCCCCGAGCCGGGCACCCGCATCGCCCTGTGACCCTGCCCTCAGATCAGCTTGAAGATGACCCAGCGCTGGATGACGAAGTTGCAGATGGTGGCCGCCCCCTGGGCGATCACGAAGGCGATGAACTGGGCGATCGAGTAATCGAAGTGGCTCTGCAACCAGGGCCGGGTCAGGGCGTACAGCCCGACCTGGAGCGCGAAGGTGAGCAGATAGGACACCCAGACCGCCACCAGCCGCTTCGTCGACGGCGCGGCCTTGAAGGTCCAGCGGCGGTTGATGGCGTACGCGGTGGTGGTGCCGAGGATGAACGAGATCGCCTTGGCATAGTTGTCGGGGATGGCCATCAGGTGGGTCATCAGCCACAGCGTGCCGAAGTCGACGATCGCCGAGAGCCCACCGGTCAGGGTGAAGCGGACCAGCTGGGTGAACAGGCTCAATCCCTGCTCGGGCGCCGGCTCACCGAGCGGCAGCTCGATGTTGTGGACGGGGTGAGCCTCCGCGGCAGAGTCGTCGTGCACCGGAACAGGGTACGGCACCCGGCGGAGCCCCCGGAGCATTCAGCGGGTGTAGCGCCAGTGCCAGTCCTCGGTCGGCATCTCGTCGATGAACCCGTAGCGCGGGCCGTTCTCCTTCAGCCACCGATAGGTCGGCGAGGAGTGGTTGCCGCCGCCCATCGCCAGATCGAGCGCCAGCCCCCAGCCGTGGTTGGAGGTGCCCGGCGTCGCCGCCCGCGGGCTGCCGTATTTGGCGTACAGCACCTTCTGGTCGCCGACGGTGCGGTAGGCGGTGCCGCGCAGGTGATCGACCTGCAGGCCACGGCCGAAACGGGCCCGGTACGCCTGGTTGAGCGCGGTGAAGTCGCCGATCGCGCGGCAGCTCATCCGCCAGCCGTCGGAGCGGGCGCCGGGTACCCGGCAGAGCTGGTCGGCGGGTACCTGCCCGTTGGTGAACCCGCGCGGGTCGGCGAAGCGCAGGTCGGGTCCGGGTCCGGCCGGGTACGCCGCAGCGGGCGGCGGCGCGGGTGCCGGCGGCCGCGGCGGGATCACCGGTTTCGCGGGCGCCAGCCACTGGAATGCGTAGCGCGGTTCTGCGGCGTACGCCCCGGCGGCGCCGAGGGCCAGCACGGGCAGCACCGGGACGAGTACGAGCGCGGCGCGCAACGATGCACGGGACATGACGACCTCATTGTCAGCAGGGGAAAGCTGAGCACAGCCTCAGCGCTGCCGGACCGGAGCGTCCCGCGCCGCGCCGCACCGTTGCCGAGCTGTGACCGGCCGCACTGATTGGATCACCCCATGGCGCTCCCCGATCCATGGCCCAGCACCGAACCGTTCGCCACAGGCATGCTCGAGGTCGGTGACGGGCACCGCCTGTACTACGAGGAATCCGGTGATCCGGCCGGTACCCCCGCGGTCTTCCTGCACGGCGGACCGGGCAGCGGCTCCGCCCCCTGGCAGCGCACGCTCTTCGATCCCGGACGGTTCCGGATCGTGCAGTTCGACCAGCGCAACGCCGGCCGCTCGACACCGAGTGCGGCGGATCCGGTGGTCGACCTGAGCAGCAATACCACCGCCCACCTGATCACGGATCTGGAACACCTGCGGACCCATCTCGGTATCGATCGTTGGCTGGTGGTCGGCGTCTCCTGGGGTTCGACCCTCGGCCTGGCGTACGCCGAGGCCCACCCCGAGCGGGTCGTGGCGGCCGCCTTCGGCGCGCTCACGAACACCAGCGCCCGCGAGGTCGAGTGGATCACCCGCGCGATGGGCCGGGTCTTCCCGCGGGAGTGGGAGCGCTTCGCCGCCGGGGTGCCGGCGGCCGAACGCGACGGCAATCTGGCGGCGGCGTACGCCAGGCTGCTGCACGATCCCGACCCGCAGGTCCGTGAACGGGCCGCCCGCGACTGGTGCGCCTGGGAGGACACCCACGTCGGCACCTTCCCAGGTGCCACCCACGATCCGCGCTACGACGACCCCGAGTTGCGGCTGCGGTTGGCGCGGCTGGTGACCCATTACTGGGCCAACGCCGGTTTCCTCCCCGACGGCCAGCTGATCCGGGAGCTGCCCCGGCTGACCGGCATCCCTGGTGTCCTGGTGCACGGCCGCCTTGACATCAGCAGCCCGCCGGACATCGCCTGGCAGGTCGCCCGCGGCTGGCCCGACGCGGAGTTGGTGCTGGTCGATGACACCGGGCACGGCGGTGGCTCCTGGGTCGCCGAACTGCGTGGCGGCATCGCTCGATTGTGATCAGTTCGTACCGACCCGCCGCGCGGCTTCGGTCAGCGCGGCCTCCTGGGCCAGCACGACGGCGCCGGCGGTCGTCACCGCCAGCGGTTCCGCGCTGGCCCGGACCAGCAGGTCATGGGTCACCACCTGCAGGCAGCGGGCGAACAGCTCCGCGCGGATCGCCGAGACCAGCACCTCGGAGGTGGACAGCTCACCGGCGATGACGACCTCGCTGGGGTTGAAGAAGTTGACGATGGTCGCCAGCACGGCGCCGATCTCGCTGCCGGCCCGGCGCAGGGCGGTGGCCGCGACCGCGTCACCGGCCCGGGAGGCCGCCACCAATTGTTCGAGGTCGTCCACCTCGAGGCCCTGGTCGGCCACGGCGGCGAGCACCGCCTTGCCGCTCGCCACCGACTCCAGACACTGGGGAATCCCGCAGGCACAGGGAATCACCGAGGGGATGCCGACCGGGACGTGACTGATCTCACCGGCCGCACCGCTCGCCCCACGATGCAGCGAGCCGTTGCTGATCACCCCGCACCCGATCCGCTCCCCCAGCTGCACCGCGAGCAGCTGCTCGACGACCGGGCGGTCCCGGGCCCCGTGGGATTCGGCCACCGCGATCAGATCGGCGGAGTTCGCCACCAGCACCGGCACCTCGGTGTGCCCGGCGACCAGCGCACCCGGGTTGGCCCGGTGCCAGCTCGGCATGAAGAACGGAAAGGCCAGCTCACCGCTGCCGGGTACGACCGAGGCGGGGATGCCCAGACAGATCGCGAGCGGATCGGAGCGCCCGGGCAGCTCGGCGACAGCCTGCTGCAGCTGCTGCCAGAGCCGGGTCATGGTCGCCTCCGGTCCGTCCCCGGCCTGATGGGGGTGGCTGGTCGAGCTGAGGATCTCCCCGTTCAGATCGGCCAGGGTCACCTGGATCGTGGCATCGGTCATGGTGGCGGCCGCGACCACCCCGTACCGGCCATCGACCGCCAGTTCCCGGCTCGGCCGCCCACCGACCGAGACCGCACTGCCGGTCTCGGTGAGGATGCCCGCCCGGGTCAGCTGATCGACCCGGCGGTGCACCGCGGAGACCGACAGACCCGTCTGGCCGGCGAGCGCGGACCGGGTGACCGCCGCACCCTCGCGTACCAGGCGCACGATCTGCACCGAGCCCACGCTGCCCGGCGTGCTGGCGGGCGCGGGCGATGACATGCCCACATCAGACCACGTTTTATTCACAATGACAAAAAGTTCTGATCGAGAATGGAGTTTCTTCTGCTCCCGCTGTTACGGTGCCAGCGATTCCATGATTGCCCCGGCCACGCCGTGCGGAAGGATGCTGATGAGGACGACGGACGTTCAACTCCCTCGGGTCGTGGGACTGATCGGTGCCGGTGGCATCGCGAACGCACACCTCCCCGCCTGGCTCGCCCTGGGCGCCGAGGTCGTGCTCCACAGCACCGACGACAACGCCCCCGCACTCGCGGCCGCACACGGCGGCGGCATCGTGGTCGACTCCATCGACGAGCTCCTGGACCGCGCCGAGATCGTGGACATCTGCACCCCCACGCCCACCCATCCCGACCTGGTGGCCCGGGCCGCGCAGGCCGGTTGTGCGGTGATCTGCGAGAAGCCGCTGGCGCTCACCGTCGAGGAGGCGCTGGGCATGCTGCGCGTCTGCCGCGAGGCCGGCGTACCTCTCTATCCGGCCCAGGTCGTCCGGTTCTTCCCGGCCTACCGGGCCCTGCAGCGCAGCGTCGCCGCCGGTGACATCGGCGACCCCGCGGTCCTCCGGTTCACCCGGCTCGCCTCCCGGCCGCAGCGGGCCTGGTTCCACGATCCGCGGCTCTCCGGCGGGGTCATCCTGGACCAGATGATCCACGACCTCGACATGGCCCGCTGGCTGGCCGGGGAGGTCACCCGGGTGCACGCGCGGACCGTCGGTCGGGAGACCCCCGACGGGCCGATCACCACCGCCCAGGTGGTGCTCACCCACGCCGACGGCGCGATCAGCACCGCGACCGGTGGCTGGCTCGGTCCCCGGACCACCTTCCGGACGAGCTTCTCGGCAGCGGGTACGCGCGGCTACCTGAGCTACGATTCCGCGGCTCCCGGGCCGGTCCGCGTCGACGCCCCGAGCGCACCCGGCACCGGCGGCAGCCTGCTGCCCCGCACCCTCGGCGACAGCCCGTTCCTGCTCGAACTCGGCGAGTTCGCTGCGGCCATCTGTGCCGGGGCGACCAGCCGGGTCTCCGCACTGGACGGGGTCGCGGCCGTCGCGCTCGGCGTGGCAGCCAACGAATCCCTGGCCACCGGGCGCAGTGTCACCGTGCCCGGTGCCGACACCCTGAACGCACGGCTGGAGCAGAACTGATGAAGATCGGGATCCACTCCCTCGCCCACCCGCACGCCGAGGGTTACCTGCGGTTGCTGACCGGCCGGCCGGATGTCGAGGTCGCCATCACCGACCCGCCGCCGCACGACGGCTCACCCCGCGGCCGGGTGGTGGCCGAGAACTTCGGCATTCCCTTCTTCGACAAGCTTTCCGACCTGCTGGCCTGGCGGCCCGACGGGGTGATCGTGTGCACCGAGAACGCCCGGCACCGGGTTGCGGTGGAAGAGATCGCCGCCGCCGGGGTGCACATCCTGTGCGAGAAACCACTGGCCACCTCCCTGCCGGATGCGGACGCGATGATCGCCGCGGCGGCGGATGCCCAGGTGGCGCTGATGGTGGCCTACCCGGTCCGCTTCTCGATCGCCTTCGACGCCCTGCGTTCGGTCGTCGACGGTGGCGGGATCGGTGAGCTGATCTCCTTCACCGGCACGAACAACGGCAAGCTGCCGAGCGAGCGGGAGTGGTTCGCCCAACCCGAACTCTCCGGCGGCGGTGCGATCATGGACCACACCGTGCACCTGGCCGATCTGCTCACCGTGTTGATGCCGCGGGCCAACGCGACGAGCGTGTACGCCCGCGCGAACACCTTGCTGCACAGCGATCGCGCCGCCGCCGAGACCGGTGGCATCGTGTCGGTCGAGTTCGACAACGGGGTGACCGGCACCATCGACTGCAGCTGGTCCGCCCCCGCCGACAACCCGGTCTGGGGTGGGCTCACCCTGCAGCTCGTCGGCAGCGACGGGATCGCCGATCTGGATGCCTTCGACGCCCAGCACGTGGCCGGTTTCACCACCGGGATCGGCCCGATCCGCCGTGGCTACGGCGACGACGCCAACGCGACGATGCTGCAGACCTTCTGTGACGGGATCGCCACCGGGCGCTGGCCGCAACCGGACGGGGCGACCGGTCGGCGCAGCATGGCGATCGCGCTGGCGGCGTACCGCTCCCTCGAAGCCGGCGAACCCGTACCGGTCGAATGACCGCATCGCCCGCTCGCAACGCGACGCCCTGGTGGAAGCAGGCGGTCGGCTACCAGATCTATCCGCGCAGCTTCGCCGACTCCGACGGCGACGGCATCGGTGACCTGCGCGGGGTGACCTCGCGACTGGATCACCTCGCCGAACTCGGCATCGACCTGCTCTGGCTCTCCCCCATCTATCCCTCGCCGATGGTCGACAATGGCTACGACATCAGCGACTACCGCGGTATCGACCCCACCTTCGGTAGCCTGGCCGATGTCGACGAACTGATCGCCGAGGCCCGCCGGCGCGGCATCCGGGTGATCCTCGATCTGGTGGTGAACCACACCTCCGACACCCACCCGTGGTTCATCGAGTCACGCGATCCGCGCAGTCCCAGGCGGGACTGGTACTGGTGGCGCCCGGGCCGGGGCGAATCGCCACCCAACAACTGGGGATCGCGCTTCTCCGGTTCCGCATGGCAACTCGACCCACGCTCCGGCGAATACTATCTGCACCTGTTCGCGGTCGGTCAGCCCGACCTCAACTGGGAGAACCCCGAGGTCCGCGCCGAGGTGCGCGCCATCATGAACTGGTGGCTCGCCCGCGGCATCTCGGGTTTCCGGATGGACGTGATCAACTTCATCGCCAAACCGCCTGAGCTGCCGGACGCCCCGGTGCGCCCCGGGGAGCTGTGGGGTGACGCGGAATCCCTGTACAGCAACGGTCCCCGGCTGCTGGAGTTCCTGCAGGAGCTGCGCGCCGGCACCGTCGGCGACACCGATGACGTGGTGCTGCTCGGCGAGACACCGGCCACCACGGCCGCCGACGCGACCCGACTCACCGACCCCGCCAACCACGCCCTGGACCTGGTCTTCCAGTTCGAACACGTGCAGATCGATCACGGGAATCATCGCTGGGACAAGAAACCCTTCGACCTGACCCGGCTCAAGACATCGCTGGCGAACTGGCAGGACGGGCTGCGCGATCGCGGCTGGAACAGCCTCTATCTGAACAACCACGACCAGCCGCGGGTGGTGACCCGCTGGGGAGACCCGACCCGGCGAGAGGAGTCGGCGAAACTCTTCGCGACCATGCTGCACGCCCATCAGGGCACCCCGTTCGTCTATCAGGGCGAGGAGATCGGGATGCGCGGGGCGGCCTTCACCTCGCTCACCCAGTACCAGGATGTGCAGTCGCTGAACTTCGCCGACGAGGCGATGACCGCCCGCGGCTGGAGCGAGGCGGAGGTGCTGGCCACCCTGCGGGACCTGTCCCGGGAGAACGCGCGGACGCCGATGCAGTGGGCGGACGGACCGGCGGCCGGGTTCAGCACAGGTACGCCCTGGCTGGACGTGCCCGATCATCCCGCCGAGGAGACCGTCGCCGGGCAGCGCGACCCGGACTCGGTGCTGGCGCACTACCGCCGGTTGATCGCGCTGCGCCGCGAGGAGCCGCTGTTGTCGACCGGCCGCTTCCTGCTCAGCGAACCGGCCGACCCGAACCTGTGGATCGTCCAGCGGCTCGGTGCCGAGGGTGGCCTGTTGGCGATCGGGAACGCCGGTGATCGACCACGCCGGGTACCGGCCGAGCTGCACGCCCAGTGGGCATCCGCACGGGTGCTGCTGAGTTCGCACCGGCGCGAGGGACTGCCCGCGGAGCTGGAGCCCTGGGAGAGCCTGCTGGTCAAGCTGCCGGGACCGCCCGCTCCCGGCCGCTAACCGTAGGTGTGCAGGAAACCACTGGCCTGCACCGGCAGCGTTCCGGCCACCAGTCGCTCCGCGAGCTGCAGCGCCCCGTCGACCGAACGCCCCCGCGGTGCTCGCCGTTCGGCGTTCGGCAATGTCCTGCGGACCTCCGACCAGAAGGGTTCCAGCAGCAGCTCGCCGGCATTGAACATGCTGCCCGCCCAGGTGATGACCGGTGGCAGACCGGCCGAGGCCGCCGCGGCCGCTTGGCCGAGCGCGGTACCGGCCGAGGTCCAGATCGCCCGGGCATGTTCGTCACCGCGGCGGGCCGCCTGGGCGACGGCCGGGCAGAAGCCGGCCAGCTGCTGGGCCGGTGATTCGGCCCGGTAGAGCTCCTTGATCAGGGTGTCCGCATCACCCCACTGCTGCAGCGCGAATTCCAGCAGCAGCGGGGATCCCGGCGATCGGCCGTCCAACGCGCGCAACGCCAGCTGCAACCCCTGCCGGCCGATCCAGGACCCGCTGCCCTCGTCACCGGCGAGATAACCCCAGCCGTCGACACGGTTCCAGATTCCGGCCAGGTCGGTACCGAGTGCGATGGCCCCGGTACCCGCAGCGACGATCACCCCCGGTTCACCGGTCAGGGCGCCGACGTGTGAGGTGAGCGCGTCACCGGCGATGGCGATCCGCGCGGCACCCAGCCGCTGTCGGAGCGCCTCGGCCAGCTCGTCGGGGTCGATGGGCCCGGGGACTCCGGTGGTACCGACGCAGAGGGCCCGGATGCCGTGCGCATCGAGGTCGACCGCACCGGTGCGGGCGAGTCGGGTGATCGCGTCGGCGAGTGCCGCGATGTCGATTCCGGAGCCGGTACGCCGGATCGCGCGCCGCTCCTCGACCGCGGTCTCCCGCCCGCGGCGTACCCCGCGCAGCCGGATGCCGGTCCCGCCGACATCGATCCCGAGCACACAACCGGTGGAGGTTCGATTCATCGACCCAGCTCCGTCAGTGCGGTGCGGACACTCCCCGACCGGGCCAGCCTCATCCGGGCGGTCGCGGGGTCCACCTCGGCCAGCGCCGCGAGCACCGCGACCGGGAGCTCACCGTCGCAGGCCGCGAGCAGAGCCACACACCGGTGCGGCGGGAGACCGGAAACCTCTTCCAGGATGGAGATGCTGCGGGTGCGAAGCTTCGCATTCGTCGCGGTCAGCGAGATCATCAGATTGCCGTAGGTGCGACCCAGCGCCACCATCACGGTGGTGGACAGCGCGTTGAGGACGACCTTCGTCGCGGTGCCCGCCTTCAACCGGGTGGATCCGGTGAGCGCCTCGGCACCGGTGTCGAGGACGATGAGGTGGTCCGGGGCCGGTTCGGGGCGGATCGCGGGATCGCAGGCGAGCAGGGCGGTCCGGGCGCCGTGCTGCCGGGCCACCTGGAGCGCACCGGTCACATAGCCGGTGCGACCGGAGGCGGAGATCCCGACCACCACGTCGCGGTCGGTGATCGCGGCCGCGTCCCGGCGGCCGGCCCCCTCGGCGTCCTCCAGGTCGATGGTCGGATCGGCCAGCGCTGCCGCACCGCCGGGAAAGTGGGCCTGGATCATCCCGGGTGGTACGCCGAAGGTGGGCGTCGCCTCGGTGGCGTCGGCCATCGCGATCCGCCCGGAGGCCCCGGCACCGAAGTAGTGCAGCGATCCCCCGTCGGCCAATCGCGCGGCGACCAGCTCCGCCAGCTCGGCCACCGGCCCGGTGACGGCGAGCGCCGCCTCGACGGCGCGGGCGTCCTCGTCGAGGATCATCCGCACCGCATCCTCGGTGGGGACGAGATCCAGCGCGGTGGTGCGTGGATTGCGCTGCTCGGTCGGCGGGCGGGTCATCTACAGGCCCCGGCGGGTCAGGGCGTCGAGCGCCAGCGCGATCGTGTCCCCGCGCGGTGGGCGCGCGTCCCGCGGCGCCTGGCGCCAGGCCTCTTCGAGGTCGACGATCCGCTGCTGCAGGGCGCGGGGATCCGGGGCGCCGGTGGCCAGCGATTCGGTCAGCCAGTCCGCCCAGGCCTGCCAGCGCGCCAGATGCAGCTCACCGACCAGACCGGCCCAGTGCCGACCGGAGTAGTCGTGCAGGCCGCTGGTCTGGTGCCCCCACACCGACACCAGGGATCGGGCATCACGTTCCATCACCCGGGCCTCCTGCGGTGTCTCGCCCCAGTCACGGGCCGCGGCGAGCCAGCTGTGCAGCCCGTCGGGGCGAGCGGCGGCCAGTTCGTCGAGCTCCAGCAGCGCGGTCCGCAGGGCGGTGAACTGGTCACCGATGCCGTCGCTGTCACCGCGTCGGTACGCCGCCAGGATGCCGCGGATCCGGGGCCGGGTGCCCTGGGCGATGACATGCTGCACCAGATCGCTGACATCGCGTTCCTGGGCGGTGCGATCCGCGTCCCGCAACCCTGCGATCAACCGGGCCGCCCAAGCGATCCGGGGCAGATCGCCGAGCACGGCGGGGTCGTTCTCGGCGTCGATGTTGGCCGACATCCGGGTGGGCTCCGGCAGGGCTTCACCGGCGGCCCGCTGGGCGGCGAACGGCAACTCATCGGTCCAGGGGCGGGCATACACCGGGGACGGGATCGACCGGGTGCGCCCGGGGCCGTGGAGCGTCTCGGCGAGCAGCTGCCAGGCCTCCCCGGCCGCCGGATCCGCCGTGCCATAGCGCTGCGCGGCGTAGCGCGCCAGCCAGTCACCGAGCTCGACATCGGACCAGGTGAGGTCGGTGGCGAGCTCATAGAAGACGGTGTTGTTCTCGATCGCCTCCGGTGCCATCCCGACACCTTCCAGGCCGGCCGGAGCGGCGGCGCGGAGCTCGGCGAGGTCGCGCACCAGACCGGCGAGATCGCCGAAGAGCCCGAACCGGCCGCCGAAGTTGTGCACCATCGACCAGATCCAGCGACGGCCGTGCATGCCACCCCGCCACATCGGTGCGTGCTCACCCCACAGGTCGATCAGCAGCAACCGCTCGTGCGGCACCTCGGACAGGAATGCGGCGATCCGCTCGGTGGTCCAGAAATCCTTGTGGTAGTGGAAAGGCCAGCCCTGCAGCAGCCAGGTGGCATCGGGCACCACCTCGCTGAGCGCGGCGAAATAGCCGCGGCCGGCGGCGGCCAGGGCTTCGGGTTCGTCGCTCGGCGGCAGGGATTCGATGTAGGGGTCCAGGGCGAACATCGGCTCCACCCCGGGGTCGCCGAGCAGGTCCCGCTGGGCGGCCAGGAAGGTGGCCACGAACTCCCGGTGGGCCGGTGATCCGGGGTCGAGGACCGGGGTGCTCCAGCCCTGCCACTTGATCCGGTCGGCGTCGGCCCCGGCGAGCTGTTCCGGGACGTGTCCCCCGGTCAGGGGCAGCACCGGGGTCATGCCGAGTTCTCGTGCCCTGGCGAGGATCCGGCGGGCCAGCTCGGTCCGGCGCCGTGGCCAGGAGGCGGGCAGCGGCCCACCGAAGGAGTGCATGCCGCCCATCGCGAACCAGGGCACGTGGGCGGCGCTGCCGACCCAGGACCAGGCGTCGGATTCACCGATGCCGAGCCGGATCAGGGTGTCGGCGAGCACCGATTCGTAACCGGTGAGGATCAGCGGATGGGTGATGCCGTGCAACGCCATCCAGTCCAGTTCCCGTTCCCAGCGATCCCAGTCCCAGTAGGCCATCGAGTAACCATGGGTGACCACGTTGAGGTGGTAGCGGATGCCGAAGTCGGTGGCGATCTCCACCGCTCCGGACGGCCAACTCGTCAACGGGGGCGAGAGTTCCGGGCTCTCCCAGGTGATCCGCCTCCGGGCACGGTGCTGCAGGTATGCCTGGTACGCGCTCAGCGCACCCACCGGATCCGCGGCGCAGAGCACCAGCTCACCGTGCTCCGCCCTTGCCGAGGCCCGCGTACCGGCCTCGGCCCGGGGGCCGGTCAGCACCCGCACCCCGCCCGCGGTGCCGTTGCTGCGCTCGATCACCGCACGGACGGTGTCGGCGAACGGGGCCTCCCGGCTCACTTCTCCGCTCCGCTGGCGAGACCGTCGACGAGCAGTCGCTGAACGGCGGTGAAGAGGATCAGCACCGGGATGGTGACGGTGATCGAGCCGGCCAGCAGCACCGTGACCGGCACGTTGAAGTCGGTCAGCTGCGCGATGCCCAGCGGCGCGGTCCACTGGTCCCGTTTCTGGACCAGGAACAGCAACGCATAGAAGTATTCGTTCCAGGCGATGATGAAGGTGTAGATGGCGGTCGAGACCACCCCCGGAACGGCGACCGGCAGGATCACGCTCCACAGCATCCGCGGCAGTGACGCCCCGTCGACGGTGGCCGCTTCCTCAATGCTGACAGGCAATGCGATGAAGTAGTTGCGCATCATGTAGAGCGACACCGGCACCGTGCTGGCCACATAGACCAGGAACAGCCCGGCCAGTGAACCGGTCAGTCCGGCGCGGGCCAGCAGCACGAACAGCGGCACCGACAACACGATGCCGGGGAACAGATACACCCCGAGGATGATCGCGTTCACCACACCCCGCCCGCGATAGCGGAGCCGCGCCGCGGCGTACGCCCCGAGGATCGAGACGATGATCGACAGCGCCACCGTAGCCAGCGCCACGCCGAGCGAGTTGAGCACGAAGCGGCCCAGGCCGAAACCACCCCGGGATTCGTCCAGCATCGCCGCCGGATAGGCGGACAGGTCGAGCTCACCGGGCGCGGGGATCAGCGACAGCGGTTCGGCGATCACCGACGAGACCGGGCGCAGGGTGAGCAGCACGCCGTAGAGGACCGGGCCGACCGCAGCGAGCACGGCGAATCCGATCAGCAGGACGCGGCAGACCCGCATCACCAGCGGCGGACGCATTGCCGAACCCCGACTCACAGCTCCTCCTTCCGACGCAGCAGCATCACGTATCCGGCGAGCAGGACCACCAGCACCGCCGACATCAACAATCCGTACGCCGCAGCGCTGCCGATGTTCGCGCGGGTGACCAGCTCGGTGTAGACCCGCAGCGCCATCACCTGGGTGCCGCCGGCTCCCTCGGTGAGCAGATAGACCTCGTTGAAGCTCTGGAAGGTCCAGATGAACCGGAGCAGGCACAGCAGCAGCACCACCCCGCGCAGCTGCGGCAGGGTGATCTGCCACAACGTCTGCCAGTGCGAGGCCCCGTCGATCGCGGCGGCCTCCTCGAGCTCGGCGGGGATGCTCTGCAGGCGCGCGGTGATGAACAGGAACGACAGGGGTGCCGAGGTCCAGATCTCGAAGAGCACCACGACCAGCAGGGACAGCGGGATCGGTACGCCGAACACGTCGATGCTGCTGGTGTTCAGGAACCCGATCGGCGCACCCCAGCCGAGGAAGGTGGTGCCGATCGCGTTGACGATGCCGTACTGGGTGTTCAGCATCGTCTTCCAGATCGTCACCGCCGCGATCACCGGCAGCACGTAGGGCACCAGCAGCAGCGCCCGGATCACGCCCCGGCCGCGGAACGGGCGCCGCAGCGCCAGGGCCAGCAGCAGCCCGCTGCCGACCGACCCGATCATCGTCAACGTCGCATAGAGCAGGGTGGTGCCGAGCGCGTCCCAGAAGGTCGGATTCGCGAACGCCCGTTCGAAGTTCTCCAGGGTCCACTGGATCGGCCGGGTCCCCAGTCGGGGGATGTCGACCAGGCGGACCTTGGAGAACGCGAAGACGAAGACCAGGATCAGCGGGATGATCGAGGCGAAGGTGATGACGAGCAGGGTCGGTGCGGTGAGCAGCTGCCCCTGCCGGCTCACCCGGCGCGCGAGATCACCGCGCCGGGTTCGCCTTGGGTGGGTGGCCAGATCGGTCACAGTCCTGCCTTGACCTCCTCGACGGCCTGCTTCATCGCGGCCGTCACCTCGGCCGGGGGACGGCCCTGGTAGAGCAGGTCGAGCTTGCCGGCGAGCACGCTCTGGCGCAGGGTGATCCCGGCCAGCTCGGCGTCGGGGGTGCCGTCGCCCCACTGGTAGACGGCGTTGATGCCCTTGCCCATCCCGTCGACGAAGTCCTTGCCATAGAGCTCGGTGGAGTTCACGTCATGGTTGGGTCCGATGCCCAGGGTGCCCCAGGCGTCGAGATATTCGTTGGGCTTCTCCGGCGTCCCGTTGCGCAGCGGCAGACGGCCCTCGGCGGCGACCGCCAGGGTGTCAACATAACCCTTGCTCATCACGTACTGGATGTACTTGCCGGCGGCCTCGGAGTTCGCACCCTGGGGGATGTTGTAACCGAGCACCGAACCGTACTGACGGGGATTCTTCGGGTCCAGCACGGTGATGAAGTCGGTCTGGGTCGCGAGGAACTTCGGGTCCTGCTTGCACTCCGCGCAGGTCGGCGGATTCGCCTTGTCCAGGCCCGCCAGCTCATCGAGGATGTGGGTGGAGAACAGCAGCATGGCCGCATTCCCGCTCAGGTAGGCGGCGCGAGCACTGGGCACGTCGAAGTCACCCGAGGTGGAGGAATTGCGCACCTTGAGGAACTGTTCGGCGGCCTGGGTGCAGGCCGGGGAGTCGATCGTGACCTGGCCACCGGTGACCAGCTCACAGCCGGCGCTCTGGAACAGCGACTGCACACCCTCGGTGGCCGCTGCCGTGCCCGGCTGGGTGCCGAGCGCGATACCGGTGATGCCGAGCTTCTCCTTGATCGTGGTCGCCGCCGTCGCCAACTCGGCCAGGCTCGTCGGCGGCTTGACGCCGGCCTTCTCGAGCAGGTCGGCGCGATAGGCGATGACATGGGTCCAGCCGTCGCTCGGCACGGCGGCCGGCTGACCCTGCGGGCTGAGCGCGGCGACGGCCTTCTGGTTGAAGGTCTCGGTGCCGAGCGCCTTGGTCGTCTCGGCGGCGGCCTCGGCGTCGAGCAGCCCCTGGGCGTTCCAGGCGCTGGTCTGACTCGCCGCGGCCATGATCACGTCCGGCACATTGCCGGAGGCGGCCCCGGTCACCAGGGCCTGGTCCTGATCGGCGGCGGCCATCGGGACGACATCAACCCCGATCCCGGATTCGGCCTCGAACGCGGCGGCCACCTTCTGCTGGGCGGCCAGGCGTTCCGGGGTGGTGTGCGGTGTCCAGAAGGTGATCCGATCCGGCTGGCCGGCGGATTCCCCGCTGCCGCCGGAACAGGCGGGCAGCACGAGGAGTGCGGCGGCGGTCAGAGCGATGGCGGCACGTTTCTTGAAGCGAATCATCGTTGAAGACTTCCTGGTTGTGGCTTGACCCCGATCGATGCCGGGCCGGCCTCTGCTCGGGTTGGCGAAGCTACCCAACGACGGACCAACAGCACTAGATTTGCGCTCAGAGCGCAATAAAGATCAATCAAACGGCATATTTCTGAATGAAACGGCACCTCAGGTGAACGAACTTGATAAACGCATCGTTGGCGCACTGCTCGCCCACCCGCGCGCCACCAACGCCCAGCTCGCCGACGCCGCGATCACCTCACCGGCCACCGTGTCCCGCCGGGTGACGCGGCTGCTGACCGACCGCACGCTGTGGGTCACCGGCGTACTCGATGACCGCAAGACCCAGGGCGCCAAATCGCTGTTCGTCCGGCTGCGCTGCGGCCCGGGGAACGCGCGGACGATCGCCGAACGACTGGCCCAGTGGCCCGAGTGCGGCTCGGTGAAGCTGCTCACCGGCAGCGTCGACGCGGTGGCCGAGATCAGCTACACCACCCAGGACCACCTGCTCGACCTGACGATGGAGCAACTGCCCGCCATGGAGGGGGTCCGCGCGATCTGGAGCAACCAGGTGATCCGCCGGTACGCGACCCCGCACCAGTGGGCACCCGCGCTGCTCCCGGCGGAGACGATCGCCGACCTGCGGGCGCTGCGGGCCGACCGCTGGGACGACGGCACCCTCGACGACGCCGCACTCTCGGTCGGATCGGTCGCGACCCGGGTGGCCGCGACCCTGCGTCGGGACGGCCGCAAGGGCTGGCAGCAGATCGCCCGCGAGTGCGGGATCAGCGCGGCCACGGCCCGGCACCATGTCGAGACGCTGATGGCCAGCGGCGCGCTGCGGATGCGGACCGTGATCGAGCCGGAGGCCATCGGTGCCCGCGTCAACGCCTTCGTCTGGCTGAACGTCGTCCCCACCAAGCTGGGGGCGGCCGGTGCCATCCTGGCCCGCCATCCGGATGTGCTGATGATCGCCGCGACCACCGGCGACCGCAATCTGTGCGGTGAGATCGCGGTCGCCTCCGAGGCCGGTCTCTATGACTTCATCTCCCAGACCATCGGCAGCCTGCCCGGGCTGCAGCACGCCGACGTCGCGATCTCCCTGCTCTCGCTGAAACGCGCCGGCCAGGTGATCGAGCCGGGCGGTTAGCCCTTCGGACATGGGAATCGACCTGGCCGTTGGATCCCGTGAACACCGAACCGGGCCGGGACCGCGCGAAGGCCCGGACAGCGAGCGACCCCGAGCACCGGAGGCACTCGGGGTCACCCATCCCTCGCTCCGGTCCGGTCGCGCAGCGCTCGGGGGAACGAGTCGGCCGGAGGATCCCGGACGAGGGAGCCGGGCAGCGCTGAGCGCTGCGCACATCCTGCCCCGGAACCGGGCAGGTTACGCCACCGAAGGTTGGGTGGAAGGTTCCTCGAACCCGTGCCGGTGCCGGGATTCAGCCGTCGAGGCCGGGCCAGTCGGGCTTGCGCTTCTCGTTGAAGGCGGCGATCCCCTCTTTCCGGTCGGCCGAGAAGGCGGTGCTGAGCCAGCCCTGATGTTCCAGCTCCAACCCCTCGGCGATCGGCAGATCGAAACCGGCGGCCAGCGCCCGCTTCGCGGCCCGCGCCCCGACCGGTGACTTGTCGGCGATCACCCCGGCCAGCGCGAGCGCTTCGGGGATGGCCAGGCCCTCGGCGACGGAGCGGGCAACGAAACCCCACTCCATCCCCTCCTCGGCGGTCAGCCGACGGCCGGTGAAGATCACATCGGCGGCCCGGCCGAGGCCGACCCGCCGGGCCAGCGTCTGGGTACCACCGCCGCCCGGGATCACCCCCACGCCGATCTCCGGCAGCCCGAAGGTCGCGGTCGTCGATCCGACGATCAGGTCGCAGCACAGCGCGAGCTCGAATCCGCCGCCAAGCGCGAACCCCTCGACCGCGGCCACCGTCGGCACCGGCAGTGCCAGCAGACCACCGAAGCAGCGCCGGAAGACCTCGCGCTGGTGCCGCAACTGTTCATCGTCGAAACCGTTGCGCTCCTTGAGATCCGCGCCGACGCAGAAGGCCTTCGGGATCGCCGAGGAGAGCACCACCGCGCGCACCGTCCGGTTCGCGGCCAGTTCCTCGGTCACCTCGATCAGCGCCTCGGCCTGGGCGGTGGACAGCGCGTTCATCGCCTCCGGCCGGTCCATCACGATCTCGGTCACGTGCTGACCGTGCTGCTGGGTGCGTACGCTCATGGCCGGAGTCTAGGCCGCCTCATTCGAGGGCGCGCAGATGGATGACATCCCCTGCCGGATAGGCCTTGGTCCCGCCGGGGCCCTCGACCTGCAGGCTGCCGTGCGCATCGATGCCGACCGCCCGGCCGACCACCTCCCGGCCCGGCCCCAGCACCACCCGGACCCGGCGGCCGAGGGTGCCGCATTCCACCCGGTACGCCGCAGCGACCTGTTCGCTGTCACGCAGCCAGATCCGCCACAGCTCGGCCAGCTCGGTGAGCACCGCGACCAGCAGTTCGGTGGCGTCGGTCGGGGCACCCTCCAGCAGCAGCGAGGTCGCGGTCGGTACCGGGAGCTCCTCGGCAACCGCGGTGACGTTGATCCCGAAACCGAGCACCGCTGCCGGCCCTTCGGGTGTCTCGACGCGTACCGCCAGCAGCCCCGACAGCTTCCGGTCACCGATGAGCACGTCGTTGGGCCACTTCAACAGCACCTCGAGACCGCTGAACCGGCGTACCCCCCGGCTGACCGCCAGCCCCAGCAATGGTGAGAGCCAGGGCCAGCTCGCCACCGGCAGTTCGGTCGGTGGGCGGAGCAGCACCGAACAGGCGACCGCCACCCCGGGCGGGGTGGTCCAGGTCCGGTCCAACCGCCCCCGGCCCGCGGTCTGGTTGTCGGTGACCAGCACACTGCCGTGGGCCGCACCGGCCGCCGCGCGGGCCACCAGCTCGGTATTGGTGGATCCGATCTCGGGCAGCACCTGCACCGAACTCCAGCCGATCGGGGGTGCCAGCAGCACCTCGGCGAGCCGCTCGGCATCCGGTGGAACATTGGCAGGCACGCCCGGAGCCTAGCGCTAGGGTGCGGGAATGGACATCGACATCCACACCACGGCGGGGAAGCTGGCCGACCTCGACCGGCGCACCGAGGAAGCCGTGCACGCCGGTTCCGAGAAGGCGGTGGAGAAGCAGCACGCGAAGGGCAAGAAGACCGCCCGGGAGCGGATCGAGCTGCTGTTGGACGAGGGCACCTTCACCGAGCTGGACGAGTTCGCCCGGCACCGCTCGACCAGCTTCGGGATGGAGCAGCGGCGCCCCTACGGTGACGGTGTGGTGACCGGGATGGGCCAGATCAACGGTCGCCCGGTCTGCGTGTTCTCCCAGGACGTCACGGTCTTCGGCGGATCCCTCGGCCAGGTCTACGGCGAGAAGATCGTCAAGGTCATCGACATGGCGCTCAAGGTGGGCTGCCCGCTGATCGGGATCAACGAGGGCGGCGGTGCACGGATCCAGGAGGGTGTGGTGTCCCTCGGTCTCTACGGCGAGATCTTCCGCCGCAACACCCACGCCTCCGGGGTGATCCCGCAGATCTCGCTGATCATGGGTGCCGCCGCCGGTGGCCATGTCTACTCCCCCGCGCTGACCGACTTCGTGGTGATGGTCGACCAGACCTCGCAGATGTTCATCACCGGACCCGATGTGATCAAGACCGTCACCGGTGAGGACGTCTCGATGGAGGAGCTGGGCGGTGGGCGTACCCACAACACGAAATCCGGCAACTCGCACTACCTGGCCGGTGATGAGGACGAGGCGATCGAATACGTCCGCGATCTGCTCGGTTTCCTGCCCCAGAACAATTTGGAGGATCCGCCGGTCTTCGAGGCCGAGGACGACGCACTGGAGATCACCGAGGCCGATCGGGCGCTGGACACCCTGATCCCGGACTCCCCGAACCAGCCCTACGACATGAAGACCGTCATCTCCTCGATCCTCGACGACGAAGACTTCTTCGAGACCTCGCCGCTCTTCGCGCCGAACGTGGTCACCGGTTTCGGCCGCATCGAGGGGCGTGCGGTCGGGGTGGTCGCGAACCAGCCGATGCACTTCGCCGGCACCCTGGACATCGACGCCTCGGAGAAGGCCGCCCGTTTCGTGCGCACCTGTGATGCCTTCAACATCCCGGTGCTCACCTTCGTCGACGTGCCGGGATTCCTGCCCGGGGTGGATCAGGAGCATGCCGGCATCATCCGCCGCGGGGCGAAGCTGATCTACGCGTACGCCGAGGCGACGGTTCCGCTGGTCACGGTGATCACCCGCAAGGCCTACGGCGGGGCGTACGACGTGATGGGCTCCAAGCATCTCGGCGCCGACATCAACCTGGCCTGGCCGACCGCGCAGATCGCGGTGATGGGCGCCCAGGGTGCGGTGAACATCCTGCACCGCAAGCGGCTCGCCGAGGCCGACGACCCCGACGCACTGCGCGCGGAGCTGATCACCGCCTACGACGATGAGCTCGCAAACCCTTATGTGGCGGCAGAACGCGGCTACATCGATCAGGTGATCCATCCGCACGAGACCCGCTCGGAGATCGTCCGGGTGCTGCGGATGCTGCGGACCAAGCGGGAGACCCTGCCACCGAAGAAGCATGGCAACATTCCGTTGTGAGCCGGGTACGCGACCAACTGTGAGCGGAGAGTGACGATGAGCGAGAAGACCCCCGAATCACCGGTGATCGAGGTGGTGTCCGGCTCCCCCACCCCGGAGGAGCTCGCCGCCGTCGTCACCGTGCTCACCGCCGCGGCCAGCAGCGGCAACGGCCGGGCCGGTGCCCGCAGCGACCGGGCTGAGGGCCGGGGTTGGAATGCCTACTGGCGTTCGGTACGCCGGGAGCACCGGCCGGGGCCCGGGGCCTGGCGCGGCCGCTGAGCAGCCCGTTCCTGAAACACTCTTCCGCAACCCTCCGATCGGCGGCTAGCGTGTGCTGCGACAGCGCAGGACACCGGGTTGGGGGGGCAGTGATGGACGAGATCGATCAGCTCCTCGCCGGAGTATCGATGGACACCCTGGCCACCCGCGTCGGCGGCCAGCCGCAGGCGGTCGCCGCCCTCTCCCGCCGGCTCGTCGGCGCCCTGATCGTGGGGATGGCGGCGAATGCCGACCAGCCCGGCGGTGAGCGGTCCCTGGCGCTGGCGCTGCAGCGGCACGCGGATCCGGAACTGACCCTGGACCGGGTCGACCCCCAGCAGGGCCTGGCGATCATCCGCAACGTCTTCGGCGGCAACACCGATGCGGTCGCGCACACCCTGGCCCGGGAGTTCGCCGGGGGTGACCTGGCACTGGTCCGGCGGCTCGGTCGGCTGCTGGCGCCGCTGGTGCTGGCCCGGCTCGGCGCCCGGCTCCGCAGCGGACCGAACGCCGACCGGCTCGGGCCGATCCTGGCCGGTTACGGCAGCACCCCGCACGGCCGCGGCGCCGGCCGCCCGCACGGCGAACCCGGATTGTCGGATTTCCTGCTGGAGCTGGGCGACGGCGATCCGGACGCCACCGGCCCGCTGGACGAATCGATCGAGGCGCTGAGCGGGTTGCTCGGCGAGGGAAGGCGCGGCTGAGGTGCGGTTGATCCTGGCATCGGCGTCCCCGGCGCGGCTGCAGACGCTGCGCTCGGCCGGGTTGGCGCCGGAGGTGATCGTCTCGGGCGTCGACGAGGAGGCGCTCGGCGGTCCCCCGCCGGCCGAGCTGGCCCAGATGCTCGCCGATGCCAAGGCCGAGGCGGTCGCCGCCCGGCTCGACGATGAGGGCACCGGCGCGGCAGCCGACTGGTTGCTGGTCGGCTGCGATTCGGTGCTGGAACTCGACGGTGCGGCGCACGGCAAACCGGGTACGCCGGAGATCGCGACCCAGCGGTGGCAGGCGATGCGGGGCCGCTGCGGCGTCCTGCACACCGGGCACCGGGTGATCCGCCGGGCCGGCGATCGGGTGTTGAGCGCCGGGCGTACCGGTTCCACCGAGGTGCACTTCGCCGATCTGAGCGATGCCGAGATCGCGGCCTATGTGGCCAGCGGGGAGCCGCTGGCGGTCGCCGGCGCGTTCACCATCGACGGTCTCGGCGGGGCGTACGTGCGCAGCATCGTTGGTGACCCGCACAACGTCGTCGGCATCAGCCTGCCGCTGCTCCGCGACCTCACCGCCGAGGTCGGTTTGCCCTGGCACACCCTCTGGGCCACCACCTCCGCCGGTTGAGCGAGCGAGGAACGAGCCCCCTCCGCCGGTTGAGCGAGCGAGGAACGAGCGAGTCGAAACCAAGGACCCCTCCAGATCGCCCGTTCATCTCGACACAGTGAGGATGGTGGTGGGGGTCCGGTGGCCTTGGGGATGATGTCTTTGGGGTCTGGGTTGTTCGTTTGACCGATCTCGACACTGGCGCTGTTGGTTGGGTGCCTTGAACGCGACTTGTCGACGGCCGGCCCGCCGGGCCCCTCTTTCGGTTTGGATGGCCAGACCGGGCGGGTGTGACTTGATAGGACCTTGATCGGTGTCTCATCACTGTGGTGTCCGCCCGGCCTGGGAGGTCATCCCTCGATCCAGTTGTAGAGGGAGACATCACCCATGATGACCACCAACCATGCCACGCCTCAAGACCCGACCCCGGTGGTGGCCGGGGTCGATACCCATCAACGCACCCATCACGCGGTCGTGCTCACCGAGACCGGGGTGTTGTTGGCTGATCGGGAGTTCCCGGTCTCCCGCGCGGGTTATGCCGCGTTGGTGGACTGGGTCGTCGGCCACGGACCGATCACCGCGATCGGGGTCGAGTCGACCGGTTCGTATGGGGCCGGGTTGACGGTGCATCTGCTGGCGGCCGGGATCGAGGTGATCGAGGTCAACCGGCCCGATAAGACCACCCGG
>NZ_NMVP01000035.1 GCF_002250705.1 Enemella evansiae
CCGGGTGGTCTTATCGGGCCGGTTGACCTCGATCACCTCGATCCCGGCCGCCAGCAGATGCACCGTCAACCCGGCCCCATACGAACCGGTCGACTCGACCCCGATCGCGGTGATCGGTCCGTGGCCGGCGACCCAGTCCACCAACGCGGCATAACCCGCGCGGGAGACCGGGAACTCCCGATCAGCCAACAACACCCCGGTCTCGGTGAGCACGACCGCGTGATGGGTGCGTTGATGAGTATCGACCCCGGCCACCACCGGGGTCGGGTCTTGAGGCGTGGCATGGTTGGTGGTCATCATGGGTGATGTCTCCCTCTACAACTGGATCGAGGGATGACCTCCCAGGCCGGGCGGACACCACAGTGATGAGACACCGATCAAGGTCCTATCAAGTCACACCCGCCCGGTCTGGCCATCCAAACCGAAAGAGGGGCCCGGCGGGCCGGCCGTCGACAAGTCGCGTTCAAGGCACCCAACCAACAGCGCCAGTGTCGAGATCGGTCAAACGAACAACCCAGACCCCAAAGACATCATCCCCAAGGCCACCGGACCCCCACCACCATCCTCACTGTGTCGAGATGTGCGGCTCGGGCCGGTTCGAAACGCAGCGAGCCGTCCTGCACCGGCGCATGGCGCAACAGCTTCACATCGTCGCGGTAGTCGGTCGAGGTCCGCCACGGGCCGCGATCGCCCTGCCGTGGCAGGGATGCCAGGGATCGCCGCACGTATCCGGCGCCGAAGTCGAGCAGCGGCAGCGTACGCACCCCCTCGGTGGGCAGCTCGGCCCGGCAGACCGCCCAGCCCTCGGCATCCATGTGTGCGAGCAGCCGGGTGAAGTACTCCCCGAGCAACCCGATCTTGAGCGTCCAGCTCGCATTCGTGTAGCCCACCGCGTAGGCGAAGTTCGGGATGTCGTTCAGCATCAGGCCGCGGTAGGCGACGTGTTCGCTGAAATCGACCGGGTTGCCGTCGACGCGCACCCGGATGCCGCCGAAGAGCTGCAGATCGAGTCCGGTCGCGGTGATGATGAGGTCCGCGCCCAGCTCCCGGCCGCTCTCCAATTGCACCCCGCGCTCGGTGAACGTGCGGACCCGGTCGGTCACGATCGACGCACTGCCGGCCCGGATCGCGCGGAACAGGTCGCCGTCGGGCGCGATGCACAGCCGCTGGTCCCACGGGTCGTAGGGCGGGTTGAAGTCCACCTCGACCGGATACCCCTCGGGCAGCAGGCGCCGGTTCACCCGCCGGATGAATCGGCGGACCAGGCCGGGAAACCGACGGGACAGCGACCAGATGACCCGCTGCCGGCGGATGTTGCGGGCGCGGTTGATCGCATGCGCCCGATCCGGGGCGTACCGGCGGCGGGTGCGCACCGCGGCACGGTCCACCGACGGCAGCGGCAGCACATAGGTGGGGGTCCGCTGCACCATCGTCACGTGCCCCGCGGTCTCGGCCAGTGCCGGAACCAGGGTCATCGCGGTGGCCCCGCTGCCGATCACCACGATCTGCTTGCCGGCGTACTCGAGATCCTCCGGCCAGAACTGCGGGTGCACGATCGTGCCCTCGAACCGCTCGGTGCCCTCGAAGCTCGGCGTGTACGCCTGGTCGTAGCGGTAGTAGCCGCCGGCGCAGAACACCCAGCTCGCGGTCAGCTCGGACCAGTCACCGGTGTCGGTGTGCTGGACCCGCGCGGTCCAGCATCCCTCGGCGCTGGACCAGGAGAGCTCCGTCACCCGGCGGGAACAGCGGATGCGGGCATCGATCCCTTCCTCGGCGGCGGTCTCGCGCAGATAGTCGAGGATCATCCCGGCCGGGGCGATGGTCTGATCGGACTGCCAGGGGCGGAACTCGTAGCTGAAGGTGCTCAGGTCGGAGTCGGAGCGGATCCCCGGATAGCGGAACAGGTCCCAGGTGCCGCCGAGGGTGTCGCGGGCCTCGAGGATCAGATATTCCTTGTGGGGCAGGCGATCCTGCAGATAGTGCGCGACGCCGATGCCCGAGAGTCCGGCGCCGACGATGAGCACGTCCACCCGATCACGGCCGGTACCGGTGTTCTCCACGCCCGGTCACTCCACGAACGACAGCTCGAAGCTGCCGAAGCGGCCCCAGTCGCCGGTGATGGTCTCACCGCCGGCGATCGGCAGGGGATCGGTGCAGACCCCGGTGGTCACGAATTGTCCTGCCTGCACGGTGATTCCGGCCGCCGAGAGTTCGTTGACCAGCCAGGTCAGTGCGATCCGCGGGTCGCCGAGGGCGTTGCTGCTGCGACCGGGATGCACGATGCCGTTGCTGTTGCTCGCGCGGACCTCGACGGCGCTCAGGTCGGCGTTCTTCCAGTCCTGCTCGGTGGCGGGTCGCAGCGCCAGCCGATGCCCGCAGGCGTTGTCCAGGATCAGCGGCAGGGTGCCGACCGCGGCCACGTCGGCGTACCGGGTGCTGGGCAGCTCCCAGGAGAGCAGCAGTTCGCCGGCGGCGTCGACCACTTCCTCGACGGTGTACGCCGCAGCGCGCGGCGCGAGCTCCCGGTCGAGCCGGAACGCGAACTCCAGCTCCGCCAGCCGCATTCTGTTCCCGGCAAGGGAAATGGGTCGATCGGGGTCCACCAGCATCGCCTCGCTGGTCAAACCGCCGAGCGGCCCGTCCACCTGCAGGTGCCGCTGCCCGGCGAGCGAGGTCGCGGCGATCTTCCACCCGGCGATCCGCTCGCCGCGCGCCCAGGCCGCCTGGGCGGCGTACGCCTCGGGGCGCGAGCTGGGCACCGCACCCGTCGGGAGCTCGCCGACCGGCTCACCGGATCGCTCGGCATCGATCAGCAACTGCACAGCATCCATGCGGGGCACTCTAGGTCGTCGGCTGGGACCGGCCGAGGCGTCTCGCGGCGCTGGCCGTCTCCTTGGTCACCTGCTCCACGCCGAGCGCACTGCCCAGCCCGAAGTCCGGCATGTTCACATAGACGCCCTCGACCGCTCCGGGCTGCACCTGGTACGTCTCGTGCCAGATGCCGACATCCCCGCTGGTGCCGATCAGCCGGTTGAAACCGCTCCAGGCCGGACGATGGTTCGCATCCGGGCGCGCGGCATAGCGCAACAGGTGCTCGGGGCTGCGCCAGTAGCTGAGCAGCAGGGTGGTCCGGCCGAACCAGTTGTGGAAACCGAGCAGACCGGACTCGGGATCGCGGGCGAGCTCGCGCAGCATCGGCGGCATCTGGCTGATCGTCCAGATGGTGCTGCCGAGCTTCCACCAGCGATTGACGCGCATTCCGATCAGGAAGACGGTGATCGGTTCGGTGACGGGTTCGTGGGTGAAGCGGCCGGTATTGAGCATCAGGCTCTCCAAGGTTTGGTAACGCTGTTACGAAACAGTGTTATGCAAGACTGGGTGAATGGCAAGACCCAGGACCCACGACGCCGGACTGGCCGATCGGCTGCTCGCCGAGGCCGCGGTCCTGGTGGCCGCCGACGGCCCGGACGGGCTCAGCCTGCGTCGGCTGGCCGACAACGCGCAGACCTCGACGACCGCGATCTACTCGCTGTTCGGCGGCAAGGACCAACTGCTGCTGGCGCTCTTCGAACGGGCCTTCCGCAGCTTCGGCGCCAGCCAGCACGGGGTCGCGGTGGGCGACGACCCGGCCTCCGAACTGCTCGCCCTGGGCCGCGGCTACCGGCGCTGGGCGCTGGCCAATCCGCACCTGTTCCAGCTGATGTTCGGACCCGGTGTGCAGCGCACCACCCCGGAGACCGAGCGGCTGGCCGAGCAGACCAAGGAACCCCTGCTCGCGGCGGTACGCCGGGCCCAGGCGGCCGGTCGGATCGCTCCCGCACACGACCCCGAACTGGTCGCACTCGGGCTGTGGGGGCAGGTGCACGGGCTGGTCACCCTCGAACTCACACTGGGGGACCGGGCCGCCGCCGGCCAGCAGGCCGAGCAGACCTTCGATGCCTGCCTTTCTGCCGCCCAGCGCGGTTGGGCGTAGGGTCGGCGCGTGATCATCGGAATCGGCGTCGACGTGTGCGCGGTCGACCGCTTCGCCGGCGCCTGCGCACGGCGGCCCGGGTTCGCCCGCCGCTTCCTGACCGCGGCCGAGGCGGAGCTGTCGATGGCTTCGATGGCCGGCCGGTACGCCGCCAAGGAGGCGCTCGCGAAGGCGCTCCGGATCGAACGCGGCCTGGGCTGGCAGGACGCCGAGGTGCTCGTCGACGAGTTCGGCCGGCCGTCGTTCGCGGTCGCCGGTACTGTCGCGGCCCGCGCCGCCGAACTCGGCGTCGGTGCCATCCACCTCTCGCTCTCCCACGACGCCGGAATTGCGACCGCCTTCGTGGTCTGTGAGGCTTGATCCGTGCCCGAAGCGCCCGGAACGAACCAGCGAATGCCGCAGCAGAGCGCGCCCAGCGTGGGACTGCTGGTGCTGCTGACCTTCAGCTTCGGCTTCCTGATCCTCAACGGCGCGCTGACCCTGACCGGCGGGCGGTCCATCGGCGGGCTGATCCTGCTCGGTGTCGGCGTCGTCGGCCTCATCATCGCCCACATCCTCTACTGGCGGGCCCGGGCGCTGCAGCGGCGGCGGTCCTGAACCAGTCAGGTCTCCTTCTAGGCTGGCTGGCATGAGGTACGCCTACTCGACGCCCGCGATCCGCGCCGCGGAGGAACGTGTGATGGCCGAGGTCGGCGACGGCGCCCTGATGCAGCGGGCCGCCGCCGGACTGGCCGCCGTCTGCGGTGACCGATTGCAGCGCCGGCGCGGGCGCGTCACTGGCGCCCGGGTGCTGGTGGTCACCGGACCCGGCAACAACGGCGGTGATGGCCTGTACGCGGCCAGCCGGCTCGCCCGGCGGGGCGCGCAGGTCTTCGCGTGGCTGGTCACCGAGCAGGTGCACGGTGCAGCGTGGCGGGCCTTCGAGCGCGTCGGCGGGCGCCGGCTGGACACCGAGCAGACGCTACGCCGGATCGCGGCGGGGGACTTCGACCAGGTGATCGACGCCGGCTTCGGCATCGGTGGCCGGGCCGGGCTGACGGGTGACCTCGCCCGGATCGCCGACGCCACCCGCGGCGGACCCGGGGACGTGGTCGCGGTCGACCTACCTTCCGGGCTCGATGCCGACAGCACCCGGCCCACCGAAACCTGCTTCCCGGTCGATGCCACCGTCACCTTCGGCGCCCGGAAACCCTGCCTGCTCAGCGAACCCGCGCGATCGCTCGCCGGGGCGGTGACCCTGGCCGACATCGGCCTGCCACTCGACCCGGGGGAGGCCGAGCTGGCCCAGTGGGAGCTGCCCGAGCTGGCCGCCGCCTGGCCGTATCCGGGCCCGACCAGCGACAAGTACGCCCGCGGTGTGGTGGGCATCGACGCCGGCTCCGCGCACTATCCCGGTGCCGGGCTGCTGGCCGTCGGTGGTGCGGTGCACGCCGGCCCCGGCATGGTCCGATTCCTCGGTGACGAGCGCGCGGGATCGATTGTGGTGCAGCGATTCCCGAATGTGGTCACCGCTGCGGGCCGCTGCCAGGCCTACCTGCTCGGACCCGGCTGGGGGGAGCGCGACGACGCCCGCACCACCATCGACTCGGTGCTCGCCACCGGCCTGCCGGTGGTCCTCGATGCCGACGCCCTGCGGAACCTGCCGCAGCGCCGGCTCGAGCACGCGCTGCTCACCCCGCACGCCGGCGAACTGGCGCGGTTGCTCGAGGTCGACCGGGACCGGGTGGAGGCCGACCCACGGTGGGCGGTGCGGACCGCGGCCGAACGCACCGGCGCCACCGTGCTGCTCAAGGGCGCCACTCAGTATGTCGCCCGACCCGGTGAAAACCTCGTGCACACAGCGATTCCGGGCCCTGCCTGGACGGCCCAGGCCGGCTCCGGTGACACCCTCGCCGGGGTCTGCGCGACCCTCCTCGCGGCCGGATCGGCGCCCCGCGACGCCGCCCTGGCCGGGGCCAGCCTGCAGGCGTACACCGCCGGCCAGCACCCCGGCCCGTGGCCGCCGCAGGAACTCGCCGAACGGTTCCCCGCGGTGATCGCCTCACTGTCGAAGGAGCGGCCATGATCGACCCCGACACCGCCAGCGCGGAGATCGACCTGGTGGCGTACGCCGCGAACCTGCGCGCGATCGCCGACCTGGTCGCCCCGGCCCAGCTGATGGCGGTGCTGAAAGCCGATGCCTACGGCCACGGCATGCTCACCTGCGCCGCCGCGGCCCGGGACGCGGGAGTGCCCTGGCTCGGGGTGGTCACCCTCGGCGAGGCGCTCGCCGTGCGGGCGACGGGGGACCGCGGCCGGTTGCTCGCCTGGATGTATGGCCCGGCGGAGGAGCTGGCGCCCGCGATCGCCGCCGACGTCGACCTCGGCGTACACCGACTCGACCAGTTGGAACGAGTGGTCGCCGCCGCGGCCAGTACCGGCCGACCCGCCCGGGTGCACCTGAAGATCGACACCGGGCTGTCCCGCAACGGCGCCCCGGCGGATCTCTGGTCGGAACTGACCGCCGCCGCAGCGGCGGCCGAACGGGCCGGAAACCTCACGGTGGTGGCGATCTGGTCGCACTTCATCGCCTCCGACGACCTGTCGCTGCCCGCCACCAAGCAGCAGGTGGCGGCGTTCGAGGAGGCGGTGGCCGTCGCCCGGGAGGCCGGACTGGACCCCGAACTGCTGCACCTGGCGAACTCGGCGGGTGCGCTGCAGGTGCCCGAATCCCGTTACGACCTGGTCCGCGTGGGGATCGCCTCCTATGGCGTCGACCCGGGGGAGGGGGTCGCCGCCGGCGCCGGGGTCGAGCTGCGCCCGGTGCTGCGGCTGCGGGCCCGGCTGGTGAACGTGAAACGGGTCCGCGCCGGGGCCACCGTCTCCTACGGGGCGACCTGGACCGCCGAGCAGGACACGGTGCTCGGGCTGGTTCCGCTCGGGTACGCCGACGGCATCCCGCGACATGCCAGCAATGTGGCCGAGGTTGAGGTGGGCGGCCGCCGGGTACCGGTCCGGGGACGGATCTGCATGGACCAGTTCGTGGTGGATCTGGGGCCGGACGCCACCGAGGAGCCGGGTGCTGAGGTCACCCTTTTCGGCGGACCCGCCAGCCCCAGCGCCGAGGACTGGGCGGAGGTCTGTGGCACCATCGGCTACGAGATCGTGACCAGGATCGGTGCCCGGGTACCCCGGGTGACCGCCGGGTCGGACACCCCCGTCCAAGGAGGCTGACCAGAGTGAGTCCCGCGCGTGGTTCGCGGTTGGCGCAGGGTATCGGTCTGGTGACCGGGATCGCCGCCCTCACCGCGGGTGCGGTGGCCACCGGCTGGGAACTGGAGCGCCGGGTCGTCGGGCAGAAGCTGGCGAAGCGCCGCGAACTGCCCGCCGAGGCGTTCTTCACCCTGCGCGCCCCCGGACCGGAGGTGGTGACCCCCGACGGCGTACGCCTGCACGTCGAGGTCGACGAACCGGGCCCCGACGCCGACCCCGAGGCGGTGACGGTGGTGTTGGTGCACGGCTACGTGCTCTCGCTGCACTGCTGGCACTTCCAGCGCAAACACTTCCGCGGCAGCCGCAAGGTCGTCCTCTACGACCAGCGCAGCCACGGCCGCTCCAGCCGCTCCAAGCCGCGGTTCTGCCGGATCAGCCAGCTCGCCAAGGACCTCAAGCGGGTGCTCGATGCGACCACCGAACCCGATGAGAAGGTGGTGCTGATCGGCCATTCGATGGGTGGCATGACCATCCAGCAGTTCGCCCGGCAGTATCCGAAGCTGATCGGCACCAAGGTCGTCGGCGCCGGGTTGCTCGCGACCTCCTCGGGGAATCTGGCCCAGCACTCGATCGTGCCCGGCATCTCCGGTGAGCTGTTCCCGCGGCTGGCCGAACCGATCCTGTCGGTCACCAACCGGATCCCGGCGCTGATCGAACGCTCCCGCCGGGTCTCCACCGATGTGTCGTTCGTGATCACCCGGCGGATGGGTTACGGATCGCAGGTGCCGGCGGAGTACGTGGATTTCCTCAGCGAGATGGTCGCCAGCACCCCGATGGAGGTGGTGGCCGACTTCTATCCGGCCTTCGCCGAGTTCGACGGCCGCCGGTCGATGCCGGTGCTGTCGCGGATCGAGACCGCGGTGATCGGCGGCGAGAAGGACTCGATCGTCCCGGTGGAGCACACCGACCGGATCATCGAACAGTTGCCGGGCGCCGACTCGCTGATCGTCCCCGATTCGGGCCACATGGGCATCGTCGAGCACCACCAGGCCTACAACGAGGTCCTCGACCATCTCGTCGAACGAGCCGAACGCAAGCACGCCGGCTGAGTCCCCTTCGTCTCGTCGCTGGCGCTCCTCGCTCAGGAACCGCGAGGAACGAGCGAGTCGAAGCCACTTGCCCGGCGTACACACCCGGTGAATCGGACAGCTTCCCGAGCCGCGGGCCGGAAGGCGGTGGGATCAGGCGGCGGCGTAGCTGACCGCGTCGATCGCTTCCTGGTAGTGCATCACCAGCTGCGCGCAGGTGGTCTCCCAGGTGCGGTGCTCGACGGCCTCGCGCGCCTTGCGGGCGAAGGTGGCGCGCTTGAAATCGTCGCCGAGCAGGTCGCGGACGTGGGCACGCATCCCGGCCAGGTTGCCGGGCTCGTAGAGCCAGCCGGTGTGCGAGGGGTCGATCAGGTCGATCGGGCCACCGCGGGCCGGTGCGATGGTCGGTACGCCGGAGGCCTGGGCCTCCTGGATGGTCTGGCAGAAGGTCTCCAGCTCACCCGGCGCCACGAACAGGTCGAACGAGGCCATCGCCCGCGGCAGCTCGTCACCGGTGAGCTGACCGAGGAAGACCGCATGCGGCAGGATCCGTTGCAGTTCGTCCATCCGCGGGCCCTTGCCGACGATCACGGTCCGGGTGCCCGGCAGATCGGCCAACACCTCCAGATCGTCGACCTGCTTCTCCGGCGCCAGTCGCCCGACATAGCCGATGATCTTCTCGCCGTTCGGCGCCCAGGACCGGCGCAGCGTCTCGTCCCGTTTGCCCGGCCGGAACCGCACCGAGTCGACACCGCGGCCCCATAGTCCGACGCGCTGCACGCCCAGCCCGACCAGCTGCTGGCGGGCATAGGTCGAGGGCGCCAGGGTCATGGTGGCCAGCTGGTGCACGTTGCGGACCCACTTCCAGAGCAGCTGCTCGGCCTGCGGGATGCCGTAACGGGTCACATAGGTGGGGATCTCGGTCTGGTAGATCGCGACGCTCGGCAGGCCCATCCGGTGCGCGGCCAGTCCGGCGCGCTGGCCCAGCGCGAAGGGCGCGGCCAGGTGCACCACATCGGGGTTGAAGTCGGCGAAGATGCGCTCGAAGCGCCACTGGGGGGTGGTCGACAGCTGCACGTCGGCGTACCCCGGCAGCGCCACCGAGGTCACCGGCACCACCGGGAAACCGGCGTACTCCTTCGGCGCCCGTCCGCTGTGGGAGGGCGCGATCACCATCGCCTCGTGCCCGGTCGCGCGGAGGTGCTCGAGCACCCGCATCACCGAGTGCGTCACTCCGTTGATCTGGGGCAGGAAGGATTCGGTCACAATGGCTACCCGCACATCCCCAACGTAGCCCGCCGCAGGCAAAGACCCCCCACCGTGGAGTCGTCGTGTCCGCCAACAGCAGGTGACGAGTTGGTTGCGATCTCCTCGACTGGGTGATAACGGTTCGGGCTGCTAGACTGTTCGCTTGCGATCGGGCGGTACGCCGACCCGGTCCCCGACTGCGCAGCGCAGCTCGGGACAGAATTAGTTTCGAATCAGACATGGGTGACTCCCTGACGGGGGGCCCGAGGTTCGTCTTCCGCCACCAACTCTGCATCGCAGCACGCCGGGCCTGCCCGGCGTTCGGGGCCGCTGACGTACCTACCAGCGGACCGATGCGTCCAGAGATGAGTGAGTTGTGTCCAAACGCCCCACGACCAAGGTGCGGAGCAAGACGGCCCCGGGCAAGAGCCGGCCCAAGAGTTTCAAGGCCGACGGTACGCCGAAGAAGCGCTGGAGCGCCTCCGAGCGTTCCGAGCGCGGCCATGCCCCGCGCCGCAGCGGCGGCAAGCCCCGTGTCGAGCGGGATCGTTTCGAGCGGTCGAGTGAGGAGCGGCGTACGCCGGATCGCCGCGGTCGGTCGTTTGCGAAGGTCGAGCCCCGTCAGGACCGGGATTTCCGTGATCGTGACGAGCGCCGGGATTTCCGCAGCCGTGACGACCGGCGGGATTTCCGGGACCGGGATGATCGACGTACCGACCGCCGGGACTTCCGCGATCGTGATGACCGCCGGAACTTCCGCGACCGGGATGACCGGCGTACCGACCGTCGCGACTTCCGCGACCGTGATGATCGTCGGGATTTCCGCAGCCGGGACGACCGCCGGGACTTCCGTGACCGTGATGACCGGCGTACCGACCGTCGCGACTTCCGCGATCGCGATGACCGCCGCGATTTCCGCAGCCGCGACGATCGCCGCGATTTCCGCGACCGCGACGACCGACGGGACAACCGCCGGGACTTCCGCGGCCAGGATGATCGGCGTCCGCGCAGCAAGGAGCGCTTCACCGGTGAGAAGTTCGGTGCCGGCCACCACCGCGACGACCGTCGCCGCACCGAGCGCCGCGAGCAGTTCCGTGACGAACCGCGCCACGACCAGCTCGAGGAGCTGGAGCACGCCGACACGATGTCCTGGGAGCCGACCGAGGCGACCGTGACCGCGTCCGCACCGATCGCCGATCAGCCCGAGGTCGACGCCGACGCCCCCGGTTTCGGCGACCTCGGCCTGCCTGAGCAGCTGGTCTCCTCGCTGACCCGGCAGGGCATCACCACCCCGTTCCCGATCCAGGCGGCCACCATCCCCGATGCCCTCGAGGGCAAGGATGTGCTGGGCCGCGGCCGGACCGGCTCGGGCAAGACCCTCGGCTTCGGCCTGCCGCTGCTCACCCGGCTCGCGAACACCGATGCCGACCCGAACGGCCGCCCCGGTGCGGTCGTGCTGGTACCGACCCGCGAGCTCGCCCTGCAGGTCGCCGATGTGCTCGCCCCGCTGGGCAAGGAGCTCGGCCTGAGCGTCACCCTGGTCGCCGGTGGGATGGCCTTCGGACCGCAGATCAAGGCCTTCGACCGCGGTGTCGATGTCGTCGTCGCCACCCCGGGCCGGCTGATCGACCTGATGGACCAGGGCGTCGCCGACCTCACCCAGGTCAAGATCACCGTGCTCGACGAGGCCGACCACATGGCCGACCTGGGCTTCCTGCCCGATGTCACCACGATCCTCGACGCCATCCCCGCCGATGGGCAGCGACTGCTGTTCTCGGCCACCCTGGATCGCGGCATCGACCGGCTCGTCCGGGCGTACCTGCACGATCCGGTGACCCATGAGGTGGATGCCGCCAAGGCCGCGGTGAACACGATGGAGCATCGGGTGCTGCACGTGCTGCCGCACGACAAGAACGCCGCCACCGCCGCGATCGCCAACCGCGAGGGCCGCACGGTGATCTTCGTCCGCACCCAGCTCGGCGCGGACCGGGTCGCCGAGCAGCTGCGCAGCGCCGGGGTCACCGCCGGCGCCCTGCACGGCGGGCTGACCCAGGGCGCCCGCGCCCGGATCCTGGCCGCTTTCAAGGACGGCACCCTGCCGGTACTGGTAGCCACCGACGTCGCCGCCCGCGGCATCCACGTCGACGAGGTCTCGCTGGTGCTGCAGGTCGATCCGCCGATGGGCCCCAAGGACTACCTGCACCGCGCCGGCCGCACGGCCCGCGCCGGCGGTACCGGGATCGTCGCCTCGATCGTGCTGCCGCACCAGCGCAAGCAGATGCGTCGGATCACCGGTCAGGCCGGGGTGAAGGTCGAACCGGTCGAGGTGCGCCCCGAGGGTGACCTGCTGACCGAGCTGACCGGTGCCCGGACGCCGAGCGGTGCGCCGGTCACCGAGGAGGAGTACGCCAAGCTGGTCGCCCCGCGGCGCGAGGCGCGCGGGCCGAAGAAGCGCCGGCCGGCCTGGGGCCGGGATTCCGGTGATCGCCAGGGTGGCCGCGGGCGCGGCCAGGATCGCCGCTCCGGCGGACCGCGCGGTCGCGCCGGACATGGTTCCCGCGGCCCGCGGAGCCGGGAGGGCTGACCGTGGAGCATGCGGCAACCGAACCGGATGAACCGATCCTGGATCTCGCCGTGGTCGAGGTCGCCGACGCCGCGGGCGTGGTCCAGGTGATCCATGCCGCGTTCGGGGCCCGGGCCCAGGTCGATCCGCCGCCGCCCGCGCTCTCGGAGACCGCCGAATCGGTGGCCGCCGAGATCGCCCGCGGTACCGGTGTGGTGGCCCGGGTCGACGGCCAGTTGGCCGGGGTGATCCTGCTGCCGCCGCCGGACCCGGCACAGCCCGGGGTGACCCGGTTGCAGCGGGTCTCGGTGCATCCGGCGTACCAGCGGCACGGTGTCGCCACCGCGATGGTCGAGGCGGTCTGCGAACTCGCCACCGAGCTGGGCTACGTCCGCGCGGAACTCTTTGCCCGCAAGGAGTTCCCGCAGGTCGTCGGCTGGTGGCGGCACCGCGGATTCGAGATCGCCCGCGAGCTGGAGCACGGTTACGACTTCGCCCGGGAGCTGCCGCTGCGGGTCGTCGTGCCCGATGCCGAGGCGATGCGTGCCCTGGGGGTACGCCTGGCCGCGATCCTGCGTTCGGGTGACCTGCTGATCGCCACCGGTGATCTGGGGGCGGGCAAGACCACCCTGACCCAGGGCATCGGTGCCGGGCTCGGTGTGGCTGAGGCGGTGATCTCGCCGACCTTCGTGCTCTCCCGGGTCTATCCGACCACCGACGGACGGCCCGAACTGGTGCATGTGGACGCCTACCGTCTCGGGGATGCCGCCGAGCTGGACGACATCGACCTGGACGCCGACACCGATCACTCGGTGACCGTCGTCGAATGGGGCGCCGGGTTCGCCGAACAACTCGCCGACGAGCGGCTGGAGATCGAGATCCGCCGCGGCGACGACCCCGCCGACGAGACCCGCGAGGTCTGGCTCACCGGCATCGGCCCGCGCTGGGTCGAACTGCGCGAATCCCTGGGAGGGCAGGATGACTGAGGTCACTCCCACGTCGGTTGAGCGAGCGAGGGACGAGCGAGTCGAAACCACCCCAGCCCGCGTCCTCGGTATCGACACCGCCACCGACGTCCGCGTCGGGGTCGCGGTCGATGGTGAGATCGTCGCCCGTGCCGAGCTCGCCGACAGCCGCCAGCACGTCGAGCAGCTCACCCCGCTGATCGCCGCCGCCCTCGCGGAGGCGGGGTTGCGGCCCGCCGCGCTGGACCTGGTCTGTGTCGGCCTCGGTCCGGGTCCCTTCACCGGCCTGCGCGTCGGGATCGCCGCGGCGCAGGTGCTGGCCGCGGTCAACGACATCGGCCTGCACGGTGTCTGCAGTCTCGACGTGCTCGCCGCCCAGGCCGTGCGTACGCCCGGATTCTCTGCCCCGGAAGGATTCCTGGCCGTCACCGATGCGCGCCGCAAGGAGGTCTACTGGGCGGCGTACGCCCCGGACGGCACCCGTCGCGAGGGCCCCTCGGTCAACGCGCCCACCGACCTGCCCGCGCTGCCGGTGGTCGGGCCGGGTGCGGTGCTGGTGACCGGCGAGCCCGGTCCGATCGACCACCTGGACGCCGGCCTGCTCGCCGCACTCAACACCGGACTGCCCGCCGCGGGGACCGAGCCGCTCTATCTGCGCCGCCCCGACGCCGCCGTCGCCACCCGTCGGAAGTCCGCGCTGCCGACGAACCGGCCGCGCCTGCGAGGTAGGCGCCCCGAGGGCCAGCAGGCGCCGCGATGACCACCCGACCCGCCGAGCCGGCCGACCTGGCCGCCATCACCGCCCTCGAGGAATCCGGTTTCGAGGCGAAGGAACGCTGGAGCGAGCGTGCCTGGGCCGAGGAACTCGCCGCCGACAACCGGATCGTGCTCGTCGTCGGCGATCCGGTGCACGCCGTCGCCACGGTGCAGCACGTCGGTGAGGTGGCCGAGTTGAATCGGATCGTGGTCGCCCCCGCCGCGCGCGGCCGGGGAGTGGCGAGCGCACTGCTGAGCGCCGGGATCGCGGCCGCGACCGAACTCGACTGCACCGAGTTGCTGCTGGAGGTCCGCCACGACAACGAGCCGGCGCTGCGGCTCTATCGCGGCCATCGGTTCACCGAGATCGCCCGCCGGGCCGGATACTACGGTCAGGGCGTGGACGCGGTGATCATGCGCCGCGAGTTGGATACCGCCGAGCTGGAGGAGGCGTCGTGAAGCAACCCCTGATCCTGGGCATCGAGTCCTCCTGCGACGAGACCGGGGTGGCCCTGGTCCGCGGCCGCGAGCTGCTCGCCAACGAGGTGGCCTCCTCGGTCGACCAGCACGTCCGCTTCGGCGGCGTGGTGCCCGAGGTCGCCAGCCGGGCGCACCTGGAGGCGATGCTGCCGACCCTGCGCCGGGCCGCGGACAGCGCCGGGGTGAAGCTCTCCGACATCGACGGGGTGGCGGTCACCGCCGGACCCGGATTGATGGGTGCGCTGGTGGTCGGCATCTCCGCCGCCAAGGCGCTGGCGTACGCCCTGGACAAACCGCTCTACGGGGTGAACCACCTGGCGGCGCACTGTGCGGTCGACCTGCTCGACCACGGCCCGCTGCCGGCCCAGACGGTCGCGCTGCTGGTGTCCGGTGGGCACACCTCGCTGCTCAAGGTGGACGGTATCGACCAGATCACCCAGCTCGGCGCCACCATCGACGACGCCGCGGGGGAGGCGTACGACAAGGTGGCCCGGCTGCTCGGCCTGGCCTATCCCGGTGGCCCGGTGATCGATGCCCGTGCCAAGAACGGCGATCCGAACGCGATCCGCTTCCCGCGCGGGCTCACCGCCCGGCACGATCTGGCCAAGCACCGTTACGATTTTTCCTTCTCCGGTTTGAAAACCGCCGTCGCGCGCTGGGTCGAGACGGCCGAACGCGACGGCCGCGAGGTGCCGGTCGACGATGTCTGCGCCAGCTTCCAGGAGGCCGTCTGCGATGTGCTGTCGGCCAAGACAGTCGCCGCCTGTACCGACCACGGCATCGACGACCTGCTGATCGGCGGCGGGGTGGCGGCCAACTCGCGGCTGCGGGCCCTGCTGGAGGAGCGCTGCGCGGCCGCCGGGATCACCCTGCGCCGGCCCCGACCGGCGCTGTGCACCGACAACGGCGCGATGATCGCCGCCCTGGCCGCGGAGCTGATCGAGCGGGGTGGGCAGCCGTCCGGGCTGGAGTTCGGCGCGGATTCCGGGCTGCCGGTCTCCCGCGTCCTGGTCTGAGCCCCGGAGCGATGGGCGTGGACGCCGCGCTGGCCCGCCGGCTGGTCGCCGAACCGTCGGCCCTGGCCGCCGCGATGGGCCAGCCCGATCCGGACTCGCTGGCCGCCGCGACCGCGCTGCGCCGCGACTTCGACCCGGAGCTGGCGACCGCCGCGCTCGGTCAGGCCGCCCTGCGGCACCGGGCCCGCACCAAGTTCGGTGCCGCGGCCGAGCGGATGTTCCTCACCCCGGTCGGCCTGGAGCAGGCCACCCGCCCCGAGGTCGCCCGCTGGCGGGCGGCGCGGCTGGTGGCGGCCGGGGTACGCCGGGTCGCCGATCTGGGCTGTGGGCTGGGCAGCGATGCCCGGGCGTTCGCCGAGGCGGGGCTCGAGGTGCTGGCGGTGGAGGCCGATGAGGCGACCGCCGTGCTGGCCGGGGCCAACCTCGCCGACCTGCCCGGGGTCACCGTCCGGCACGCCCGCGCTGAGGAGATCGAGCTGGCCGCCGACCAGGTCGCCTTCGGCGATCCGGCCCGCCGCCGCGGCGCCGAGCGCAGCTGGCGGATCGAGGATTTCCAACCAGCGTGGGATTTCGTGACCGGACTGCTGGAGCGCAGCGCGGGCGCGATGCTGAAGCTGGGCCCGGGTCTGCCGCACCGACTCATCCCCACCGGGGTCGGTGCCGAGTGGATCTCCCACGACGGCAGCGCGGTCGAGGTGACCCTCACCTCCGCGGTGCTCGCGGATCCGGTCCGTGCCGCGGTGCTGCTGCCGGCGGGGGAGCGGATCGTCGCCAGCGAGGTGCCGCTGCTGGTGACCGGGGTGGGGGCGTACCTGCTGGAACCCGACCCGGCGGTGATCCGCAGCGGTGCGGTGCCGGCGCTGGCCGCCGAGCTGGGTGCGACCCGGCTGGCGGACCAGATCGCCTATCTGAGTGCCGAGGAGCCGGTCGGCAGCCCGTTCGCGACGGTTTTCGAGGTGCTGGAGGTGCTGCCGTACAAGGAGAAGACGCTGCGCTCCTGGGTCCGCGAGCACCGGATCGGCACCCTGGAGATCAAGAAGCGCGGCCTCGACCTGGACCCGGCCGTGCTGCGCCGTCGGTTGCGGCCCAGCGGGCCCGAACGGGCCACCCTGGTGCTCACCCCGACCCCCGATGGGGCGCGGGCGCTGGTGGTGCGCCGCGCTGGGTAGGCTGGCACCGATTCGAGGAGGGCCATGACTATCCCCAGCACGATGCGCGCCAGCGTGCTCACCGCGCCCCGCCGACTCATCATCGAGGAACGCCAGGTGCCCGAACCCGGTCCCGGTGAGGTGCTGCTCCGGGTCGAGTCCGCCGCCGTCTCCGGCTCCGATGTGAACCTCTGGTCCCGCGGCCGCGGCACCAACACCACCCTCAGCGGACCGGTGGTGCTGGGGCGTACCGCCTCGGGACGGGTGGTCGCCGTGGGCGAAGGGGTCTCGCCGGATCGGATCGGGGAACTGGTCGCGATCGAGCCGCTGCTGTGCTGCCGCCGCTGCGCGATGTGCCACGCCGGGCGGTACAACCTGTGCGAGCAGATCTGCTTCCTCGGTACGCCCGGGCACGACGGTGTCTTCCGGGAATACCTGACGCTGGCCGCGGACTTCGCCCACCCGGTCCCCGAGGAGCTGTCGGCCGACGCGGCCGCGCTGATCGAACCGATGTCGGTCGGGTTGGCCGCGCTGCGCAAGGCCCATGTCGGGGCCGGCTCCCGGGTGCTGATCACCGGCGCCGGCCCGATCGGGCTGACCACGGTCGCGGTCGCCAAGGCGCTCGGCGCCACCGACATCACCGTCACCGACCTGTCCGCGGGGCGGCTGGAGCAGGCCGCCGCGGTCGGTGCCACCAGTGTCCTGGACATGACCTCGATGCGGTCCCGGATGCCGGAGACCCACTTCGACGCGTTCATCGAATGCTCCGGCTCACCGGCGGCGCTGCGTCGCGGTTTCCCCGCGATCCGCCCCGCCGGCCGAGTGGTGCTGGTCGGTCGCGGCCCGGAGGAGGTGGCGATCCCGATGGGCCTGATGCAGAACCACGAGCTGACCGTGATCGGTTCGTTCCGGTACGCCAACACCTTCGCCACGGCGATCGACCTGGCCGCCGCCGGCATGGTCGATCTGGACGGCCTGGTGGGGGAGCACTACGGGCTCGACCAGGTGGAGGAATCCCTGGACAGCACCCGGCACGCCGCCGGGCTCAAGTCGATGGTGCACCCGGGCCGCTGAGACCCGTCGGCTGAGCGAGCATCGGGACGAAGCCACCTCCCGGGCATCGGTAGGCGTACCAACGACAACGCCGGCCGATCTCCGAGGAGACCGACCGGCGTTCCGGCGTACATCTTGACCCGCTTCCCCCGGCTTCGCTGCGCCGGGGTCCGCTACTCGAGGTAGGTCAGGCGGCGCCGAGCTGGCCCGACTTCAGCTTCTCGGCGAAGTCGGGGTTCTGCTCGAGCCACTTGGCCACGGCGGCGTCGTTGTCCTTGCCGTCGAACTCGTCGGGGCTCATCATGAAGTTCTCCAGATCGGAGAGCTGCTTGTCGTTCAGCTGCAGGTTCTTGATGATCTGAGCGGCCTTCGGGTTGTCCTGGGCGAACTTCTTGCTGCTCGCCGAGTTGATCACCTCGGTGCCACCCATGGCACCCTTCGGATCCTCCAGGTCACGCATCGGGTAGGCGCTGTAGGCCCAGTGCGGGCGCCACAGGGTGACCGCGACGTTCTCGTTGGCGGAGGTGGCCTTCTTGACCTGGGCCAGCATCGCCGGGGTGGAGGAGACGACGAACTGCATCTTGTCCAGCCCGTATTCCGGGATCGCCTTCTCCTTTGTCTGCTTGGTCAGACCCGCACCCGGCTCGATGCCGTAGAGCTTGCCGCCGTACTGGTCCGACATCGTCGCCAGGTCCTCGATCGACTTGGCCGGCGAGCTGTCATTGACCGCCATGGTGAGCTTGGCGTTGTCGTACCAGCAGCCGAGCTGCTCCAGCTGGTCGCCGAACTGCTGCAGGTACTGCGGGTGGGTGACCGGCATCCAGACATCGGTGATCACATCGATATCGCCCTTGGCGGTGCCGGCGAAGGCCGGGGCCGCCTCGTAGGCGTCGACCTTGACGTTGTAACCCTCCTTGGTCAGCACCGCCTTGAGCAGGTGCGCGGTGGCGAAGGACTCGTCCCAGCCGTTGAAGGCACCGATGGTGATGTCCTTGTCCTTGTCCTCGCCCTGGATGTCGGCGACGTTCTTCGCCGAGCTGCCGGGCTTGCACTCGCCCCAGGTCTTGGCGTAGTCGGCCGTCGCGGCATTGGAGGCGCCGGAGCCGCCGGGGGCGGCGGTGCCGCCGCCACTGTTCGAGGCGCCGCAGCCGGCCAGCAGCAGGGAGCCGGCGAGGACGGCCGCGGGGGCCACGAGGTGCTTCTTCTTCATCGGAGTTCCTTTCCTTCGAGGTGGGGTTCGGCGACATTGCCGGAGGTCTTCTCGGTAGCGGGGTTGTCGGCGTCGGCCTCGGTGACCTGCGCCGGGTCCCCGGTGGTGCGGCGGCGGGAGCGCCGCTTGGTGCTGGTGACGGCCGCGGACACCCGGTCCAGATAGATCGCGATGATCACCACCGCGATGCCGGCGTCGATGCCGAGCGGCACGTTCAGCGAGCTCAGCGAACCGACGACATCGCCACCCAGTCCGCCGGCGCCGGCCATGCCGGCCAGCACGACCATCGACAGGGCGAGCATGATCACCTGGTTGACGCCGGCCATGATCGTCGGCAGCGCGACCGGGATCTGGATCCGGCGCAGGATCCGGCCGGGGGTGTCGCCGAACGACTGGCCGGCCTCGACGAGCTCCTTGTCGACCCCGCGGATGGCGAGTTCGGTCAGGCGTACGCCGGGCGGCATGGCGAAGATCAGGGTCGCGATCGCACCCGGGGTGGGGCCGATGCCGAAGATGGTGATCGCCGGGATCAGATAGACCATCGCCGGCATCGTCTGCATCAGGTCCAGGATCGGCTTCACGATCCGGGAGACGGTGTCGTTGCGGGCCGCCCAGATCCCCAACGGGATGGACAGCAGCAGCGCGAGCACCACCGCCAGCAGGACCAGCGAGATCGTCTGCATCGCGTGCTCCCACAGGTCGAACCCGCGGATCACGTAGAAGCCGATCGCGGTGAACAGCGGGAGCTTCCAGGACAGCGTCGCGAACCCGGCGAGCGCGGCCAGCACGATGATGACCACCCAGTAGGGCAGGCTGTTCAGACCCTCGGAGAGGCTGGTGTAGAGGAAGCCCAGCACTCCCTGGATCACGTCGAAGACGACCGCCAGATTCGTCTGCAACCACTCGATCGCGTCGGCGACGGCGTCCCCGACCGGGAAGCTCGGGTTGAGCGGATCGAAGTTCACTGCGCAGCTCCCTTCGTGGCGGCGGGGCTCGGGGTGGCCGGTTCGACAGGTTGTGCCGGTCGGGCCGGGGTGGGTGCGGGCGGGGCCGTCGGCGCCTCGGCCGGTGTGGCCAGCGAATCGAGCATCCGGTCCCGGCTGAGCAGCCCGACCCGTTCGCCGCGGCGGTTGAAGATGAGCAGCGGTTGCTCCTGGGTCGCGGCCACCCCGAACAGCTCACCGATCGGCGTACCGCGCTTCACCGGTGCATGCTGCGGGGTGATCAGATCGGCGGCGGTGCCGTCGGCGTCCACCGCGTCGCGGAGCAGCACGACCCCCAGGAACTGGCCGTCGCGGCGTACCGAACCCGCGGTGTGACCGAGCCGGACCAGTTCGGTGGCGACCTGGCTGGCCGGGGTGTCGGCCGCGAAATCGGGGGCGGTGTCGTCGGCGACCATGCCGGCGGTGAGGACCCGGCTGCGGTCCACATCGGCGGTGAAGCGGGACACGTAGTCGTTGGCCGGGTTGGTCAGGATCTGGGTCGCGGTGCCGATCTGGACGATCTCACCGCGGCGCATGATCGCCACCCGGTCGCCCAGGCGCATCGCCTCGTTGAGGTCGTGGGTGATGAACACGATCGTCTTGCCGAGCTCCTCCTGCAGCTCCAGCAGCTGGCTCTGCAGGTCGGCGCGGATCACCGGGTCGAGGGCGGAGAAGGCCTCGTCCATCAGCAGGATGTCGGTCTCGGCGGCCAGCGCGCGGGCCAGACCGACCCGCTGCTGCATCCCGCCGGACAGCTCGCTCGGCAGCTTGGTCTCCACACCCTGCAGACCGACCCGGGAGATCCAGTACGCCGCCCGCTCCTCGCGCTCGGCGCGGGGGACCTTGCGCACCTCGAGGCCGTAGCCGACGTTGGCGAGCACGTTGCGGTTGGGCAGCAGGCCGAAATGCTGGAAGACCATCGAGATCTCATCGCGCCGGATCCGCCGCAGTTCGGCCGGATCGGCGGTGGTCAGATTGGCGCCGTTGATCAGCACGGTGCCGGCGGTCGGGGTGTTCAGCCCGTTCAGCATCCGGATCAGCGTGGACTTGCCGGAGCCGGACAGTCCCATCACCACGAAGGTCTCCCCGCGGGCGACCTCGAAGCTCGCGTCGAGGACGGCGGCCGTCCCGGCGACACCGGTCGGGTCGAAGTCACCGGCCCTGATCCGGCGGGCGACGGTGGCCTCATCGCGACCGAAGTACTTGTAGAGGTTTTGGGCGACGATGGACGGGGTAAATGGTTCGTCGGTGGGGTGTGATCCATCTGGTGCGGTCACGGTCACGCGGGCTCCTTCCGGGCAGGCGGGCTGTGCGGTACGCCAAGCCGGGCGGCCGCCGGATGGGGCGAGGCGCCACGGGGGGTGCGGCGTACTCCGGCGGACCGATCCACCTTAGGACGCCGAATCGGTCGGTCCGAGCCATGAGGACCCGTTCAGGTACACCGCCAGGTGCTCAGTCGGCGGCTGACTAGGAGTAATACCGTTATCAGACGTTACCAACGTGTTATATCGCTGCGGCGTGGTCGGCGTACTCGGAACCGGTTTTGGCACTCGGGTTGCCCGAGTGCCAGCGCGACGGTAGATTCAGAGTTGGCACTCTCGAGGCGAGGGTGCCAGCAGCTTGGGACGGCACCCGCGACGACGCCCCGGGACTGTGGACAACCAGAAATCCCCAAACATGAAAGGGGCCTGACGTGGCAGTCACGATCAAGCCGCTCGAGGACCGCGTCCTCGTCCAGCCGCTCGAGGCCGAGCAGACCACCGCTTCCGGTCTGGTCATCCCGGACACCGCCAAGGAGAAGCCGCAGGAGGGCAAGGTGCTCAGCATCGGCCCGGGTCGCGTCGATGACAAGGGTCAGCGCGTACCGATGGACGTCGCCGAGGGCGATGTCGTGATCTTCTCCAAGTACGGCGGCACCGAGGTCAAGTACGACGGGCAGGAGCTGCTGCTCCTCAATGCCCGCGACATCCTCGCCGTCGTTTCCAAGTGAGCCAGGAGTAATACATGCCCAAGATCCTTCAGTTCGACGAGGAGGCGCGGCGCTCGCTCGAGCGTGGCGTCGACGTCCTCGCCAACACCGTGAAGGTGACCCTCGGTCCCAAGGGCCGGTACGTCGTGCTCGACAAGAAGTGGGGCGCCCCCACGATCACCAACGACGGCGTGACCGTCGCTCGTGACGTCGAGCTCGACGATCCCTACGAGAACCTTGGCGCCCAGCTCGCCAAGGAGGTCGCCACCAAGACCAACGACATCGCCGGCGATGGCACCACCACCGCCACCGTGCTGGCCCAGGCCCTGGTGCACGAGGGCCTGCGGGCCGTCGCCTCGGGTGCCAACCCGGTCGGCCTGAAGCGCGGTATCGACGCCGCCGTGGCGAAGGTCGTCGAGCAGCTGCACGCCGACTCGCGCGAGGTGCAGTCCACCGACGACATGGCCAAGGTGGCCACCATCTCCTCCCGCGATGAGGAGATCGGCAAGCTGATCGCCGACGCCTTCGACAAGGTCGGCAAGGACGGCGTGATCACCGTCGACGAGTCGCAGACCTTCGGCACCGAGCTCGAGTTCACCGAGGGCATGCAGTTCGACAAGGGTTACCTGTCGCCCTACTTCGTCACCGATGCCGACCGCATGGAGGCCGTGCTCGAGGATCCCTACATCCTCATCAACAGCGGCAAGATCTCCTCGATGAACGAGCTGCTGCCGCTGCTGGAGAAGGTCATCGGCGCCGGCAAGAGCCTGTTCATCGTCGCCGAGGACGTCGAGGGTGAGGCGCTGTCCACCCTGGTCGTCAACAAGATCCGCGGCACCTTCACCTCGGTCGCGGTCAAGGCCCCGGCCTTCGGTGATCGCCGCAAGGCCATGCTCGAGGACATCGCGATCCTCACCGGCGGCCAGGTCATCTCTCCCGAGGTGGGCCTCAAGCTCGACCAGGTCGGGCTCGAGGTGCTCGGCCGCGCTCGTCGCGTGGTCGTCACCAAGGACAACACCACAATCGTCGACGGTGCGGGGGAGTCCTCCGAGGTCGAGGCGCGCGTTTCGCAGCTCCGTCAGGAGATCGAGCGCACCGACTCCGACTGGGACCGCGAGAAGCTGCAGGAGCGGGTCGCCAAGCTCGCCGGCGGCGTCTGCGTGATCAAGGTCGGCGCCGCCACCGAGGTGGAGCTCAAGGAGAAGAAGCACCGTATCGAGGACGCCGTCTCGGCGACCCGGGCGGCCATCGAGGAGGGCATCGTGGCCGGCGGCGGTTCCGCGCTGATCCACGCCGCCAAGGTCCTCGACGGCGATCTGGGTCTCTCCGGTGACGACGCGATCGGTGCCCGGATCGTGGCCAAGTCGGTCGTCGAGCCGCTGCGCTGGATCGCCGAGAACGGTGGCGAGCAGGGTTACGTCGTCTGCGCCAAGGTCGCCGAGCTGCCGACCAACGATGGCTGGAACGGCGCCACCGGCGAATACGGGAACCTGATCGACGCCGGTGTCATCGACCCGGTCAAGGTCACCCGCTCCGCGCTGGCCAACGCCGCCTCGATCGCCTCGCTGCTGCTCACCACCGAGACCCTGGTGGTGGAGAAGCCCGAGGACGACGAGGAAGAGGACCACAGCCACTGAGCTGAGCCTTCCGGTTCTCACGTGGGGCCGCCCCGGTTCGTACCGGGGCGGCCCTGCTGTTTCTCGTCGGCTCGCGCGCGGCGCGCCCCATCACCCCCACCCCCGCCGCAAGATGTCAGGGGTTATGCACACTTCCGCTGCCGCACACTGTCAGATCGGCCGTAAGCGTTCGCCGGCTCGAATCGCGATCGATCGACAACGAGGGGCTGCAGAACCCGTCCTGGCAGACCGTGCCGGATCGGCCCCACGAACCCTGGCCGGAGAATCATCTGGTGATTGACACCTGCGAGACTTCGCCGACCGAGGCCGTCGAGATCGTCCTGACCGCATGGTCGAACCCCAGAATGCGTCCCTCGTGATCCACGTCCGACGAGAGCATGCGGGTCTGCGGCTCGCGGCGAAGTACGCGGGGTGGATTCTGGGGTTCGACCACTCGGTAACCGCGGATAGCATTCCCGGGCCGCCGCAGGCGAGCGGTATCGGACACAACGACCTGGCGCCCTACAACGTCTGCTTCGACGGGGACCGGCTCACCGGGGTGTTCGACTGGGACCTGGCGGGCCCGACCACCCCGGCGCTGGAACGGTCACCGCGGACGCTGAGCAGCGTGAGCCAGCCGGCGACCAGGGCGCCCAGCCCAGCGAGGCCGGCGGCGGCCGCGATGAACCCCGCCGACCCGAGGGCGAGGGTGCCGAGCAGCGCGGTACCGACCGCGACACCGGCGTTCATCGAGGCGTTGTTCCAGCTCACTGCGGCGGCCCGGCGGTCGCTGAAGGTGATCCCCAGCATGGCCTGCGCGGTGCTGTAGCACGCCCCACCGGCGGCGCACCAGATCAGCAGACCGAGCACCGCCGGTACCACCGCATCGACCGCCAGCGTGCCGACGATCGCGGCCGCGAGCAGCACCGCCCACCCGATCAACGGCGCAGCCAGCGGCCGGCCGGTGGTACGCCACCGATCGATCACCGGGCCGGCCAGCAGCGACCCGGACATCGACCCCGCACCGACCGCCGCACCCAGCGCACCGAGGGCGGCCAGGCCGAAGCCGTAACGCTGACCGAAGATCACCCCGACATAGCTGTACGCCCCGATCCGCGCCGCCTGGGTCAACGTGGTGGCGGCCAGTGTCCCGAGGAAGTCCCGGTACCGCCACAGCCCCAGCGAGGCCCGGATCGCCGCGCCCCGGGTCCGTCGCGGGCGCGCGGCACCGGCCGGGTCGCGGAGGCGTACCGCGATCGCCAGCCAGCTGATCGCCAACCAGCCGGCGATCACCACGAACGGCAGCCGCCACCCGGTGGCCGCCGCCAGCAGGCTGCCCAGCGGGACACCGACGATCTGCCCGCCGGCATACAGCGCCGCACCGACCGAGATCGCCCGACCCTTCTGGTGGGCGGCCGCGGTCTCCCCGAGCAGGGCCCAGATCGCCGGCGCGGCCAGCCCGCCACCGATCCCGCTGACCGCATGGGCGGCCACCAGAACCGGCAGGGTCGGCGCCAGCGCACAGCCGAGATCGCCGAGGGCGAAGATGGCGACGCCGGCCAGGATCACCCGGCGGGGGCTGAGCCCCTCGGTCAGTGCGGCGAGCAGCGGACTGGACACCGCGTACCCGAGCACGTAACCGCTGATCACCCAGGCCGCGCTCGCCTCACCCACCCCGAAATCGCGGGCGATCAGCCCCAGCAGGGGAGGGACCAGGAAGAGCTCGGCGCCCATCGCGAAGAAGACCGCATGCACCAGCGCGTGCTGTGGCCAGGGGGTCCGCTCGGCGGCCGTGGGGGCATTCGACGCAGTGAGTTCCATGCCTCAACCGTGTGCCGGTGACACCGCCCGATGCCAATACCGATTGCTACCGCTGCGATTAGCTGTGCTTATCATGGCGCTCATGCAGCTGGAACGCCTGCAGTACTTCGTCGCCCTTGCCGAGGAGCTGCACTTCTCCCGCGCGGCCGAGCGCCTGCAGCTCAGCCAACCCGCGCTTTCCCAACAGGTGAAGCGATTGGAGCGCCAGCTCGGCGTGCAGCTGTGCGAGCGCGGTCCGCACGGGGTCACCCTGACCGCCGCCGGACAGCGGCTCGCCGACGGCGCCCGGGATCTCGTCACCTCCTACGAGGCGCTGATCGCCGAGGTGACCGCCGTGGGTCACGGCGAGGCCGGCGTGCTGCGGATCGCCCACACCCGCTCCGACGGCGCCGGTGTCGCCCGGGCGGCGCTCGCGGCCTTCGGCCGGCAGCACCCCGGTGTCGAGGTGCGCGCCGAGGTCGGTTGGACGGCCTGGAATCTGGACCGGCTGGCCACCGGTGATCTCGACGCCGCGATCGTGCGTACGCCGATCGAGCGGCCCGGTCTTCGGGTCGAGCCGCTCGCCGAGTCCGAGGTGGTCGCGGTCCTGCCCACCGGCCACCGGCTGGCCCGCTCACGGCGGATCCGGTCTGCATGGTTGCTCGAGGAGGTGGTGCTCTGCTGGCCGCGCCGACAGGCCCCCGCCGCCCATGCCGCGCTGCTGGCCCAGCTCTTCGGGGCCGGGCCGTTCCCCACACTGCACGACGAACCGGATGCCGACCATCTGCTCGCGGCCGTTGCCGAGGGGGCCGGGATCGGGCTGCTGGACCGCGCCCGGGTACCCCGCCTTCGCGGCCTGCTGATGCGACGCTTCACCGCCCCCGAACCGCACCTCGGCATCGGGCTGGCCTGGCGCCCGGACCACCCCAGCCCCCAACTCCGGGCCCTCCTCGCCACCCTGCGACGCGCCTGATCCGGCGTACCCCCAGATTGCAGTTCCGACACAGAATCGGTGCGAGACCCGCGGCCGCTCGAACCACCGGCGCGGCGCGGCTAGCATCACAGGCGGGAGCGGACAGGAAGGAAACACGTGCAGCAGTCGGGGTCGGTGCAGACGGTTGACGCGCGCCCCCCGGGGCTGGTGGCCACCTTGCGCATTCCCGGTGTGCTGCTCGGCATGCTCGGCATGCTGTGCATCGGCATCGCGGTGATGACCCCCGGTTTCGTGCCGAACGCCTCCCTGGACCAGATCGCCCCGCTGCGGATCCTGCGCAGCGTCCTGAAATATCAGGTCGGCCGGGCGCTGATGGCGATCGGCCTGGCGCTGCTGATCTGGGCCTGGCTCAAGCTCCGCCCCGCCCGCGTGCCGCTGCTGAACCACTCCTGGGTCCTGGTGCTGTGGAGCCTGCCGGTGCTGCTGGCGCCGCCGATCTTCTCCTCCGACGCCTTCCTCTACGCCGACCAGGGCTGGATCATCCATCAGGGCCTCGACCCCTACAAGGTCGGGTTGACCGAGGCCGGCGGGCCGTTCGCGATCAACGTGCACAAGGTCTGGCGCGGCACCACCTCGATCTATCCGCCGTTCGCGCTGCTGGTGCAGTACTGGGTCGCGGTCGCGACCGGGTTCCAGGGGCTGATCTCGGTGATCGCGATGCGCATCCCGATCCTGATCGCGGTGGCCGTGATCGCCGCCTTCGTGCCCATGGTCGCCCGGCAGCTCGGCGCCGATGTCCAGCTCGCGAAGTGGTTCGCCATCCTCAACCCGCTGCTGCTGATCCACTTCGTCGGCGGCATGCACAACGACGCGATGATGGTCGCGCTGGTGCTGGTCGCGATCTGGTGCACCCTGCGCTTCGGTACGCCCGGGATGATCGTCGGTGCGCTGCTGGTCGGCGTCGGCGCCACCTTCAAGCAACCCGGCATCATCGCCGCGTTCGCGATCGGGCTGCTGCCGGTGGCGGCCCGGCTCAAGGACCTCGCCCCCGGCCGCCGGTTGCTGGTGATCATCGGTCGCAGCCTGGTCAGCTGCGGCCTGGCCGCCGCCTCGTTCACCGCCGTCTCGCTGGCCATCGGTTTCGAGTTCATGGGCTGGCGGCACGCGGCCAACATCGGTGAGCTGACCTGGGGAATGTCACCGGCCAGCATCGTCGAGCAGTTCATCGGGCCGGTGCTGAACTGGGTCGGGATCCGCCACGGCCTGCTGCCGTTCCTGTCCCGGGTGACGACCGTGCTCAGCGTACTGATGCTGGGGGTGCTCGCCTGGCGCTACTTCTTCCCCGACGTCTGGATCGGACGGCGGGTACGCAACCATTCGGTGCAGCAGGTCGCCGGTGCCGAGCTGCCGGAGACCGACCGCAGCTGGCGCGACCACCCGATCCGCTGGCTCACCTGGGGCTTCTCCGCGATCGCCTTCAGTGGTGCCGGATATCACGTCTGGTATCTGCTCTGGGGCGGTATCTATGTGGGCATGCTGCGGTACCCGAATCGGCTGTTCCGGGCGCTCATCGGGGTGATGATCCTGTTCATCGTCGTCGAGGGCGGCCTCGAGTACTACGGCATGCGCCCGATCGTCGGCTACCTGGTCGGCGCGGCGCTCGGCTGGATCTTCTGGGCCAACAGCACCCGGTTGCAGATCGTGCCGGAACCGGCCCCCGAGGCCGAGACGGCCGAGGAGCGGCCGGCCGCCGTCGTGGGATGAGGTCGTGGGGATGAGGAGTGTCGGATGAGCATCGAACGGATCGCGATCGCCGGTGCCTCCGGGCTGATCGGCACGGCGCTGGCATCTCGGCTGGAGAACCGGTTCGAGGTGGTACGCCTGGTCCGCCGGCCCGCGTCGACGACCACCGAGCGCCGCTGGGATCCGACGGCGGGTTACGTCGAGGGCCTCGGGCTGTCCGACATCGACGCGGTGGTGAACCTGTCCGGGGCCGGGATCGCCGACCGCCGCTGGACCGCCAGCCGGCGCCACGAGTTGCTCGCCAGCCGACTGAACAGCACCCGTACCCTGGCCAGGCTGATGGCGACCGAGGATCGGCCCTCGGTGCTGCTCTCCGGTTCCGCGGTCGGTTTCTACGGCAACACCGGTGACCGCGAGATCGATGAGTCCGCGCCCGAGGGGGAGGGTTTCCTCGCCGATGTCTGCCAGCGCTGGGAGGCCGCCACCGCCGAGGCCGTCCGCGCCGGCGTACGCACCGCACTGCTGCGCACCGGGCTGGTCCTCGACCGCCGCGGCGGGTTCCTCGGCAAGCAGCTGTCGCTGTTCCGCGCCGGGCTCGGCGGCCGGCTCGGGGACGGCAGCCAGTGGCTGCCCTGGATCACCCTCGCCGACCACGTCGCGGCCTGCGAGCATCTGCTCATCAATGACGTCTCCGGGCCGGTGAATCTGACCGCGCCGTTCCCGGTGACCAACGCCGAGCTGACCGACGAACTGGGCCGGCAGCTGCACCGGCCCACCAAGCTGCCGGTCCCGCTGCCGGCGCTGCGGCTCGCCTTCGGCGACCAGCTCGTCGAGGAGGCACTGCTGACCAGCAACCGGATCCGCCCGGCGGCCCTGCACGCGAACGGATTCGCCTTCCGGCACCCGAAGCTGCCGGAGGCCCTGGCGGCCGTGCTCGCCGTCTGATCTGGCCTGCCTGTCGGCTCGCGCCCGCGCGCCCAATCCCCGCTCTTCATCGCAGTCGTCGAAATCCACGCGGGATTCGGCGTCGCGGAGGATTGCTACGCGGGATTTCTCCTTGGTGCTCTTCCAGAGCGGGGGCGCGCTTGCCGACGCTCGCCGACTCGGCGACGCGCGGTAGGATGGGTTGACACTGTTCTCCAGGCCGCAGCGTCAGCGGTCTCCCCACTGATCGCGTGAAAGGGTGCTCGCGTGGCTGATGAGCTGTCCGCCGGCAATGTTCTGGATCCGACGGGCGTGCCGTCGATGTTCGCCGAGATCGGCCTGACCTTCGACGATGTGCTGCTGCAACCCAACGAATCCGATGTCATCCCCTCGGGTGCCGACACCACCTCCAAGGTGTCCCGGAACGTCTCGGTGAAGATCCCGCTGCTGTCCTCGGCGATGGACACCGTCACCGAGTCCCGGATGGCGATCGCGATGGCCCGTGAGGGTGGCCTGGGCATCCTGCACCGCAACATGTCGATCGCCGAGCAGGCCTCGCAGGTCGATCAGGTGAAGCGGTCCGAGGCGGGCATGATCGCCGAGCCGATCACCATCTCCCCCGACGCCACCATCGGTGAGGTCGACGAGATGTGCGGCCACTTCCGCATCTCCGGTGTCCCGGTCGTCGATGAGAACCTGAAGCTGCTCGGCATCGTCACCAACCGTGACATGCGCTTCGAGAGCGACCCCAACCGGCTGGTCCGCGACGTGATGACCAAGATGCCGCTGGTCACCGGTGAGGTCGGCATCAGCAGCGACGAGGCGATGAACCTGTTGGCCGCCAACAAGATCGAGAAGCTGCCGCTGGTCGACTCTGACGATCGGCTCAAGGGCCTGATCACGCTCAAGGACTTCGTGAAGTCCGACAAATATCCCAATGCCAGCAAGGATTCCCAGGGCCGGCTGCTGGTCGGTGCCGCGATCGGCTTCTTCGGTGACTCCTGGGAGCGCGCGATGGCGCTCGTCGAGGAGGGTGTCGACGTGATCGTGGTGGACACCGCCCACGGCCACTCCCAGGGTGTGATCGAGATGATCCGCCGGTTGAAGGCCGAGAAGGCGGCGGCCGGGGTGGACATCATCGGCGGCAATGTCGCGACGTACGCCGGGGCGAAGGCGCTCTGCGAGGCCGGTGCGGACGGGGTGAAGGTCGGTGTCGGGCCGGGTTCGATCTGCACCACCCGGGTGGTCGCCGGTGTCGGCGTACCCCAGGTGACCGCGATCCACCACGCCGCCCGCGCTGCGCGCGAATACGGGGTGCCGGTGATCGGCGACGGCGGCCTGCAGTATTCGGGCGACATCGCCAAGGCGATGGTGGCCGGCGCCGACACCGTGATGCTCGGTTCCCTGCTCGCCGGCTGCGAGGAGTCCCCGGGTGAGCTGACCTTCATCAACGGCAAGCAGTACAAGACCTACCGCGGGATGGGTTCGCTCGGTGCGATGGCCGCCCGTGGCCGCAAGGCCTCCTACTCCAAGGACCGCTACTTCCAGGGCGATGTCACCTCCGATGACAAGCTGGTGCCCGAGGGCATCGAGGGGCAGGTCGCCTACCGCGGTCCGCTCGCCGCCGTGGCGTACCAGCTCGTCGGCGGCCTGCGGCAGTCGATGTTCTACACCGGCGCCTGCTCGATCCCCGAGCTGCACGCCAAGGGCCGGTTCGTGCGGATCACCTCCGCCGGGCTGCGGGAATCCCATCCGCACGACATCCAGATGACCGTCGAAGCCCCGAACTACACCGCCAACAACTGAATCTCTGCGAGGATCTCCTTCATGTATGACATCGGTCGCAGCAAACGTGCCCAGCGCGCCTTTGCCTTCGACGACATCACCATCGTCCCGTCCCGGCGCACCCGGGGGATCGAGGAGGTGTCGCTGCGCTGGAAGATCGATGCCGTCGAGTGCGACTTCCCGATCCTGGCCGCGCCGATGGACTCCATCATGTCGCCGGAAACGGCGATCCTGATGGGAAAACTCGGTGGTCTGGGGGTGCTCAACCTGGAGGGTGTCTGGACCCGCTACGACGATCCGGTGCCGCTGCTGGCCGAGGTGGTCGCGGACAAGGACCCGATCGCCGCGACCCGTCGGATGCAGCAGATCTATGCCGAACCGATCAAGGCCGAGCTGATCACCGAGCGGATGAAGCAGATCCGCGATGCCGGCGTACCGGTCGCGGGATCGCTGTCCCCGCAGAACACCGCCGAGTTCGCGCAGACCGTCGAGGCGGCCGGCGTGGACTTCTTCGTGATCCGTGGGACGACGGTCTCGGCCGAACACGTATCGAGCCGCAGCGAACCGTTGAACCTGAAGAAGTTCATCGGCGCCCTGGATGTGCCGGTGATCGTCGGCGGCTGTGCCACCTATCAGGCCGCCCTGCACCTGATGCGGACCGGGGCCGCGGGCGTGCTGGTCGGCTTCGGTGGCGGCGCCACCCACACCACCCGTGACGTGCTCGGCATCTCGGTGCCGATGGCGACCGCGGTGGCCGATGTGGCGGAGGCCCGGCGGGACTACATGGACGAATCCGGTGGGCGCTATGTGCACCTGATCGCCGACGGTGCCGTCGGCCGCTCCGGCGACATCGCCAAGGCGATCGCCTGCGGTGCCGATGCGGTGATGGTCGGTTCCCCGTTGGCCCGCGCCAGCGAGGCGCCCGGCCGCGGCTGGCACTGGGGCGCGGAGGCCTGGCACGCCGACCTGCCGCGCGGTGAGCGGACGCACTTCGGCACCCTCGGTTCGCTCGATGAGATCCTGCACGGCCCGAGCACCGTCGCCGACGGGTCGATGAACCTGGTCGGCGCGCTGCGGCGTACCCTCGCCACCACCGGCTACACCGAGGTCAAGGAATTCCAGCGCGTCGAGGTCGTCGTCAACTGACGGTGCCCGGTGAGTACGCCCGATGAATCAGTACGCCGCCCGGAGCGCGCGGACCGCGGCGTCCACATCGGCCTCGGTGTTGTAGAGGGCGAAGGAGAATCGGAGCCGGCCACTGCGCGCGGTGCCGACGACACCGGCCTCCCGGAGCCGCTCGATCGCCGCCGGGTCGGGGGAGTCGATCGCCACGATCGCCGAGCCCTGCGGCGGGAGATCCAAGCGGGCAAGGAAATCATCGGCCAGGCCTACACAGTGATCGCGGACCGCGGGGAGGTCCAGACCGGCCAGCCAGGGCAGTGACACACTCGCCCCGACGTGGCTGTACCAGGCCGGTGAGACGTCCAGCCGTCGGGCGTCGTCGGCCAGTCGCAGCGGCATCCCGTACATCGAGGTGGCCCGGTCCGCGCCGGCGTACCAGTTGGCGGCCACCGGACGAATCCGGTCCAGCCGTTCGGAGAAGGCGCCCCAGGCGCAGCCGCGCGGGCTGAGCAGCCATTTGTACCCGGCCGCGATCACCGCATCGGCCCAGTCCAGCGGGTCCGGCAGCCAGCCCACCGCCTGGGTCGCGTCCAGGACGACGATCGTGTCGGTATCACGGACGGCCGCCCGCAGCCCCTCGAGGTCGACGACCCGCCCGTCCAAGGACTGCACCACGCTGACCGCGACCACGTCGGCCTCCCGAGCCGCCTCCGCAATGGCGTCCAGCGGCACCTCCCGTACGCCGATCCCGCGCTCGGCCTGCGCGGCGAATGGCCAGGGCACGCTGGTGAAGTCGCCCTCGGCGACCACCACCCGGGCCCCGTCGGGGAGACTGGCCGCGACCAGACCGATCAGCGCGGACGCCGACGGCCCGATCGCCACCCGGTCCACCGACACCCCGACCAGGTCGGCGTACGCCTGCCGCGCGACCCGGACCGGTTCGTCGAAATCACCGGACAGGGCGCCGCCGCGACCCCAGGCCGCGACGGCCTCGGTGACCGCGGCCAGGGTCTGCTGCGGCGGGATCGCGATGCTCGCCGAGTTCAGATAGCCGACCCCGACATCGAACCGCGCTCCGAAGGCCTCTCGCATGCGGCTCACGATAGGCCCCTGCCCACGCTCCTCGAGTAGTACGCGCAGCGAGCGGGTCAGTGATCACTGGTCGAGCACCGGTTTGCACCCCTGGAGCAGCGCACGGGACCACCGGGGGTCACGCGGACAGCCCGCGGACGCACATTCTCGCTCGCTCAGCCCACCGAAATCTGCGGCTCGATTCCCAATCGGCGCCCAGATCGGTCGATCCTGCGATCGAGCCGCAAATTTCACAGGCCCGCTGATCGGGGTGGGTCCCGCCCGCCGGGGCCGGCCGATCCCACTCCGCGGCTCATCTCCCACTTCGCGGACTGTATGCAGGCCGCAGAGTGAGAGTTGAACCGCGAAGGGGAGCGAACCCGATCAGACCTGCCCCCGGTAGCCGACCTCGGGGCACCGGGATGAAGTTGGTGGGAGGGGCTCTGCTTCATCTCGACACGGCCGCCATTGCTCCGCTCCGCTGCGCATGGCGGCCTACTCGATGAGCGTGGGAACACGGCCGGCATTGCTCCGCTCCGCTGCGCATGGCGGCCTACTCGATGAGCGTGGCGACACGGCCGCCATTGCTCCGCTCCGCTGCGCATGGCGTCCTACTCGATGAGCGTGGGAACCCGGCCGCCATTGCTCCGCTTCGCTGCGCATGGCGGCCTACCCGCTGAGCGTACTCAGCCGCGCGGTGGCACCCGATAACCCGGCCGACCGGCGGTGCCCGCGGCCCGCAGTGCCGCCGAGCCGACGGCCCGGCCGAACCGGCTGAGCGCCGAGGGTGGGGTGTCGGCGCTGGTGAGGGCCGGCGGCATCACCACCACCGGGCAGTCGGCGGCGTACACCAGCCGGTGCGCGAACATCGGCCCGGCGATCAGCTGCCGCGGCGCGTCGACGACCAGCAGATCCGCATCCCGCGAGGATTCCAGCAGCACCTCTAAGGTGCTGCCGCGGCGGACCAGGGTCTGCACCCCATGCTGGGCGCCGAGCACCTCCTCGACGTCGCGGGCGAGCTGCACCTCGGCCTCGTGCCCGACCCCGGCGGGATCCTCCAGCAGGCCGGTGGCCGGCCCCGAGGGTGTCGCCATCGGCGAGTGCACCCGCCAGGCACGGACCGCCAGCACCCGCCCACCGGCGGCCGCCGCCTGGGCCACCGCCCACTCCAGTGCGTGCGGTGACTTGGAGGTGGCGCTGACCCCGACCACCACCAGATAGGGCTTGTCGATCATCGCGAACTCCTGCCTGTGAAGGGATTCATGGGATCAGACGGGCAACCGGGTGGTCTCATTGCCGTGCTCGTCATAGGAGCTCAGTGGGGGAGCGATCTCCTCCAGCGCCTTGCCCTCGGCGTCCACCCCGAACCGGAAGGCCACCAGCGAACCGATCAACGTCACCACCGAGGCGGCGATGTAACCCCAGAACATCGGGGTGCGGCTGTTGGCCTCCTCCGAGGCGGTGATCAGTGCACCGAAGATCGCCGGACCGGTCGCACCGACCGCCTGGGCGACGGAGAAGAAGTAGGAGATCGCCTGCCCGCGTACCTCCAGCGGAAAGATCTCCGAGACCGTCAGATAACCGGCCGAGGCACCCGCGGAGGCGAAGAAGAAGGACACGCACCACAGCGCCACGTGCCCGCCCGCGCTCAACATCTCCGCGCGGAACAGGAACGCCGAGATCAGCAGCACGATCGCCGCCACCGCGTACGTGCCACCGATCATCTTGCGCCGACCGATGGTGTCGAAGAAGTGCCCGAGCAGCAACGGGCCGAGCAGGTTGCCGGCCGCGAAGGGCAGGAAATAGACCGCCGCGATGTTCGCCGGCTTGCCATAGAACTGATCCAGCACTCCCTCGTAGGTGAAGAAGAATGCGTTGTAGAGAAAGGATTGCGTGATCATCAGCGTGATGCCGAGCACCGTGCGAGTGGGGTAGAGCTTGAAGAAGACGTACGCCAACTGCTTGGGCTTCAGGCCCTCGCGCGGCTTCACCCACTCGGCGGTGGAGTCGTCGATCTTCGGCAGCTGCCGCCCGGAGGAGGTGACCTCCGACTCGATGCCGGCGACGATCCGCTCGGCCTGCTCGGCGCGACCGTGGGTCACCATCCAACGCGGGCTCTCCGGGATGTGTCGGCGCATGAAGATGATGATGATGCCGAGCACCGGGCCGATGAAGAAGGAGATCCGCCAGCCCCAGTCGTGCGGCACGTAGTCGGGGTTGAGCAGGAAGAAGCTGGCCGCGGCGGCGATCAGCGCGCCACCCCAGTAGGTGCCGTTGATGGCCAGATCGACGCGGCCGCGGTACTTGCCGGGGATCAGCTCGTCGATGGCAGCGTTGATCGCGCTGTACTCGCCGCCGATGCCCATGCCGGCGATGAACCGGCAGATCAGGAAGATCCAGATCCCCAGATGCGGGCCGGAGGTCTGTCCGGGGGGCGCGGCCGGGGCGAGGCCGGCGAGTCCGGAACCGATCAGATAGACCGCCAGGGTCAGGCTGAACAGCTTCTTGCGGCCGAGGGTGTCGGCCATCCGGCCGAAGATCAGCGCGCCGCTCACCTGACCGAGCAGATAGGCGGTACCGGCGAATCCGACCCAGGTCGGGTCCATCCCGAGGGTCTGCTTGTAACCGGCCAGGGAGACGAACTGCACCTCCAGGCCGTCGAGGATCCAGGCGGTACCCAGGCCGAGGATCACCATCCAGTGGAACCTCGACCAGGGCATGTTGTGCATCCTGGCTGGGATCTGACTCTTGATCGGGCGGTCGCTCGTGGTGCTGGCCGTCGATGACATCCGCGTCACCTCCTGTGGGGCTGGTTCGGGACGCTTGTTGCCCATTACATTGACTGACTATAAGTCTGTGTCGAGGCATTTGGGCAAGCCCCCCGATTCCGGGACCCGGGGCCTACAGTGGCGTCCATGAGTGACCCGTACGCCGAGCTGCACCGACTGCGCGGCAGCATCGACAACATGGACTCCGCGCTGGTCCATCTGCTGGCCGAGCGCTTCAAGGTGACCCAACGGGTCGGCGAGCTGAAGGCGGCGTACGGTCTGCCCCCCGCCGACCCGGAACGGGAGCAGCAGCAGATCGCCCGGTTGCGGGCACTCGCCGAGGAATCGAAGCTCGACCCGGAGTTCGCCGAGAAGGTCCTGAATTTCATCGTCGGCGAGGTGGTCCGCCACCACCAGAAGATCGCCGCGGAACTCCGGCCGGACTGATCGCCGGTATCGCCCCTCAACCGGTCGGTCGTCGGGTGAGCTGCTCGGGATTCTCGGTCGCGGCGGCCCGGGCGGCCTGGATGTGTGCGTATGAGGCGGCCGCGGCGGCCTCGGGGTCGCCCGCCTCCAGTGCGGCCAGGATCGCCGCATGGTCGGCGCGGGAGGCCTCCAGTCGGCCGGGTGCCAGCAGGGTGGAGCGCATCCCGTCGAGGATGAGGTCGTAGATCACCGATTGGGTCTGCACCAGCAGGTTGTTGCCCGAGGCCTGCACGATCCGGGTGTGGAAGGTGATGTCGAGCCGCTGCAGCTCGTCGAAGTCGATCGCGTCGCTGCGGGTGTAGCTGTCCAGGGCGTCGAAGGCCCGGCGTACCTCGGCGAGCTCGGGCAACTGGCGCTCGGCCGCCCACCGGGCCGCCGGCACCTCCAGCACCTCACGCATGTCATAGAGCAGGTCGAGATCGGTCGCGGGGGAGAGCTGCCGGCGCAACCGCTCCTGGGTCTCCGGTTCGGTGACGAAGACGCCGGATCCGTGCCGGACATCGAGCCGACCCTCGGCCTGCAGCAATCTGATCGCCTCGCGTACCGACGGCCGACTGACTCCCAGCAGGGCCGCCAGCTCCCGTTCGGCCGGGAGTCGGTCACCGGATCTGAGCCGGCGTTCGGTCATCACTCTGAGGATCTCACCCTTGATTCTGGCGGTCAGCCCGCGCTGGCCGACAATCCGCCAGGCGTTCTCTTCAGCCATGGTCCTCCTTGGTGAGCCGGCGGGGGGTGTGCGCGGCTCGATCAGATCAGCCTAGCCGCGGGAGAGGGCCGATACCCCGAGATTCACACAGATCGTTGGTCACACGACCCACTTGCCTGTGGAGCTCAGCGACGATCCGGCTGGCAGCTCGGGCACCAGTAGCTGAGCCGCTCCTTGCCCACCGGGCCGAACCGTTCCTCGGCGATCCGGGTGCCGCAGCGTCGGCAGGCCCGGCCCGTTCGTTCGAAGACCCAGGTCCGCTCACCGGATCGGTTCCGGCCGGTGGTCACCTGGTAGGGCCGGGCCGCGTTTGCCTGCAGCAACTGCCGGGCGCGGGTCACCAGCCGCGGCAACCGCTCGATGTCAGCGACCGGCGTACGCGGATGGATTCCCTGCAGGAAAAGGACTTCCGCGCGATAGAAGGTGCCGATCCCGGCCAGATTCCGCTGGTCCAACAGGGCCTCGCCGATCGGCACCGCGGGGTCGGCGCGCAGCCTGCGGAGCGCCTCGTCGGCGTCGAAATCGTCGGCGAGCAGGTCGGGGCCGAGATGCCCGACCACCCGGTCCTCGTGGGCGGTCTCGATCACCTCGGTGACCCCCAGGCGCAGCCCGAATGCCGTCTGGGTGGGGTTTCCAAGGATCGCCCGGATCTGGTACGCCGGATCGCGCGGGGTGCGGCCGGTCCGGACGACCCGCCAGCCGCCCTCCATCCGCAGATGGGTGTGCAGGGTGAGCCCGTTGTCGAAGCGGGTCAGCTGGTGCTTGCCGCGCGCGACCACCTCGAGCACCGTCGCTCCGACCAGCGGCACGGTCGCGTACTCGGGTACGCGCAACTCCGCGCGGGTCAGCTGCTGCCCGGCCAGTGCGGCATGCAGGGCCGCGCAGGAGCGCTTGACGACATCACCCTCGGGCACCGGCCCAGCCTAGGCGGGACCGGCTGGCGAGCTGCCCCAGGGTGTGCGCGCCGACCAGTGCTCCCAGGAGCAGGGCGACGGCCCGACCGTGGCGCGGTCGCTGAGTCGCGCCCGCGGTTTCGAGGGTGCGGGTGGCCCACCACCAGAAGGGGATCACCACGGTCGGTGCGGTCAGCACGCCGGTGGTGTAACCGCGGGTCAGCGCGCTGAGGGCCAGATGCCCGAAACCGTGCATGCCGAATGCCCACAGGGAATCCTGGAAGAACTGTGACCTGCCACCGGTGCGTACGCCCTGTACGGCGGCAGCCGACACGACCGTCCCCATCGCGGCCACTGCGACGTTCACCTGGAGCTGGTCCGGAACCGGCGGGGTCGGCAACCAGCCGGGCAGTCGCCGGTGCAGCCGGCGGGTGCTCTCGACGTAGGTGATGACTTCTTCGAGGTCGTGGGCGAGCCAGGCGAGAAAGAACCCGGCGGTGCTGGTGGTGCTGCGGTTCATGGCTTTCATGGCGACCTCATTTCGCGACCATTAGTAGCGCTACTGACAGTAGCGTAAATCGTCGCGCGGTTCTAGGGTGGACCGGTGACGTCTCCAGCTGGCCGGCCACGTGACCCCGGTCTCGATGCCAAGGTGATCGATGCCACGGTGGACCTGCTGCGGGAGAAGGGATTCCGCGGGTTGCGGGTGGCCGACGTGGCGCGCCTGGCCGGCGTACCGAAGTCGAGCATCTATCGACGTTGGCCGTCGCTCACCGAGCTGGCGGTCGATGCGATGGCGCACACGGTCGGACATCTGGACCCCACACCCAGCACCGATCCCGGTGCGGACCTGGATGCGCTGCTGGTGGCCGTGCACGCCGCGCTGACGGCTCCGCTGGGGCCGGCGCTGCTGCAGGTCGGCATCGATCTGCTCGATCGACCGGAGGTTGCCGCGAGCTATCGGCGGCGCCTGATCGACCCGCTCCGCGATGCCGCGATCGATGCGCTCCGCCGGGGCAATGACCAGGGCCGGTGGCAGGTCGCCGACCCGGCGCTGACGGTGGACATGGTGGCCGGCGCGCTGGTCTACCGGCTCCTGGTCCTGCACGAGGAGCCCGCATTGGACGAACTGAGGGCAGGACTCCAGCGACTCACCCAGGGGTGAGCGCGATCATCTCGACACGCGAGCCACTGCTCCGCAGGCTCCGCATGGCTCGCTACTCGATGAGCGTGAGTGTGGCTCAGATGATGTATTCGGGCTCCGCGAGCGCCATCTGGGCACGGCTGCGGGCGCTGGCCGGGACACCGACCGCGGTGTGCTCGGCCGGTACGTCCCGGGTCACCACGGCGTTCGCGCCGACCGCGGCGCCCTTGCCGACCACCACCGGGCCGAGGATGCGGGCGCCGGCGCCGACGACCACGCCGTCCTCGAGGGTGGGGTGCCGCTTCACCTTCTGCAGGGTGCGGCCGCCCAGGTTGACGCCGTTGTAGAGCATCACGTCATCGCCGATCTCGGCGGTCTCGCCGATCACCACGCCCATCCCGTGGTCGATGAAGAACCGCCGACCGATGGTGGCGCCGGGGTGGATCTCGATCCCGGTCAGCCCACGATTGACGTGCGAGAGCACGCGCGCCGGCAGCTTGCCGGACTCGCCGGACTGCCAGAGCGCATGCGCCGCGCGGTGCATCCAGATCGCGTGCAGCCCGGGATAGGCCAGCACCAGTTCCGCGGTGGAACGCGCGGCCGGGTCGTTGCGCCGGGCCGCCTGCAGGTCCTCGGTGAAGCGGTCCGCGAGCCGCCGCAACAACCCCGGGCGCGGGGTCTGCTCGCCCGCGTTCGAGGCGCTGGGGCGGCCGGGGTCGCCGTCTGCTCGCTGGTGCATGGTCATGTCCGCTCGTCAGGCTGCGTCGGGCTGATGGGTCACTCCACCAGGCCCTCGAAGAGGACCGTGGACAGGTAGCGCTCGCCGAAGTCGGGCACGATCACCACGATGGTCTTGTCGGCGTTCTCGGGCCGGTTGGCGACCTCGACGGCGGCCGCCACCGCGGCGCCACCGGACAGGCCGGCGAGGATGCCCTCGTCGGTGGCGAGCTTGCGCGCGTACTCCTTGGCGGTCGCCACGTCCTCCGGGATCACCTCGTCATAGATGTCGCGGTCCAGGATGTCGGGCACGAAGTTGGCGCCGATGCCCTGGATCTTGTGCGGGCCGGGCTGGCCGCCGGACAGGATCGGCGATTCCTTGGGCTCGACGGCGATCATCTTGACCTCGGGCTTGCGCTCCTTGAGCACCTGGCCCACGCCGGTGATGGTGCCGCCGGTACCGATACCGGCGACGACGATGTCGACCTTGCCGTCGGTGTCGGACCAGATCTCCTCGGCGGTGGTCTTGCGGTGGATCTCGACGTTGGCCGGGTTGGCGAACTGGCGGACCAGCACCGCGCCCTCCTGGGCGCCGAGCTCCTCGGCCTTGTTCACCGCGCCCTTCATGCCTTCGGAGCCCGGGGTCTGCACCAGTTCGGCACCGTACGCCCGGAGCAGCGCCTTGCGCTCGGCGGACATGGTCTCCGGCATCGCCAGCACGACCTTGTAGCCGCGGGCGGCGCCGACCATGGCCAGCGCGATCCCGGTGTTGCCGGAGGTGGCTTCGACGATGGTGCCGCCCGGCTTCAGTTCACCGGAGGCCTCGGCGGCGTCGATCATCGCGACACCGATCCGGTCCTTCACGCTGTTGGCGGGGTTGTAGAACTCCAGCTTGGCGACCAGGTTCGCCTGGGAATCGCCGGCCACCCGGTTCAGCTTCACGAGCGGGGTTCGTCCGATGAGCTTGGTCACGTCCTCGAAGATCGTCATAGCTCCATAAACAACCGCAATGACGGGTGCTATTCCAAGTCCGTCCGGAATCTGGACATTTTCTGCCCGCGGTGCGGTGGGCAGGCCCCTGTCGGATGGGTTCGGTGGGGGTCGTTTGGTTCACTGGAGCGCGTGCGTTCTCCCGGTCTGCTTCCCCGCCGGCTGCTGCTGGTGCTGTCGGTGCTCGCACTGTTCGTCGCCGGCTGCACGATCACCCCGCCGACCCCGCCGGACCAGGGGCTGATCGACCCGGCCACCTGGGCCGCCCGGCAACGGGCGTACCTCCAGCAGGCCACGCAGCGACTGGACCGATCGAATCTGGAGAGCGTCACCGCCAACCTGGCCCGGGCGGCTCTCGAACCAGACTTCCGGATCGACCCGGCCGAGTTCCGACCGGCCGACCTGCGCGAGATCTTCGCCAAGATCGACCAGAACCAGGACACCAGCGACTTCGACCTGATGCGGGTCTTCCTGCTCTGGCGCAGCCAGGGGGACAAGCTGTCACCCGAACTGTCGGATGCGCTGAAGCAGCGGCTGCTGGGATTCCGCTACTGGTACACCGATCCGCGGCCGAACGGGATGATCGACCACAAGTGGTTCTGGTCGGAGAACCACCGGATCATCACCCACACGCTGGAATACCTGGCCGGCTCCGCGCTGCCCGAGGAACGGTTCGCGGTCACCGGGGAGACCGGGCGCAGCCACGCCGATCGCGGCCGGGAGCGGGTCGTGCGCTGGCTGGATGAGAAGGCCCGCTGGGGGTTCAGCGAGTGGCGCTCCGATGTCTACTATCCCGAGGACATCCAGCCGCTGCTGCTGCTCGCCGAATACGGCGACCCCGAGATCGCCGCCCGCGCCACCGCGATGCTGGACGTCTTCTTCCTCGATCTGGCGACCGGGCAGCTGCAGGGCAACTTCGGCGTCACCCACGGCCGCTCCTACATGAAGGACAAGTCGCGGGCCGCGGATCAGAACACCCGCGACATCGTCCACTTCCTCTTCCAGAGCAATCCACAGGGGTACGCCGACTGGGTCGATTTCGGCGCGCTGCTGCTGGCCACCGGCACGAAGTATCGGCTGCCGATCGCGATCGAGCGGATCGCCCGCACACCCCAGGCGTTCACCGACAAGCAGCGGATGGGGGTGGCGCTCGACCCGTCGCAACCGGTGACGACCACCCCGAAACCGCCGCCGGGGACGAGCTTCTCCCGGCCCGAGGACGTCGAGTTCTGGTGGGACCGGGGGGCGATGACGGCCTGGCAGGTCGTGCCGATCTCGCTGCAGACGATCCGTGAGCAGGAGCTGTGGCGGACCCAGCTGTTCGAGCCGATCCGGCCGCTGCTGCGCCAGCCCGGTACCGCGAATGTCGAGGGCGCGCAGTACGTGGCATACGCGCTGGCCTGTCAGGTCAACGCCGGTCTGCTGTCGGAGGTCTCGACGGTGACCTGGCGCAGTGCGAACGCGATGCTCTCCTCCGCGCAGGACTATCGGCCCGGCTGTGTCGGGCGGCAGTACCACGCCTGGCAGGCGACCCTCTCGCCCGATGCGGTGGTCTTCACCACCCAGCCGGGCAATCCCGACCGGGCGGGTGCGAACCGCGGCCGGTGGGCCGATGACGACCTCTACTGGAACGGCGGGCTGACGATGCCGCGCACCGCCCAGCAGGATCGCGCGGCGATCAACATCTATGCACCGCGGTTCCCGCCCGGGCAGGACGCCGCGAACGCCGATGCGAACTATCTGCCGATCACCCACGCCTACTTCCCGACCCAGCATTTCGAGGAGGTACGCCGGGTCGGCGGTTGGACGATCGGCCGGGTCGGCGACGGCTACGTCGGGCTCTGGTCCTATCGGCCCACCGAGTTCGCCCCGGTCGCCCCGAACCCCGCCGGGCTGAACCGGCCCTACGACCTGGTCGCCGCGGGCGGTGCGGACAACGTCTGGATCACCGAGGTGGGGGACCGGGGCCAGTGGGGGTCCTTCGACGCGTTCGTCACCGCCCTGGAGAACTCCCAACCCGCGGTGACCCCGCGCGGGTCGGCCAATGGCGTCGCGCTGGGCTTCGACGTGCAGTTCCGCTCACCGTCGGCCGGGTTGATGGCCTATGGCAGCAGCGGCTTCTTCACCGTCGACGGCCGCTCGGTGGACCAGCGGGCCCCCGGCCGGATCGACAATCCCTTCGTCAAGGTGGCCTCCGGGGATCCGGTGTGGAACGTCTCGATCGACGGTGCCACGCTGGAGATCGACCTGCAGCGCGGTACCCGGACGGCCCGCGTCTCCTGAGCGACCCCACCCGTCGGCTGAGCGAGCGCCAGCGAGTCGAAGCCCGGGTGCGTGGGTCACCAAGTGGTCGAACCGACCGGGCCGGTGGCGGGCAGACTCAGCCGTCCGGATCGGCGAGTCCCAGTTCGTGGGCGAGCTCCTCGACCAGCCAGGACCAGTACGCCTCGGCGGGCTCGGCGGTACCGACCAGGTGGCCGGAGAGCTCCAGGCTCAGCGTGCCGACCAGTCGGGTGAGCGCCGAGATCAGGGCGAGCATGGTGGCACCGTCCAGTTCGGTGTCGAAGAGCGCCGCCGCCTGCTCGAGATTGCCCAGCAATCGCCGTTCGGGTCGGGCCATCGGCGGTCTCGGCCGGGCCCCGGCGTCCTGCAGCAGCATCGCCAGCACCCGCGCGACCCGGCCGGCGGGGGCCAGGGTGTCCTGCGGGGCCTGGTAACCGGGCACCGGCGACCCGTAGATCAGCGCCCAGCGGTGCGGGTTCTGCTCGGCCCACTCGCGCATCGCGGCACAGCAGCGGCGCCAACGGGCCGACGCACTGCCACGGCTCGCGCCCGCGTGCTCCACCGCCTCCCCGAGGGAGTCATAACCGTCGACGATCAGCCGGGTCAACAATTCGTCGCGGTTCGCGACATAGCGATAGACGGCCGAGGAGGACACGCCCAGCTCCCGGGTCAGCGCGCGTACCGACAACCCGGCGGCCCCGACCTCGGCCAGCTGGCGGCGGCCGAGCTCCAGGATCCGCTCGTTCATCTGCTCCCGGGCGAGCTCCCGTGCGGTTGCCATGTCGGCGATCCTGCCATGCCGGGCGGGTGGCGTAGGCGGGGATGCTCGGGCATAGGCTCGGGCCATGGCAACGATCTTCAGTCGCATCATCAACGGCGAGCTCCCCGGCCGCTTCGTCTACCGCGATGACCGCGTCGTGGCGTTCCTCTCCATCCAGCCGATGTCGCTGGGCCACACCCTGGTCGTCCCGATCGAGGAGATCGACCAGTGGACCGACTGCGATCCCGAGCTCTGGCAGCACCTGAGCGCTGTCGCCCAGCGGGTCGGTCAGGCGGTGAAGCCGGTTGCCGGCACCGCACGGGCCGCCACCCTGGTCGCCGGCTTCGAGGTGCCGCACCTGCACATCCATGTGTTCGGCGCCGACGACATGTCCGGATTCCAGCTCAGCGAGTCCGCCGCGAAGCAGTTCGACGACGCCGAACTGGACCGTGCGCAGGCCGAGATCGCAGCGGCATTGGAGCGGTGAAACCTTCACTAGACTGACCGCCATGTCGGTCCCCGAGAACCAGCCCGCACCCGAGCAGGCAGTCGCCGAGCAGAACCACGACCTGGTGATCGTGGTCGACTTCGGCGCCCAGTACGCCCAGTTGATCGCCCGCCGGGTCCGCGAGGCCCGCGTCTACTCCGAGATCATGCCGTCCACGGCGACGGTCGAGGAGATCCTGGCGAAGGGACCCAAGGCGGTCATCCTCTCGGGTGGACCGAGTTCGGTGTACGCCCCTGGGGCGCCCCAGGTGGATCCGGAGCTGTTCGGCCAGGGCGTACCGGTCTTCGGCATCTGCTACGGCTTCCAGGCGATGGCCCTGGCCCTCGGCGGCGACGTCGCCAAGACCGGACTGCGGGAGTTCGGGCGTACGCCTGCTGCCATCACCGACGCCGGCCGGCTGCTCGCCGACCTGCCCGCCTCGCTGAACGTGTGGATGAGCCACGGGGACTCGGTTTCCGTGGCACCACAGGGATTCCGCACGCTCGCGAAGAGCGAGGGTGCGGAGGTCGCCGCGTTCGAGGACACCGAGAAGAAGCTCGCCGGCGTGCAGTGGCACCCCGAGGTCGGGCACTCCGAACGCGGCCAGGACGTGCTCGAATCCTTCCTCTTCGACATCGCCGGCTGCAAGCCCGACTGGACCCCGGCGAACATCGTCGCCGACACCGTCGAAGCGGTGCGCGCCCAGGTGGGCGACCGCAAGGTGCTCTGCGCGCTCTCCGGCGGTGTGGACTCCGCGGTCGCCGCGGCGCTGGTGCAGAAGGCGATCGGCGACCAGCTGACCTGCGTCTTCGTCGACCACGGCCTGCTCCGCAAGGGCGAGGCCGAACAGGTCGAGCAGGACTACGTCGCCGCGACCGGGGTCGACCTGGTGGTCAAGGAGGTCGCCGACCAGTTCCTCGGCAAGCTGGAGGGGGTCAGCGACCCGGAGCAGAAGCGCAAGATCATCGGCACCGAGTTCATCCGGACCTTCGAGGCCGCCGCCCGCGAGATCGCCGACGACCAGGGCATCGACTTCCTGGTCCAGGGCACCCTCTATCCCGACGTCGTCGAATCCGGCGGCGGCGAGGGCGCGGCCAACATCAAATCCCACCACAACGTCGGCGGCCTGCCCGACGACCTGCAGTTCACCCTGATCGAGCCGCTGCGGGCGCTGTTCAAGGACGAGGTGCGCGCGGTCGGCGCCGAGCTCGGCCTGCCCGAGGCGATGGTCTGGCGGCAGCCGTTCCCCGGCCCCGGGCTGGCGATCCGGATCGTCGGTGCCGTCACCCGCGACCGACTCGAACTGCTCCGCGATGCCGACGCGATCGCCCGCGAGGAACTCACCCGGGCCGGCCTGGACCGCGACGTGTGGCAGTTCCCGGTGGTCCTGCTCGCCGACGTCCGCTCGGTCGGGGTCCAGGGCGACGGGCGCACCTACGGGCACCCGGTGGTGCTCCGCCCGGTCTCCTCGGAGGACGCCATGACCGCCGACTGGAGCCGGCTGCCCTATGAGTTGCTGGAGAAGATCTCCACCCGGATCACCAACGAGGTCCCTGAGGTGAACCGGGTCGTCCTGGACGTCACCTCCAAGCCGCCGGGCACGATTGAATGGGAGTGAACAGGTAGCCGGCCATGGGCACCTTGAGCTACACCGCAACGATGTCGATCGACGGGTACGCCGCCGACGCCAGCGGTGACTTCCAGTGGTCGGCGCCGAACACCGAGGTCTTCGACGTCCACGTCGAGCGGATCGCCGCAGTGTCCACCGAGGTGCTCGGCCGCAACACCTACCTGCTGATGAAGTACTGGGAAACCGATCCCAGTGACGAGACCTGGCAGCCCGCCGAGCAGGAGTTCGCCCGTCGCTGGCGCGACCTGGAGCGGGTCGTGGTGTCCTCGACGCTGACCGATGCCGACCTCGCGCCCGAGCGGGTACGCCTGCTGCCGACCCTCGAGCCGGGTGAGTTGCAGCGGATCGTGGCCGCGGCCCCCGGTGAGGTGGAGATCTTCGGACCCACCACCGCCGCCCCGGCGATCCGGGCAGGCCTGGTGCAGGATTTCCGGTTCTTCATCGTGCCCAAGGTCGTCGGCGGCGGGCTGCGCGCGCTGCCGGAGGATGTCCGACTCGACCTCGAACTCGTCGAACAGCGGATCTTCGGCAACGGCACGGCGTACGTGCACTACCGAGCGAGCTGACGGGTTCATCTCGACACGCTCCGCATTGCTCCGCTGCGCTTCGCATCCGGAGCTACTCGATGAACGTCGGTGGGTCAGACCCGGGCGCGGACCACCTGATCGAGCACGTTCAGCGGGAGCGCGCCGCCGTCGAGCACGGCGGAGTGGAACTTCTTGATCTCGAACCCCTCCCGGGATTCGGCCTCGGCGCGCATCCGCTGGATCTCCAACCGGCCGATCATGTAGGAGCAGGCCTGGCCGGGGGAGACGATGTAGCGGTCGACCTCCGGTCGACAGATGCCCTCGGTCATCGGCGAATTCTCAACCATGTAGTCGATCGCCTGCTGCCGCGACCAGCCGAGCGCGTGCAGGCCGGTGTCGACGACAAGTCGGCAGGCCCGCAGCGAATCCGCCGACAGCATCCCGAGCCGCTGCACCTGCGATGAATAGAGTCCCATCTCGTCGGCGAGCCGCTCGGTGTAGAGACCCCAGCCTTCGGCGTACGCCGCATTCTCGCTGTACCTGCGGATCGCCGGCACCGAATCCGGCAGCTCGGAGGCGATCGTCAACTGCAGGTGATGCCCGGGAATCCCTTCGTGGAAAGCCAAAGACTCCAGCTCGAAGATCCCCCACGAGGTCGGATCGTCGATGTTGATGAAGAAGGTGCCACCGCGACTGCCGTCCGCGGCCGGCGGGAAATAGTACGCCTTCGCACCGGTGGTCACCCCCTCGACCGCACACGGCGCCTGGGGCAGCGTCTCGAACCAGTCCGGCATCGCTTCCCAGGCGCGTGCCATCGCGACCCTGGACTGTTCGACCAGTTCCTCACCGGTCTTGAAGTGCAGCGCCGGATCGGTCCGCATCGCGTCGAAAATCCCTTGCAGGTCGTCGGTTCCGGCGACCTCCGGCCCGAGTGCCCGGTACTCGTCGGCGAGCGCTGCGATCTGATCCAGCCCGATCTGATGGATCTCCTGCGGCGTCTTGTCGGTGGTGGTGAAGAACCGCAGCGTGCGGGCGTACGCATCGTCACCGCCGGGAAGAAATGTGAGGCCGACCCGGTCGTCGGGCCGCGCCACCGGGAGCACCTCGTCGCGGAGCACATCGCGGTAGGCCGCCAGCCCCGGGCGTAACTGCTCCTCCAGCACCTGCGCGAAGCGGCGCCGCCAGTGCTCGGCGTCGACCTCCGCGGGCAGGTTGATCGCGGTCAGCACCGGATCCTCGGCGACCGGGGTGGCCAGCAGGGCATCGAGCTGCTCGATCGTCGCCTGCACGGCAAAAGCCGGCGACACGCGCCCTGCCGCGACGCCCTCGCGCTGCCGTTCGGCGAGCTCGGTGAAGTAGCGGCCCACACCCTCGGCCTTGGTCAGCATCGCCTCGGCCACCGTCGCATCGGGTACGCCGAGCATCCCGGCGACCACCGGCAGCGACGCCTGCATGCCGAACACCGGGTCGGCCGCATGCTCGGCCAGTCGGGCCTCCAACAGATCGGCCCGGGTGCCCGCCTCGAAGATCAGGGTCTCCCGAGTGACCCGCTGGTCATCGCTGAGCCCGTCGGTCGGCACCGCAGCGGCCCGTTCGGCGAAGTCGCGGAACGTCGTGACGTGCTCGTCCTCGGCCTGGCGGCCGGCGGACTCGAAATCGCCGACATGGGTGAGCTCACCCTGCAGATGCCGCCAGGTCGGTTCGGCGACCATCAGCGCCTCCCAGTAGTCGGCCGCCAGCTGGTCGATGTCCTCGGACGTGGGGTTCTCGCTCATGGCCGCAGCCTAGGGGAGGGGTACGCCTCAGCGGCTGCCGGCCTGCGCGACCAGGTCCAGCGCCTGCTCGAAGCGCCGCACCCGCTCACCGATCTCGATCCCGTCGGGGTCCCCGCTCACCCGGATCTTCAACCCGAGCAGGGCATCGGCGGGCAGCTCGGCGAGGCAGCGGGTCATCTCCGCGGCATCCATCAGCGAGGCCGCCTCCATCGCTGCCGGTGGCAGATGGCCGTCGGTCCAGGCCGCCCCGAACGGATTGTCGATCGCGGCCGCACCGGAGAGGACCAGCCCGGCTAGCTTCCCGGCCTGCTCCGCCGACCGCAGGTGGGCGAGCGGGGTCCCGACACTGCGGCCCTCCAGTGCGGAGCGCCCCCAGTTGATCAGCATCCCGACCTCCGGATGCTTCGCCAGCACCGTCAGTTCTTCGGCCAGGCCGAGGAATCCCTTCTCCGCCGGGTGATCCGGGGCCGCGGCATCGCAGTGTTCGATGGCCAGCCGGGCCCCGCTCCAGTCGAATTCGGACAGCTCACCCAGCGAGCGGTCGAGAGCCTCGGCGCTGCCACCCCGGGGTGCCGAATGCAGCAGCACCCGGCTCACCGTGCCACCCCGCGCCACGAAGTCGGCGATCTGGTCGGCCAGCCGCCGCGTCGCGTCGACCGCTCGCCGGCGACCGGTCTCGTCGGCTGATGCCAGCCCGACCACCGGATCTGCGGCCATCGCGAGCATGGTCTCGGGGAAGCTGGTCACCACGTGCCGCCAGGTCGGCGGGCAGACCGCGGCCAGCACCGCGCGGGCGGCCGGGTCGGCCAGGTGATGTGTGGGCAGCTCCAGGCCGGACACCCGCGTCAACCCGGTGAGCAGTCGGTGGAACTCCGCGAAGTCGTCCGAATCCGGCGCAGGGCTCGCGGGATAGGCCCCCAGCACAATCGTCATGGAACTTCATTCCACACCATCGGGCGGGATCGGCCAACCCTGCCCCACGCCCTCGGCGATCCAGCGAACCCTGGGTCCATCCAGCGAGCCCTGTAGGACTGGGGGCATGCACTCAGGATTCGCTGGATCGCGATGAGTGGGCGAGGTGGGGGCTCCGACTCAGACGAAGAGCATCCCACCGTCCACCAGGATCGACTGACCGGTGACGTAGTCGGAGTCGGGGCCGGCGAGATAGGAGACCAGGCCGGCGACGTCCTCACCCGTGGACACCCGGCCGAGCGTGATCCCAGCTGCCATCGCGGCCATCGATTCACCCTTGCCGACCTGATTGATCGCACCCAGGTCGGAGTCGATCTGCTCCCACATCGCGGTGTCCACGATGCCGGGGCAGTAGGCGTTGACGGTGATGCGGTGCTCGGCCCATTCCTGCGCGGCCGCCTGGGTCAGCGCCCGCACAGCGAACTTGCTGGAGCAGTAGACACCCAACAGCGGGAATCCTTTGTGGGCGGCGATCGACGCGGCACCGATGATCTTGCCGCCGGTGCCCTGCTGGATCATCTGGCGGGCGGCTTCGGTGTAGCAGAGGAAGACCCCGCGACCATTGACCGCATGCACCTGGTCGTACTCCGCCGCGGACACCTCCAACAGCGCCTTGGTCTGTGCGATACCCGCGTTGGCGACCATCACATCCAACGAGCCCAGCGCCGCCGCGGTGTCACTGACCAGCGCCCGCACCGAATCGGGGTCGGATACATCCCCGGTCAGCGCGACGTGCTCGCCGTTCTCGACGGTGGGCAGCGAGGCGCGGGTCGCCTCCAACTCCTCACTCATCGAGGGCAGGTCGGAGACGGCGACGCGATGCCCGTCCCGGGCGAGGCGGGTGGCGATCGAGCGGCCGATGCCGCGGGCCGCTCCGGTGACGTGGACATTGCTCATCGGGGGTGGTCCTCTCGGGGTCAGGGGTGGACGAGGATCTTGACGTTCTCGTCCTTGTTCTCGATCAGCTGGCGGAAACCGCCGTCGACGATGTCCTCGACGCCGATCCGGCCGGTGATGAACTGCTCGGCGTCGATCCGCCCCTGCTGGAGCAGCTCGATCACCGCGGCGTGATCGCCGCAGTAGGCGCTCGTGCCGATCAGGTTCAGCTCGCGCATCACCAGGCCGAACATGTCGATCTCCGCCTTGTGACCCCAGATCGACACGTTGACCACCGTGCCGCCGTTGCGGGTCGAGTCCAGTGCCGCCTGCAGGGCCGGGGAGAGCCCCACGCACTCGAAGGCGACATCGGTACCGAGGCCACCGGTCTGCTCCCTGATCCGGGCGGGGATGTCGTCGGTGCTCGGGTCGAGCACCAGCGTCGCACCCGCGGCGGGCGCTTTCTCCTTGCGGATCGCCGACATCTCCACCGAGATCACCTGCTCCACCCCGATCGCCCGCAGGCAGGCCATCGTCACCAGTCCGATCGGACCCGCGCCGAAGACGACGGCGGTCTGGCCGGGTTCGATCCCGGAGCGTCGGACGGCGTGGTAACCGACCGCGATCGGTTCGACCAGCGCACCCACCTCGGTCGACAGGTCGCCCAGCGCGTACACCCGCTCGACCGGCGCGACCACAAACTCACTGAACCCGCCACCGCCGCCGGAGAGCCCGATGAAACCGCCCCGCACGCACAGGTTGTAGTCACCGGCGGTGCAGAACTCGCACTCGCCGCAGACGATGAAGGGTTCCACCACCACCCGATCACCGGGGCTGAAGCCCTCCACCCCGGCACCGACCTCGGCCACCACCCCGGCGAACTCATGGCCCAGGGTGAGCGGCACCGACTCCCCGGAGATCGGGTGCGGTGCGTCTGGCGTCGGCGCGAAGATCGGACCGTCCTCGAACTCGTGCAGGTCGGTGCCGCAGATGCCGCACCACTCGACGCGCACCTTGACCGTGCCCGGCTGCACGGCGGGCACCGGCACCTCCTCGATCCGCAGGTCGCGGTTGCCGAAGTAGCGGGCGGCGCGCATGGTGGCGGGTGCTGTGGTGGTGGTCATGCCGCGACGTTAGGCAGTGCCGCCGTCGCTGGGGAGGGTTGCATCGGGTTGCGTGGCCGGTCACTAGACTGGCCGGGTGCCGATCCGCCCCAGCCGTCGCCCCGGGAACCGTTCCCGGTTGGTGCTGCTGGCCGGCGGCATCATCGCCGCCCTGGTGTTCGGGCTGCTGGCCATGCACCAGCTCTCCAGCCATCACCGGATGGTGACCGGTGACACTGCGGCCGCATCGACCGGTACGCACGGGTCGATGGCGATGTCGATGGTGGGCGAGTCGGCTCCGATGGCGATGCCCGCCACGGACGCTCCCGCTCCCGAGCAGGATCATCAGCAGTCCGGCGGGATGTTCTGGAGCTGCCTGCTGGTGCTCGTGCTGGGTCTGCTGCTCTGGCTGGTACGCCCGCGGCTGCGGGTGCTGACCCGGCTCCACCCGGTACGCCTCAGTCGGCACCTGCCGGCGTACCGACTCCTGCTGCGGCCACGCAGCCTGGCCGAACTCTGCGTACTGAGGACCTGAGGGGTCGCGCTGTCGCGCGCGAAAAGTTTCGCGCCGGCACGCGCGCAACACCCTCGCCCGGCCGGGCGTACCGGCCAGATCCTCAAGCACACAAGGAGTTCTCCCATGTTCGATCGTTCCCGATCCACCCGACCCCGCACGCTGCTGGCTGGCGGTCTCATCGGTCTCGCCCTGCTCGGTGCGGGGTGCAGTTCCGGCGAATCCGCCCAGCCCGGATCCGGTGGGGGCGGCCACTCGATGCCGGCCAGTGCGGCCCCGTCGGCGAAGCCGCTGCCCTCCGACGTCGCACCGAGCGATGTGATGTTCGCGCAGATGATGATCCCGCACCACAAACAGGCGGTGCAGATGAGCGACATCCTGCTCGGCAAACCCGGCGTCCGCCCCGACCTCGCCGAGCTGGCCAATCAGATCAAGGGTGCCCAGCAGCCCGAGATCGACCAGATGACCGGTTGGCTCAACGACTGGGGCCAGCCGCTGGAGATGGGCCACTCGATGGGCGGCATGGAGGACGGCATGCTGTCCCCGGAGAAGCTCGATGAGCTGCAGAAGGCGGACACCGCGACCGCGCAGCGGCTCTATGTGGAGGGCATGATCGCCCATCACCAGGGCGCGGTGAAGATGGCCGAGAATGCGCGCCGCACCTCGAAGAATGCCGCCGTGCAGAAGCTGTGCGACGACGTCATCCGGACCCAGAACGCGGAGATCCAGACCATGCAGGGAATGCTCCCCACGCTCTGATCATCGCCCCTCGACACGGGCGCAGAGCGCCCTACTCGGGGATCGTGGGAAATGAGGAGGCGCCCGGTGCGAGTGCACCGGGCGCCTTCGTCATCCGCGGGACCGCAGCCCGTCAGCGCAGGTCGTCACCGTTGTAGACGCCCTGGCCCGGCTGGGTGCCGGTGCCGGTGCCGGTGCCGCCGTAGGGCTGGCCGCCGCCGTTGGCGTTCTTCTTCTGCTGCTGCTGGGAGTACCAGCTGTTGGCCTTCTTGCCCCAGTCCTCGGCGATCGCCTTGCCACCGTCGGCGGGCATCAGCACCCAGGCGAGCAGATAGACCAGCGGCCCGATGCCGGTGAAGATGATCAGCGCGGCCGCGACCAGCCGGACGATGGTGGCATCCACGCCGAGGTACTGGGCGAGGCCCCCGCAGACGCCGCCCAGCATCTTGTCGGTCGAGCTGCGCGTGAGTCGCTTGGATCCGAAGTTGTTCATTGGTGGTGTCCTCTCGATTCGGTTGTCCGGGTGGATCTTCGGGGGATCGGGGAAATCAGTTGCCGCGGCCGCGCACCATCAGGCAGCCGGCGCCGACGAGTACCAGCAGCAGCGGGATGGCCACGCCGAGCACGCCGCGGTCCATCCGGCCGCCGTAGGCGCCCCACAGGACCATCGCGGCGACGGCGATGCACAGCGCACCCGCGGCGAGGGGGACGACATCGGGAGTACGCCCGGGGCGGCGCTGCGGTTCCAGCTGTTGTGCACTCATCGTCGCACCTCCAGTTCGCCGACATCGACATGGGTGTCCAGGGTCAGGGTGGGGGAACCGGGTGGCCCCTGCTGCACGGTCGAGGACCCCTTCAGATCCACTCCGCGCTGCGGACCGCTGGGCAGGGTGGCGGCGCCGGCGTCGACCGACCACTGCAACCGGACCGTGGTGTCCTCGGGCAGGATCACCTGCAGCTGACCGGCGTCGACCGCGATCGTGTGGCTGGTGTCACCGTTCATCCGGAACTCGGACAGATCGACGATCATCGGGCCGACATCCGCCCGCGTCCCACCGGGGGGCAGGTCCGCGGCGCTGCGATAGACGATCTGCGTCGGTTCGGTGGTCAGTTCCTGGTTGCCGGCGGCGGTACCGACGGTGGACACCGCGAGCAGCAGGCCCAGGGCGATCAACCCACGCGGCCGCGGCCGCCAGGCCCCGAACACCAGCGCCACCCCGGTACCGAGCAGGGCCGCCGCCAGGTAGGCGTGGAACGGCGGGTTCAGCCAGACATCGCTCGCTGTCACACCGATCACGGGCAGCAGGATCAGCAGCAGGGTCCGCCAGCGGGCGCGCCGGCGGTCGCGGCGGGTCGGCCGGGTCGGGGCCACCTTGGTGGCGACCGGTTCGGTCGCCGGTTCGGGATCGGCGGGCCCGTAGAGCCCGACCGGATCCGGGTGGGCCAGGAAGGCCTCCAGCGAATAGCCCGGATCCTGCTGCGGCGGCAGGCCGAGGGTGGGGTCTTGGGGCTCCTCGACCGGGCGGCTGGGGCGTACCGGCTCGGCGGGCGGGAAATCGGCGGGATCCACCGGCTGCGACCGACCGACCCGGTCCAGATGCTCCTGGACGCGGGTCTGCCAGGCGTACGCCGCCCGGGTGAAGCGGGTCTGTTCGCTGAACGGCGCCGGCGGGATCGCCGTCCGGTCGTCGGGTTGCTCGGTGACCTCGGCCTGCCTGTCCCGGCGGCCGAGCCGCCCGGAGCGCTGCAGACCCAGATAGCAGACCACGCCGACCACGATCGCCGGGCCGATGCCGAACGGGAGCAGGCTGCCGACCGCCATCGCGGTGAGCAGGGCCGCGACGGCCAGCGCGAGCAGCCACAACGTCCGCGGGGCGCGCCGGGCGCCGGGGATGAACTGATCGATCGCGGCCCGGTCGCTGCCCTGGCGGGGCACCGAGAGCCACGCGGCGGCGTACAGCACCAGGCCGATGCCGCCGGAGAGGGCGAGCAGCACGGTCATCAACCGGACCAGCAGCGGGTCGACCCGCCAGCGATCGGCGAGTGCCACGCACACCCCGGCCACCCGGGCCTCGGTGGTGCTGCGGCGCAGCGTGCTCAGGTCCATGGGTGCCATCCTCCCCGCTCAGCGAAACCCAGACCATCGGGGATCACCCCCAAAAGGCTCGGACTCAGGGCCGGGTCGGGGGAGTCCCGGTTGGCAGGGGGCGGTACGCGTGTGAGGCTGGATGCATCATGGCCACAGAACCGTCCGACACCGTCCCCGGCGGCCGGGACAAGCTCCCCGAGCCGACCGTGCCGGTGTCCACCGACGGCTCCTCGACCAGGCCCGGTGAGCACCCGGCCGACGGTTCGACGGCGCTGCTGCCCACCGAGGACAAGGGCCGTCGCCGCGCCACCCGGGTCGCCGACGGTGCCTGGCTGGGCGGGGTCTGCACCGGACTCGCCGCCCACCTCGGCTGGCCGGTGATGGTGATCCGGATCGGATTCGTGGCGCTCACCCTGCTGCAGTTCATCGGGGCCGTGGTCTATGCGGTGCTCTGGCTGACGATGCCGCCGGCGCCGACCGAGGAGAAGGCACCCGGTCTCGAATCGGCCAGTCGCAGCAACATGCGCCCCGGCAAGCGCCGGCACGGTGCCGATGTGGGGGCCGTGGTCGCGCTCGGCCTCTTCGGTACCGGGTTGCTCTGGTTGGTCCAGGGCAGCGGACTGGGCGTCTCGCAGAAGATCTTCTGGCCACTGGCCTTCGCCGGCGCCGGTGTCGCGCTGGTCTGGCGGACCGCCGACAACCCCGCCGACACCGACGGCAAGGACTGGCGTCGGGAGACCGAGGGCCGGGTCTGGCTGGCTCCGCTGGTCGCCCGCGGCCGGTTGCTCTCCCTGGCCCGGATCATCTTCGGGATGGCGCTGGTCGGCGCCGCGGTCGGCATGGTGATCGCCTCCCAGGCCGGGCTGGCGGAGATTCCGCGGATCCTCGGTATGGCGGGGTTGGCGCTCGCCGGTATCGGGCTGGTGATCGCACCCTGGGCGTACCGCTCCCGGATCGCCCTGCAGACCGCCCGCGAGGAGAAGGTCCGCGCCGACGCCCGCGCCGACATGGCGGCGCACCTGCACGACTCGGTGCTGCAGACCCTGGCGCTGATCCAGAAGCGCGCCGACGAACCCAAGACCGTCGCCACCCTGGCCCGCAAGCAGGAACGCGAACTGCGCACCTGGCTCTATGGCGACGAGATCCGCGAGCAGACCCTGAAGGCGGGGCTGGCCGCGGCCGCCGCCGAGATCGAGGACGAGCGCGGGGTGCCGATCGAGGTCGTCTGCGTCGGCGATCTCGACCTCGACGAGCGGATGGAGGCGTTGCTGCGCGCCACCCGCGAGGCGATGATGAATGCGGCCAAGCATTCCGGTGCGGCGCGCATCGATGTGTACGCCGAGGTGGACGATGAGTTCGTGGAGATCTTCGTCCGCGACCGGGGGCGTGGCTTCGACATCAACGCCATCGGGGATGATCGGATGGGCGTGAAGGGCAGCATCATCGGGCGGATGGAACGGCACGGCGGCAAGGCGCGGATCCGTTCCTCGGCCGAGGATGGCACCGAAGTGAAACTGGAGATGAGTAGATGACCGAGCAGACCGGACCCGAAGCAGACCAGCCCTCCGGGTTGGGCAGCGGCAACACCAGCGCCTCGCCCACCCCGACCGGTACCGACTCGGGGTCGACCCAGGGCCTGCGGGTCGTGATCGTCGATGACCACGCGATGTTCCGCGCCGGGGTGAAGCACGAGATCGGCAGCGCAGTGACCGTCGTCGGCGAGGGCGAGGACGTGCCCACCGCGGTGAAGGCGATCACCGAGACCAGACCCGATGTGGTGCTGCTCGATGTCCACCTGCCCGGCGGCGGTGGTGCCGAGGTGATCAAGCAGGTGCATGCCGTCGACTCGGACCAGAAGTTCCTGGCGCTCTCGGTCTCCGATGCCGCCGAGGACGTGATCGGCGTGATCCGCGCTGGCGCCCGCGGCTATGTGACCAAATCGATCAGCGCCGATGAACTGATCGACGCGATCCGCCGCGTCGCCGATGGGGACGCGGTCTTCTCGCCGCGGCTGGCCGGGTTCGTGCTGGACGCCTTCTCCGGTTCGATCGACATCGCCTCGGTCGATGAGGATCTGGACCGGCTCTCCCAGCGCGAGCGCGAGGTGCTGCGGCTGATCGCCCGCGGGTACGCCTACAAGGAGATCGCCCGGGAGCTGTTCATCTCGATCAAGACCGTCGAGACCCACGTCTCCTCGGTGCTGCGCAAGCTCCAGCTCTCGAACCGGCACCAGCTCACCCGCTGGGCCACCGACCGCCGGCTCGTCTGAGCCGACCGTCGGGCCGCGGGCTGCTCACGACCGCGGCGCGTCCAGCAACTCGGCGATGGTGACGGCCTCCGGCAGCGTCCAGGTCGCTGCCTCGTCGGTGAGCAACTCCTGCCACGACGGGGCGCCGTCGACCGCGCGGGCCCGATCCGCGCGGACCTGCAGCGCCAGCATCCCGATCCGGAGCAGCACCGGCAGGTTGAGATGCCTGATGGCGAAAGCGGTTTCGCCACCCACCGCCGCGGCGGCGGTCCGGGAGACGCTGACCGCGCCAGCGGCGGCATGTGCGGCCAGGAGCATCTCGGTACGCCGGGCCACGCCGGCAGCGCTGAGACGTGCGTTCCCGGTGCTGCGGTACCCCGACAGCTGCGCATGGGTGCGGACGATCACCTCGGTCGCGACCATCCCGAGACCAGGGGTGAGGGCACCCGAGCGCAGGTTCAGACCGTCACCGGGCTTCGTACCGGCATATGCGGCGTGGGCGAACTTCCGCAGTTCGCGGTCGGGCAGTTCGTAGAGCAACGACCAGCCCGGAAGCGGGAGCCCCATCGGAGTGACGAAGTCGGCGGCCCAGTGCTTGAGCAGCAGGGCGATCGCGAGGTGCGGATCGGGAGCCCGGGCGAACGGTGCCCCGCTGCGGGTGGTCGACACCCGCTCGATCATCCGCTGACCGTCCTCCCACCAGGTCCCCTCGAACGTACCGGTTCGGACCTGCTGCAGGGCGGCGAAGAAGCGGCCGATGTCGTGGCCTGGGGAGCGCAGCCGGTGGGCGGGACCGCCGAACTTCGGGCCGGTGGAGTCGATCGACAGGCGCGCCGCGTCCCTCTCCCAACCGCGCAGCAACTCGCTCGTCTTCAACCAGGACAGGCCCTGCAACACGGCCGTGTCGACCTGCGAATCGAAGATCGTCGCGACCGCGCCGAGCGTTCCAGCGAGGCCCACCACCAGGAGATCGGTGCGCTCCCACGGGATCCGCTGGGCCGTCCGCCAGCCGTCCAACTGGCTCAGCGCGCCAGGGTCGAGCAGGTCCGCGAGCTGGGTTTCACTCCACCCCTCGGCCACCCGCCGTTGCCGATGGTGGTCGGTGAGTTCGGCATGGTCGAGCCCACCCGGGGTGTTCGCGATGCGCTCCAGCACCGTCTGGTCCACCGGTTCGCCCGCGAGAGCCGCATCGGCCAATGACTCGATGTCGGTCAGATCGCGGGACAGTGCGTCCAGATTGGTCACGAGGTCATCGTCGACCGGGGAATCTCGCTCGCTGCGATCCTCCCCAGGTCGGGTCATGCCGCCTTCTCCAGGTCGTCCGCCAACCCGGTGACGCCCTTGGCCAGGGTCTCGAAGGTTTCTTTCTCACCCTCCAGCTCGTCCAACTCCGCGAGCAGTTCCTTGACCGCATCGTTGTCGGGACCGGTGACCCGCTGCTTGAGCCGGTCGGTCGCGGCCCGCAACCGGGTGACCCGAGCCTCGGTGTCCAACCGCAGCGCGCGTTCGGCCTCCAGTTCGGCCTGCGTGCTCGCCAACTCCGCCCGCAACCCGTCGATCCGCGCGGCCAGCGTTGCAACAGTTCGGCCGAGGGTGGTCACCCGTTCCCGGAGGCTGACGATGACCGCCTTGGCCGCCTCCTCGTTGCCGTCCACATCCCGCAGCACCAGCTGGGTCACGACATGCAGCTCGATGGCGTCGGCCGCCACTCGAGCCGCGGTGAAACCAGCGAGCCGGCCGCCCAGGGTTGCGGCACCGATACCGGCGGCTCCGCCGACACCGGTGATCAGGGCGGCCCCGCCGGCCATCCCCAGACCCCCGGCGGCGATCGAACCGCCGCCGAGTGCGGCCATCCCGGCCGAGGTGGCGACCGCTCCCGAATAACCGAGAACCAGAGTTCCGTACGCTCCCGCTATGGCTGGTGCCGCCAACCCACCGGTCAGTACTCCGAGACCCAGACCGGCCCCGGCCAGGATGGCGTACCTCGTCCAGCGGCGGGATCGGGCAGTCAGCGACCGGGAAAGTTTCTTGCGGGCGTCCCGATAGGCCCTGTCGACCGCGTCCAGATCCTCCGGGTGCAGCTGATCCAGCGCGCGGTGAGCCTCGGCAAGTGTGTCGGCGCGGGCCGACTTGTCCCACTTGCCCTCGATCCACGGCTCGAAACCGTAGAGGTCGATCAGCAGCAGGAGCGCTCGGGAGCGCTTCCCCACGACCGCGGAGATCTCGGGGCCGGAGTTCTCCAGTTCTTCCAGATCCGGTGGCCCGTCGGCCGGGACGATCCGGCGTACCCGCTCGGCCACAACCGGGGATGACCACTCGGTGCCGGTGCGTGCGGCGAGTGCGGACACCGCGGCGGTCCGGAACGCGTCTCGGACTTCGCGCTTCGCCAGCAGGTGCCGAGTCTTCGACGCGGCGATATCGCGCTGCATCATCCGGTATTCCCAGGCGGTGAGTACGAAATCCTCGTCCGCGGAGAGTTCGAGCTTCTTCTGGATCTGCGCACCGTCCACGCGCCTGACGCTAGCGCCAAACAGCGGTCGGTGGGTGGGAACGGGAATGCGAAAAGGGGCCCGACTCCCGCAGGAGTCAGGCCCTTTTCCGGGTCGGGGGACCGATCAGGCAGCGGTTCCACGCCGCTTGGTGACCAGCCCGTAGATGATCAGGATGATGAGCGCGCCGATGATGGAGGTGATCAGGCCCTGCCAGGAGAAGACACTGGAGTAGCTGACCCCGAACAGGGCGCCGCCAATGAAGCCACCCAACAGGGCACCGACGATGCCCAGGATCATGGTGACGACGATGCCGCCACCCTGCTTGCCCGGCAGGATCGCCTTGGCGATTGCGCCACCGAGGAGTCCGATAACGATGTAAGCGATGATGGTACCCATGTCTCAAATGGTACCCAATGTCGATCTGGACATACGGAGACCACGCGGTGGCCACTGCCCTCAAAAATATGGTCAGAAGAGCGGACCGAGGGGTTTCAGCAGGGCCTCGGAGAACTTCACCATCAGCGGCCGGCGCACCCATTCCTCGAGCGTCAGTTCGCGGCAGTTGGTGAGGTCCAGTTCGAACACCTCGGCCATCTTGGAGTTCATGTCGGCGTCGGTCACCTCGAGGTTGACCTCGTAGTTGCCGATCAACGACAGGTTGTCCAGGTTCGCGGTGCCGACGGTCGACCAGGCGTCATCGATCAGGGCGGTCTTCGCGTGCACCATCGCACCCTGGTAGAGGAACAGGCGTACCCCTCCGGACAGCAGCGCGCGGTAGTAGCCCCGGCTGATCCAGTCGGCGACGATGTGGTTGGAGCGTTCGGGCACGATGATCCGGACATCGACCCCCCGCCGGGCCGCCTCCGTGAGCGCATGCACCATGTCCTCGTCCGGGATCAGGTACGCGTGGGTCATCCAGATCCGCTCGGTCGCCCGGTCGATCGCCTCCAGATACATGTAGCGGATCGGATAGACCAGCTGCCGCGGCACATTGCGGTGCACCTTGATCGGCGAATACCAGGAGCGGGGCGCGATGGACTCCAGCTCGTGACGGTTCCGGCCGACCACCAGATTCCAGTAGTCGACGAAGGCGTTCTCCAGCTCACCGACCGCCTCACCGGTGACCCGGCAGTGGGTGTCGCGCCAGTCGGTGGCGTAGAGCGAGCCGATGTTGTAGCCCCCGATGAAACCGACCTTGGCGTCCACGATCAGCAGCTTGCGGTGATTGCGGCCGGTGTTGCGCGGATGCAGGAAGTCCCAGGTGGGGAAGACCAGCGGGTGCTTCAGCACATGCACCCGGTCGCCGCCGAACCGGTAGAACCGCCGCGGCACGACCAGGTTCGCGAACTCGTCGACCACCACATAGACCTCGACACCGCGCTGCGCCGCGCGCAGCAGTGCCCGACGGAACTCGCGGCCGGTGCGGTCACCCTTGAAGATGAACGACTCGAGGTAGATGTGGTCCTGGGCCGAGTCGATCGCGGCCAGCATGTCGGTGTAGAGGTCCTGGCCGTAGGTGTAGACGGTCAGCTTCGAACCGCCCGCGGTGACCGGTACCGGTGCCGACTTGGGGAAGACCACGGGCTTGCGATCCCGCTTGCGGTGGTTGTCGATCAGCAGCAGCACCAGCATGGTGCCGATCTGTGCTCCGAAGAAGCCGAGAATCGCGCGGCGCGTCCACTGCCTGATTCCCCGCCACCACATGGCACCAATGTATAGGGCGCGACAACGGTGCGGTGGGGGAGCGGGCGACGCCGGCCGGAATGTGGTTACGCTGCTCCGGTGACGGAGGCGAGCAGCAGGCGCGAGGCGATCCTGGCGGCTGCCGAGCGGGTCTTCGCCGAGGTGGGCTACGACGCCGCGACGATGCGCACCATCGCCCGCGAGGCCGGTGTGGGCCTCACCCTGGTCGTCTATCACTTCGAGACCAAGCTGAACCTCTACCGCGAGGTGTTCCTGGCCCACCAGGGCACCAATACCGAACGCCGCCGTCGGGTGAACGCGGTCGACCCGGCCGCCCCGGACGCCGTCGAGCAGATCGTCGACGCCTTCTTGACCATCACCGACCTGAGCACCCCGGTGTACGCCCGGCTGGTGGCCCGGGAGGCGGCCGACCCCTCGGCGGCCGCGCGGGGGATCATCAAGGAGCTCTTCGATCCGATGGCGGTGGACTTCATCACCCAGCTGGAGCGCGCGCTGCCGGACAAACCGGCCGGCTTCCACGCCTGGGCGTACCTGTTCTGCGTCGGCGCGCTGACCGCCACCGCGGCCGACGAACGGGCCCGCGAACTGATGCCGGCCGACCGGCTCGGTGACCATCGGGCATGCCTGCGGGCGTACCTGATCGCCGCCCTGCGGCACGGCTGACCAGCTGTCGATTTTCTCATCGGGGACTTCTTGCCACCCGAGACTGTACGCACGTACAGTCAGGCAAGCCGTTCCGGTATCGAAAGGACGAACCCGATGAAGCGTTCGACCAACCGGTGGGTGATCCTGTTCGGATCGTTCATCGTCTATCTGTTCGACGCGATGGAGATCGTGATCCTCTCCTTCGCACTGCCCGCGGTGCGCCAGGAGTTCGGCGCGACCGCCGTCCAGGCCGGCATGCTGGCCACCGCCACCCTGATCGGGATCGGGGTCAGCGCCCTGGTGATGGGCTGGCTGGCCGATGTCTGGGGCCGCCGGAAGACCCTGATCCTCTGCCTGGCCCTGTTCGGGGTCTTCACCGCGCTGCTGGCGATCGCGCCCAGCCTGCTGGTGATGGGGATGCTGCGGTTCCTGTCCGGGCTCGGCCTGGGTGGTGTCTGGGGGATCGTCTCCGCGCTGGTGGTGGAGAGCTGGCCGCCGCAGTCACGGGCGAAGGCGGTGTCCTTCGTGCTCTCCTCCTTCCCGGTCGGTGCGGCGACCGCCTCGGTGGCCGCCGGCATCTTCCTGCCCGACTGGCGGTTGATGTTCCTGGTCACCGGTGTCAGCGTGCTGCTGCCGCTGGCGATCGTGGTGTTCCTGTTCTCCGAGTCGACCGAATGGCTGCGCACCCGCGACGAGTTGCGCGCGGCCGGTGGGCGGACGAAGGTGCCGCTGGCCCGGATCTTCGAGCGCGGGTACGCCCGGGTCACCGTCCTCGCCTCGATCGTCGCCTCGCTGGCGTTCATCGCCTACTACGGCGCCTCGACCTGGCTGCCCAGTTATCTGATCAACGAACGCGGCCTGTCCAGCCGCACGGTCGGGGTGTTCATGACCGTGCTCAACCTCGGCATGTTCCTCGGCTACTTCGCCTTCGGCTGGCTCGCCGACCGGATCGGCAAGCGGAACGCGCTGGTGCTGTCGTTCTTCGGCACCGGGGTGCTGATGCCGCTCTACGGGCTGGCCACCAACCAGACCATGCTGCTCTGGCTGGGGCCGGCGTACGCCTTCTTCATGACCTTCTCCGGCTTGTTCGGCTCCTATCTCGGCGAGGTCTATCCCACCGAGTTCCGGACCACCGGAGCCAACTTCTGCTTCAACGTCGGCCGCGGTGTCTCCGCGTTCGCCCCGGTCGCGATCGGCTCCTTCGCCGCCAGCCAGGGCCTCTCGTCCGGACTGATCCTCAGCGGTGGCCTGTTCCTGGCCGCCGGTGTGGTGATGATCTTCCTGCCCCGTACCGAACGGGCCGCCCGCGTCCACACCGCCCCCAGCGCCGAGGAGAGCCATGCGTGAGTTCGTCGACCTGTCCGTCCCGCTGATGAGCGGGATCCGCTCCGATCCGCCCGGTCACGAACCGGAGATCGCCTACCTCGATCATCAGCAGACCGCCGATGACATGCTGCAGTTCTTCCCCGGGGCGACCCGCGAGGACCTGCCGGACGGGGAGGGCTGGGCGATCGAGCGGATCCAGCTGACCACCCACAACGGCACCCATCTGGACGCGCCCTACCACTACGCCTCCACGATGGACGGCGGCAAGCGGGCGATCACCATCGACGAGGTGCCGCTGGAATGGTGCTTCGGGCCCGGCGTGAAGCTGGACTTCCGGCATTTCGACGACGGCTACGTGGTCACCGCCGCCGACGTGGCCGCCGAGCTGGATCGGATCGGACACCAGCTCGTACCCGGCGACATCGTGCTGGTGAACACCTCCGCCGGCGAGCGCTACGGCGAGGATGACTACGTCTCGAAGGGCTGCGGGATGGGCCGGGAGGCCACCCTGTATCTGCTGGAGCGTGGGGTGCACGTCACCGGCACCGACGCCTGGAGCTGGGACGCCCCGTTCGTCTACACCGCCCAGCGGTACGCCGCCGAGCACGACCCGTCGATCATCTGGGAGGGCCACCGGGCCGGCCGGGAGCACGGCTACTGCCACATCGAAAAGCTGCACAACCTCGAGTCGCTGCCGGCCGACGGATTCCTGGTCTCCTGTTTCCCGGTGAAGATCCACCGGGCCTCGGCCGGCTGGGCCCGGGTGGTCGCGATCTTCGAGGGGGAGCGCTGATGCGGGTCTTCCGGATCGACCACGGTGGTGGCGCGCGGGTCGGGGTCGCCGATGCTGCCGACGCGGCGGAGGGGGAACTGCTGGCGGCCGGCAGCGACCCGCTCCGGGTGCTCACCGACCGGGCGTACGCCGAGGCCCACCGGAGCGGGGAACGGGTGCCGCTGACCGGGCCGCTGCTGCCCCCGGTGGCGGCGACCTGCGTGCGGGACTTCATCACCTTCGAGCAGCACACCGCCGGCTCGTTGAAGAGCGTCACCGGTGCGGCCGAGGTGCCGCCGATCTGGTACCAGATCCCGGGCTTCTACTTCACCAATCCGCACGCGATCATCGGCAGCGGTGCCGAGGTGCCGATGCCACCGGGGTCGGAGCTGCTCGACTTCGAGTGCGAGGTGGGCATCGTGATCGGCCGCGACGGCTACAACCTCTCGGTCGAGCAGGCCGCCGAACACATCGCCGGGTTGACGATCTTCAACGACTGGTCGGCCCGCGACCTGCAGCGCCGGGAGATGCAGCTCGGTCTCGGGCCGGCCAAGGGCAAGGACACCGCGACCACCCTCGGCCCGGTGCTGGTCTCGGTCGACGAGCTCGCCGATGCCGCGGCGGATGGCTTCTGGGATCTGCGGATGACCGCGCGGGTGAACGGCACCGAGATCGGTGGCGACAGCCTGGCGAACATGGCCTGGAGCTTCGCCGAGCTGATCGCGTACGCCTCCCGCGGGACTTGGGTGCGCCGCGGTGACGTGATCGGCTCGGGCACCTGCGGTGGCGGCTGCCTGGCCGAGCTGTGGGGCTGGCGGGGGACGACCGATCCGCCGCCGCTGGCGGTCGGCGATGTGGTCGAGCTGAGCGTGGAGGGGATCGGCACGATCAGCAACCGGGTCGTCGCCGGCCCGGAGTCGCATCCGATACCCGAGGCTCGCCGCCGGTCCTGGTCGGCGCCGAGTTGAGCGGCACCGGCTGATCCGCGGGTTGGATGCCGGTGCTGTCGGCTCGGGCACGTAGGCTGCCGGGTGAGATGAACGCGTCCGAGATCGAGTCCCTGTTCCCGCAGCTACCGGCTGATCCACAGCAGCAGTCCGAGGCCCCCGCGTCGGTCGCCGAGGGCGGTGAGAAGCGCCGCCGAGGCGTACCCAGGGCCGAGCGTGAGGCCACCCTGCTGGAGGGGCTGAACGAGCCCCAACGGGCCGCTGTGCTGCACACCGGCGCCCCGGTGCTGGTGGTCGCCGGCGCCGGCTCCGGCAAGACCCGGGTGCTGACCCGCCGGATCGCGTACCTGGTCTCGATCCGCGACGTCCATCCCGGCTCGATCCTGGCGATCACCTTCACCAACAAGGCCGCCGCCGAGATGCGGCACCGGGTCAGCGAGATCGTCGGCAACCGGGCCAAGCTGATGTGGGTCTCCACCTTCCACTCGGCCTGCGTCCGGATCCTGCGCGCCGAGATCGGCCGCTTCGGCTACCAGCGGCAGTTCTCGATCTACGACGACACCGACGCCAAGCGGCTGGTGCAGCTGGTCTGCAACGACCTGGAGCTCGATCCCAAGCGGTTCCCGGTGCGGACGGTGATGAACTGGATCTCCGACTGCAAGAACGATCTGGTCGACTTCGAATCCACCGCCTCCCGGGTGAACACCGTCGACGACCAGTCGATGGCCGAGGCGTACGCCGAGTACCAGCGCCGGCTGAAGGCCGCCAACGCCGTCGACTTCGACGACCTGATCATGCTCACGGTGCATCTGCTGCAGGCCTTTCCGGAGGTACGCGAGCAGTACCGGCGGCGCTTTCGGCACGTGCTGGTCGATGAGTACCAGGACACCAACCATGCCCAGTACGCCCTGATCCGCGAGCTCTGCGGGGAGTCCGCCGGGTTCGAGATCGAGGGCCAGGAGGGCCACGAGATCGACCCGCCGGAGCTGATGGTGGTCGGCGACTCCGACCAGTCCATCTACGCCTTCCGCGGTGCCACGATCCGCAACATCCTGGACTTCGAGATCGATTTCCCCGGTGCCGAGACGATCCTGCTGGAGCAGAACTACCGCTCCACCCAGACCGTGCTCAGCGCCGCCAACGCGGTGATCTCGCACAACCCGAACCGGCCGGCGAAGAACCTGTGGTCCGAGGCCGGCGACGGCGATCGGATCGTCGGCTACGTCGCCGACAGTGAGCACGACGAGGCCACCTTCATCGCCTCCGAGATCGACAAGCTCGCCGACGCCGGCGTCTCCCGCTACGGCGACACCGCGGTGTTCTACCGCACCAACAACCAGTCCCGGGCACTGGAGGAGGTGTTCATCCGCGTCGGCCTGCCCTACCGGGTCGTCGGCGGCGTACGTTTCTATGAGCGCAAGGAGATCCGTGATGCGATCTCCTATCTGCGGGCGATCGCGAACCGCGCCGACGACGTGTCGGTACGCCGGATCCTGAACGTGCCGAAGCGGGGCATCGGGGACCGGGCCGAGGCGACCATCGAGGCCCTCGCGCAGCGCGAGCGGATCCCGTTCGCCGACGCCCTGCGGCGCTACGACGAGACGCCGCTGGCGACCCGCTCGGCCAACCAGATCGCGAGCTTCGTCGAGCTGATGGACGAGCACGAGAAGCTGGTCGCCGAGGGCCGGCCCGCCAACGAGGTGCTCGCCTCGATCCTGGAACGCTCCGGCTATCTGGCCGAGCTGCAGGCCTCGGAGGACCCACAGGCCGAAACCCGGTTGGAGAACCTGGCCGAGCTGCTGTCGGTGGCCGAGGAGTTCGTCCGCAGCGCCGCCACCGTCGACCTGGCGCCGGAGACCGGGGCCGCCGACCGCGGCGACGAACTGCTCGGGGCGCCCGAACCGGACCCGTCGCTGCCGGCCTTCCTGGAGCGGATCGCGCTGGTCGCCGACTCCGACCAGATCCCCGACTCACCCGATGCCGAGCATGCCGGCACGGTCACCCTGATGACCCTGCACACCGCGAAGGGGCTGGAGTTCGACACCGTCTTCCTGACCGGTGTCGAGGACGGGGTGTTCCCGCACCAGCGCGCCCTCGGCGACAGCAAGGAGCTGGAGGAGGAACGCCGGCTCGCCTACGTCGGCATCACCCGGGCCCGCAAGCGGCTCCACCTCTCCCGGGCGATGACGCGGACCGTCTGGGGCGCGCCCCAGCAGAATCCGCCGAGTCGATTCCTGGAGGAGATTCCCGCACACCTGCTCGACTGGCGCCGGCTGCCGTCGGCGGTGACCAGCTGGCGGAACACCTCGGCCACCTCGCAGTGGCAGGGGCGCCGTCGGGACCGGGCCGGTTCCGGTGCCTCGGTGGGCGGTTTCGCGCAGCGGGTGGAGTCCACCCGCCGGCCCAAGGAGGTCGGCAACTTCGCGGTCGGCGACAAGGTGCTGCACGACAGCTTCGGGCTGGGCACGGTGATCGCCAGCACCGGCAGCGGCGATGGGGTACGCATCGATGTCGACTTCGGCTCGGCCGGGTTGAAGCGGTTGGCGCCACGGTTCGCCCCGCTCGAGAAGCTCTGACCCGGAACCGCGATCCATCGAACTCTGGGTGCATCCATCGCGTGCTGCAGGGCTCGCTGGATGGCACGAAGGATCGATGGATCGCCGGCCCCGCGCGTACGCCGCCCAGCCGCGCTCAGCCGCGGGCCAATTGCAGCGAGAACTCGATCTGTCCGGCCGGTTCCACCTTCACGAAACCGAGATCAGGTGGTGTGACGCCGAAGTCGGTGAAGGTGATCGGGGCGGTTCCCGCGACCTGGACCCGGCCGTCGGCGTGCGCGGCCTGCAGCTCGAGGGTGACCGGGCGGGTGACCCCGTGGATCGTCAGCTCACCGGGCACCTGGACCCGGCTCGTCCCGCCGCTGGTCATCGCCGCCACGTCGACCGGGGTGGTGCTGGCGAAGGTGGCCTGCGGGAACCGGTCGGTCTGCAGCGCGGTGGAGCGGAAATAGTTGTCGCGGCGCGAGGAGTCGGTGCTGATCGAGGCCATGTCGACGGTGATCCGCGCCGAGGTCAGCTGGGTCCGGTCGACCTGGACCTCGGCGGTCACCTGCTCGGTACGCCCGGTGACGGTGACATCGGCACCGTTGAGCACCTCATCGACCCGGTAGCCGGCGTACGAACCAGGCTGGGCGGTCCAGCGACCCGACAGCGCCTCCACCGAGGCCGGGGTACCGGTCGCCGCATCGGGCGCGACGGTGGGGGAGGCCAGCGAGACCGCCGGGGCGGCCTCGGCGTTGCTGTTCTCGGACGCGGCATAGATGCGCGGGCCGATGATCGCCGCGAGGAGCAGCACCACCAGCAACGGCAGCCCGATCAACAGGGCGGTCCGTGATCGGCGTCGGTTCGGGTTGGACTCGGACATCGGCGCTACCTCCGCGGCGGAAATGGGTCAGGCGTTCAGAAAGTTGAACGCTCAAGTTCCACCGCGAGTTCCGCCGGCAACGCAGCGGGCCCGGAACTCCGCGAAGAGTTCCGGGCCCGTGCTGGGTCCCCGTGGACCGAGGCTCAGAGGCGTACGCCGAGGCGCAGCATCCAGCTGTAGGGGTCGTCGGTCACGTACGGGTTGCCGACGACACCGCCTGGGTAGTGCTCGAAGTGCAGGTGCGGGCCGAAGGTGCGCCCGGTCATGCCGACCGCGCCGATCTGCTGACCGGCCTGGACCATCTGGCCCGGCCGGACCAGGCTGGTGGACATGTGCGCGTAGAGGGTCGCGGAGCCGTCGGCGTGCTTGATCACCACGTGGGTGCCGGCCCAGCCGCCACCGTTCGGGGCGAGCACGACGCCACCGGAGGCGGCGCGGATCGGCGTACCGATCGGGGCGGGCAGGTCCTGACCGGTGTGGTAGCGCGACCAGGAGCCGACGGCACCCCAGCGGGCTCCGAGGGTGTAGCCGGAGGCGATCGGCTTGGCGCCGCCGCCACCGCTGACGCCGGCATCGCCGCCGCCCACCTGCGGTGCCGGGGCCGGGGCGGCAGCCGGAGCCGGCGCCTCGAGGCTGCCCGCGCCGGTGCCGGAAGCGGCATTCGCCGACGCGGCGTCGGCCTCCTGCTTCTTCTTCAGCGCCTCTTCGGCCTTTTTCTTCTCCTCGGCCAGTCGGGCCTGCTCACGCTTGGTGGCCTGCTGGTTGTTCACCAGATTGGTGGAACGGGCATCGGCGATCGCGTTGCCGGAGGCCTCACTGGCCTGCTCGCCGGTGGCGACCAGCTGGTCGCCACGCTCCTTGGCCTTCTGATCGGCGACCGCGCCGTCGATGGCCGCGCGGACCGCGTTGCGGGAGGTGCCGTCGGCCTGGCGGGCGAAGACGTCGAGCGCGCCGTCGACGGACTCGTCGTTCTGCTGGGTGTTGGGCTTCGGGTCGTTGACCGCGGCCGGCTGCTGCTGCTGGGCGGCGACCGGGGCCGGCTGGGCCTGGGTCTGATCCTGACCGGTGGCGGCGGTGGCGCTGGTGGCGGTCTCGACGGCCTGCGCGGACGAGGTCATGGCGACCGATCCGGCCACTGCGAGGCCGAGCGCGGAGATCGCGAGGGCGGCGAGGCCGTGTGTGACGAGGCCCCGGATGGAGAGGTCCTCATCGATCGTCGAGCGGTTGGCTGCGAGTGCGTCCTCTTGGGACTCGACACCCAGTGCCCGACGGGCCTTGGCCCTGCGGAACGAGCGTTGTGACACCGTGTGAACTCCTAGACACCCAGACTTGGTCTGACGCCCAGGGTGATGGACGCCTTCACGAACATAACGGATGGATAACCGGTCCTCAACCTGAAGTTGGGAATTTTCCTTAAGAAATCTCAGCAACTCCCGGTCTGACTGGGGTCATCGGGGCCCTTTGTGAGCAAGGTCACTCAGGAAACCCCCTAATGGTCCTCAGTGAAACCGCTCGGTAGGGAACCCCTCCGATGATCCTTGTGATGGTAGCTCGGCGACCCTGATGAGTACGCTGAGCGGGTGGATAACAACGCCCCGATCCGAGTGGTCGTCGCCAAGCCCGGACTGGATGGGCACGACCGTGGCGCCAAGGTTGTCGCCCGCGCCCTGCGTGATGCCGGCATGGAGGTGATCTACACCGGGCTGCACCAGACCCCGGAGCAGATCGTCCAGACCGCCATCGCGGAGGACGCCGACGCGATCGGCATGTCGGTGCTCTCCGGAGCGCACATGACCCTGTTCGCCAAGGTGCTCGAACTGCTCAAGGCCGAGGACGCCGACGACATCGTCGTCTTCGGCGGCGGCATCATCCCCGAGGACGATCGGGAACCGCTCGCCGCGCTCGGCGTCGCCCAGGTGTTCACCCCCGGTGCGACGATGGCCGACATCGTCGAGTGGGTGCGCGCCAACGTGCGCCGCGCCGCCGTCTGATCCCGGCGTACGCCCGCACCCGCGTCGGCGTACCCGTTCCATGGGCCGGTATGCACCCGACCGCCTCGACCCACTAGGCTCCATCGCGGGTGCGCCACGACGAATCGGGCGGCATCGCCCGGGGTGACGCGCCCGGCCGGGTCGATCCGGCCTACCCATTCCGCAGTTTGCGGGAGTGCACACCCCGTCGGGGAGACCCGGCGGACTGAAACCAAGGATGGAGCCGTCGTGGATCTCTACGAATACCAGGCGCGCGACGTATTCGAGTCGCATGGCGTCCCGGTGCTTCGGGGCATCACTGTCACCACAGCAGAAGAGGCCGGCAAGGCCGCCGAGACCCTGGGTACGCCCGTCGTGGTCGTCAAGGCGCAGGTCAAGACCGGTGGCCGTGGCAAGGCCGGCGGCGTGAAGATCGCCAAGAGCCCCGCCGAGGCCGCGGAGAAGGCCGGCGAGATCCTGGGCATGGACATCAAGGGCCACACGGTCAACAAGGTGATGATCGCCGAGGGTGCGGACATCGCCGAGGAGTACTACTTCTCCATCCTGCTGGACCGCGCGAACCGCTCCTACCTGGCGATGGCCTCCAAGGAGGGTGGCGTCGAGATCGAGCAGCTCGCCGTCGAGCGCCCCGAGGCGCTGGCCCGCATCGAGATCGACCCGGTCAAGGGCCTGGACGAGGCCAAGGCCCGCGAGATCGCCGAGGCCGCCGGCTTCGACGCCGCCGACATCGACCAGCTGGTGACCGTGTTCACCAAGCTCTACGACGTCTACACCGGTGAGGACGCCACCCTGGTCGAGGTCAACCCGCTGGTGAAGACCGGTGAGGGGAAGATCATCGCCCTGGACGGCAAGGTCACCCTGGACGACAACGCCGAGTTCCGGCACCCCGAGCACGCGGAGCTGGACGACAAGTCCGCCACCGATCCGCTGGAGATCAAGGCCCAGGAGAAGGGCCTCAACTACGTGAAGCTGGACGGTTCGGTCGGCATCATCGGCAACGGTGCCGGCCTGGTCATGTCCACCCTGGACGTGGTGGCGTACGCCGGCGAGGAGTTCGCCGGCCAGCCCAAGCCGGCCAACTTCCTCGACATCGGCGGCGGGGCGAACGCCGAGGTGATGGCCGGTGGCCTCGAGGTGATCCTCGGCGATGAGCAGGTGAAGTCGGTGTTCGTGAACGTGTTCGGCGGCATCACCGCCTGTGACGAGGTCGCCAACGGCATCGTGCAGGCCTTCAAGATCCTGTCCGCCGACGGCGTGGACCCGAAACCGCTGGTGGTACGCCTGGACGGCAACAACGCCGAACTCGGCCGCCAGATCCTCGACGACGCCCAGCTGCCGAAGCTGGAGCGGGTCGACACCATGGACGGCGCGGCCAAGCGGGCCGCCGAACTCGCGTCGGCCACAACTGCCCCGGCTGACGCCGACCGGAACTGATAGGGGACGACGAACAATGGCAATCTTCCTGAACAACGATTCCAAGGTCATCGTCCAGGGCATGACCGGCTCCGAGGGCATGAAGCACACCCAGCGGATGCTGAAGTCCGGCACCAACGTGGTCGGCGGGGTGAACCCGCGCAAGGCCGGCCAGACCGTCGACTTCGACGGCGGCGTACAGGTCCCGGTCTTCGGCTCGGTGGCCGAGGCGATGAAGGAGACCGGCGCCAACGTGTCGGTCATCTTCGTGCCGGCCAAGTTCACCAAGGCCGCCGTGGAGGAGGCGATCGAGGCCGAGATGCCGCTGGTGGTCTGCATCACCGAGGGCGTCGCGGTCAAGGACACCGCGGAGTTCTACACCCTCACCAAGGGTTCCAAGACCCGCCTGATCGGCCCGAACTGCCCGGGCCTGATCTCGCCCGAGCAGTCCAACGCCGGCATCATCCCGGCCGACATCGCGCCCAAGGCCGGCAGGATCGGCCTGGTCTCCAAGTCGGGCACGCTGACCTACCAGATGATGTACGAGCTGCGGGACTTCGGCTTCTCCACCGCGGTCGGCATCGGCGGTGACCCGGTCATCGGGACCACCCACATCGACTGCCTGCAGGCCTTCCAGGACGACCCGGAGACCGCGGCGATCGTGATGATCGGCGAGATCGGCGGCGACGCCGAGGAGCGGGCCGCCGAATACATCAAGGCCAACGTGACCAAGCCGGTCGTCGGCTACGTCGCCGGCTTCACCGCCCCCGAGGGCAAGACGATGGGCCACGCCGGCGCCATCGTCTCCGGCTCCTCGGGCACCGCGTCCGCGAAGAAGGAGGCCCTCGAGGCCGCCGGGGTCAAGGTCGGCAAGACGCCGTCGGAGACCGCGGCCCTGATGCGGGAGATCATGCAGGACCTCTGATCGTCCTCGTCCCCGCTCCCTGAGCGAGGAGCGCAGTACGCGGCCCCCACCGGTTTCCGGTGGGGGCCGCGTACGTGTTCCGGGTCGGGGGGGTCACCCCTGCCAGTCGGGCTGGGCCGGTACCTGGTCGGCGGGCAGGTCCTGCTTGAAGCGGACCATGTTGCCGACCGGGTCGCGGAAGGCGCAGTCGCGTACCCCGTAGAACTGGTCGGCCGGTTCCTGCAGCACCTCCGCACCCGAGGACTGCACGTGGTCGAAGACGGCGTCGACGTCCTCGACGTGGAAGATGAGCGCCGAGAGCAGACCCTTGGCGAGCAGATCGTGGAGGGCGTCGGCGTCGCCGTCGGACATCGGCATCGCGCCGCCGCCGGTGTAGTTGTGCAGGGTGATCTCGAGGTTCGGCTGGGCCGGGGGTGTGAGCGTGACCCAGCGGAAGTCGCCGTTGGTGACATCGGTGCGGATGGCGCAGCCGAGGGCGTCGCGGTAGAAGCCGAGCGATGCCTCGGTGTCGTTGGTGAAGACGAAGACATTGGCGATGGCGAGCGAGGCCATCGCGGCCGCGGGAGCGGTGTTGCCGGTGGTGTTCTGTGTGGTGGTCATGGCACCGACGGTAGGGCGCCCGAGCGCCCCGGCGCTTCTCCGATCCTGATCGGTTGCCGATCAGCTCCGGCGTGGCCGGGTGACCTGTTTGGCGATGCACCCGGGAACGCCGACGAGCCCGTCATGGGAGCGTGCCGCGTACGCGCTGGGCGTCTCGCCGACGAGCTCGGTGAAGCGCGAACTGAACGAGCCCAGCGAGGTGCACCCGACCTCCATGCAGGCATCGGTGACGCTCATGCCGCCCCGCAGCAGCCACATGGCCCGCTCGATCCGTCGGGTCATCAGCCAGGCGTACGGTGTCTCGCCGAAGGCGCTCTTGAAGGAGCGCTGGAAGTGGCCGGTCGACATGTGTGCCTCGCGCGCGAGCATCGGCACGTCGAGCGGCTGGGCGTAGTCGCGATCGATCCGGTCCCGGGCCCGCCGCAACCGGACGAGGTCAGCACGGTCCATACCGGCAGTGTCCCATCCGGTTCGGCCGAGCGGAACGACCGCGGCCCCCACCGGAGACCGGTGGGGGCCGCGTACCGCTTCGGCTGCGGGACCGACTCAGCGGACCTGGGTGGCGCGCTCACCGGCGCGCAGGTTCACCCCGATCCAGGAGTCGTCGGTGAAGTCGAAGGTGTCGGTCGGGTTGGCCCGGAGGTAGATGACCTTCTGACCGGCGGAGAAGATGCCGACGCGGTACTTCTGCGTCTTCGTCTGGTCCAGCTTCTGGGTGATGATGTACCAGTTGCCCTTCACCGTGGTGCCCTGTGCCGGGGTCTCCAGGGCGGCCTGCTTGGCCACCTTGGCGGTCAGCACCCGGCTCTCACAGCCGCGGATGTTGGTGGAGATCTTGTCCACCAGCTCGGTCGCGGCACCCGGATTCTCCATCTGCAGCACGATCTGGTCGATGCCGAACTGCGGCGGCGCCTGCGGATCGTTGCGCAGCAGGTAGGTGCGCTGCTGGCGGTTCTCCGCACCGCTCACGGTGCCGAAGTCGATCGCCTCACACCCGGTCCCGTCCTGGATGTCGACGCGGGTGGCGGGGGCATTGCCCCTCCACTGGCCGACACCGGGGGAGACCCGCGGGATGTCGCCGGAGGCCAGCAGACCGGGCTGGTCGCCACCGGGCGGCGGGATGGTGATCGACACCGAGGTGTTCGGTGCGGTGCACAGTCCGACCGCGGGGCCGCACTGCCGGTTGACCACCTGGCTGAGCGCCTTCACCATGCCGTCCATCTCGACCGGCTTGCCCTGCCGGGCGACGTCCAGGATGTTGAGCACGCGGCCGGTGCGGACCAGCACGATCGAGTGGTACTCGTTCACCTTGTCCTGCAGCACCAGGCGTACGCCGATCGCCTGGTCGCCGATCCCGGTCACCTGCATGCCCTTCTCGACATACAGCGGGGAGTCGACGCAGCCGCCGATCTCGGTGCTGCGGAAGTTGAACATCTGCGCCGCCTCTTCCGGGGTGGCGTACGCGTCCGCGCGGTGCAGGGCGGCGGTCTTGTCGTCGCCGCTGGCCGAGATCTGGCGCAGCTCGGTGATCTGCGGGCTGGGCTGGCCGCTCGGCTGCGGGTTGATGCAGGCCGCACCGGGGGAGGAGTCGTTGACGCCCTCCTGGGTCAGACCCTGGGTCCAGGTGCGGGAGGGATCGATGTCCTTGGCCATCCCGTCGGTGAGCAGCCCGTTCTGGGACAGCACCGGTCCGGGGGTGGCGGCGACGCCGGCCATCGGGGTGGACTGCTCGGTGGGCCGGTTCAGTGCCCACAGGGCGTACGACACCAGCACCGCGACCACGCAGATGGCCGAGATCCCGGCGATGGTGAGGGCGGTGGTGTTGCGCCGGTCGAAGCGGCGCTTCGCCTTCGGCTCGGCGGCCCGCCGGCCCACCGGGGCCTCCTCGACGGGCTGCTTGCGGCCCAGGATGCCCTTGCGCTCGGTGCTGGTGGCCTTCGGGGCGAACGGGTTCTCCGGTCGCTCGGCCGGCTCGTCCGCGGTGGACTGCTGCTCGGGCGCCTCCTCGCGGGCGACCAACTGCTCGCGGGAGAAGGACGGCCCGGGGTGGTCGGCCTCCTGGTTCCCGGTCACGGTCTCCGCCGAAGCGTCCTCCGAGGCCCATCCGCGGCGTGCCTGATCGCCCTGCGGTTCGGTCGACGAATCGCCCTCCGGACGGGGGCCCCGATCCGGGGTCTCCTCCTCCGAGGGCAGCGCCGCCCGCTTGGGCCGGTACTCCGCGTCGTTCGACAAACTCTCTCCTCCCGAAACCTGACCGGAATGGTCCCCGAGCCGGTCAGTGGTCACAGATCACCAAACTTTACCTGCTGCTCGCGTGTCTTTGCGATTCGCGAAGGTCGGATGGGGGAGCATGGTCCAGATCATGCCCAGCCTGCTGTCGAGTCGCCGCGCCACATCCGCACTCACCCTGCGGGTGCGCTCCGCCGACGAACTCGACGATCACGACGCCGGGCCGGAGGAGCCGCCGCAGCCCCAGCTGCCGTGGTACGCCGCCGGGGCACTGGCGGGTGCGTTGGCCGCCGTGGGTGGGTGGCTGCTGCTCTGCGGTCTGGTCGTGCTGATCTGGTTCACAGCCCGTGCTGGCGCGGTTCTGGACGCCGTGCGGGCCGGTACCGAGGTCTGGCTGCTGGCCAACGGCGGGGGACTGGAACTCGGCGGACAGCGATGGACCTTGACACCTCTGCTGCTGACCGCTCTGTTGGGAGTGTTGATCGCCCAGGGGGCCGGGCACACGGCCCGGCAGGGGCTGCGCGCGGACGTCGCGGCAGGCGCACAGCACGAACCGCGCGACCTCGCACGAATTGTGCGCAATGTCACGTTCGTGACCGCGGCCGGGTACGCGGTGCTGGTCACGATAACCGGCAGCATCCTCGGCGGTTCCGATCAGGGGGTGCGGGCGCTGGTCGGTTCGGCGGTGCTCGGGGTGCTGGCCGCCTATCTGGGGGCCGCCCGCGCGGTCGGGCATCGGCTCGCCGATGTGCTGCCCGGTTGGGCGAAACCCGTGCCCGGTGCGGTCGGCTGGGCGCTGCTGGTGATGACGGTGGCCGGCATCGCGGTGCTGGTCACCGCACTGGTGCTCGGATTCGACCAGGTGCGCACGATCACGACCGGTCTGGGTGCCGGTGCCGGGATCGGCGCCATCATCGTGCAACTGCTCTATCTGCCCAACCTGGTGCTGTGGGGCGGGTCGTGGGCGCTGGGCGCCGGATTCCGCTTCGGCGAGGGCAGTGTGATCTCGCCGCGGAACACCGACCTCGGACTGCTGCCCTCGATCCCGGTCCTCGGGGCGCTGCCGGCGGAGGGGCCGGGCAGTCCGTGGAGCCTGTGCTGGTTGGCCTCCGGTGCGGTCGCGGGTGCGGTCGCGGCCTGGTGGGTGATGCGCCGTCGCCCCCGGGCGCGGTTCGACGAGACCGCGATCGTCGGCGGGTTGAGCGGCATCCTGGCCGGCTTGGCCTACACCCTGCTGGCGGCCTTCTCCGGTGGCGACCTGGGCACCGACCGGTTGCGCGCGGTCGGGCCCCGATTGACCGAGCTCGCGGTGATGTCGGGTGCGCTGATGGGTATCACCGGACTGGCCGTCGGGCTGGTCTGGGGACTGGTACGCCGCCCCGGTGCCGAACCGGATGCGGATGAGCTGGACGATGACGGGCCCGACGAGACCGACGACGATCCGACCGAGGTGGTCGGTGACGAACCGACCACGCAGTTGGGACGCCCGCGGGCCGCCGAGCGGCCGGCGACCGACGTGATCGATCCGGATGACGACCTCGACCCCGACGATGAACCCACCGAGGTGGTCGAGGAGGAGACAGTGGTCGTCGACGAGGAGACCGAGGTCATCGCACCACGGAAGCGCTGGAATCCTTTTTCTCGGCGCTGAGTGCCGGCAGGTAGCAGAGCGCGCCGAGAACGCTGAACAGGCCGCCGGCCACCATCGCGACCTGGGTCCCGGCGTACGCCGCCAGCTGGCCGAGCAGCGGGCCGATGGCGGCACTGGCGCCGAGGGCGACCAATGAGTTGAGCGAGAGCACGGTGGCCCGGCTGCCCTGCGGGGCGCGGCGGTGCAGCAGCGCCCGGTGCACCGGACCGCAGGCGCCGTGCAGGCCGTAGGTGACCAGGTAGGCGCCGATCAGCCCGGCCGGTCCGTACGCCAACCCCATCACCGCGGCACCCAGCCCGTTCAGGATCCGGGCGAGAATCGCGGCGCGGGCCACCCCGATCCGTCGGGCCGACCGGCCCACCAGCGCCGCACCGATCGCGAAGCAGCCCCAGCCGGCGGCCGCGGTCGGCCCGACCCAGGCACCGGCCCGTGCCGCGCCACCCAACAACTCCGCGAGTCGGATCGGCTGGAAGGTCTCGAAGACCGACATCGCAGCCACCCAGAACAGCTCCACCGCGACGATCCCGGCCAGCACCCGGTCGGTGCGCAGCAACCGCAGGCAGGACGCGACCGCTGCCGGCGTACCCCGCACCGAGGCCAGGGCGGCACCGGGTTGCACCGAACGATCGGTGGGCAGCAGCAGCCAGGTCGCGAGCAGGTGCACGACCGTGGTGCCCAGCAGCACCAGCATCGGCAGCAGCAGCGCACTCTGCGCGGTGAACGGATGCCAGGCGGCGAGCAGGCCCGCGGCCAGGGCGCTGCCGGCGATCGCCAGGCCGACCAGCGTCGACTCCTTCGCCAGCAACTGGTCCGCGTCGGCCCGCGGATCCAGCTCGTGCAGCCGGTCCACCGCCCAGGCCTCCAACGGCCCGGAGTCCAGGGCCCGGTAGACACCCATCGAGAACGCCGCCAGTGCGAAGCCGGTGAAGCTGTCGGCGCGCAGATAGAGCAGGGCGGTACCGACGTTGATGACCGCCGCCACCAGCAGCACCGGCTTGTAGCCGAAGCCGTCGGCGAATCCGCTGGTCGGCAGTTCCAGCAGCAGCACACCGATGCCCTGGAAGGCCAGGTACGCGGTGATCTGGGCGGGGGAGAGGCCGCGCTCCAGGGCCCAGAGGGTGAAGACGCCGATGCCCATCCCGGACGGCAGCCAGCGGGTCACGGTGAGGATCAGGAAGATCCGCGTGACCTGGTGGGTGGTCATCTGCTCAGCTCCAGCGCGGGTCGGCGGGGGTGAAGATCAGATTCACCCGCACCCTGCGGGCCCGCGGGGTGTCGCTCGCGCTGCGGTAGCGGGCGACCACCTCGTCCAGCTCGGCGTGCATGGCCCGGAGCTGCTCGGGCTCGACGACCACCGCGTCGTCGTTGACCGAGAGTGCGTCCCGCCAGTCCTGTGGCCAGTCCTCCTCGCGGTCCAGATAGCGCTCGTGCCCGTCGGCGGCCTGCCGCAGGTAGTGCCGGCCCAGCCAGGCGACCGCGGCCTGGGTCTGTTCGTCGGCCGGGTAGTCACCCCCGGTGAAGGAGTGGCTGCGCGAGGCGGCCCGCCACTGCCGCCGCCGGCCCTCGCCCTCCCCGGTATCGGTGACCAGCCCGACCTCCGCCAGCTTGCGCAGGTGGTAGGAGGTGGCGCCGGTGTTGGTGTCGAGTGCCTCGGCCAGCTCGGTCGCGGTCGCCGGCCCCTCCCCGCGCAACCGGGAGAGCAGTAGCGAACGCATCGGATGGGCGAGTACGCGGACAGCGGTCGCGTCGAGCCGCACGTTCTCCGGCCGCCCGTCGGGATCGGCCCGGTTCTGATCATCAGTCATGCGTACACAATTATCATGCACAACTTCTATGCACAATAGTTATGCATCCCATCCCGCGAAGATGTCAGCAGTTATGCACCCTTGCGCGCGCCGGAACTGGCACATCTCCCCCAAGAGTTCGGTTTGGGGGAGGACCGGTCGCCGTCGGTAGAGTCTTGGCCGTGACCTTCCGCCTCGCCGTGCTCGTCTCCGGTTCGGGCACCCTGTTGCAGGCGCTGCTGGACGCGATCGCCGCGGGGGAGTGCGCGGGTGAGGTGGTCGTCGTCGGCTCCGACCGGGCCGGCATCGAGGGGCTCGCGCGGGCCGAGCGCGCCGGCGTACCGACCTTCACCCACCCCTACGCCAAGGGTTCCGATCGGGCCGCCTGGGATCAGCAGCTCACCGCCCTGATCGCCGCCCACGAGCCCGACCTGGTCGTCAGCGCAGGCTTCATGAAGCTCGTCGGCCCGGCCTTCCTGGACCGCTTCGCCGGCGCGATGATCAACACCCACCCCGCGCTGCTGCCCAGCTTTCCCGGCATGCACGGCGTCCGCGACGCGCTCGCCTACGGGGTGAAGGTCACCGGTGCCACCGTCTTCACCGTCGACGCCGGTGTGGACACCGGCCGGATCCTCGCCCAGGCACCGGTCGAGGTCCACCCGGGGGACACCGAGGAATCCCTCCACGAACGGATCAAGGTCGCCGAACGGCGGCTGCTGATCGACACCGTCAACCACCTGGCAACCAAGGAGCAGCAGTGACCGAAGCGCAGAGCCGACAGCCGATCCGGCGCGCCCTCGTCTCCGTCTATGACAAGACCGGACTGGAAGACCTCGGCCGGGCGCTGGTCGCGGCCGGTGTCGAGCTGGTCTCCACCGGTTCCACCGCCAAGCGGCTGGCCGACGCCGGTCTGCCGGTCACCGCGGTCGAGCAGGTCACCGGTTTCCCCGAATGCCTGGACGGCCGGGTGAAGACCCTGCATCCGATGGTGCATGCCGGCATCCTCGCCGACCGGCGACTGCCCGCCCACGTCGAGCAGCTCGAGCAGCTCGGGGTCGCGCCCTTCGACCTGGTGGTCTCCAACCTCTACCCGTTCGCCGAGACCGTCGCCTCCGGTGCCAGCACCGACGAGGCCATCGAGCAGATCGACATCGGCGGCCCCTCGATGGTCCGCGCCGCGGCCAAGAACCACCCGTCGGTGGCGATCATCACCGCGCCGGAGCAGTACGCCGAGCTGATCGACGCGCTGGACGCCGGCGGCACCACGCTGGCCCAGCGGCAGCGGCTCGCCACCGACGCCTTCCGGCACACCGCCGCCTACGATGTCGCGGTCGCGTCCTGGATGGGGCGTACGCTCGCCGGTGACGAGGGTGCCCCGGCCTGGGCCGGCGCCACCTGGGACAAGGTCGCCGACCTGCGCTACGGCGAGAACAGCCACCAGTCCGCGACCCTCTACCGCGGCGCGAGCGGTGGCCTGGCCGGTGCGGAACAGCTGCACGGCAAGGAGATGTCCTACAACAACTACGTCGACACCGACGCCGCCCGCCGGGCCGCCTTCGACTTCGACGAGCCGGCGGTGGCGATCGTCAAGCACGCCAACCCGTGCGGGATCGCGGTCGACGACGACATCGCGGTGGCGTACGCCAAGGCGCACGCCAGCGACCCGGTGAGCGCCTTCGGTGGCGTGATCGCCGCGAACCGCGAGGTCACCACCCAGATGGCCGAGGCGGTCAGCGAGGTCTTCACCGAGGTGATCGTCGCGCCCTCGTACGCCGAGGGTGCGGTGGAGATCCTGCAGGGCAAGAAGAACATCCGGATCCTGGTCTGCCCGGCCGACGAGCATCCCGACCCGGTCGAGTTCACGATGATCTCCGGCGGCGTACTGATGCAGGACGTCGACCGCTTCCAGGCCGAGGGTGACGACCCCGCCACCTGGACGCTGGCCGCCGGTGAGGCCGCCGACGAGCAGACGATGGCCGATCTGGCGTTCGCCTGGAAGGCCTGCCGGGCCGTGAAATCCAACGCGATCCTGCTCGCCCACGACGGCGCCTCGGTCGGTGTCGGCATGGGTCAGGTGAACCGCGTCGACTCCTGCCGGCTGGCCGTCGAGCGGGCCGGGGAGCGGGCCGCCGGATCGGTGGCCGCCTCCGATGCCTTCTTCCCGTTCTCCGACGGCCCGCAGATCCTGCTCGATGCCGGTATCAAGGCGATCGTGCAGCCGGGTGGTTCGGTACGCGACGAGGAGACCATCGAGGCCTGCCGGAAGGCCGGCGTGACGATGTACTTCACCGGTACCAGGCACTTCTTCCACTGATCACCCGCAAATCCACGTGCGGCCTGGTATCAGACTCGGTATCATGGGTTCATGGCCATGACACTTCGCCTGACCGAGGCCGAGACCGAAGCGCTCCGCAAGCGTGCTGAGCTTGAGCGCCGCTCGATGCAGGAGGTCGCTCGGGCCGCGGTGACCGAGTACATCGAGACCCACAGCCGGCGTGACCTGCTGGACCAGGTTCTGGATCGGGAGTTGCCGCGCTACGCCGAGGCGCTCGAACGTCTCGGCCAATGACGCTCTTTCTCACCACCGAGGAACTGATCCATATCGCGAACCGGGCGACCGGGATGACGGTCGCGGTCCGCGACATCGGTCTGCTCGAGTCGGCGGCAGCCCGCCCCCAGACCGAGGTCTTCGGCCAGGTCGCGTACCCGGATCTGGTCACCCAGGCCGCGGCGTTGACGCAGTCGATCGTGGGGAACCATGCCTTGGTGGACGGCAACAAACGGCTGGGACTGGCTGCCCTGCTGGCATTTCTCGGCCTCAACGGTCATCGACTCACGTTCAGCAATGATGAGGCCTACGAGTTCATCCTCGCCATCGCTGATGGATCGTTGGCAGAGGTGGAGAGCATCGCGGAGCAACTGCGCCGGGGAGTGCAGTGATCCGCTGCTCGTATCGGGAGTGATTCCGCCGAGTGGAATGCAGGTGTCGGGCGGGCGGCGCCGACGGTGCAAGAATGGCGGAGCCCTCAGGCGTACCCGCGAAAGGACTTCGATGACGGCGCAGACACTCGACGGCAAGGCCTGTGCGGCCGAGATCAAGGCGGAGCTCACCGAGCGTGTCGCCGCCCTGGCCGAACACGGGGTCACCCCCGGACTCGGCACCGTGCTGGTCGGCGACGACCCCGGTTCGCAGATCTATGTCAACGGCAAGCACCGCGACTGCGCCCAGGTCGGCATCGCCTCGATCCGGGTCGATCTGCCCGCCGAGACCAGCCAGGAGCGGCTCCGCGAGGAGATCGCCAGGCTGAACGCCGATGCCACCTGCACCGGCTACATCGTCCAGCTGCCGCTGCCCAGGCAGCTCGACGAGCACGAGGCGCTCGGCCTGATCGACCCGGCCAAGGACGTTGACGGGCTCACCCCGACCAACCTCGGCAAGCTGGTGCTGAACGAGCCCGGGCTGCTGCCGTGCACCCCGCGCGGCATCGTCGAACTGCTGCGCCGCAGCGGTGTCGAACTGGCCGGCGCCGAGGCCTGCATCGTCGGCCGCGGCACCACGGTCGGCCGCCCGCTCGGGCTGCTGCTCACCCGGCGCTCGGAGAACTCCACGGTCACCCTGTGCCACACCGGCACCAAGGACCTCGCCGCGCACACCAGGGCTGCCGACATCGTGATCGGCGCCGCCGGCGTACCCGGGCTGATCACCGCCGAGATGATCAAGCCCGGCGCCGCCCTGGTCGATGTCGGGATCACCCGCAACGACGAGGGGAAGCAGGTCGGCGACTTCACCCCCGAGGTCTGGGAGGTGGCCGGTGCGGTCACCCCGAACCCCGGTGGTGTCGGCCCGATGACCCGCGCGATGCTGCTCGAGAACGTCGTCGAGGCCGCCGAGCGGCAGCTCGCCGACGCGCTGTCGGGCACCCGGTTCGTCCAGGACCCGGCGCGGGGCTGAGGCGTACCCGATGGGAGTCCGCGACCAGGGCATCCGGATGGCCGCCCGGGCCAAGGCGCGGTCGCTGAACCAGTGGCCGCTGCTGGTGGTGGTGGCGATCACCGCGATCGCGCTGATCGTCGTCGCCCGCGGCCACTGGCGCTGGGGCAGCGGCCTCTTCGGTGCCGCGCTCTGCCTCGGCGGGCTCGCCCGGCTCGTGCTCCCGCGCCGGATGGCCGGCCTGCTGCAGGTCCGGGGCCGCGCCTTCGACGTCACCGTCCTGCTGGGTGCCGGGATCGCGATCATCGTGCTCGCCCTGGCGGTGCCGCCCGGCTGAACCGGCACTACGGTGGTCGGGTGACGAGCCCCGTACCGGCCGGTGGATTCCCGGCGATCGAACCCCGCCCCGACGACCAGATCGAACGCGCCCTGGTGGTCGTCGCCCATCCCGACGACGCCGACTTCGGGGTGGCCGGCACGATCGCCGGTTGGACCGACGCCGGCATCGAGGTCACCGTGCTGTGCTGCACCCGTGGCGAACAGGGCGCCCGGCCCGATGCCGACATCGACGCCATCCCGGCGCTCCGCGAGACGGAGCAGCGGGCGGCCAGCGCCGAGCTCGGGGTGAGCGACGTACGCTTCCTCGACGGCCACCGCGACGGCTGGCTGGTGCCTGGCTTCGACCTGCAGCGCGACATCCTCCGGGTGCTCCGCGAGGTGCGCCCGCAGCGGGTGGTGACCCAGTCACCGGACCGCAACTGGGACCGGTTGCAGTCCAGCCACCCCGACCATCTGGCCGCCGGCGAGGCCGCCGTCCGTGCCTGCTATCCCGCCTCGGAGAACCCGTTCGCCTGGCCTGAGCTCGGCCTGGACCCGTGGCACGTCGGCGAGATCTGGGTGATGGGCCATCCCGAACCGAATCACGCGGTGGACATCACCGACCGGTTCGACCGCAAGCTGGCGGCGCTGAAGCAGCACGTCTCGCAGACCGGTCATCGCGCCGAACTGGAGACCTTCCTGCGTCGCGGGTCGGGGATGATGGCCGCCCGGATGGGGCTGCCCGAGGGCCGGCTGGCCGAACTCTTCCGGGTCTGTCCGCTGAACTGACCGGACGGGCTCACCCCACCGGCCACGGCCTCAGGACGCGAGCGCCAGAACCAGGTAGTAGACCAGCCACATCGAACCGAAGATGCCGGTGATCAGGCCGCCGATCGCCTGACCCCGACCGCCGTAGACCTGGGGTTCACGGCTGATCTGGCGCAGCGCTGCGACGGCGAAACCGATCGCCAGCGGCCCGGTGATCCCGCAGAAGAAGCCGATGATGCCGGTCACCAGCGAGACCGTCGCATACGGCGAGGTCGACAGCACCAGGCCATAGGTCTGGTACGGGTTGTAGGGGGCCGGATACGACGCCCCGGGATAGGGCTGCATCGACTGGCCCACCTGGTACGGCTGCGGCGGGTGGGGCTGCAGCACCGGCGGCTGCGGTTCGCCGTAGGGATAGCTCGGGAAGGCCTCGCCGGCGGGTTCGGCGTACGCCCGGTCCGGCGGGCCGCCGGCCTCGGACCACTGCCCTTGCGGCTGGGGTTGGGCCTGGGCCTGGGGCGGCTCGGTGGCGGGTACGCCGGATGCCTGCGGGGTGGCACCGTCGGCCAGCGTCTCGAACCGGTTCACCTCACCCAGCCCGTCACCGGGACGGGAGCCCTCACGGCTGAAGGGATTCGGTCCGACCGTCATCTCGACCACCTCGTGTTCGTAGTGCAGCAGCGTACGCCCACCACGACGGCATCCGGGGTGGCACCGGTTCCCCCCGGCCCTGACCCGGATGCCCGGTCAGCGGATCCGCACGTTGTCGAAGTAGAACGAGCTGCCCTTCGGGGCCGTCCCCGCGGAGCTGAACGCCAGGGCGTTCAACGCGGTCGGGGCGCCGGTCGGGGGCCTGGTGGTGAAGCTGGTGTCGCCGATCTTCAACGTCCCGCCGGCGGTGTCCGCGGTGATCTGCACCGCCGCCCAGACGTTCGGGTTGATCGGGGCCGGCAGCTGGCCGAGCGAGTTCCACGCCCGGCCGTCGTACTGGCGGATCTCCCGGCTGATCGGGTCGATCAGGAAGTGGTAGGCGTCCACCGAACGACCCGACGCGTCGGTGCCCTTCACCGTGACGATCGTGCCCGTCTGCCGGTTGACGCCCATCATCTGGTAGTCGATCGAGACCTGCTGGCGGGCCGGGAAGGCCCGCTGGGCGGTCGCGATGTCGTCGGTGGCGAAGTCGAGCAGCCGCAGCGCCCGCCGGGAACCGAAACCGGCGGTCCGCGGCGTACCGGTCTGCGGGGCGGTGTCGACGACCTGGGCGAGCGAGTTGCGCACCCAACCGCGCGGCGGCGCGTTCACCGGGTCGTTCTCGAAGGTGTCGGTGTCGGCGGCGTACGCCTCCAGCTCGGTCACCGCATCCAGCGGGGCGTTGCCGTCGGGGCCGATCTTGATGAACTTCGCCTCGGTCGGCTGGATCTCGGTGTAGGCGAGGGCGCTGTCCACCCGGTCCCGCAGCTTGACCTCCGGCTTCCCCCAGGCCCGGCCGTCGGTCGACAACTGGATGTTGGCGCTCTGCTTCACCCCGGGCGCCATCAGCAGCCCGAGCTTGTTCAACCGATAGACCTGATCGAGTTCGACGACCACGCTCGAACCGGGCCGGATCCGGGCGGCGGCGTGCTTGTCCGATGAACCGTCGACCGCGCCGGCGGCGCTGGTCTGCGGGAACAGCGGGTCGGTGAGCACGTCGGCGGTGATCCGGGCCCGCCCCTCGGCGAGCATCGTGGTCAGATCCAGCTTCCCGGTACCCGGGCCGACCGCGTCGATCTGCCGGGCCCAGATGGCGTAGGTCTCGTTGTAGGGCTGGCAGCCCCACGGGGCGCAGGTGTCGCCGGCGACCAGCGACCGGTTGCCGTCCAGCGGGACCATCGTCATGTTGGCGCTGGAGCCCCAGGTCGGTTCGGCATTGCGCGGCGGCACGTTGTTCTGCAGCAGCTGGTAGTTGCCCCAGTCGTCGCCGTTGCCGGAGGCACTGACCAGCGCATGGTTGCCCGGGCGGCCGTAGGCCAGCACCAGCTGACCGTTCGGTTGCAGCACCACCGAGGGCTCCACCGCGCCGCTCACCGTCGGGGTCGGCGCCTGCAGCCTGGTCGGGGCGGTCCAGGTCCGGCCGTCGTCGCTGGAGTACGCCTGCATCAGCCCGGCGGATTCGGGGCTGCCGCGCAGCACCGCGATCAACCGGCCGTCGACGGTCCGGGAGAAGCTGGGCTCGGAGGCGCCGACGGAGTTGTCGCCGTTGATCACCCCCCACACCGACCAGGACGAACCGCCGTCGGTGCTGGTGATCAGCATTGCGCTCCACCGCTGGTCCTCGGTGAACTTGCCGTAGGCGCCGACGATCAGCCGCCCGTCGGGCAGCTCCATGATGTTCTTGTGCACCCGGATGCCGCGGTCGAACCCGGTGCTGGCGAAGGTCTTGCCGGGTGGGGGAGTGACCACCGCCCGCCGTTCCTGCCAGGTGGCGCCCCGGTCGGCGGAGACCTTGGTGATCACCGCCGGCCCGCGATCGGTCCACTCCGGGATGAACTTCGGGGCGATGTATTCGCCGTTGCTGCGCCGCATCATCGCCAGGGTCTCGACACCGGAGTCGTCGCGGCGGTCGGTGTAGGTGGCGCCACCGTCGCGGGAGACCAGCACCCCGGACGGCACCGTATTGGTCACCGCGTCCGGGCCCTGGGCGAAGCTGAGCCAGACCTCCGGCGTACGCTGCCCGGTCCGGTTCACCTGGTCGATCAGCGCCAGGTGCGGGAAGGAGGCCTGCAGTCCCGGTGCCGGGCTGAACGGATAGAACATGTTGCCCAGGCCGATCGCGGCCCGATCCCCGGGTTGGCCGTCGATCGGCTGCGCCTGGGCCCGCATCGGGATGCTGGCCGGGACCACGAGTGCGACCGCGGCGGCGGTCGCCACCAGCGTCGATGTTCTGCGGAACTTCACGATGGCTCCTTCGCCGGACGTGGTGGAACGACGTTTCATCTAACCGCGAATGTCGACTCCTTGACAAGAGTCGGGCCCCGCCCTCGTGATGAGGACGGGGCCTGGGTCTTCCCGGGGTGTGGGGGAGCCCCCACGGTGCTCAGAGCAGGCCGAGGCTCTTCACGGTGTCGCGCTCCTCGGTGAGCTCGGCCACCGAGGCGTCGATCTTCCCGCGCGAGAATTCGTTGATCTCCAGGCCCTGGACGATCTGGTAGCTGCCACCGGAAACCGTGCACGGGAAGGAGGAGATCAGGCCCTCGGGGACGCCGTAGGAGCCGTCCGAGGGCACCGACATGGAGACCCAGTCGTTGCTCGGCGTACCGGCCACCCAGTCCCGCATGTGGTCGATGGTCGCCGAGGCGGCCGAGGCGGCCGAGGAGGCGCCGCGGGCCTCGATGATCGCCGCACCGCGCTTGGCCACGGTCGGGATGAAGGTGTTCTCGGTCCACTCCTGGTCGTTGACCTTCTCCGCGGCATTCTCACCGCCGACCTTGGCGTTGTAGAGATCCGGGTACTGGGTGGCCGAGTGGTTGCCCCAGATGGTCATGTTGGTGATCTCGGTGACCGGCACGTCGAGCTTCTCGGCCAGCTGCGAGATCGCCCGGTTGTGATCCAGCCGGGTCAGCGCGTTGAACCGCTCGCGGGGGATGTCCGGGGCGTTGTTCATCGCGATCAGCGCATTGGTGTTGGCCGGGTTGCCGGTCACCAGCACCTTGATGTCGTCCGCGGCGTTGTCGTTCAGGGCCTTGCCCTGCGGGCCGAAGATGCCACCGTTGTCCTTGAGCAGGTCGCCCCGCTCCATCCCCTTGCCGCGCGGCTTGGCGCCGACCAGCAGGGCGAGGTTGACCCCGTCGAAGACCTGGTTCGCGTCATCGCCGGTGACGATGTTGTTCAGCAGCGGGAAGGCGGAGTCGTTGAGCTCCATCACGACACCCTCCAGCGCCTTCAGCGCCGGGGTGACCTCGAGCAGGTGCAGGTCGACCGGCTGGTCCTTGCCCAGCAGGTCGCCGGCGGCGATGCGGAACAGCAGGCTGTAGCAGATCTGACCGGCGGCACCGGTGACCGCTACCTTCACGGGGGTCTTGCTCACGTTTTCTCCTTCTGGCGAACGGATGACTCGACCGACGCTATCAGTGTCGGTGCCCGGGTGTTCGTGGCGTACGCCACAGCGGAACCGACGCGAACGACCCCGCCCGGCGTGGCCGGACGGGGTCGTTGCGGACTACCGAGTGGTCAGTGGTCAAGCGCCTTGTGGGCGCCGGCACCGGTCATCGAGCGGACCTCCATCTCCGCCGACAGTGCGGTGTTGTCCTCCTTCGACAGCACCGAACCCAGCCAGCCGAGGAAGAAGCCGATCGGCACCGACACCAGGGCCGGGTTGTCCAGCGGGAACCAGGCGAAGTGCGCGTTCGGGAACATCGCGCTGGACAGCGGCTTGGTGCTGCCGATCATGCCGGACACGGCCGGGGAGAAGATGATCAGCACCAGCGAGGAGATCAACCCGCCGTAGATCGACCAGACCGAACCCTGGGTCTTGAATCCCCGCCAGTACAGGGAATACAGGATCGAGGGCAGGTTCGCGCTGGCTGCGATCGCGAAGGCGAGCGAGACCAGGAAGGCCACGTTCATGCTCTTCGCCGCGATGCCGCCGACGATCGCCAGGACCCCGATCACCAGCACGGTGATCCGGGCCACCCGGACCTCGGCGGCCGGGGTGGCCTGACCGTGCTTGATCACCGAGTTGTAGATGTCGTGCGCCAGCGAGGCCGAGGCGGTGATTGTCAGACCGGCCACCACCGCCAGGATGGTGGCGAACGCGACGCCGGCGATCAACGCCAGCAGGACGGTGCCACCGAGGGCGAAGGCCAATGCGGGGGCGGCGGCGTTCGCCTTGCCGGGCAGGGCGTTGATGGCGTCCGCGCCGACCATCGCGGCGGCACCGTAGCCGATCACGATCGTCATCAGGTAGAAGGCGCCGATCAGACCGATCGCCCAGGTCACCGAACGCCGGGCCTCCTTGGCGGTCGGCACGGTGTAGAAGCGCATCAGCACGTGCGGCAGGCCCGCCGCGCCGAGCACCAGCGCGATCGACAGCGAGATGAAGCCGAGCTTGTTGGTGCCGTAACGGCCCATCGGCTGGATCAGCTTCTCCCCGGTCCCGGGCTGGGTGGCATTGGCCCGGTCGATCGCGGCCTGGATGACCTGGCCGAGGTCGAAACCGTTCAGGGCCATCACCCAGATGGTCATCACCAGCACCCCGCCGACCAGCAGGATCGCCTTGATCATCTGCACCCAGGTGGTGCCCTTCATGCCGCCGATCAGCACGTAGGCGATCATCAGCAGGCCGACGATGCCGATCACGATGCTCTGCGCGGTGTCGCCCTGGACGCCGAGCAGCAGGTTGACCAGCGCGCCGGCGCCGGCCATCTGGGCGAGCAGATAGAAGAAGGAGACCAGCAGCGTGGAGATCGCCGCGGCCAGGCGTACCGGGCGCTGCTTCATCCGGAAGGACAGCACGTCGGCCATCGTGTAGCGACCGGTGTTGCGCAGCGGCTCGGCGACCAGCAGCAGGGCGACCAGCCAGGCCACCAGGAAGCCGATCGAATAGAGCAGGCCGTCGTAGCCGTAGAGGGCCACCGCTCCGGCGATGCCGAGGAACGAGGCCGCGGACAGGTAGTCACCGGCGATCGCGAAACCGTTCTGCCGGCCGCTGAACTGGGCGCCGCCGGTGTAGAAGTCACCGGCGCGCTTCTTGCCACCGGTGGACACCCGGATCACGATGGCCAGGGTGACCACGACGAAGGCGGCGAAGATCGCGATGTTGACCACCGGGTTGCCGAGCGAGGTCGGGTTCATGCCTTGCCCTCCGTCTCCAGCTGCTGCTTCAGCTCGTTCGCGACCGGGTCCAGCGACTTGTTGGCGTGCCGGATGTAGAGCCAGGTGATCACGAAGGTGGTGAGGAACTGGCCGAGGCCCAGCACCAGGCCGTAGGTGATCGCCGATCCGCCGATCCGGGTCGACATGAAGCCCTCCGCGTAGCAGGAGAGCAGCACGTAGACCAGGTACCAGAGGATGAAGAAGATCGTCATCGGGAACGCGAACCGGCGGAACCGGCTGCGCAGATCGGTGAATTCACTGCTGCGGGCCACCTCCAGGAAAGCTTCCGAGGTGGGCCCCACACGGGTGCCTCCCGGTGGCTGGCCAGTGGCTTCGGGGTCAGGCATTGGCATCCTCCCATTGGCATCGTTGCGCTCGGGCAGAGCTGCGCTGCTCACATGACACAGAACACAGTGACTCGGCAGCAGCAGATTCCATACCCGATCAAATCGTTATCAACCGGCCGGGGCTTCACCCCGGTGGCGGAACAGCAGCAGGCTGGCTGCCCCCAGGAGGAACACCACGGCGGCCGCGATCAGTGCGACGGTGTGCAGGGCGTCGGCGTACGCCGCAGCGCCACCGGAACCGCCGGCGGCCACCCGGTCGGCCAGCCCGGGATCGGCGATCCGGCCGCGGACCAGCCCGGCCAGCGCGGCGGCGTACGCGGCGACGGCGACCGCTTCGGAACCGATCCGGGCCAGGTTCAGCAACCCGGCCGCGGTCCCGCTGGAGCTCACCGGCACCTGGCTCAGCGCCTCCCCGTCGACGATGCCGAGCGGGAGCCCGAAACCCAGGCCGATCAGGATCATCGGGGCGATGATCAGCGCGACCGGTCGGCCGGGGGCGAGCGCCAGCATCCCCACCGCGCCGAGCACCAGGCAGCCGATCGAGACGGCGATCACCGTGCCGATGCCGATCCGCCGGTGCCGCATCGCCGCCGCGGTGAGGCTCGGGGAGAAGATCACCGGCAGGGTGGCCAGCAGCATGGTGGCCCCGGCCCGTCCGGGTGACCACCCGTGGATCGCGGCGAAGGCGGCCGGCAGATAGGTCAGGAAGGTCACGAAACCGACGGCACCGGCGACCGGGACGAGCACCATCGCGGTGAACCCGGGATTGCGCAGCAGCCCCGGATCGAACAACCGGCGGTCGGTGCCGCCGACCCGGACCCGGGGCAGCGTGCGCGAGCCGAGCAGGGCGACGGCCAGCACCGCCGCCGGGAACCAGAAGGTGCCGCGCCAGCCCGCCAGTTGCACGATGATTCCGCAGACCGTCGGGCCGAGGGCCAGGCCGAGACCGTTGATGGTGCCGAAGAGGGCGAACGCCCGGGCCCGTGCGGTGCCCTGCCAGGCGTTGGACAGGATCGCCGTCGCCCCGGTGAGGACCGCCGCGGCGCCCACCCCGGCCAGCACTCGGGCGGCGTCGAGCAGCAGCAGGGTCGGGGCGAGCGCGCTGCCGACCGAGGCGACCAGCACGATCGTGATCCCGGCGGTGAAGATCCGGTCCTGACCGAACCGGTCGGCCAGCGCACCCCAGACGATGGTCAGCAGGGCGAAGGCGACGTTGAACCCATTGACCACCCATTGCAGCGGCCCGGGGGAGCTGCCGAGTTCACCGGCGATCTGCGGCAGGGCCACCGCGGTACCGGCGATGGACAGCGGGATGACGAGTTGCGCGGCGAGGATCACCGGCAGGGCGAGTCGGGACCGGGCAGGGGTCGCGGTGGCGGTGGTCATGCTCCTCCTAGGTACGATAGGTGTCGTACCTAGGGTGTGGTCGCTGTTGGTACGATGTCAACCGTACCTAGGGATCTGCCTGATCAGGAGGTGTATCGATGACCGACGCCGAGGGGCACCCGGAGACCGCGGAGATGGAACTCGCCGAGGTGCTCGGCGCACTCGCCGATCCGCTGCGCCGCCGGGTGGTGACCACACTGATCGACGAACCCATCGACACCGAACGGACCTGCGCCAGTTTCGAGCTGGGGGTGTCGAAGTCGACCCTGACGCATCATTTCCGGATCCTGCGCGAGGCGGGGCTGGTACGCCAGGTCGACCGCGGCAACAGCCGCAAGGTCCGGTTGCGCCGGGCGGAGCTGGAGGAGCGCTTCCCGGGGCTGCTCGAGCTGCTGGCGAAGGGCTGAACCGAAACCGTCAGCGGAAGATGATCGTCCGCGCACCGTCCAGCAGGACGCGGTTCTCGGCGTACAGCTTGACCGCCTGGGTGAGGGTGCGGGATTCCTCGTCCTGACCGATCGCGACCAGTTGCTTCGGTGAGCGGGTGTGGTCGACGCGGACCACGTTCTGCTCGATGATCGGCCCCTCGTCCAGGTCGGAGGTGACGAAGTGCGCGGTCGCGCCGATCAGTTTGACCCCGCGCTCATGCGCCTGCCGATAGGGGTTGGCACCCTTGAAGCCTGGCAGGAACGAATGGTGGATGTTGATCGCCCGCCCGGCCAGCGCCTCGCAGAGCTCGGGGGAGAGGATCTGCATGTAGCGGGCCAGCACCACCAGCTCGATGTCGTGCTCGGCGACCGCCTCCAGCACCCGCCGTTCGAAGTCCGGTTTCGTCTCCGGGGTGACCGGGTGGTGTTCCAGCGGTACGCCGTAGAAGCGGGCCAGGTCGCCCAGGTCGGGGTGGTTGGCCAGCACCAGCGGGATCTGCACCGGCAGCCAGCCCGAGTGCTGCCGGAACAACAGGTCGTTCAGGCAGTGCGCCGCCTTCGAGGCCAGCACCAGGGTGCGCACCGGCCGGCCCACCACGTCGAGCTGCCAGTCGGCATCCAGCTCGGCGCCGAGCGGGGTCAGCGCCTGCTCGATCTCCGGCCGGTCGGCCTCGGTCTCCACCTGCAGGCGCAGGAAGAACCGGCCCTCGGCGTTCGCGAACTGCTGCAGTTCGGTGATGTTGCCCCGGGCCGCCAGCACCGCCGCCGAGACGGCGTTCACGATGCCGGGCCGGTCGTTGCAGACGAGGGTGATCACCCACTGGTCGTTCTGGTCGCCCGGGTGCCGACTGGTCGTTCCTGTGCTCACGACGCCCAACCATAGGGCCGGACCCGAACCGGCCCCGCCACGTCCGGACGTGGGCCCGGTGCCGCGATAACCTCGGCGCAGTGCCGTCGAGCCGAGGAGACAGCGATGAGCATGCCGCCGCAGGGCCCACCGTGGCCGCCCGGACCGAACGGACCGCAGGGACCGCAGGGACCGCAGGGGCCGTATCCGCCGGGCGGTGGCTACGGGCCACAGGGCCCGCCCCCCTCAGGCGGCTACCAGGGCCCGCCCCCGGGCTACCCGCAGCCGGGTCATCCGCCGCAGGCCGGCGGGCCGGCGTACCCGCCGTCACCGGCACCGAGGAAGAAGTCGAAGCTGCCGCTGATCCTCGGGATCGTGCTCGGCGCGATCGCCCTGGTGGTGATCGTGATCGTCGTCCTCACCATGACCGTGTTCAAGACGCCGACCCTGCCCGCCGACCGGACCCGCGACCTCGGTTCCGGGTTGTCGGTCGGGTCGGATCAGATGACCAAGGTCAACGAGACCTCCGCGCAGAAAGCTTTTCCTGGCAGCGATTCCTGCAGCGCGCCGAGCCGGGAGGCGCTGACCGCGGCCGCCCCGGTGGTGACCGCCGGCGGCAACGATTCGGTGATCACCGTCGCCCGCTACGCCGACGAGAAGAGCGCTGGTGCGGCGTACCAGACCCTCACCGGTGCGCTGAAGGACTGCAGCGCCAAGAACTACCGGATCAACCAGCCGAACCTGAACCGGGCGAACTCCAACGGTGCCAGCTACCAGACCTTCAGGCTCACCCCGGTCGGTGGCAGCTCGACCACGCCGCGGGACATCCTGATCATCGACTACGGCAACACCGTCGCCATCGCCACCAGCAACGCGCTCGGCGACCCGAAGACCACCGTCGACGGTTACACGAGGCGCTACAAGGAGGTCGCGAAGGGCTGACCGGCGGGGTCAGTCCGCCGGCGCCGGCAGCGAGACGACGGCGACCCGGTTGCCGAGCTCGTCGTTCAGCACCACGGTGACCGGCCCGGGCGGGGTGTCGAAGGCCACGATGCCGCCGACGGATTCGCCGGGTTTGAGCGTCTTGGAGGCCAGCACCGGTTCATTGCCGTCGGCGCCCATCGTCGGCACCATCACCTGCTGGTCCGCGGTCAGGGTGACGAAATAGAGCGGGTTGACCAGCACGGTGCCCTCGCGTGCGGTGAGCAGCACATCCAGCACCAGATAGCGCTGTTTGGGCGGCGCGGAGCCCTGCCCGTTGCCGGTGCGCTGCCAGGAGAACGTCTTCACCGCGAGCGTCCCCGCGCCCTCCTGCAGCCGGTAGTCGACCGGCGCCGGGCCGGGCAGCAGGACCCGGTTCTCGGTCGGCGTCGCGGTCGGGGTCGCGGTGCGCTGCTTCGGTGTCGGCGGGGCGACCGAGGCCCGGTTCGCCGAGGCCACCGAGGTCGGCCGTCCGGTCGCGGTGGCACCCGAGCCGCACCCACCGAGCAGCAGTACGCCGATCAGCGCGGTGGCGATGGTGGGCAGTCGGCGAGGCACCCATCGAGTCTGCCATCCACCGGCCACCGATCGCAGCCGACGAGCCGATGGTGCCCGGATCGGTACGCCCATCGAGTGGGCAGCCATGCGCAGCGGAGCGGAGCGGTGGCTGCCGTGTCGAGCTGAGTCGCGGGCCGCTCAGTCGTGGCCGAACAGGTCGCGGGTGTAGACCTTCTCGGCCACCTCCGCGAGCTCGGCCGCGGGCCGGTTCGCCACGATCACATCGGCGCGGTCCTTGAAGTCGGCCAGATCGCGGACCACCTCCGAGTGGAAGAACTCGGCCGACTCCAGGGTCGGTTCATAGACGATCACCGGGATGCCCTTGGCCTTGATCCGCTTCATCACCCCCTGCACCGAGGAGGAGCGGAAGTTGTCCGAGCCGGCCTTCATCGTCAACCGGTAGATGCCGACCACCCGCGGGTTCCGGGCCAGGATGTCGGAGGCGATGAAGTCCTTGCGGGTGGTGTTGGAGTCCACGATCGCGCGGATCAGGTTCTGCGGCACATCGGAATAGTTGGCCAGCAGCTGCCGCGTGTCCTTGGGCAGGCAGTAGCCGCCGTAGCCGAACGAGGGATTGTTGTAGTGGCTGCCGATCCGCGGATCGAGACCCACCCCGTCGATGATCTGGCGGGTGTCCAGGCCGTGGTTCACCGCATACGAGTCGAGTTCGTTGAAGAACGCCACCCGCATCGCCAGATAGGTGTTGGCGAACAGTTTGATCGCCTCCGCCTCGGTGGAGCCGGTGAACAGCACCGGCACCTCGTCGTCCTCCGCGGCCTCGATGAGCAGCTCCGCGAACCGGTGGGCCGACTCGGTGTCGGAGCCGACCACGATCCTGGAGGGGTGCAGGTTGTCGTGCAGCGCCCGACCCTCGCGCAGGAACTCGGGGGAGAAGATCAGGTCCTGGTCGGGATGCGCCTCCCGCAGCCGACGGGTGTGCCCGACCGGAACCGTCGACTTGATCACCACGGTCGCGTGCGGCGCGGCCTCGGCCACCTCGGCGACCACCTTGTCCACGCTCGAGGTGTCGAAGTAGTCGGCATCCGGGTCGTAGTTCGTCGGCGTCGCCACGATCACCAGCTCGGCATCGGCGTACGCCGCAGCGGCGTCGGTGGTGGCGCTCAGCCGCAGCTCGCCACCGGCCAGCAACTCGGCCAGCTCGGCATCCACGATCGGGGACCGGCCCGCGGCCACCGCGGCCACCCGCTCGGCGTCGATGTCCAATGCCGTCACCTCGTGCCGCTGCGCCAGCAGGGTTGCCAGGGACAGTCCGACATAGCCGAGCCCGACTACGGTGATGTTGAGCGGTGACCCGCCGACGATCCGCATGGTGCCGACACTATCCAACGCTCGGTGAACAGACGGTTACGCATCCGCCGATGATGCCCAATGCGCTGGGGTGCCGATCACTTAAATATCCGGATTCTTGATCCTGGTTTTGCGAAAGTTCCAGCTGTGACGCCCGCGGCGACTGCCGCTACAATTCCAAAGGCCCCGAAACGGATCATTGAATTCGCCAATTCACCTGAGGCGACTCCAATCACGACAGCAAGCAAGAAGAAGAAGGAGAGAAAGGCAACGGTGGCAGTCAAGAAGCGTCTAGTGAAACTATTTGGCCATGTAAAGCTTCGATGCTTTGATTTGTTTAGATCATTCACATGAATCCTCCTCTCAATGCTTGTGTATATAGATGATATTCTAATTGCAAGCCCTGGTCCAATCTACTGCCTGGCCTGCGGTCCAGGCGAAGCCTGCGCAGGCAAATCCTGCCATGAAGGTGGCAAGGGAGACTGCCCCACAAATCGCTCCTGACCCAATGTAGTACAGGTATGCAGCCACCCAAGCTTTCGGGCACTGCAGGCCGGGGCCAGACTCGAGAGTGGCTGACGACATGTCGGTAGCAGGCAGGATGTTGATAGCTATATCATCGCCCCCGCCGCGAATCTCAAACCTTTTCCCTTCCGTGTTCGATTTGAACTGAGCGGCACTCTCGTTCGTTGTCACAGCTGCCAGTTGCTCAATCTGTTGAGAGACATTCGCTTTGCCATAGATCTGTGAGAGTCCGTCGACCAATGCGCTTGACTCATTGAGTGTGCGCACTCGGTAGTCGAATGCATCTGGGTTGTCAGACTTTGCCTTTTAGATTGCTTGGCCAAGTGTCGATTTGTATCCTGCTTATTGACCACGTTAGGTGGTGTCTCGGTGGCCGTCAAGGCATGGATGAAAAGTTGCTAATTCATGAGATTCTCATCGAAACAAGGAGGGGGTGCACCTACGTATGGGGTGTGCGATCACGTTGCGCTCGTTGATCGGTTGGGTGCCAATACGCCGTGCCAGCAAGGTTGCCAGCCGACAGCCGAATAGCCGATGGTTGGCTGCCCCCTCGACACGCGGCCATTGCTCCGAAGGGTCCGCATGGTCGCTACTCGGGGGTCAAGAGGTGCGTTCATCTCGACACGCCCGGCGCTGCCTTGGTTCGCGGCGGCACCGCCGGGCTACTCGATGAACGTATCGCGCTCACCCCGCGTACCGGGAGAACACCAGCAGGTCATCGCGGCTGCCGTCGCGGAACCGTTCGGCACCCGTCAGCCAACCGGTCTCGGCGAAACCGGCGGCCAGGGCCACCCGTTGGGAGCCGGCATTGCCGCGGGCGCAGCGGATCGTCAGCGCCTGGTGCGGGCCGTCCGGGCCCAGGGCATAGGTGGCGACCGCATCCACTGCGGCGGCGGTCAACCGTCGACCGCGCGCATCCGGGTGGGTCCAGTAACCGAGCTCGCCGTGTGCCGCGTCGTCGCGCAGCCGGAACAGCGTGACCGCACCCAGGCAGCGATCCGTGCCGGTGTCGGCGACGCACCAGGTCCACTGGTCCTGCCGCGACTCACCCTCCCGGCACCAGTCCAGGAAATGCTCGGCCGCCGGCATTTCGTACGGGTACGGCAATTGCGGCATCCAGTGCTGGGTCTGCGGATCGCTGTTCGCCTCGACGATCCGCGGCAGATCGGCCTCGCTGAACGGTCGCAACCGCAGCCCGCGCTCGGCCAGGTCGAGCGTCGGCATCCGCGGTACGCCGCCCCGCGGATCGCCGGCGCGCAGGATCGCGATCCAGCTGTCGACCAGCTCACCACGCTGCCCGCAGTACCCGGGCAGCGTGCCCATCACCCGGAAGCCGAGCGACTCCGCCAGCCAGCGCGAGGGCCAGTTGCCGACGAACGCCAGCCAGGTCGCGGTCCGCGCCCCGGCTTCGTCGAACGCCCAGTCCAGCACCAGCCGGCAGCCGGCAGCCATGATCCCGCGGCCGCGGGCCGAGGGGTGCGCGGCCAGCCCGAGTGCCACCCGCCCCGGTACCTCGAAGCGCACGTCGATCGTGCCGCAGTAGCGGCGTACCCCCTCGATCTCCGCCTCCACCGCCCAACTCATCGTCCCGCCCGCGTCGACCCGGGTGGCGATGACCCCGAAGACGAAGTCCCGGGCGTCGGAATCGGCGTACGGCGTGGGCACCGTCGTCCAGCGCACCGTCTCCGGATCCCGGGACTGCTCGACCATCCCGGGCAGATCGGCCTCGGTGTGGGCGCGCAGCGTGACCCCGCGCTCGGTGTCGATCAGCGTCGGTACGGTGTCCGGCCAACCCTGGGGTGCCTGTTCGGTTGCCATGCTGTGATTCAATCGCACGCCGCCAGCGGTTATTCTTGGCGCCATGATCAGCGACCAGGAGTGTCATAGACCCGGTTCCGCCCAGAGCCTGACCGATGACGGGCCCGGGGTGGCCGCGTGCTGACCGATATCCTGCTGATCTTCGTCTTCATCGTCATCGGCGGCATCTTCGCCGGTGCCGAGATGGCGCTGGTCTCGCTGCGGGACAGCCAGATCAAACAGCTCGCCCATCGCGGCAAGCGGGGTGCCACGGTCGCCCGGTTGGCGGCGAATCCGAACACCTTCCTCTCCGCGGTCCAGATCGGGGTGACGCTGTCGGGTTTCCTGTCCTCGGCCTTCGGCGGCGCGACCCTGGCGAGTTCGTTGGCTCCCCAGCTGGTACGCCTCGGCCTGCCGGACAGTGCGGCGGACCTGACCGCGCTGGTGCTGATCACGATCGTCATCTCCTACTTCTCCATCGTGCTCTCCGAGCTGACCGCGAAACGGCTGGCGATGCAGCGCGCCGAGGGGTTCTCCCTCGCCCTGGCGCCGATGGTGAACGGCATCGCGACCGTGCTGAGGCCGGTGATCTGGTTCCTCGGCGTCTCCACCAACGTCGTCGTGCGGGTGCTCGGCGGTGACCCGCGGGCCGCCCGCGAGGAGGTCACCGACGAGGAGATCCGCTCGATGCTCGCCACCTCGCAGACGCTGGGCCCGGAGGAGCGACGGATCGTCGACGACGTCTTCGATGCGGGGGAGCGGTCGCTGCGCGAGGTGATGATCCCGCGCACCGAGGTCGACTTCATCGAAGGTGACCTGCCGGCGTACAAGGCGGTCCGGCTGATGGCCGACGCACCGCACAGCCGGTACCCGGTGATGCGCGATTCCGCCGACGACATCGCCGGTTTCGTGCACGTCCGCGACCTCTTCGACCCCGATGTCGCGACCCGCTCCACCCCGGTGATCGAGTACGCCCGGCCGGTGCTCGCCTTCCCCGAGACGGTCAAGGTGCTCTACGCGCTCAGCGAGATGCGCCGCAACGCCGCCCATCTGGCGATCGTCCGCGACGAATACGGCGGCACCGCCGGCATCGTCACCATGGAGGACCTGGTCGAGGAACTGGTCGGCGACATCACCGACGAATACGACGTGGTCACCCAGGAGGTGCCGGCCCCGGTGCACGAGCGCGTCGTCGACGGGTTGCTGTCGCTGGAGGACTTCGCCGACCAGACCGGGCTGCGGCTGGAGGAGGGCCCCTACGACACATTGGCCGGCTGGTTCATGGCCCGCCGCGGCCAGCTGCCGACCCTGGGCGCCGAACTCGAGACCGAGCTGATCCCGCTGGAGGACGCCGAGGTCGAGGAGCCGACCCCGCGGCGCTACCTGTTCACCGTCACCGACCTGGACGGCCGCCGGGCCGCCCGGATCCGGGTGAAGCGGCTGGAGAGCCCGCGCACCGACGCCCCGCGCACCGACCACCCGCGGACCGAGGGCTCGGCGACGAACTGATTGGCGACCCGGGCGGCGTACCCAGCAGAATGAGCAGCATGCAGAACGCCAAGCCCCGCGCCCTCTCCCTGGCCCAGCCCAGTGCCGACTCGATGCACCTGGGGAACTACCTGGGGGCGCTGCGGCAGTGGGTGGACATGCAGGACGAGTTCGAGGCGTTCTTCGGGGTGGCGAACCTGCACGCACTGAACGAGAACCCGAAGCCGGAGGTGCTGCGCGAACGCAGCCTGGTCACCGCCGCACAGATCATCGGCGCCGGGATCGACCCTGAGCGCTCGGTGGTGTTCGTGCAGTCGCAGGTGCCCGAGCACACCCAGCTGATGTGGGCGCTGGCCCCGCTGACCGGCTTCGGCCGCGCCGAGCGGATGACCCAGTTCAAGGACAAGGCGGCCCGGCACGGTGCCGACTCGGCGAATGTCGGGTTGTTCATCTATCCGATCCTGATGGCCGCCGACATCCTGCTCTACCAGGCCGACAAGGTGCCGGTGGGGGAGGACCAGCGCCAGCATCTGGAGCTGACCCGGGATCTGGCGGAGAAGTTCAACGGCAGCTACGGCGAGACCTTCGTGGTACCGGGCCCGCACATCCTCAAGTCGGTCGGCAAGATCCAGGATCTGCAGGACCCGCTGATCAAGATGTCCAAGTCCACCCCGTCGGTGAACGGCCGGATCGATCTGCTCGACGAGCCGAAGGTGATCACCAAGCGGTTCAAGTCCGCGGTCACCGATTCCGGTACCGAGATCCGTTTCGATGAGGCCACCAAGCCGGGGGTGTCGAATCTGCTGAACATCCAGGCGGCCATCACCGGTACGCCGATCGCGGAGCTGGAGCGGGACTACGAGGGCAAGATGTACGGCCATCTGAAGGTGGGTGTCGCCGAGGCCGTGCTCGATGTGCTGGGCCCGATCCGGGCCCGGACGATGGAGCTGCTCGACGACCGGGCCGAGCTGGAGCGGCTGCTCGACCGTGGTGCGGAGAAGGCACGCGAGGTCGCCGCCGCCACGTTGACCGATGTCTATGACAAGATCGGGCTGCTGCAGCCCCCGGCCCGGGGGTGAACGACCCGGAGAACAGATGAGCGCCACCCTGCACGACCCCGACGGCTCGCGGTTGTTGACCACCGATCAGGTGGCCCCACTGCTGGCCGCGGCGGTCTCGCACGCCGGCGGCACGCTGGTCAGCTGGTCGCTGGATCATGTGGACGCCAACCCCAGCCAGTCCACCACCGCGACCTACACCGCGGTCGTCGACTGGCCGTTCGGGCGGCGCAACGAGCTGCTCGGGGTGAGCGCCCGGGCGCATGGGCGTACGCCGACCGACGAGCGCGCGGAGATCTTCGCCGACGGTGATCGCGAGGCGGTGGTCTGGTTGTATCCGCGCGACCCGGATCTGCCGGGACTGGCGCGGGCGGCGTACCCGGAGGAGATGGCGAAGCTGCTGTCCGGTGTCGTCGGCGTACCGCTGCCCCCCGAACGCGTGCGGCTGGACATGATCGGTTATCGGCCCAGGCGGCGGGCGGTGCTGCGCGCCACCACCGAACTGCCCACCCCGCAGGGCCCGCGGCGCACCGTGTTCTATGTCAAGGTGCTGCGCGAGGCGCTGTTCGGCGAGGTGCGCCACCGCCACGAGATGCTGCGCGCGGCCGGGGTACCGGCACCGCGGGTCGCGGCCGCCACCGGTGACTGCCTGCTGGTGCTCGACGAACTGCCGGGAATCCCGCTGAGCAAGGCGATCTTCGATCCCGAACCGCCCTGCACCGCCGAGCAGCTGATCTGGGTGCTGGACTCGATGCCCCGGCAGGTCGCGGCGTTGCCGCGGCGGGCGCCCTGGTCGGATTCGGTGCGGCACTACGCCGAGATGGTCACCCAGGCGATGCCGACCCTGGAGCACCGGCTGCGCTGGCTGGCCGATGAGATCAGCAACGGGCTGGCCTCGGTGCCGCTCGGTGACGAACCCACCCACGGCGACTTCCACGAGGGGCAGATCCATGTGGCCGGTGGGCAGATCTGTGGGCTGCTCGATGTGGACACAATCGGCCCCGGTCGGCGCGCCGACGACCTGGCCTGCCTGGTCGCGCACCTGTCGACCGTGCAGCGGATGAACGCCCAGCAGGCCGCCCGGGTCCGGCACCTGCTCGCCACCTGGGTACCGGTCTTCGACGAGCGCGTCGACCCCACCGAACTGCGGCTGCGCGCCGCCGCCGTGGTGATCTCGCTCGCCACCGGCCCCTATCGCGGCCAGGAGCAGAACTGGCAGGCCGAGACCGTCGGCATCGTTGACGCCGCCGAGACCCTGGTCTCCCAGGTCCTCTGAGTTCGGGACCCCCGCTCATCGAGTAGCCCGCCATGCGGAGCGCCAGCGGAGCAATGGCGGGCGTGTCGAGATGAGGCGGCTGGTCGAGCGCAGCGATCTTGCACCCGTTCGGTCCACTGTGCACCCGTTCCTTGCGGGTGCAGTGGGTGCACGATGAACCGAACGGGTGCAAGATCGGCGATGCGGCTTTTCACGCCCCGGCGCGGAAGCCCAGCTGGCGGCCGCGGGTGAGCAGTTTGCGGAAGGCCTCGCGATCGTCGAGGTCGCGCCAGATCCACCGGATCACCCAGTACCCCTGGCGGCGCAGAGCTTCTTCGCGCTGCTTCTCGGACAGGATCACCTCGGAGATGTCCTGGCCCGGTTTCAGCATCCGGCCATACTTGATCTGTCCGTCGAACTCACCGACCACGCGGCAGTCGTCCCAGAGGAAGTCGGGGCGGGCCACGTAGTCGCCCTCCTCGTTGTAGATCTTCACCTGCAACCGTGGCGCGGGCACCCCGAGCTCATGCATCAGCCAGCGCGAGTGTGACTCACCGACCGACTCACTGGCCGCGTCCCCGAAGCGCACCACCTCGCGGGCCGTCACATTGCCGGGTGCCCGGTGCTCATCGAGGAGTTCGAGCACCTCGGCGCGGTCCAGCCCACGGGCCAGTGCCCTGTCGACGGCGGCAACGGCATGGATCGGAGGGAGTACGCGCGCCAGATCCATCACGGTCCAGGCGAGCGAGGTGATCGGTCCGTGCTCACCGGCCACGACATGGTCGGTCGGCACCCTGCCGCGGTGCAGATGCAGGGAGCCACCGACCTTGCCGCTGGCCCCCGGGCGGGTGATCTGCACCGGGCCGAGCATCGTGTCGGGCACCGGGAGATCGTGGGCCAGCGCCGCAGAGAGGTGGCTGAGACAGGCGCCCGGTCGTAATCGGGGCACCGTCGCTTCGATGCGCTGCAGGTGCTCGAGTTCCTTGGCGGTTCGGGCACCTGGCCCGGCATCGGACGAGCTGGCACCGTCCGACTCGGGGGTGCGATAGACACCGCGGCGCACCTGGATGAGCCTGCCCGCGGCGACCTCGATCCTGATCTCATGGGGTCGAAGCCCCTTGGCCGCGAGCTCTTTGCTGGTGATGAACATCCACCCAGCCCAGCGCAACTCCGGCGCCGATGGGGCGGTGGGACGGGTTTCGGCCCGAAATCTGTGGACAACTTCTGATCTTGCACCCGTTGGGTCCACTGTGCACCCAATCCTCGCGCGTGCAGTGGGTGCACGATGAACCGAACGGGTGCAGGAACGAACGGGCCCCGGAACCGATTGGTCCCGGGGCCCGCTCAGCGCGTCAACGGTTCAGCCGCTGATCCCGCGTGCGGAGTTCCAGGTGATCGTGCCGCCCTGGAAGTTCTGCTTGCACTCCCAGGCGCCGTTCACCGGCCCGCAGACCTCCCGGAAGGTCGGGTAGCCGTAGCGGCCGGTCTCCCAGCCGGTGGAGCCCCAGTAGTCACCGATCAGGCCCCAGGTCGCCCAGGCGCCGGAGTAGGGCGAGTAGTGGATCATCCCGCCCTGGAAGCGCTGGGCGCAGCCGCCGTCACGCAGGCCGCAGAACTCGCCCTCGATCGGGTAGCCGAGCTGGCTGGTCTCCCAGCCCAGCTGGGCGTACCGGTCGTAGATCGCGCCGTAGACCGGCTGCGCACCGGTGGCCGGGCTCCAGGCGATCAGCCCGCCCTGGAAGCGCTGGGTGCAACCACCATCGCGCAGCCCGCAGATCTCATCGCCGGTCGGGTAGCCGAGGATGCTGGTCTCCCAGCGCATGCTCGCGTACCGCTCCCCGATGGCACCCCAGACCGGATGCGCACCGGTCGCCTGGGTGAAGTAGATCAATCCGCCCTGGAAACGCTGCGCGCAGCCACCATCACGCAGCCCGCAGAACTCGTCCGAGGTCGGGTAGCCGAGCTGGCCGGTCTCCCAGCCGAGGCTGGCCCACTTGTCCAGGATCGCGCCCCGCACCCACTGCGGAGCGGTGGAGTTCGAGTCGTAGATCCCGCCGCCCGCGAAGTAGCGGAAGCAGCCGCCGTCGCGGAGCCCGCAGTTCTCCGGTCCCCGGGCCGGACCGACCGGTCCCTGCTCGCCGCCGAGCGACTTCCACTTGGCGGTGATCGGCGAGTCCGGCGTGGGCGTCGGCGTCGGGGAGGGCGTCGGAGTCGGCGTGGGCGTCGGGGTCGGTGTCGGCGTGGGTGTCGGGTTCGGACCACCGGCCGCCTGCAACCCGACCAGCGCCGGGTCGTGATCGGAGGCCGCCCAGACATCGGGGGTGTAGAAGTCGGTCACGTTGTAGTTGCGCCGCGAATACTGCATCGCCACCGACTCCGCGGCGTTGATCGCCCAGATCCCGGCACCGGAGACCAGTTTCTGGGCCTCGGCATTGGCGAAGATGTGGTCCAGCGAACCGACCCGGCCACCGAACTGGTAGGTCGGCTCATCGGGGTTCTCGACGTTCTTGTATCCCGCCGCCTCGATGATCTGGACCGGTTCCTCCTTGCTGTAGGAGTTGAAGTCACCGATCAGCAGCACCGGCTTGCCGGCGAAGGTCTGCTCCGCCCAGCCGGTCACCGCGGTCGCCTGCTCCTTGCGGGCCGGGTTGGAGTTGCCCTGCCCGGTGCCGTCGTCGGGGCCGGAGCCCTTGGACTTGAAGTGGTTCGCGATCGCGACGAAGTTCAGCGAGGTGCTGGTCGAGCGGAACTCCTGCGCCAGCGGGTAACGGGCGTTGGCGAACGCATCGTCCAGCTGGATCTGCGAGGCCCCGACCGGGGCCACCTTGCCCTTGTTGTAGATGAACGCGGTCCGGATCACGTCCTCACCGCTGGGAGTGACCAGCGGGCTCGGTACCGCGGCCCAGTTGCCACCGGCGGCGTTCAGCTGCTCCACCAGGTGGTTCAGGGTGTAGTCCCGGTCGCGCTTGATCCAGGTCAGCCCGGCCGAGTTCTCCACCTCCATCAGCCCGATGACATCGGCCCCGGAGGTGTTGATCGCCTTCACCACCTTGTTCTGCTGATCGGTGAACGCGCTCGGGGTCCAGGCGCCACGCACCTCGCAGTCCCGCGCGGTGACCGGCGTACCGTTCCGGTCGGTGTAGGCGTTGCACGGCTTGACCGCGTTCTCCTGCTCACCCAGATCGGTGAAGTAGTTGAGGATGTTGAAGGTGGCGACCTTCAGCTCGCCGGGAACCTGCGGCGGCGCGGCCGGCCGGTCGTTCTCGCTGGTGATCGGGATCAGGTCCGAGCCACTGCCGACGACCTGCCCGGTCGGCTGGAAGTTCCACTGGAAGCGATAGTCCAGGATCACCGGTTTGGTGAACTCCAGCTGCGAGCCGACCCGGCGCGGGGTCTCCTGCGACAGGTAGGGCAGCGGCGATCCCTTCGCGGTGGCATTGGTCTGGTAGTTCCAGCTGGAGCCGTCGTCGAGGGTGATCAGCTTCTTCACCTGCTCGGCCTCGTACGCCGCCGCCTGCTGGTAGGGCACCCGGTCGGTCGGGGTGTAGAGCGGCTTGTCGCCGAACGCCATCCCGAGCTGGCCGAACTGGTTCAGCTGGTAGTTGTCGGAGATCGTGTACGTCCCGGCGGGCTGCACCAGCATCCCCTCGTACGCCTCCTTGTCGGCATCGGTGACCGGCAGGGTGGCCAGCGGCGTCGGTACCACCGGCGCACAGCCCTCCACCGCGGACAGCGTGATCCCGGTCAGCTCGGTCAGCGACTGGGCGCCGCTGGTCGCGCTCCCCGGGTATTCGGTCACCTTGCCGGTGACGTCGTAGCAGCGGCCGACCGCGACCGAGGTGTTGCCGAACGCGAACACTCCGTCCGAGGCCTGGCCGGCGGCCTTCGGCGTACCGCCGGAACCCGGGGTCTGCAGATAGAAGCCGTTGAAGCCACCGGTCGGGTAGTTGGCGGTGACCACCCCGCGCACGGTGACGGTCTGGTCCACCAGCGGCGAACGGTCACCGGGGCCCTGTACCTCGGCGATCGGCACCGGTGCACCCGGGGTGACCGGGGCCGTCGGGGTGGCGGTCGGGCTGGCCGTCGGTGTCGGGGTGGTGGTCGGCGGGGGCGTGCTGCCACCGCCGTTGGTCGGGCTCGGGTCACCGGTCCGGAAGTCGGCGGCATTGTTGTCGGTGTCCTCACCCGGGACGGTCCGGAACGCCGAGGTGGAGTTGGTCAGCGCCGGGGTGGCCGCACCCTCGAACCGGCTGGCGGTGCCGTAACCGACCAGGTCCACCACCGCACCGGCGGCATCGGTCAGCTGCACCGCGCCACTGGACGCCGACATCGCGAGCCCACAGGTCACCTCCGGGGTCGGCAGCGCCGCACCCCCACCGGTGCCGGCGGCCTGCTGGGTGAGGAAGTACGCCGTCGGCTGCACGGTGCCGGTCAGCGTGCAGGTGCCACCGGAGCCGCCGCTGGCGGAGAAGTATTCGAGCTTCCACCCGGTGACGTCGATGGCGGCGGCCGTCGGGTTGTAGAGCTCGATGAAGTCGTTCTTCAGCGGGGCACCGGAGTTGCCGCCGCCGCCGTAGACCTCGTTGATCACCAGGTGATCGCTGGCCTTCGGGGCTGCCGGGGCCGCCGGGGCCGCAGCGGTGCCGCCGGTCGAGGTCGGGTTCGGAGTGGGCTGTGGCGCGACCGGTGCGGCGTACGCCGGTGTCGCGACCAGGGCCGAACCGGCACAGAGCAGGCTGGCCACCGCCGCGAGCGCCGCGCGCGGTCTGATCCGCGTCGTGGGTCGGATCCGTGACTTGGTCATGGGTGAGGGCTCCCCGGGTCTGGTGGATGGGCGTGGAACAACCTGAAGCTATCGGCTCGGCGCCGGTCTGGGGACCCCGCAAGTTCCACGCTGCCAAAGATTCACCGGCGGTCCGTCAGGCCGTTACCTGAGTTCAACCGCCGGGGGCGCGAGTATGGTGCTCCCCATGAGCGGTCAGACCGAATCCGGAACCGAGTTCAAGTCCGTCTATGACGCGGACTCGCTCGCCGACTTCGATCCCGCGACCCAGCTCGGCGAGCCGGGCTCCTACCCCTACACCCGCGGTGTCTATCCGACGATGTACACCCAGCGGCCCTGGACGATGCGGCAGTACGCCGGTTTCGGCACCGCGACCGAATCCAATGCCCGCTACAAAGAACTGATCGCCAACGGCACCATGGGCCTGTCGGTCGCCTTCGATCTGCCCACCCAGATGGGCCACGACTCCGACGCCCCGCTCAGCGCCGGCGAGGTCGGCAAGGTCGGGGTGGCGATCGACTCGATCGAGGACATGCGGATCCTCTTCGACGGCATCGATCTGGGCGAGGTGTCCACCTCGATGACCATCAACGCGCCGGCCGCGGTGCTGCTGCTGCTCTACCAGCTGGTGGCCGAGGAGCAGGGTACGCCGGCCGCCCGGCTCACCGGCACGATCCAGAACGATGTGCTCAAGGAGTACATCGCCCGCGGCACCTACATCTTCCCGCCGGAACCCTCGCTGCGGCTGATCTCGGACATCTTCGCCTACTGCAAGGCCGAGATCCCGCGCTGGAACACCATCTCGATCTCCGGCTACCACATGGCCGAGGCCGGTGCCACACCGGCGGAGGAGATCGCGTTCACCCTGGCCGACGGCATCGCCTATGTGCAGGCCGCGATCGACGCCGGACTGGCGGTCGACGACTTCGCGCCCCGGCTCTCCTTCTTCTTCGTCTCCCGCACCTCGATCCTGGAGGAGGTGGCCAAGTTCCGCGCCGCCCGCCGGATCTGGGCGAAGATCATGACCGAACGCTTCGGTGCGAAGAACCCCAAGTCGCAGATGCTGCGCTTCCACACCCAGACCGCGGGGGTGCAGCTGACCGCGCAGCAGCCCGAGGTGAACATGGTGCGGGTGGCGGTGCAGGCACTGGCCGCGGTGCTCGGTGGCACCCAGTCGCTGCACACCAACTCCTTCGACGAGGCGATCGCGCTGCCGACCACCAAGTCGGCGCGGCTGGCGCTGCGCACCCAGCAGGTGATCGCCTACGAATCCGATATCGCCAAGACCGTCGACCCGTTCGCCGGGTCCTATGTGGTGGAGTCGCTGACCGACGACGTGGAGGCCCAGGCCTGGCAGCTGATCGAGCGGGTCGATGAGCTCGGCGGCGCGGTGAAGGCGATCGAACAGGGTTTCCAGAAGAACGAGATCGAGACCTCGGCGTACCGGATCGCGCAGGAGATCGATTCCGGCGAACGGGTTGTGGTCGGGGTGAATCGGTACACCATGGAAGAAGAGGACCGTTACGAGCCGTTGCGCGTCGACCCGGCGATCGGGGAGCAGCAGGCGGCCCGGTTGGCGACCCTGCGCGCCGGCCGCGACGACGCCGCGGTGAAGGCCGCGCTGGTGGCCGTCCAGGAGGCGGCCCGGGGGAGCGACAATGTGCTCTACCCGATGAAGGAGGCGTTGCGGCTGTCGGCCACCGTCGGCGAGGTCTGCAATGCGTTACGAGAAGTCTGGGGAGTCTACGAACCGAATGATGCGTTCTGAACAGGAGGCGGCCGCACCGGCCGGTGGCGGGGTGATCGAGGACCAGCAACCTCCGCGCGCCGGCCGGGAACGGACCGACCCCACGGCGGTGGCCGCCCGGATCGACGAGGTGGTCGCCGAGCTGGAACCACGGCTGATCGCCTACCGCCGGGACATGCACGCCCACCCCGAGCCGAGCCGCGAGGAGCACCGCACCACCGCCCGGATCCGCGGCGTACTCGAATCCCTCGACCTGGAACCCCAGGGGTTGGACGTGTCCACCGGGCTCTACGTCGACGTGCTGCCGCGTGGCCAGCGCCGGACCCCGCGGATCGGGCTGCGCGCCGACATCGACGCCCTGCAGCTGCTGGACACCAAGGACGTGCCCTACCGCTCGACCCACGAGGGTGTGGCGCACGCCTGCGGTCACGATGTGCACACCACCGTGCTGCTCGGTACCGCCGCGGTGCTGGCCCGGCTGCGTGACGAGGGGCTGCTGCAGCGCGGGGTACGCCTGCTCTTCCAGCCCGCGGAGGAGACCATCGGCGGCGCCAGCGACATGGTCGCCCAGGGTCTGCTCGACGAGCTCCGCGAGGTGTACGCGCTGCACTGCGATCCGCGCACCGAGGTCGGCCGGGTCGCGCTGCGCACCGGTGCGATCACCTCGGCCTGCGACCGGTTCTCGGTCCGCTTCATCGGCCCCGGCGGGCACAGCTCCCGGCCGCACCTGTCGGCCGATCTGGTGATGGCGATCGGTGCGGTGATCACCGAGGTGCCCACCCTGCTGTCGCGGCGGATCGACCCGCGGGTCGGTGCCTCGATGGTCTGGGGTCAGGTGCGGGCCGGCAATGCCGCGAACGCGATCCCGGCCACCGGTGAGCTGTCCGGCACGCTGCGCTGCCTGCAGCTGGAGGGCTGGCAGCGGGCCCGGGATCTGGTCCCCGAACTGATCGCCCAGGTGGCCGTGCCCTACGGCGTCGAGGTCGAGGTGGACCGCTCCGAGGGCATCCCGCCGACGGTCAACCATCCCGGTGGCACGGCCCGGCTCGCCGAGGCGGTGCGCACCATGCTCGGTGTCGACGGGGTGGGGGAGACCGAGCAGTCGCTGGGCGGGGAGGACTTCTCCGAGATGCTGCTGCGGGTGCCGGGTGCGCTCGGCCGGCTCGGCGTACGCCCCCTCGGCCAGCAGGACTGGCCCGATCTGCACCGCCCGGAGTTCGACGTCGACGAGCAGTGCCTGGCGATCGGGGTACGCGTGCTGTCCGCGCTGGTCGCGCTGCGCGGCGATCCGGCACCCCCGCGCAAGCGGCCCGCGAGCTGACCCCCGGCTGAGCGCACTCTCACCGACGGGTCGAGGTCAGGCCTCGCCAGTCGACGAAACCCGGCTCTAGGCTGTGGGTGACACCACCCCCCGCTTCCCGAGGAGTCACCCATGTCCCGCTGGTTCGCCCGCGGCCTGCTCAGTCTGGCCGCCGCCGGCGCCCTCGCCGCCGGTCTCGCCGGTCAGGCGTACGCCGCACCCCCGACCCCCGAACCGACCGACCGCCCGGACCCGGCCCTGCAGCAGGCGGTCCGCCGCGATCTGGGCATCAGCTGGGAGGAATACCTGACGCGTGGCGCCCAGGCCGAACGGGCCAGCGAGCTGGACCGGCAACTGGCCGGCACCCCCGGGTATCGCGGGGTGGTGCTGCAGGGCAGCCAGATCGTGGTCACCGGTGACGGCAGCAAGGTCGACGGTGCGGCCCGCGCCAAGGGGGCCCGGGTGACCGCCGCCGGTCGGCGCGCCGCCAGCGCGGACCCGATGCTGCAGAAGTACCTCACCGAGGTGGGCCCGGACGGGCTGGCCGCGCTGCAGGTCACCGCCGACGGCTGGACGGTCACCGTCGACCAGCCGGACCGGGCCCGGACCAACCGGTCCGGTCGTGCGGTCACCCCGCAGCAGTTCGCCGAGCAGAACCCGGGGGTCGAGGTGCGCGCGGGCCGGCCCGCCGAACGCCGCGCCGTGGTGCTCGGCGGCCAGGGCTGGGTCGGTACCCCGGCGGGGGTGCTCTGTTCGGTCGGTTTCGCCGGATTCGACACCAGCGGTCGGCAGGAGATGCTGACCGCCGGGCACTGCACCCGCGACAACAGCGTCGATCAGGCCTGGTTGGAGGCCGACCGCAGCCAGTTCCTGGGCAACCGCACCTTCTCCCAGTTCGGCGGGCCCAACAACGCCACCAACACCCAGTCCACCGCGGGCACCGACATCTCGATCTTCGGCGGCGCCCAGCAGGACCTCCGGCCGCTGGTGGACACCTACGGCGGCCAGTCCAAGGTCACCGGGGTGGTCACCCCGGTCGTCGGCGCCCCGGTCTGCGACTCCGGGCGGACCAGCCGATCCTGGCGCTGCAGCACGATCACCGGTGTCGGGCCGTTCGCGGTCTACGGCTTCCGCGGTGACGACGATGTCCGCTGGGTGAACGGCTTCGAGACCCCGATGACCACCCTGGGCGGTGATTCCGGCGGTTCGATGGTCAGCGGGCTGAAGGCCGTCGGGGTGCTCAGCGCCGGCGGCAACTACGGCGGTGTCGAATACTCCTTCGGCTCCGATCTGGCCGTCTACCGGCAGCAGCTGGGCCGCCAGATCGAGATCTATCTGGGTACGCCGTCCGCGCCGCCCGCCGCGCCGGGCAGCACGGTCACCGGCCGGGTGCCGGTGGATCGCGGGGACACCATCGCCCCGGGTACCACCGTGCGGGTGGACGGTGCGAACGGGACCGTCGCCCAGGTGGCCGCCGACGGCAGCTTCACCTTCACCGCGCCGAGCAACGGCACCGCGGTCACGCTGACCGTGCAGAACGGTTTCAGCCGCTCCGGCAGCTTCACCTGGGACCCGCGCTACGGTTCGGCGACCGGCCCGCGCAACTGCGGGCTGCGCGACGGCGGCTGCTTCCAGAACTTCGTCACCGGGGCGGTCTACTCGTCGCCGAACTCCGGTGAGCACCAGGTCAGGGGCCGGATCTATGACAAGTGGGGTTCGCTCGGCTGGGAGAACGGCCGGCTCGGCTACCCGACCGGTGACGAACAGTGCGGACTCGCCGGTGGCGGCTGCTACCAGCAGTTCCAGGGCGGGCGGATCTACTGGAGCCTGCCGACCGATGCGCACCCGGTCTGGGGCGAGATCGGCAAGGAATACCAGGCCGTCGGCGCCGAACAGAGCACCCTGAAGTATCCGACCGGTGATGAGATCTGCGGCCTGCGCGACGGCGGCTGCCGGCAGGAGTTCACCGGCGGCAGCATCGGTTGGAGCGCGAAGACCGGCGCGCACGCGGTCTGGGGCCGGATCGCCGAGCGGTGGAACAACCTCGGCGCCCAGAACGGCATGCTCGGCTGGCCCACCAGCGGCGAGATGTGCGGGTTGAGCGAGGGTGGTTGCTGGCAGCGGTTCAGCGAGGGCCGGATGTACTACACCCCGCAGCTCGGCGCCAACCCGATCAAGGGCGCCATCGGGCAGAAGTGGGATGCGACCGGTTTCGAGAACGGCACCCTCGGTTATCCGACCGGGCAGGAATACTGCGGACTCGCCGGAAACGGTTGCCTGCAACGATTCCAGCGCGGCTCGATCTATTGGAGCCCGGCCACCGGGGCGTACTGGATCCGCGGCGCGATCCGGGACACCTGGGGTGCCAACGGCTGGGAGGCCGGCCGGCTCGGTTACCCGACCAGCGATGAGCAGTGCTGGATCGCCGGCGGCTGCTTCCAGACCTTCACCGGCGGCTCGATCTATTGGAGCGGCCCCTCGGGTGCCTGGCCGGTCTGGGGCGCGATCCGCGAATACTGGGGTGCGAACGGCTGGGAGGCCGGTCGCTTCGGCTACCCGACCTCCGGGGAGAGCTGCACCAACTCCGGTACGCCCCAGGCGGTCTGCCGGCAGAGTTTCCAGAAGGGCACCATCACCGACCCCGTCCCCGACGCCCACGCCGACCCCGCTGCATCCGGTCGACCAGAAGTACGCCGACCTGGGCGGTGCCGCTGGTTTCCTCGGCCAGCCCACCATGGGCCTGGCCTGCGGGCTGAAGGACGGCGGCTGTTTCCGGCACTACCAGGGCGGCTCGATCTATTGGACCCAGGCCACCGGGGCACATTTCACCCGCGGTCTGATCAAGGATCTCTGGGCCCGGCAGGGCTGGGAGACCGGTGAGCTCGGCTATCCGACCATCGACGAGTTCTGCATGAAGGACGGCTGCTTCCAGGGATTCCAGGGCGGGGACATCTACTATTCGCCCGCCGGTGGCACCCATGTGGTGCCCCAACGGGTCTGGGGCACTTATGTCTCGGCCGGGGGAGCCAGCGGGCTCCTCGGTTACCCGACCGGTGACCTCAACTGCGGCCTGGTCCGCGGCGGTTGTTTCCAGACTTTCCAGAAGGGATCGATCTACTGGTCGCCGGAGACCGGGGCGCAGTGGATCCGCGGCGCGATCGCCCAGAAGTGGGGTTCGCTCGGCTGGGAGACCGGTTTCCTGGGTTACCCGACCAGCAATGAGCAGTGCTGGATCGCCGGCGGCTGCTTCCAGAACTTCCAGGGCGGCAAGATCTATTGGAGCCTGAGCAGCGGTGCGCACTTCGTCCGCGGCTCCATCTTCGACCGCTGGGGTCAGCTCGGCTGGGAGAACGGCTTCGGCTTCCCGACCAGTGATGAGAACTGCGGGCTGCGCGACGGCGGTTGCTTCCAGACCTTCGGCAAGGGTTCGATCTACTGGTCCCCGCGGACCGGCGCCCAGGAGGTACGCGGGGCGATCGCCGACAAGTGGGGATCGCTCGGCTGGGAGACCGGCTTCCTCGGCTACCCGACCAGCGGCGAGTTCTGCGGCCTGCGGGCCGGTGGCTGCGGCCAGCGGTTCCAGAACGGCTCGATCTACTGGTCGCCCAACACCGGTGCGCACTTCGTCAAGGGCGCGATCCGCGAGGAGTGGGGTCGCTACGGTTGGGAGCAGGACTTCGGCTACCCGACCACCGACGAGATCTGCGGGATGAAGAACGGTGGCTGCCGACAGGTCTTCGAGGGCAACGACCACATCTACTGGTCGCCGCAGACCCCTGCCTCGGCCGTGCCCCAGGAGTTCATGGAGCCCTGGGGACGCTACGGCTGGGAGACCGGCCGGCTCGGCTACCCGCTGAACCCCTATGTCCAGGATCTGCCGGACGGGCGCACCGAGTTCGGGGTCCAGTACCAGGGTGGCTGGATCTTCTACCAGTTCCGGGACTGGAACAACCTCGGCCCGGCGCAGGTCCAGTGGCGCTGACCTGCTGAACCGACAGCGACGGGCCACCGGGGCGTACGCCTCCCGGCGGCCCGTCTCGCTGTTCGGGGAATATTCCCTCATGATTTGCCCGTTCCCGGCATGACCCGCGTATGATTGACAGGTCAACATCCGCTGCAACTTCACGCTGAAGGCAGCGGCCCCCATCCGGACGGCCGACCAACGAACTCAAGACACACCGGTGGCGTACTGCCTCTGCGCGCCGGTCGAGGAGAGCTGTGGTCCCCACCTGGGTCTGGATCGCGACCATCGTCGGCATCGTCGCGCTCCTGCTTTTCGACTTCTTCTTCCATGTCCGCAAGGCGCACACCCCGACGCTGCGTGAGGCCTCGATCTGGTCGGCGCTCTATGTCGGCATCGCGATCCTCTTCGGTATCGGCGTCTGGATCTTCGGCGGCACCGACATGGGCCAGGAGTACTTCGCCGGCTACGTGACCGAGAAGGCGTTGTCGGTGGACAACCTGTTCGTCTTCCTGATCATCATGGCGAGCTTCAAGGTGCCGCGCGCGGACCAGCAGAAGGTGCTGCTGTTCGGCATCGTGTTCTCCCTGATCGCCCGGACCGCGTTCATCGCCGTCGGCGCCGCGCTGATCAACAGCTTCGCCTGGATCTTCTACCTCTTCGGGCTGATCCTGATCCTGACCGCCGGCAATCTGCTGAAGAAGGAGGCGCAGGACGAGGACGACGACGATGAGGCCAACAACTTCATCATCCGGATCGCGCGCCGCTTCCTGCACACCTCCGACGAGTACGACGGCGACAAGCTCTTCACCGTCAAGGACGGCAAGAAGATGCTCACCCCGATGCTGCTGGTGATGGTGGCGATCGGTGGCACCGACATCCTCTTCGCGCTGGACTCGATCCCGGCGATCTTCGGGCTCACCCAGAACGTCTTCATCGTGTTCACCGCGACCGCGTTCTCGCTGCTCGGCCTGCGCCAGCTGTACTTCCTGATCGACGGACTGCTGGACCGGCTCATCTACCTGTCCTACGGGCTGGCCGCGATCCTGGGCTTCATCGGCGTCAAGCTGATCCTGCACGCCCTGCACGAGAACAACGTGCCGTTCATCAACGACGGCGAGAAGGTCAACGTCGTCGAGATCACCACCGGCCTGTCGCTGAGCGTGATCATCGGCGTCCTGGCCGTCACCGTGATCGCCTCCCTGCTCAGCCCCAAGGGCCGGGCACTGAGCATCGCCAAGAACGCCCGGCGCCATGCCCAGCAGTACCTGGATGCCGACTACGAGTCCGATCCTGCGCTGCGGGAGAAGAACTACCAGAAGCTGCTGGAGGAGGAGCGGCAGTTCCGCGAGCTCGATGAGAAGCAGCGGGTCTGGGTGAAGGATCACGAGCAGGAGACCGCGGAGCTGATCGCCGAGGCGCATCGCGAACACGATCGGGCCGAGACCCAGTCGTGAGATGATCCGGTAGGTGAACGTGGTCATCGTCGCCGTCGGCGTCCTGCTCCTGCTGGTCGCCGTCACGGTCGCCGTCGTCGCCTGGCAGCGGAGCCGGGATGAGATCTTCATCGGTCCCACTCCCGGCCTGCTGCCGGCGCCCGGCCAGCCGGTCCGCGTCGAACGGGTGCGGCCTGGCCGGGAGTACGCCGGGGCGGTGGCGGTGCAGTTCCAGCCGCCGCGCGATCTGGCGCCCGGGCTGGTCGGCACCATCGTCGACGGGCACGCCGAGATGCGCGATGTCACCGCCACCATCATCGATCTCGCGGTCCGCGGGTTCCTGCGGATCCAGTCGGTGGGTGCCCCGGAGGCGGGGCAGCAGGACGGCCGCGGCAGGGGCCGGAAGGCCAAGCAGGACTGGATTCTGGAGGCGCTGCCCAATCCGCCGGCCGATGCTCGGCCGTTCGAGGCGGCGCTGCTGCGCGGCCTGTTCCGCACCGGACCCAGGGTGCGGATGTCCGATCTGCAGGCGGGCGCCGGTCAGGCGATGCGCGAGGCCCAGGTGGACCTCTACCGGCAGGTCGTCGCCAACGGCTGGTATCCGCGGCATCCCGCCGCCTCCGGTGGCAAGCTGCGCATCTGGGGCACCCTGTTGCTCATCCTCGGTCTGATCGCGGGGCTGCTCACCGTCTCCCTGGCGCTCACCCTGCGGGCGGAGTGGTGGGCGCTGGCCGGCCCGATCGCGGCCGTCGTCGGCGGCCTGGTGCTGCTGCTGGTCGGGCGCCGGGCCCGGGTCGGGCGCACCGCCACCGGGACCGCGGTCGCGATCCAGGCCCGCGGGTTCAAGCAGTATCTGACCACCGCCGAGGCCGATCAGATCCGCTTCGAGGAGGCCTCGGAGATCTTCAGCCGCTATCTGCCCTACGCGATCGTCTTCGGCGTCGCGGACCACTGGGCGAAGGTGTTCGGCGAGGTCGCGAAGCGCTACCAGGCCCAGCTCGGGGTGGCCGGTGGTTACACCGCCGGCGACGCGCTGTTCGACCTGATGTGGTTCGATCTGCTCACCGACGGCGACCTCGACCTGTTCAACCTGCCGGAACTCTTCGGCGGTCTGGACATCGGTGACGCCGGGATCGGTGACGTGCTGAGCGGCTTCACCGACAGCGTGGACAGCTTCGTCGACTCCGCGAACGGTTTCGACCTCCCCGACCTCGGCGGCTGCGACGGCTGCGACCTCGACCTCGGTGGCTGCGACGGTTGCGGCTGAGCCCCCGCCACGTTCATCGAGTGGCTCGCGCAGCGAGCGCCCCACCACGTTCATCGAGTAGCTCGCGCAGCGAGCGGCCCCGCCACGTTCATCGAGTAGCTCGCGCAGCGAGCGTGTCGAGATGAACCCGTACGCCGGTTGAGCGAGCGAGGTACGAGCGAGTCGAAGCCAGCGCCCGTGGTGAAACCACCCCTACTTGCGTGAAACCCCCACTGCAGCAGGGGTTTCGAGCACCGGAGGGTGGTTTCACGGGAGCCACCGGTTGGTGCGGTTCATCTCGACACGCCGACCATTGCTCCGCTGGCGCTCCGCATGGTCGGCTACTCGATGAACGTGGGGGAGGCCGCTCGGCGTGGTCGGCTACTCGATGAACGTGGGTGCTGCGATAAATCGGATGCGCGGCCCGGGAGTGCGGCTCATACTGGATGAGTCGCGGAGCGGCCGGGCCGGAGGAGCTCGGTTACCTCTGTCACAGGATGAAAAGGCCGCGGGTTCGACTCCCGCCCACCTTCGGGTGCGTAGCTCAGTGGTAGAGCATTTCACTTCCGGGAGCCATCACCATGCCCGGCCGTTCGCGACAGGTGCGGGCCGACGATGATCGGTTATCTGGCATACCTGGTTCGATTCCACTCTCGCCCATTCGGCGGGGATTCCGGTCGTCACACCCATGCCCGCACCGCCCAACAATCCAAGCACCATTGACCAATCACCGAGCACCGTGGAGGAGGAACCACCATGGTCGACATCCTGAAGCTGATCAACCTGCGGCGTACCCCGCAGGCGATGCCCGCACACCCCGATCAGCGGCCGAACGCCGCGGGTGGCTACACCTTCGTCCTGGACGACGTGGCCCGGCTGCGCCGGTTCCTGGTGCTCGGTACCGACTCGGGCACCTACTACACCAACGCGCCCGAGCTCACGCTCGACAATGCCGAGGTGCTGCTCCGGCTCTGCACCGATGACCCGGATTCCTTGCTGGCAACGATTCGCGAGGTCTCGCTGTCCGGGGCCGCGCCGCGGCAGCAGCCGACGCTGTTCGCGCTGGCCGCCGCCACCGCGCGCTGCGACGAGCCGCACCGTCGGCAGGCGCTGGCGATGCTGCCCGAGATCGCCCGCACCGGCACCCAGCTGTTCCTGTTCACCGGTTACGTCGAGCAGTTCCGCGGCTGGGGTCGTGGGCTGCGTCGCGCGGTCGCGTCCTGGTACGCCGATCAGCCGCTGCAGAAGGTCGCGTACCAGACCGTCAAGTACCGTTCGCGGGCCGGTTGGACGCACCGTGACCTGCTCCGGCTGGCCCACCCGGCCACCACCGACGAGGCCCGTCGGGCGCTGTTCGAGTGGGTGGTCCGTGGCACCGACGTGTCCGGGATCGACGGGCTGCAGCAGGTGGCCGCGTACGCCGCGGCGCAGCAGGCGACCGGTGCCGAACTGGCCGAGCTGATCACCGCCGGTGACCTGACCTGGGAGATGCTCCCGGATCGGGCGCTGGCGCGGCCCGAGGTCTGGGAAACCCTTGTCCGCAAGGGGATGCCGATGACCGCGCTGTTGCGTCAGCTCGGCCGGCTGACCAAGCTCGGGGTGCTCGGCCAGGGGCGTGAGCTCACCGAGCTGGTGGCCGACCAGCTCACCGATGCGGATCGGCTGCGGGCGGCCCGGGTGCACCCGCTGCAGGTGCTGATCGCGCAGCGCACCTACGCCCGCGGGCGTGGGGTGCGTGGCTCGCTCACCTGGCAGCCGGTGCCGCAGCTGGTCGATGCCCTGGATCAGGCGTTCGACAAGTCCTTCGCCGCGATCCGGCCCACCGGCAAGCGGCTGCTGCTCGCGGTCGACGTCTCCGGTTCGATGGGCTGGGGGCAGATCGCGGGTACGCCGATCACCCCGCGGGAGGCGGCCGCCGCGATGGCGCTGGCCACCGCCCGGACCGAGTCGGCGTACCAGCTGCTCGGCTTCTCGCACCGCTTGGTGCCGTTGCCGGTCACCCCGCGGCAGCGACTGGACGACGCGCTGTCGGCCATGGGACGGGTGCCCATGGGTGCGACCGACTGCGCGCTGCCGATGCAGCACGCGCTGCGGGAGAAGTTGGCGGTGGACGCCTTCGTGGTCTACACCGACAACGAGACCTGGTACGGCAACGAGCACCCGCACCAGGCGCTGCAGCGCTACCGCGAGCAGACCGGGATCGACGCGAAGCTGATCGTGGTCGGGATGACCGCAACCGGTTCCACGATCGCCGTACCCGACGACCCGGGCATGCTCGATGTGGTCGGCTTCGACGCCTCGGCGCCCGCGGTGCTGGCCGACTTCATCACTGGTGACGCCGGCTGAGCAGGCGCCATCGGGTCGAAACCGGCGTCCCGGGTCGCTCGGAAACTCAACCCTGGATGAGTTTCCGGGCGGCCCGCAGGGCCTGCACACCGTCGGTGCGGGCGGTCTCTTCACGCTCAGACTGCAGTTGGAACAACACCCCGTGGGTGAATGCCGACTGCCCGGCAGCGGTCGCCGCGGCAGCCAGCCCCGGCAACTGCTCACGGACCAGCGCGCAGTCCTGGGCGATGCCGAGGGTCTGGGTCACCCGCTTCCAGGCGGTCGCGATCTCCGCCGCGTCCGCACCGAGCGTGGGTGCGGCAGCCTCCCAGGCGTAGCGGGCGGCCTTGGCCCGCTTGCGGACCAGATGCCAGGCCGGACCGGATGCCTCGTCCGCGCTCTTCCGCGCCTTCTTCCAGGCCTTCAGCACCCGCCGGTCCGCGCGCTCCAGGAACTCGGGCAGTGCCCCCTTGGCGCGCGCTCCGGCGTACTCACCGAAGGGCGGTTCGGCGATCAGCTCCATCAGCGCGGTGCCCAACCGGGCGTAGCGCGGCGAATCCATCGCTGCGAGGAGCTGCTGATGCGCCGCCTGCTGCTGCTCGGCCAGCTCCCGGTCGAGCTGGGTGTCGACGGAGCCGACGACCGCGGCCGCCGGCAGATCGGCCACCTCGGCCCGCAGCAGCTCGGCCAGCACCGCCGGGTCGCGGGTCGCGCCGAGCAGGCCCGCGTACCACTTCAGCTCATCGCGCAGCGGATCGGTGACCTCGCGATCCAGCACCGACCGGAAGGTGCGCAGCGTGCTCCGCAGCCGCCGCGTCGCCACGCGTACCTGATGCACCGGCTCCACCTCACCGGCCCGGACCTGCGGTTCCAGCGCCTGCAGCACCCCGACCTGGGTGGCCAGGTAGTCACCGAGCACCCGGGCCGTGGACGCCTTGCGGGGACGCGGAGGCTCCTCCGCCTCGGCCAGCCGTTCACCCATCGCCTGCACCAGCTTCGACACCGATGCCGAAACCGGTACGCCACCGGCGGCCAGCACCTCGGTGACCCGCTCCAGCAGCTCCTCATCGCCGCGGGTCAGCTCGACCTCCAGTTCCCGCCAGGACTCCTCGGTGCCCCGGCGGGTCGCGGTCACCGTGTCATCGCAGAGCACGGCCAGCGAACCGCCGCGGGGCCCGGTCAGCTGGATCTCGGTGCGCCGGGTGCGCAGCTCGACGACCGGTACCAGGGGAGCCTCGCCGATCACCTCCGCGACCTGCGCGCGCAGCGCCTCGGGCACCAAGCGGGCCCGCGAGCCGGTGGTGAGTGGCAGCTGCATCTCGGTCCGGCTGTCACCGTCCCCGGGCAGCTTGAGATGCCAGCCGGAGTCATGGCCGCCGGTCCGCCGACGCAGGGTGCGGCGATTGCGCGCCAGCAGCAGATCCGGGGTGTCGTAGTAGACCGCGCTCAGCTGATAGGTCTTCCGCTTGCCGAGGGTGACGACCTCACCCAGCTCGGGGATCGGCTGGTCGGCGTCGATCCGGAACTTGCGCTCGGTCTCGGTGCTCCGCTTCGGGGTCATCGCGCGGTCCACCCGCCGTCGACGACCACATCGCTGCCGGTGATCATGCTGCCGTGGGGCCCGGCCAGGAAGGCGATCAGCTGACCCAGATCACCCGGGTCGACGAACCGCTTCACCGCGTGCGGGGCCAGCATCACCTTCTCCACCACCTCGTCCTCGCTCATCCCGTGCGCCTTCGCCTGATCCGGCACCTGGTTGGCGACGATCCCGGTCCAGGCATACCCGGGATTCACGCAGACACTGGTGACACCGTGCTCGGCCCCCTCCAGTGCGGTCACCTTCGACAGACCCTCGAGTCCGTGTTTCGCTGCCACATAAGCGGATTTGTACGCCGAGGCGACCAGTCCGTGCACCGACGACACGTTGATGATCCGGCCGAAGGACTGGGCGTACATGTGGGGGAGACAGGCCCGGATCAGCAGGAACGGTGCCTCCAGCATCACCCGGTTCAGCAGCCGCCAGCGTTCCGGGTCGAAGTCCTGGATCGGGGTGACCTGCTGCAAGCCGGCGTTGTTGACCAGGATGTCGGCCTCCAACCGCAGCTCCTCCAGCTGCCCGGTGTCGCCCAGGTCGACCACCCACGGTTCCCCGGAGATCTCCCCGGCGAGCTGTTCGGCGGCTGCTTCATTGAGGTCGGCGACCACCACCTGCGCACCGTGTTCGGCCAGGGCACGCGAGGTCGCGGCGCCGATCCCGGAGGCTCCGCCGGTGACGATCGCCCGCCGGCCGGCGAGGGGCTGGGTCGCATTCTGTTCCGACATGGGCACAGATTACCGGTCGGCCCAGACCCCCGAGCTGCCGCGTCGGTGCGAGTCGACCAGGTGGGTGTCGACCATCCCGACGGCCTCCATCAGCGCGTACATCGTGGTCGGGCCGACGAATCGGAAGCCGCGCTTCTTCAGTGCCTTCGACAGGGCGAGCGATTCGGCCGACCGGGTGGGGATCTCGGCGAGGATACGCGGCCGCGGGGTGTCGGCCGGTTGGTGGGACCAGATGAACTCCTCCAGTCCACCGTCGGCGCGCAGCGCCACCGTGGCCGCCGCATTGCCAATGGTGGCGAGGATCTTGGCCCGGTTGCGGATGATGCCGGCGTCGGCCAGCAGGCGTGCCACGTCGCTGTCGTCGAAGGCGGCCACCCGGTCCGGGTCGAAACCGGCGAACGCGGCACGGAAGTTCTCCCGCTTGCGCAGGATCGTCGCCCAGCTCAACCCGGACTGGAAACCCTCGAGGCTGAGCCGCTCGAACAGCCCGTGCTCGTCGCGCACCGGCATGCCCCACTCGGTGTCGTAGTAGTCCCGCAGCAGCGGATCGCGGGCCGCCCAGGCCGGGCGGGCCAGGCCGTCGTCACCGATCACCACATCGCTGCTCATGTCGGCCGAGCGTACCGGGAAGAAATCTCGGCCGCGCGGGGTTGCACCGATCATGGAGATCGAGATCTGGTCCGACATCGTGTGCCCGTTCTGCTACCTCGGCAAGCGTGAGTTGGAGAACGCGCTGGCCGGCTTCGAGCACGCCGACGACATCACCATCAGCTGGCGCAGCTTCGAGCTGGACCCCTCGATCGAACCGGTCGTCGAGGGCAGCCTGGTCGACAAGATCGCCGCCAAATATGGGATGCCGGCCGAGCAGGCCGAGCAGTCGCAGCGTCAGATCGCCGCCCGCGCGGAGTCCCTGGGGCTCACCTTCAACTGGCAGCAGGCCCGGTTCGGCAACACCTTCGACGCGCACCGGCTGGTGCACCTGGCCGCCGAGCTCGGGCTGCAGCAGGAGGCGTACGAGCGGTTGCTGCGGGCCTACTTCACCGAGGGCGTCGCGGTCGGCGACAAGGCCGAACTGCAGCGCCTGGGGGAGGAGATCGGACTGCCCGCCGACCGGGTGCGCTCGCTGCTCGCCTCCGACGAGTACGCCGGGCAGGTGCGCGCCGACGAGCAGCGCGCCGCGAAGCTGCGGATCCAGGGCGTGCCGTTCTTCCTCTTCGACGGCCGCTTCGCGGTCTCCGGGGCGCAGCCGCAGGAGGTCTTCGAGGCCGCCCTGCAGAAGGCCTGGGACGCGCACCGTCCCGATCAGCTGATCGACATCGGCGGCTCCGGTGAGGCCTGCGGCCCCGACGGCTGCTGACCTGCCTCTCCCTCCGCCGGCTGAGCGGTGCCAATCACGTTCATTGCGTGTCGAGATGAACCTTCTCGGGAGGGGTTCATCTCGACACGCAGCCCATTGCTCCGCAGGCTCCGCATGGGCTGCTACTCGATGAACGGTAGTGGCGCAGCCCATTGCTCCGCAGGCTCCGCATGGGCTGCTACTCGATGAACGGTAGTGGCGCAGCCCATTGCTCCGCAGGCTCCGCATGGGCTGCTACTCGATGAACGGTAGTGGCGCAGCCGCCATTGCTCCGCTTCGCTCCGCATGGCGGCCTACTCGATGAACGTCAGAGGGCGGCGAGGATGTCGTCGACGCGTTGTTTCGCGTCGCCGAAGAGCATCTGGGTGTTCTCCTTGAAGAACAGCGGATTCTGCACCCCGGCGTACCCGGGCGCCATCGAGCGCTTGAAGACGACCACATCAGCGGCGTTCCAGACCTCGAGCACCGGCATGCCGGCGATCGGTGAACCGGGCTCGTCCTGGGCGGCCGGATTGACGGTGTCATTGGCGCCGATCACCAGGACGGTGTCGGTGTCGCCGAAGTCGTCGTTGATCTCATCGAGCTCCAGCACGATGTCATAGGGCACCTTCGCCTCGGCGAGCAGCACGTTCATGTGCCCGGGCAACCGGCCTGCCACCGGGTGGATCGCGAACCGGACCCTGACCCCGGCCTCGCGCAGCCTGCGGGTCAGTTCGGCCACCGGATACTGCGCCTGCGCGACCGCCATCCCGTATCCCGGGGCGATCACCACCGAGCTGGAGTTCTTCAGCAGTTCGGCGACCTCGGCGGCCTGGATCTCCCGATGGGTGCCGTAGTCGCGGTCCTCACCACCGGCGGTCACCTCGGCGCCGAAGCCGCCGGCGATCACCGAGATGAACGAGCGGTTCATCGCCTTGCACATGATGTAGGACAGGATCGCGCCGGAGGAGCCGACCAGCGCACCGGTGACGATCAGCAGCGCGTTCTCCAGCATGAACCCGGCTGCGGCCGCCGCCCAGCCGGAGTAGGAGTTCAGCATCGACACCACCACCGGCATGTCCCCGCCGCCGATGCTGGCGACCAGGTGGAAGCCGATGGCCAGCGCGATCAGCGTCATCAGCAGCAGCGGGAGCAGTGCGGGCGCGGCGACGAACCAGATGCCCAGGCCGAGGCAGGCGATCAGGCCGAGCAGATTGAGCAGATGCCGGGCCGGCAGCATCAGCGGTGCCGACTTCATCCGCCCGCTCAGCTTCGCCCAGGCGACCAGCGAACCGGTCAGCGTGATCGCACCGATGAACACCCCGAGGAAGACCTCGACCAGGCCGACCGCATCGCTGCTTTCCCCACTGAGGAAGGAGTTCAGGCCGACCAGCACCGCGGCCAGGCCGACGAAGGAGTGCAGCAGTGCGACCAGTTCCGGCATCCCGGTCATCGGCACGGTACGCGCCCGCCAGGCTCCGATGACCGCGCCGATCGACATCGCCAGGGCGATCAGGATCGCGGTGATCAGCACATTGCGGGCACCACCGACGGCGTCGGCGTGCTGCAACCCGAGCACGATGGTCGCGCCGACCGCGAGCACCATGCCGACCACACCGGCTACGTTGCCGCGGCGCGCGGTCTCGTGCTTCGACAGCCCGGCCAGGGCCAGGATGAACAGCAGTGCGGCCAGGATGTAGACCACGCGAACGGCGCCGGACAGCACCGCGGAGGCGTCCAGGGGAAGCAACGACATTCTTCTGCCTCAGTCCTTCGAGAACATCGCCAGCATCCGGTTCGCCACCAGGAAGCCGCCGAAGATGTTGATGCTGGCCACGGTCAGGGCGATGAAGGCGAGGATCCGTACCACCAGGTTGTCCGAACCGATCTGCAGCAGTGCCCCGATCAGGATGATCCCGGAGATCGCGTTCGTCTCGGTCATCAGCGGGGTGTGCAGGGCGTGGGTGACGTTCGAGATCACGTAGTAGCCGACCACCACCGCCAACGCGAAGATCGTGAAATAGAGCAGGAAAGCCGACGGGGTGAACGCCAGGCCGACGGCCAGCAGCACCCCGAGCGTGCCGAGCGCGACCCGCGCCGGGCCGCGGCCGCGACGTACCGGTTCGACCTCGTGCGCCGGTTTCGCGGCGGGCACCGGAGCCGGTGCCGCCGACACCGTCACCGGTGGGGGTGGCCAGGTCACCTCGCCGCGGTCGGCGACCAGCATGGAACGCTGCACCGGATCGTCGAGATCGAGCACCAGCTGACCGTCCCTGGCCGGGGTGAGCAGCTTGACCAGATTGACCAGGTTGGTGCCGAACAGCTGGGAGGCCTGGGTCGGCAACCGGCCCGCCAGATCGGTGTAGCCGATGATGATCACCCCGTTGTCGGAGACCACCACCTGATCGCGCACGGTCAGCTCGCAGTTGCCGCCGTTCGGCGCGGCCAGGTCGACGATCACGCTGCCGGGTTTCATCGCCGCCACCATGGCGGCGGTGATCAACGTCGGTGCCGGCCGGCCGGGGATCAGCGCGGTGGTGATGACGATGTCGGCGGCCGCGGACTGATCGGCATAGAGCTCGGCGGTGCGCTGCTCCTGGTCGGCGGTCAGCTCCTTGGCGTAGCCGTCGCTGGATGCCTCGGCATCCTGCGCACCGGGCAGGTGGGTGAACTCCGCACCCATCGACTCGACCTGCTCGGCCACCTCCGGGCGGACGTCGAAGGCGTAGACCTGGGCGCCGAGCGAACTCGCGGTCCCGATCGCGGCCAACCCGGCCACCCCCGCACCGACCACGAACACCCGCGCCGGCGGCACCTTGCCGGCGGCGGTGACCTGGCCGTTGAGCAACGAGCCGTAGCTGTTCGCGGCCTCGATCACCGCCCGGTAGCCGGCGATGTTGGCCATCGAGGACAACACGTCCAGCGCCTGGGCCCGGGAGATCCGCGGCACGGCATCCAGCGACAGCGCGGTCTCACCGCGGTCGGCCAGTTCGGCGAGCAGTTCGGGGGAGCGGGCCGGGTCGAGCAGGCAGGCCAGCAGCTGCCCCTCGCGGAGCTGCGGAAGTTCCTCCGGCAGCGGGGCACGGACCTTCAGCACCAGATCGCTGCGCCAGACCTCGTCGGCGTCGGCGAGTTCGGCGCCCGCTGCGGCGTACTGCTCGTCGGGGAGTCTGGCCGCCCGGCCGGCACCGGCCTCGAACACGACCTGATGGCCGAGCGCGATCAGCTGGCCGACCGTCTTCGGGGTGGCGGCGACCATCGTCTCCCCGGGCCGCAGTTCTGCCGGTACGCCGATCCGCATCTGCCGTCAGCCCATCCGCTCGGCTGCCACGCGCAACTGCTCCGGCTTCGGCTTGACGACGTGGTCGGCGTACTCGGGATGCTTCGGCAGCCACTTCACCACGTAGGGGCAGACCGGCACGATCTTGTATCCCCTGGCGATCACGTCCTCGACGACGCTGCGGACCAGGGTGGCGGCGAGACCCTGACCGCCGTAGGCCTCGGAGACCCCGGTGTGCACCAGGATCCGGCCGGTCCCGTCGGTGAGTTCGGTGTCGACGTAGAGCTCCTCACCGATCACCTGGTCCGCCGGGTCGGCCCGGTGGTCGATCAGCACATAACGCTGCTCGTCGGCGCGGTCCTGCACCTCGAACTGCTCGGCCTGGTCGGTCTGCTCGGTCATCGGTGGGCTCCTTCGGGTCGGGTTCGGATCACCTTGCCGTCCGCGTCGCGCGGCCGGACGGCGTGTTCGCTGAGGATCGAGATGCGGTTGAAGGCGTTGATGGTGACCGCGATCCATTCGGCCGCGACGAAGGTCTCCTCACCGAGTACGCCGTGGGCGGCGTAGAGGTCGGCGTCCGAGTCGTCGGTGATCGGCAGTCTCGTCGCGGCCTCGGCGATCGCGAGCACCGCCCGTTCGCGTTCGGTGTAGATGTCGGCCTCCCGCCAGGCCGGCAGCAGATCGAGCTGCTGCTGGGTGATCCCGGACTGCCGGGCCTGCCGGGAGTGCAGGTCCAGGCAGAAGGTGCAACCGTTCAGCTGGGAGGCGCGCACCTTGATGAACTCGGTCTCCTGCGCGGTCAACCCGTGTGCCAGCGCGGCCTCGCGGATCGCGGCCGAATAGTCCTGCGCGGCCTGCCAGGCGCCCGGCATCACTTTGTCCAGCAGCGGTCGTCCCATGGCAGAACCATAGGCGGTGCGGTCCTTCGAACCGGGTCGACCCGCGCCGGCGGGGTCTCGTCAGGCGGGCGTCTCGTCAGGTGGGGGCGAGCTGCAGGGTGCCGAGTACGCCCTCGGCCCACTCGCCGGCGGCCTCGGCGGCCGGGACGGTCCCGCCGGCGTCGTGCCGGCCGTATTCACCCACCCGGGTCGCCCCCCGGGCCTCGAGGGCCTCGGTGAGCAGTTCGCTGCCCCGCGAATAGGTCTTGGTGTAGCTGGCATCGCCCATCCCGAACATGGCGAACCGCACCCCGGTGAGATCGATCGGTTGCTGCCGCAGCTGTGCATGGAACTCCGCGGCGGAGGTGGGGACCTCACCGTCACCGTAGGTCGAGCAGACGATCAGGTGGAACCGGGTCGGGTCGAGGTCGGCCGGGCCGATCGAACCGAGGTCGGCGACGACCAGATCCTCGCATTCCCCGAGCAGGGTGCTGAGTTCCTCGGCGACGAGTTCGGCATTGCCCGATTCGGTGCCGAACAGGATTGTCACCGGTACCCCGGCAGCCAGTGCGTGGCCGGTGCCGGCCGGTGCGGCGGTGAGGTGCTCATCGAGGCTGTCGTCGCGGGCCGCCGCGAGCAGCGCCGCCCGGGTGGTGAGCTTGGCCCGGCAGCGCCCGGCGGCGGCGCCGAGCCGCTCCCGCAGGTCGATGCGGCGCCAGCCGTCGAAGTCGGTGGCGTGGTCGGGTGGGTCGATTCCGGTGGCGCCGGTGCTCATCGTGCCGGCGTGCACCTCGGCGGCGATCATCGCCGCCAACGCCTTGGCGTCGACGCGCTGGTCGGGGATGGTGCCGCGGCCGTTGCCCCGGAGCCAGCCGATCGCGAACAGGCCGTCCTCGATCCGGCCGTCACCGGGAATCGGTGAGACCGGGCAGATGCCCTGGCGGGCGATCGCTGCGGGGTCGCGGACGAAACCCATCGCGGTGACGACCGAGTCGGCGGGCAGGCGTACCGACTCGCCGGCCTGGTCGATCTCGACCCCGGACACCGCGCCGTCGGTGCCGAGGATCGCTCGCGGCGTGGCCCCGAACCACCAGTGCAGCTCGATCCGGCCGGTCCCGGCGCTCGGTTCGACGAGGTCCCGCAGCGCATCGAGTTTGGCATCCTTGCCCGGTTCGGTGGCATCCAGTTCGACACCGTGCAGCACATGGGTCACCCCCGGTACCCGGGCGAGCTCGCGGATCATCACCGGATCGAACTTGGCCGCGGTCGCCGCCGAGCGGCCGATCACGTCGAGTCGGGTGATGCCCTCGCGCAGCGGTGCGTGCACCAGGTCGTCGATGTCGCTGCCCTCGAGCGCGCCCGGTTCGCAGATGAGCAGCCGGAGGATGTCGACGGCGACATTGCCCTGGCCGATCACCGCGATCCGGGAGCCGAGCCGCGGGCGGGCTGACTGGTGGCCCGGTGCCTCATCGGGGTGGCCGTTCAGCATCCGGGTGAGGGGACCGGCGGCGTAGACGTGCGCCAGGTCGGCGCCCGGGATGTCCAGGGCCCGATCGGTGGCCAGCCCGCTGGCGAGCACGACGGAGTCGTAGTTCCGCCTCAGGGTGTCCAGGCTCAGATCGCGGCCGAGTTCGGTGTTGCCGATGAACCGCGCCCTGGGGTCGGCGAAGAGCCGGTCGAATTGCGTGCTCACCGACTTGGTGCCCTGGTGGTCGGCGGCGACGCCGTAGCGCAGCAGCCCGTAGGGGACCGGCAACCGGTCGAAGACGTCGACCGAGGAACCGGAGACCTGGCGCAGGATCTCCTTGGCGGTGAAGCAACCGGCCGGCCCGGCCCCGATGACGGCCACCTTCGGCCCCGGGCGCTCGTCGGCCGCGGCGGTGGCCGTGCCCTGCGCCGCGCCGTCGTCGGCGCGGAGACCGTAGTCGGGCGTACCGCTGGTCGAGGTCCAGGTGACGGGCAGGGTGAGCATGCCCCGGAACACCCAGCCGCCCATGGTGGCCGGCTGCGTGGGGTCGGCGGACAGCCCGCGCAGGCTGGTGAACAGCAGCGGGAGAGCGACCTCGGCGATCTGGGCGCGGGCGGCCCAGTTGCCGAGGCAGACATGGACGCCCTTGCTGAACGCCAGGTGCGGCTTCACCTCGCGGTGGATGTTGAACTTCTCCGGATCGGTCCAGATGGTGCGGTCGCGGTTGGCGGAGAGCACGCAGATGCCGAGCTTCGCCCCGGCGGGCAGCGGCGTACCGGCGAGCACCGTGTCCCGGGTGACCTGGCGGGAGTAGAGGCCGATCGGCGCGACCCAGCGGATCGTCTCCTCGAACACGGTCGGCCACAGCCCCGGGTCGGACAGCACCGCGGCCCGCTGCTCGGGATGGGTGAACAGCGCGTGCGCGGCCACCCCGAGGGCATCGCGGGGTTCGTTCAGCCCGCCGCCGATCGTCATCTTGATGTTCGCGCGGATCTTCTCGATCGGCATCCGCTCACCGGGCATCGACAACAGCGCGGAGAGCAGCGAGTCGTCGCGGTGGGTGAGGTGGTACGCCAGCATCTCGTCCAGGGCGGTGTCCACCTCGGTGAACGACCGTTCCCCCTCCGCCCAGACATCCGGGTCGTCGGCGTAGTTGCCGGTCGCATCGATCAGGGTCTGCGACCAGCGCTGCAGATCGGCCTGGTCGGCGTTGTACAAGCCGAGCATCCGCCGCAGCGTCTCGGCGGCGTACGGTGCGGCGAAATCCCAGAGCAGGTCGGCACCGGGCCCCTTGGCGATCAGGTCGGCGAGCAGGTCCTCGGCGACCTCGCGATACATCGACAACCAGACCCGCTTGACGTAACCGGGCTTCAGGATCGGCTGCCAGGCGCGGCGTTCGGCGTAGTGCTCGGGATCGTCGCGGCGGAGCATGGAGTGCCCCATCGCCCGGATCTGCAGCGAACCCTCCTCGTTGGCCGAGAAGGTCTCCTGATCGTGCTCGGTGACACTGATCGCCTCGTAACTGGTGATCAGGTAGCGGTTGACCGCCGGGACCCAGTGCACGCCACCCTCGTCCCGGAGGCGTTCATAGATCGGGAACGGGTCGACCTGCAGATCCGGGATCCGGACCCAGTCCGCAACCGGTGCTGCTGCCTGGAGCTGAGAAGTCATCGTCATCCCCGCCTCGTCATCGAGTTCAGTGCTGGCGCTCACCGCCAAGTCTGGGCACACTGGAAATGAAGCACAAGCGGAATCAGTCGCACTTCCAATTCGGAAAAGGCGGATATGCAGACCCAGCAGGCCCCCAACTTCAGCCTCCGACAGCTGTCCTATCTGCTCACCGCGGCCCGGCTGGGCACGATCTCGGCAGCGGCCGCGGAACTGCACGTCTCCTCCTCGGCGATCTCGGACGCGATCACCGCGCTCGAACAGCAGCTCCAGTCGCAGTTGTGCATCCGTCGCAGGGCACAGGGCCTGGTGCTCACCGCCGCCGGCCGGCAGGTGGCCGCGCGGGCGCAGGCCCTGCTCGCCGAGGCGAACGATCTGGAACGCGAGCTGAAGACCTCCGACGGCGAGCTGGTCGGCCCGATCACGATCGGTTGCTATCCGACGCTGGCGCCGCTGATCCTGCCGGTGCTGCTCGCCGAGTTCGGGGAACGGCACCCCCGGGTCGGCCTGGAGATCGTCGAGACGACCCAGGACCGGTTGGCCGGTCGGTTGGAATCCGGCGAGATCGACCTGGCGTTCGTCTACGAGACCCTGATCCCCGGTGCGCCGAACCACGCGCGGCTGTTCGCGCAGCCGGCGCACGTGGTGCTCGCCGCCGACGACCCGTTCGCCGACCGGCCGGCGGTCCGGCTGGAGGATCTGGTCGAGCGCGACATGATCCTGCTGGACTCGCCACCGTCGAGCCAGCACACGCTGTCGCTGTTCCACGACCGCGGCCTGCGGCCCAGGATCCGGCACCGGGTCGCCAGCTATGAGGTGGTCCGCACCCTGGTCGCCCGCGGACTCGGTTACGGGGTGCTGGTGCAACGGCCGCACAACCCGGCGAGCTACGAGGGCTATCCGCTGGTGCTGAAGGAGATCGAGCCGGCGGTCGCACCGGTCGCCGTCGAGATCATCTGGCCCGCGGAGGTCCCGGTGAACGCGCGGGTGCGGGCGCTGATCGAGTTCGCGCTCGCGGAACCCCGGTGGGGCGCCCCGCGCTCCGCGGGCGAGCAATAGGCTGATCCCCGGCAGCGGGTCGGCGGATCGACTCGACGAGACTCGGGGCGGACGAACGGAGATCAGGGTGTCGGAGCGGGTGACCGTCATCGGGGCAGGGATCACCGGACTCACCGTGGGGTTGCTGGCCGCGCGGGCCGGGCTGCGGACCGAGGTCGTCGACCCGCAGCTGCGACCGGGGCAGCGGACCGGGTTGATGGGTGCGCCGGCCGGGTTGCAGCAGGAGCTGCAGTACCACCACGTGCTGCGCTGGCATGGTGCCGGCGGGCTGCAGGCGTACGCCGACCAGGTACGCCGCGGTCAGCGGTTCGTGCTCGCCGCCGCGGCCGATGCCGGGGTGCCGGTGCGGTTCGCCGATCAGGCCACGCTCACCGCCGACGGCAAGGAGGCGTTCTGGCTGCGGCACGAGGTGCACGCGATGCGGCGCGCCGGCGTGCCGGCGGAGTTCACCGACGAGACCGGGCTGCCGTTCTCGGCCCGGCCGATGCTGGTCACCGGTGACCAGCCGGTGCTGGATCCGGCCGCCTACCGCGACGGTCTGCTGGAGACCTTCACCGAGGCGGGTGGGGTCGTCGAGGACCGGCCGCGGGGCGGTGCTGGCGGCTGGCTGGTGAGCACCACCCCCGAGCCGGCCTTCGACCGGGTGCTGCTCGGGCCGCGGTTGCGCAGCAGCGAGTGGAGCTGGCTGGAGCTGACCAGCGAGGATCCGGCGGCCTTCCCGGGCCGCAGTGGTACCGATCTGGACGACGGCGGCCGGCTCTGGATCCGGACCGCCGAGGACCGGCTGCTGCTGGGCAGTCGCCGCGACGACGGCCGGGCCCGCGCGGCGAGCTGGTTCCCCGATGCCCGGGTCACCGACGCCTGGCGGGCCCGCGCCACCGCCAGCCTGGACGCCGCCCCGTTCGTCGGTTTCGCCGGCCGGGCCGCCGAACGGCGGCTGGTGGCCTGCGGATTCGATGCCTGGGAGCTGACGCTGGGCACCGCGGCGGCGCTGCAGTTGGCGGCGGTGCTGACCGGCGGTGGTACCGGCCGGGCGGAACTGCCCTGGGCCCCGATCCGGGTCCCGCGGCCGCTGAGCCTGCTCGGCGCCGGCTGGAGCCGGGCCCGACACGGGCTGAAGATCAGCCCGGTGTCCCCGTTCCCGCGGCGCCGATAGGGCTCACTTCAGGTAGCCGACGTTCTCCCAGGCGACGGTGGACAGGCCCTGGGCGCCCAGGTTGGCCAGCCGGATCGAGGTGCCGACGAGCTGCGGCTGCTGATAGAGCGGAATGGTCGGCAGCGTCTCCCACAGCTTGCTGTCCAGCTGGTTCGCCAGCTCCTGGCGGCGGGGCAGTGCGGGCTCATTGGTGATCTGCTCGAGCAGCTGGTCGATCTCCGGGTTCTCCAGCCGGGAGTAGTTCTGCTCGGCGCCGGAGCCGAAGCGATCGCTGAGTCCGGCGATCGGGTTGCGGCTGCCCTGCCCGCCCATGGTGATCAGGTCGAACTGACCGCCGGAGAGTACCGAGCCGTTGTCGAACTCGGTCAGCCCGATCTCGCTGACCTGCACGTCGAAACCGACCTGCTTGAGCTGGTCGGCGATCGCGGTCGCCTCGGCCTCGGACGCGGCGACGCCGCGGATCTTGACCAGCTTCACCTGCAGCGGCCGGCCATCCTTGCTGCGGGTGCCGTTGGACTGCGACCAGCCGGCATCGTCGAGGGTCTTGCGGGCGGTGTCCAGGTTGCGGGCCAGCTCCAGCCGCTCGACGTTGTCGGCGTACCCCTCCTGACCGGTCAGGAAGATCCGGTTGTTCAGCGGGGCGGCGTTGAAGTCCAGATCCGGGTACGCCTGGCTGCCGATCTGGGAGCGGTTCAGGGTGAGCTGGATCGCCCGGCGCACCTCGGGTTCGTTGACCGGGCCGGCGCTGCCGGTGTTCAGCACCAGCTGGCGCCAGTTCGTCGAACCGGCCCGGCGCACCTGATGGTCCGGCACGGTCCGGGCGGCCTGGTAGAGCTCGCGGGAGGTGCCCAGGTCGAGCACGTCGATCTCCTGGTTGGTGTACGCGCGGGCCTGGTTCTCGCGCGGCACCTCCTTGATGGTGAGCCGGTCGAGCAGCGGCTTCTCGCCCCACCACAGCGAACTGGGGCTGGTGATCAGCACCCGGTTGGCCTGGTCGTACTGGTCGACCTGGAAGGGCCCGGAGGTCCACTCCTTGCGGAAACCGGTCCAGTTGTTGAACGTGTTGGGGTCGCGTACCGACTCGGCGCGCAGCACGCTCACCTTGTCGAAGACCGCGCGCCAATCGGGGTAGGCCCGGTTGAAGGTGAGCTGCACCTCCTGCTGGCTGGCGCCGGCCTTGACCTCGGAGATCTGGTTGAAGCGCAGGTCGGAGCCGCAGCGGAACCCGCTGGTCCGGCCGTTGCAGGCCTGCCAGGTGGCGATCATGTCGTTGGCCGAGATCGGCTGGCCGTCGCCCCAGGCGGCGCGCGGGTTGAACTTCAGGGTGACCACGGTCGGGTTGGTCGAGGTCTCGGTGGCCGACTCCAGGTAGGCGGTGTTCGGGGTGGCCACGCCGCGGTCGTCGTAGCGGAAGAAGCTCGGCAGGACCGCCCGGCGGAAGGAGTCCAGGCTGTCGTTCGAGTCGGCGGACATCGGGTTGAACGCGCCGAACGACTCGGTCGCCAGGCGTACCTCGCCACCGGGCTGCAGCTCACCCCGATCGCGGGTGTTCACGTCACTGGCCGGGAGCGGAACGGTGTTGCTCTCGCCCTTGTCCTCGGGTTTGGTGCAGCCGGTGAGCAGCAGGCCGGCCACCACGGGCACGGCCAGGAACCGCCGGAACCTCACATGTCCTCCATCGCCTCAGGCATACAAACCCCGACAGCGTACCGGCCCCGCCCCAACCGGCTTAAATCCAGGATTGGAACCACATCCGCAGCTGCCACTGCGACTGGGTGAGCAGGCCGTCGGTGAGGATCGGATAGAAGAAGGCGAAGTTGAGCGCGACCAGGGCCACGAACACCCCGGCGATGATGGCCCCGATTCTTCGGCGTTCACCACCGTCGGCGGGGCCGATGAGTCTGCCGATCACCAGCGCGACCGCGATGCAGGTGAAGGGGATGATGACGATCGCGTAGAAGAAGAACAGCGGCCGGTCGGAGTTCGGGAACCAGGTCAGCCAGGTGCTGGCCACACCGACGACGGGTACGCCGAAGCGCCAGTCCCGACCGAGCACCCACAGCACCAGTGCCGCGAGCAGCGCGAAGATGCCGACCCACCACAGGATCGGTGTGCCGATACCGCTGATCACCCGCAGACAGGTCTCGGTGCCCTGCGGGCAACCCTGCTGGCCGGGTTTGATGTCGTTGACCGCGTCGATGCCGATCGGTCGGGCGACGAACAGCCAGCCGGCGGGCGGGGCGGAGTAGGGGTGGGTCGCCTGTTTGATCCCGTCGCCGGTGTGGAACTCGAAGATCTCCTTGTGATAGGTCCACAGCGAGGCCAGCGCGGAGCCGAGGATCTTCACCGACCGGGCCTCGGGGTGCTGCGCACCCCAGTCGCGGTCGTAACCCCCCGAGGTGGTCAGCCAGCCGGTCCAGCTGGCCAGATAGACCACCCCGGCCACCCCGACCTGGTAGACGAACGCGATCGGGGCGTCGGTGAACAGTCCCTTCCAGGCCTGCGGTCCGGCGCCGGCCAACCGGCGGGCGCCGATGTCCCAGAACACCGAGAGCACCGAGAAGAACGCCAGCACATAGATGGAGTTCCACTTGGTGGCGCAGGCCATCCCGAAGACGATGCCGGCGACCAGCCGCCAGGGCCGCCAGAGGAACACGGGGCCGAATCTGCCGCCGAGGTCGGTGAGCTTGTTGGCTTCCAGATGGTCGGCGAGCTTGTCCCGGTACCAGTCCCGGTCCCGGACCAGCACCGCCACCCCGAGCACGCAGAAGAACGCCTGGAAGATGTCCAGCAGCGCGATCCGCGACATGGTGAAGTGCAGCCCGTCCAGGCTGAGCAGCAGTGCGGCGACGCCGCCGATCAGGGTGGAGCGGGCGAGCCGCCGGGTGAGGAAGAACACCACCGCGATCAGCGCGCACCCGATGATCACCGAGGAGATCCGGAAGCCGAAGGCGTTGAAGCCGAACAGTTTGATGCCGATCGCGATCAGCCATTTGCCGAGCGGCGGGTGCACGATGAACGACCCGGACTCCTTCATTCCGGAGAAGTCGCCGCGGATCACCTGCTGGTCGGCGCCCTCGGCCCAGTCGTGCTCGAAACCGGTGGTCAGCAGGGCGTACGCGTCCTTGGCGTAGTAGACCTCGTCGAAGACCATGCCCTCGGGCCGGGACAGGTTGATCAGGCGGATGATGAACGCGAACAGGGTGATCCCCAGGGCCACCAGCCACGCGGTTCCCCAGTCGTTCGGCATCGCGTTGCGGAGCCGATCGATGGTCGAGACCGGGGTGCTGATCTGCTGCGCTCCGGTCACCGGATGCGGCTCGTCGTACCAGCGGCGGGTGGGCGTATCGTCCGCGAGTTCCTGAGTCACGCCGGTCATCCTATGCTGGCCGGGTTCGTTGTCCGCAGGTCTTCGCAGGAGTTCGGGAGGTGCAGGGTGCTGGTGCTCGCCGGTACGCCGATCGGCAGCGCCGAGGACGCCTCCCCGCGGTTGCTGCGGACGCTCGCCGAGGCCGAGGTGATCGCTGCCGAGGACACCCGGCGGCTGCAGGGTCTGCTGCAGCGGCTCGGGATCTCCACCGCTGCGCGGGTGATCTCCTACTTCGAGGGCAATGAGGCGGCACGCACCCCCGAGCTGCTCGAGGAGCTGCGCGCCGGGCGTACGGTCGTGCTGGTCACCGATGCCGGGATGCCCTCGGTCTCCGATCCGGGATACCGGCTGGTCGCCGCCGCGGTCGCGGCCGAGTTGCCGGTGACCGCGGTGCCGGGGCCGTCGGCGGTGCTCACCGCACTGGCCGTCTCCGGGTTGCCGGTGGACCGGTTCACCTTCGAGGGTTTCCTGCCGCGCAAGGCGGGGGAGCGGAGCCGGCGGCTGGCCCGGTTGGCGACCGAGGAACGGACGATGGTCTTCTTCGAGGCGCCGCACCGGCTGGCCGATTTCCTCCGCGATGCCGCCGAGGTGCTCGGTGCCGAGCGGTCGGCGGCGGTCTGCCGGGAGCTGACCAAGACCTATGAGGAGGTACGCCGCGGCGGGCTCGCCGAGTTGGCCGACTGGGCCGCCGAGCATGCCCGCGGGGAGATCACCGTGGTGGTGGCCGGGGCGCCGGCCGCCGACGCCGATCCGGCCGCGGCGGTCGCCGAGGTGGAGCGGCTGATGGCCGAGGGGCAGCGGATGAAGGCCGCCGTCGCCGAGGTCGCGGAGCGTGCCCAGGTGGCCCGCAATGCCCTTTATCAGGCGGTGCTGGCGGCGCGGAAGGGCTGAATCGGCAAGACCCCTCGACAAATTAGTGGACGTCCACTAATAATTGCGGAGGCGCGGTCGACCCGTGTCACCTCAGTACCGAGGAGCCCCATGAGTGCAGCGCAGCGTTCATCCGTCCCCGAGCCGGGGGACCCCACCATCTCCGCGACCGGCAGCCCGAATCTGATCGGGCCGCGATTGAGCGTCCCCTACCTGGGGCAGCGGCCGCAGGAGCGCCGCCCGGCGTGGTTCATCGGCGGGGTCTTCCTGGCCCAGTTCGGGATCTTCCTGGCGCTGCTCGGGCCGGCCACCGTGTCGATCGCGCTCAAGGTGACCACGCTCACCTCCGATCCGGCGCAGCAGGCCGCCTGGACCGGTACGGCGCTGGCACCCGGGGCGCTCGCCGCGGTGATCTTCAACGCGGTCGGCGGGCGGATCTCCGATCGCACCACCTCTCGCTTCGGCCGGCGGCGACCCTGGCTGGTGATCGGCTTCGTCGGCTTCCTGGTCGCGATGCTGGTGATCGCGCTCGGCACCAATGTGCTGATGCTGGCCGTCGGCTGGTTCCTGGCCCAGATGTGCGCGAATGTGGCGTTCGCCGCCTTCCTCGCCTCGCTGTCGGATCAGCTGCCGCAGCAGCAGTACGGCAAGACCTCGGGCATCGTCGGGATCGCGCAGAACGTCGGCATCATGGGTGCGACCTGGGTGAGCTCGTGGTTCGAATCCAACATGCTGCTGCTGTTCCTGGTGCCGGCCGTCATCGGGTTCGTGCTGGTCGTGGCGTACGCCCTCACCCTGCCCGAACCGGTGCTCAAGCAGAACCGGCACCCGTTCAACCTGCGGGAGTTCCTCGGCACCTTCTGGACCAATCCGATCAGACACCCGGACTTCGCCCTGGCCTGGTGGGGGCGGTTCATGATCATCCTGGCGTCCTACCTGTTCGTCACCTTCCGGTTGTTCTACATGACCAACCATCTGGGGCTGGACCGGTCCCGGGCGGCCGCCGCCGTGGCGCTCGGGGTCACCATCTACACCGTCGCCTCGATGGTCGCCAGCCTGCTCGCCGGCTGGATCTCCGATGCCACCGGCCGGCGCAAGGTGCTCGTCGCCGCCGCCATCCTGCTGTTCGCCATCGGCACCTACCTGCTGCTGCATGTTGACTCGGTGACCGGGTTCTACGTCGTCGAGGCGGTGATGGGGTTCGCCTACGGCTCCTATGTCGCGGTGGACCTGGCGCTGGTCTTCGAGGTGCTGCCGGACCGGGAGAACAACGGCAAGGACCTGGGGGTGTTCAACATGGCCAACGCCCTCCCGCAGTCGATCGCCCCCGCCGTCGGTGGCGTCCTGCTGTCGCGGCTCGGGGGCGGTACGGACTTCACCGCTCTGCTGATCACCGCCGCCGCGGTCGGCGTACTCGGCGCGATCCTCACCATGTTCATCCGGTCCGTCCGCTGACCACCACGATCCGAACCCACGATCCGAAGGAATGCCGATGCCCACCATCGACGAACTCATCGCCCGTCTCGATCTGAACCAGAAGGTACGCCTGCTCACCGGCTCGGCGGCGTTCTCGCTCGCCCCCGAACCCGCCATCGACCTGGCCCGGGTGGACATCTCCGACGGCCCGACCGGGGTCCGTGGCCTCAAGTTCATCGGCGGGGACCGGGTGGTGCTGTTCCCCAGCGCCACCGTGCTGGCCTCGGCCTGGGACGAGGAGCTGATCGAGGAGGTAGGCCGGGTGGTCGCCGACGAGGCGGAACGCCAGCAGATCGCCACCGTCCTCGGGCCGACCATCAATCTGCACCGCACCCCACTCGGTGGCCGGTTGTTCGAGCAGTATTCCGAGGACCCGCTGCTCACCGGCCGGATCGCCGCCGGGTATGTCCGCGGCATCCAGCAGCAGGGGATCGGGGCCTGCCTGAAACACCTCGCCGCCAACGAGGCGGAGACCGAACGCAACACTGTCGACTCGGTGCTGGATGAGCGCACCCTGCGAGAGGTCTATCTGCTGCCGTTCGAGATCGCGATCGCCGAGGACCCGTGGATGGTGATGGCCTCCTACAACAAGGTGAACGGCACCACCGCCACCGAGAACGCGCAGCTGCTCCGGGGAGTGCTCCGCGACGACTGGGACTGGGATGGCGTCGTCGTCTCCGACTGGTACGCGACCCGAACCACCGTCGAGTCCGCGGCCGGCGGGCTGGATCTGGTGATGCCCGGCCCGCACGGACCCTGGGGGGACGCGCTGGTGGCCGCGGTGCGCGAGGGCCGGCTGGCGGAGTCGGTGATCGATGAGAAGGTACGCCGGGTGCTGGCGCACGCCGACCGGGCCGGGCTGCTGGGTCGGGAGCGGACCTGGCGGGACGGTATCCCCGCCCCGGATTCACCCGAGCGGGTGGCGCAGCTCACCGGGTTCGCCGCCGCCGGGTTCACGCTGCTCAAGAACGACGGGGTGCTGCCGCTGGAACCGGGCACCCGGGTTGCCGCGATCGGTCGACCGGTCGTGCAGACCGTCGGCATGGGAGGCGGATCGGCGACGGTGAACGCCCCCTATCAGCGGTCCATCGCCGAGGGACTCACCGGTGTGTCCGACCGGCTCGGATCGCTGGTGGTGGTCGACGGCGTGGAGGTGCGGGACCGGGCGGTGACGGCTGGTCCCGGGACCCTGATCGACCCGGTGACCGGAAGCGAAGGCGTCCGGGCCCGCTACTTCGACGCGGCCGGGGAGCTGCTCGCCGAGGTGCACAGCGATGTCGCCTCGGTGAGCGTGGGCTTCGACGACGACCTGCCGCGGCCGGCCACCGCGGTCGAGCTGCGCGGCGTCCTCACCCGGGGCGGACTGCTCGAGGTCGGGGCACTCGGCTCGGGGGCCTGGCAGCTGCTGGTGGGCGATCAGCGGTCCGAACTGATCCTGAGCATCAGCGGTCACGACCCGGGTGAGGCGATGCTCAAACCGCCGAGCCGGAGCACGCCGATGCAGGTCGCCGAGGGCACCGAGATCGTCGCCCGGGTGGACATCACCGGCGGTGCCGGCACCGCGTCGAGCGCCGACAACGCCGAGCTGGATGCGCTGAACGCCTCCGGTGCCGGGCCGAAGGGGATCGTTGCCGGCCCGGTCGCGCGCCCGGTCGAGGAGGTCATCGCCGAGGCGGTCGCCGCGGCCCGGGCGGCCGATGTCGCGATCGTCGGGGTGGGGCTCACCGAGGAGCAGGAGACCGAGGCCGTCGACAAGAACACCCTCGCGCTGCCGGGGGAGCAGGACCGGTTGGTCCGCGAGGTCGCCGCGGTGGCACCGCGGACGGTGGTCGTGGTCAACGCCTCGACCCCGGTCCTGATGCCGTGGGAGGACGAGGTGGACGCGGTGCTGGTCGTCGGCCTGCCCGGCCAGGAGGGTGGGCTGGCCATCGCCCGGGTGCTGCTGGGCGAGCTGGAGCCGGCGGGCCGGCTGGTCACCACCTGGCCGGTGGCCGACGGGGCGACCCCGGCCTGGGAGGTGGTGCCCGAGAACGGCCGGCTGGTCTATCGCGAGGGCACCTTCGTCGGGCACCGCGGCCACCAGCCCTACGGTCTGGCACCCCGGCCGGCGCACTGGTTCGGTGAGGGGCTGGGCTGGGGGGACTTCTCCTACGGCGAGCCCGAACTGGGCACCGACGCCGACGGCCGCCACGTGGTCTCCGTCGAGGTGCACAATGCCGCCGATCGGGCCTCCCGGGAAGTGGTGCAGGTCTATCTGCGGCCCAGCGACCCGGCCGAACCGGTGCGGCTGGTCGGTTTCGCCGCGGCGCGGATCCCCGCCGGTGAGCAGGCGCGGGTCGAGGTGGTCTGCGACCCGCGGCTGTGGCGGAGCTGGGATGAACAGGCCGGTGGGTGGAGCGAGCTTGCTCCCGGTGGGGAACTGTTGGTGGCCCGCGGGCTCGGCGACGTACGCGGCCGGGTGCCGCTGGCGGCCTCGGTCTCCTCCTGACCCGGCGGGTGAGTGGGAGGATGACCGCGTGCCGAAGCCTGATCGCGTACCCGAACCCGAACCCGATCCCGGGCCCGACCCCGGGCCCGACCCCGGGCCCCGGCGAGGTCCGGGGCGCCCGCGCGGTGGCGACTCCGCCGAGGTCCGTGCGCGGATCGTGCGGGCCGCCATCGAGCTGATCGGGCGGCAGGGTTACCGCGCCACCTCGATGGCCCAGATCGCCAAGGTGGCAGGCATCTCCGCGACGGGGCTGGTGCACCACTTCCCGGCCAAGGAGGAGCTGTACGCCGCCGTGCTGCGCGAACGCGACGAGCTCGACCGGATCATGTTCCGGCCCACCGAGGCGGTGCCGTGGGCGGCGCTGGAATCGGTGGTCTCCCTGGCCAGCGCCAATGCGCAGCGCCCGGAGATGGTCCGGTTGTTCGCGTCGGTGGCCGGTGAGGCGACGGAGGGGACCCACCCCGGAAACACCTGGCTGCGGGAGCATTACGAGCAAACCTTCGGCCAACTGTGCTCGGCGATGCGGGCGGACCAGCAGGCCGGGGTGGCCCGGGCGGACATGCCGGTGGAGCGGATCGCCCGGGAGATCGCGGCGCTGATGGACGGATACCAGACCCAGTGGCTGCTCGATCCGAGCGTCGACATGGCCGCCCTGCTCGACGAGCGGATCGCCGAGATCCGGGCCGTCTGGTCGGTGCAGTCGTAGCAGCCCGGGGTCGCGCATCCTCCAGGGGGGCGGCGCTGGCGGCGCGGAAGGGCTGAGGAGTAAAGTCCCGGACCCCGGTACAACCCCGCACCGGGCCACCCCGGGGAGGTTTCATGGATCCCGCAGTCCGCCTGGACGCCCAATGGATCGACTATCTGTTGATCCTGGTCTATTTCATCTTCGTGCTCGGCGTCGGCTGGTTTGCCCGCCGGGGCGTCTCCAGCAGTATCGAGTTCTTCCTCTCCGGGCGGTCGCTGCCCGCCTGGGTGACCGGGTTGGCGTTCATCTCCGCCAACCTGGGCGCGGTCGAGATCATGGGCATGTCGGCGACCGGTGCGCAATACGGCTATCCGACGATGCACTACTTCTGGGTCGGCGCGATCCCGGCCATGCTGTTCCTCGGCGTGGTGATGATGCCCTTCTACTACGGCTCCAAGGTGCGCTCGGTGCCCGAGTTCATGCGCCGGCGGTTCGGTACCGGCGCGCACCTGGTGAACGCGCTCTCCTTCGCGGTGGCCCAGGTGCTGATCGCCGGGGTGAACCTGTTCCTGCTCGGCAGCATCGTGCAGCGGTTGCTCGGCTGGCCGCTCTGGCTGGCGCTGATCGTCGCCGCCGCGATCGTGCTGTCCTACATCACCCTGGGTGGTCTGTCGGCGGCGATCTACAACGAGGTGCTGCAGTTCTTCGTGATCGTGGCGGCGCTGCTGCCGCTGACGTTGATCGGTCTGCACCGGCTCGGTGGTTGGAACGGCTTCAAGCAGGCGGTGGCCAATGACGGCGGGCTCGGCGCGACCCAGCTGCACACCTGGCCGGGCGAGCAGCTCTCCGGTTTCACCAACCCGGTGCTGTCGGTGGTCGGCATCGTCTTCGGTCTGGGCTTCGTGCTGTCCTTCGGTTACTGGACGACCAACTTCGTCGAGGTGCAGCGGGCGATGGCGTCCAAGGACATCACCTCGGCCCGGTTGACGCCGATCATCGGCGCCTTCCCGAAGATGTTCATCCCGTTCATCGTGATCATCCCCGGCATGATCGCCGCGGTCCTGGTGCCGCAGCTGGCCGAGTTCAAACGGCTCTACCCGCAGGGTGAGGCGGCGGCCCAGGCGGCCACCGGGGTGACCTACAACGACGCGCTGCTGCTGTTGATGCGCGAGACCCTGCCGAATGGTCTGCTGGGTGTGGCGATCGCCGGTCTGCTGGCGGCGTTCATGGCCGGCATGGCGGCCAACGTGTCGGCGTTCAACACCGTCTTTTCCTACGACCTGTGGCAGCAGTACGTGAAGAAGGACAAGCCGGACGACTACTACCTGAAGGTGGGCCGGCTCGCGACCATCGCGGCCTGTGTGATCGCGATCTTCACCGCGCTGATCGCGGCGAACTTCTCCAACCTGATGGACTATCTGCAGACGCTGTTCGGCTTCTTCAACGCGCCGCTGTTCGCCACCTTCATCCTCGGCATGTTCTGGAAGCGGGCGACGCCGACGGCGGGCTGGGTCGGCCTGGTCGGCGGCACGCTGTCCGCGGTCGCGGTGTTCATCCTGAGCGAGACCGGGGTGATCGACCTGCCCGGCCAGGGCGCGGCCTTCCTGGCGGCGAGCGCGGCGTTCGTGGTGGACATCGTGCTGATGGTGATCGTCTCGCTGGTGACGACGCCCAAGCCGGCGAGCGAGTTGCGCGGGCTGGTCTATTCCGAGACCCCGCGCAGCGACCTGGTGGACGCCGACGCCGCGCGGCACCGCTGGTACCAGAAGCCGACCGTGGTCGCCGGTATCGCGCTGGTGATGGTCATCGCGCTCAATGTGATCTTCCGCTGAGGGGTTGGAAATGAGTGACACACATCGCACCCGGGCCCATTCCGCCGGCGCTTTCGACGTCCGGAACTTCATCGCCCTGCTGATCGGCATCTACGGAGTGGTGGTGCTGCTGCTCGGCCTGTTCGCCTTCAACGCCGAGGAATCCGCCCGTACCGACGGGATGAACGCCAACCTGTGGGCCGGCATCGTGATGATCGCCTTCGCGGTGCTCTTCGCGCTCTGGGCGAGGGTACGCCCGGTCAAGGTCGTGGAGACCGAGCAATTGGAGAATCCGGAGTAGGGTCGGGTCGGGTGGGTCCCGGGCTCGTCCCGGTGCGGTGGATCATCCAGCGCCGCACGAACCTCGGATGGGCAAGACTTGCGAGCAGTATCTGACCATCTCCGAAGATCGGGGCCAGATGACCTCCGCAACCCGGACCGCCCACCGACCCCGACTGCTCCGCCGCGCGATGGTGGTCGGCGCCGTCCTGTTCACCCTGATCGGCCTCCCATTCACCGTCGTCGGCGCGATCCAGGGCAATGACTATTTCGCGGTCCCCGATGCGTCGCTGAGCACGGATTCGGCGGCCATGGTCACCCGCGAGATCGATGTCGAGGGCCGTCGTCCGACGGATCCGCAGAACGATCCAGGTGATCTGTCCCGGGTCAGGATCCAGGTCCGACCTGCCGATCCGAACAGGCCGGTGTTCGTCGGCATCGGAAGACGCGCCGACGTCGAGCGATATCTGCGGGGCGTCGCCTACGACGAGATGGCGACCTTCACCACCGACCCGCTCCGGGTGACCTGGCAGCGGCATCCGGGTGGCGCGGCCGCGTCCCCGCCGGCCGCTCAGTCGTTCTGGGCAGCCACCTCGAAGGTGGTGGCTCCCGGTGTCGTCGAGCTGGAATGGGACAAGTCGCTGGGTGAGTGGATGGCCGTCGCCATGAACGCGGACGGTTCCCCCGGTCTGGTGGTCTCGGCCAACATCGGTCTGCGCTGGGGTTTCCTGCTGCCCGTGGGAATCGGGTGCCTGGTTCTCGCGACGACCCTCGTCGGGGGACTCATCCTCCTCACCCGGAGAGCGGCGAAGCGGTGATCCTGAGCTTGAGCATGGATTCCTCCCCGTTGGCTGCGTGACGTTCATCGAGTAGGTCGCGCAGCGACCGTGTCCTTCACGTTCATCGAGTAGGTCGCGCAGCGACCGTGTCGAGATGAATCCCATGCTCGCTGAGCGAGCGAGGGATGCCTTCCCACGTTGGCTGAGCGAGGAGGAACGACGAGTCGAAGCCACGGCCTCTGGGTGACGGTGGTTTCGACTCGTCGCTGCGCTCCTCGCTCAACCAACGTGGGTGTTGACTGCGCGCTCCTGTGGTCGGGGCATGGGAGTTCGGTTGGGGCATGGCACACCATGCTCGGACCGAAGGACGATGCCCCGACCGAATCAGAAGGGTGCGGGTTCGACGGATTCGCTTCCCTGGTTGGATAGCAGGGCAGGCTGAGTATCCGGCGGAGCCGACTTCTTCGCCTTCTGCTTCGCCGTCTTCTGCTTGGCCGCGTTGGCCTGGTCGCGGGCAGCCTGGCGTAGGTCGCGAAGCCGTTGGTTCTTGCGGGCGCGGCGGAGCCGCTCGCGTTCGCGGGCTTCGTCGGCTGCTTGTTCGGCTTCGGCCTGTTCCTTCTCCAACTGGGCCTGGCCGTTGCACAGGGTCTCCCAGAGAAGCTTTTCGGTCCGGGAGAGCGAAGCCGCCGGGTCGTTGATCAGGTGATCGGGTGGTGGATGGTCCCAGGTGCCATGTGCGCTGACCCAGGCCTCCTGCCCGGCGGGTGTTTTCCAGTGGAACACCCCGGGGGAGGGTTGCTCGACCTGATAGCCGGCGTGGGTTCGTGCGCGGTGCGAGGCCCGGGTCAACGGCCCCAGGTTGTCCGAACTGGTCGGCCCCTCCGGTGCGGGGATCGTGTGGTCCAGGTCGATCACGCGGCCGAACGCGCTGCGATTCGATCGGGGGAACATCACATACCGGTCGCGCAGCTTCACCCGCTGGGCGAGTTCGTCACTGGGTCGGTAGGTGTTGACCATCACCGGTGCGGCCAGGTCAATCACCGGCCGCACCTTCACGGTGCCAGCGCACTGGGCGAGCAGCTCCTTCAAGTGCTGGAGGGTGACCGGTCCGAGGGCTTCGCCTTCGCCGCCGCGGCCATTCGCGAGGTCGCGGGAGGTCATGTGAAGGATCAATTCGGCACCGTGCCGGCAGCGTTCGGATGTGGGTGTGACGATCTCCCCGTGCTTGTTGACCACCTCACCCGTAGGCGTGACGGTGGCGCCGTCGAACAGCGAGGGCTGGAGCAGTTGCCGGGCCCGGTCGGGATGTGCGAGGTGACCCAGGGCTTCCGCGCGGAGCTCGTCACGGGAGGCCGTCGAGCCACCGGCCTTCAACACGTCGGCGAGGCGGTCCAGCGTGCCGTTGAGCTGCTGCGCGTCGCCGGCGTCGAGGTTCGCGTAGAGGTCGGTGATCCCGGCGATGGTCCGGCTGGGGGTGAACTCGACACGGCGTTGCTTCTTGGCGGCTTGCCGTTCGGCTTCTTTGTCGTCGTTGAGGATCAACGCGACCTGGGCCTCGGTCGTCGCGACCGCACGCTTGGGGGTGAGGTTGACCAGGCGCAGTGACCAGAGGGAGTCGAACTCGCGGGCCTGGGTGAAGTTCAGCTGCAGGGCGGCGCGGGTGATGTCGCGGGCGACCCAGACGGGGATGTCGCAGTCGAGGGTGGCCTGCCACAGGATCGGATGCCGATGCCGCAGGTTGAGCACGTCGGCGGTCCAGACCTGCGCGGTCTCCGGTGAACACCCCAGCGACATCGCCAACTCGAGGTGAAAGAACTCGGTGATCCCGGGCGTACCGTCGGCACCGGGGAACACGAGTTGTTCACCGTGGAGGACGCGGGCGGTGAGTTCGTCGGTGTGGGTGTTGAGGCCGGAGTAGGTGTCGCAGGCGGCGGCGATCGCAACCAGCCGGCGGGCTTCGGCCTGGGCGATGGTCTCGCTTTCGGCGCGGATCGCTGCGAGCACTTGGGCTCGTTCGGTGGTCATCTGTGGTCACCTCCTTTCAACTGCTAGTCCCACATTAGTCATTGTGTTCGAATAACTCAAGGGGTTTGGGGAGATTTTTTCGGGTTCATCTCGACACGGTCGCTGCGCGACCTACTCGATGAACGTGAGGGCGCAGGGGTGTGCCGGGTTCATCTCGACACGGTCGCTGCGCGACCTACTCGATGAACGTGGGGCGGCGTACCGGGCCGCTAGGATCGGCGGGTGAAGTTGACCGATCGAGTGGCCGCCGATGCCGACAGCCTCTATGACCGCTTCACCGAGTGGACGCTGGAGCGGGGGCTCGAGCTGTATCCGCACCAGGACGAGGCCGCGATCGAGCTGTTCAGCGGCAACAACCTGATTCTCGCCACGCCGACCGGGTCGGGGAAATCGCTGGTCGCGGTCGCGGCGCACTTCGCGGCACTCGCCACCGACCGGGTCAGCTTCTACACCGCACCGATCAAGGCCCTGGTCAGCGAGAAATTCTTCAGCCTGTGTGAGATCTTCGGCGCCGACAACGTCGGCATGGTCACCGGCGACGCCTCGGTAAACGCCGACGCCCCGATCATCTGCTGCACCGCCGAGATCCTCGCCAACCTCTCGCTGCGCGAGGGCAAGGACGCCGACGTCGGCCTGGTGGTGATGGATGAGTTCCACTTCTATTCCGAACCCGACCGCGGTTGGGCCTGGCAGGTACCGCTGCTGGAACTGCCGCAGGCCCAGTTCCTGCTGATGTCGGCCACCCTCGGCGAGGTCGACCAGTTCGTCACCGACCTGACCGAGCGCACCGGGCGTACCACCGCCGTCATCGCCGGCGCCGAACGCCCCGTCCCGCTGGAGTTCGAGTGGTCGATGACCCCGCTGCAGGACAAGGTCGTCGAACTCGTCCGCGACGACAGGGCGCCGGTCTACCTGGTGCACTTCACCCAGGCCGAGGCACTGGAACGCGCACAATCCCTGCTCTCCTTGCCGTTGCTGCCATCCGGTGCGGCCGAACGGATCGCCGCGGAGATCGGCGCCTTCCAGTTCGGACCCGGTTTCGGCAAGGTGCTCTCCAAGCTGGTACGCCGCGGCATCGGCGTGCACCACGCCGGCATGCTGCCCAAATATCGCCGCCTGGTCGAACAACTCGCCCAGACCGGCCTGCTCAAGGTGATCTGTGGCACCGACACCCTCGGTGTCGGGGTCAACGTCCCGATCCGCACCGTGCTGCTCACCGGTCTCAGCAAATACGACGGCCGCAAGGTGCGCCGGCTCAAGGCCCGCGAGTTCCACCAGATCGCCGGCCGGGCCGGCCGGGCCGGTTTCGACACCATCGGCTACGTGGTCGTGCAGGCCCCCGAACATGTCATCGAGAACGAACGCGCCCTCGCGAAGATCGGCGACGATCCCAAGAAGCGCAAGAAATTCCAGCGCCGCAAACCCCCCGAGGGCTTCGTCTCCTGGAACGAGGAGACCTTCACCAAGCTGATCGACGCCGAACCCGAACCGCTGCAGAGCCGGATGCGGGTCACCCACTCGATGATCCTCAACATCGTGCAACGTCCGGGCGACCCGTGGCAGGCGATGCGGTCCCTGCTCCAGGACAACCACGAGCAGTGGCGGCGTACCCGTCAACTCTCCCGCCGCGCACTCTCGCTGACCCGCGGCCTGCTGGAATCCGGCGTCCTGGTCAAACTCGACCCGCCGGCCGCCGACGGGCGCACCTGTGCGCTGGCCGACACCGTCGGGGAGGACTTCGCGCTGAACCAGCCGCTCGCGCCCTTCGCCGTTGCCGCATTGGAACTCCTCGATCCCGAGGCCGACAGCTACCCGCTCGATGTGGTGTCGGTGATCGAGTCGGTGCTGGAGGATCCGTTCGTGGTGCTGCTCGCCCAGCAGCACAAGGAACGGGGCGCCGCGATCGCGGAGATGAAGGCCGACGGCATCGAATACGAGGAGCGGATGCAGCTGCTCGAGGAGGTCACCTGGCCCAAGCCGCTGGCCGAACTGCTCGAGCACGCGCTGCAGGCGTACGCCCAGTCCCACCCCTGGGTCGATCCGAGCGCGCTGTCACCGAAGTCGATCGTCCGCGACCTCTGGGAACGCGCGATGGACTTCACCCAGTTCATCGGCTTCTACCAGCTGCAACGCTCCGAGGGCGTCGTACTGCGCTACCTCACCGACTGCTACCGCGCCCTGCGCCAGACCGTGCCGGATTCCTTCCACAGTGAGGAACTGGACACCCTGATCGAGTGGCTGGGGGAGCTGGTCCGCCAGACCGACTCGTCACTGCTGGACGAGTGGGAGGCGCTCACCGACCCGGACAAGGTCGCCGCCGAGGCGGCGGCCCGCGCCGCCGGCACGCCACCCCCGCCGCCCCGTCCGGTGACCGGAAACGAGCGGGTTTTCACCACCATGGTTCGCAATGCGATGTTCCGCCGGGTCGAACTCGCGGCCCGGGACCGCTGGCAGGAGCTCGCCAACCTGGACGCCGCGGCCGCCGCGCTGCCCGAACCCGAGCTGCCGGTGTTGATGACCGCCGACGCCTGGGACGAGGCGCTCGGCGGTTATTGGGACGAGCACGACGAGCTCCGCACCGGCGCCGATGCCCGCGGACCGGCGCTGCTGCGGATCGAGAAGCACCGCACCCGCTGGGAGGTCACCCAGGTGCTCGACGACCCCGAGGGCAACCACGACTGGCGAATCCTGGCCGAGGTCGACCTGCCCGCCAGCGATCAGGTCGGTACCGCGGTGGTGCGCACCCTCGCATTCGAACGGCTCTGATCACGGGCCGCACCCATCGCCTGCGCCAGATCGGCGATCAGATCGCTCGGATCCTCAAGCCCCACGGACAATCGGAGCAGATCGGCATGCGGCCGGGCCTCCGGTGCGACCGGGCGGTGGGTCAGCGATGCCGGATGCTGGATCAGCGAATCGACCCCGCCCAGGGACACCGCATGGGTGATCAATCGGAGCCCGGTGACCAACCCGGAAGCGGCCTCGAACCCGCCGGTCATGGAGAACGCGATCATCGCACCGGGCCCGCGCAATTGCCTGCCCAGCAGGGATTGCGGGTCCTGGCCAGCGAGTCCCGGATAGCAGACCCGGTCCACCTGTGGCTGCCCGGCCAACCACTGCGCGATGACCTGGGCATTGTCCTGCTGGGCCCGCATCCGTACCGGCAGGGTCTGCAACCCGCGATGCAGCTGGTACGCCGCCAGCGGATACAGCAGTGCCCCGGTCAGCGCGCGTACCCCGCGCAAGCGCGTGGCCCACTCGGCATCGCAGGCCACCACACCACCGAGCAGATCACCGTGGCCGCCGAGATACTTGGTCGCCGAGTGCAGCACCAGGCGCACCCCCTGTCGGCGCGGCTGCTGCAGCACCGGGGTGGCGAAGGTGTTGTCGGCCAGCACCGGTGCCGAACCGGCCTGCGCGACGATCGCGGCCAGATCGACCAGTTCCAACGACGGATTGGCCGGGGTCTCCACGATCACCAGCCCGGTCTGCGGGGTGATCGACTCGGCGACCGTGTCCGGTTCCGCCCAGGTCACCGTCGTGCCCAGCAGCCCGGTGGCCAGCACATGATCGGTGCCACCGTAGAGCGGCCGGACCGCCACCACATGGGGCGTACCGGCCTGCACCAGTGCCAACAGCACGGCCGACAGCGCCGCCATCCCGGAGGCGTACGCCACCGCCTCCTCGGTGCCCTCCAGGGCTGCCAACCCGCGCTCGAACCGATCCACGTTGGGATTCCAGAGCCGTTGGTAGACCAGGCTCTGCCCGGACCCGGGCCGGCCACCGCCGGCCAGCGTCTCGTAGGCCTCTCCACCGCTGTCCAGATCGCTCACCGGATAGGTGCTGGACAGGTCGATCGGTGACACGTGCACCCCGCGCGCGGTGAGGTCCTCGCGTCCCGCATGGACCGCCATCGTGTCCGGCAGGGAACTGTCCAGCTGGTAGGAATCATCATCGAAACGCATACCCTCATGGTGCGGAATACGCGGCAGCACGACCAGAGTTCCGTGATATCCACGGCTCGAGATCGCCCAACCATGGATTCTGCGAAACCGGCCCGTTAGTCTGGCCGGGTGCCGAAGAAGCCGCAACGTCGCCGCCTCGACCCCGGTCCGGCCCCGCGGGAACGCCCCAGGTTGGACGAGATCGATGCCGCCCTGGTCCGGGAGCTGACCGCCGACGCCCGGATCTCCAACGCCGCCCTGGCCGCCGCCGTCGGGATCGCCGAATCCACCTGCAGCGCCCGCGTCCGCGCTCTGGTGCAGCGCGGCATCATCGAGGGCTTCACCACGGTCCTCGATCCGGTACGCCTCGGCGCCCCGGTCCGGGCGATGGTCGCGGTCCGGCTGGCGGGTCACGATATGGCGCAGGTCGACGCCTTCGGGATCGAGGTGGCCGAACTGCCCGGGGTGATCGAGGTCTGGAATGTCTCCGGCGCCGAGGACTTCGTGGTGCACGTCGCCTGCGCCACCCCCGACGAGCTGCGCGACTTCGTGCTCACCCACCTAACCGCCCGGGCGGGGGTGGTGCACGCGCAGACCTCGCTGATCTTCCGCAACCACCGGGGTCGCGGCGTCGCGGTGAACTGAGCGCGGCTCACTACACTGACGCGGGTGAAGGACGAACTGCCGCCGAGCCCGGACCCGCTGCCGCGACCGGTGATCGACTCGCACTGCCATCTGGACACCGCCGAGCAGGTCACCGGACTCGACCCCGCCGACGCGCTGGAGCGCGCGGCCGCGGTGAACATCACCCGGATCGTGCAGGTCGGCACCGATGTCGAGGGCTCCCGGTGGGCGGTCGAGGCGGCCCGACGCTTCGACACGGTGGTGGCGACGGTGTCCATCCACCCCAACGATGCGGCCCGCCTGGGGCGTACCGGGCTGCCCGACGCGCTCGCCGAGATCGACCGGTTGGCCGGTGAGGACCGGGTACGGGGGGTGGGGGAGACCGGCCTGGACTACTTCCGCACCACCGAAACCGAGTTGCAAGAACTGCAGCAGGAATCCTTCGCCGCACACATCGCGATGGCCACCCGCCACGACCGCACCCTGGTGATCCACGACCGCGACGCCCACGACGACATCCTCGCGGTGCTGGACGCCGAAGGAGTGCCGGAGCGGGTCGTCATGCATTGCTTCTCCGGGGACGCGGATTTCGCCCGCGCCTGCCTGGACCGTGGGGCCTGGCTCTCCTTCCCCGGACCCGTGACCTACAAGGCGAATTCGGCGCTGCGGGAGGCGCTGCGGATCACCCCGGCGGACCGGCTGCTCACCGAGACCGACGCCCCCTATCTGGTGCCGGTGCCCTGGCGCGGCTATCCGAACGCCTCCTACCTGATCCCGCACACCGTGCGTTTCATGGCCGAGGAACGCGGTGACGATCTGGACGAGCTCTGCGATTCCCTGACCAGCAACGCCTTTGCGGCGTTCGGGGGCGCGTGGTGAACCTCGACACCGCGATCCGGCGGCGGCGGATGGTGCGGGAGTACGCCGACACGCCCGTCCCGCACGAGCTGGTCGAGGAGCTGCTCGATCTCGGTGTCCGCGCCCCCTCGGCCGGATTCAGTCAGGGCGTCAGCCTGCAGACCCTCGACGGTGCCGCGGTGGACCGCTTCTGGGAATTGACCGTGGACGCCGGAAGTCGTTGGTTGGAACGGATGCGGACCGCCCGGGTGCTGATCCTGGTCTGGGCCAGCAAGGCGGCCTATCTGGACCGGTACGCCGAACCCGACAAGGGCTGGACCGATCGCGACGAGACCCGCTGGATCGCGCCCTACTGGTATGTGGACGCCGGCATGGCCGCGGAGAACATCCTGCTCGGCGTGGTGGACCGCGGCCTGGGCGCCTGCTTCTTCGGTATCCCACCGGGCAAGGTGGACGCGGTCCGCGATGGTTTCGGCGTACCGGCCGAGCAGCTCAGCGTCGGGGTGATCAGTCTCGGTTGGCCCCGTCCGGGTGAGACCCGGTCGGGTTCGCCGCGTCGGCGCCAACGGGTCCCGCGGGAGCAGCAGGTGCACTGGGGGCAGTGGGGAGGACCGGGGTGAGCGGCCTGCTCGACGCGCGCACGGTGCGGGAGCTCGCGGCGAAGCTGGAGCTTCGACCGACCAAGCAGCGCGGTCAGAATTTCGTCATCGACGGCAACACGGTCCGTCGGATCGTCAAGGCCGCCGAGCTGTCCGGCGACGATGTCGCCCTGGAGATCGGGCCCGGGCTCGGTTCGCTGACCCTCGGGCTGTTGGAGGTGGCCCGGCACGTCACGGTGGTGGAGATCGAGGACTCGCTCGCCGCCCAGCTGCCGCTGACGGTCCGGACACGGATGCCGGACCGCGCCGACCGGCTGGACGTGGTGCACGCCGATGCGCTGCGGGTCACCGAGCTGCCCGGACCGGCGCCGACGACGGTGGTCGCCAATCTGCCCTACAACGTGAGTGTCCCGGTGCTGCTGCATCTGCTGGCGACTTTCCCTTCCCTGCAACGGGGTCTGGTGATGGTGCAGCTCGAGGTGGCGGACCGGTTGGTCGCCGCACCGGGGTCGAAGATCTACGGCGTGCCGTCCGTGAAGCTGGCCTGGTGGTGCGAGGCGCGCCGCGTCGGCACGGTGCCGCCGTCGGTGTTCTGGCCGGTGCCCAATGTCGACTCCGGCCTGGTCCGGATGGTCCGCCGGGAGCCGCCGTCCACCACCGCCACCCGGGAGCAGGTCTTCACCGTCATCGACCTGTCCTTCGCCCAGCGCCGCAAGATGCTGCGCTCCGCCCTGTCCGGGATCTGCGGTTCCTCGGCGCTGGCCACCGAGGCCCTGGAGCGGGCCGGGGTGGATCCGCAGGCGCGCGGTGAATCCCTGCTGGTGCAGGATTTCGCGCGGATCGCCGAGCAGGTCTTCGACACCACCGGTTGAACATCCGAAGGCCCGGCCCCCCGCGGGGGGGGGACCGGGCCTTCGGGTGGTGGTTCAGCAGTCAGTCGACGGGCGTCACTTCACCAGCTGGACCGTGACGGTCCTGGTCTGGCCGTCGGCCAGCGTCGCGGTGAGCTGGTAGCTGCCGGTGCTGTAACCGGACTTCGTGCTCAGGTTGAAGATGTACTGCGGATCGCTGTAGCGGAACAGGTTCCCGGTGGTGGCGGCCGAGGTCGAGACGGCCTCCTGCTCCCCGGCACTGGTGCTGTCGCTCAGCTTCTGCACGGTCAGCTTGACCACCGCATCGGTGACCGGTTTGCCATCACAGGTCACCTGGATCTTCACCGGGATGGTGCTGCCCAGCTTGAACCGGCTGGACCCGTCGGCATTGATGGGTTGGGAGAAGGCGCTCATCGTGGCCGGCTTGGTCGCCACGGTGAAGCGGCGGGTCTGCTCGGCCCGGTTGCCGGCGTTGTCGATCGCCCAGGCGGTGTAGGTGTAGCTGCCCACCACACCGCTGGCCGGCGTGATCCAGTTGTCACCCTGGTCGGCCACCCCGGAGAGTGCGTCGGTCGCGGTGAACGTCGGCCGCGCCGGTGCGGTCGGGGTGCAGGAGCTGATCGTGCTGCCGTTCTCCGGGCCGTTGACGGTCAGCACCGGGGCGGTCTTGTCGATGTTGATGCCGGACACGGTGTTGCTGGCGCTGTTGCCGGACTTGTCGGTGCAGGTGCCCGTCACCGACTGGTTGGCACCCTCGGTGCTCACCGTCTCGGTCACCGTCGAGGCGCCGGAAACGCTGTCGGTGCAGGTCCAGGTCGCCGTCACCGCACCGTTGTTCCACCCGGCGGCATTCGGTGCCGGGGTGACACCGGTCAGTTCGATCACCGGGGCGGCGGTGTCGACGACGGTCACGGTGAAGCTGGCGGAGGCCTTGTTGCCGGAGGCGTCGGTGGCGGTGCAGGTGACCGTGGTCTTCCCGAGCGGATAGAAGGCCGAGTCGCCCGGTTCGCAGGTGACGCCGGGGTTGGCATCGACCACATCGGTTGCGGTCGGCGCGACGTAGGACCAGTTGGCGCCACCGAGGGTGTTGCCCTCGACGGTCGCGTCCTGCGGCATCCCGGTGAGCACCGGTGCGGTGCTGTCGGTCACGGTCACGGTGAAGGTGGCGGTGGCCTGGTTGCCGGACCTGTCCACGCTGGTGCAGGTGACGGTGTTCTCGCCCAGGTCGAAGAAGTCACCGGAGCTCTTGCTGCAGCTGACGGTGGTCGCGCCGTCGACGATGTCGCCGGCGGTCGGCTGGTCGAAGGTGACGGTGGCGCCGCCGGTGGTGTTGCCCTCGACCGTGAGGTTCTTGGCCGAGATCACCGGGGCGGTGGTGTCGGTGACGCGCACCACGAAGGCCGCGGTGGCCCGGTTGCCCGCACTGTCGGTGCTGGTGCAGGTGACGGTGGTGTCACCGACCGGGAACAGGTCGCCGGAGCTCTTGTCGCAGGTCACCACGGTGCTGCCGTCGACCGTGTCGGTGGCGGTCGGCAGGGCGAAATCGACCGTGGCGCCGCCGCGTGTGTTGCCCTCGGCGGTCACATCGGAGACCGTGATCACCGGCGCGGTGGTGTCGACGACATTGACCACGAAGCTGCCCGAGCCGACCTGGCCGGAGCCGTCGGTGGCGGTGCAGGTGATGGTGGTCGAGCCGACCGGGAAGGTGCCGCCGGAGGCCGGCGTACAGCTGACCGGGACGTCGCCCCAGACCACGTCCTGCGACTTCGGAGCCTGATAGGTGTACGCCGCCCCCGCGGCCGAGGTGGCCTCGATGGTTGCGCTGGCGGGCAGCTCGGTGAGCACGGGTGCCGCGGTGTCGACCACGGTGACGGTGCCGGTGGCGGTCGCGGTCAGGCCGGCGCTGTCGGTGGCGGTGCAGCTGACCCGGTTGGCACCGAGCGGCAGCACCGAGCCGGTGGCCGGCATGCAGCTGACCGCGGGAGCGTTCTGATCCTCGGCGTCGGTGGCGCTGCCGATCTCACCGAAGACCAGCGTGCGCCCGCCGAGGGTGTTGCCCTCGAGGGTGACGTCGTTGACGGTGATGGTCGGCGCGGTGTTGCAGTTCCTGGCGGTGCCGGTGACCGCGAGGGTCGCGGACCGGGTGATCGTGCCCTTGTCGGTGCTCGCTCCGGTCGCGTCGAAGGCCACGATGCCGCTGAAGGCCCCGGCCGTGGTCGGGCTGAGCGTCAGAGCGGCCGAGACGGTCCCGGACTGGGTCCGGTTGGCCAGCTTCTCCCAGTTGGCCGGGAGCTTGATGGTGTTGGACCCGAGTGCGGCGGTGAGGCCGGTTCCGGTGGCGCTGGCGGTCACGGTGACCGTGCTGCCGTTGGCGAAGACCTGGCCCTGACCCTGGCGGGTCACCGAGACCAGGACATCCTTGGTGACCGACTCGCCGACACAGACGGTGCCGAGGTCGATGGTTGAGCCGCCGCTGACGGGGGTGACCCCGTCGCCGGTGAGGGTGGTGTCGTCCGCCATCGCCCGGATGGGCGCCAGTAACAGCATGGAGGCGGCGGTGAGCGCGACAAAACGGCTCACCACAAGGGTGCGTTGCATTGATTGATCCCCGATTCAGATCCCCGATAGGAGCCCCCGTTGGCTCCACGGCGGAACTATGTCATGCCCGACACGTCCAGCACAGCATTTTCGAAAAACTTTATTGCGGTCAAATAATGAGACACGCCCCGCAGCCGGGTGGCGACGGGGCGTGTGACGGTGGTAGTGCCGCCGAATCAGCTCTCCAGCGTGGACTCCATCGTGATCTCGACGCCGGTCAGCGCCTTGCTCACCGGGCAGTTGGCCTTGGCGAAGTTGGCCGCCTGATCGAACCCGGCGGCATCCAGACCGTCGACCTCGCCGCTGACCTTCAGCGTGATGCCGGTGAGCTTGAAGCCGCCGTTCTCCTTGTCCGGGCCGAGGGAGACGTCGGCGGTCACCTCGAGCGACTGCGGCGTACCGCCCTGCTCGGCGATCGCCGCCGACAGCTGCATGGCGAAGCAGGCGGAGTGCGCCGCGGCGATCAGCTCCTCGGGGCTGGTGGTGCCGTCCGCCTCGTCGGCGGCGCGCTTGGGGAAGGACATCTCGAAGGTGCCGAGGCCCGAGCTGGTCAGCTCGACCTGTCCGGACCCCTCCTGCAGGGTTCCGTTCCAGGCGGTACGTGCGGTGCGAGTGGGCATTGAGCGACTCCTGTCCGTGGTTCTGCTCTGGGAGCCCCACTCTAGAACTCGCGGTCCCGCCCGCCCAGATAGGACCCGACGACGGCGGCCCCGAGGTCGTCCAGATCCGGGGCGACGACCTCGCCCTCGACCCGGCGGACCAGTCCCTCGATGAAGCGGGTCAGCCCGGGATCGCTGCCCAGGCGGAAAAAGGTCACGTTGGCACCAAGCCGTCGGGAGGCGTCCAGTTCCTGCACGGTGAGCGCGATCGTGTAGGGCGACGGGGGATAGCCGAAGATCGCCTCGCCGTCCGGTTCCAGGTGCGCGGTCGGCTCACCGTCGGTGACCACCAGCAGCACCGGCTGCGCCGAGGGATGCCTGCGGAAGAAGCGGTTCGCGAGCAGCAACCCGTGGTGCAGGTTGGTGCCCTGGATGCCCCAGTTGGACTCCATCGCGGTGAGCTCACCGATGTCGAGGCGTTCGGCGTGCCGGCCGAACCCGATGAGTTCCAGCGAGTCCCCGCGGAACCGGGTGCTGATCAACTGGTGCAGCGCCAGCGCGGTCTGCTTCATCGGCACCCAGCGCCCCTCGATCGCCATCGAGAACGAGGTGTCCACCAGCAGCGCCACCGCAGCCTGGGTGCGGTCCTCGGTCTCGGCGACCTCGATGTCGTCCATCTGCAGGCGGACGCCACCGCCGGCGCGTGCGCTGCGCGCCTCGGCGCCACCTTCGGAGGCGGCGCGCAGCACGGCGTTCTGGACCGACCGGGTGACGTCCCACGGTTCGCTGTCACCGAACTCCCAGGCGCGGGCGGCGCCGGTGCGATCACCGGCCGCACCGGCCCGGCGGGTCTCCCGGGCTCCGGTACGCCCCGAGAGTCGCCGCGCGACCTGCCGCAGCAGCGCCCGGCCCAGGTGCCGCATCGCCTTCGGCGACAACCGCAGCGCCTGATCCGGGCCGCGGGTCAGATAGCCCGAATTCTTCAACGCTCGTTCGAGTTCTGCCAGGGTGCGGGCATCGACGGCGGCCTCCGGTCCGAGCTGGCCGGCCAGCTTTTCCAGATCCACATCGTCCAGCGACGCCCCGGCGTGCTGCTGGGCGAGCTGCTCGGCCAGCGCGTCCAGATCGGCCAGGTCCTGCATCATCCCAGCGGCCTCACCCAGCCCGACCCCCTGCTCGCCGCCGAACTCCTCCGATGAGCCCCAGTCCTCACCGGGGCGCAGCCCGCGCAGCGTGCTGTCCAACTGGGACAGGGATTGCATCAACTGCGGGGATCCGAACGCCTGTTGCGCCAGTGCGTCCAGCTCGGCCCGCTGCTCGGGGGAGAGTGAGTTGCGCATCCGCTGCGCGGCGGCCGCCCGCTGGGCGAGGGTGTCCAGCAGCTCGTCGATGTTCTGCGGGTTCTCCGGGAAGAACTCACCGTGCCTGGCCATGAACTCATCGAAGTCGGCCGGGGTGTCCTCACCGCGGGAATGCTTCTGCAGCAGGGAGTTCAGGTCATCGACCATCTCCTGCACCCGGGCCCGATCCTCATCGGTGGCATTCTCCAGGGCCTGCTTCATGCCGGCGAAACGCTGGTCGAGCTGCTCCCGGCCGAGCAGATCGGAGATCTTCTGATACGCCTCCCGGGCCTCACTCGAGCGCCACTGGTAATCCCGCAGTTCATTCACCGCGGCAGCGGTCGAGGGCGGCAGATTCTCCAACTGCAGTTCGGAGAACCGGGCATCGTCGTCCAGGTCACGGGCCAGCTGCTTGCGTTCGGCGAGCACCGCCTGGTCGAGCAGCTCGCGTACCTCGTCGAGGGTGCCGTCGAGGCGATGCCGCTGCAGCAGCTGCTGCCGCTTCTCCGCGACCCGGCGGGCCAACTCGTCCAGGCCGGTACGGTTCCGATCGCCACGCCGCAGGAACTCCTGCATCGCCCGCTGCGGAGAGGTGCCCTCCATCACGTCGCGACCGATCTGCTCCAGCGCCTCGGCCAGATCCACCGGCGGGGCCAGCGGATCCGGCCCGTCGTGATAGGGCCCGTACGCCGAACGGTGCGGGTCCGGACGCCTCCCGAAGCCGGCCATCAGCCGTACACCGCTCCCTGGTCGCCGCTCTCCTTGCTGATCCGACGGGCCAGGTAGAGGCCCTCCAGCGCCAGCTCGGCCGCCCCGGCGCGGGCCCCGACACCGTCGGCCCGGACACGTTCGGAGATCCGGTCATAGAGGTCGGAATCCAGGCTGGGCAGGGAATCCAGCAGTTCGGTGGCGGTCACCCGGTCACCGGTGGTGACCAGCCGGGAGCCGTCCATCGCCGCCACCAGTTCGGCCAGATCCAGTCCGCGGAGCTTCTCCCGGACCGTCGCCGCGGTCGCCTGACGCAGCAGGTGGGTGAGGATCTCGGTCTCGCGACCCTCCTCGCCGACCTCGAACTCGATCTTGCCCGTCAACACGTCGACCGCGGCCGACAGGTCGACCAACCGGGCCACCGCCTCCTGCTCGCCGCGCACCGTGGCGCGGTGCAGCGCGGCCGCCGCGACGGTCTCGGCACCGGCGATCGCGAAGCGGGCCGAGACACCGGAGCGCTGGTCGACCGCGGAGGAGGAACGCAGTTCGCGGGTGAAGCGGGCGAGCACCTCCAGCAGCACATCGGGCACCTCGGCGACCAGCTCCGCCTCCTGCCGGATCACCGCGATCTCGTCGGCGATCTCCAGCGGGTAGTGGGTGCGGATCTCGGCGCCGAAACGGTCCTTCAGCGGGGTGATGATCCGGCCGCGGTTGGTGTAGTCCTCCGGGTTCGCCGAGGCCACCACCAACACATCCAGCGGCAACCGCAGCAGATAACCGCGGATCTGGATGTCGCGTTCCTCCATCACATTGAGCAGCGCCACCTGGATCCGTTCGGCCAGGTCCGGCAGCTCGTTGATCGCCACGATCCCGCGATGCGCCCGCGGCACCAGGCCGAAGTGGATGGTCTCCGGATCGCCCAGGCTGCGGCCCTCGGCCACCTTCATCGGGTCCACGTCGCCGACCAGGTCGCCGACGCTGGTGTCCGGGGTGGCGAGCTTCTCGGCGTACCGCTCGTCGCGATGCCGCCAGGCGACCGGCAGGTCATCGCCCAGCTCGGCGGCGCGGCGCTGCGAGGCCGCGGTGATCGGCTCGAAGGGGTGCTCGCCGAGTTCGGAGCCCTCGATGACCGGGGTCCACTCATCGAGCAGACCGACCAGGCTGCGCAGCAACCGGGTCTTGCCCTGGCCGCGCTCACCGAGCAGCACGATGTCGTGGCCGGCGAGCAGGGCCCGCTCGACCTGGGGGATCACGGTGCCCTCGAATCCGTGCAGCCCGGGCCAGGGATCGGTGCCCGCGGCGAGTGCGGAGAGCAGGTTGGCGCGGAGCTCGGCACGCAGGCTCTGCTGCTGGTGGCCGCTGGCCCGGAGCTCGCCAACGGTACGGATCTCGGGCGCCCGATCCTGGGGCGTTTCGCGCGTCGTCGTCGTCACCCATTCGATGGTACGCGCGGGGTCCTGACTAGGGTGTGGCCCGTGGCGACACCTGTAGCTCCCGGACCTGCGACGATCCGCGTCCGCGTCCCGGCCAAGATCAACCTGGCGCTGGGTGTCGGCGGCGTGGACGCCGACGGCTACCACCGGCTGACCACGGTCTTCCAGGCGGTGTCGCTGCACGACGAGCTCACCGCCCAGTGGGACGAGCCCGGGTTGTTCTCGATCGCGATGTCGGGGGAGGGCACCGATCTGGTCGCCGCCGACGACTCGAATCTGGCGATGCGGGCGGCCCGGCTCGTGGCCGAGCGGTTCGGCCCGGAGAGCGCCCTGGGCGTGCGGATGACGGTGAAGAAGTCGATCCCGGTCGCCGGTGGGATGGCGGGTGGTTCCGCGGATGCGGCGGCCGCGCTGCTGGCCTGTTCGGTGCTGTGGGATCTGGACGCCGATCTCGAGGAGCTGCGCGAGCTCGGTGGTGAGCTGGGTGCCGATGTGCCGTTCTCGATGCTGGGCGGGACCGCGATCGGTACCGGCCGGGGCGATGAGCTGGTACCGGTGCTGACCCGGGGTGCGCACCACTGGGTGCTCGCGGTCGCCGACGTCGGGCTCTCCACCCCGACGGTGTTCCGGCGCTTCGACGAACTCCAGCCCGGTGGCTGCGATCTGGCGATGCCGACCGAGCTGCTCAACGCACTGGCCTCCGGTGATTCGGTGGCACTCGGGCGGCATCTGCACAACGATCTGGCCGAGGCGGCCATCGACCTGCGCCCGCAGCTGCAGCAGACCCTCGACGCCGGGCTCGAGTTCGGGGCCCTGGGGGCCATCGTGTCCGGCTCCGGACCCACCTGTGCTTTCCTTTGTCGTAACGAGGAATCGGCGGTCGCGCTGAGCGTACGCCTCGGCGCCGAAGGGGTGGCGCGGGCGGTACGCCGGGTGCGTGGGCCGGTGCCGGGGGCTCGGCTGATCAGCTGAACCCAGCAGTCGACGAGAAGCACTCAACGAGGAGAGCCAGATGGCCACAGACAACGGACAGGTTCGGATCGCGGTCCAGCTGCAGCCGCAGCACGCCGACTACGCGGACATCCGCCGGGCCGTCGCCGCCGCCGAGGAGGCCGGGGTGGATGCGGTCTTCAACTGGGATCACTTCTTCCCGCTGTTCGGCGATCCGGACGGCAAGCACTTCGAGTGCTGGACGATGCTGGCCGCCTGGGCGGAGGCCACCGAACGGGTCCAGCTCGGTGCGCTGGTGACCTGCAACTCCTACCGCAACCCGCAATTGCTGGCCGACATGGCCCGCACCGTCGATCACATCTCGGCGCGCGACGGCGCGGTCGGGCGGTTGATCCTGGGCATCGGTTCGGGCTGGTTCAAGCGCGACTACGATGCCTACGGCTACGACTTCGGCACCGCCGGCGGCCGGTTGAACGCGCTCGCCCGGGATCTGCCGCTGATCAAGCAGCGGTGGGCCGAACTCAATCCGGCGCCGACCCGGGAGATCCCGGTGCTGATCGGTGGCGGCGGGGAGAAGAAGACGCTGCGGATCGTCGCCGAGCAGGCCCAGATCTGGCACAGCTTCGGCGATGTGGAGACCTTCACCCGCAAGAGCGGGATCCTCGACGAGCACTGCGCCGCGGTCGGTCGGGACTCCGCCGAGATCGAGCGTTCGATCGGGGTGGAGGCCGATGACCCGCAGGCCGACGCCGCCGCCAAGCACGCCGCCGGAGCCCGGTTGTTCACCCTCGGGGTGAACGGCCCCGACTACGACCTCGGCCCGGTACGCGACCTGGTCGCCTGGCGTGACGAGGTCAATCGCTGAGCGTCCCGGCCCGCCGGGCCACCACGAAGGCGCGCGGGAAGCGCAGCACCGTCCCGAAGTCCTGTGCGGGGTAGGCGATCCGCAGCTTTTCCTTGTACGCCTGGCTGAACTCGGCACGCAGCGGTTCGGGCAGCCGGTCCAGGATCGGCCGCGCACCGGTGCCCGAGATCCACTCGAAGACCGGGTCGGGGCCCGGCAGGAGATGCAGATAGGTGGTCTCCCAGGCATCCACCGTGCACCCCAGCGCGGTGAGGACGGCGACCGCGTCGATGGTCGGATACTGCGCGGTCCGGGCGACACCCTCGACGTGGCCGGCGAACCGCGGGTCGGCGGCGACCTCGCGGAGCAGCCGGTGGCTCGGCTCGTCGAAGTTGATCGGCACCTGGTAGGCGAGCCAGCCACCGGGGGCGAGCATCCCGACCAGCCTGGGCAGCAACCCCTGATGCTCCGGAATCCATTGCAGGGTGGCATTCGAGACGATCACATCGACCGGTTGTTCGGGCTGCCAGTCACGCAGATCGGCCCGCTGCCAGCGCAGTCGGTCGCTGTCGCCGTGGGTGGTGCGGGCACGGTCGATCATCGCCGCGGAGGAGTCGACGCCGAGCACCCTCGATCCCGGCCAGCGCTGCGCCAGGGTGCTGGTCAGGTTGCCCGGCCCGCACCCCAGGTCGACCACGGTGGCGGGATCGGTGGCACCGATCCGGGCGACCAGGTCGATGAACGGCCGGCCGCGCTGATCGGCGTACCGCAGATAGAGATCGGGATTCCAGTCACCCATGGCCGCTCCTCACCGAGCAGTTCCAAACTGTCTTGACATCAAGATACATGGGTCAAGATTCTCGATGTCAAGAGGTCGGCGTACGATGAGCGCATGAGCGCCCAGGACGACGTTGACCGGCTGCTCGCCGACTGGGGTCGCGAGCGGGCCGATCTCGACCTGTCGCCGATGGCGGTGCTGAGCCGGGTGACCCGGCTCAGCCGGCTCCTCGACCGGGCCCGCCAGGACGCCTTCGCCGCGCACGGGGTGGTCGCCTGGGAGTTCGACGTGCTGGCCGCGCTGCGCCGCGCGGGGGAGCCCTATCAACTCTCCCCGGGCCGCTTGCTGCGCGAGACCTTGGTCACCTCCGGCACCATGACCAACCGCGTCGACCGGCTGGTCACCCGGGGTCTGGTGCGCCGCAGCCCCGACCCCAGCGACCGTCGCGGGGTGCTGGTCAGCCTCACCGATGCCGGCCGCGATGTCGTCGACGGGGCGCTGGAAACCCTGCTCAGACACGAATCCGAGCTGCTCGATGCGCTCGACCGGGGCGAGCGGGAACAACTCTCCGGGCTGCTCCGGGCGCTGATGCTGCGCTTCGAACAACCCGACGCCGGCTGACCGGCGGTCGAGTTGGCGATCGGGGCGAACCCCGACAGACTGCGCCCCGTGAAACTCAGCGGCATCATCCTCACGATCGTCGGGATCGTCCTTCTTCTCGGTGGCGGGATCGTGGGCGCTGCCCTGACGATCCAGGGTTCGCTGAGCCTGGTCGACGAGGTCGGTTCGGGCGAACTGCTCGACGGCCGGTCCCAGATCGCGGTGACCGCCGGTGAGTCGTTGCATCTCTACCACCGGGCCGGGACGGCGCAGCCGACCTGCGAGGTCACCGGACCCGGTGCGATCCGCCGCGCCGCGGTCACCGACAGCCCCTGGGACTTCGGCGGGGTGACCTATGAGGCGTTCGAGTCACTGACCTTCCCCACGGCCGGGGACTACGAGATCGAGTGTTCCGAGCAGGGCACCCTGATCGCCCCGCCGGTGCCGATGTCGGCGATGGGCACCGCGGTGCTCGGGGTCGGGCTCGCGGTCGTCAGCGTCGTCGTCGGCATCGGCACGCTGATCGTTGGAATCGTCCTGTGGGTAGCCGGTGCGAAACGGCAGCGATCGGCAGTCGCTGCTCGATGAGCGTCAGTGGGCGCCGTGGCCGCCCTTCACCATCCTGCTCGGATCGGGATCCTTGGGCGCCGGGGCGGCCTTCAGGATCAGGGTGATCACCGCGGCGATGATCATCGCGATGCCGATGGCGTACATGCCGGCCCGGTCGGTGCCGGTGAGGTCCTTCAGGTAACCGGTGATGTAGGGGCCGGCGAATCCGGACAGGTTGCCGATCGAGTTCACCAGGGCGATACCGGTGGCGGCCGATGCGCCGGTGAGGAAGGCGGTCGGCAGCGACCAGAAGGTCGGCAGGAACGCCATGATGCACATCGTCACCACACTGAGCAGTGCCATCTTCGACACCGGTCCCGGCATGTAACTGGTGACCGGGATCAGCAGCGCGCCGATGGTCAGCGGGATCACGTTGTGCCACACCCGTTCACCGGTGCGGTCGGATCTCCTTGACCAGAAGAGCATCGCGACCAGGCCGCAGACATAGGGGATCGCGGTCACCAACCCCTGCTCGACCACCGACCACTGCACCTGGTACTCGTTCTTGAACCCGGCGACGATGCTCGGCATGAAGAAACTCAATGAGTACAGGCCATACACGCCGCCGAAGTAGACGAAGGACAACGCCCAGACCCGCGGCATCGCCAGCGCCTGACCCATCGTGACCTGATAGGTGCTCTCCTTCTCCTGGTGCTCCAGATCCAGCTGGGCCTGCAGCAGCTCCTGCTCGTTCGGCTTCAGCCACTTCGCCGCCCGCGGGTTGTCGGTGAGGAAGAACCAGCAGACCACACCCAGGATGACCGCCGGAATGCCTTCCAGCATGAACATCGAGCGCCAACCGGCCAGGCCGAAGATCTGCCCGTGGCTGTACTGGATGATCAACGACGAGACGGTCGCACCGAGGGCCGAGGAGATCGGGATCGCGGTCATGAACAGCGCGGTGTACTTCGCCCGGTCCCGCTGCGGGAACCAGTAGGTGAGGTAGAGGATGATGCCGGGGAAGAAGCCGGCCTCGGCGATACCGAGCACCAGGCGCAGGATGTAGAGCCAGGTGGTGTTCGGTACGAACGCGAACGCCGTCGCGACGATGCCCCAGGACACCATGATCCGGGCGATCCAGCGCCGGGCCCCGACCTTGTGCAGCATGATGTTCGACGGCACCTCGAGGATCAGGTAGCCGATGAAGAACAGGCCGGAGGCGATGCCGAACTGGGTGGCGTTCAGCCCCAGGTCCCGGTTCATGCCGTTCGGGCCGGCGAAGGCGATGTTGGTGCGGTCGAGGTAGTTGATGAAATACAGCAGCCCCAGGAAGGGGATCAGCCGCTTGGCAGCCTTGCTCACCGTCGCGCGGAGCTCGGGCGAGTCCCCATCGGTGAGGTGGCCGGAGGATTGGGCCGTACTCATGGGCGTGCCTTTCTAGTGGATCGCACCGGAACCGGGCGAGGGGTCGGCTGGGGCCCGGGAATCGGGCGGGGTGGGCTCTGGGTTCTTCGGGGCGGGCAGCGGGGGAGTGAACCGGCCGTCGACCGCGGTCCAGCCGCCGTCGACGGTGAGTGCGGTCCCGCTGATGAAGCTGGCCGCGTCGCTGGTCAGAAAGACCACCGCGCCGGCGATCTCCTCGGGTTGCGCCCAGCGGCCCAGCGCACCCTTGGTGGCGTAGGCCTGGTACCAGTCGGGGGAGGCCTTGATCTGTTCGGTGAGCGGGGTCTCCACCACCCCGGGCAGCACCGCGTTCACGCGTACGCCGCGGGGGCCGAACTCGGCGGCGGCGGTCCGCACCAGTTGCACCGCACCCGCCTTCGCGGCGGCGTACGCCGACTGGCCCGGTTCGACGGTGAGCGCACGGACCGAGGAGAAGACCACGATGCTGCCCCGGCCCCGCTCGGCCATCCCCGGCGCGAACGCCTGGATCGCCCAGAAGGGGGCCTTCAGGTTGAGCGCGAGCACCTTGTCCAGATCGGCCTCGGTGTAGTCGGTGATCCGCTGCCGCACGTTCGCACCCACGGTCACCACCAGGGCGTCCACCGGCCCGAGCTCGTCGGCCAGTGCCAGCACCGCGGCCCGGTCGGTGGCATCCAACCGGTACGCCGTCGCTCCCGGATGCTCGGCGGCGACCCGCTCCGCGGTCTCGGCGGACACGTCGGCGCAGAGCAGCTGGGCGCCCCTGCGGGCCAGCGCCTCCGCGACCTCGGCTCCGATCCCGCCGACGCCGATCAGCAGGATGCGACGGTCCGCGAGTGAAAAGGCGTCGGAGCGGCCGGACTGCTCCATCGAGGCACCCCCTGGGCGTGCATCTGTGCACGCACGTGTCGTGTGGGGTAACTGTGCCCCCGGTGAATTGCGGCGGTCAAGAGTATGACGAATGACTGGACAGACTTCGTGGCAACCGGTTGGTCACCCCCCGCTCACCGGCTCAGGTCGCGGTCCTCCTTCGGCATCACCACGGCCAGGAACAGCAGGCCGGTGAGGAGTGCCGCGGGAACGAACATCGCGTGCTGGATGCCCAGCAGTTGGACCAGGCCGCCCATCACACCGGGGCCGGCGAGGAAGGTCGCGTACCCGAAGGTGACCACCATCGCCAGCACCCGGCCACCACCCATGTGCCCGGCGACGGCGTACACCTGCGGGGCGATCATGCCCATCCCCAGCCCGACCAGCGCCCAGCCGAGGACCAGCACCGGCAGCGGGGTCAAGGTGGCCACCAGCAGATAGCCGAGGGCGGCGCAGACGCCGCCGAAGCGGACGACGGTACGGCGGCCGAAGCGGGCCACCAGGGCGTCGCCGGCCAGCCGGATCAGGAACATCGCGCCCGCCACCGTGGTCAGGCCGAGGGCCCCGGTCGTCGGGGACACCTGCGCCACATCGGTGACGTGCACCGAGGACCAGTCGAAGGCGGTGCCCTCGCCGAGGCCGAAGGCGATCGCCATCAGGCCGAGCAGCCAGGCGGCCGCCGGGATCCTGGTGCGGCCGCCGGTCTGCTCGTCGTGGTGGGACAGCGGTGCGGCCGGCGGGGCGAGGCGGAGCAGCAGGACCAGCGCGACCAACGAGGACACCGCGGCGATCAGGCCGAGCCAGGGGAGGATGCCGGCACCGGCCAGTCCGGGGATCAGCGCCAGCAGCAGCACCAGCCCGGCGCCGGCGAAGTTGCCCAGCGACCACATCGCGTGCAGCCGGCTCATCACCGGCCGGTGCCGGGCCTGCTCGACCTGCACGCCGTAGGCGTTCATCGCCACGTCGAGGGCGCCGTTGCCGAGGCCGAGGACCGCCGCACCGATGATCGCGACCGGGTACGCCGGGCTCAGGCAGAGGATCAGGATGCCGGCCCCGAGCAGCGGCAGCGACCCGAGTGCCACCGCGCGGGCGCCGATCCGGTCGGCCAGCCGGCCACCGATCTGCATCGAGATGATGCCGAACACACCGGCGGCGAACAGCACGCCCGGGAACTGCCAGCCGGTCATCTGGTGCCGGTCGCGCAGCGTCGGGAGGGCTGCGGCGTACCCGCCGATCACCAGGCCGTTGACCAGGAACAGCAGGATCACCGAACCGAGGGCGGCGCGGCCCGCGAGACGGTTGGCGGTCAGGGTGGACACGGCGGCGCTCCCGGCGGTCGAAAGAGATGTGCTGTAACGATTCAGACGATGGAACGAGTCTGCCGGTCACCGATTGGCGGTGTCAACCGATCGGTCAGATCTACCGCCGGTCACTTGTCGTGCTTGGCGCGCAGGCCCGGTTTCGGCTCCAGGTGCCGCAGTCCGTTCCAGGCCAGGTTCACCAGATGTGCGGCCACCGCCTGCTTGGACTGCTTGCGGTTGTCCAGCCACCACTGGCCGGTCAGGCCGACCATCCCGACCAGCATCTGGGCATAGATCGGGGCGGCCTTCGCGTCCAGCTTGCGGGTCTTGAACTCGCGGACCAGCAGATCGGTGACCTGGGAGGCGACGTCGGAGAGGATGCTGGCGAAGGAGCCCGAGGTCTGGCCGACATTGGAGTCGCGGACCAGGATCCGGAAACCGTCGGTGTGGTTCTCCACGTAGTCGAGCAGCGCCACGGTGGCGTACTCGATCAGATCCCGCTGGCTGCCGGGGTGGTTCAGGGAGGAGCGGATCGACTCGAGCAGGGTGCGCACCTCGCGGTCGACGACGACCGCGTAGAGGCCCTCCTTGCCGCCGAAGTGCTCGTAGACGACCGGCTTGGAGACCTGCGCGCGGGCGGCGATCTCCTCGACGGAGGTGCCCTCGAAACCGCGGTCGGCGAACAGCGGACGCGCGATGCTGATCAGTTGCTCCCGGCGTTCCTGACCGGTCATCCGGACCCGGCGGCGGGTCGTCTCGCGTTCTGCTGCCACCCGGCCATCCTCGCAGAAAGGGCTGACTGAAGATCTGCCGACGGCACGCTAGTCTGGTGCGGCCGTAAGCGGTTGATCCCCGGTTGGTCTGTCGGCAGGGCCCGCCTGACTTTGAATCAGGATTGAGCGACGCAGGTTCGACTCCTGCCCGGGGAGCGAGAACGCCCGCCAGATGTGAGGGGAGCCCTCTTGTCAGACCCGTCCCAGCTGGAACAGCCCCAGCCGGTCGCCGCCGTGATCGTGCTGGCCGCCGGTGCCGGCACCCGGATGAAGTCGACCAGGTCGAAGCTGCTGCACGAGATCGGCGGCCGCTCGATGCTGTCCTACGCCGTGTCCGCGGCGGAGGCGCTGCAGCCCGAGCACCTGGTCGTGGTCGTCGGGCACCAGCGCCAGCAGGTGATCGAGCATCTCGCCGAGATCGCCCCCGAGGCGGTCACCGCGGTGCAGGACGAACAGCGCGGCACCGGGCATGCGGTGTCCTGCGGGCTGGGTGCGCCGGGCCTGGAGTCGCTGACCGGCGATGTGGTCGTCACCTACGGCGACGTGCCGCTGCTCAGCGGGGAGACGTTGCAGGAACTCGTCCTCGCGCACCGCGCCGCCGGGGCCGGGGCCAGCGTGCTCACCGGGCAGCTGGCCGATGCCGGCAACTACGGCCGGATCGTCCGCGACGCCACCGGCGGTTTCGAGCGGATCGTCGAGGCCCGCGACGCGAACGCCGAGGAACTGGCGATCACCGAGATCAACTCCGGCATCTACGTCTTCGACGCCCGGGTGCTCCGCGACGGCCTCTCCCGGTTGAACCCGTCGAATGCCCAGGGCGAGCTCTACGTCACCGACGTGCTCGGCATCGCCCGCGGCGACGGCCAGCGGATCGGCACCCTGACCATCGACGACCTGTGGCAGACCGAGGGCGTCAACGACCGGGTCCAGCTCGCCGCGATGAACGCCGAGCTGAACCGCCGGATCTGCGAACGCTGGATGCGCGAGGGCGTGACGATCATCGATCCGGCCAGCACGTGGATCCAGCCCGATGTTGACCTGGCCCGCGACGTCACCCTGCTGCCCGGCACCTCGCTGGAGGGCGCGACGCTGGTCGGCGAGGGCGCGACCATCGGCCCCGACACCACGCTGCGCGATGTCGAGGTGGGCCCCGGAGCCAGCGTGGTGCGCTGCCACGGCGAGCTCGCGGTGATCGGTGAGCAGGCCAGCGTCGGACCGTTCGCCTATCTGCGCCCGGGCACCCGGATCGGGGTGGGTGGCAAGGTCGGCACCTTCGTGGAGACCAAGAACACCACCGTCGGCGACGGCGCCAAGGTGCCGCACCTGTGCTACGCCGGCGACGCGGTCATCGATGCCGGCGCGAACATCGGTGCCGGCACCATCTTCGCCAACTATGACGGCGAGCAGAAGTGGCACACCCACGTCGGCCGGCAGGCCTTCATCGGTTCGAACTCGGTGCTGGTGGCGCCGGTCGACATCGGCGACGGTGCATTCGTGGCCGCCGGATCCGCGGTCACCGAGAACGTCCCGCCCGGGGACCTTGCGGTGGCGCGCGGTCGGCAGCATGATTCCGCGGACTGGGTACGCCGCCGCAAGCCGGACAGCAAGTTCGCCGCCGCCGTCGAGGCCGCTGCGGCGTACCGGGTGAACGAGAAGGTCGCCGACCAGCAGAAGGGCCAGGACCGGTGAGTGGGATCAAGGAGAACCGCGAGAAGCACCTGATGCTGTTCAGCGGCCGGGCCAACCCGGCGCTGGCCGAGGAGGTCGCCGAGCTGCTCGACGTCGAGCTCACCCCGACCCGCTCGGTGACCTACGCCAACTCCGAGATCTATGTGCGGTTCGAGGAGTCGGTGCGCGGCTGCGACGCGTTCGTCATCCAGGCCCACCCGGCCCCGGTGAACGAGTGGCTGATGGAGCAGCTGATCATGGTGGATGCGCTGAAACGCGCCTCCGCCGACCGGATCACCGTCGTCTCGCCGTTCTATCCCTACGCCCGCCAGGACAAGAAGCATCTCGGTCGCGAACCGATCTCGGCCCGGCTGATCGCCGACCTCTACAAGACCGCCGGCGCGGACCGGATCATGTCGGTGGACCTGCACGCCGCGCAGATCCAGGGCTTCTTCGACGGCCCGGTGGACCACCTGTGGGCGCTGCCGGTGCTCTCGGACTACATCGAGAGCAAATACGGCAAGGAGGACCTCGTCGTCGTCTCGCCGGACGCCGGCCGGGTCCGCTTGGCCGATCTGTGGACCGACAAGCTGAACTGCCCGCTGGCGATCATCCACAAGCGCCGCGACCCCGATGTCGCCAACCAGGTCGCGGTGCACGAGGTCGTCGGTGACGTCGAGGGCAAGGTGTGCCTGCTGGTCGACGACATGATCGACACCGCCGGCACGATCTGCCAGGCCGCCGACGCCCTGAAGGCGCGCGGCGCCCGGCAGGTGATCGCCGCCGCGACCCACCCGATCCTGTCCGGGCCAGCCGCCCAGCGGCTCAACGACTCGGCGTTCACCGAGGTGGTGGTCACCAACACCCTGCCGATCGCCGACGACGTCAAGGTCGACAAGCTGACCGTGCTCTCCATCGGGCCGCTGATCGCCCAGGCCATCCACGAGGTGTTCACCGACGGTTCCGTGACCTCGCTGTTCGGCGGCCAGAGCTGAAGTGCCCGCTGCCGCCGCATCGTCCCGGATCCGCACCCGCACCCGGTTGGGGATCGGGTTGCTGGTCGTGGCGCTGATCGGGCTGACCGCCTGGGGGCTGTTCGCCGGTCGGCTGCCGCTGCCGGACAACCAGTTCCGTGCGCTCTCGGCCGGTGACTGCATCCGGCTGGTGGCGGTCGGCAACTCCGAACCGGCCCGCGACGGCTCGCTGACCGTCGGCCACGAGGAGGTCGCCTGCGATGCCGGGCCGACCCCGATGACCTACACGGTGGCGACCGTCGGGCCGGGCGAGCAGTCCTGCCCGACGACCGACTACGTGGAGTACTACCAGGTCGGCCAGACCTCGCGGGCCAATCCGACCGAGCAGCGGCAGTGGACCACCTGCCTGGTGCCGAACTACCGGCCCGACACCTGTTACGCCGACGACGACAGCACGCTGGGATACCAGGCGGTGCCCTGCGGGCAGGCCGCCTCGTTCCGGGTGGACTCGGTCACCGACCGGGCCGATGCGCAGTGTCCCGAGCCGGCCCGGGAGATGGTCTACCCCGAGCCACCGCGCACCTTCTGCGTCCGCCCACCCGGCTGAGGTCGGCGTACGCGAGAGCCGGGCGCGCGATCCAGGCGTACGCGAATCTCAGGCGTCGGCGGTGGCGGGCTCGCGACCCTCGACCTTGGTCAGCAGTTCGCCGAGGCCGCGGTCCAGGTCGGCGCCGTGCGAGCCGACGACGCCCGCCGGGTCGAGCAGTTGACCGTCGGGGCCGTAACCGTCGCGGGGGATGGTCAGCGCGACATTGTCGGCGACCGCGTCCGCCTGGGTGACCAGGAAGACGTTCTTCAGTGCGTCGGCGGCCATCTGGCCACCGCGGCCGCCGTAGCTGACCACCAGGGTCGGCAGGCCGTTCCATTCGGCGTAGATCGTGTCGATCGCGTTCTTCAGCGGAGCGGGGATGCCGCCGTTGTACTGCGGGGTGAGCAGCACGACACCGTCGAGACGGTCGACCTGCTGCGCCCAGCGCCTGGTGTGGTCGTGCTGGTAGTCGCCGAGGGCCGGCATCTTCGGTTCGTCGAGGAAGGGCAGATCCACCTCGCGCAGGTCGATGATCTCGACCTCGGCCCGCGGGTCGAGTGCGCTGATCCGGTTCGCCACCTGCTCGGCCAGCTGCGGGCCGATGCGGACGGGTCGGGTGCTGCCGATGATGACCCCGATGGTGTGCGTATCGCTGTTGCTCATGGGTCATTGAACTCTCAACCACTTCGGGATATTCCCTGCGGGCCCGCGCGTTTGCTGGCCACGGGGGCGAGCGACTAGGATTCACAACCGTCTTGGCGAGGGACCGCTGGTCCGTGATCGACTGGAAACCTCCTCGTCCGTTCTGTGTCTCGACTTGAGGAGAAAATCGTGTCCCCGTCTTCCCAGACCAAGCTCAGCGGCGAACTGCGTACCGAGTTCGGCAAGGGCGCTGCCCGCCGGATCCGCCGCGCCGACAAGGTGCCCGCCGTGCTCTACGGCCACGGCATGGACCCGCTGCACGTCTCGCTGCCCGGCCACGAGACCCTGCTGGCGCTCCGCGTCAACAACGCGGTGCTGTCGATCAACATCGACGGCAAGGAGCACCTGGCGCTGGCCAAGCAGGTGCAGCGTGACCCGATCAAGGGCTTCATCGAGCACGTCGACTTCGTGATCGTCCGCCGTGGCGAGAAGGTCACCGTCGACGTCTGGGTCAACGTGACCGGTGAGGCCGGCCCGGAGACCGTCGTCGTGCTGGACGCCCAGACCGTGTCCATCGAGGCCCCGGCCACCAACATCCCCGATAGCATCGAGGTCTCCGTCGAGGGCCTGGAGGCCGGTTCGCAGGTGCTCGCCAAGGACCTGGTGCTGCCCGAGGGCGCCACCTTCGCCGGTGACGAGGAGACCCTGATCGTCAACGTCACCCAGCAGCAGTCCGCCGAGGCGCTGGAGGCCGAGCTGGCCGAGGCCGAGGCCGAGGCCGGTATCGAGCGCGAGGAGACCGACGAGGAGAAGGCCGCCGCGGAGGCCGAGGGCGAGGACGGCGACGGCGAGTCCGACGAGGACAAGTCCGAGGAGTAAGGGTTTCATGCCGCCGATGGGCAGCGATCGAGGTATGCCCAGCGGCTGCTGGCTGGTGGTCGGGCTCGGGAATCCGGGCCCGACCTACCAGCGACACCGGCACAACATCGGCTATCTGGTGGTCGAGGAACTGGCCCGCCGGGCCGGGGGCCGGTTCGCCGCGCCGCGCGGGATGCGGGCCGAGGTGCTGCAGACCCGGATCGGACCGCTCGGGACCGGGGCGGTCGGTGCCGATGCCGAGCCGATGGTGCTGATGAAGTCCCGGACCTACATGAACGAGACCGGGGGACCGGTCGCCCAGCTCGCGGCGTACCACAAGGTGCCGCCCGAACGGGTGATCGCGATCCACGACGAGCTCGATCTCGAGCCCGGCGTACTCCGACTGAAACTCGGTGGTGGCGACAACGGCCACAACGGGCTGAAGTCGATCCGCAAAAGCCTCGGTACCGGGGACTTCCACCGGGTCCGCTTCGGCATCGGCCGCCCGCCCGGCCGGCAGGCCCCGGCCGACTTCGTGCTCTCCGACTTCCCGGCCGCACAACGGGCCGACCTGGCGGTCGACATCGACCGCGCCGCCGATGCGGTGGAGTCGCTGATCAACGACGGGCTCGCCGCCGCGCAGAACCGCTACAACGGTTGACCCTCACGCTGCCCGAGTAGCACCCATGCGCACCGAAGCGGAGCAATGGGTGCGTGTCGAGGGCAACGCCCTAAGCTGGCCGGCATGGCCGATGTGACGCTCTACCACAACCAGAACTGCTCCACCTCCCGCGCCGTCAAGGATGCGGTCGTCGACGCCGGCACCGAGGTGGAGATCGTGCAGTACCTGAAGAATCCGCTCGATGAGGCGGCCCTGCGCGAGCTGCTCGGCAAGCTGGAGGATCCGGCGACCGACCTGGTACGCCGGGACGGGCACTTCAAGGAGCTGGGTCTGACCGACGCCGATGTGGCCACCGAGGATCAGGTCGTCGAGGTGCTCACCGCCCACCCGAAGCTGATGCAGCGGCCCGTGCTGGTGAAGGGGAAGCGGGCGATCATCGGCCGCCCCAAGGACCGCGTACCGGCCTTCCTGGCGAGCTGACTCCTGCTCCCGCGATCCATCGAATCCACGGTCCATCCATCGCGTACTGCAGCACGCGATGGATGCATCCAGGGATCGATGGATCGCGAGCCGCGGTTCAGTCCTTGATGTCCTCGCCGGTCTGCATGTCGATCTGATCGGTACGGGCGGCGGCCCGGCTCATCATCTGGGAGGCCACCGGGGCGGTGATCAGCTGGAACACCCCGGCCAGCGCGATCATCCCCAGCGCCGGTACCGAGCGCAGCCCGAGCGCGACACCGAAGAGCACCAGCAGCACCCCGAGCACCTGCGGCTTGGTCGCCGCATGCATCCGGGACAGCAGATCGGGGAAGCGCAGCAGGCCGATCGCGGCGAGCAGGCAGAGCAGGGCGCCGGCGAGCAGGCAGAGCAGCGCCAGCAGGTCGATGATCGCTGCCACGGTGGGACTCATCGCTCGGTGCTCCCTTCCTCGCTGCGGTCACCGGTCGACCGGCCACCCGGGTCCTCGCTGCGGTCGGTGTCGCGGGCCACGAACCGGGCGACCGACACCGACCCGACGAAGGCGACCAGCGCCAGCGTGACGATGATCGGCAGCGTGGTCTCGTGCCGGGCCAGGGTCGCCTCGGCGGCCACCGCGCAGATCAGGGTGGTCACCAGCACGTCGGTGGCCAGGGTCCGGTTCAACACCGACGGCCCCCGGATGATCCGGATCACCGTCAGCACCGCGGAGGTGAACAGCAGCACCCCGACGATCCAACCGACGATCACCTGCGCCTGGTCGACGAACTCGATCATCACTGCACCTCCCGGGTCCAGGTGTCGTGGGCGCCACCGCAGCCCTCGGGAGCGGGCGCGCCGAACGCGCGGGCGACCTCGCGCTCGCGGCGGTGGATGTGCGCCACCTCGCGAGCCAGTCGCTCATCGTCGGTGTGGTCGATGAAGTGCACCAGCAGCTCGCTGCGTACCGGATCCAGATCCATCACCACCGAGCCGGGTACCAGCGAGGTGAGCTCGGCGACGACGGTGCGCCGGAAGTCGTCGTCATCGTGCAGATGCACCACCGCGATCCGGCCCGGTCGCAGCGGCGCCGGACGGACGGCCAGCCAGGCGACGTGCACGCTGGCGATGGTCAGCTCGCGCAGGAAGTTGCCGACCAGCCACAGCAGCGCCAGCGGCCGGATCCTGATCCGGCTCGCCGCGCGCGGCATCGGGAAGACCGCCAGCACGGTCGCGGCAACGAACAACCCGAGGAAGAAGGTGCCCCAGCTGGGCCGCCCCCAGAGCAGCATCCAGACCGCGGTCAGCCCGAGCAGTGAGCCGAGCCGGATCTTGCGCAGGAACTTCATCACTGGCCCCCCGTCCCGAGGACGGCGGTCAGATATGGCGTACGCGCCAGCAGTTCCTGCGCGGCCCGGTCGGCGACCCCGTAGAGCGGACCGCCGAAGACGGTCAGCCCGAGACCGAACAGCACCAGCGCCAGGGTGGGCACGATGACACCCGGGGTGAGCCGCCGGGCGCCACCGGCCACCGCCGGTACCGGTGCCCGCCAGAACGCCCGCGACCAGACGCGGGAGACGGCGTACAGGGTGAGCAGGCTGGTCAGCACCGACCCGGCCATCAGCAGGTACGCCAACCAGCCGCCCTGTTCGGCGCCGGCCTGCAGCAGACCGACCTTGCCGATGAACCCCGACAGCGGCGGGATGCCGGCCAGATTCATCGCGGGCACGAAGAACAGCACCGCGACCACCGGGGCGGTGACCAGCAGGCCGCCGAGTTTCTGCAGCGAGGTGGTGCCACGTTTCATCTCGATCAACCCGACCACCAGGAACAGGGTCGTCTGGATGGTGATGTGGTGGGCGACGTAGTAGATCGCGGCGCCGAGGCCGATCACCGACCCCAGGGCGACACCGAAGAGCATGTAGCCGATGTGCGAGACCAGGGTGAAGGACAGCATCCGTTTGATGTCGTCCTGGGCGACCGCGCCCAGGATGCCGACCAGCATGGTCAGCAGCGCCGCCCACATCAGCAGCGAGTTCAGTCGGTCGTCGGGGAAGAGCAGGGTCCGGGTGCGGATGATCGCATAGACACCGACCTTGGTGAGCAGGCCGGCGAACACCGCGGTCACCGGTGCCGGGGCGGTCGGATAGGAATCCGGCAGCCAGCCGGACATCGGGAAGACCGCCGCCTTGATGCAGAAACCGAGCAGCAGCAGCGATTCCAGCAACAGCGTCGTCTGCGGCGAGAGGGTGTCCAACCGGCTCGCCACCCGCGCCAGGTTGACCGTGCCGGTCGCGCCGTAGACGAGCCCGATCGAGGTCAGGAAGACCAGCGAGGAGAGCAGGTTCACGATCACGTAGTTGATGCCGGCCCGGACCCGTTCCTCGGTGGCGCCCAGGGTGAGCAGCACGAAGCTCGCGAACAGCAGCATCTCGAAGCCCACGTAGAGGTGGAACAGGTCACCGGAGATGAAGGTGGTGGAGACGCCGGCGGACAGCACCAGCAGGGTGGGGTGGAAGATCGGCAGTGGGGCGCCGCCGTCGAACTCGTCGTCGGAGCGCCGGCCCTGGCCGGAGGAATAGAGCATCACCGCGAAGGTGACGACGGTGGAGATCAGCAGCATCAGCCCGGACAGCCGGTCCACCACCAGGGTGATGCCCTCATCCAGCGGCCAACCGCCGACCCGCACCACCAGCGTACGCCGCTGATCGGCCGCCCAGAGCAGCGCCGCGGAGACCCCGACCACCGAGGCCAGCACGGTGCCGGAGATCCACCGCTGCAGGTGCTTGTGGGCGCCGGCGACCACGGTCGCACCGGCACCGCAGAGCGGCAGCACGACGACCAGCGGCACCAGGAACTCGAGGGTGAAGTTCACTTCTCGACCTCCTCGGTGTCCGGATCGGAGCTGTCGGTGAAATCGGAGTCGGACATGTCATTGGCGACGGCCCGGTCGTGGGTGCGGACACCCTCGTCGTCGTCGGCCACCTCATCGGTGTTGCGCAGCTGCCAGGAGCGGTGCGCCAGCGCCAGGAAGTAGGCCGTCACCGCGAGGGTGATCACGATCGCGGTCAGCACCATCGCCTGCGGCAGCGGGTCGCTGATCCCGCCGGGCCCGATCGGTGGATCGAGGTTGCTGCTGGACACGATCGGCGGCCGGCCGGGTGCCCCGGAGGCGACCATGAAGACCAGGTTGACGCCGTTGGAGACGAGCAGGACGCCGAGCAGCGAGCGGACCAGCGAGCGGGAGAGCAGCAGGGTGACACCGCAGGCGACGAGTACGCCGATCAGGATGCAGAGGGTGAGGTTCGCGATCATCGACCGCCCCGCTCTCCGGCCAGCGGATCGCTGACCACCTGTCCGGCGTGGGTCGGGGCGATCTCGGAGTCCAGCCCGGAACCCAGCGAGCGCAGGATGTCCAGCATCAGCCCGATCACCACCAGATAGACGCCGATGTCGAAGAACATCGAGGTGACGAGTTTGACCTCACCGATCAGCGGCACCTCGAAGATGAACGTCCAGGACTGCAGCACATCACCGCCGACCAGCATCGAGATCAACCCGAAACCGGCCGAGAGGAACAGGCCGATACCGAGCAGGGTGCCGGGCATCACCGGCAGCGCGGCGCGCAGCTCCTGGGCGCCACCGGCCAGATAGCGGATGGTCAGCGCCAGGCCGGCGACCAGACCGGCCGCGAAACCACCGCCGGGATCGTTGTGGCCGGTGAACAACAGGAACGCCGACCACACCATCACGGTGTGGAAGATCAGCCGGGTGACCACCTCGAGCAGCAGCGAGCGGTGCTCGGCGGGGGTGGCCCGGATCGCGGAGAGCCAGCCGAGGTCACCGGTGGTCATGCCGCGCCGCTCCTTGCGCCGGGTGCGGCTGCGGCGCAGCCGCTGGCGCAGCTCCCGCATCCGATCGCTCTGCTGGAAGATCAGCGAGGCGATACCGGTCGCGGCGACCAGCACCACCGAGATCTCGCCCATGGTGTCCCAGGCACGGATGTCGACCAGGATCACGTTGACGACGTTGTAGCCGCCGCCGAACTCGACCGAGCTGCGCGGCATCGTGACCGAGTCCGGGGTGGCGGTCCGGGCGGTGGCGGCGACCAGACTGGCGCCGGCGACGACCACCCCGGCCCCGACGCCGAGCAGGATCCGGCGCGGCCGCCCGCGGCGCTCCTCGCGGGTGTCGCGGAAGCGGCCGGTGAAGCGGCGCAGCACCAGGATGAAGACGACCACCGAGACGGTCTCCACCAGCAGCTGGGTGAGGGCCAGGTCGGGGGAGCCCTGCAACAGGAACAGCAGCGCCACCCCGTAACCGGTGACCCCGACCAGGAAGACCGCCCGGAATCGGCGGCGGGAGCGTACCGCCGCGATCGCCGCGATCGAGATGACGATCGCCACCGCGACCTGGGCCGGGGTGTCGAACCAGCGCACCGGCCGATCGGGGCCGGACAGCGCGCCGTTGAGCGCGCGGACCATCGCCGCACCCGGGCCGACCAGCAGCACCACCAGGATCAGCGAGAGCGACAGCGGCAGCGAGCCGCGGTGCAGCAGGCCGGTCACCTCGAGCGAGATCCGGTCCAGTCCGCGCATCACGAGCCGGTACGCCGACACCGCGGCCGGCGGATGGGGCAGCGCCTTCTGCACGGCCTCCACCCGGCTGCGCAGCGCGAACAGCCCGGCACCCAGTGCCAGGGTCACCAGCGACAGCAGCAGGCCGAGGTTGAGCCCGGGCCACAGCTCCAGATGCACGGTGTAGGCCGTGGGCGCGAGCAGGTCGACCCAGCCGGCGAACCAGGGCTCGGCCTCGGAGGCGAAGGGTGCGAGCACCAGACTGGCGGCGCCGAGCAGCACCGGTACCGCGGTGACCACCCACGGGTTGGCATGCGGTTCGGCCATCTCGGCCGCACCCGCGCGCGCCGGGCCCCAGGCGCCCCAGACGAAGCGGGCGCTGTAGCCGAAGGTGAGCACCGATCCGGTCACCACCGCGATCAGCAGCGGCAGCGCCCACGGGCCGGGCTCGTTCAACAGGGCGGCGTAGGCGGCCTCCTTGGAGACGAAGCCGAGCAGCGGCGGTACGCCGGCCATCGAGGCGGCGGCGAGGGTGGAGGCGACCGCGAGCACCGGCATCCGGCGGCGCAGGTTGTCCAGGATCCGCAGATCCCGGGTCCCGGTGGCGTGGTCGATGGCGCCGACGGTGAGGAACAGGCAGGCCTTGAAGATCGAGTGGGTGAGCAGCATCGCGATGCCGGCCAGCGCCAGATTCTTGGTGCCGCCGCCCACCAGCAGCACCAGGAAACCGAGCTGGCTGACCGTGCCGTAGGCGAGCAACAGCTTCAGGTCGAACTGCCGCAGCGCGCGGTAGCCGCCGATCAGCAGGGTCGCCGCGCCGAGCCCGAAGACGACTGGGTGCCAGACCGGCATGGTGGCGTACCCGGGTGCGAGCCGGGCGACCAGATAGACACCGGCCTTCACCATCGCGGCGGCGTGCAGGTACGCCGAGACCGGCGTCGGGGCGGCCATCGCACCCGGCAGCCAGAAGTGGAAGGGGACCAGCGCGGACTTGCTGATCGCGCCCACCAGCACGAGCACGATCGCGACCTGCACCACCGCGGTCGGCTCGGGCGGGCTGGCGAGCAGTTCGCTGAGCCGGTAGGAGCCGCCGGCGAGGCCGAGCAGGACCAGCCCGACGAGCATCGACAGGCCACCGAAGGTGGTCACCACCAGGGCCATGGTGGCCGCCCGGCGGGAGTCCTCCTGCTCGCTGAAATGACCGACCAGCAGATAGGAGAGCACCGTGGTGAGCTCCCAGAAGAGGTAGAGCAGCAGCAGGTTGTCGCTCCAGACCAGACCGAGCATCGCACCGGCGAAGGCGGCCAGGTGGACACCGAAGCGGTCCAGACCCGGTTCGTCGTCGGTGAAGTAACCCGCGCAGTAGGCCAGCACCAGCAGCCCGATCACCGAGATCACCAGGGTGAGCAGCCAGGACAGGGTGTCCATCCGCAGCTGGATCGTCAGGTCGATACCCGGGACCCAGGCGAAGGTCTGCTCCAGCGCACCCTCGCGTACCCGGCCCGCCTGCAGCAGGGCCCAACCGGCGGTCACCGCACTCGGCAGTGCCAACACCCAGAACGCCCGGCGGCCCAGCAGGCGCACCAGGGCCGGGGAGGACGCGGCCACTACGAAGTGGACGATCAGGAGTGTCAGCAAGGGCCCGCCTGGTCGATGGGTGAGATGGATGCGTGGTGGATCATCCGCATTCTACAGAATGTCGACAGCGCTTCTGAACCACTGGGGTGTACCATCGGTACATGCCGTTGCCGCGATTCTCCCGGCTGCCCGAGGCGAAGCGGGCGGCGATCCTCACCGTCGCCGCCCGACACTTCGCCACCGACGGACCCGAGACCGCCTCCTACAACGCGATCCTGGCCGAGGCCGGCATCTCCAAGGCCTCGGCGTATCAGTACTTCGACTCCCGCGCCGACCTGCTCGAGGCGGTGCTGCACGAGGTGGCCGGTGATCTGCTCGGGGTGCTCGGGGTGTGGCGGCCCAGCCGCGACGCCGCGGACTTCGCGGAGCAGTGGCGGGCCGGGGCGACCCGGTTGGCCGAGGCGCTGCGCGGCGATGAGGTGTTGCTGGCGCTGGCGCCGCACTGCCTGGCCCGCGGGGTGTCGGGGGAGGGGCCGCGGGTCTGGATGACCGCGCTGATCGCCGACGGCCAACGGATCGGGGTGGTCCGCGATGATCTGGACACCGGCCTGCTGATCGACGTCAGCCTGGCCGTGCTCACCGAGATCGACCGCTGGGCGTTGGCCGAGCTGGCCGCCGGCCGGGAACCGGATCCGGATGCGGCGTACGCCCTGCTGGATTCGCTGTGGCGGAATGGGGCCTGATCTCCGGCGACGCCGGCCCGCTGAGGGGGCCTGCCCGGTGCTGGAATTCCGGCTGGGGGTGAGCGAGTAGCCTGTTCCGGTGACCCTTCCGGGACTGGTCCAGCTCGTTGGCACCGACCCCGCCGTCGCTGAGGTCAGCGATGGCGCGCGCTCGCGTACCCTCTCGGCCGCCGATGTCACCGCCCCGCCCGCGCTGCGGCCCTTCCTCGCCGCGCTGCTGTCGGAGACCCGCACGGTGCTGCTGGTGACCGCCACCTATCGCGAGGCGGAGAACCTGACCACCGCCATCGGCGCGGTGCTCGGTGAGGACCAGGTCGCCTACTATCCGGCCTGGGAGACGCTGCCGCACGAGCGGCTCAGCCCGCGCTCGGACACCGTCGGGCGACGGTTGTCGGTGCTGCGTCGGCTGGTGGATCCGGATGCGCGGCCCCGGGTGGTGGTCGCCCCGGTCCGCGCGGTGCTGCAGCCGCAGGTGAAGGGGCTGGCCGAGCTCACCCCGGTCCGGATCGTGGCCGGTGAGGACTTCGATCTCGGCGACCTGGCGACGGCGCTGGTCGGCGCCGCCTACCACCGGGTCGACCTGGTGGAGCGGCGCGGCGAGTTCGCGGTCCGCGGCGGCATCGTCGATATTTTCCCACCCACGTTGGAACATCCGGTGCGGATCGACTTCTTCGGGGACACCGTCGAGGAGATCCGGCACTTCACCGTGGCCGACCAGCGCTCCACCGACCTGGTGCTGAGCGAGGTCGTCGCCGACCCCTGCCGGGAGCTGCTGCTCGACGACACGGTGCGTGCCAGGGCCGCGACGCTCGCGGAGCAGCATCCGGAGCTGGCCGAGATGCTCGAGCCGATGGCCCAGGGCCATGCGGTCGAGGGCATGGAGGCGCTCGCCCCGGTCCTGGTGGACGGGATGGAACTGCTCGTCGATGTGCTGCCCGCCGACGCCCTGATCGCGGTCTGCGATCCGGAACTCGTCCGCGGCCGGGCCGGCGACCTGGTCACCACCAGCGAGGAATTCCTGCAGGCCTCCTGGGCGGCGGCGGCCGGGGGCGGCCGCGCCCCGATCGATCTGGGCGCCTCGGCGTACCGGACCCTGGCCGATGTCCGCCATGCCGCGCTCGCCAACGGGCAGGCCTGGTGGTCGCTGTCCCAGTACAGCGCCGGGCCGGATGCCGGGCCGAGCGAGCCGATGCGGACTGAGGACGGCGAGATCATCGACCTCTCCTCGGCGCTGGACAATTCAACCCGGGCAGGGAATGCGACGATCCCGACCTTCACGGTCGCCGCCCATGCCACCGAGTCCTGGCGCGGGGACACCGAGGCCGCGGTGGCCGCGATCAAGCAGGCGATGGCCGACGGCTGGCGGGTGGTGCTGATCGCCGAGGGCAAGGGCATGGTCAAGCGGATGGTGGAGATCCTGCGCGAGCAGGAGATCGGCACCAAGGCGGTCCGGGTGCTGAACAAGCCGCCGGCTGCCGACCTGGTCACCGTCGCGCTGGCCGAGCTGCCGCACGGGTTCCGGCTGGATTCGGCGAAGCTGGCGGTCTGGACCTCCGGTGATCTGTCCGGTCGCGGTCCCGCGGACAAGTCGCTGCGCCGGATGCCGAGTCGCCGGAAGAACCAGATCGACCCGCTGGAGCTGACCGCCGGGGATCCGGTGGTGCACGAGCAGCACGGCGTGGGCCGCTATGTGGAGATGATCCAGCGGGCGGCGAAGGGCTCGGACTCGGTGCGGGAATATCTGGTCGTCGAGTACGCCCCCTCCAAGCGCGGGCAGCCGGGGGACCGGCTGTTCGTGCCGATGGACCAGCTGCATCTGTTGTCGCGTTACGTCGGTGGCGAGAATCCCAGCCTGGACAGGATGGGCGGCGCCGACTGGCATCGCCGCAAGGGCCGGGCGAAGAAGGCGGTCAAGGAGATCGCCGCGGAGCTGATCAAGTTGTACGCCGCCCGCCAGGCCTCCCGTGGGCATGCGTTCGCCACCGACACCCCGTGGCAGCGGGAACTCGAGGATGCCTTCGCCTATGTGGAGACCCCCGACCAGTTGGGCGCGATCTCCGAGGTCAAACACGACATGGAACAGGTCGTGCCGATGGACCGGCTGATCTGTGGGGACGTCGGTTATGGCAAGACCGAGATCGCGGTGCGGGCCGCGTTCAAGGCCGTCCAGGACGGCAAGCAGGTCGCGGTGCTGGTGCCGACCACGATCCTGGTGCAGCAGCATGCGAACACCTTCGCCGAGCGGTACGCGGGCTTCCCGATCCGGGTCGCGCAGTTGTCGCGATTCCAGTCGGAGAAGGAATCCCGCGAGGTGAAGGAGGCGGTGAAGGCCGGCAAGGTCGATGTCGTCGTCGGCACCCACCGGTTGCTGTCCGGTGAGGTCGAGTTCTCTGACGTCGGGCTGGTGATCATCGACGAGGAACAGCGGTTCGGGGTGGAGCACAAGGAGGCGCTGAAGAAGCTGCGGTTGAACGTCGATGTGCTGGCCATGTCGGCGACCCCGATCCCGCGGACCCTGGAGATGGCGGTCACCGGCATCCGGGAGATGTCCACCATCGCCACCCCGCCCGAGGAACGGCATCCGGTGCTCACCTTTGTCGGGCCCTACGACCGGGCCCAGGTCGGTGCGGCGATCCGCCGTGAGCTGATGCGCGAGGGCCAGGTCTTCTACATCCACAACCGGGTGCAGTCGATCGAGAAGGTGGCCGGCCAGTTGCGCGAACTGGTGCCGGAGGCCCGGGTGGTCACCGCACACGGTCAGATGGGGGAGCACAAGCTGGAGCAGGTGATGCTCGACTTCGCCGACCGCAAGGCCGATGTGCTGGTCTGCACCACGATCGTCGAGGCGGGACTGGACATCTCGAGTGCGAACACGCTGATCATCGAGCGGGCGGACCTGCTCGGGCTGTCCCAGCTGCACCAGTTGCGCGGCCGGGTCGGCCGGAGCCGGGAGCGCGGTTATGCGTACCTGCTGTATCCGCCGGAGAAGCCGCTCACCGAGACCGCCCACGACCGGTTGGCGACGATGGCGGCGAACGCCGAGCTGGGCGCCGGCATGCAGATCGCGATGCGTGACCTGGAGATCCGTGGCGCCGGGAATCTGTTGGGTGGTGAGCAGTCCGGGCACATCGCCGATGTCGGTTTCGACCTCTACATCCGATTGGTGGGGGAGGCGGTCACCGAGTTCCGCAGCGACGGCGAGGACGTGGTGGCCGAACCGGAGCTGCGGATCGAGCTGCCGGTGGATGCGCACCTGCCCGCGGACTATGTGGAGTCGGAGCGGTTGCGGCTGGAGATGTACAAGCGGCTCGCCGAGGTGCGGACCGCCGAGGATCTGGCCGAGGTGCGCGCCGAGCTGACCGATCGTTACGGTGCGCCGCCGGAGCCGGTCGAGGCGCTGCTCGCGGTGGCCGAGTTCCGCAACGCCGCCCGGGCGGTCGGGCTGACCGAGGTCGTCGCCCAGGGCAACTACATCCGCTTCGGGCCCTATGAGTTGCCGGAGTCGCGGATGCTGCGGTTGAAGCGGCTGCATCCGCGGACGGTGGTGAAGACCGGGCACCTGCTGATCCCGCGCCCGATGGCCGCCACCATCGGCGGGAAACCGCCCACCGACAGGGAATTGCTCGACTGGTGCAGCCAGGTCGTCGCCGACATCTTCGCTCTCGAACCCGCCCCCGTCGGCTGATCCTCCACGCTCATCGAGTAGGTCGCGCAGCGCCTCCGCCTCCACCCGCCATCCCCGTAACTTTTCTCGGTGGGTCGGGGTGGGGCAGGGCTGCCCGTAGAGGCTGACGAAGTGCTGCCAGGACGGCAGCACTTCGGTACACGTTCGCGGGGACATCTGAGATCTGACCGGCTCGCCCCGCGACGGATTCGCCCGATGCGCGGACAGCACCGTTTCCAGCTGCCCGGGGCTGGGTAGGAAGTCGTCGGGCGCGGTCTCGCCAGCCGGCGAGGCGACGGGGCGTACCCGTGAACTGCACAGATTTCGACCAGGAGGATGTCATGGCACGGCAGAAGGCCGATCGAAATGAAGCCGAACGAAGTGAGGCCGTAGAGTTGAACCCGCCGGCTGGTCCGACCTCGGAACCGCCCGCACTGGACGAGCCCACCAAGGCGCGCGATCCGCTGCCGCCCAAGCCGGATCAGGCCGGCCCGGCGAATGTGTCGCCGACCGGCGTCGACTACGGCTCGTCACCCGAGACCAACGCCCAGGCGGGGGCGTACCTGACCACGTCGACCGGAGTGCGGCTGCGCGACACCGATCACTCGCTGAAAGCCGGCCGCCGCGGCCCGGTCCTGCTGCAGGACCACCACCTGCGGGAGAAGATCACCCACTTCGACCACGAGCGGATCCCCGAGCGCGTCGTGCACGCGCGCGGAGCCGCGGCCCACGGCACCTTCGTCGCCAACGGCGCCGCCAGCAGGATCAGCCGCGCGGCCTTCCTCGCCGAGGGTGCGGAAACGCCGGTCTTCGTGCGCTTCTCCACCGTCCTCGGCTCCCGCGGGTCGGCCGACACGGTGCGCGACACCCGCGGGTTCGCGACGAAGTTCTACACCAGCGAGGGCAACTACGACCTGGTCGGCAACAACATCCCGGTCTTCTTCATCCAGGACGGGATCAAGTTCCCCGACGTGGTGCACGCGGCCAAACCGCAGCCGGATCGGGAGATCCCGCAGGCGCAGAGCGCGCACGACACCTTCTGGGATTTCGTCTCGCTGCACTCCGAGGCGCAGCACCACACGATCTGGAACATGTCCGACCGCGGCATCCCGCGCTCCTTCCGCACCATGGAGGGCTTCGGCATCCACACCTTCCGGATGGTGAACGCCGACGGTGGGACCAGCCTGGTGAAGTTCCACTGGAAGCCGCGCCAGGGGGTGCACTCCCAGGTCTGGGAGGAGGCCCTGCTGACCGCCGGCATGGACCCGGACTTCCACCGCCGCGACCTGGCCGACGCGATCGAGGCCGGGGCGTACCCGGTCTGGGACCTGGGCGTCCAGGTGATGCCGGACACCCCCGAGGAGACCTTCGAGGGCATCGACCTGCTCGACCCGACCAAGCTCGTGCCCGAGGAACTGTGCGAGGTGCAGATCATCGGCACGATGACGCTGAATCGGAACCCGATCAACTACTTCGCCGAGACCGAGCAGGTGATGTTCAATCCCGGCAACCTCGTCCCGGGTATCGACGTCACCAACGACCCGCTGCTGCAGGTCCGGCTGTTCTCCTACATCGACACCCAGCTCAGCCGGCTCGGCGGGCCGAACTTCTCCCAGATCCCGATCAACCGGCCGCATGCACCGGTCAACGATCTCCAGCGCGACGGCCACCACCAGGCCGCCGACCACGGGGGAGTCGCCCCGTACCGGCCGAACTCGCTCGACGGGGGTTGCCCCTTCACCGCCGGGACGGCCGAGGGGGCGTTCATCGACGTGCCGACCCCGGTGCAGGGCGAGAAGGTGCGGGAGCTCTCGGCCAGCTTCGAGGACCACTACAGCCAGGCCCGGTTGTTCTACACCTCGCTCACCGAGGTCGAACAGCAGCACGTGATCGACGCGTACACCTTCGAGCTCGGCAAGTGCTACGAGGAGGCCATCAAGACCCGCCAGCTGGGTTGCCTGGCCGCCATCGACACCGACCTGGCCGAAGCCGTCGCCACCGGCCTGGGTCTCTCGGTGCCGAAGGCCGACACCAAGCCGGCCAAGGTCGATCCGAGCCCGGCGCTCAGCCAGCTCGGCAGGAGCTGGCCGGTCACCGGCCGCAAGGTCGCGGTCATCGTCGCCGGGCCGGATGATGCCGCGGTCGCCGCGCAGACGGTCGAGGCGATCCGGGCCGCCGGCATGGTGCCCCTGCTGACCGCACCGAACGGCGGCACCCTGGGTGACCAGCCGATCGAGCGCAGCTACCCGACCGCGGCCTCGATCGAATGGGACGGCGTCGTGGTGGCGGCCGATCCGTCGGCCGGGCCCAACCCCGCCGACGACGCCAAGATCATCCGGTTGCTGGATGAGGCGTACCGGCACGGCAAGGCGATCGCGGTTCTCGACGGCGTGGATCCCGCGACGCTCGGTCTCAACGCGGCGGCCACCGGTGTGGTCACCGGTGATCCCGCCGCGGCGGTCACCGCGCTCACCGAGCTGCTCGCCGAGCATCGGGTGTGGGACCGGGTCTGACACCCAGGATCTCGGACCGGTCCGCGAACCCGGGCTGACCTCAGCCCGGTTCGCGGACCGGTACCGAGTCGATCCGGCAGTTGGCTCGACCATCGGAACCGACGCACTAGACTGACCGCGGCCCGGGACACCGGGGGTCGCGACAAGGAGTGGGTGCATGGCAGGGACAGGTTTCCGAGGTCGAGTGACTGCGGGGCTGGCCGCCGCGGCCGTCGTGGTCGCGATGGGGCTGGGTGGCTGTGCGAACAGCCCGTCCACCGCCGCAACGGTCGGGGACCGCACCATCACCACCAGCGAGGTCGCCGACACCTCCCGCGAGCTGACCGCGATCAACCCCAAGATCGCCGAGCCGGCCCTGGTGCTCAGCGTGAAGATGCGCGCCGCCGCCGCCGAACAGATCGCACAGTCCCGCAACATCAACCTGGACACCGAGACCCAGGCGCTGCTGCCGCAGCTGCAGATCCCGCCGGAGCTGATGGCCAACCCGGCCGGCAACCAGCTGGTGCGGGACCTGGTCAAGGTGGACGCGCTCGGGCAGAAGCTGGGCCAGGGTGAACTGGCCGCGGCGATGGGCTTCATCCCGGTCACCGTCAACCCGCGCTACGGGCTGCAGGGGCTGGAGGACGTCGCCAACGACCAGCAGGCGATCGGCAGCGGCTCGCTCTCCCAGCCGGCCGCCCGCTGACGATGAGCACCGGCGAGACCACGCCGTCCGAGCTGGACCGGCTGGTCGCGGTGATGGCCCGGCTGCGGGTCGACTGCCCCTGGGATGCCCGGCAGACCCACCGCTCGCTGGTGCACTACCTGATCGAGGAGACCGGTGAGGTCGTCGACGCGATCGAGGCCGGTGATGACACCGATCTGCGCGAGGAGCTCGGGGATCTGTTGCTGCAGGTCGTCTTCCATGCCGCCATCGCCGCCGAGCAGCAGCGCTTCGACATCGATGACGTGGCCCGCGGGATCGGCGACAAGCTCGTCGGTCGGCACCCGTGGGTCTTCGCCGACACCGGCGTACCCGACGATCTGAATGCCACCTGGGAGGCCGGCAAGAAGGCCGAGAAGGGGCGCACCTCCAGCCTGGACGGCATCCCCACCGCACTGTCCGCGCTGGCCCGGGCGGACAAGGTGATGTCACGCAGCGCCAGTCACGGCGTACCGCTCGATCTGCCGGAGGAGCCGATCACCGCCGAGGAGGTCGGCGCACAGGCGCTCGCCCTGGTCTCCCGGGCCCGGGCCAGCGGCATCGACGCCGAGCAGGCGGTCCGGGACGCCCTGCGCGGCCTGGAGGACGAGGTACGCCGCAGCGAGACCGATTCCGCGTCCTGACGCCGCTCAGCTCGGCTGGGCGCTCGGGGTCTGCTGCCCGCTCCCGTTCTGCCCGCTCCCGCTCTGGCCGCCGCGCAGGTTGCGCAGCTGGGTCGTCGGCAGTGGCTGGGCGCCGTCGGCGAGCACGACCCGCTGCCCGGCGGTGAGCCCGCCGGTGATCTCGACCAGGCCGCCGCCGACCAGGCCGGTCGCGACGGTCGCATCGCGCACCCCGGTGCCGTCCAGCACCCGGACCGTGCCGGTACCGGTGGCCACCCGGGTCACCGCGGAGACCGGCACGGTGACCGCGTCGGCGACCCGCCCGACGACGATCCCGGTATCGGCCCGGCCGCCACTGGCCAACCCCGGTCCGGGGTCGGCGACCAGCACCGTGACGTTGTAGCTCGGGGTGCTCGCGGTCGCGCTGACCGGCAGCGGGGAGATCTCGGTGATCGTGCCCGGATCCGCGGTCAGGCTGCCGGGGGCGTTCACCCGGACCTCCTGACCGAGCTGGACCTGCGGCCGGTTGGTCAGCGGCACCGGCACGGTCACCTCCGCGGCACCCCCGCCGACCACGGTGATCGCGGCATTCGGGGTGGCCGCGGCCCCGGCGGTGAAACCGATCGTGCCCACGGTGCCGGCGATCGGCGCCCTGAGGGTGGCGGCGTCGAGATTCGACCGGGCCTGCGCGATCGCCTGCTCGGCGGCGAGCACCGCGGCGCGGTCGGTGGCGACCTTCGCCTGGTCCACGGTCGGGGTGGCGGTCGGCAGCGCGGTGGAGGGTACGCCGGCGGGTACGCCGGCGGGCGGCTGGGGAACGGGCCGTTGCTGGGCCGGGGGCTGGGGTACGCCGGCGTTCACCGCGGGGGCGTTCAGCGCGGCGGCGGCCTCGGTGATCAGCGTCGCCGCCTGCTGCTGGCTGGCGACCAGCCGCTGCAGTGCGTCGCTGCAGGCGGTGAACTGCGCCGGATCGAGCCCGGGCGGGATCGGCGGCGGGTTGGTCAGTCGTTGCTCCCGGGGAGCGGCCGCCGAGGTGCTCGGGGTCGGGTCCGCGGTCGGTGCCGGCGTGGGGCTCGCGCTCGGGGCGGGGGAGGCGCTCGGGGTGGGGGACGCGCTGCGGGTGGTGGGGGACGCGCTCGCCGTGGGGGACGCGCTCGGGCCGGCGGGCCGGCTCGGCGTCGGTGACCAGGTCCGGTTCGGGCTCGCGGGCGGCCGCTCGACCGGTTCCGGCCAACCGTCGGTGACGGCGGTCAGGATCGGTCGGCAGGCGTCCTGCTGGGCGGCCAGCGCCTCGTGCACCGCGGTCATCGCGGCCGGCAGCCGGGTCACCGATTCCGGGGGCGTCGGCCGGGGCAGGTCGCTCGGTACCGGGACCTGCGGAACGCCCGCACCACCGGGTATGCCCGCACCATCGGGTACGCCCGGTACGCCCGGTGCGCCCGGGCGTACCGCCCCGGCACCCGGTCCGGGCAACCGGGGCGGGGCGGTCGGATTCTGGTCGCTGTCCAGCTGGGCCTGCGCCTGCGCGAGCTGTGCCCGGGCGTCCAGCAGCGCCGTCTGCAGCGGCAGCGGATCCATGGTGGCGAGCACGTCACCCTGCCGCACCTGATCACCGACGGCGACGTTCACCCCGCTGATCGTGCCGGCCACCGGGAAGCTCGCCCGCACCTGATCGACCCGACGCACCGACCCGGTCAGCGGCAGCACCTGCTGCACCGTGCCCCGCGAGACCACCGCGGTCCGCAGCGACGCGTTCGGGTCCGCCGGCCGGGTGAGTGCCCGGGCCACACCGACCCCACCCGCGGCGAGGACCGCCAGTCCGAGGACGGCGCCGCCGACGCGGATCGCGGTTCGTCGGTCCTGCATCATTCGCTCCTCAGCGCGTCGATCGGGGCCAGTCGGGCGGCCCGCGAGGCCGGGTAGACCCCGGCGACCGTGCCGATCAGCAGGGACACCCCGAGGGCGATCGCGGTGGCCGGCAGGGACACCGCGACCGGTTGGTCGAGCAGCTTCGGCAGCGTCAGCGCACCGGCGATGCCGAGACCGACCCCGAGCATCCCGCCGATCAACCCGAGCAACCCGGCCTCGACCAGGAACTGCCGCAGGATCACCAGCGGGGTCGCGCCCAGGGCCTTGCGCAGCCCGATCTCCCGGACCCGCTCGGAGACCGAGACCAGCATGATGTTCATCACCCCGATACCGCCCACCAGCAGCGCGATCCCGGCGATGCTGGCCAGCAGCAGCGTCAATGTCGCGGCCGTGGACTGCACCGTGTCGACCAGCGACTGCTGGCTGCTGACCTGGAAGTCCTGGTCGGCGAGCGTCGTGCCGTGGGTGTTCAGCAGGGCGGTGGTGACCTCCTGGTACGCCGCCGAGAGACTGGCCTGGTCGCGGGCCTCCAGATAGATCGCCGACACCTGGCGGGTGTTGGCGCTGCTGGACAACCGGGTGGCGAAGGTGGTCCGCGGCACCACCAGCTGGTCGTCCTCGTCGGTGATCATCGAGGCGCCGACCGGGTCCAGCACGCCGAGGACGGTGAAGCTCTGCCCGTTCGCGGTGACCTGTTGGCCGATCGGATCCCGGCCGCCGAACAGCTGCCCGGCGGTGGTGGCGCCGAGCACCGCGACCAGCCGGCCGTTGTCCAGATCGTCGGTGGTGAAGAAGCGGCCCTGGCTGACCGTGCGATTGCGCACCCCGAGCCAGTCGGGGGTGGTGCCGACGACATTGCTGGTCCAGTTGGTGGTGCCGACGGTGAGGGAGAGCTGGGACTGGTTGACCGGGGCGACCCGCAGCACATCGGGGGCGACCCGCGGATCGGCGAGCACCTGGGCGTCGTCGGCGGTCAGCGTGGTCGCCGACCCGCGGCCGCCGCGGAGCCCGGAACTGGTGGTGGCCGAGCCGGGGGTGACGATCAGCAGGTTGGTGCCCAGCTTGTTGATCTGGTCGGTGATCTTGGCGGTGGCGCCCTGGCCGAGGCCGACCACCAGCATCACCGAGGCGATCCCGATCAGGATGCCCAACATGGTGAGGATCGACCGCATCTTCCGTGCCCACAGGGATTCCACGGCGGTACGCAGGGTCTCGGCGAGATTCATCGGGGTGCCGGTCCCGGGGCCTCGGTGAGCTCCCCGTCGCGAATGGTGACGACCCGGGAGGCGTGGTCGGCGACCTCGCGTTCGTGGGTGATCAGCACGATCGTGCGGTCGGCGGCGTGCAGTTCGGCGAACAGTGCGAGCACGTCCTCGGTGGAGTGCGAATCCAGATTGCCGGTGGGCTCGTCGGCCAGGATCAGGGTCGGATCGGTGACCAGGGCGCGGGCCACCGAGACCCGCTGCTGCTGGCCGCCGGAGAGTTCACCGGGGCGGTGGTCGACCCGGTCGGCCAGCCCGACCCGGTCCAGCGCGCGCAGCGCCCGGCGCCGGCGCTCGGCGCGGCCCAGACCGGCATAGATCAGCGGCAGCTCGACATTGCGCAGCGCCGACAGACTGGGCAGCAGGTTGAACTGCTGGAAGACGAAGCCGATCTCGTTGTTGCGGACCTCGGCGAGCTGCCGCTCCGACATCGCGGACACATCGGTGCCGGCCAGGTGGTAGCTGCCGCTGCTCACCACATCGAGGCAGCCCAGAATGTGCATCAGGGTTGACTTTCCCGAACCCGAGGGGCCCATCACGGCCAGGTAGTCGCCGCGCTCCACCTCCAGATCGACATCGCGCAGGGCCTGCACCCGCAGCGCCCCGGAGGCGTAGGTCTTGGACACATGGCGCAGGCTGATCAGCCCCCGCGGTGCGGGGCCGTCGGTGTCCCGGCGGACCGGGTCGATCACCTCGGTCATCCGCCACCCTGACCGTGGTTGCCGCCCAGGCCGCGGTTCGCGCCGGGGCTGGCGGAGCGTTGGAAGCTGCGACCGGTCACCTGGACCTCATCGCCGTTCTGCAGGCCACCGGTGATCTCGGAATCGGTGCCGAAGACCTGGCCGACGGTGACCTCGGTGGTCACCGGCTGGCCGCCGATCAGCTTGCGGACCACGGTCTTCCCGTTCTCGGTGAGGATCGCCGCGGTCGGCACCGTCAGGATGTCGTCGTACTGCCGGACCACGATCGACACGCTCGCCGAGCCGCCGGCGTACAGGCCCGCCGGGTTGCCGGTGACGGCCACGGTGACCGGGAAGGTGGCCGCCCCGCCGCTGCTGCTGGCGGCCATCACACCGACCTGGGCGACCGTGCCGGCGGCCTTCTGCGAGCTGCCCGCCGGGGTGATCTCGACCGGCTGATCGGTCTTGATCCGGGGCAGGTCGGCGGCGCTCACCTGCGCGTTCACCAGCCAGGCGTCGGTCGCGATCACCACCAGCTGGGCGGTGGACCCGGTGGCTCCCGACCCGGCCGATCCGGACACCCCGGACGATCCCGCGGAGCCTGCCTGACCGGCCGCACCCGCCTGACCCGCCGCACCTGCCTGCCCGGCCCCACCGGACTGCCCGGCCCCACCGGACTGCCCGGAACCGGACTGCCCGGAACCGGACTGGCCGGAACCACCCGACCCGGTGGCGGAACCGGTGCCGGTGGCGGAGGTGCCCAGACCGCTCGAACTCGACTGGCCGGCGATCACCCGGTCCCCGGCGGCGATGGTGACCAGCGCGACCGTGCCGTCGATGGGAGAGACCAGGTCGGCGTCCCGCAGCGACTGCTGGGCCTGATCCCGCTTGGCGGTGGCCGAGGTGACCTGCGCATCGGCCGAGCTCAGCTGGGCGCTGGTCGCGTTCCCCGAATCGCGCAGCTGGCTCGCGCTGGCCGAGGCCGCGTCCAACTGGGCCTGGGCGAGCTCGAGCGCGGCCTGCAGCTGGGTCCGATCGATCTGGGCCAGGATCGCCCCTCGGCTGACCTGCTGGCCCACCGACACCGGTACCGCGGTCACCGTGCCGGCGACCGCGAAGTTCAGATTCGCCTGGCTGCGCGGCGCGATCGTGCCGGAGGCCGAGACCGTCTGCCGCTGCGTGCTCAGCGTCGCGCGGACCGTCTGGGTGGTCGGGGTGGCGGCATCGGAGGCGGACCGCCCACCGGCGCCCGGTCCGAACGCGAACCACGCCCCGACCCCGGCGGCGAGGACGACCAGCACCACCAGTACACCGAGCAGCACCCGGCTGCGACGAGGTGTCGCCATCAGTTCTCCGATCTGTGAATCGGGCCGTGGGCGAAGCGTACGCCGGAGGCCAATAGGGTGGGGTCGTGGTCGGGAAGCAAGCCGGCCCGACGGACGCACAGCTCTTTCGAAAGGCACGACCGTGGCAACCATCGAATTCGTCGACGCCCGCGAGATCCTCGACTCCCGCGGCAATCCCACCGTTGAAGTAGAGGTCCTCCTCGACGACGGCTCCCAGGGGCGGGCCGCCGTTCCCTCCGGCGCCTCCACCGGCGCCTTCGAGGCCGTCGAACTGCGCGACGGCGGCGAGCGGTACGGCGGCAAGGGCGTACGCAAGGCCGTGGAGAACGTGATCGAGCAGATCGGGCCCGAGGTGCTCGGCTTCGAGGCCAGCGAACAGCGCCTCGTCGACCAGGCGATGCTCGAACTCGACGGCACCGACAACAAGGGCAAGCTCGGCGCCAACGCGATCCTCGGGGTCTCGCTGGCCACCGCGCACGCCGCCGCCGAGTCGGCCGAACTGCCGCTCTACCGCTATGTCGGCGGCCCGAACGCGCACGTGCTGCCGGTGCCGATGATGAACATCCTCAACGGCGGCTCGCATGCCGACTCCAATGTGGACATCCAGGAGTTCATGATCGCCCCGATCGGTGCGGCCAGCTTCGCCGAGGCGCTGGAGATGGGCACCGGGGTCTATCACGCGCTGAAGAAGGTGCTCAAGGACAAGGGCCTGTCCACCGGTCTGGGCGATGAGGGCGGTTTCGCGCCGAACCTGGACTCGAACGCCGAGGCCCTCGATCTGATCCTGGTCGCGATCAAGGCCGCCGGGTACGAGCCGGGCAGCCAGGTCGCGCTCGCCCTCGACGTCGCCGCCAGCGAGTTCTTCGAGAACGGCTCGTACGCCTTCGAGGGCAAGCAGCTCTCGGCCGCCGAGATGACCGACATCTACGCCGAGTGGGTCGGCAAGTACCCGCTGGTCTCGATCGAGGACCCGCTGAACGAGGACGACTGGGACGGCTGGAAGACCATCACCGACAAGCTCGGTGACAAGGTCCAGCTGGTCGGTGACGACCTGTTCGTGACCAACCCGGAGCGGCTGCAGCGCGGTATCGACACCGACACCGCCAACGCCCTGCTGGTCAAGGTGAACCAGATCGGTTCGCTCACCGAGACCCTGGATGCGGTCGAGCTGGCCCAGCGCAGCGGCTACCGCTGCATGATGTCGCACCGCTCCGGTGAGACCGAGGACGTCACCATCGCCGACCTGGCGGTGGCCACCAACTGCGGCCAGATCAAGACCGGTGCCCCGGCCCGGTCCGAGCGGGTCGCCAAGTACAACCAGCTGCTGCGGATCGAGGAGGATCTCGACGACGCCGCGACCTACGCCGGCGCGTCCGCGTTCCCGCGGTTCGCTGCCAGGGGCTGAGGCTCCCCGCCCCTACACTGGCGGGGATGCCGGACAAGCCACGTACACGACGCGCGGGAGCCGGTCCGGGGCGCGGTAAGCCGCGATCCCGGACCGGCTCCCGCGCGTCCCGTACCCGGGACACCGCGGCGCCGGTCACCGAACGGCTGGAGACGCGCACCGGTGCACCCGCCGAGCCCGCCGCCGAGGATGGCCGGCAGTTCCGCCGCTTCGGGTTGACCCGGCGCGCGGTCGCGCTGTTCGTGGTGCTCGCGGTGCTGGTGCTGTCCTACGCCTCCAGCCTGCGGATCTATCTGGACACCGAGCGGCAGAACGCGGAGAACCAGCAGGCGATCCAGCGCTCCCAGGCCCGCATCGACGACCTGAACAACCAGCTGCAGCGCTGGGACGATCCGGACTACGTCCGGGCCCAGGCCCGCGAGCGGCTCGGCTGGGTGGTGCCGGGGGAGACCGGTTACCGGGTGATCGGGCCCGACGGCCAGCCGGTCGGCACCCGGATCGAATCCCAGCCCCGGGACCCCAAGAAGCCGCCGGAGGCGACCTGGTGGCAGAAGATGTGGGGCTCGGTCGGTGCCGCGGACCAGCCGGCGCCGCCACCGGTCCCGCCCTCGGCCAAGCCGCCGATCACCGACGGCACCCGGACGCCGACCCCCTCGCGTACCCCGACTCCCAAGAAGACCACCCGATGAGCCGAGAGCCTTTCACCCCCGCCGACGAGCAGGCGGTGACCGAGCAGCTGCAGCGCACCCCGCGCGGGGTGGCCGCGGTCGCGTACCGCTGTCCCGAGGGCCACCCGGGGGTGCTGATGACCCGGCCGCGGCTGCCGGACGGGACACCGTTCCCGACCACCTACTACCTGACCTGCGCCCGGGCGATCTCCGCCTGCTCGACGCTGGAATCCGGCGGCCTGATGACCGAGATGACCGAGCGGCTCGGTCAGGACCCCGAGCTCGCCGAGGCGTACGCCGCCGCCCACCGTGCCTATCTGGCCGACCGGCAGGAACTTGGTGAGGTGTCCGAGATCGAGGGCATCTCCGCCGGCGGGATGCCCGATCGGGTGAAGTGCCTGCACGTGCTGGTCGCCCACTCGCTCGCCGTCGGGCCGGGGGTCAACCCGCTCGGCGACGAGGCGGTCCTGGCGCTCGCGAGCGTCGGCGATCAGCCCTGCCTGACGCAGGCCGCCGCGCGATTCAGCAAGAGCTGAAAAGCGGCTCAGGAAAAGTTCAGACCCCCGAGAAGGTGCGGAGTCATGCGAAAACATGACACCCTGACCTGAGAGAAGCTTGAGATTCCGGGATGGCCCTGACACGCATCTCCGGTACCATCCGGGGTGGAAATCGGTCCACGACGACCACCGAGCAGAGTTAGTCTGATGGGACTGACCCGCAGGACGCAGGAGGACACGAGCAGCAATGGCAACCTGGCAGTGGTTCGTGCTGGCCATTCCGGCGCTGGTGCTCGTCGTCTCCATCGTGATGATCATCCGCCTGTTGCTCGGGGCGACCCAGTCGCCCGCCGACGAGCAGGAGGCGGCAGCTCAGCCGGCGCGGGAACAACCGGCCGAGGAGTCCGATCCGGTGGAGCTCGGCGCCCCCTTCGATGCACTGTTCGTCGGTGAGGACGAGGTGGCCCCGGAGCGGGCCGCCGACGATCAGTACCGTCGTCCGGTGAGCCCGGCCGAGCCGGAGACCGTGGTGCCGCGCCGGGTGACCGAGTCGCCGTCCTGAGCAGGCCGGGCCCGGCAGCAGGCCGGGCGTACGCCCCCGTAGCCCAACGGCAGAGGCAGGCGGCTTAAACCCGCCCCAGTATGGGTTCGACTCCCATCGGGGGCACCCCTGAGCCGACCCCGAGCAGGGGCGGATCGGTGGTCCGGTTGGCTACCATGGGGTACGCAACACTCCTGCGATCCGGAGGAATCCATGCGCACTTCGAACCCCGTTCTCTCCCGCGACGACGCCTTCTCGCCGTACCTGCAGCAGGGCGGAACCCGACAGGGCGCCCCGCAGCAGCAGGGTGGGCGGATGACGATCGACGACGTCATCGCCAAGACCGCGGTCACCATGGCCGTGGTCATGCTGGTGGCCGCCGCCACCTTCTTCATGATGCCGGATCAGCTGATCTTCCCGGCTGCCATCGGGGCCTCGCTGGCCACCATCGTGATCACCTTCATCGTCGCGGCCCGTCGGCACGTGCCGGTCGGGCTGGTGATGGTCTTCGCCGCGCTCGAGGGCGTGATGGTCGGTGGCATCTCCAAGATCTTCGAGACCATCTATCCCGGGATCGTCGTCCAGGCCGTCTTCGGCACCTTCGTCGCCGCCGCGGTGACCCTGGCGACCTACAAGTTCTTCAACATCAAGGTGAGCGGCCGGTTCGCCAAGATCGTCGGCATCGCGACGATCGCGATGGCGGTCGCCCTGCTCGCCAACTTCGGGCTGTCCTTCCTGGGCATCAACCTGGGTCTGCGCTCGGGTGTCACCGGCCCGGTCGGCCTGCTCCCCATCCTCATCTCCGCGATCGCGGTGGTGCTGGCGGTGCTGAACCTGATCCTGGACTTCGACTACATCGAGCGCGGCGTCGCGATGGGTGCGCCGGCCAACCAGTCCTGGAAGGCCGCCTTCGGCCTCACCGCGACCCTGGTCTGGCTCTACGTCGAGCTGCTGCGCATCATCAGCTACTTCCGGCGATAGCCGGGGGCCCCGCCCGAGCTTCGCGATCCAGCGAATCCACCGTGCACCCCGCGAGCCCTGCAGGGCTGGGGGTATGCACCCAGGATTCGCTGGATCGCTGGCGTTCAGAGGTTCTTGTCGAGCAGAGAGCGGGCGCCGGCGGTCCACCAGACGCGGCGCCAGGCGGCCAGGTCGACCCACTGGGCCGCCGAGGTCGTCCCGCCGACGTCGTGCACGACCGGATCGGTGGGTTCGGCGCAGGTGCCGGCATAGACCAGGCGCACCGCGTGGAAATCCTCCAGGGTGCCGTTCGGCGCCCGGCCGATCCAGTGGTCCGACTGCACCGCGACCAGGTCACCGATCTCGATCCGCTGCCCGGACTCCTCCCAGGCCTCCCGGACCACCGTCCGCGGCGGCTCCTCGCCCGGATCCACGCCGCCGCCGGGCAGCCCCCACTGACCGGGCACGTGGGTCCGGTCGGAGAACTGGGTGGCCAGCAGGCCGCGGGGTGAGGTGACGATCCCGTACGCCGCCACCCGCTGCCGGACCTGGGGCACCTCGCCCGGTTCGGTGTGCAGATCCGGATCCAGACCGCGCGGGCGGCGCAGCCGGACCTGACCGTGGGAATGCGGTGCGCCCTGCACGGTGAGCACGATCTCCTCACCGTCGCGGGTGGCCGACAGCGGGCGGGTCAGGCTGAGCCCGTGCTGCCAGACCGCGACGTGCGGATCCTCACCGTGGCCGAGGTCGCTGGCGAACAGCTCCCTCCCGCCAGGGGTCGACACGCACACGATCCGCATCCGTCCATCATGGCGCGTTGATCAAGGTGTAGCGAGCCGCCGGGCAGGCGACGCTACACTTTTGCCGATTCCCTCGGAGGTGCGGATGCAGTACAACGACAACGCTCGGCTCGATCCCGGACAGGTGTCCGGCGGTGGTGGCGGAGGCGGCGGCGGCCGGATCGCGGTCGGCGGTGGTATCGGCATGATGATCGTGCTGTTCCTGCTGTCCCAGTTGCTCGGGGTCGATCTGACCAGCATGGCCGGCGGCACCAGCAGCCAGCCGCAGGAGGATCCGAACGCGCCGAACCCCTACGCCAACTGCCGCACCGGTGGTGACATCCAGACCAACCGCGACTGCCGCTTCGTGGCGTACACCAACTCGATCCAGGGCTACTGGTCGCAGACCCTGCAGGGTTACCAGACCACCCAGACCCGGATCTTCACCGGCCAGATCTCCACCGGCTGCGGGACCGCGAGCTCGGCGGTCGGGCCGTTCTACTGCCCGGCCGACCAGTACATCTACCTGGACACCGGCTTCTTCGACCAGCTCTCCGGCCAGCTCGGCGCCCAGGGCGGCGACGGCGCCGAGGCGTACGTCATCGCCCACGAGTACGGCCACCACATCTCCAACCAGATCGGCACCATGCAGCAGGCCCAGTCGGCCGGCAACGTGACCGGTCCGGATTCCCCGCAGGTACGCCTGGAGCTGCAGGCCGACTGCTTCGCCGGGGTCTGGCTGAAGAACGCCACCGCCGACCCGCAGGGCCCGATCTCCGGGGTCACCCAGGACGACCTGAACCGTGCGGTGGATGCCGCGATCGCCGTCGGTGACGACCGGATCCAGCAGCAGACCCAGGGCCGGGTCGACCGGGAGTCCTGGACCCACGGCTCCTCGGCGATGCGCAAGCAGTGGCTGTCCACCGGCTACAACTCCGGCAATCCGAACAGCTGCGACACCTTCGCCAACAACGCCCGGGTGTCCTGAGCGGTACGCCCGGGGCTCAGCGGCGCGGGCAGATCACCAGGCCGTCGGCCGCCCAGATGCGGCGTTCGCAGTCGAAGTTGTTGGTCAGTGCGGCGGTGACCAGCGGGTTCGCCTTCTCCATGTCGAACCAGCTCTCCTCGATCACCACGTAGCGGGCCCGCGGATTGCTCAGACAGGCCAGGTTCTCGGCGAAGCTCTGGGTGGCCTCGATGGCCGCCGCCTGCTTGCCGGTGGCGCGTTGCAGGAAGGTGGGGGAGGCGTACCGGCAGGGCGTCGGGTTGCGCAGCACCCACTGGGTGTTGAAGGCCAGATAGATCACCTGGGAGTCCGGCGGCAGCACGTGATGCACCCGCTCGGCGGTGGCGCCGGCGTACTTGGCCGCGGTCAGGTTGACCGCCGGGGTGACGGTGCGGTGCGCCAGCGAGAACGAGTAGGTCGCCCGCGGTGACAGCGTCACCACCAGCGGCAGCAGGCAGCACATCGCCATCCAGCCCCGGCCCGAGGAGATCCGTTCGGAGAAGATCTCCCGGAACGCCGACGGCTGCCAGTAGACCAGCAGCACCCCGACCGCGACCACGGCCAGCTCACCGGCGAGCGCCAGCCAGGAGTTCCGGGTGCGGAAGCTGGTACCGGGCACGAACAGCAGGCAGGAGACGGCGAAACCGAGCGCGGCGGTGATCGGCAACGCGATCGGTACGCCGTCGCCGGCGCGGATCGCCCGGTGCGCGATGGTGGCGACCGAGACCGCCGAGAAGACCGGCAGCGCCGCCAGGTGGTAGAGGAAGTTCTGGTGCTGCACCAGGAACGGCACGGTCAGGATCGCCATCACCAGCAGGTTGCCGAGTGCCCAGCGGCGGTGACTGCCGCCGCGGTGCCACAACCAGACCTGGGCGACCAGGGCCACCACGATGATCGGCGAGACGACCAGCTCGTTCACCAGCCCCTTGCCGCTGGCGGCCAGTGCGGCGGCGGTGAGCGGCGGGTTGAGCGCCGGCATGTCCTGCAGCCATTGCCATTCGCGCGGTTCGACCGCGACCGTGATCCCGAACAGGGTGAGCGTGCCGACCGCGGTGACGACCGCGGTCCGCAGCGCCAGCCGGCGATCCAGTGCGGCCAGCAGCAGGATCGCGGCCAGCGCGGTCGCGGCCGTGGTGAACTTCAGCAACACCACCACCGCGAGCAGCAACCCGGCCAGCAGCGGACCGAGGAACCGGCTGCGGTCGCGGGCCAGCGCGACCCCGATCGCCAGCACCGCGAGCGCTGCGGCGTACCACTCGGGTTCGGCGAAGTCCCACCCGGGTGCCCAGGCCAGCGCGGCGGTGGCCGCCAACCCGATCCACTCGGCCCCGCGGACGCCCGCCCAGCGGCGCAGGCTGCGATACAGCAGCACCCCGGCACAGACCGCGAGCAGGATCGAGACGAGCCGGACCATGATCTCCTCGGTCCAGTACTCACCGGGGGAGAGGGCGCCGATCAGCGCCATCAGCCCGCGGCTGAGCAACGGCCGGTGCACCCAGGTCTCGCTCCAGCCCAGACCCGCACCGGCGGTCACCTGCAGCCCGCCGAGCACGTAACGGACGTCCTGGTTGATGCCCGGCCGGACCACCTGGACCGCGGTGATCAGCACGGCGAGACCCACGAGCAGCGTCCGCCAGGTTCGGGGGAAGTGCCGCGTCTCCACGCGACGAACTTACCCTGCGTGGCCACCGTCCCCGCACACCCCCGAACCCGGCCGGGGCGACCGCGTAGGCTCGAAGGACGATGATCAAGTACCTGGGATCGAAGCGGACCCTGGTGCCGGTGCTCGGGGCACTGTTCGCCCGCTCCGGTGCCCGGACCGCGGTCGACCTGTTCACCGGGACCACCCGGGTCGCCCAGGAGTTCCTCCGCCGCGGCGGGTCGGTGCACGCCAACGACACCGCCGCGTACGCCGAGGTGCTGGCCCAGTGCTATGTCGAGACCGACCCCGAGACCGTCGACCCCGCCGAGCTCGCCGAGGCGCTGGCGGAGCTGGCGGCGCTGCCCGGCCGACGCGGTTACGTGACCGAGGTGTTCTGCGAACGGGCGCGCTATTTCCAGCCGCACAACGGAATGCGGATCGACGCGATCCGCGCCGGGATCGACGAGCGGTACGCCGATCATCCGCTGCGGCCGCTGCTGCTGACCGCGCTGCTGGAGGCCGCGGACCGGGTCGATTCGACCGTCGGGTTGCAGATGGCCTTCCTGAAGAGCTGGTCCACCCGCTCCCACCGCGCGCTGCAGCTGCGCGCCCCGGTGCCGGCGCCGGGGGTCGGCACGGCCTGGCGGTTGGACGCCTACGAGGCGGTACGCCGGCTGCCGCCGGTCGACCTGGCCTATCTCGACCCGCCCTACAACCAGCACCGCTACTTCACCAACTACCACGTCTGGGAGACCCTGGTCCGCGGTGACGAACCCGAGCACTACGGGATCGCCTGCAAGCGCATCGACGCCCGCGGCGCACACACCCACAGCCCATGGAACAGCCGCCGGCGGATGCCCGCCGAGTTCGCCCGGGTGCTCACCGAACTGCGCGCCGAGGTGCTGCTCGTCTCCTACAACAACGAGGGATTCCTGCCCCTGGAGACATTGCGGGAACTCTGCGGCACCGGTGGACGCAGCGTCGAGGTGCTGGAGTTCGACACCGCACGGCATGTCGGCGCCCGGATCGGCATCCACAACCCGGCCGGGGTCAAGGTCGGCCAGGTCAGCCACACCCGCACCACCGAATATCTGCTGGTCTGCGGCGAACAGGCCCGGGTGGCCGCGATGGTCGAGGAGCTGCCGTCGGCGGGTGCCCCGGACGGACCGCCCGCGGTGGAGGCGGCCGGGTGAGTTCGGCACACATCCCGCTGGGGCCGACCGCCGCCGAGACCGCGCCCCGGTTGCTCGGGGCGGTGCTGCGCCGCGGGCCGGTGGCGGTCCGGATCACCGAGGTGGAGGCGTACGAGGGGCAGGACGACCCGGCCTCGCACGCCTGGCGCGGGCCGAGCCGGCGGAACGCGGTGATGTTCGGCCCGGCGGGGCATCTGTACACCTACCAGATGCACGGGCACGTCTGCTGCAACGTGGTCTCCTCCCCGGCCGGGGTGGCGAACGCCGTGCTGATCCGGGCCGGTCGGGTGATCGACGGCAGCGAGGTGGCCCGGGAGCGCCGCGGGCCGTCGGTGCGCGACGCCTGGCTGGCGCGCGGCCCGGGCTGCCTGACCAGGGCGCTCGGGATCACGATGGCGGACGGGGACACCGACCTGTTCGATCCGCGGTCGGCGGTGCGCCTGGAGCCGGGCGACCCGGCGGGACCCGACCCGATCCGGCTGCGGTCCGGGCCCCGGGTCGGCGTGTCCCGGGCCGCGGAGGAGCCGCTGCGGTTCTGGCTCGCCGACGAACCCAGCGTCTCGGCGTACAAGAGAGTGGGGCGCAAGCCCCCGACGCGGTAGGAGCTGCGCGCGCCCTCGCACGAGAAGGGCTTCGCCCCTCGTGCGACTAGAATCCCGCCCGTGCAACCACCAGGCTGGTACCCCGATCCGTCCGGACAACCGCAGAGTTTCCGGTTCTGGGACGGTCAGGTCTGGACGCCGGTCACCACCCGCGATCCGAACACCCCGTGGCCGACGCCGGCCGAACTGGGCCGGCCCGGGTTGCAGCCGCTCGGCCAGGGCGCCGACCGACCGGCCGGGCCGAGCCTCGGCGTACCTCCTGCTCCCACCGGTCCGGCACCCCAGCCGCCGCGCTCGACGACCCCGCTGGTGATCGGCGGGGCGGTGTTCGTGCTGATCGCGGTGATCATCGGGGTCGCCCTGTGGCGGACCGGTGGCGGCCAGCCGAGCCCGGCGCCGTCCGCGTCGGCCGCACCGTCGGTGCCGAGCGCTGCCGGTACGCCGAGCGGACCGGTCCGGTTGCGCTGCGACAACGGCAACGGCAATGCCACCAATCTGCAGGCGGCGAGCTACTCCTCGACCGGGGCGCGCTACGACGCACCCTCGAATTTCGCCTTCCGCTACAGCAAGAGCTACTGGGAGTGGGCCGACGACTTCTCCGCCTTCGGGGTCTATTCCGGCGGGCAGGAGGCCGGCATCGTGCTCGGCGGGCTGAGCGCCGGCAACGGGTTCACCGATACCGCGACCGCGGGGGAGCAGGTGCTCTCCTGCATGGAGGGGACCCTCTCCAGTGACAAGCCGACGAAGGCCGAGGGCGCCCGCACCGAACCGATCGAGATCGGCGGGATGCAGGGCCACCGGACGACCGCCCGGATGAACTCGCCGAGCGAGGCCCGGCCGCTGCTGGTCACGATCACCGTGGTGGATTCCGGCCAGCCCGGCAAGCTCGCCCAGCTGATCACCTTCGTCCGCGAGGGCAACCCCGTCGCCGCCCAGGTCGAGCAGGCCGCGTCCACCCTCCGCCGCGGCTGACCAGAGCGCGGCGAGTGGCTAGCGATACAGCGCGAGCTGCTCGGGGAGGGCGACCGCATAGTGCCCAGGGATCGTCGGGTCGCGGTCGTTCAGCGGCCGGGTCGCTGCCACGGCGAGGATCCCGGCGATCGTGAACTGGGCCGGTTCGGCGGCGCTCCGACCGGTGGCATTGCACGGAATCGACGTGGTGACACGGAAATCGACCATCGGCCGGGCCGGGTCGGACCGCTGCCGGGCCCGGAAGGTACGCACCTGGTCGCAGGCGAGCCAGTGCTCGTCGCCGAGCGTGGTCTGTTCCCCGGACTCCGGGTCCAGGGCGATCAACCGGCCGTTGCTGGCCAGCACCGGGGTGGCCGCCGGGGCGCGGACGGGCAGTCTGCCGCTGGTCGGCGGACCGGGATTCGCCACCTCCCGGCGCCACAGTTCCTCACCGCCGGCGTCGGCCTCCAGATAGGTCACCCCGGCACCACCGGGGCGTACGGCACCGCTCGGGCTGCGGGTGAAGCCGAGCTTGTCACCGGTGCAGGCCAGTGCGACGCCACCGGGGCACACCCAGGAGCGGCCCTCCTTCGACCAGAGCAGTTCACCGTCGACCAGGTTGACCGCCGCCTGGGTGACCTCGCCGACCCCGAACGCCGACCCCGGTGCGCCGAGCGGTTGCGGACGGGCGGTCACCTGCAGCTGGGTGTTCTCCTCATCGACGGTGATCTCCAGCCAGCTCCTCGCCGGGTCCACATCGGTACCGAGCCAGTCGCTGACCGGTTTCTCCCACTGGCCCAACTCGCCGGTCATCCCGACCATCGTGGCGCCGCCGCGGCGTACCAGATAACCGCCGTTGCCGAGCGGGCGGACCTGGTCCACCGGGCCACCGGGCAGTTGCAGCGGGGCCAGCGTGCCCCGGTCCGGATCGACCCGGAGCAGGGTGCGGCGACCGCCCTCGATCTTCTCCGCGCAGATGCCACCGATCACCCGGCAGCTGCCCAGGTTGCCGCCGGTGCCGAGGGGGAGCTGGTACGCCGCCTCCCCGGTCCGGGGGTCGGCGAGCAGCAGGGTCTGCCCACCCGGATCACCGCTCAGGTACGCCACCAGTTCCCGGCCGCCGACCTTCCCGGTGGTCAACCGGGGCTCGATCCCGTCGGCGACCGCGCCCAGGCTGGCCGGACGACGCCACAGTTCGCGGCCGTCGGCCAGGTCGAGGGCGACCAGGTCGAACTGGCCGTCCCGCGCCGACTCGTAGGCGAGCACGGCCTGTTCGGTGACCGCGGGTCGGGAGGCGGGCCGGAAGGGCACCGCCCAACTGGGGGTGACGTGCCGGACCATCGCCTCGATCGGGGTGGTGGCGCGCAGTGACAGGTCGGCGAGCACCCGCGGCTGCTCCCGGGTGCAGCCGGCCAGCAGGATCAGGACCAGCAGCATCGCCCAGCACCACGGCCAGCGTCTCCTCGGTCCCACCGGGGCAGCCTAAGGGGTGTGCGGTCAGCCGGGCCGACGACGATGGCCGGAACCCGCCGGATGGGCCCACCGGCGGCTAGGGTGAGGGCCGTGAGCAACGCCGGATACAGCAGCACGCCCGGACAGGCCGGCGGGGTCGCCGTCCTTCCGCCCAGCCCCCTCGATCTCGGGAAGACCCTGTCGGGGGCGTTCCGGGTGATGAAGTCCCGGCTGGCGCAGTTGATCGTGCTGGCCCTGCTGCCGATCGCGGTCGGCATCCTGCTGATCGGCGCCGCCGCCGTGCCGCTGGTGCTCGGGATCGTGCAGATGATCAGCAACCGTGGCCAGTTCAGCGGGCTGATCGTGCTCGGTGTGCTGCTGATCTTCGCCACCGTGGTGATCACCGCGCTGGTCAACATCAAGGCGCAGGGCATGATGGCGCTGGCCGCCCACGATTCGGCGACGGGCCGTCCCGATGCCGGGCTGTCCGATCTGTCTTCACGGACCCGCGGCCTGGTCGGCCGGGTGCTGCTGTTCGCGCTGATGGTCGTCGGGGCGGTACTGCTGCTCTACGGCGTGATGGCGGCGGTGATGATCGGCACCATGCTCACCGCGATCAACACCTCGAGCAGCCGGGGCGAATCGGCCATCGCCGCAGTCGTCGGTGTCTATCTGCTGATGATGCTGATCATGGGTGCGCTCGGGCTGCTGGTGTTCTATCTGCAGATCCGTTTCCTCTACTTCATCCCGGTGCTCGCGGTCGAGGGCACCGGCGCCATCGACTCGCTGCGCCGCTCCTGGGGCCTCACCCGCAACAACGTGCTGCGCACCCTGGGTTACTACCTGGTCGCCTCGCTGATCGTCGGTGCGGCCAATACGGCGGTGTCGATGATCGGCCAGGTCATCTCGGCCGCGGCCGCACCGAGCAGTTCCTCGATGAGCAATTCCAGCGATCCCGCGCAGGTGCTCGCGGGGCTGGCGGCGCTCGCGCCCGGGCTGATCGTCATGATGCTGCTCTCCGCGCTCGTCGGCCTGCTCGCGGTACCTTTCATCACCTGCGTGCTGACCGTGATGTACGCCGACCAGGTCCAGCGCGCGCAGCTGCCGAACGGTGGCCGTGGTGGCTACGGGACGGCGTACGCCCCGCCGGCGTACCCGAATCAGGGCTATCCGAATCAGGATCAGGGCTGGCCGAATCAGGGTCAGGGCTGGCAGCAGCCGCCGCAGCAGCCCGGCTGGGGCCAGCAGAACCCGGGCGATCAGGGCTGGGGTCAGCCGCCGTACCGGGGCTGAGCCGGCTCAGTTGCAGGTGACGCCGGTGGCGTGCACCGGGCAGTAACCGTTCGGGTTCGCGTCCAGGTATTGCTGGTGGTAGTCCTCGGCGTAGAAGAACTCCGGGGCCTCGACGATCTCGGTGGTGATCGCGCCGAATCCCTTCTCGGCAAAGGCTTTGGCGTACCGGTCCCGCACGTCGGTGGCGATCCGCGTCTGCTCCGGTGAGGTGGTGTAGATCGCCGACCGGTACTGGGTGCCGACGTCGTTGCCCTGCCGCATCCCCTGGGTCGGGTCGTGGTTCTCGAAGAACACCTTGAGCAGGTCGGCGTAGGAGACCACCTTCGGGTCGAAGGCCACGCGCACGGTCTCGGCATGCCCGGTCCGCCCGGCGAAGCAGACCTCCTCATAGCTCGGGTTCGGGGTGAAGCCGCCCTGATAGCCGGCCGCGGTCACCTCGACCCCGTCGAGCTGCCAGAACAGTTTCTCCGCACCCCAGAAGCAACCCAGCGCGAAGAATGCCTCCTCGGTGCCCTCGGGCGTGGAATGCACCTCGGTGCCCAGCACCCGGTGCATCGTCGGGGTCGCCAGCACCGGCTCGGCGCGGCCCGGGAAGGCGCGCTCGGGGGTGACCATGGCCTGCTTCGAAGAGAGTCCGAACATGTCTTCCATTATGCTCCCCGGCTCCCAGCGCCTCACTCCAACCCGGCCGTTCGAGCGCGCGGGAGAGCTGGGTCAACAGCAACCCGAGCACCACCAGCCCGACTCCGATCACCACCGGCGCACGCAGCCCGAGGCCGGCCGCGATCGCCAACCCGCCCAGCCAGGGCCCGACCGCGTTGCCGAGGTTGAACGCCCCGACATTCATCCCCGAGGCGAGCGTGGGGGCGGTGCCGGCCACCTGGAAGATCCGGCCGTTGATCGCCGGTACCAGCAGACCGGTGGCCACCCCGAGCAGCACCTCGGCGACGATCACCGCGACCGGATGCCAGCTGGCGGCGAGCACCAGCAGCAGCGCGCCGGTGAGCACCAGCAGGCAGCGGCGTACCGTCACCAGCAGGCCGGCGGTGACCAGCCGGTTGCCGATCCGGATCCCGACCAGCATCCCGATCCCATTGCCGAGCAGCACCAGCGGCACCACCGCGGCCGGTACGCCGGCCACCTCGGTGAGCAGCGGGCTGAGGTAGGAGAAGGCGCAGAACACCGCGCCCTGGAAGGCCGCGGTGGTGCCCAGGGTGACCAGGGCGGCCGGCCGGGTCAGCACCCGCAACTCGCGGCGGGCCAACCGCAGCAGGGGTTCGCTCGGCACCGACGACCGGTCGCGGATCGCGACCGCCTGCAGCACGAACAGCAGCAGGCTGGCCAGCGCCACGGCGACGAAGGCCGCCTTCCAGCCGGCCCGCTGGCCGAGCCAGGTGCCGGCCGGTACCCCGACGATGTTGGCCAGCGACAAGCCGGTGACCAGCGCCGCCAGCGCCCGGGGGACCCGGGTCTCGTCGACGGTGCCGATCGCGATCAGCGAGGCCACCGCCCAGTAGGTCGCGCAGGCCACCGCGGCGATCCCACGGGAGACGAGCAGCACGCCGTAGCCCCCGACGAACACCGGCAGCAGATGGGCGGCACCGAAGACCGCGAGCGCGCCCAACAGGGTGAGCCGGCGCGGCAGCCGCAGGGTGAGCAGGGCCATCACCGGGGCGCCGACGAGCATCCCGATCGCGAACATGCTGATCAGCGTGCCGACCGCGGGTATCGGCACCTGCAGGTCCGCGGCGATCAGCGGCAACAGGCCCGCGGGCAGGAACTCCGAGGTGCCGACGACGAAGACGCCGGCGGCGAGCAGCGGCACCGTGCCGCGGCGGGTGGGGGAGGTGGTTCGGGTATCAGTGGTCATCTGGGGAGGACTCCCGGTCCGTGGTTGGGGTGTGCCCGGTGGGCCACACTGGATGGATGCGGATGCGACGCGATGAGCTGGCCGACTTCCTGCGGCGGCGCCGGGAGGCGCTCGACCCCCGCGATGTGGGCCTGCACAGCCACGGGCGGCGGCGTACGCCGGGTCTGCGGCGTGAGGAGGTCGCGATGCTGGCGACGATGTCGACCGACTACTACGTGCGTCTGGAGCAGGGCCGCAGTCCGCAGCCCTCGCCGCAGCTGCTGGGTGCGCTGGGCCGGGCGCTGCGGTTGAGCTGCGACGAGCTGCACCACCTCTATCTGCTGGCCGGGCAGACCCCGCCGCTCGGTCCGGACGCGACGAGCCGGCACGTCACCCCGGCGGTGCTGCACATCATGGATCGGCTGGTGGACACCCCGGTCCAGGTGATCGATGACCTGGGGAATCTGATCGCCCAGAACCCGGTGGCCGACGCGCTGTTCGGCTGCGCCCACCCAGCCGACGGGGAGCAGCGCAACATCATCCGCCGCTGGTTCACCGACCCGCTGGTCCGCGCACCGTTCACCGCCGACGAGATCGCCTGCCTCAGCCGGTCCCATGCGGCGGATCTGCGGGCGGCGTACACCCGGCGACTGGCGCTCGGCGCGGACGCCGAGGCCAGCGAGCTGGTCGAGACGCTGCTCTCCGAGAGCGCCGAGTTCGCCGAGTTGTGGGAGCAGCACGAGGTCGAGGTCCGGTTGACCGGCACCATGAAGGTCGACCACCCCGATGTCGGCCGGATCGAGTTGGACGTGCAGACCCTCACCTCGCCGGCCAGCGACGGTCAACGGATCATGATCTTCACCCCGCCGCCGTGCACCGACGCCCGCTCGCTGCTGGAGGTGCTCAGCGTGATCGGCAGCCAGCGCTTCGGGATCGCGCACGATCCGGTGCGGACCGAGCAGGTGCCGGCGCCGGTCACCCAGCCGCCCACGCCCTGACACCTCGACGATCGTCTGACTGGTCATGCCTTCAGCCTGCGCGGCACCCGATCGGGCTACCAGAGAGCGCTCACCCGAGGATCGCCGGTCCCACCCTGCGGCCCGATCGGGCCCATCGGGCGTACGCTCACCGGATGCCAGCAACCCGTGTGCCGAACCGGCTCCCACCGGTCGCCCGGCCCCGGGCGCTGATCGTGGCGCTGATCCTCGTCCAGGTCGGGGCGATCAGCCTGCTCGCCTGGGGCGTCGCCGAGACCTACGAGTCGGTCATCCGGCACAGCGGACTGGCCCGCTTCGACCAGCCGATGCTGGACTGGATGATCGCCCACCGGACGGTCGACCGGAACCAGTGGATCACCCTGTTCACCACCTTCGGCGGGCCGATCATCACCCCGATCGTCGCCGCCGCGGTGATGATCGTGCTCGCGCTGAAGTGGCGCTCCTGGACACCGGTGGTGATGGTGCTGGTCGCCGGCGCCGGATCGCTGGCGATGACCGTGATCGGCAAGGACTACGTCGCCCGGGTTCGCCCGCCGCACGAGCTGGCCGTGCCGCCGTATGAGTGGTCACCGTCCTTCCCCAGCGGCCACGCGTTGAACTCGATGGCACTCGGCGGAGTGATCGCCTACCTGATCTGCATCCATCTCACCCGCACCCTCGGCCGCGTCCTGGTGATCATCGTCGCCCTGGCGTACTCGCTGGCGATGGGCGCCAGCCGGATCTACCTCGGCCACCACTGGCTCACCGATGTGGTCACCGGCTGGCTGCTCGGCCTGCTCTGGTTGCTGATGGTGATCGCCGGGCATCGGATCGGCCACCGGATCGTGCATCACGGTCCGGCGCCCGCCGACCCGGAATCCTCAGCTCCGCCGCAGGGCCAGCTCGACGAAGGCCGCCGCGGCGGGGGAGGGATTGAAGTCGCTCCAGGCGAGATACTCGATCCGGGTCGGGGCCCCGGTGACCGGGAGCGTGCGTAACGCGGGATCGGCCGGGACCACTGCCGGCGGCAACATCGCGACCCCCAGCTGCTGACGCACCAGCTCGAGCATCAGCTCGGTGCCGGATACCTCGAAGGCCACCTGGCGGGTGATCCCGGCGGCGGTGAAGGCGAGTTCGGACTGGGTACGCCCCGGTGAGCCGGCCGGGAAGTCGGCGAAGGTCTCCTCGGCCAACTCGGTCAGCCGGACCCGCCGGCGCCCGGCCAGCGGATGCGCCGCCGACACCACCGCAACCAGCCGTTCCCGGGCCAGCACCCGGGTGCGGACACCGGTCGGCGGGGCCGAATCGGCCAGGCCGAGCACCGCCACATCGAGCCTGCCGGCCGCGATCGCGGCGATGAACTCGTCGCTGGCACCGCCCCGCAACCCGACCCGGACGGCCGGGTGGGCGCGGTGGAAGGCGCCGATCGCGGCGGGGATGTCGATCGCGGTGACCGTGGGGATCACCCCGATCCGGAGCGCACCGCGGATCTCACCCTCGGCGGCGGCCGCCTCGGCGGCGGCCCGGTCGGTCGCCGAGAGGGCCTCGCGGGCCGCGGGGAGGAAGGCCTCCCCGGCGGCGGTGAGCTGCACCCGGCGGCTGGTCCGGGCGAACAGGCGTACGCCGAGCTCGGTCTCCAGGGCCTTGATCTGGTGGCTCAGCGCTGACTGCACGACGAAACAGCGTTCGGCCGCCCGGGTGAAGCTGCGTTCCTCGGCCACCGCCAGCACATAGCGCAACTGCTGCAGTTCCATCACCCGAGTGTGCCCCAGAACGATCGATTCAGCTCATTGAAGCGATGAAAAACATGTGTTGGACTCATCAGTGAATCGGTCTGACGATGGATCCATGACCACCGCCACCGCCACTCCGAACCAACCGGCGACCACCCCGAGCGCATCCTCGGGCAGCGTCGGGCGCACCCTGATCACCGCACTCGCCCCGGCGGTCTGGGGCAGCACCTACATCGTCACCACCCAGCTGCTGCCACCCGGCCATCCGCTCTTCGCCGCCCTGCTCCGCTCCCTGCCGGCCGGGCTGATCGCGCTGCTCATCTCGCGGCAGCTGCCACGTGGTTCGTGGTGGTGGAAGAGCCTGGTGCTCGGCACCCTCAACATGGGTGCGTTCTTCCCGCTGCTCTTCGTGGCCGCCCAGCACCTGCCCGGCGGTGTCGCCGCCACCCTCGGCGCCACCCAGCCGATCATGGTCGCCTTTCTGGCCGTGGCGATCCTGCGGGAGCGGTTGTCCCGGTGGCGGGTCGGTTGGGGTGTGGTCGGGGTGTTCGGGGTCGGCCTGGTGGTCCTCGGACCGGGTGCCGGACTGGATCTGACCGGGGTGCTCGCGGGGATCGCCGGGGCGCTGTCGATGGGGGTCGGGGTGGTGCTCACCAAGCGCTGGGGACGCCCGCCGGGGGTCGGTGCGGTCGGGCTGTGCGGTTGGCTGCTCACCGCGGCCGGTCTGGTGCTGCTGGTACCAGCGCTGCTGATCGACGGGATCCCCGCCGGTATCGACTCGTACGCCGTCGGCGGTTACCTGTGGCTGGGGCTGGCCGGTGGGCTGCTCAGCTACACGATCTGGTTCGCCGGCATCGGCAGGCTGCCGGTCACCGCGACGGCGCTGCTCGGCCTGCTCTCCCCGCTGATGGCCGCGACCCTGGGTGTCCTGCTCGCCGGCGAGGCGCTGAGCGCGCTGCAGCTCCTCGGTTTCGCCGTCGCCCTCACCGCGATGGTCGCCGGCCAGCTCTCCCCGAAACGCCGCGAACCCCGCCTCAGTTGAGATCCCAGTCGATCGGGTCGGCGCCCTGACGCTCCAGCAGGGCGTTCACCTTGGAGAACGGCCGGGAGCCGAAGAAGCCGTTGTGCGCCGACAGCGGGGAGGGGTGCGGGGACTTCACGTGCGGCATCCCGCCCAGCATCGGGATCAGCGACTGGGCGTCGCGGCCCCACAGGATCGCCACCAGCGGGCCGCGGCGCTCCACCAGCGCCTCGATGGCGCGCTGGGTCACCTTCTCCCAGCCCTTGTTGCGGTGGGAGGCCGACTTGCCGGGTTGCACGGTGAGGCACCGGTTCAGCAGCAGCACCCCCTGGTCGAACCAGGGTGTCAGGTCCCCGGTCTGCGCCGGCGGTACGCCCAGATCGTCGTGCAACTCGCGATAGATGTTGACCAGCGACTTGGGCAGCGGGCGCACGTCCGGGGCCACCGAGAACGACAGCCCGACCGGATGACCGGGGGTGGGATAGGGGTCCTGGCCGACGATCAGCACCCGCACCTCGGCCAGCGGCAGCGTGAACGCGCGCAGCACGTTCTCCCCGGCGGGCAGATAACCGCGGCCGGCGGCGATCTCGGCCCGCAGGAACTCACCCATCGCGGAGATCTCGCCGGTGACCGGGGCCAGTGCCTCCGCCCAGTCGGGTGCGATCAGTTCGGTCAGCGGTTTCGCGGTCATCGGCGTTCTCCTGCCTCGGATTCGGTGACTGGTTCGGCGGCCGGTACGCCCGGTGGCATCCGCAGGCTGACCGCGGCCCCGGCCAGCAGCAGCACCGCGCCGGTCGCGAACGCGGCCGGCATCCCGACCTGATCGGCGATCGCGCCGGCCACGATCGGGCCCAGGATCGCGCCGATGTCGGAACACATCGAGAAGACCGCGACCGGCGTCCCACCGCGGGCGCCGGCCGCGTCGCCGACCGCCGCCGGGGGAGCGGTACCGAGCGCGGCGGCCGCCAGCCCATAGACCGCGAGCACCCCGATCAGTGCCCAGATGTTCGGCACCCAGGGCAGGGCCAGCATCCCGGCCGCGCCGATCAACCCGGCGGCGATCAGCGCGGGCCGCCGCCCGACGGTGTCGACGAAGCGGCCCACCGGTCCCAGCGCCAGGGTCTGCACGACCGCCGCGACGGCGAAGGCGATCCCGGTCCAGGAGGTGTCGCGGTGCAGCACCTCGACGACCAGCACCGGGGTGAGCGCGGTCCGGGTGCCCATCGAGTTCCAGCCCTGCCCGAGGTTGGCCAGGCAGGCGGCCTGGTAGCGCGGGTCGCGCAGCACCTCGCGCATCGGGCGTACCGGGGCCGCCGTCGTCGACGCCGCGGGCGCCTCGCCGGTGTTGCGCAGCATCAGCAACCCGACGGTGCCGGCGATCGCCAGCGTCACCGCGTAATAGAAGAAGGGTGCGGCCAGCGAGATCTGCGAGATCAGCCCGCCGATCGCCGGGCCGGTCATCCCGCCGAGCAGGAAACCGCTCTGGAAGAACCCGGCGGCCCGGCCGCGCAACCGGGGCGGCACCGAGTCCAGCAGCAGCGTCATCGCCGAGACGGTGAACATCGCCGAGCCGACGCCGCCGAGCCCGCGCGTCACCAGCAGCCACGGATAACTCGTCGCCAACCCCGACAGCGCACTGGAGACCGCGACGATCCAGATCCCCACCGCCAGCGTGGCCCGCCCGCCGAGCACCGCGGCGATCCGGCCACAGAACGGGCTGGTCACCAGGCGTACCAATGCGAACGCCGACACCACCATGCCGACCTGCAGATTGTTGACACCGAACGATTTGGTGAACACCGGCAGCACCGGGATCAGCACCCCGAAGCCGACCGCCACGCAGAAGGCGATCAGGCCCAGCACGATGACATCGCGGGGGAGGTCGGTACGCCGCCGCACCCACTGCCGCAGCGCCACACCTCTACCCACCCGCGCGAGGATACTCGCCCGCCGCGCTGTGGGTACTACAGTGCTCGGAACATCGACACCACCCATCACGACGACACCAGGAGGGGCATGTTCTTCAGCAGCCGGGGTGACCGTGCTGAACGGGAGAACCGGGCGCTGCGCTCGGAACTGGCCAGGGTTCAGGGCGCACAGGATCTGGAGCGGCGAGCCGAGGTCGGCGAACAGCAGCGCCAGCGGGACTTCGACCGGATGGTGCCGCGCGGGGTGCAGATCGGTGCCGCCTGGGCGTGGCGGCTGCTGCTGCTCGCGGCGCTGGCCGGTGGCATCGGCTGGCTGGTCGCCACCTTGAGTGCGGTCACCATTCCGCTGGCCATCGGCATCATGCTCACCGCCGGCCTGTCGCCGATCGCGAAGCTGCTGAACAAGACCGGCATGCCCCGGGTGCTGGCCGCGCTGATCACCCTGGTCGGCGGCCTGCTGGTGGTCAGCGGTGTGCTCACCTACATCGGGATCACCATCGCCGGCCAGTCCGCGGAGTTGGGTGAGCGGGTCACCCAGGGCTGGGGGCAGCTGACCCAGTGGCTCGACCAGGGGCCCCTGCACATCAACGCCGACCAGCTGAACTCCTACTACAGCCAGGCCTTCGAATACCTGCGCCAGCAGCAGAGCCGGATCGCCACCTATGCCGCGACCGCCGGTGGTGCGGTCGGCAACTTCCTCACCGGGCTGGTGCTCGCGCTGCTGGCGATGTTCTTCATGCTCTACGACGGCCGGCGGATCTGGAACTTCCTGCTCAAGCTGGTGCCGGCCGCGGCCCGGCAGAAGACCGATGGTGCCGGCCAGGTGGGGTGGACCTCGCTGGTCGCCTACGTCCGGACCACGGTGATCGTGGCCGCGGTGGACGCGGTCGGCCCGCTGATCGCCGCGATCGTGATGGGCGTACCGATGGCGCCGGCGCTGGGTGCGCTGCTGTTCCTCTCCGCCTTCGTGCCGATCGTCGGTCTGCTGGTCTCCGGCTTCGTCGTGGTGCTGGTCACCCTGGTCACGGTGGGCTGGGTGCAGGCGCTGATCATGCTCGGCGTGATCATCCTGGTGAACCAGCTCGAGGGCAACGTGCTGCAGCCGCTGCTGATGGGCAAGGCCGTCGCCCTGCACCCGATGGCGGTGATGTTCGGCATCACCCTGGGCATCTCGGTCGCCGGCATCATCGGAGCGCTGCTGGTGGTGCCGATCATGGCGTTCGGCAAGACCTTCATCGAATACTGCGCGAGCGGGCGTACGCCCGAGGGCGTCGACGACCCGCTGGCTGGCGCCGATCAGAAGGGACAGGCCCCCGCCGGTGACGAACCGGCGAGGGCCTGAGCGGGAACGATCGACCCAGGCTCAGTCCGCGGCGTGCCGCGGGCTGGGCTCGGGGTTGCGGATGTCGACCATGTACGCCGCGGCGAGGTCGCTGCCGGCCTCGTGCAGCTTGCCGATGTCGACGGCCTGGTAGCGCTGCTCGACCGGTTCCTCGATCCGCGCCAGCACGATCGCCCGATCCTGTTCGGCGGCGAGCACGGCCAGGTCCTTGCGCAGCTCGGGGCTGAGCACGCCGCCGGGCTTCTGGGCCCGGGCGGCGACCTCGGCGGCCTGCCCCTCGGCGCGGGCCACCTCCGCCTCGTCCTCGGAGCAGAGCATCGCGGCGGTGCAGCGCAACAGCGCGATCCCACGCTCCAGATCCCCGTCGCCCAGGCCGGTCACGCCCTCGCGGAGCAGCTCCCGGCCCGGCTTGGCCGCCTCCTCGGCGAGCAGCGCGTACTGAAGGCCGAGGATCCGCTCCCGGGTCCGGCCATGGCCGCTCAGGGTCGGTACCAGCTCGTTCGGTGAGCCGCTGGTCTGGTTCATCGAGTCGAGCACCTCCCGGCCGGCCTCGGTCGGGGTGTGCACGGTGTCCCGCAGCGGTACCGCCTTGATGAACAGGGTCGCCAGCAGCGCCAGCGCACCGACCGGCAGGCCGATCAGGAAGGTGTTGTGCAGCGCATCGGCCAGCCCCTGCCGGACGGCGTCGGCGATCGCCGGCGGCAGCTGGGCGAGCACGCTCGGGTCGAGCACCGCGGAGGCGTTCATCGCGCCACCGGCCTGGGCCGCCGCACCGGCGGGCAGGTACTTACCGATCGCGGTGTGCATGGTGGTGGTCATCACCGTGCCGTAGATCGCGATCCCGACGGTGGAGCCGACGTTGCGGAAGAACTGGCTGGAGGCGGTCGAGACGCCGAGATCCTGGCGGCGGGAGTTGTTCTGGATGACCAGGGTGTAGAGCTGCATGCAGGTGCCCAGGCCGACGCCGATGACGACCATCGCCAGGGTCAGGTCGAGCTGGGTGGACCCCCAGTGCAGCCGGGACAGCAGCCAGTAGCCGATCAGCATCACGATGTTGCCGAGCAGCAGGAATTCCTTGTAGCGGCCGGTCTTGGTGACCAGCTGTCCGACGACGATGCCGAGGATGATCAGGCCGAGCATCATCGGCATCAGGATCAGCCCGGAGTTGGTGGCGTTCACCCCGATCACACCCTGGGCGTACACCGGGATGTAGATGATCGCGCCGAACATCATGATCGCCACGGCGAAGCTGGCGATGCAGCTGAGGGTGAAGATCGAGCTGCGGAACAGGCGCAGCGGCAGCACCGGATCGATGGCGCGCGTCTCGGCGAAGATGAAGATGCCGGTGAAGACCAGGCCCACGGCGTACAGGGTGATGATCTGCCAGGACGACCAGGCCCAGGTGGTGCCGCCGAAGGAGGTGGCGAGCAGCAGGCAGATCAGCGCGATCGCCATCGTGAAGATGCCGAACAGGTCGATCTTCACCTTGCGCGGTTCGTGAGCCAGGTGCAGGAAGCGGCCGATCGCGACCAGTGCGACCAGGCCGATCGGCAGGGTGACGAAGAACAGCCAGCGCCAGCCCCAGTGGTCGGTGATGAAGCCACCGGCGAGCGGGCCGGCGACCGAGGTGAGGCCGAAGACCGCACCCATCACCCCTTGGTACTTGCCGCGGAAGCGGGGCGGTACCAGGTCGCCGATGATCGTCTGGGACAGCGGCATCAGGGTGCCCATGCCCAGGCCCTGGATCGCGCGGGCGCCGACCAGCATCCAGAAGTTCTGCGCGAAGCCGGAAATCACCGAGCCGAGCATGAACACGACCAGACCGGCCAGATAGAAGGGCCGGCGACCATAGAGGTCGGAGAGCTTGCCGACGATCGGCACCGTGATCGCCGAGACCAGCATGGCCGCGGTGGCCAGCCAGGAGTAGTGCTCCATGCCGCCGAGTTCGGCGACGATCCGGGGCAGTGCGGGGCCGACGATGGTCTGGCTGATGGAGGCGACCAGCATGCCCAGCATCAGGCCGATGAAGACGCGCTTGCCGGCCGCGTCCAGGTGGAACTCCTCCTTGGCCACGGGAGCGTCGGCGGTCGGCGCGGTGGACTCAGCCACGGGTTTCCTTCCGGTGCTGCGGGTTGTCATTGTCATTCGGGGTCAGGGGATCCTTGTCTTCGGTTTCGGGGTCTTCGGTTTCGGGGTCTTCGGGTTCGGGGCACTTGGCGGGGTTGGACTGGAGCACCTCATCGGCCAGTCGGGTCATCAGGCGCTCCAGGGTGGTCACATCGTCGGTCGACCAGGTGGACAGCCGTTCGCTGAGCAGCGCCCGGCGTTCGGTGCGGGCCCGCTCCAGCAGCGCCTCGCCACCGGCGGTGAGCGTGAAGTGCTTCGCCCGCCGGTCACCCGGGTCGGGTTTGCTGGAGACCAGGTCCGAATCCTCGAGCTGGCGCAGGTGCCGGGAGACGGTGGAGGTGTCCAACTCGGCGGCCGCCGCGAGCTCGGTCAGCCGGAGCTCACCGCGCAGTTCGAGCAGATGCAGCATGAAGTAGCTGCCCTGATCGACCGCGAACCGCTGGGACCGCTTGGCGGCCCTGGCCATTCCGACCATCGCGTCGATGAGCCGGTCGGCGACATCCGCCGGTGTTTCTGATGCTTGCACCAAACAAGCATAAATCCATTACTTGCACTATGCAAATACTCCGATGCACTTTGTCAGCAGTTATGGCCGGTGTTGCGGCGCCGGACCGGCCGTTTGGCCCCAAGAGTTTGGTAGGGATGCGGGGTGCGCGCGATCGAACTTCCCCCGACGGCCGACTGGAGCATCTGCGTCCGGGACGCGAGCGATGATCGGGTGCTGTACGCCCACCATCCGGAGCGATTGCTGCGGACCGCCAGCGTCGGCAAGGTGTTCCTGCTGGCCGAGGTGTCTGCCCGGTTGGCGGCGGGGGAGCTCGATCCGGACGAGCCGTTGCGCTGGGACGATGACGAGTGGGTCGCCGACTCCGGGCTCTGGTACCAGCTGCGCAGCCGCTCCCTGCCGCTGGCCGATCTCTGCCTGCTGATCGGTGCGGTCAGCGACAACCTGGCGACCAACGTGCTGCTGCGCCGGGTCGGCATCGAGCCGGTCCGCCGGATGGCCCGGCGGCTCGGCTGCGCGGAGTCGGCACTGCTGGACCGGGTACGCGAGGGACGCCGCCCGACCGATCCACCCACCCTCTCGGTGGGTCGGGCCGACGAGTTGTCCGCGCTGCTGGGTCGGTTGCATCGCGGTGAGGTGCTCGGTCGGGAGGCCGCCGACCGGGTGCTCGGCTGGCTGGCCACCGATACCGACCTGTCGATGGTGGCCGGCGCCTTCGGGCTCGACCCGCTCGCGCACACCGGACCGGACCGCGGCGTACGGCTGGTGAACAAGACCGGCACCATCGAGACCGCCCGGATCGACATCGGCCTGGTGAGTGCCGGCGGCCGCACCCTGGCGTACGCCGCAGCGGCCAACTGGGCGGACGGGCGCCCCGAGGTGCGCGACCGGGTGCTGGCGGCGATGCGGGAGATCGGTCGCGCGGTCGCCGATGAGCTGGCTGGCTGAGTCTGGTCATCTCGACACGCTGCCCCGGCTCCGCTTCGCTGCGCCGGGGCAGCTACTCGATGACCGTGAGGGCGGCTTCGCTGCGCCGGGGCAGCTACTCGATGACCGTCGGGTCAGACGGTTTCGAGGAAGCGGCGCAGCATCTGCTGGCCGGTGACCAGGGAGGTGACCGGTACCCGCTCGTCCACGCCGTGCTGACCCTCGGAGCGTCGACCGTCGGGGTCGGGGCCGAGCGGGGTGAATCCGTAACCCGGGATCCCGATCCGGGCGAACGCCTTCGCATCGGTACCACCGCCCAGGCAGCCGGGGATCACCGTCCCGAGCGGGTCGAACTCACCGATCACCCGACGGATCGCGGCCAGCCAGGGACCGTCCAGGGGAGCGGCCACCGGTGGCTGATAGGTGCTGTGCTCCCACTCGACCGCTTCGCCCTGCCGCGGCCCGAGCAGCTCGGCCAGGGTGGCGTCGAGCTGGTCGACGAAACCGGGTGGGCAGCGGACGTCGAACTCCGCGGTCGCCGCCCCGGGGATCACGTTCACCTTGTAGCCGGCGTTCAGCATCGTCAGCGTCGCCGACGCCCGGATCGTCCACGGCAGCGGACCGGCATCATCGCCGAGGGCGGCGATCACCGCCCGCACGGCCACCTCGGCCGTCGCTTCGTCGGTGGCCGCCAGGTCGGTGACGACCTCGGCGGGCAACTCGAGAGCGCACGCCGATTCGGTCAGCTGAGCTCGTACCACCGGGGCCAGGTGCAGCGGCCAGCGGTACTCGCGCAGCCGGGTCACCGCCGCCAGCAACCGGCTGATCGCATCCGCACCGGTCGGCCGCGACCCGTGGCCGGAGGCGCCGTGGGCGGTCAGCCGCAGATGCATCGAACCCCGCTCCGCACAGGCCACCGGATAGAGGTGCACCGCCTCGCCGGTCGTGGTCCGCAGCGCCTCGCAGTGACCGCCGGATTCGCCAATGGTGCAACCGATTCCGGCGAACCGATCCGGATATCTGTCGACCAGCCACTCGGCCCCGTGGGCCCCGGTGTCCTCCTCATCGGCGACGAAGGCGAACAGCACGTCGCGGCGTGGGCGGACGCCGTCGCGGGCCCACTGCAGCAGGGTGCTCAGTGACATCGCGCAGGCGTCCTTCATGTCCTGCGCGCCCCGTCCGTAGAGGTACCCGTCGGCCACCTCGCCGGCGAACGGATCGTGTGTCCACTGCTCGGCCTCCGCCGGCACCACGTCCAGATGGCCCTGGACCAGCACCCCCGGCAGCTCGGGCTCGGAGCCCGCGACCCGGAGCAGCAGGTTGGTCCGCTCGGGTGCGTCCGGGCGGGCCAGGATCTCCGGTTGCCAGCCGGCGGTGCGCAGGGTGTCGGCGACGAACTCGGTGCAGGCGCGTTCGCCGCGGGCGCGGCCGCCGCCCCAGTTCGTGGTGTCGAAGCGGATCAGCTCACCGCACAGGCGTACGACATCGGTCTCGGTGTCACCGTCGGTCTCGGTAGGACTCACCCCTCCCACTCTGCCAAACCGTCGTCAACATTTCACGCACCTACGTTTCAGGAAGGAAACAATTGACGCATACCTCTTGACCGCGGCCTCACCGCTCCGGTTGTCTGGCGCGCAACTCGCACCAGGAGGTCGCATGTCCAGTCGTCGCACATCGTCATGGTCCAGGTTGCTGGCTGCCCTCGGGGTGCTGCTCGTCGCCCTGCTGCCCTGGGTCGGTACGCCGACCGCGCGGGCGGCCGACGCGCCGGTGCTGAAGGTGGCCGTGACCGCCGACATCGACAACTTCAACCCGTTCAAGACGGTGCTGCTGACCTCCACCCAGATCAACCGGATGCAGTATGAGCCGCTGGTGCAGTGGGGGCCGGACAACAAGCTCACCGAGGGTTTGGCGAACAAGTGGGAGGCCAGCCCGGACGCGAAGACCTGGACCTTCACCATCCCGGCCGGCCGCAGCTGGTCCGACGGCCAGCCGATCACCGCCGAGGACGCGGCCTGGACCTTCCAGCAGATGCAGCAGAAGGAGGAGCTGCAGACCGCGAACGGTTCCCTGGTGGAGAATGTGACCTCGGTGGAGGCGAAGGACCCGCAGACCGTGGTGATCACCATGAAGGAACCGCAGGCCTCCAACCCCGGCAACGAACTGCCGATCGTGCCCAAGCACATCTGGGAGAAGCTCGATGCCGCCAAGACCAACAACGACCTCTCCGACGGTCAACCGATCGTCGGCTCGGGGCCGTTCCTGATGACCAAGTACGTCAAGGGCCAGTCGATCGAGCTCACCGCCAACCCGAAGTTCTTCCGCGGTGCACCGAAGATCGGCGGAATCACCTTCGTCTACTACAAGAACCTGGACGCCGCGGTGCAGGGTCTGCGCGCCGGTGAGATCGACCTGGTCAACGGGCTCACCCCGGCCCAGTTCAACTCGCTGAAGAACCAGCAGGGCATCACCGCGAACAACGGTGAGGGCCGGCGCTACCAGGGTCTGGCGATCAACCCCGGTGCCGTCGATGCGGCTGGAAAGCCTTTGGGTGATGGGAATCCCGCCCTGCAGAACCCGCAGGTCCGCGAGGCGATCCTGACCGCGATCGATAAGAAGGTGCTGCTGGAGCGGGTGCTCGGTGGCCTGGGCAAGCCGGGCATCACCCAGGAGCCCACCGTCTATCCCGACTACTTCGGCCTCGCCGCCGGTGCCAGCGAGCGCACCTTCGACCCGGCGAAAGCCAACCAGCTGCTCGACCAGGCCGGCTACCGCAGGGGCGCCGACGGGGTCCGCGTCGACCCGTCGGGCAAGCCGCTCAAGCTGCGGCTGATGGGCCGCAGCTCCGATGCCACCCATGCCCAGCTGGCCGACTTCGTGAAGCAGTGGCTGAGCGATGTCGGGATCCCGGTCGAGACCTCGATGGTCAGCAACACCCAGGTCAACAACGACTCGACCCTCGGCAAGTACGACCTGTACTTCACCGGCTGGAGCATCGGGCCCGACCCCGACTACCAGCTGTCGATCAACCTGTGCTCCTCGCGGCCGAACGCCGACGGGTCGGGTGCGACCAGCGAGAACAACTGGTGTGACCCGAAGTTCGACCAGCTCTATGCCCAGCAGCATTCCGAGCTCGATCCGGCCAAGCGGGCCGACCTGGTCAAGCAGGCCTGGACCATCGCCTACCAGGCCAACGTGATCGACATCGTCTACTACGCCGACTACCTGGAGGCGTACCGCAGCGACCGGTTCGCGAACTTCACCAAGCAGCCGGAGAACACCGGCACGATCACCAACCAGAACGGCTACTGGGGCTACTACGGCGCCACCCCGGTGCAGGCCGGTGACACCCAGGCACAGACCGCCGGCGGCGGCAGCTCGAACACCGGGCTGTGGATCGGTGTCGGTGTCGTCGCCGTGCTGGCCCTGGCCGGTGGATTCTTCGCCATGCGTCGCCGCAAGCCCGCCGAGGATCGTGAATGAGCCTGGCGGAGACCAGCGACCCGAGCGCGCTCGAGGACGTCCCGGCACCCGCCGGACTGGGTCGCTATGTGCTCAATCGGGCGATCGGTGCCGCGATCAGCCTGATCCTCATCGTGGTGGTCGGATTCTTCGTTTTCCGAATCCTGCCTGGCGATCCGGCGATCACGATGACCCGCGGCCGCCGGGTCAGTGCCGCGGACGTGGACCGGCTGCGCGAGCAGTTCGGGCTGGACCAGCCGTTGCCGGTGCAGTTCTGGAAGTACCTGACCGGGCTGGTCACCGGTGACCTGGGCACCTCCTACACCTACGACGCCCCGGTCACCCAGCTGATCGGGGAACGGGTGGGGTCCACCCTGCTGCTCACCGGCACCGCGGCCGCGATCTCGGTGGTGCTCGGCCTGTGGCTGGGTCAGCGGGTGGCCTGGCGGCGCGGTTCCACCTTCGACAAGGCGCAGACCGGGATCGCGCTGGTGTTCTGGTCGGTGCCCACCTTCTGGCTGGGTCTGCTGCTGCTGATGCTCTTCGGCGGCACCCTGCAGTGGTTCCCGACCGGCGGCATGACCACCCCGGGCAGCACCGCCACCGGGTTGGCGTACGCCCTGGACGTGGCCAGACATCTGGTGCTGCCGGTGCTCACCATGGTGGCGGTGGTCTATGCCCAGTATCTGATGGTGATGCGCGCCTCGGTGCTGGAGGAGATGAACGCCGACTATCTGACCACCGCCCGCGCCAAGGGCCTGCGGGAGGACCTGGTCCGCACCAGGCATGCGGTCCCGAACGCCCTGCTGCCGACGGTGACGCTGATCTTCCTCACCCTCGGCCACCTGATCGGCGGTGCGATCACCGTGGAGACGGTGTTCTCCTGGCCGGGGCTGGGTTATCTCACCTTCCAGGCGCTCGACGGCCCGGATCTGCCACTGCTGCAGGGAACCTTCGTGGTCTTCTCCAGCATCGTGGTGCTGATGAACTTCGTCGCCGACCTGCTCTATCGGGTGCTGGACCCGAGATTGAAGGTCGCCTGATGAGCTCCGAACCGACGACCGGACCGGCCACCTCCGCGACCGCCATCGCCAGCCGCCGGCGGCGGCAACGGGTCGCCGCGAACTGGGCCCTCTTCGCCGCCAACCGGGCCGGCCTGGTCGGGCTGATCGGGTTGCTGTGCGTGCTGGCGCTCGCCCTGCTGGCGCCGCTGCTGGTGCCCTTCGACAGTTTCGATGTCACCCGGTTGACCGCCTCGGCCAACCAGCCACCCTCGGCGGCCCATCTGCTCGGCACCGATCCGGTGGGCCGCGATGTGCTCGGCATGCTGCTGTGGGGATCGCGGATCTCCTTGGTGGTCGGGTTCTCCGCGACCTTGATGTCGATGCTGATCGGCACCCTGATGGGGATGCTGGCCGGTCACTTCACCGGTGTGACCCAGCTCGTGCTGCTCCGCATCATCGACTTCTTCCTGGTCATCCCCAGCCTGGTGCTGGCCATCGTGCTCTCCACGATGCTGACCCGCGGCGTCCTCACCATCGTGATCGCCATCGGGTTGACCAGCTGGGCCGCGACCGCGCGGATCGTTCGCTCGCAGACCCTCACCATCGAGGCCCGGCCCTACATCGAACGGGCCCAGGCCCTCGGCGGCGGGCACGGCCATCTGCTGCTCCGGCACGTGCTGCCGGCGGTGATCCCGCTGGTGCTGGCGAACACCACGCTGATGGTCGGCTCGGCGATCATCTCGGAGTCCACGCTGTCCTTCCTCGGCCTCGGTGATCCGACGCAGATCTCCTGGGGGTCGATGCTGAAGAGCGCCCTCGACACCGGTGCGGCGACCGCCGGCTACTGGTGGTTCGTGCTGCCCCCGGGGATCGCGATCGTGATCGTCGTGCTCTGTTTCACCCTGGTCGGCCGGGCCTTGGAGGCCGTGGTCAACCCCACCCTGCGGGAGCGCCGATGACCACCCTGGAATGGCGCGGGGTGAGCGTACGCTACCGATCCCGCGCGGACGACCCGCCGGCCGTCGACGATGTCAGCCTGCGGATCGGCTCCGGTGAATCGGTGGGGCTGGCCGGTGAATCCGGCTGCGGCAAGTCCACCCTCGCCGCGACCGCGCTGCGGCTGCTGCCACGCAGCGCCGCCGTCAGCGGTGAGATCCTGGTCGACGGTGAGGACGTGACCACGATGAACTGGGGGCGGGTCCGCGCGGTCCGCTGGACCGCCGCGGCGATCGTCTTCCAGGGCGCGATGCACTCGCTCAATCCGGTCCGCCGGATCCGCTGGCAGATCGCCGAGGCGCTCAGCCTGCACGCCGACGAACGCTGGGCCGACCAGGCGGCCCGCGACCGCCGGGTGACCGAGCTGCTGGCCCGGGTCGAGTTGCCCGCCGATCGCGCGGATGCCTATCCACACGAGCTTTCCGGCGGCCAGAAGCAGCGGGTGATGATCGCGATGGCGCTCGCCTGCGACCCCGACATCATCATCGCCGACGAGCCGACGACCGCCCTCGATGTGGTGGTCCAGGCCCAGGTGCTGCAGGTGCTCTCCGAGTTGGTCAGCGAACGCGGGTTGACGCTGATCATGATCAGCCACGACCTGTCGGTGCTCGCCCAGGTCTGCCAGCGGCTGGTGGTGATGCAGTCCGGGCGGATCGTCGAACAGGGGGAGACGGCTGCGGTGGTGGCCGACCCGCAACATCCGCACACCCGGGAGCTGGCGGCCGCGTTCCCGACGATCGGTGACGAACGGTCCCGGTTGCGTGTCGGTCGCGCCGCGCGGGAGGAGGAGTTCGATCCCGACGCCGTCGCCCGGGACCGTGACCGGGAGCTCGGTGCCGAACTGCTCCAGGTGCGCGATCTGGTGGTCGACTTCCGGGCCCGGGGCAAGCGGCTGCGGGCGGTCGACCACGTCTCGCTGGGGTGCCGCCAGGGGGAGGTGGTGGCGCTGGTCGGTCAGTCCGGGTCGGGCAAGACCACCCTGGCCCGGACGGTGCTCGGGCTGCAGCGACCCACCTCCGGTGAGGTGCTGTTCGACGGCCGGCCGATGCCGCGCGGGGGAGCCGCGCTGAAGGCGTACCGGCGGAAGGTCCAGTTCGTCCTGCAGGACCCGAGTGGGGCACTCAACCCCAAGCACACCGTCCTCGACGCGGTCGCCGAGGGGCCCCGGGTGCACGGGCTGGGTGGCGACGAGGTGGAACGGGTCTCCCGGGCGCTGCGTGCCGCCGAGTTGACCCCGCCCGAGCGGTTCCTCGCCGCACTGCCGCAGGAGCTCTCCGGCGGGCAGCGGCAGCGGGTGGTGATCGCCGGGGCGCTCGCGCTGGACCCGGAATATCTGGTCGCCGACGAACCGGTCGCCTCCCTGGACGCCTCGGTGCGCGGTGAGATCCTCGGCCTGCTGCTGAATCTGCGCCGCACCCTGGGGCTCGGCGCGCTGGTGATCACCCACGATCTCGGACTGGCCTGGAACATCGCCGACCGGGTGCTGGTGATGCGCAACGGGCAGATCGTCGAGGATGGGCCCGTGGAACAGGTACTGCTGGATCCCCAGCACGACTACACCAAGACCCTGCTCGCCGCCGCGCCGCGCGGCCTGGGGGTGCCCCGGTGACCGACCCCCTGGGGCCGTTGGTGCCGGGTGACCGGGTGGCGCTGCTCGGCCCGGCCGGCCCGCCGCCGCCGGAGAAGTTGGCGGCGGCGGAGGAGCTGCTCACCGGTTGGGGGCTGGTTCCGGTACGCCTGCCCTCGGCCCGGGCGGCCCATCGGTGGGCGAGTTATCTCTCCGGTGCCGACGAGCTGCGGGCCGCGGATTTCCAGCGGGCCTGGTGCGATCCGCAGTTCCGCGGCATCATCGCGGTCCGCGGTGGCTATGGCACCGCCCGGATGCTGGACCACCTCGACCTGGCGGCGCTGCGGTCCTGCCCGCCCAAACCGGTCTACGGCAGCTCCGACATCACCGCCCTGCACGAGCTGCTGCGCGAACAGCTCGGCGTACCCAGCTGGTTCACCCCGATGCCCGCAACCGCTGACCTGCTTGACGATCCGGCAGCCACCGAGTCATTCCGGCAGGCACTGTTCGGCGATCCGGCCGAGCTCGATCACGCCGGCTCGGACGCCTTGGTCGACGGCACCGCGACCGGGACGCTGATCGGCGGCAACCTGTCGCTGCTGGCGATGACGCTGGCCGCCCGCAGCCGGCCGCCGGTCGACAACACCGGTGCCCTGGTCCTGCTCGAGGACATCAACGAGGAGACCTATCACCTGGACGGCTATCTCACCGCGCTGTTGCGGGCCGGTTGGTTCGACGGTGTCGCCGGCATCGTGCTGGGCAGCTGGCGCGGCTGCGTCGTCGACGAGGTACGCCTGCTGGTCGGCGAACTGCTCGGCGGGCTCGGGGTGCCGATCGGTGCGGGCTTCAGCTTCGGGCACGGCCCGGGTGCGGAGAGCGTGCCGCTCGGCGTACCCGCCCGGCTGCAGGTCGCCGCAGGCACGAGCACGTTGATCGTCACCCCGGGTCTTCCCCCAACCACACCCGATAGTGGAAAGTGACCCTTTAGATAGTCGCAAGTCCGTTTTACATTTGGGTCATGAGCACTCCAGACCTCACACCGATCCTCGAGGATCTTGCCGCCGGGCGGATCGATTCCGCCGAGGCCTCGCGCCGCATCGAGGCGCTCACCGGCGCTCCTGCCGGCGCCAGCGCCGGATCGAGTGCCGGGTCCACCACCGGCAGCACCGGTACCTCGGCCGGTGCCGGGGCGGACTCCTCGGCTGCGGGGGAGCGCCCCCGGCCGCGCTGGCAGCAGTACGCCCGGGACACCTTCAGCCGGGTCGTCGGCGACCAGCCCGACACCGAGGCCGACCCGCGAACCGCGCCGCCGACTGCGGAGACCCCGCGTACCGAGGGTGCCGAGCCGCCCGCCGGTGACGACGAGGTCCCCACCGCCGACCGCCGCACCGCCAACACCAAGGGCGTCGACCGGGTCTCGATCCGAGCCGTCGGCCGCCGGGTCCGGGTGGTCGGTGAACCGCGGGTGGCCACCGCCTCCGTCGACGGCGCCCATGTGCTGCGCCGCAATGGATCGGTGCTGGAGATCTCCTCCGACGGTGAGATCGGCGCCTCGATCGACGGCTTCACCCTGCTCCGCCCGCCGCGCAGTCTCGACGACGTGCGCAATCTCGGTCTGGGCAAGGAACTGTTCATCCGGGTCAACCCGAACCTGATCGTCGATGTGGAGCTGACCGCCGGGTCGCTGACCTGTGAGGACGTCCGCTACCTGGGCAAGGTCCGGGTCACCGCCGGTGGCGCCAAGCTCACCGGATTGAGCGAGGCGCACGACGTGCTGGTGCAGGCCGGTCAGGCCACCGTCAAGGGCCGGATCGCGACCGGCCGCTCCCGGATCCGCTGTGAATCCGGTTCGCTGAACGTCCAGCTGGACGACGACTCGAATGTCACCGTGCGCGCGGAATCCCAACTGGGCAAGGTGGTCTGGGCCGGTGGGCACACCGGCGCCGGTGACGAAGTGGTGATGGGCAACGGGGCCGCCCGGCTGGATGTCGGTGTGGTGATGGGCCACGCGGTGGTCCGGGTCGGTACCGAGAACGGAGGCGATCGATGAGCACGCATTCCCACGGTGAGCGGACCCTGGACGAACCGCACCGCCCGCCGAGCGACTGCCCGGTCTGCGGCGACCAGCTGCACGTCACCCGGCTCGGCTGCACCACCTGCGGATCGGAGTTGGCGGGGGTGTTCACCTCGTGCGAGTTCTGCGCACTGAACCCCGCCGAGATCGAGACCCTGCGGGTCTTCCTGGCCTCCCGCGGCAACCTGCGGGAGGTGGAGAAGCATCTCGGGGTGTCCTATCCGACCGCGCGACTGCGGCTCACCCAGCTGCTGATGAAGCTCGGCCTCTCCGGCGAGGAGGGCGAGGGCGAGCAGCCGACGAGCGCCCCGACCGAGACGACCGCCGACACCGCGGGCGGGGTGGACCGGGACACGATCCTGGCCCAGGTCGCCAGCGGTGAACTCAGCCCGGCCGAGGCCCAGCGGCTGCTGGCCGGCTGACGCCCGACGTCCGGGGCGGCGTACGCCCCGGAGACCCCGCACAACCAACGAGCCGCCCCGGATCACCCGGGGCGGCTCGTTGCTGGCGGAAATCGATGTTCAGCCGGTGAAAGCCTCCACCTTGGTGATCTTCACGGAGATGGACTTCCCGTTGGGCGTCTCGTAGGAGACGGTGTCGCCCACCTTCTTGTCCAGGATCGCCGCGCCGAGCGGGGACTGCGGGCTGTAGACGTTGACCTCGTCGGCGGCATCGTCCAGTCCGAGCAGCTCGCGGGAGCCGAGCAGGAAGGTGTCGGTGTCGTCGGGGTCGCCGTCGAAGGCGATGGTGATCTTGGTGCCCGGGACCGCCTGGTCGGTATTGGTGGGGGCATCGCCGACCTCGGCACGACGCAGCATGTCCTGCAGCTGCGCGATCCGGGCCTCCTGCTTGCCCTGCTCCTCGCGGGCGGCATGGTAGCCACCGTTCTCGCGCAGGTCCCCCTCGTCACGGGCCGCGGCGATCCGGTTGGCGATCTCGGTGCGCCCCTCACCCTCGAGGTACGCGAGCTCGTCGGCGAGCTTGTCGTAGGCCTCCTGGGTGAGCCAGATGGTGTTGGTCTCGGTGATTTCTGCCATCGCACAAGATTACCAACACCCCCGGCCCAGGCAATCGTGGCGCGCTGTTCAGCCGCCCTGGCACTTGCTGATGGTGGCGCTCACCGGCGGCCGGAAGGTGCGCAGCGAGACCTGCTCCTGGGTGACCTCGCGATCCGCGGCGGCGACGGCGTACCAGACCTCACCGACCTGCTCACCGCCCTGCGCGGTCGCCTGCACCAGACAGCGCCCGGTGACGTCGGCGGAGGAGCGGTCGATCATCAGCGTGATGTTGATGGTGTTGTTGCCGGTCACGGTGAAGCTGACCACCTGGGCGGTCACCGGCGGGTTCGACTGATCGACCGAGATCCACAACCAGACCCCCAGCAGCGGGAGCACGATGAGTGCCACCACCCACTTCAACCAGGGGCGTCGGGCGTCGGGGTATCGGGCGGCGATCCGCTCCGCGGGGGACAGGCTCACGAGAACAGGTTAGTGACCGGCGGGAATCTCTCGGGCCGATCTGGTGTTTGCTTGGGTTGGCTGACCGTTCGACACCCATGGAGTCCGACCTTGACGAGCACGACCACCACCCGCCCCCGGCGTACCGCTGACGGCGACCAGCTCCGCCTGCTGCACGTGCACGCGCACCCCGACGACGAGTCGAGCAAGGGCGCGGCGGTGACCGCGAAATACGTCGATGAGGGCGTCCGGGTGATGGTCGCGACCTGCACCGGGGGCGAGCGGGGGTCGATCCTCAACCCGGCGATGGACCGCCCCGACATCATCAACCACCTCGCCGAGGTGCGCCGCCGCGAGATGGATCGGGCGCGGGCGATCCTGGGCATCGAGCAGACCTGGCTCGGCTTCGTCGACTCCGGGCTGCCCGAGGGCGACCCGCTGCCGCCGCTGCCGGACGGCTGCTTCGCGCTGCAGGATCCGGAGCAGGCGGCCGGGGAACTGGTCCGGGTGATCCGGCAGTTCCGGCCGCAGGTGCTGACCACCTACGACGAGCTGGGTGGCTACCCGCACCCCGATCACATCCAGACCAACCGGATCAGCCTGATCGCCGTCGAACAGGCCGCCGATCCGACGAAGTGGCCGGAGCACGGCGAGCCCTGGCAGGTGAGCAAGGTCTACTACCAGCACACCTTCAACCGGCAGCGCACGATCGCCCTGCACGAGGCGATGCTGGATCGCGGCTTCGAGTCGCCGTACGCCGAGCGGCTCGCCAACTGGGACGACTCGAACCGGGTGCCGGACTCGCGGATCACCACCGCGGTCGAGTGCGCCGACTACTTCTCGGTCCGCGACCGGGCGCTGCTCGCGCATGGTACGCAGGTCGACCCGAACGGGGCCTGGTTCCACGTGCCGCTCGAGGTGCAGCGCGAGGTCTGGCCGACCGAGGAGTTCGAACTCGTCATCGACCAGACCGGCTCGGAGACGCCCGAGGAGGATCTGTTCGCCGGGATCGCGGTCCAGGCGTAGAGTCCTCCTCGTGGAGGGAGGGCTCATGCTGCCGTTGGACATCGACCCCAATTCGGTGGTCGCAGGCTGGATCCCGCTGGTGCTGATCCTGGTGCTGGGCGGCGCCTCGGCGCTGCTCTTCCGCAGCATGCGCCGGCAGATGCGCAAGATCGACATCCCCGAGGAGGGCGTCGACACCCGCCCCGACCAGGACCCGGAGCACGTCGAGCAGCGCTGAACCCACGCTCATCGCCCGGCCCGCCGTGCGCAGCCACGGCCGCCAGAAATCGAGCGATCAGTCGAACACCCCCACCCGGGCGGCTGCGATGGCCGCGTCGGCTGCCCGGTCGGCCAACTCCTCGGTGAGTGGCTCGCCGCTGGCCAGGAAGGCGTAGTAGAGCGGCGCGGACACCGCCTGGATCACCTGGCGGGCGTCGGTGCCCTCGGCCAGCTCGCCGCGCGCGACGGCGTCGGTGACGCAGGGTGCCCACTCATCGATCCGGGTCGCATAGAACCGGTGCAGCGCCTCGGCGGCCGCCTCGTCGCCGGCCCCGGCCATGATCAGCGCGCGGAACAGTCGGCCCTGGCGGGGGTCGCTCAGCGTCGTGCGGACCAGGCGCGCGTTGGCTCGCAGGTCCCCGGTCAGCGACCCGGTGTCGACCCGCGGCAGGGAGTCCTCGGCCATCGACTCCAGCAGATCGCGGATCAGTTCGGTGGCCGACCCCCAGCGTCGATAGACGGTGGTCCGCCCGACTCCGGCGCGTTCGGCGAGCTCGGTCAGATCGAGACCTGCGAACCCCCGCTCGGCGAGCAGATCCCCGGTCGCACGCAGCACCGCCTGGCGTACCCGCGCGGTCCGGCCACCCGGCCGCGTTCCCACCGACTCAGTCATAACGGGACCACAGTACCGTTAATCACGGATCCGTGCTAGCGTCCACTAACGGAACTAAAATACCGTTAGGAGTTGGATCATGGAGTATCGCAGGGTCGGGGATTCGGGGCTGATCGTGCCCGAGCTGTCGTTCGGGGCCGGGACCTTCGGCGGCAGCGGGCCGCTGTTCGGTAACTGGGGGACCACCGATGTCACGGAGGCCTCCCGACTGATCGACATCTGCCTGGACGCGGGACTCACCATGTTCGACACCGCCGATGTCTATTCCGATGGCGCCTCGGAGGAGGTGCTCGGTGCGGCACTGAAGGGCCGCCGCGACGAGGTGCTGATCTCGACCAAGGCCGGTCTGCCGATGGGGGAGGGTCCGCAGGACGCCGGCACCTCCCGGGCCCGGCTGATCCGGGTCTGCGAGGACGCCCTGCGGCGACTGCAGACCGACCATCTCGACCTGTTCCAGCTGCACGCCTTCGATGCCGGCACCCCGATCGAGGAGGTGGTCTCGACCATCGACGACCTCGTCACCGCCGGCAAGATCCGGTACGCCGGGGTGTCCAACTTCGCCGGCTGGCAGCTGATGCGATCCCTCGCCGTCGCCGATCGGCACGGCTGGAGTCGCTATGTGGCCCATCAGGTCTACTACTCCCTGGTCGGCCGGGACTACGAGCACGACCTGCTGCCGCTCGGGCTGGACCAGGGGGTCGGCGCGCTGGTCTGGAGCCCGCTCGGCTGGGGCCGGCTGACCGGGAAGATCCGCCGCGGCCAGCCGCTGCCGGCGGACAGTCGGCTGCACGCGACCGCCCAGTTCGGGCCACCGGTGCCCGACGAGCGGTTGTACGACGTGGTCGAGATGCTCACCGAGATCGCCGCGGAGACCGGCCGGAGCGTGCCGCAGGTGGCGATCAACTGGCTGCTCCGCCGACCGAGTGTCGCCTCGGTCATCATCGGCGCCCGGACCGAGGCCCAACTCCGCGACAACCTCGGTGCCGTCGGCTGGGCCCTCACCGCGGATCAGGTGAGCCGCCTCGATGCGGTCAGCGCGGTCCCAGCGCCCTACCCGCACTTCCCCTACGAACGCCAGGAGGGGTTCGCCCGGCTCAACCCGCCGGTGGTCGCGGCGGGGTCCTGATCTGGCGACTCGTTACAGTGCCTGCGTGCAGACCAGCGAGCAGCCCGACGCCGAGGCCGACGCCTCCGGGCGTACGCCTGCTCGCTGGGTCGGCCTGCGGAGCAGGGCCCGGCCCTGGCTGGTCACCGTGCTGGTGCTGGCGGTGCTGGCCACGGTGATCGGGTTGGCCGGGGGCTGGCGCCCGGCGACCGCCGACACAGGCCGGGGCCGTGCGCTGCCCGCCGGCAAGGAGATCCGGCTGGCGCGCTGGAAGATCACCGTGCTCGATGCCGAACTGAGCAACGTCGACCCCGACGGCGGTTACCAGACCCCCGACACGATCCGATTGCGGTTCGCCCTGGAGAATCGCGGCGACAAGACCAGCAACGAGTTTCCGATCACGGTGCTCGGTCAGGACCCGGGCGCGACCCCCGGCGTACTCACCATCGATCCGCAGACCCCCGAACGGCCGGACTCGGTGAGCGACGGTGGGGCCCTCGGCCAGCTCGGCGTCGACCCGCAGATCACCCAGCCGTGGACCGTCGAGATCGCTTACCAGCAAGGAATCACGGTCACCGCGCCAACCCGGATCGCGGTGGTCGTGCGCGATGAGAAGAAGACCAAGAGCCTCGCGTCGAGCTCACCGGACGACTATGAGGTCGCGGACGCGCCGGTCGGGCATCTGCTGGTACCGCTGGTCGATCGGCGGACCCGGTGAGACGCCGGGTGCCGGGCGGTGCGGTGCTCGGGCTGGCGGTCTGCCTGATCGCGGTGGTGGCGCTGATCTGGACCATGCCGAAGGACGAGGCGGACCGGCGTACCTATGCGATCGCCGAAGGTGACGCCTGGTTCACCTGGCGCGACCTGCAGGTACGCCAGGTGCGGACCCAGGTCGTCACTTCGGTCGCCGGCCGGTATGGGGATCCGGTGACGGCCGAACCCGACGCCGCCTTCGTCGTCGTCGACTACCAGGTGCGGTCGCTGCGCGAACCCGTGGCCCTGACCCATCAACTGGTGCTGGGCGACCTGCGGGTGGATGCCTTCACCCGGCTCAGTCAGCTCCCCGCCGAGCAGGCCCAACCGGGTTTCACCCAGACCGGAACGGTGGTCTATCAGGTGCCGCGCGCGAAGTTGCCCGCCCGCGCGCTGAGTGCCCTCCAGCGGCCCACTCGCGGTCTGGTCTCCTACAGCGAACTGCCCGCCCTGCGGCTGGAGTTGGGCCAGCCGGTGAACGCCCTGGCCGAGCCCGCGGAGGCGACCACCGAGGTGACCCGATGAGGCGCTGGGTCGGATTCGGGGTGGCGCTGCTGCTCGCGGTGGCGACCGCTGTCTGGGTCGGGATGGACAACCGCGCCGCCCGGCCGAGCGTGACCCGCGAGAACACCCCGATCCGCGCCGCCGGGATGGGCGAGTGGGTGCGGACCGACGGCATCGCGCTGCGCGTCGTCCGGGCCGATATCGCACCATCCTTCCCGGACGCCGACCGTCCCGAGAAACTGGTGGAGCCGACGGCCGCGGGGGCGGTGATCGTCCGGGTCGCCTACGAGGTCGATCGCGGTGCGGAACAGTCGGTGCTCTGCAGCACGGGTCTGTACGCCGGCCTCGGCGGCCCGGACCAGCGCGAGTGGAGCAAGAGTTCGCTGATCGGGCTGACCAGTTTCGACGACCCCTCGCACTGCGGCTGGAAACCCAGCGACGGGTCGCCGCGGCCGCCGGTGATCACTCTGGTCGAAGGGTTCGAGGTGCCGCCGGGGACCAGCGACCTGACCTTTCAGCTCGGCCGCGATGCCGGTACCCGGGTGCGGGTGCCGCTACCCGGCTGACGTCCGCGTACCGCAGCCCTCGACGGCTCCCGTACCCGCCGGGCGGTGAGCAGGCAGCGGTCGAACGCGGCGGCGTACAGGGCGATCGCCAGGGTGCTGAACACCAGCCCGGTGAGCAACTCGGTGAGCGGGCCGAGGAACAACATCTGCTCGGCCGGTACGGGGCCGATCACGGTGGTGGTGAGCATCTCGAAGCCACCCCGCAGCCAGCTGAGTGCGGTCGCGGCCAGCAGGTAGCAGCCGATGAACCGTGGGCCGGCGGCCGCGATCAGGCGCAGCGCGCGCCAGACCGGCAGGTACTTCTCCCGGACATCGAGGGTGGCCAGGTCGACGACCCGCCCCAGCGGCTCCCAGGTCTTCCTCAACCGACCGGTGAGGCGCCCGAGCCGGCTGCCGGCGTCGATCTCGTGCACGGTCCGCCAGCCGAAGACGACCGCGGTCAGCGCGAGCCAGACCAGCGGCAGCAGCAGATATTGACCCAGTGCGGGCAGGCCGGTGGCGGTGAGCCAGCGGCCGGTGTCGGCGACCGCCTCGGGCAGGGTCAGGTCGAACGGCAGCCTGAGGTTCGGCAGCGCTTCCAGGAATCCCCGCCAGGCCCGGCTGACCCACTGCCAGACCACCCGGCCGGTCAGCCAGTCGACGAGCTGGGTGGTCGCCCGGTAGAGGCCGAGGAAGGAGGCGAAGACGAAGACCCCGTCGGCGAGCACCGCCAGGCCGGCGAGCGCGGGTCTGCCGAAGCGCCGATGCAGGGCGCCGGCCGCCAACTTGATCAGCCAGGCGATCAGCGCCAGCAGCAGATAGCCCTGCCAGCGGCGCAGGTCGATCGACCACGCGTCGGGGTTCAGGCTGTAGCGGATCTGGTTGGCCACGAACAATTCTCGGATCCGGTCATCGACGAGCCCCCACAGGGCGTACACCGCCAGGAAGGGGCCGAGCGCGAGCGCCAGGGTCACCCCGCGCGAGGTGTCGGGGTCGAGGGTGGCGGTCTCCGGCAGCTTCGGGTCGTTGGCCGTTCGCTCGCGGAGCAGGGCCAGCCTGGTGAGTTGCGGTTCCAGTGCGCCGATCATCAGCACGGTCGCGGCGACCGAGGCCAGCACGCCGAGAATGAACAGCAGCAGCGCGAGGTACGCGTGCCCGCCGCCGACGGTGATCGCGGCCTGGAACAACCCCCGGTCGAGCACGAACCCCAGGCAGAACCACATGCCCAGCGCCGGGAAGGCGGTCAGCCACATCCGGGCGGCATCGGCCACCAGCTCGGCGAAGGTGGCGAGCGTACGCATGGGGGGAATCTAGCGGGCGACGGGTCCCCGCCCGGAACTCGCATCCCGCGTACGGGTCCGCACCCGGTAGAGGCTCGTGGTCGCGACGATGTAGAGCGTCCGGCCGTCCTCGCCGCCGAAACAGAGGTTGCCGACCTTCTCCGGCACCGGCAGGTCCAGCAGCCGCTCACCGTCGGGGGTGAACACCTGCACCCCGGATTCGCTGGAGCTCCAGATGTTCCCGTCGACATCGACCCGGATCCCGTCGGGCAGACCGGGGGAGACCTCGGTGAGGATCCGCCCGTTCTTCGCGTGCCGACCCTCGACGACGTCGTAGACGTGGATGGCGTGACCGCGCGGCCGGTCCGGTGCCGGGTTGTCGCGGTCGGCGGGTTCGATCGAGGAATCGCTGACGTACAACAGTTTCTCGTCGGGGGAGAAGGCCAGCCCGTTCGGCGCCTCGATGTCGATCACCACCGGCAGCAGCGACCCGGTCGTCGGATCGAAGCGGAACACGTACCGGTCGCCGTACTCCTCGACTCCGGGATGTCCCTCCTCGGCGCGCTTGATGCCATAGGCGGGGTCGCTGAACCAGATCGCCCCGTCCGAGGCGACGACCAGGTCGTTGGGGGAGTTCAGTCGGTGCTCACCGAAGCGGTCGACGAGCACCTCGGGGGCGTACGCCTCCCCGGGACCGACGGCGGTGTCGCGTTGCACCGCCCGCCGCCCGTGCGAGCACTCCACCACCCGACCGTCGAGATCCAGGGTGCGGCCATTGGTGAACTCGACATCATCGGCGAAGACGGCGAGTTCACCGGTCTCCTCGGAGAACTCCAGGATCCGGTTGTTCGGGATGTCGCTGAAGCGCACGGCCCGCCGACGGGGCACCCAGACCGGGCCCTCGGCCCAGATCGCGCCGGTGGCGACCCTGGTCAGTTCGGCATCCTCGGCCAACAGGGGTGACTGCTGCGGTGCTGTCATCGGGTGCTCCTTCGCGGGGTGTGGGGTGGTCAGGAATGGTGCTGGGCGACCGCGACGGTTTCGGTGATCCGGGCCAGCGGGATCAATCCCAGCAGACAGACCGCGGCGAGCAGCACGTAGTGCCAGGTGAAGCCGAAGGCGTCGATGACGATGCCGGCGACCAGGGAGGCGAAGATGCCGGACACCCCGAGCGCCACGCCGATCATGATGCCCATCGCCGTGCCGGCGGCCCGCGGGACCGAGTCGATCAGCAGCGCGTACACCACCGGGAACGGGGCGTTGCGGAACAGGCCCCAGGCCAGCAGCACGATCCAGGCGCTGGTCGGCCCGGAGATGAAGATCATCGCCAGCAGCGTGCCCGCCCAGCCGAGGATCAGGAAGACGATCGCGAACTTGCGGCCGATCCGGTCCGAGGCGGTGCCCCAGACCACCTGGCCGATCCAACCGGTGATGCCGGAGGCGCCGGAGATCAGCGCGGCCTGCGCGTTCGACATGCCCAAGCCGGTGAACTGCACGGTGAGGAAGGTCACCGCCCCCGCTTCGCCCCACAGGAAGAGGAAGACCAGCACCACCGACCAGCGCACGTTGGCGTGCCGCAGTGCTTCCTTGACCGGTGCGAGCAGGCTTCCGCTGTTGCGTACCGACAGCTCCGGCAGCGGGCGGGTGAGCCGATGGTCGTCGATCCAGTCATAGACGCGTTGCTGGTTGCGGCGGGTGCCGATGATCGTCTGGGCGATGATGATCGGGATACCCAGCAGCGGGATCACCAGAAAGGCCTCCTGCCAGCCGGCCGCGCCGAGGACGACCGCGATCAGCGCACCGGTGAGGAACTGGCCGATCGGGAAGCCGGTGTGATGCACGCCGATGGCGAACCCGCGGTGCTCTTTGGGCCACCATTCGGAGACCAGGGCCACGTTGACCGGTTCGGAGCCCCCGCGGCTGAGCCCCATCGGGATGCGCAGCAGCAGGAAGGCGAGGTAGCTCCCGGCCAGGCCATAGGTCAGCGCACCACCGACGATCCCGATCAGCATCGCCACGTTCCAGGTCCAGGTGCGGCGATATCCGGTGCCGATCCGGTCGGCGACGTAGCCGAAGATCAGACCGCCCGCGACGAGGCCGGCGAAATAGACCGAGTTGATCAGACCGGCCTCGGCGTTGCCGATCCCGTACTGCTGCTGGATCGCCGGCAGCACGGCGGGCAGGATGCCGTGATCGACCGAGATCATCAGGATCGCCAGGGTGGTGATCAGCAGCGTCCACCAGGACAGGGCGGGCGCGCGGGGCAGCAATCTGGTGGTACCGGGATTGAGCTCAGTCATGTCACACCCCTCCATCGAGGGTGGGCCGCGGGACCCGGATCCGGCGATGACGGATCGCAGCCGAGTATCGCAGAATGATATGACGAATGGCGATACCCCTGCCCGCACCCTTGCGGTCAGCGGCGTTCGAGCGCTGTGCGACAGTGGAGAGATGCCGAATCGTCTTGCGGCTTCCACGAGCCCCTATCTGCTGCAGCACGCCGACAATCCGGTCGATTGGTGGCCGTGGACTGCCCAGGCGCTGGCCGAGGCGGTACGCCGGGAGGTGCCGATCTTCTTGTCGGTGGGGTACGCCGCCTGCCACTGGTGCCATGTGATGGCGCACGAGTCGTTCGAGGACCCGGCGGTCGCGGAGCTGCTCAACGGCAACTTCGTGAACATCAAGGTGGATCGCGAGGAACGCCCCGATATCGACGCGATCTACATGAACGCGACCACCGCGATGACCGGGCAGGGCGGTTGGCCGATGTCGGTTTTCCTCACCCCACAAGGAAAACCGTTCTATGCCGGCACCTACTTCCCGCCGCGCCCCGCGCACGGCCGGCCGTCGTTCACCCAGCTGGTGACCGCGATCGCCGACGCCTGGCGGGACCGACGGGAGGAGGTCACCGCCTCCGGAGACCACATCGCCGGGGAGCTCGCCCGGTTGACGAACCGGCAGCCGGCACAGACGTCGGTCGACCTGCTCGATGTGGAGGAGAAGGCGCTCGCCGACTTCGACGAGGTGCACGGCGGGTTCGGCGGAGCGCCCAAGTTCCCGCCGACGTTGCTGCTCGACGGCCTGCTCGCCCATGACATCGATGAGGCGCACGACGCCGCCATCCAGACCTTGGATGCGATGACCCGTGGTGGGATCCACGACCAGCTGGGCGGCGGATTCGCCCGCTACAGCGTGGATTCCGGCTGGGTGGTGCCGCACTTCGAGAAGATGCTCTACGACAACGCGCTGCTGCTCGGCACCCTGGCCCGGACCTGGGGGAGCGACCAGCGCCCACGCCATGCCCGCACCGTCCGCCGGTTGGTCGAGTGGCTGTTCCGCGAGATGCGTACGCCCCAGGGGGCCTTCGCCGCCTCGCTGGACGCCGACAGTCTGGACGCCAGCGGCAGGCCGACCGAGGGCGCCTTCTATGTCTGGAACCGCGACCAGCTCGTCGAGGTGCTCGGGCCCGAGGACGCCGAGGTGGCCGCTGCGGCGTACACGGTCACCGACGAGGGCACCTTCGACGAGGGATTCTCAACCCTGCAGGACATCGCGGGCGCCGACCCCGATCGGCTGGAGCCGATCCGACAGCGTCTGCTCGCCGCCCGCGACCGGCGACCGCGCCCGGCACGCGATGACAAGGTGGTGGCGGCCTGGAACGGTTGGCTGATCGATTCGCTGACCACCGCCGCGATGATCTTCGCCGAACCGGAGTGGCTGGCCGCGGCCGAGACGGCCGCCCAGCACCTCTGGGACACCCACCTGGTCGATGGCCGGCTGCGGCGTACCTCCCGCGACGGACGGGTCGGTGACGCCCCCGCGGTGCTGGAGGACCACGCCGCGCTCGCCCTCGGCTTCCTGCGGCTGGCAGCCGCCACCGGGTCGGGGGAGTGGCTGGGTCGCGGGGAATTCCTGCTGGGGTTGATCGAGGAGCACTTCACCGCCGGCGACGGTGGCTGGTACGACACCGCTGACGATGCCGAGGAGTTGTTCGCCCGGCCCCGCGAACTCACCGACAATGTCACGCCCTCCGGCACCAGCACCGCGGTCATCGCGCTGCGGGTGCTCGGCCGACTGACCGGTGAGGGGAAGTACGCCGAACGCGCCGACCGGGCGCGGGCCACCCTCGACCCGATCCTCACCGCCGCACCCCGATTCGCCGGCTGGGCGTTGCTGGATCACACCTCGCAGGAACACGGTGCGCCGGCGGAGATCGCCGTCATCGGTGACCTGCCCGAGCTGCTGCAACAGGCCTGGCAGGTCGCCCCGCCCGGTTCGGTCGTGGTCGCCGGAAACCCCGGGGACACACAGATTCCGCTGCTCGCCGACCGCTCGACCGAGGGTGCCTATGTGTGCCGCGACTTCATCTGCCAGCGGCCGGTGACGGAGTTCTCGGACCTGATGCTGGCCCTGCGGCCACCGACCCGGCGCGAGTGATCGCTACCGGAACGTCGCCAGCGCGATCGCCGCGTAATGGCACGCCGAACCCAGGATGGTGAACGAGTGGAAGATCTCGTGGAAGCCGAACCAGCGCGGTGAGGGATCGGGACGCTTGCGGCCGTAGACCAGCGCGCCCAGCGAATAGCACAACCCGCCCGCGACGATCAGGCTGAAGATCAGCGGCCCGCCGTTGGCCCAGAACTGGTTCAGCCACCCGACCGCGGCCCAGCCCATCACCAGATAGAGCACGGTGTAGAGCCAGCGCGGCGCCGAGAGCCAGAGCACCCGGAACAGCAGCCCCAGCACCCCGGCCACCCAGACCACGGTGAGCAGCAGCACCCGGGAGCGGCCCTGCAGCAGCAACAGTGCCAGCGGGGTGTAGGTGGCGGCGATGAAGACGAAGATGTTGGAGTGGTCCATCCGGCGCAGCACCGCGTTCGCGCGATCGCTCCAGGTGAAGCGGTGATAGATCGCGGAGGTGCCGAACAGCAGCAGCGATCCGGCCAGGAACACCGCGCCGCCGATCTTGCCGTTCGTCGTCGGTGCGCCGATCACCAGGATCAGGCCGCCGATCAGGGCGAGTGGCGTCCAACCGGCGTGCAGCCAGCCCCGCAGCTTGGGTTTGAGGGGGCGTACCGCGTCGGCGACCTGGTCGGGCAGTGATTCAGTCGGCATGGTGTCGACCTCCCTCCGGCAGTGATTCGAACCTACCTACGAAGCCGTAAGTTACTGCTCCGTAGGTAGCGTAGCTCATTGTCCGTACCGGCGCTCCCGCTGGGCGTACGCCCGCAGGGCCCGCATGAAGTCGACCCGCCGGAAATCCGGCCAGAGCGCCTCATGGAAATAGAACTCGCTGTGCGCGGACTGCCAGATCAAGAAGCCCGAGATGCGTTGTTCCCCGGAGGTGCGGATCACCAGATCCGGGTCGGGCTGACCGGCGGTGTAGAGGTGCCGGGCGATGTCCTCGACATCGACGGTCTCGGCCAGCTCCGCCAGCGTGGTACCGCGCTCGGCCTCGGCCGCCAGCAATGAGCGGACCGCGTCGCGCAGCTCGTGCCGGCCGCCGTAGGAGACGGCGACGTTGACGTGCATCCCGGTCCTGTCCCGGGTCTGTTCCTCGACCTCGCGCAACCGGGCCGCGGTGGGCTCGGGCAGCAGATCGAGGGCGCCGACGGGTTTGATCGGCCAGCGGCCGGTGGCGGCGAGATCGTCCACCATCTGCTCGATCACACCGAGCAGGGGAGCCACCTCGTCACCGTCGGCGCGCTTGAAGTTGTCGGTGGAGAGCACCCACAGGGTGACCACCTCGATCCCGGCGTCATCACACCAGCGAACGAATTCCTCCAGCTTCGCCGCACCCGCCCGATAACCCACCACCAATGGCTGATCGGGGGCGTTCAACCGGGCCCAACGCCGGTTCCCGTCCGCCATCACCGCCACATGTTTGGGCAGTTGGTCGGGTGACAACTCCGCCATCAACCGCTGCTCATAGGACCTGTAGAGGAGCCCCGAAGGGTGCAGCCGGTCCAGCAGCTCGCGCAGCCGGTCGGTTCGTGCCATGAGAGGCAGACTATCCAGATCATCCGGTTCGCGGATCGGACCCGGGTCGCCGGTCACCACCCGGGGAACTGCCGCCCAGGTGGTATGCCGGGTGTCCGGTGAACGCGATCCGAACTCTTGGTGACGCCGACACGCTCACCATCGCGCCTGCCGGGAAACGGGGCGAGCATCAACTACTTTCGAGGCAACGGACGGTGGGGAAGCCGTTCGCGACCGGAGGACTCGTCCATGCATGGTCCTGCTCGATCGAGCGTGACCCGCGGGCCCGCACCAGGCCCTGAGGCCCCCCGGCCAGCCACCTGACACACGGTGGGGCCGGGCGAAGGTGACGCGCGGTCCCACGGGAAGAAGCGATCGTGCCCCAGACCGAACGCCGCACCTACGTCATCGACACCTCCGTCCTGCTCAGCGATCCGCATGCGATGCGCCGTTTCGCCGAACACGATGTGGTGCTCCCGGTCGTGGTGATCACCGAGCTCGAGGCGAAACGGCACCACCCCGAGCTCGGCTACTTCGCCCGGACCGCGCTGCGTCACCTCGACGACCTGCGGGTCACCCACGGCCGGCTGGACGCCCCGGTACCGGCCAATGACGAGGGCGGCACCATCCACGTCGAGCTCAACCACAGCGATCCCACCGTGCTGCCCTCGGGGTTCCGGCTCGGCGACAACGACAGCCGGATCCTCGCCGTCGCGCTGAACTTCCGCACCGAGGGGCGCGAGGTGGTGCTGGTCTCCAAGGATCTGCCGATGCGGGTCAAGGCGTCGGCGGTCGGACTGACCGCCGAGGAGTACCGCGCCGACGGGGTGATCGAGACCGGTTACACCGGGATGGTCGAGCTCGACGTGGCGCCCACCGTGCTGGACCAGCTCTACGAGTCCGGGGTCGTCGACATCGACGAGGCCCGCGACCTGCCCTGCAACACCGGGGTGGTGCTGCTGGGTGCCGGTTCGTCGGCGCTGGGTCGGGTCACCGACGGCAAGCAGGTACGCCTGGTGCGGGGCGATCGCGAGGTGTTCGGGCTGCACGGCCGATCCGCGGAGCAGCGGATCGCCCTGGACCTGCTGATGGACCAGTCGGTCGGAGTCGTCTCACTCGGCGGCCGGGCGGGTACCGGCAAGTCCGCGCTCGCGCTCTGCGCCGGACTCGAGGCGGTACTGGAACGCCGCCAACACTCCAAGGTGGTCGTCTTCCGGCCGCTGTTCGCGGTCGGCGGGCAGGAGCTCGGTTACCTGCCCGGTACCGAGAACGAGAAGATGATGCCCTGGGCCCAGGCGGTCTTCGACACCCTCGGCGCGGTGACCAACAAGAACGTGATCGACGAGGTGATCGACCGCGGGCTGCTCGAGGTGCTGCCGCTGACCCACATCCGCGGCCGTTCCCTGCACGACGCCTTCGTCATCGTCGATGAGGCGCAATCGCTGGAACGGGGTGTCCTGTTGACAGTGCTGAGCCGGATTGGGCAGGATTCCCGCGTTGTCCTCACCCACGACGTCGCCCAGCGCGACAACCTGCGGGTCGGTCGGCACGACGGCGTCGTCGCGGTGGTTGAGAAACTCAAAGGTCACCCCCTCTTTGGTCACGTCACCCTGAACCGCTCCGAGCGGTCGCCGATCGCTGCGCTCGTGACCGAGATGCTGGAGGACCAGGCCGTCTAGGCCCCCGTGTCGTGGCGGGGAGGGGTGAAAAACATGATCCCCCTCCCCGCCGCTCTGACTCTTCTGAACTGTCGGCTCGCGCCCGCGCGCCCGATCCCCGCTCTTCGGCTCAGTCGTCGAAATCCACGCGGCAATCTGGTTCCGGTCGGGTCCGTGACGCGGGGATTTCTCCTTGGTGAGCCTGCATCGCGGGGGCGCGCTTGCCGACGCTCGCCGACCTGGGAGGCGTACGCGCGCTCGGGCGTACAGCTCATCTCTTGGGGCCGAATGCCCAGTTGTCGCGCGAAACACTGGGCATAGTCCCTGACAAGTTCGGTTACCGGGGGTCAGTCGGTCGGTCGAGGGCGGTGCGGTGGCGGAGGGCGTTCTCGGCGTAATCGGTGGCGCCGTGGGGGAGGGCGGCGCGTTCGGCGTCGGTGAGCGGGCGGCGTGCCTTGGCCGGGACGCCGGCGACCAGCGAACCCGCCGGGATCTCGGCACCCTCCAGGACCACCGCGCCGCCGGCGACCAGGCACTCCTCGCCGATCACCGCGCCGTTCATGATCACCGCGCCCATCCCGATGACGCAGCGGTCACCGACGGTGCAGCCGTGCACCACCGCATTGTGGCCGATCGTCACGTCGGCACCGACGGTGCAGGGGTACGCCGGATCGGCGTGCATGGTGGCGTTGTCCTGCAGGTTGCTGCGCCGGCCCAGGGCGATCGGGGCCCGGTCCGCGCGGATCGTCGCGCCGTACCAGACAGAGGCCTCCGGTCCCAGCTCGGCCGCACCGATCACCCGGGCACCGGGCGCGACGAAGGCGCTGGGGTCGATCTGCGGGGTGTCACCGGCCAGGGTGAGGATCAGCGGTTCGTGGCTCATGGCGTCAGCATGCCAGCCACCGAACCGCCGCCGATTTCGTGCCCTTGCCCGGCTGGGCGAGAATGGGGCGGTGGCGAACAACCAGGCACGGGCGACGGCGGGGGACATGGTCCGCTCGCTGGCGGTGATCATGATCCCGATCCTGCTGATCACCTGGCTGCTCACCTCCGAGCCCAAGGACTACGAGGTCAAGCCGGTCGACTGGAAACCCCTGCTCGCCACCGCCCGCGCCGAGGCCGGCTGGCCGGTCCTCGCCCCGAGCGGGCTCCCCGATTCCGGCGCCAACGCCTGGATCGCGAACACCGCGAGCTGGACGCGTACCGGGCAGGCCACCGACGGCGGGCCCTCACCGCGCAACCAGTGGGAACTCGGCCTGCTCAGCCCGGACAAGGTGCACTACGCGCTGACCCAGGCCGACGGTGTCACCACCGACCTGGTCGCGCAGAAGTCCCGCGACGGCAAGCAGCTGGGTGGTGACGCGACGATCAACGGACGACCCTGGCAGCAGCTGGAATCGCCCGACGGGCGGACACGGACGCTGGTCCAGCGTGGCGAGAAGTCCACCGCGATCGTCTCCGCGGACACCGATTTCCTCACCCTGCAACAGTTTGCGCAGACCCTCAGCGACCGCTGAGCAACTCCTCCAGCTCCGCCACATCCTCGGCGACCGGCACCCCCACGCGCTCGGCCGGGCTGCCGTAACCCCAGCCCACCAGGATCGTCGGCATCCGGTGCACCGCGGCGCCCTCCACGTCATGACTGCGGTCACCGACCAGCACCGGATGCCGGGCCGCCACATCGGCGGCCCGTAGGTCGGCCAGCGCCCGGGCGATCACCGTCGACTTCGCCGCGCTCGCGGCGTCGTCCCCGGCGCCCTGCACCGCGGTGAACAGGTCGGTCATCCCGTGCAGTTGCAGCAGCCGCTGGGCGGCCGTCCGCTGCTTGGAGGTCGCCAGCGCCAGCGGTACGCCCCGGCGGTGCAGGCGGCGGACCAGGCCGACCACCGGCTCGAACACCGGGGTCGCCGGCATCAGCTCGGCGTACCGGGCCCGATAGTCACGAACGATCGCATCGATCACCTCGGGCGACTCGCCGGTGACCTCGGCGAAGGTGAACCACAGCGGCGGCCCGACATAGGGCCGCAGCGACTCCTCGGTGCGCGGATATCCGTAATGGGCAAGGGTTTCCGCCATCGCCCGGCAGATGATCGGGGCGGAGTCGATCAGCGTGCCGTCCAGATCGAACAGCACCGCGTCATAACCCTCGCTCACTCGGTCTCCCCGGCCGCCTCGCCACCGCTGTCCCGGTCGGCGCGGGCCTGCTCGATCCGCTCCCGGGCGCCGTCCAGCCACCGCTGACAGGTGTCCGCGAGCCGCTCACCGCGCTCCCACAGCTGCAGTGACTCGGCCAACGAGACCCCGCCGGCCTCCAGCTTCTGCACCACCTGGACCAGTTCCTCACGGGCCGCCTCGTAACTCAGCTCGCCCTCGGACCTGCCGCCCTCGTCCGTGCCCATCTCACTCATCGCCACTCATCCGTTCCTCATTGGTCTGCACCTCGCGCACCTCGACGATCAACTGCCCATCGGCCAGATAGACCTGCAGATCGTCACCCTCGTCCACCTCGGTCGCCGAGGTGACCCCGTCGCCCGCGCCGTCGGCCAGGATCGCGTACCCCCGCTCCAGGGTGCGCCGCGGGGACATCGCCACCGCCCGCTCCCGGGCGTGCTGGATCGCGGTGCGTTCCCGGCTGAGCAGCTGATCCACCGCCCGGTCCAACCGCCAGCGCTGCTGGGTCAGCTGGTCGCGCTCCCGGTCGAAGGCATAGAGCGGGTTGGCCAGCGCGGGCCGGCTGCGGTACTGATCCAGATGCCGCTGCTCCGCCTGCACCTGCGCGATCACCGCCCGCTCGATCCGCTGCCGCGCCTGGCCGATCCGGTCCAGTTCCTCGCGGACATCGGGCACCACGCGCTTGGCCGCGTCGGTCGGGGTGGAGGCGCGCAGGTCGGCCACCAGGTCGAGGATCGGGGTGTCGGTCTCGTGGCCGATCGCGGAGACCACCGGGGTCCGCGCCGCGAACACCGTGCGGATCAGGTGCTCATCGGAGAACGGGAGCAGATCCTCCAGCGAACCCCCGCCGCGGGCCACGATGATCACCTGCACGTGGGCCAGGCCGTCCAGCTCGACGACCGCGGCCGCGACCTGCTCGGCGGCCCGGTCACCCTGGACCAGGGCGTGCCGGACCTCGATCATCGCCGCCGGCCAGCGATTGCGGACGTTCTCGAAGACATCCCGCTCGGCCGCCGAGTCGGCGCCGGTGACCAGCCCGATCGCGCGCGGCAGGAACGGCAACCGGGCCTTGCGGGCCGGGTCGAAGAGACCCTCGGCGGCGAGCAGCTGCTTGCGCTGCTCGAGCTGGGCCAGCAACCGGCCGGCGCCACTGGGTCGCAACTCGCGGCAGCCGAAACTCAGCGAACCGTTGCGTGGGTTGAGAAAGGGCCGCACCAGCGCGACCACGGTCATCCCCTCGCTGACCGGGCCGGCCTCGGTCAGCACGTCATCGGGGATCGCCACGGTCGCTGACATCTCGGCGAGTCGATCGCGCAGTGTCAGATAGTGCCATTTGGCACCGGTGCGCCGTTTCAGCTCGATCAACTGTCCCTCGACCCACTGCTCACCCAGTCGCTCCACCCACTGCTTGGTGGCGGCGACGATCCGGCCCAGCGGCAGCGGCTCGGTCGGGGATGAGGTCATCGGCACGCTGCCACCCTATGGGGAACCGCCGACAACACCGCGGATCTCCTCGCCCGCAACCCTCGACCGGGCTAGAGTCCCGCCGAACGGCCCGGGGTGCGAGGGGAGAGCAATGACGACCTGCCCACGATGTGGTGCGGTGAAACCGGCAGGCGTCGATGTCTGCATCTGGTGCGCGGCCGAGCTGGGTCGCAATGTGCGGCCGGGCAGCGCGTACGCCGAAGGCTTCAGCTATTCCGGGCCGGGACTGGGCCCCCGCTGGTACCCCGACGGCAGCACCGGTCCCGGTGTCCGACCCGCGGGGCCGAACGGGGAACCGCCGCTGCCGCCGCCCGCACCGGGGCGGTCCAGCGGGCCCGCACCGGGGCGGTCCGGCGGCACACCGCCGCCACCCGGGCGTACCGGTCGCACGGCGTGGCCGTGGGTGCTCGCCGCGGTGCTGGCCGTGGTCGTCACGCTCGCAGTGCTCTTCGCCTTCGGGGTCCTGCGGCTGCCCCCGCGTGCCGATCCGGGTCCCGCACCCGCACCGACCGCACCCACTGCGCCCGCCGGCACACCGACCCCGGTCGCCGATACGGCCGGTGCCGACATCAACCCCGCCGACCCGGCTTCGCTGCGGGAGGGCAGTACCCTGCGGCTGGCCGGGGTGCCGATGCCCGCCGACACCCTCGATCCCTTCGATCCAGAGGGTTATGTCGTACCCAGCACCCGCGATTTCGACCTGGTCCGCGCCACCTTCCCGGTCTTCGTGCGGTTCGACCCGCGGGGCCGACCGTCCTGGGATCCCGCCTATGTCACCGGGGCGGAGGTGCTCTCCACCGAGCCCACCCGGATCCGGCTGACCCTCAACCCGGCGGCCGTCTGGGGTGACGGGACCCCGTTGCAGGCGGCGGACGTGGCGGCTGTCTGGCGTCGCTGCAGTTCGGCGGATCGCTGCGGAGTCAGCCACGTCTGGTCGGGGGTCGCCGACGTCCGGCAGGGAGCGGACCCGCAGATCGTCGAGGTCGACTACCGGGCCGCCGACGGTGAATGGCAACGGCCCTTCGCCTACGTGTCGGCGATGCCGGAGGCGGCGATGGCGGCCGACGCCGATTGGTCGAAGCCAGCGGAGGCCTGGCAGGCCGGCCCGTATCGGGTGCAGGAGGCCGCGCTGTCCGGCAGCCGGCGCAATGTCACCCTGGTGGCCAACGACCGGTGGTGGGGGACCCCGCCCCGCTCGACCAGGATCCTGGTCACCTCTGACGACGATGCCGGTGAGGTGATGGCCACCGGACGGGCCGATGTGGCGCTGTTCGACTCCGCGTCCGGCTATCAGACCGCCCGCCGCGGCGGCGGCGAGACCCGGCTCGCGCCATCGAGCGTACGCCGTCAGCTGCTGCAGAATCCGCGGATCGAACCATCGGTACGCCGCGCCGTCCAACTCGCCCTGGATCGGCCGGCCCTGACCCGGATGGCCACCAGCGGACTGCCCGAACCGGTGCCGCTGGACAATACGGTGCTGCTCACCAACCAGCCCGGTTACCTCGCGCAGAGCCCCGCCCGCGATCTCGACGCCGCCCGCCGGATGCTGGACGAGGCCGGCTGGGTGAGTCAGGACAACAGCATTCGCCGACGCGGCACCGATCAGCTCCGATTGACGATGATCACCACCGACAGCCGTGCGCCCTTCAGCGCCGAGATGCCCGTGGAACTGAGGAAGCAGCTCCTCGAGATCGGGATCGATGTCCGGGTGGAGCGGATCCCGTTCGCCGAGACCACCAAGCGGCTGCAGACGGGCGATTACGACCTCTTCGCGCACGGCTGGTTCGACGACCAGTTCCCCGCCGCGACCGCCCAGGGCCTCTACGGCAGCACCGGCTATGACAAGACCGCCGTCGCCGACCCGTCGGTGGCCACACTGCTGGATCGGGCCCGCGCCGCACCGGACGGGGCCACCCGTGCGCAGCTGCTCAACGAGGCGGACGTCCTGCTGCAGCGGGACGCGAGCATCGTGCCGCTCTATCAGGAGCAGCAGATCGTCATCGCGAAACCGACCGTGGCCAACTACGGGGCCTTCGGGCTGGGTTCGGTCGACTGGGTCCGCGTCGGGCTGCGGTCCTGACGCTCAGCGCGCCGCCGCCGGCCTGCTCGATGACCGAGGTGCCGGGAGCTGCACCCCGGTACCGGCCGGCACCTAGACTGGGCGCCATGACTGAGCAGCAGACGGACCCCACCCGCCGCGTCGTGGTGGCCGCCCCGCGGGGTTATTGCGCGGGCGTCGACCGCGCCGTGATCACCGTGGAGAAGGCGCTGGACCACTACGGGCCGCCGGTCTATGTGCGCAAGCAGATCGTGCACAACAAGCATGTGGTGGAGACGCTGACCGAGCGCGGTGCGATCTTCGTCGACGAACTCGCCGAGGTTCCCGAGGGGTCGATCACCGTCTTCTCCGCACACGGGGTCTCGCCGATGGTGCACGCGGAGGCGCGGACCCGGCACCTGCAGACCATCGACGCCACCTGCCCGCTGGTCACCAAGGTGCACCACGAGGCGAAGCGGTTCGCCCGCGACGACCTGCAGATCCTGCTGATCGGCCATGCCGGTCACGAGGAGGTCGAGGGCACCTCCGGTGAGGCACCGGAGAACATCATCCTGGTAGAGTCGCCCGAGGACGTGGACGGTGTCGAGGTCCGCGATCCCGACAAGGTCGCCTGGCTCTCCCAGACCACGCTCAGTGTCGACGAGACGATGGCGACGGTACGCCGGCTGCGGGAGAAGTTCCCCAATCTGATCGACCCGCCGAGCGATGACATCTGCTACGCCACCAGCAACCGGCAGGCGGCGGTCAAGCAGATCGCCGCGCACTCGGATCTGGTGATCGTGGTCGGTTCGGCGAACTCGTCGAATTCGGTACGCCTGGTCGAGGTCGCCCTGGAGGCCGGTGCGAAGGCCGCCCACCGGGTCGACACCGCCGCCGAGGTCGACGAGGCCTGGCTCGAGGGGGTGTCCTCGGTCGGTGTCACCTCCGGCGCCTCGGTACCGGATGTGCTGGTGCAGGGAGTGCTGGAACTGCTGGAGAGCAAGGGATTCCCGAAGGCGGAGGAGGAGCGGCTGACCGAGGAGAGCCTGGTCTTCGCCCTGCCGCCGGAACTGCGCAAGGCCGTCGGCGCGAAGTCGCGGGCCTGAGATGACCGAGCGGGTCGTCGTCGTCACCGGGGCGGGCTCCGGGATCGGGCGGACCGTCGCGGCGGACCTGCTGGGTCGGGGCCATACCGTGGTGCTGGCCGGCCGACGCGCCGAAGCGCTCAACGAGACCGTCGCCGGAGTGGAGAGCGCCGCGGAGCGCGCGCTCGCCGTGCCGACCGATGTCACCGACCCGAGCCAGGTCGCCCGGTTGTTCGCCAGCGTCGAGGAGGCCTTCGGCCGCTGCGACGTGTTGTTCAACAATGCCGGCAGCTTCGGCCCGCCCGGTGCGGTCGATGAGATCTCGGCGGCCGACTGGGACGAGATCTGGAAGGTCAACGTGTCCGGTCCGGTGTTCTGCGCGGGGGCCGCGGTACGCCTGATGCGGCGCACCGGCGGCGGCCGGATCATCAACAATGCTTCGATCTCCGCCCATGTGCCGAGGCCTCAGTCGGTGGCCTACACCACCACCAAACACGCGATCACCGGGCTCACCCGCTCGATCACGCTGGACGGGCGGGCCGACAACATCTCCGCCACTCGGCTCGACATCGGCAACGCCGCGACCGCGATGACCAGTGGCATGGTGCAGGCGCTGCAGCCCGACGGGAGCCGGCGCGCCGAGCCCACCTTCGACCCCGCCCACGTCGCCACCCTGATCGCCGATCTGGTCGCCCTGCCCTTCGAGGTCGCGGTACCCGAGTTGATGGTGATGGCCAACGGCATGCCCTTCGCCGGCCGCGGCTGAGCGTTCATCGAGTAGGTCGCGCAGCGACCGGTACGCACGTTCATCGAGTAGGTCGCGCAGCGACCGTGTCGAGATGAACCCAGAACCTTTCTCAAACCTCTTGCCTTATTCGAACACAATGACTAATGTTGGATATAGCAGATGAGAGGAGGTGACCAAAGATGACCACCACCGAGCGAGCCGAAGTGTTCGCAGCGATCCGCGCCGAAAGCGAGACCATCGCCCAGGCCGAAGCACGCCGGCTCGTTGCGATCGCCGCCGCCTGCGACACCTACTCCGGGTTGAACACCCACACCGACGAACTCACCGCCAGGGTCCTCCACGGTGAACAACTCGTGTTCCCCGGCGCGGACGGCACGCCCGGCATCACCGAGTTCTTCCACCTCGAGTTGGCGATGTCACTGGGCTGTTCACCGGAGACCGCACAGGTCTGGACCGCCGACGTATTGAATCTGCGGCATCGGCATCCGATCCTGTGGCAGGCCACCCTCGACTGCGACATTCCCGTCTGGGTCGCCCGCGATGTCTCCCGGGCGGCGTTGCAGCTGTCGTTCACCCAGGCGCGCGAGTTCGACTCCCTCTGGTCACTCCGCCTGGTCAACCTCACCCCGAAACGCGCGGTCGCGACGACCGAGGCTCAGGTCGCGTTGATGCTCAACGATGATAAGGAAGCCGAACGCCAGGCCGCGAAGAAGCACCGTCGCGTGGAGTTCACCCCGAGCAGGACCATCGCCGGGATCACCGACCTCTACGCCAACCTCGACGCGGGTGACGCGGCCCAGTTGAACGGGACGCTCGATCGGCTCGCCGACGTGCTGAAAGCCGGTGGCTCGGCGGCCTCCCGTGACGAGCTCCGCGCCGAAGCCCTGGGTCACCTGGCTCACCCGGAACGGGCCCGGCAGCTGCTGCAGCCCTCGCTGTTCGACGGGGCGACGGTCACCCCTGGTGGTGATGTGGTCAACAAGCACGGGGAGATCGTCACGGCCACCTCGGAGCGGTGCCGGCATGGCGCGGAGCTGATCCTGCACATGAACTCCCGCGACCTGGCCAATGGTCGCGGTGGTGAAGGCGAAGCGCTCGGACCGGTCACCCTGCAGCACTTGAAAGAACTGCTGGAACGCTGCGCTGGCACCGTTCGTGTGCGGCCGGTGATCGATCTGGCCGCGCCGGTGATGGTGAACACCTACCGACCGTCGGATGAGTTGGCGCAGCGGGTCAAACTGCGCGACCGGTATGTGATGTTCCCCCGATCGAATCGCAGTGCGTTCGGCCGCGGGATCGACCTGGACCATACGGTTCCCGCCCCGGAGGGGCCGACCAGTTCGGGCAATCTGGGGCCGTTGAACCGGGCCTCGCATCGGGCACGAACCCATGCCGGATTCCGGGTCGAGCAACCCTCCCCGGGGGTGTTCCACTGGAAAACACCGGCCGGGCAGGAGGCCTGGGTCACCAGCTACGGCACCTGGGACCATCCCCCACCCGACCATCTGTTCAACGACCCCGCCGCCTCCCTGTCCCGGACCGAAAAACTTCTCTGGGAGACCCTGTGCAACGGGCGAACCCAGTTGGAGAAGGAACAGGCCGAAGCCGAACAAGCCGCCGACCAAGCCCGCGAACGCGAGCGACTCCGCCGCGCCCGCAAAGCCCAACGCCTCCGCGACCTTTCGGAATCCCAGCCTGCCCTGATTCCCAACCCGGGCTAGGTTTCCGCACGCTCATCGAGTAGCGCGGCATGCGCAGCGAAGCGGAGCAATGCCGAGCGTGTCGAGATGAGCAGCCCGCCTCGGGTTCCTCTCGACACAGTGAGGATGGTGGTGGGGGTCCGGTGGCCTTGGGGATGATGTCTTTGGGGTCTGGGTTGTTCGTTTGACCGATCTCGACACTGGCGCTGTTGGTTGGGTGCCTTGAACGCGACTTGTCGACGGCCGGCCCGCCGGGCCCCTCTTTCGGTTTGGATGGCCAGACCGGGCGGGTGTGACTTGATAGGACCTTGATCGGTGTCTCATCACTGTGGTGTCCGCCCGGCCTGGGAGGTCATCCCTCGATCCAGTTGTAGAGGGAGACATCACCCATGATGACCACCAACCATGCCACGCCTCAAGACCCGACCCCGGTGGTGGCCGGGGTCGATACTCATCAACGCACCCATCACGCGGTCGTGCTCACCGAGACCGGGGTGTTGTTGGCTGATCGGGAGTTCCCGGTCTCCCGCGCGGGTTATGCCGCGTTGGTGGACTGGGTCGCCGGCCACGGACCGATCACCGCGATCGGGGTCGAGTCGACCGGTTCGTATGGGGCCGGGTTGACGGTGCATCTGCTGGCGGCCGGGATCGAGGTGATCGAGGTCAACCGGCCCGATAAGACCACCCGG
>NZ_NMVP01000036.1 GCF_002250705.1 Enemella evansiae
CCGGGTGGTCTTATCGGGCCGGTTGACCTCGATCACCTCGATCCCGGCCGCCAGCAGATGCACCGTCAACCCGGCCCCATACGAACCGGTCGACTCGACCCCGATCGCGGTGATCGGTCCGTGGCCGGCGACCCAGTCCACCAACGCGGCATAACCCGCGCGGGAGACCGGGAACTCCCGATCAGCCAACAACACCCCGGTCTCGGTGAGCACGACCGCGTGATGGGTGCGTTGATGAGTATCGACCCCGGCCACCACCGGGGTCGGGTCTTGAGGCGTGGCATGGTTGGTGGTCATCATGGGTGATGTCTCCCTCTACAACTGGATCGAGGGATGACCTCCCAGGCCGGGCGGACACCACAGTGATGAGACACCGATCAAGGTCCTATCAAGTCACACCCGCCCGGTCTGGCCATCCAAACCGAAAGAGGGGCCCGGCGGGCCGGCCGTCGACAAGTCGCGTTCAAGGCACCCAACCAACAGCGCCAGTGTCGAGATCGGTCAAACGAACAACCCAGACCCCAAAGACATCATCCCCAAGGCCACCGGACCCCCACCACCATCCTCACTGTGTCGAGATGAGCTGACCCGAGCTGAGCTGTCACGCCGGTTGAGCGAGCGCCAGCGAGTCGAAGCCAGGTTCCCGCAGAGCCCACCCAGCGCCATCCTCTTCCCTTGCCGGCCGTTCCCCACTCTGCGGCTCAACTGTCACTCTGCGGACCGCATGCAAGCCGCGGAGTGAGAGTTAAGCCGCGAAGTGGAGTGATCCCCGATCAGGCCTGGCCCCCGGCCACCCGGCGCCCGAATAACCGGCATTGTGCATCGAGAGGATCGCGGACCCCTGTCCGCGAGGCGAGTTCCGGAGAACAACAGCGAGTGGCCGCCCGGAGGTACAGACTGTGGCCATGCAGGCACCCCGCGCCGCTGCTGAGAAGCAGCAGATCCTGCAGTTCTGGTGGATGCTGGAGCTGTTCAGCCCTCAAAAGTTGCCCAAGCCGACCTCCCGAGCGTCCGGGCCACGGGATCCACGAGTCATCGAGTGGCGGCCCGAGGATCCGCTGCCCTGGGACGCCCTTCGACCTCCTACGCCGCGGGGCAAGACCCGCAGAGTGTGGCGACACACCGTCTACCTGGGCGTGTACACGCTGGAAGACACGTATGACCGGCTGCATCGGATGTTCGCCGTCGATCCCGATGCTTACGACGAGAGACCCGGCGGTCAGAGCGCATGCGCCGCGCTGTTGGTGGACCATCAGGGGCGTTATGTCCCGCAATCTGCCGTGTTGTCATCCGCTCTCTGGGCAGTGGGCCGCATCGACGATCCCGGGCACCACGACCCGCGGTGGGCCGAGGGATTCCCAGCAGCCGGGACGGCGCTCATTGAGGCGGTCGACAAGCTCGAGGGTGCTCGCCGCGAGGAGGCAGAGACCGAGAAACCTCCGCGCCAAGACTCCGAATCCATTCTCAGACTCGTCCAGATCGCACGTACCGCGGCCGGCATCAGTTCCGAAGACGTTCTCGCGACAAACCGGGTCATCATCCAGTCCGTAGCCGTCTCCGCCGATAGATCGGAAGACGGTGCGGACAACGACTTCTTGAACAGCTTCTTCCTGGACGACCTCGCGCTGGCACGCGACGCTGTCGGCGACGGGCAGCCGATCGGGGCAGCGTTGACTGCATATCTGACCGCCGATGCAGACATCGACATGAGGCTCCGGATCGACGTGATCGAGCGGCCCGACGTTGTCGACGCTGGCACCAATCCAGGACGGACTCCCTATGGCCGCTGGCCATCGAACCCTGAGCACGCGTTGGCGCTCAGCCAACAGTTCGCAGTCAATCAAGCCCTCCACGATCTGGCACCGACCAGCGGCATGCTGGGTGTGAACGGGCCACCGGGTACCGGAAAGACCACCATGTTGCGCGACATCTTGGCCGGCAACGTGGTCGAACGAGCTCGTCACCTATCCCGCTTGAAGGACCCACGGGACGCGTTCACCTCCGTCACCCACAAGTGGGACTCGGACGGTCACGGTCGGTTCGTTCGTCAACTCAAACCGGAGCTGACCGGTTTCGAAATGGTCGTCGCCTCCGCCAACAACGCCGCGGTCGAGAACGTCACCGCAGAGATCCCCTCCGAACATGCGATCCACCAGAACTGGCGAGGGAGCGCTGACTACTTCGCCAGCATCGCCACCGGGATACTGAAGGAGGCCCCCAGGGACGACACCGAAGAGTCCGTGCCGTCGCCTGAGGCGTGGGGCCTCGTCGCCGCGAAACTGGGAAACAAGCTCAACCGGGCATCCTTCCGGTCGTCGTTCTGGTTCGACAACGCCGGCCCCTCGACTGGTGAGACAGCAGACGCGGGCAGTCAGCGAATGCAGTCCTGGTTGAACCAGCAGCTCCACGACTCACATCCCCACAAGACCTGGGATCAGGCGAAGGCCGAATTCTCACGCGCCGAGAGACGCGTAGCAGCCCTGGTCGCCGAGCGTCGAGAAGCTGCCGACCGCCTCAGCGCGCTCCCGAAGTGCCTACTCAGAGAGCATCAGCTCGCGGCGGAACTGGGCACTGCGCACCGCGATCTGCAACAAGCGAAATCGGATGTCAACTACCACCAGCTGATTGAGGCCGACGCGCTCACCAGACGTCACGAGGCCCTGGGCAGATACGATCGTGAGTTGGCTGCCAAACCCGGTGTGCTGGAAGCGATCTTCACACTGGGGCGAGCCAACCGTGAGTGGCGTCAGAGACTGACTCCCCTGGCCGACGAACTCGCTGTGGCCGAGCGGACGCAACTCGAGATCGCGACGTACGGGACAGGCCTGCGGGAACGCGTGCACCAACTAGCGGGCTCAGCACACCGACTGGATGATGAGCTGTCCCGGACCCGAATTTCGTTGTCCGAGCTGAGAAGCACGTGCGCAGCAGACCGGCAGCGGTTGGCTGCCGGCTATCCCGACGAGAGCTGGGTCGGTGACCGACGCGAGCTTCATGCCCCATGGCTCGACCCGGAGCTGGACGCCGCACGGTCAGATCTCTTCCTGGCCGCGCTTCAACTCCACCAAGATTTCTTCGCCAGCGCCGCAAAGGACATGCTCAATGGTCTGCGTGGAGCGATCGAGGTGGTTGCTGGGCGCTATCCGCACAATCTGGCACCCGAGGCGCTGAGAGCCGCCTGGCAGCTCTTCTTCCTGGTGGTTCCACTCGTCTCGACCACCTTCGCGTCGGTCGGCCGGATGTTCGGCCAACTGGGGCCCGAAACGATCGGCTGGTTGTTGATCGACGAAGCCGGACAAGCGCCTCCACAGTACGCCGTCGGCGCGATATGGCGCGCCAAACGGTGCGTCGTGGTGGGTGACCCACTTCAGTTGCAGCCGGTGGTGACGATCCCCCAGAAGGTCGAACGCGACATCGCAGCGGCGTACCGGATCTCCTCGACTTGGCTCCCCCCACTGGCCTCGGTTCAGACACTGGCCGATCGTATTGCTCCGTACGGGACCTATCTTGAGCAGGGCGAGGACCCTGTGTGGGTGAGCGCCCCGCTGAAGGTTCACCGTCGCTGCGATGACCCGATGTTCACGCTCTGCAACAAGATCGCCTACAACAACATCATGGTGAACGGCGTCCAGCGACCGGCTGTCGACCCGAACGAGCTGGATCGGTTCGCTCTCGATCGCCCCGAATCGCTCGCCGCCAGTTACTGGGCTGACAGCGCTGCGGAGACATCCGGCACCCATCTTCAAGAGAATCAGATCGAGCGCCTGCAGCGCGGCCTCGACTACCTGCGAGATCACGACGTCGATCCGTCCCAGGTTATTGCTATCTCACCCTTCCGGGCAGTCGCGGATCGCCTGGCATCTCTGAAGTCCGAGTATCCGGGTCTACGTGCAGGCACCATTCACACCGCGCAGGGACGGGAGGCACCGGTCGTGTTTCTCGTCCTCGGTGGTGACCCCGACAGTCCGGGCGCCAAGGCGTGGGCTGCGTCGACGGTGAACCTCGTCAACGTTGCCGCCAGCAGGGCGCAGCGTCGGCTCTATGTGATCGGCGATCATGAATCATGGACCCGGCACAACTACTTCCGTCAGCTTGGCGCAGCCCTGCCTGTTCGTCCCCGAAGCTGACTGGCAGACTCAGCGGCATGGATCACGAGATCGACTACGCGCCGGGGCGTACCGGCAGCGAGCAGGTGCTCTTCGCCCACGATGGCAACCTGGGCCGGATGCTGCTGAACCGCCCGAAGGCGATCAACTCGCTGACCGCCGAGATGTGCGTCGCGATGCTGGACCAGCTGGAGCGCTGGGCCGAGGACCCGGCGATCAAGGCGGTGTCGATCCAGGGCGCCGGGGAGCGCGGGCTCTGCGCCGGTGGGGATGTGAAGGCGCTGCGGCAGGCCCTGGTGGATGATCCGAAGTCCACCGCGCCCGTCGAATTCTGGGAGGCGGAGTACCGGCTCAACCAGTTGATCGCCGAATACCCCAAGCCCTACATCGCGATCATGGACGGCATCGTGATGGGCGGCGGCATGGGGGTGTCCACCCACGGCAGCATCCGGCTGGTCACCGAGCGGACCAAGGTGGCGATGCCGGAGACCATCATCGGCTTCTTCCCCGATGTCGGTGTGCTGCACTCGCTGGCCCGCGTACCGGATGAGTTCGGCACCTTCCTGGCGCTGACCGGCAGCACCATCGGCCCCGGTGACACGTTGGCCGCCGGCCTGGCGGACCACCTGATCGCCCAGGACGACATCGACGCCCACCTGGCGGCGGTGGCCGCGGGGGGCGTGCTGCCGCCGTTCCCGCCGAACCCCGAACCGGAATCCTTCGGCGCCGCCTGGATCGCCGAATCCTTCACCGGGGACGACGCGGCCGCGATCCTGAAGCGGCTGCAGAAGCACTCCGATCCGGCGGCGCAGCAGGCGGCCGAGCAGATCGAGGCCCGCTCGCCGTTCTCGGTCGCGGTCACGCTGGCCGCGCTGCGCCGGGCGGCGGACCTGTCGCTGCCCGAGGTGCTCGCCCAGGATCTCAAGCTGGCAACGCATTTCGCCGGCGATCCGGATTTCAGCGAGGGAGTACGCGCCCAGCTCGTCGACCGCGGCGACAAGCCGAAGTGGCGGCACAAGTCGCTGGCGAAGGTCGACGCCGACGAGGTCGCGGCCCTGTTCTGATGCACCAACCCGTTCCGTTCGAGGTCTTCCAGCCCGGTGTCTTCCTGCACGGCACCAGGACCGAGTTCGCACCCGGTGACCTGCTGGCGCCCGGGCACGAATCGAATTTCGAGACCGGCCGGAAACTGCACCACGTCTATTTCACCGAAACCCTCGATTCGGCGGTCTGGGGCGCCGAGCTGGCCCGCGGCGACGGGCCCGGGCGGATCTACGTCGTCGAACCGACCGGGGCGTACCACGACGACCCGAACGTCACCGACAAACGATTTCCGGGCAATCCGACCCGCTCCTTCCGCAGCACCGAACCGGTCCGCGTGATCCGCGAACTGGACGACTGGGCGGGACACAGCGCGGACCAGATCCAGGCGATGCGGGACGGCCTGCAGGCCCTCGAGGACGCCGGGGAGAACGTGATCCTCGACTGAGGTGCCGGCTCAGCGCCGCACCAGCTCGTCGATGAAAGCCGCCACCTGATCCGGCTGCTCCTCGGCCATGAAATGGCCGGCCGCGATCGGTTGATAGGTCGCCCCGGGCGCCCAGGCCTGCCACAGACTCAGCGCGTCGAACCCGAGCTGCGCTCCCCAGTCCTGGGACAGCACGCCGACCGGCATCGCGAGCTGCCGGCCAGCGGCACGATCGGCCCGGTCCTGCGCCAGATCGATGGTCGCGGTCGCCCGGTAGTCCGCGACGATCGACGGCACCGCGGCCGCGGAACTGTCGATGTAGTGGCGGCGTACCTCGGGCGGGAAGGTCGTCCCGCTCGGATCCCAGGCGTTCAGGAAGGAGGCGAAGAAGTCCTCGGCGACCGCGGTGATCATCCGCTCCGGCAACCCCGGTGGCTGCGCCATCAGATAGAGGTGCCAGGCCACTGTCGCGTCGACCCCGTGCAGCACGTCCCAGGTGTCCATCGTCGGCAGCACGTCCAGGATTCCGAGGTGGGTAACGGTTTCCGGATGATCGAGGGCAGCCCGTACGCCGACCAGCGCGCCGCGATCGTGGCCGATCAGCGCGAACCGGTCGGCACCCAGGGCGGCCGCGGCGGCGACGATGTCGCGGGCCATCGTGCGCTTGGAGTAGGCGTCGGGGGCGGCCGCCTCCGGCTTGTCGCTGGCACCGTAGCCGCGCAGGTCGGGCACGATCACCCGGTACCGGTCGGCGAGCTGCCGGGCGACGGTACGCCACATCAGCTTGGTCTGCGGGAAACCGTGGAGCAGCACGAGCGCCGGCCCGCTGCCGCCGACGGCGACGTCGAGGCTGATCCCGTCGGCACCGGGAAGCCGATGCTGTTCGAAACCGTCGATGGTCAAGGTGGGCATGGTCCGCCTTTCAATGGGGGTTGGGATTGCGGGCGTTCAGGAGAAGATCGCGCGCGCCGGTGGTTCGCTGCCGGCGCCGGTGCGCAGCGCCGGGATCAGGATGGTGTCGACCAGGTGGGCGAGATAGTCCGCATCGGTGGGCAACCCGTTGAGCCGGCGGAGCAGCAGCACCGACCCGGCCACCTCCTCATAGGCGAACGGGTCGGTGTCCACCGGCAGCTCACCGCGGTCGATCGCGGCCCGCAGCACCGCCGCGGGGAGTTTGGCCCCGGTCGGGCCCGTGCTCTCCTCGATGTGGCGGCACAGCTCGGGATCGTCGAGTCCGGCCTGCAGCAGCATCAGGCTCATCGCCCCGTCGGCGGCGCGCATCGTGGTGTCCAGGCGGGTGCACAGCGCGATCAGGTCACCGCGCAGCGATCCGGTGTCGATCAGGTCGCTCGGTCGGGCGGCGGCGTCGGCGACCGGCCCCGCCTTGACCGCTGCGACCACCATCTCGCGCTTGGTCTCCCAGCGGCGATAGAGGGTCGCCTTGGACGCCCGCGCCCGCCGGGCGACCTCCTCGAAGGTCAGGGCGTCGTAACCCACCTCGGCGAGCAGTGCCAGGACCGCAACCAGGATCTCGCGTTCCCGGCCGGCATCCCGGGGTCTCCCGGCGCGCGCGGTCGGCGTACTGGAATCATCATTACGAAACGGCACGTTTCGTACTCTAACAGACCGGTCCCGCTCTGGAGTAGATTCGGCGAATGGAACTCATCTGTCCGAAGTGCGGCGCACCGATGCGCCAGTACGAACGCAACGGGGTCGTCGTCGACCAGTGCACCGGATGCCGCGGCATCTTCCTCGACGCCGGGGAACTCGAACGGCTCACCCAGGCCGAGACGCAGTACTACCAGCAGGGCGGGTATGGCCGCGGTCCGGCGATGCCGCGCGGTCGCGGTGGCTGGGGGTCGGCCGACTCCCCCGGTTCACCCGGTTCGCCGAACCGCTACGGCTATGGCAACCGGGGCGGATACGGCAAGCACGGCGGGAAACAGAACCGCGGGCAGAGCTTCCTGCGTGGGCTTTTCGACTGAGCGGGTGGCTTCGACTCGCTGGCGCTCGCTCAGCCAACGGAGGAACCTCGTTCCTCGCTCGCTCAGCCAACGTGGGGACCTCGCTCAGCCAACGCTGGATCAGGGCAGGATCGAGTCCACGTAACCGCCGTCGACGCGGACCGCGCCGCCGGTGGTGGCCGAGGCGAGCGGTGAGCTCAGATAGACCACCAGGTTGGCGATCTCCTCGGGTTCGATCAGCCGCTGGATCAGCGACTGCGGGCGATGGGTACGCATGAACTCCACCTGGGCCTGCTCCCAGGGCAGCTCCCGATCCACCAACTGGTACACGAAATCCTCGACGCCGGCGGTGTGGGTCGGCCCGGCGATCACCGAGTTGACGGTCACCCCGGTGCCGGCCGCGGCCTTCGCGAAACCGCGGGACACCGCGAGCAGCGCGGTCTTGGACATCCCGTAGTGGATCATCTCCGCGGGGATCACGATCGCGGAATCGCTGGCGATGTTGAGAATCCGGCCCCAGCGCCGTTCGGTCATGCCCGGCAGCGTCGCCCGGATCAACCGGGTGGCGGCGAGCACGTTCACCTCGAAGAACCGCCGCCACTCCGCGTCGTCGATCTCCAGCGGTTCCCTGGCCTCGAAGATGCCGAGGTTGTTGACCAGCACGTCGACCGCACCGGCCGCGGCCAGCACCTCGGCCGTCCCCTGTTCGTCGGTGACATCACCGGGTGCGGCGATCAGTTCCGCCCCGGGCACCTCCGCGCGTACCTCATCGATCGCCGCGGTCACCTTCTCCGCCGACCGGCCGTTGACCGCCACCCGCGCGCCGGCACGTGCCAGTCCGCGGGCGATGGCCAGCCCGATCCCCTGGGTGGATCCGGTCACCAGGGCGGTCCTGCCGCTCAGGTCGATCTCGATCATCGGTGGTCCTTTCGGTGGGGGTTCTCATCTCGACACGGCGCCATTGCTCCGCTTCGCTCCACATGGCCGCCTACTCGATGAGCGTAGGAGTCGACACGGCGCCATTGCTCCGCATGGCCGCCTACTCGATGAGCGTAGGACTCAGTCGTCGACGGCGCCGACCTTCTCCCGTTCCGGTTCGGCCCTGGTACGCCCCGGCGGTGCGGTGGCGCCGTCGGCGCGTTCGACGAAGTGCCGGCGGTCATGGCTGAGGATCACCCAGGCGATCACCGCGGCCGCCGCGATACCGAGGGCCAGGGCGTCATTGCGCCAGGAGAAGCTCACCGAGGAATAGCTGAGCAGGGCGATCGACCCCCAGCTCGCGATCCGTACCAGCCGCAGCGAGGGGCGGACGAACGCGAACCAGGTGGCGGGCCAGGTGAAATACCAGGGGTGCAGCGCGGGGCTGCCGAGGATCAGCGCCACCCAGCCGAGGACCAGGAACTTCATCGGCTGCTTCGGACCCTGTTTCACCAGCAGGTAGAGGATCGTGAGCACCATCAGCACCATGCCGATCTGCCGCGCGACCCGGACCGCCCCGAGCGCCGCGACGTGCTCACCCATGGCATTGAGCGCCAACCGGGCCAGGTCGCCGATCATCGTCGGCGGGGAGGGGGTGGAGACCATGCCGGGCACGTTGATCGCCAGCAGCCAGCCCCAGCCCTGCCCGTTCGGCATGCTGGCCAGGGTGATCAGGGTGAACGCCAGCACCATCACCAGGGTGCCCACCGCGACCCGCCAGGCCGCCTGCCAGAGCCGCAGCCACCAACCGGAGGCCGGCCGCAGCACCGGCCAGGCGAACAGCGCCACCGGCACGATCGCCAGGATGCCGGGGATCTTGATCGCCCCGGCGGCCGCGACCAGCACACAGCCGAGCAGGAAGCGTCGGCGTACCGCTGCATGCAACGCCAGCGCGACGAAACCGATCATCACCGCATCGTTGTGCGCACCGCCGACCAGGTGCGCGATCACCAGCGGGTTGACCAACCCGAACCAGAGCGCCGACCGCGGATCCACCCCGAGCCGGCGGGCCAGCGACGGCACGGTGAGCGCCGCCGCGAGGATGCCGGCGATCGCGAGCAGCCGCATCCCCAGCGCCGAGGACCAGTAGGGCGACAGGCCGGAGGCATCCACCACCAGATGGGAGAGCTGCAGGCTGAGCGGACCATAGGGCGCGCGGGTGAAGCGCCAGGTCTCGACGACCTGCTCACCCCACCGGTTCTGCAGCATCCCCGCACCCATCTCATAGGGATTGAGCCCGGTGTGCAGCATGTAGCCCTCGGCCGCATAGGCGTACGAGTCGTGGCTGAAGATCGGCGGCGCGAGCAGCATCGGCAGCGACCACAACCCCAGCACCGCCAGGAAGTCGACCTTCGGCGCACCGGAGCGGGGCCGCAGTTTCAGCCAGGCGTCCATCACCAGCAGTACGCCGGTGAGCGCGGCCACCGTGCCGATCCCGGGCCAGAGCCAGGCGTACTGGCGGAACAGGCCGAGCACCTTCCACCACGGGCTGTTGTCGGGCAGGAACGCCGGACTCAGCCCGCCGAGGGAGATCAACGCCGTACCGACCATGCCGCGGCGGACCGCGGGGACGGCGAAGGCCTGGATCAGCAGCTCGGTGGCCGCCCGCTGGAACCGGTCGAATCGGGTGGCCGCTTCGCGCACGGTGAGCGCCATGGCCACCTCCTCCACACCTCGTTCACGGTTCGGGCCCGTACGACAGCGTAGTCACCCCGGGCCGCCACGCAGTTATCTTGATATCGAGATAGGTTGTCCGGGTGGGGGTGACCGCATGATCAAGCAGATCTTCTGGCCGGTACTCGCCCCCGCCTTCCTCTACCAGGTGGGTTCCGGGGCACTCACCCCGGTCGTGGTGCTGGCCGCACTCTCGCTGGGCGCCGGCCATGCGCTCGCCGGCGGCATCGTCACCGCGATGGGGGTGGCCGCGATCATCGCCTCGATCCCCGCCGGTCGACTCGTCGACCGCCTCGGCGACCGGAACGCGATGGGCCTGGCGACGGTGCTGGTGGCGGTGTTGACGACGGTCGCGGTGCTGGTGCTCACCCTGCGGCCGGGCAACGGGGTCTGGCTGTTCACCGGTGCGATCGTGTTGATCGGCGCCACCGAGGTGGTCTGGTCGCTGGCCCGGCAGGCGCTGGTCGCCGAGACCGTACCGCCGCAGCGGATCGCGATGGCGATGACCAGCCTGGGCGGCGCGGCCCGCGCCGGCCAGCTCGTCGGACCGGCGCTCGGCGCGCTGCTGCTGCTCCGGTTGCCGCTGCAGTCGGTGTTCGTGCTGCACATCGTCGCCGCGCTCGCCGCGACGGTGCTGATCTGGCGCTCCCGCTTCGGCGCCCCCACCGCGCGACCCGCGCGTCCGGCGTACGCCGAACGGGGCCGGAGGCCGCCGAAGCTGGACGTGCGCTGGAAGGCGGTCGCACTGGCGGGGGTGAGCATGGTGACGCTGTCGATGGCACGGCAGGGCAAGAACGTCGTGGTGCCGCTGTGGGGTGATCAGCTCCAGCTCTCCCCCAGTGCGATCTCGCTGCTGGTCGCGCTCGGCTCGGCGATCGAACTGCTGCTGATCGTGCCCGGTGGCATCCTCAAGGACCGGATGGGCCGGACCAGTGTGCTGGTCACCTGTCTGCTGCTGCTCGGGGTCGGGTTCGCGATCGTGCCGCTGGCGCCGACGGTCTGGGTGTTCGTGGTCGGGCTGGTGATCCTCTCGATCGGCAACGGCCTGGGCTCGGGGATCAACATGACCCTGGGCGCCGACCTCAGTCCACCGGTCGGCCGGGCCGGCTTCCTCGACTACTGGACGACGCTCACCCAGGCCGGCGCCTTCGCCGGACCCGGCCTGGTCACCGCGGTGGTCGCGGCCGCCAGCCTGTCCGCGGCGGTCTGGGCACTGGCCGCCGCGCCGCTGTTCGGCGCGGTCTGGCTGCTCTGCTTCCAACACGTCATCGGACTGCCCTCGGCCCGCCGCGCGCGCATCGAGCGGGTCGAGGGGGTGGAAGGATGACCCCATGCCGACCGCCGACGCCACGTTCACCGCACGCCGCGACGCGCTGTGGCCCCAGGCGCTCGGCGCGCTGCGTGGGCTGATCGGTCAGCGGCCGGAGACCGATACCGAACTGGAGCGGATCGCGGCGAGCTGCGCGCAGGCGTACGCCGACCGGCCGGCCGAGCTGCGGGCACTCGACGAACGCCGGCTGGTCACCCCGGACTGGTACCAGCGCAGCGAGATGGTCGGCTACCTCGCCTACGCCGACCGGTTCGCCGGTACGCCGGGTGGCGTGGTCGAGCGGATCGGTTATCTGCAACAGCTCGGCGTCAACCATCTGCACCTGCTGCCGATGCCCGGCGAACGCTTCGAGCCGGCCGATCTGCGGGGGTTGGGCGAGGCGCTGCGTGGTCGCGGGATCGCGCTCGGGGTGGATGCCGGGCCGATCGAACCGGACTCCTTCGACCGGCTCTTCGATGAAGTCTTCGCACTGGCGAATGCCGGAGTCGAGGTGATCCGGATCGACCCGGGGAAGGTCCCCGAGGTGCATATCCTGCTGATCGCCTGTCGGGCCTTGCTCGGCATCGTCGCCCCCGGTGTGCTGCTGCTGGCCGGCGCGACCCCGAACCCGGGATCACCGGTCGACTGGTTCGGTCGTGGCATCGCCACCGGTGCGGAATGCCAGCTGGCGTACCAGCCCACCGTCCCGACCATGTTGTGGAGCGCCCTCGCCGAACAGGACGTCCGGCTCACCCGCCTGGTGCTGAACGCGGTCCCGGCGATTCCACCGAACGCCTCCTGGGTGCTCGCGGCCCGCTCCCCGGCGGATCTCGACTTCGACATCAGCAACGATCAAGCCGCAGCGCTGGGGCTCGACGGTGCCGCGCATCGCTCGTTCCTGGCCGACTTCTATTCCGGGGAGTTCCCCGGTTCGTTCGCGAGCGGCGAGGTGTCCGGCCGTGACCCCGAGACCGGTGACCGGCGGATCGCCGGCACCCTCGCGTCGCTGGCCGGGCTGGAACGGGCCCGGTCCCTGAGTGGCGCCGATCGGCAGTCCGAGACCGACCTGGCCATCCGCCGGATCCTGCTGCTGCACGCGCTCACGATGTCGCTCGGCGGGCTGCCGATGATCAACTCCGGTGACGAACTGGGCCAGTTCAACGACCGCTCCTATCTCGCCGATCCGGCGCTGGCCGCGGACGGGCACTGGCTGCACCGCCCGCCGCTGGACTGGGCCGCGGCCGCCCGGCGGTTCGATCCGACCACCGCGGAGTGCCGGATCTTCTCCGGCCTGGCGAATCTGGTCGAGGCCCGGAGACGGACACCCCAGCTGCACGCCCAGGCCGGCAGCCGGGTGGTCGAGGTCGGCAACAACCACGTCCTCGGCGTGCTGCGGGAGAGTCCCCGCGGCACCGTCCTGGTGCTCGCGAATCTGTCCGCCCGGGCCTACTCGATCGGGCTGCATTCGGCACCGTGGTTCGCCCCGGGCGCCGGGCTGCGGGATCTGATCTCCGGTCATCCCGAGGAGCGCACGGTGCGGATGGATCCCTACCAGGTCCGCTGGCTGGCCGAGCTCCCCCGCGCCAACCGATAGGGGTCAGCGGAGCTCGTCGATGCCGTGCGCGAGCGCGGCGAGGTCGTCGGCCGGCGGCACGTGCGCGCCGTTCCACTCCAGCGCGTCGAAGGGGCACTCCTCCACGCAGATCCCGCAGTACATGCACAGCGACCAGTCGATGACGAAGCGGTCCAGCACGTTGTGGGTGCGCTCCCGCATCCCGCGGCCGGTGAGCTGGGCGGGGGCGTTCGGGTCGACCTCGGTGTGCGAGTCGATGTGGATGCACCAGGCCGGGCACTCCCGGGCACAGATCATGCAGGAGGTGCAGTTCTCCTCGATCAGCCGGATCTTGCCGTGGGTACGCCCCTGATCCTCGGCCGCGCTCATCGACGCCTCCGGACCCGGCCGCCCTGGGCGCTGACGGCGATCTCGTCGGGCGTCGGCGGCGGGGCGGCGGGGTCGCGGTCACCCCACACCTCGGGATCGGGTACGCCCGGGGGCACCATCCGGCGCCGGCTGGCGGCACCGGTCTCACCGGGCTCCTTGGCACCGGGCCAGCTCGCCGCCGCCCGTGCCCCGAGGACCTCGTCCTTGCGCAGCGGATGTCCGCCGTAGCGCGGTTCGATGAGCAGCGAGGTCGGATCGCCGCCGGTGAACCGGACCCCGAACAGGTCGGCCAGTTCCCGTTCGGCCCAGGCGGCCCCGCCGAACACCTCGGTCAGGCTGCCCAGCACCGGTTCGTCGCGCGGCACCCGGGTCTCCAGCCGGAGCGAGGCCCCCGAGCCGCGATCCAGCAGCTGCAGCACGATCCGGAACTCCTGGGCCCGGCCGATCTCGTCGACGCAGTCCAGCCAGTCGAAGAAGGCGTATCCCGTCGCGGCCGCGGCCCGGGCGGCGCTCACCCACTCACCCGGCGGCACCGGGCGCACCTCGACCTCAGCCATCGACCGGCACCCCCTGGCCGGCCGGCGCGCGCAACGAGTCGAGCGCGTCGCGGATGGCCTGCGGCGGGGGCGGGCAGCCGGGGACGAAGACATCCACCTCGACGAACTGCGAGATGCCCTTGGTGACCGCATAGGAATCCCAGTAGGGGCCACCGGAACTGGCGCAGGCACCGAAGGAGACGACCTTCGCCCCGGGCGTCCGCCCGAGGATCTCCTGGATGATCGGCAGCACCGCATCGGTCACCGTGCCGGAGACGATGACCGCGACCGGATCCTCGGGCCGCAGGTCCGCGCTCTCCACCCGGTACGCCCCAGCGGCCTCGAACTCCAGCGTGCAGCAGGCCAGCGCGATGTCGACCACCATCAGGGATCGGTCGCCGTACCAGTCGAAGCAGCGCATGGCCCGAAGCCTACGGCGTAACGCCGACTTACCCCGCGGTCGAACAACTGATGTCCACTCTCGTTCTCAGGCCCCGACGAGACCATGCGGCCCAGCGGCCCGCGTCGCGATTCGAGAGTGGAGATCAGCTGTTGTCCACAGGGCGACCCCGTTGCGCAGCGCCGTGCGCTGGCTGGCGTCCCGCGGCGAACTCGTGCGGGTGCTGCCCGGTTGCTTCGTGTCGGCCGCGGTCGCCGATGACCCGGCCGTTCGAGCTCTGGCGCTCGTCCACTACCTGCCGGACGCGGTCCTGATCGGGCGATCGGCCGCGATGCTCACCGGCTGGGCGGATCAGAAGCCGCCCCTGGTCCGAGGCGGAGCGGAAGGCCCACTGCCTGCTCCGCGATGCCGGCCTCACCTTTCAGACCAAGCATGCGATCCGGATCGATGGCGAGACCTTCTTCCTCGACGTCGCGCTCCCCGAGCTGCGGCTCGGTATCGAACTCAACGGCTTCGAACGCCATGGCCGGCGGGAGGTCTTCGAGAACGATCACCGGCGCCGCAACGCGGTACACCTGGCGGGTTGGCTCATCCTCGAGTTCACCTGGCGGATGATCACCGACCATCCGGACCGTTTCGTCGAGACCGTCCTGCGCGCCATCGCTCAACGGTGAAGCGCGACGCCACCGGGAGCCCGCTACCACGCTCTCACCCCCTGGCCGCACTACGGGACGGTAAGGACGCCCTCACCGGGCGAGGTATCGTCGGACGGTACGCCCATTGCGCCGGTCGATCCGAATCGACCCGACCGGCACCCAGGTGGCCCCGACCCAGAAAGGCTGCTGTTTCGTGCCTGATGTGAAGAGTCTCGACCGCGTCGTGATCCGGTTCGCCGGCGACTCCGGCGACGGGATGCAGTTGACCGGTGACCGGTTCACTGCCGACTCAGCCCTGCTGGGCAACGACATCTCGACGCTGCCCAACTTCCCGGCGGAGATCCGGGCACCGCAGGGCACGCTGCCCGGCGTGTCCAGCTTCCAGCTGCACTTCGCCGACTACGACATCATGACCCCCGGTGATAAACCCGATGTGCTGGTCGCGATGAACCCGGCCGCACTGAAGGCCAACCTGCGCGATGTGGACAAGGGCGGGGTGCTGATCCTGGACACCGCCGAGTTCACCAAGCGCAACCTGAGCAAGGTCGGTTACGAGTCCAATCCGATCGAGGACGATTCGCTCGCCGACTACCAGGTGCACGCCCTCGACCTGTCCGGGATGACGGTGGCCGCGGTGAAGGAGTTCGGGCTGACCCGCAAGGACGCCCAGCGCTCCAAGAACATGTTCACCCTCGGCCTGCTGTGCTGGTTGTTCAACCGCGAACCCGAGGGCACGATCTCCTTCCTGAGCAGCAAATTCGCGAACAAGCCGGCGATCCGGGACGCGAACATCGCCGCCTTCCGGGCCGGCAACGCGTTCGGCGAGACCACCGAGACGTTCGCGCACACCTACCAGGTGCACCCGGCCAAGATGCCGACCGGCCGCTACCGCCAGGTGACCGGCAACTCGGCGATGGCCCTCGGGCTGATCACCGGCGCGCACAAGTCCGGCCTGCAGCTGTTCTTCGGCGCCTACCCGATCACTCCGGCCTCCGATGTGCTGCACGAGCTGACCAAGCAGAAGCGCTACGGCGTGCTGACCTTCCAGGCCGAGGACGAGATCGCCGCCGTCGGTGCCGCGCTGGGTGCCTCCTTCGCGGGTGCGCTCGGCGTCACCTCCTCCTCCGGCCCGGGTATCGCGCTGAAGGCCGAGACGATCGGCCTGGGGGTGATGACCGAGCTGCCGCTGGTGGTGGTCGACGTGCAGCGCGCCGGCCCCTCGACCGGCATGCCGACCAAGACCGAGCAGGCCGACCTGCTGCAGGTGCTCTACGGCCGCAACGGTGAGGCACCGGTCCCGGTGATCGCGGCCCAGTCGCCGTCGGACTGCTTCGACACCGCGATCGAGGCGGTCCGCTGGGCGATCACCTACCGCACCCCGGTGGTGGTGCTCTCCGACGGTTATCTGGCCAACGGCGCCGAGCCGTGGCGGCTGCCGGAGATCGGTGAGATCCCGGCGATCGACCCGGCCTTCGCCACCGAACCCAACCAGGGTGAGGAATTCCTGCCCTACCTGCGGGATGAGAAGGGTGCCCGGCCGTGGGCGATCCCGGGTACGCCGGGGCTGGAGCACCGGATCGGCGGCATCGAAAAGGCCGCCGGCACCGGCAACGTCTCCTACGATCCCGACAACCACGATGCGATGGTGCGGGCCCGGCAGGCCAAGGTGGACGGCATCGTCCGCGACGTACCGGACCTGGTGGTGGACGACCCCAGCGGCGAGGCGAAGGTGCTGGTGCTCGGCTGGGGTTCCAGCTACGGCCCGATCATGGCGGCGGTACGCCGGGTGCGCGCGGCCGGCGGCAAGGTCGCCCGGGCGCACCTGCGCCATCTCAACCCGTTCCCCGCCAACCTGGGCGAGGTGCTGCGCGGCTACGACAAGGTGATCGTGCCGGAGATGAACCTCGGCCAGCTGGCGATGCTGCTGCGCGCGAAGTATCTGGTCGACGTGCAGTCCTACTCCCGGGTCCGCGGGCTGCCGATCTCGCTGTCCGAGCTGGCCGCCGACCTGCTGGACGAGGTCGGTGCGCATGCCAGCCCCGACGAGCTGAACGAAGAACCGATGGCCGACGGTGACGACCCCGTGCACGAGGGTTACGTCCCGGACTCGGCCGACCCGGTCCCGGCCGGTCCCGGCAAGGAGACCGATGATGCCGAGTCCAGTGGCGATTCCGACAAGGAGATGAGCAACCGATGACCCAGACCCCGACCCGCCCCGAGCGCAACGGTCTGGCCGGCGTACCGCTGGCGGTCGAACCGCTGAACCGCAAGGACTTCACCTCCGACCAGGAGGTCCGTTGGTGCCCCGGATGCGGCGACTACGCCGTGCTGGCCGCCTTCCAGGGATTCATGCCGGAGCTGGGGATCAAGCGTGAGAACGCGGTGATCATCTCCGGTATCGGCTGCTCCTCGCGGTTCCCCTACTACGTCGACAGCTATGGCATGCACTCCATCCACGGCCGCGCGCCGGCGATCGCCACCGGGGTGGCCAGCGCCCGCGACGACCTCGGGGTGTGGGTGGTGACCGGTGACGGTGATGCGCTGTCCATCGGCGGCAACCACCTGATCCACGCGCTGCGCCGCAACGTGAATTTCACGATTCTGCTGTTCAACAACAGGATCTACGGCCTCACCAAGGGTCAGTACTCCCCCACCTCGGAGCAGGGCAAGGTCACCAAGTCCTCCCCGATGGGTTCGGTGGACACCCCGTTCAACGCGCTCTCGCTGGCGCTGGGTGCGGAGGCCTCGTTCGTCGCGCGCACCATCGATTCCGACCGCAAGCACCTCACCGGGGTGCTCAAGGCTGCGGCCGAGCATCGCGGCGCCTCGTTCGTGGAGATCTATCAGAACTGCCCGATCTTCAACGACGGCGCCTTCGATGCGATCAAGGACAAGGATTCCGCCGCCGAGGCGATCATTCCCTTGCAGCATGGGGAAAAGGTGCTCTTCGGCGCCGACCAGCATCTCGGCGTCTACCGCAACGAGGACGGTTCGGTCGCGGTCGGCGAGGTGTCGGAGATCGGCCTGGATCGGGTGATCACCCACGACGCCCATGCCGCGGATCCGGCGTACGCCTTCGCACTCAGCCGACTCACCGATGCCGGGGTGCTGCAACGTTCCCCGATCGGCATCCTGCGCCAGGTCGAGCGGCCGTCCTATGACGACCTGGCCCGACAGCAGCTCGAGATCGCCAGCGGTGGCACCGAGTTGGACGACGCGCAGCTGCAGCAGCTCGTCGACGGCCCGGACACCTGGCTGGCCGACTGAGTGACGAGTACGCCGCCCGAGACCGGGTCTCGGGCGGGTGTCACCGCAGCCCTCACGGCGTACGCGCTGTGGGGGCTGGTGCCGCTCTACTGGCGGCTGATCGACGGCGCCGGTGCGTTCGAGGTGCTGGCGCACCGGATCATCTGGTCGCTGGCCTTCGGCGTCCTGCTGGTGCTGCTGTTCGCCCGGACGCGGTGGCGCAGACAACTCGCCAGCCCACGCACCCTGCTCACTCTGGCGGCCGCGGCCGGTTTCGTCACCATCAACTGGGGTGTCTACATCTGGGCGGTCACCAATGACCGGGTCACCGAGACCGCGCTCGGCTACTACATCAATCCGCTGATCTCGATCCTGTTCGGCGTGCTGTTGCTGCAGGAACGGCTGGCGCCGATCCAGTGGGTGGCGATCGGGCTGGCGGCGATCGCGGTGGTGGTGATCACCATCGGCTACGGCCGACTGCCCTGGGTGGCGCTGCTGCTGGCCGGCAGCTTCGGGATCTACGGGGTGATCAAGAAGCGGGTCACCGTCGAACCGATCGTCTCGCTGACCTATGAATCGGCGGTCGCCACCCTTCCGGCGCTGCTCTTCCTCGGCTGGTTGGCCGCCCGCGGGGGGAGCCACTTCGGGCAGCAGCCACTGAGCCAGGACCTGTTGCTGATGGGCGGCGGTGTGGTCACCGCGGTCCCGCTGCTCGCGTTCGCGTTCGCGGCCCAGCGGATCCCGCTCAGCCTGCTCGGCATCACCCAGTATCTGGCGCCGACGATCCAGTTCGTCCTCGGCGTCGCGGTCTTCGGTGAGCCGATGCCGCCCGCCCGCTGGGCCGGTTTCATGCTGGTCTGGCTGGCGCTGATGCTGATCACCGGGCACGCGCTGTGGCGGGCCCGGCGCCGGCGAACGAGTTCGCTGGGCGGCACCCCCGCCGGTTAGGGTGAACCGGGTGCGGGGCCCCCACCTCCCGCGCCAGGAGTGACAGATGACCGAGCGCAGCCCGTTCGCGCGACCGGAGCCCGATGAGCCGGAGCCCAGGCCGTCGCGGTCCGCCGGTCCGGCCCCCGAACCGCCCACCGAACCGCCGTCCACCGAACCGCCGTCCGCCGGGGAGCCGCTCTGGCAGCCCGATCCGACCGCGGGCCGGGCGCGTCGTCGCCGGCCCGGGTTGTGGGCCGCTGTCGGCGTACTCGCCCTGGCTCTGCTGATCGGAACCGCCTTCGGCGTCCGCACCCTGCTCGCGCCCGCCGCCTCGACCAGCCAGGCGGGACCCGCCGACCAGGCGACCGCCTATCTGCAGGCGCTGGCCGCCGGGGACGCCGATCGCGCGCTCGCCCTGAGTTTCGTCAAGGGCAGCGGCCCGCTGGTCAGCAAGGATCATCTGCAGCAGAACCGCCCCCAGATCAGCGACATCACCGTCATCGATGCCGGCTCCGGCGATCCCGCCGGGACCGATGTGGTGCTCGGTTACAAGCTGGCCGGCAAGGATGTCCGCGGCACCTTCCCGATGTTCCAGAACCCGCAGCGGCAGTGGCAGCTGCGCCGCGGTTCGGTGCAGCTGCGGGTGGCACCGACGCCGCAGATGGTGCCGGTGCTGCTCGACGGACGGAAGCTGGACTCCAACAGCTACAGCTATCTGGTGGATGTCTTCCCCGGTACGCACACACTGAGCACCGGGTCGAAGTGGCTGGATTTCACCACCCCGCAGGTCACCGTGACCGGGCTGACCGACCCACCGGCGGTCGACGCGGCGACCGCGCCCACTGCGGCGTACGCCGGCGCCGCGAAACAGCAGGTCAGCGAGCGGATCAAGGGCTGCGTCGCCAGCAGCGAGCTGGCCCCGGCCGGCTGCCCGTGGGCGCGGAAGGCGCGCGCGGATCAACCGGTCAGACCTGGTTCGGTCTCCTACCAGCTGCTCAGCCAGCAGATCAGCGTCGGCAAACCCGGTAGCACCGATGCGATCGCCCGGGGCGAGGTCCAGCTGCGGCTGCGGATGAGCAGCAGTTCCCGGATCAACGGCAGCTACCAGTCCGACACCGAGGAGTTCGACGTCCGCAGTCGGTACGCGATGGACCTGCTCAGCGCCGGTCCGGATTTCGTCTGGGAGTGAACAGGAACCTTCCGGAGCTATCCTTCTAGCCGAACCCCGGAAGGAGTGCGGTGAGTCAGGACCCCAACGGAACCGATTGGTACGCCCGGCAGCAGGGCGACCGGGTGTGGCCGGAACAGCCCCGCACCGTGCTCCGTCCCGACGACCAGTCCTGGCGCCATCCCGCCGATCCGGGCCCGGCCCCGGGACCGGTCGAACCCGCCCCCCACACCCCCTACGAGCACGCCCAGCCGCCGGGTGAGCCGACCACCGCCTGGCCGCCGCAGTTCGGCGCCCCGCAGTCCGGCGCGCCCCAGCCACCCCCGCCGCAGCCCCAGCCGCCCCAGCCTTCCGGGCCCCCGCCCGGCAGTGTCGCCTGGTTGCAGCAGCACTATCCGGCGCCGGGTGACCGCCCCGCACCACCGCCGGAGGCGCCGTACCAGCCCCCGCAGTATCCGGGCCAACCGCAGTATCCGGGCCAGCCCCCGTATCCCGGCCAACCGCAGTATCCCGGCCAGCCCGGCCAGCCGCCGTTCGTCGAGCCGGTGTCCGCCTTCGCCCCCCGCCCACCGGGCGCCTCGGCACCGGAGCCCCCGGTGGCAGCGCCCGCGAAGACCCAGAAACCGGTCCGGGTGGCGCTGCTCGCCGGTGGTGCGACCGCCCTGGTCGCGCTCGTGGTGATCGTCGCGATGCTGTTCGGCCGACCCGCCGGCGGGGCCGCCGGTGAGCAGGATCCGCGGCCCTCCGATGGGGCGGTCCGGTTCCTGGAGGCCGTCGGTGCCGGTGACTCGGCCCGCGCCCTGTCCCTGCAGCAGCAACAGCCCAAGGACCGCACCCTGCTCACCGACGCGGTGCTGCGCGAGGCGCGGCAGCGGGCACCGATCAGCCAGATCCGGGTCACCCAGGAGACCCCGACCGAGGTGGAGCTGACCTACCGGCTCGGCGAATCCGAGGTACGCGGCCGCTTCGTGCCCGCGAAGCAGCCGGATGGCAGCTACAAGGTGGAGCGCGGGACGACCACGGTCCAGGTGACCCGACCCAGGTCGATCCCGGTGCTGTTCAACGGGGTCAAGCTGGAGACCAACGAGGTGGAGGCGTTCCCCGGGGCGTACGAGATGTCCACCGGGATGGCGAACATCACCTTCACCGACCCGCAGTTCACGGTGTCCGGGCCGACCTCCTTCCCCCGCCTCGCCCCCGCGGTGACGCTGACCGACGCCGGCCGGAAGGCGATGCTGGATGCGACCCGCGGCGCCCTGGACGGGTGCATGGCCGCCAAGGAGGTGAACCCGCAGAACTGCCCGCAGCTGGTGAAGCTGGAGCCGAACCAGCGCCCGGACAACAACACCGTCCGCTGGGAGCTGATGGAGGATCCGCTGGTCAACCAGGTGCCCAAGCTGAGCATCAACGACGACACCACCGCCGAACTGCGGCTGACGGTGAAGGCCAGGCTGACCGTCACCGTGCTCACCGACGGCCGACCGGGCACGGTCACCGGTCAGGAGATGACCTTCCCGACCCGGGCCGTCGCGCCGATGACCGGCAGCGAGGTCACCGCGCGGTTCGTGAACTGATCCCTCACCCCGAGCCGGGGCTGGCGGCGCTGGCTAGGCTGGGCGAGGTGAGCACCGTACCTGCCATCGACTTCACCACCTTCGACCGCACCGTCCGCCCCGCCGACGACCTGTTCCGGCACGTCAACGGGCACTGGCTGCAGACCGCCGAGATCGACCCGGACAAGCCGGGCGCGGGCGCGTTCATCACCCTGCGCGATGACGCCGAGAAGGCGGTCCGCGACATCATCACCGGCCTGGACGCCGATGAGCCGGGTACCGACGCGGCCCGGATCGCCGACCTCTACGCCTCCTTCATGGACACCGAGCGGATCGAGCAGCTCGGTCTCGATCCGCTGCGCGAGCAGCTGGCCGCGATCGATGAGGTCGATTCACCGCAGGCGGTGGTACGCCTGTGGGGCACCCTGGCCGGGCTGGGTGCGCGCACGGTGATCGGGCTGGACGCCGATTCGGATCCGGGTGACCCGGATCGGGTGCTGATGTTCGTCGGGCAGTCGGGCCTCGGCCTGCCCGATGAGGCCTACTACCGCGAGGAGCAGTACGCCGACATCCGCGACGCCTACCGCGCGCACATCGCCCGGACGCTCGCCCTGGCCGGCTTCGGGGACGCCGAGAGCGCCGCCGATCGGGTGCTGGCGCTGGAGACCGAGATCGCCGCCCGGCACTGGGACAAGGTCCGCACCCGCGACATCGTGCAGATGTACAACCTCAAGGACTGGTCCGACTTCGCGACCGCCGCGGCCCCGATCGACTGGTCGGATTTCCTTGCCGGGGCAGGGATTCCGGTCGAGGCGATGAACCAGGTGGTGGACGCCCAGCCGTCCTTCTTCACCGAGCTGGCCGATCTGGTCACCGAGCAGCGGCTGCCGCAGTGGCGGGACTGGGCCCGGTTCGCGCTGCTGTCGTCGTTCTCGCCCTATCTGAGCGAGGAGTTCGTGGCCGAGCGGTTCGACTTCTACGGCACCACGCTGTCGGGTACGCCGACCAACCGGGAGCGGTGGAAGCGTGGCGTCTCCCTGGTCGAGGGTGCGCTCGGGGAGGCCGTCGGAAAGATCTATGTGGATCGGCATTTCTCGTCGAAGGCCAAGGATCGGATGGACGACCTGGTCGCGAATCTGCTGGAGGCGTACCGGCAGTCGATCAGCGAGCTGGACTGGATGGGTGAGGAGACCCGGGCCGAGGCGCTGAAGAAGCTGTCCCGGTTCACCCCGAAGATCGGCTTCCCGGTGAAGTGGCGGGACTATTCCGCGCTGGCCATCGACCGGGAGGATCTGGTCGGCAACGTGATCGCCGCCAACCGGTTCGAGCTGGATCGGGCCGTCAAGAAGGTCTCCGAGCCGGTGGACCGCGACGAGTGGTTCATGACCCCGCAGACGGTGAACGCCTACTACCACCCGCTGCGCAACGAGATCGTCTTCCCCGCCGCGATCCTGCAGCCGCCGTTCTTCAACGCCGACGCCGACGATGCGGTCAACTACGGCGGGATCGGGGCGGTGATCGGCCACGAGATCGGGCACGGTTTCGACGACCAGGGCTCCACCTGCGACGGTGACGGCCGGTTGCGCAACTGGTGGACCGACGCGGACCGGGAGGCGTTCAGCGCGCGGACGAAGTCGCTGATCGAGCAGTACGACGCGCTCTCCCCCGAGGGTGCCGATGGCCGCACCGTGAACGGTGAGCTGACGATCGGGGAGAACATCGGTGACCTCGGCGGGCTGTCGATCGCGCTGAAGGCATGGCGGCTTTCCCAGCAGGGCAAGGAGGATGCCGAGCTCGACGGGTTCACCGGTGAGCAGCGACTGTTCCTGTCCTGGGCCGCGGTCTGGCAGGCCAAGTTCCGCCCCGAGATGGTCAAGCAGCGCCTGGCGACCGACCCGCACTCACCGAACGAGTTCCGGTGCAACCAGATCGTCCGCAACGTCGACGCCTTCCACCGGGCCTTCGACGTCACCGAATCCGACGAGCTCTGGCTCGAACCGGGGGCGCGCGTCTCCATCTGGTGATCGCTGGGCGCCACGCTCATCGCGTAGCAAGCCATGCGCAGGGCCCCGCTTCCACGCTCATCGAGTAGCAAGCCATGCGCAGCGAAGCGGAGCAATGGCTTGCGTGTCGAGATGATGCCCGCACAACGTTGCATGGAGAAAGACCCGTCGGACCCGATCTGCCGATTTCAGTCGGCGGCGTCGATCAGCTGCTCCACCCGGTCGAGCACGCGCATGGTGGGCAACAGGTCCGCAACGGCGGCCTCGGGAGTACGCCCCTCGAGGATGGCGGTGACGAACTCGCGGTCCTGGTTCTCGATGCCGCGCTCGTGATCGGTCTCGACGGGTTCCGGGCCGGCGGGCTTGCCCCAGCCATCGGTGAGTTCGTCGTACCGGGCCAGATAGGTGCCGTTGTCGCAGATGAAGCGGAAGTTCGACCCGAAGGGGCCGTCGTTGTTGAACGACAGGGCGATGGTGCCGACGGCGCCGGACTCGGCGCGCAGCGAGATGCTGAGGTCCATCGGGATCCCCAGCTGTTCCGACAGCGGGCCGGCGACCGCGGCCACCTCGGCCGGTGCGCCCCCGCTCTGCCAGACGAACTGATCCACCCCGTGGCAGGCGTGGTGCCAGAGCAGGCTGTCGGTCCAGGGGCGCAGTTCGCCGCGGGCATTGCGGTTGTCACGGCGCAGGAACAGGGTGTCGACCAGCAGGTGCTGCAACCGCAGCCGGCCGTCGCCGATCTGTTGGTGCACCCACGCCTGACCGGGATTGAAACGGCGGGTGTGGGCACCCATCGCGGTCCGGCCGACCCGGTCCGCGGTGGCCACGATCCGTTCGGCGTCGGCCAGGTTGTCGGCGATCGGGATCTCCACCAGCACGTGCTTCCCGGCCTCCAGGGCGGCGACCGCATGCTCGGCGTGCATCGGGGTGGGCGTGGCCAGGATCACCGCCTCGATGTCCTCACGGGCCAGGCAACCGTCGAGATCACCGACCTCGGCGACCCCGTGCTCGGCGGCCAGCTGCGCACCGCGTTCCCGGTCACCGGCCGCCAGATAGACGACCTCCGCCTCCGGCACCTGCGCCAGGGCCGCCAGGTGCTTGGCACCGATCACTCCCTCACCGGCCAGACCGATCCGCATTGCTACCTCCTCGTCGCACGAATCCTGTGGACCAAACTGTAGACAATAATGTTGCCACTGCCTAGAGTGGGTAGTGAGACGCGGTCACGGGAGACCTGCGCAGGCGGGAGGAACACAGGCATGACGCCACCTGAGGAAACACGAACCGAACACGCCGAGCCCGAACAGCGCCCCGCACCGGCGGGCGATCGGAGCAGCCCGGACCATGTCCCCGACTACGAGGACATCCCCGGCACCTATGTCTTCAACGGACGGCGCAGCCGCGCGGGTTATCCGTTGAACATGATGGCGATGTCATTGAACCATCAGGCCAACCGGGACGCCTTCACCGCGGACTCCGAGGCGTACATGGAGCGCTTCCAGCTCTCCCCCGAGCAGCGCCAGGCGGTCCGCGACCGCGACTACCTCGCGATGCTGCGGCTGGGCGGGAACATCTACTTCATCCACAAACTGGCCGTCCTGGACGGGCTCACCCTGCAGCACGTCGGCGGCGACATGTCCGGCATCACCGTGGACGAGTTCCGCGCCATGATGCTGCACGGCGGCCGGCCGATCGAGGGCAACCGCACCCGCGCGGAGTGGGCGGCCCGCCCGCATCCCGAACGCCCCACCGGGCTCGACGAATACACCAGCACCAACAAGGAAGGACGCGCCTGATGGCTGAACTGGTCGGCGGCATCGGCTGCTCCCACGTGCCCGCGGTCGGTGCCGCGATGGACAACGGCAAGACCGAGGAGTCCTACTGGGCCCCGTTCTTCGAGAAGCTTCCCCCCGCGCGGGAGTGGATGGCCCAGACCGCGCCCGATGTCTGCATCGTCGTCTACAACGACCACGCCACCGCGCTGGATCTGAACCTCATCCCGACCTTCGCGCTCGGTGTCGGTGAGAGCTTCCAGCCCGCCGACGAGGGTTACGGCCCGCGCCGGGTCCCGGTCGTCGAGGGCGCCCCGGATCTGGCCTGGCACCTGGCGGAATCGCTGATCCTGGACGAGTTCGACATGACTCTGGCGAACAAGATGGAGGTCGACCACGGGCTCACCGTGCCGCTCTCGGTGATGTTCGGGCAGCCGCAGGCGTGGCCGACCAAGGTCATCCCGCTCTGTGTGAACGTGATCCAGTACCCGCCGCCCACCGCGCACCGCTGCCTCGAACTCGGCCGCGCGATCCGCCGGGCGCTCGACGCCTGGGAGGGACCGGAGCGGATCGCGATCTTCGGCACCGGTGGCATGTCGCACCAGTTGCAGGGTGAGCGGGTCGGGCTGATCAACTCCAACTTCGACACCGAGTTCATGAACCGGATGATCGCCGAACCCGACGAGCTGGCCACCATCAGCCACACCGAGCTCATCCGCGAGGCCGGCTCGGAGGGCATCGAGATGGTGATGTGGATGATCATGCGCGGTGCGATGAACCCCGAGGTCACCGAGATCTATCGCAACCTGCACGTGCCGACCTCGAACACCAGCAACGGCCTGCTGATCCTGGAGAACGCGTGACCACGAAGACGATTGCGGCGCCGGTCGCCGATCCGCACCCGCCGACGCGGCTGCAGCTGCCGGCCGGCGCCACCGACGCGCACTGCCACGTGTTCGGGCCCGGGGATGTCTTCCCCTACGCCCCGGAGCGGGCCTACACCCCGCCGGACGCACCCTACGAGCGGTTGGTCGGACTGCACGACCGGATGGGCCTCACCAACGGTGTGATCGTCCAGGCGAGCTGCCACGGCACCGACAATGCCGCCCTGCTGGACGCGCTGCGCCGCGGTGAGGGCCGCTACGCCGGGGTCGCGATGGTCTCCCCCGAGGTCACCCGCGCCGAACTGGAGGAGCTGCACGAGGCCGGGGTGCGCTCGACCCGGTTCAACTTCGTCGCCCATCTCGGCGGGCGCCCCGATCTGGACGCTTTCCGCACCGTGGTCGAGAAGGTCGTGCCGCTCGGCTGGCATCTGGTGCTGCACTTCGATGCCAAGGACATCGCCGACAATCTCGACCTGCTGCGCGGTCTGCCCTGCCCGTGGATCATCGATCACATGGGCCGGGTGGACACCGCGGCGGGTGTCGACCAGCCGGCCTTCGCCGCCCTGCTGGAGCTGATGGCCGACGAGCGTTCCTGGGTGAAGATCTCCGGCGCGGAACGGCTCACCGTCGACGGTACGCCGCCCTATGACGATGTCGTCCCGTTCGCCCGCGCCCTGGTCGAGGCGGCACCGGATCGGGTGCTGTGGGGCACCGACTGGCCGCACCCGAACGTCCGCTCGATGCCCGACGACGGCGACCTGGTCGACCTGCTCGCCGATCTGCTGCCCGGCGAGGCCGATCGGCAGCGGGTGCTGGTCGACAACCCGCGTACCCTCTATCCGCTCAGCTGAGCGATCCCGACACAGAAACCGCCGGTGGCCCGAGGGCCACCGGCGGTTTTTCCTTCTGCTGTTCGGATTCGATCAGGGCAGGCGCTGACCGGGGCCCGGGAAGACGGTGCCGTCGAAGATCTTGCGGGCGGTCGACACCGCACCGCCACTGAGCACCCGCGGGGTGTCCGCGCTGTCGTCGACGCGCACGTCGACCTGCAGCACCCCGCTGGGATGCTCCACCGCGATCAACCCACCACCGCTCGGCATGGCCGCCGCGAGCTCGTGCCCGACGGCACCGTCCAGCAGCACCCCGGTGACGACGCTGATCGCGCCGAAGACCCCGATGGCCTGGTGCGGCTGCCGGGGGATGAAGGAGCGCACGCTGATCATCCCGTCCCCGGCGGGCGGGGCCACGATGGCGGTCTTCGGCACGCTGAGCGCGGTCACGTCCCCCATGCCCATCAGTTCCCCGGCCTTGATCCGCAGGGAATCGATCCGGTTCAACAGGGCCTCGTCGGCCGCCAGTTCGGCGTGGCTCTCGTGCCCGGTCAGCCCCAGTTCGTCGGCCGCCACGATCACCGCGGGCATGCCGTTGTCGATCAGCGTCACCGTCAGCCCGTCGATCTCGTCGCGGAGCTGCCCGGTGGGCAGCAGCGCACCGGTCACCGAGCCCTCGAGGTCGGCGAACCGCAGCGTGATCGGCGCGGCGCTCTGCGGCACCCCGGCGAGCGTGGTGTCCCCGTCATAGTCGACCCGGCCACCGGGGGTGGCGAACTCGGCGGTCACCAGGCCACCGGTGTTGACCATCCGGATCCGCACCTCGGTGCGCTCGGCGCCCGCGCTCACCAGGCCGCGCTCGACCGCGAACGGGCCGACCCCGGCCAGGATGTTGCCGCAGTTCTGCCGGTCGCTGATCGTCGGCTCGGCCACCCCGACCTGGAAGAAGTGGTAGTCCACATCGACGTCGTCCTGCCTCGACGGCGAGACGATCGCCACCTTGCTGGTCACCGTGGTGGCGCCACCCAACCCGTCGATCTGCCGCGGGTCGGGCGTACCCATCACCCGGAGCAGGAACTCGTCCCGCTCCGCGGGGTCGGTGGGCACGTCTTCGGCGAGGAAGTACGCCCCCCGCGAGGTCCCGCCACGCATCAGCATGCAGCGGGTCCCCGCGGTCATCGGCCGGCCTCGGCGGAGGTGACGTAGCGGATCCCGAGCTCGGCGACCCGGTCCCGCCAGCCGTAGTGGTCCAGGCCGATGACCCCGGAGCGGAAGGCCTCCCGGGCCCGGGCCTCCTTGTCGATCCGGGCCTGGGAGAGTTCCAGGGCCCGATCGACATCGGCCCGCTGGACCACCATCACCCCATCGTCGTCGGCGACGATCACGTCACCGGGGCTGATCAGCTGACCGCCGAGCACCACCGGGACGTTGACCGCACCCGGGGTCGCCTTGACGCTGCCCTGGGCGTTGATCGCCCGCGACCACACCGGGAAGCCCATCTCCTTGAGCTCGCTGGAATCGCGGGCGCCGCAGTCCAGCACCACCCCGCGTACCCCGCGCTGCTGCAGCTGGGTCGCGAAGAGCTCACCGAACAGCCCGCCCAGGTTCGGCGAGGCGAGCCCGACCACGAGCACGTCACCGGCCCGGCACTGCTCCACGGCGACGTGGATCATCAGGTTGTCGCCGGGCCAGCAGAGCGCGGTGACGACATTGCCCCCGATCCGCGCCCCCGGCCAGACGGGGCGATGCTCCGCCCCCAGGCTGCCGATCCGGCCGAGCGCCTCGTGCACCGTGGCGACGCCGAACTCACCCAACCTGGCGGCGCGTTCGGCGTCGGTACGCGGTGGGTCGGTGATGACGATGGACTCCATGGGTTGATTCTCCGCCTTCTTCCTGTGTTGTCGTTTCCTCCGCCGGGCTCAGAGGGGGTACTGGGCGTGCGCCGCCTGCAGGGTGATCCACCGGGTCTCGGTGAAGAACTCCTCCTCGCGGAAGCCGCCGAACTTGCCGAACCCGGACTTGCCCATGCCACCGAACGGCACCGCGGCATGGTCGGCGACGGTCTGGTCGCCGACATGCACCGAGCCGGCCTGGATCCGCGGCGCGATCTCCCAGCCGCGGCCCATGTTGGAGGTGATGATGCCGGCGGACAGGCCGTAGCCGGTGCCGTTCATCATCTCCACGGCCTCGTCGATGGTGTCGTAACCGCGGACCTCCAGCAGCGGCCCGAAGAACTCCTCGGTGCGCAGCTCGGAATCGACCGGCACATCGCGCAGCACCACCGGTGCCACGACCACCGCATCGTCGTCGCTGGCATCGGCGGGAACATCGGTACGCTCCCCCGCCGCCAGCACCGCGCCGGACTCCAGCGCGGAGTCGACCAGACCGCGGATCCGCTCGGCGCTCGCCCGGGTGATCAGCGGACCGACGACGGTGGTCGGCTGGGTCGGATCACCGACGCCGAGCCCACCGACCCGGCGGGCCAGCCGGGCGCTGAACTCATCGACCAGGGAGTTCGGCACCAGCACCACATCGGAGCACATGCAGATCTGACCGGAGTTGTAGAAGCCGCTGAAGGTCGCCGCATCCACCGCGTAGTCCAGATCGGCGTCGTCGAGCACCAGCAGCGGGTTCTTGCCACCGAGCTCGAGCAGCGCCGGGGTGAGGTTGCGCCCGGCCACCTCACCGATCTTGCGGCCGACCGCGGTCGACCCGGTGAAGTTCACCCGGCGTACCCGGTCGTCGGAGATCATCGATTCGATCAGCTCCGGCGCATCGGCGCGATCGTTGGTGATCACGTTCAGCACCCCGGCGGGCAGCCCGGCATCGGCCATCAGCCTGGCCAGCGCCAGGCCGGCGGTCACCGGTGACTCCTCGCTCGGGCGCAGCACCACGGTGTTGCCGAGCGCGATGGCGACCGCGAACGCCCGGATGCCGAGCACGATCGGCGCGTTCCACGGCGAGATGGCGAGCACCACGCCGGCGGGTTCGCGGATGGTGAAGCTGGCCACCCCGGGACCACCGGTGTTGTAGGACTCACCGATCGGGCCGGAACCGAGGGTCGCGGCCTGCTGCAGGATCTGCACCGACAGCGCGATGTTGATCGCGGTCCACACCGGCGTCCCGCCGACCTCGCGGGCCATCAGCTCGGTGAACTCGCCCTGCCGCTCCTGCAGCAGCTCGGCCGCCCGCAGCATCACCTTCTGCCGCTCCACCGGCGGGGTCTCCCGCCAGGTCTTGAACGCCTCGGCGGCGGCATCCACCGCAGCGCGGGCATCCTCGACGCCGGCGGCGGCGACCTGGGCGACCTCCTCGCCGGAGGGCGAGAGGACGGCGACGGTGCGGCCACTGCGGGCCGGCACGTCCTCGCCGTTGATCAGCAGGCCGTGGGTGGTGATGTCCGCCCCGGTCTGTGGCTTGGTTTCAGCGGTCATGATCGTTTCCTCAGTCCAGGTTGAAAATCTTGCGAGCGGTCTCGCCGAGAATGTTGCGCTTGCCCTGGTCGGAGACGAAGGGCAGGGTCATGATCCGGCCGGGCACGTCGAAGTCCCAGTGCGGCCAGTCGGAGGAGTAGAGCAGGGTGTTGTCGGCATCGATCGCCTCGAAGGTGCTCTGCAGCAGCCGCATATCGGTGACCTCCAGCGGCTGCGAGGTGTAGTACATCTCGCGCATGTATTCGCTGGGCAGCTTCTTCAGCCCGGGCGCGTCCGAGGTCCGCAGGATGTACTCATGATCGAGCCGCTGCATCATGAACGGCAGCCAGGCCAGCCCGCTCTCGATCCAGATCACCTTGAGATCGGGGAAGCGCTCGGGCAGCGCGTTCACGATCCAGTTGGTCAGGTGGGTCATGTTGCAGGTGACGAAGGACATCGAGTGCACCGAGAGGAAGCGGTTCATCGACTTGGTCATCGAGTCGTTCCAGGAGGGGCCGGCGTGGAAGCCGAGCGGCATGCCCAGCTTCTCCAGCTCCGCATAGACCGGCATGTACTTGTTGTTGTGCACACCGACGTGCCGCTGGCTGGTGACCAGGAAGCCGATCACATCGGGATGGTCGTGGTATTGCCGGATCGTGCGCAGCGACTCCTCGGCGTCCTCGAAGGGCAGACCGAGCATCGTCTTGATCCGGTTGTCCGTGCCCAGCACGGTTTCGGTGAACCACTTGTTGTACGCCCGCATCAGATTCCCGGCGATCTCCGGGCTCGGGTGCAGACCGATCTCCAGCATCGGCTGGGGGAAGACCACCTGCACGTCGATGGACATCGAGTCCATGGCGCGGCGGATCAGGGTGACGTCGCGGTGCACGTCGGTCTCGGTGACCTCCTCACCGAGCTGGGCCTGGTGCGGGATGCGCCCGCCGACGTCCTGGAAGGTGAGGCCGGGGGTGAAGCCGCTGAGCGCGCTCTCCCCCATCGGCCAGTCCTGCATGTGTCGGCGGCCGACATCGCGCAGCACCGGATCCTCGATGTAGTCGATGATCTCCGACCAGGAGTCGAGCTCCACGTGGTGGGAGTCGACGTCGACGATGAAGTAGTCGTCCAGACCGAAGAACTCGGCCTCGTTGCGGGCGTTCGCCAAGATCTCACGCGAGTCGGTGGAGACCGTGATCTGCTGGGTCTCGCGGTGGGTCGCGGTGTTCGATGGTTCCTTCAGCATGGGTGTCTCTCTGCTCCTCACGAGTGCTGGGCGGCCTCGAGCCGGGAGAACCACAGCGCGAGGTCGAAGGGATTGAGGTCCTGGGATTTCATCAGCGCGTGCACGAATCGGACGACATCGGTCGGCGCCACCTCATTGGCGTCGAAGGTCCAGTCGTCGGCACCCTGACTCAGGTCGGAGGCGATCACGTAGAGCCTGATCACATCGGTGATCACCTGCTGCAGCTCTTCCCCGCGCAGCAGATCCGGTTCGCCGGCGAGCACCCCGTCGACGTATTCGCGCAGCTGATCGGCGATCCCGGCGAAGCGGGAGCCCTCTGCGGCGTTCTCAGATTTCGACAAAGATCTCACCATTCTCTTCGTGCACGGGGAATGCGGACAGCTTCATCCGCGGCACCGAGACGTGCTCGCCGGTGGCGACCACATATTCGGCGCCGTGCCAGGGGCAGACGATGTGCAACTGGTCCTCGTCGTAACTCATCCCCACAGCGCGTTTCTGGTCGTCCAGGTTCTCCACCACCCGCGGGATGAGCAGGCCCTGGCAGACCGGGCCGCCCTGGTGCGGGCAGGTGTTGCGGTAGGCGTACAACTTGTTCTTGGTGCGGAACACGCCGATGGTGGTGGCGCCGATGTCGACGACGATCCGGCCACCCTCGGGCAGCTCGTCACTCTGCGCCACCTTGAGGCGGTTGGGCGAGATTGCGGTCATCTGAACTCCTTCACTGCTTGAGGTTTTGGGGCGGTCACGAATCCGCGTGGGATCCGAAGCGCAGGGCCAGCACTGCGATCAGGCTGATCACCGCCAGCCCGGCCACGTAGAGCGAGATGTAGAAGGTGGATCCGAAGGAACCCAGCAGCGCCGTGGCGACCAGCGGTGCGATACCGCCGCCGAAGACCGCGGCGATCTGGTAGGACAGCGAGGCGCCGCTGTAGCGGACCTTGGTCGGGAACACCCCGGCCAGCACGGCACCCTGGGGACCGGTCATGAACGCCTGCACGAACATCGCCACGCCGAGGGCGAGCAGGATCAGTCCGGGCCGGCCGGTGTCGACCAGCTTGAACATCGGCACGGCCCACAGGATGACCAGCACCGCACCGAGGATGAAGGACCGCTTGTGGCCCATCCGGTCGGCGATCACCGCGCACAACGGGGTTGCGATCAGTTGCACCACTGCGACCCCGACCACGATCCACAGCATGGTCCGCGAGGGGATCTGCAGCGTCCGGGTGCCGTAGGAGAGCATGAAGACCGCGCTCAGATAGCCGATCACCGGTGCGGCGAGGGAGATCAGCGCACCGAGCAGGACCGCCGGGGTGTGGTTGCGGAGCAGGTCCAGCAGCGGGTTGTGCGAGATCTCGCCCTCGTCCTCGGCCTCCCGGAAGGACGGCGTCTCCGACACCTTGAAGCGCAGGTAGAGCCCGACCAGGATCAGCACACCGCTGACCAGGAAGGGGATCCGCCAGCCCCAGGCCGCGAAGGCCTCGGGTGCCAGCGCGGCACTGATCCCGATGAAGATCAGGTTGGCCAGGATGATCCCCGCGGGTACGCCGGTCTGCGGGATCGCGCCGTAGAGCGCGCGCCGCTTGGGCGGTGAGTACTCGACCGCCATCAGCGCGGCCCCACCCCATTCGCCACCGACACCGAGGCCCTGGACGAACCGCAGGGTGACCAGCAGGATCGGCGCCAGGGCACCGATCGCCGCATAGTTGGGCAGCAGGCCGATCAACATGGTGGCCGCACCCATCATGATCATCGAGAGCAGCAGCATGGATTTGCGACCGACCCGGTCACCGAAGTAGCCCATCACGATGCCACCCACCGGGCGGGCCACGAAGCCGACCGCGAACGCTCCGAAGGCGGCGAGCGTGCCGGCCAGCGGGTCGTTCGACGGGAAGAACTGGGGTGCGAAGACCAGTGCCGTCGCGGACCCGTAGAGAAAGAAGTCGTACCACTCGATCGTGGTACCGATGAAGCTCGCACCCAGCACCCGCGCACGTTCGCGCGCTGTCGGTGTGGGCACCGACTCCATCGATTGCACCTGATCCGCCATCATTGCGCCTCTCCGTTGAGCACCTGAAAAGGAACGGGAAGCGGCCGGTCGCAGATGGCGTCTGCCGACTGGTCGCCCGGGGTCCCCGGCTCCAATTGCGATGGTTTCAGAGCGTCACCATTATTGTCAACAATTTCTTCAATTACTTTGTGTCTCGGCGTGTTGACAGCAGGATCGCAGCGGCAGACGATGAAGCATGGCCCCAGCACCCGGCGATCCGTCCGCCCCGGTCGAGCCCGTGCCGGCGCACCAACAGCGGCGGCTGGCCGCGGTGGCCCGGGCCGCGGCGAATCTGGCCGCGCACGGTCCGCTGGACGAGACCCTGAACGCCCTGGCCGCGGAGATCGTCGAGACCGACGCCCTGCCCGGCGTACAGATCTTCACCGTCGACGAATCCGGGCACTATCTGCGGCTGATGGGGTCGGCCGGTTTCAGCCGCTGGCCGGACTTCCTGGAGCGGCTGCTGGCCTGCCAACGCCGCGGCGCCCGATTGCGGATGCTCGAGGTGTTGCGCAGTGGCGAACCGGTGATCACCCAGCATCGCGGTGGTACCGACCTCAACAATCCCGACTGGGCACCGCTGCACGACTACCTGCGCGAGCTCAACTGGGACAGCTGGGCCAGCATGCCGCTGCTGATCCGTGGCCGGGTCGCGGGCGTGCTCAACGTCTTCCTGGCGCCGGGACAGGGCATCGGCCGCCGGCAGCGGGAGTTCCTGCTGGCGATGGCCGATCACGCCGCGGTGGCGGTCGAGTTCGCTGCCCTGCTGGATCACGAGCGGGCCACGGTACGCCAGCAGGAGCGCGTCGAGCTGGCCCACGATCTGCACGATTCCGTTGTCCAGCAGGTGTTCTCGATCGGGTTGCAGGCCCGGTCCCTGGAGCTGCTGGCCAGGGGCACCACGGCCCCGGCGCCGGATCAGGTCGCCCGGCTGGCCGGCGAGGTCGGCGAGCTGGCGCGGCACGTGCTCGACGATCTGCGCGCGATGGTGGACGAGCGGCACATCACCGGCACCGAGTTCGCCGACGCGCTGCACCAGCTGGCCGACGGCATCACCAGGCGGTTCGGGCTGCGCATCGAACTGGACCTCGAACCGGGGCTCGGCGAGACGATCAGCGAGCAGGTGACCAAGGACGCCTACCTGCTGATCGCCGAGGGGTTGCACAACGTCGCCAAACACGCCGCCGCGAGCACCGCGGTCATCCGGGTCGGGACGACCGGCAATCTGCTGCGGATCACGATGGTGGATGACGGCCGGGGGCTGACCGGGCACTCCGACACCGCCGGCGGCGGGATCGGAGTGCACAGCATGCGGGAGCGGGCCCAGCGCTGGCAGGGCGACCTGACGATCGGCCCGGGAACGGTGCGCGGCACCGAACTGCGGGCCTGGCTGCGGATGCCGCCGCGGGAGTCCTGGGCGACCACCGGCGTACCGATCGACACCGAACCCGGCGTGGGCGCCCGATGAGCGCAGACCGGCCGATCAGGGTGCTGATCGTCGATGATCACGCGGTGGTGCGCCGCGGAATCCGCAGCTATCTGGAACTGCTGGAGGACATCGAGGTGTTCGGCGAGGCCGAGAACGGGGAGGCCGCGCTCGCCACCCTGGCCGATGCCGTTGCCCGCGGCGAGGGCCCCGATGTGGTGCTGCTCGATCTGATCATGCCCGGCATGGACGGGGTCGAGACGACCGAGCGGATCCGGACCCGGCATCCGGGTGTGCGCGTGGTGGTGCTGACCAGCTTCGGGGAGCTGGAGCGGGTCCGCGCCGTGCTCGATCTGGGTGCCGCCGGATATCTGCTGAAGAATGCCGATCCCGATGAGGTGTCCACCGCCATCCGGGCGGCGATGCGCGATGAGGTGTTCCTCGATCCGGCGATCACCCGTCGGCTGACGCGGGGTTCGGCCGGCGGAGACACCGGGATCCGTTCGCTGACCGCGCGGGAGCGGACGGTGCTGACCCTGGTCGCCAACGGCCGGTCGAACAAGGAGATCGCCAAGGAGCTGGTGATCAGCGAGCGGACCGCGCGTACCCATGTCAGCAATGTGTTGCAGAAGCTGCGCCTGCATTCACGGACCCAGGCCGCCCTGGCCGCGGTCCGTGAAGGTCTCGTCCCGCCGCCCTGACCTTCGACGGCGGGACGAGACGGTCTCAGAGGACGACGGTGGTGTGGCCGTCTCGGAAGACCCGGTCCTGGCAGTGCCAGGCGACGGCGCGGGACAGCACGCCCCGCTCCACGCTGGCACCCTTGCGCTGCAGGTCCTTCACACTGTCCTCGTGCGAGGCGCGGGTCACGTCCTGCTCGATGATCGGGCCCTCGTCCAGGTCCTCGGTGACGTAGTGCGCGGTGGCCCCGACCAGCTTGACGCCCCGGTCTTTTGCACGCTGATAGGGATTCGCGCCCATGAACGCCGGCAGGAAGGAGTGGTGGATGTTGATCACCGGCACCCCCACCTGCTCCAGGAAGTCGCCGGACAGCACCTGCATGTAGCGGGCCAGCACCACCAGATCGACGTTGCCGGCGAGCAGCTTGAGCTGTTCCGCCTCGACCTGGGGCTTGTTCTCCTTGGTCATCGGGATGTGGAAGAACGGGATCCCGAAGCCGCGGACGTCGTCACCCAGGGTCGGATGGTTCGAGATCACCATCGGCACGGTCATCTCGATCTCATCGCGCCGCTGCCGCCAGAGCAGGTCCAGCAGGCAGTGGTCGGCCTTGGAGGCGAAGATCGCCACCCGCTTGCGCTTGCGCGCCTCGACCACCCGGGCGTCCATCCCGAGCCCCTGCCCGAGCCGCTCGTCGACCGCCGCCTGGACCTCCGCGAGCCGGGTGGCCAGGTCGGGCAGATAGAACACCGTGCGCTGGAAGAACCGGCCGCCGGACGGGTCCGAGGTCGCCTGGGCCAGCGAGACGATGTTGCCGCCGAGTTCGGTGACCAGTCCCGAGACCGCCGAGACGATCCCCGGCCGGTCATCTCCCTGGACGACCAGCCGGGCGTGGTCGACCATGTCGTTGGGTGCTTTCTCCTCTGCCATCAGTGCCCCTCCCGGGTCGCGGTGAGCAGCCGCTGGCGCCAGCGTTCGGCACCGGCGACCTCGTTGAACGTGAACAGGTGCAGCCCGGCGATGTGGGTCGGCGTACGCGCGGTGACCGCACCCAGCTTCTTGACCAGCTTCATCGGGTCGTACGCCCCCGGCAGCAGGAAGCGCCACACCATGTTCTGCTGCTTGGCCAGGAATCGCGCGGACTGGCCGAGGCCGAGACCGGCCGAGATCCGGATCAGCTTCTGCCGATTCACCGGGCCCGGGAGCCCCACCTTGATCGGCAGCGAGATCCCGTCCCGGGCCACATCGGCGGCCCAGGCGCCGAGCACCTTGGCATCGAAGCAGGCCTGGGTGATCAGTCCGTTGGCATGGGGTGCCTTGGCCCGCAGCGCCTCGCTCAGCGTCGCGTCGTCGATCTTGGCGTGCCCCTCGGGATAACCGCCGATGCTCACCGTCTCGAACCGCCGGCCCTGCCGCTCGAGCGAGTCGAGCAGGCCGCGGGCGTCGGTGAACTCACCGGCCGGTTCGGGTGCGTCGCCACCGATCACGAAGATCGAGGTGACGCCCGCCTCGGTCAGCCGATCGGCGACCTCGGCGACCTGCTGATCACCGGTGAACAACCGGGCAGCCAGGTGTGGTGTCGCCCGGTATCCCTGCTGGGTGAGACGTTCGGTGAGCGCCAGGGTGGACTCCAGGCCCTTCGCCTCGGTGACCGTGATCGACAGGGGCACCTCGGTGGGCACGTGCTCGAGGACCAGCCCTTCGGTCTTGGCGAAGGGCATCACCTCGAAGCTGACGTTGCGGGCCAGCTGCGACAGCGTCACCGGTGCGGGGGCGGCAGCAGGCCCCGGCACCCGGGTGGAGGATTCGGTCATCCGCATCCCCATGATCAGGACGCCCGGTAGCTGGCCCGGGTCCCCTGCGCGATCGGGCACGGCTCGACGGTCGCACGGAGTTCGATCTGGCGGTGCTCCTCGACCAGCGGCTTCTTCGAGTTCGGCTGCTCGCCCCAGACCACGGTGACCTCGGTGCCCTGGGTGAGATCGGGATCGACGGTGGCCAGCGAGACGAAGGCGTGCTCGTTGTTGATGTAGCCCACATCGAGGGAGACGCCGACCTGCTTGCCGTCGCGGAGCACCTTGTCGTGCTGGTAGAGCCCGTAGCGCGACTTGGGCAGTTCCATGTACTTGGCCGGGGTGCCCGGTTCCAGCAGCGTCTTCATCGCGGCCGCGACGTCGTCGGCGTTCCAGACCAGGGTGACCTTCTCGCGGTGCGGCTGGTCGGCCATCTTCTCCAGCGCCTCGCGGCCCAGGAAGTCGTGGTCGAACTTCACCGAACGCCCGTAGCCGATCTCGTAGGGGGTGACGTAGTAGTCGCTGATCTCGGCGGAGTCCATGCTGCCGGCCAGCGAGGCGACCTGGTTCACCGGCAGCCACTCGCGGTAGCCGGCCTCGGCCTCGCCGAAGATCGCGGGCACCACCGCAGGCACCCAACCCGACTCGAGGTTCGCGGTGGCGTACGCCTTGGCGCCGGCGCGCACCATGCCGTATTCCTCGCCGGCGGTGAGCAGCGCCTCGAGGACCGCGTCGCGCTCCTCCCAGGGCCCGAACATCTCCAGTCCCGGCTGCCCGGCCATCCCGTGCCGCAGCCCGCGGACCCGGTGGCCGGCGATCGTCACATCGGCCATGTTGAAGAACTTCACGTCGGAGACCGAGGTGCCGCTGGCCTTCTCGATGATCTCCAGGGCGACCGGGCCCTGGATCTCGTAGCGGTAGGTCTTCGGCGGGCCGGAGGGGCGGTCCATGGAGTTCTCGTCGCGCTCCAGGTCGACCTTGTAGCCACCCTTCTCCGCCTGGTACTGGAGCCAGTTGATCACCGTCGACTGGCCGACCACGTCGAACAGCTCGTCCTCCAGGTGGAACAGCACCGCGTCGCCGATCAGGTAACCGTCACCGTTGGTGGCGATGTACTGCTTGGCCTTGCCGGGGGCGGTCTTGGCGAAGGAGTTGACGCCGAAGTCGGTCAGCAGCCGCAGCGCGTCCGGACCGGAGATGTAGAGATCGGTCATGTGGTGCGACTGATCGAGCAGGGCGGCGGTGGTCCGCCAGGCGGCCTGCTCGGAGCGCCAGTTGGTGAACTCCGGGGCCACGGGGAATGTCGCGGCCCGGGCGGCCTTGTTGCGCAGCAGTTCGACCGGCGAACCGGCCTTCTGGATCGCGTCCTTGAGAGTGTCCATCGTCAACCTCCGTGCGCCCGGATCGCGTCCGAGCCTCGATGCTTCGGTGGCGGGCTCATGCCTCGCCGTGATCCAGCACATCGCAATCGCCGCACCCCCCGCGACGGACAATGGGATGGAATGGCCTGCGACAAATGACGTAGTCCGCGTTCGGAACGCCCAGAACTGCCTAGTGTGTGGGAAATGAGCGCACAACTTCTTCCCGGCGGCCCGGTCGCCGATGCCGTGTTCGAAGATCTCCGCCCGCGGATCGCCACGCTGCGCGAGGCCGGCCACCCGGTGGGGCTGGGTACGCTGCTCGTCGGCTCCGACGGCGCCTCCGCAGGCTACATCAGGATGAAGATCGACAAGGCCGAGGAACTCGGCATGACCGCACCGCACATCCACCTCGGTGACGAGGCGACCCAGTCCGATGTGCTCGAGGCGGTGCGCAGCCTGAACGCGGACCCGCAGGTCACCGGGGTGCTGCTGCAGCACCCGACGCCGCCGCAGATCGACTTCGAGGCGGCGATGCTGGCGGTCGATCCGGACAAGGACGTGGACGGCCTGCACCCGGTGAACATGGGCCGGTTGGCGCTCGGCATGCCGGGCATGGTGGCGTGCACACCGGCCGGAATCGAAGCCCTGTTGGCATTCCACGGCATCGAGGTGTCCGGGCGCGGGGTGTGCATCCTGGGCCGCGGCACCACCCTGGGCCGGCCGTTGGCGCTGCTGCTGTCGCAGAAGCGGCCGACCGCGAACGCCGCGGTCACCGTGGTGCACACCGGCGTACCGAACTGGGATGACTACACCCGCGCGGCCGACATCGTGATCGCCGCCGCCGGCGTACCGGGGATCCTGCAGCCCGAGCACGTCCGCCCCGGTGCGGTCGTCGTCGGCGGCGGGGTACGTTACGAGGGCCGCAAGCTGCTGCCCGATGTGGATGAATCGGTGGCCGAGGTCGCCGGGGCGATCACCCCGCGGATCGGTGGTGTCGGTCCGACGACGATCGCGATGCTGTTCCGCAACTGCGTCGAGGCCGCCGAGCGTCAGGCGGGTGCGCGATGAGTGTGATCGTCCTGCTGCACGGCGCCTGGCACGGCGGGTGGGCCTGGGATCGGGTCGCCCCGCAGCTGCGGGCCGCGGGTCACGAGGTGTACGCCCCCACGCTGAGCGGGGTGAGCGATCGGGCGCACCTGGTGAACCCGGCGATGGGGCTGGAGACCCACCTGATCGATGTCGTCGAGCTGATCGAGAAGCACGATCTGCGCGAGGTGCTGCTGGTCGGCCACAGCTACGCCGGGATGCTGGTCTCCGGGGTGGCCGACCGGATCCCCGACCGCATCGCTCGACGGGTCTATCTCGACGCTTTTCTCGGTGAGGATGGGGAATCCGCGACCGACCTGCAGCCCGAACGGATCGCCGGCCACTATGCCGAGTCGGTGGCCGAGGCCGGTTTCGGGTGGCTGATCCCGCCCCGGAAGCTGTCGGCGATGGGTGTCGAGGATCCCGCCGACCTCGACTGGCTGACCCCACGGCTCACCCCGCACCCCTACCGCTGTTTCACCGATCGGCTGTCGCTGACCGGCGCCGGCGCCGAGGTGCCGGGCACCTTCATCGAGTGCGTCGGCTGGCAGCGGGTGTTCCGCGACCAGGCCGAACGCGCCACCGTACGCGGCATGCGCACCCGGGAGATCGACACCGGCCACGAGGCCATGGTCACCGCCCCCGACGCCCTCGCCGAGCTGCTCCTCGCCGAAGCCACCGACTGACGTTCATCGAGTAGGCGGCCATGCGCAGCGCAGCGGAGCAATGGCACGTTCATCGAGTAGGCGGACATGCGCAGCGCAGCGGAGCAATGGCACGTTCATCGAGTAGGCGGACATGCGCAGCGCAGCGGAGCAATGGCCGCCGTGTCGAGATGAACCGCCCGCTCATCGAGTAGGCGGACATGCGCAGCGCAGCGGAGCAATGGCCGCCGTGTCGAGATGAACCCCGCGCGACCGTCCCTCGCCTCATCTGGGTGTGGTCGCAGCTGGTCGGCGTTCGCGAACCCATTGCATCGACCGCGAACCCACGCCACGCCGGATGCATTGGGTTCGCGGTGGAGCTGATGGGTTCGCGGTGCCCATCGTCTGGACGCGTTCTCAGGCCTGGGAGGCCTGCGGCACGAAGGTGGCGAAGTCCGGCGGGTTCTTGGCCAGCCCCGTCTGCATGTGGAAGTCCTTGCTCTTGTCGTACGCCGCCCGGCTGATCGCGTGCGATGCGGACATCTCCTCCGGCAGCAGAGCGAGCAGGGAGTCGATGACGCCATCGGGGGTCCCCTGCAGATAGGACTTCAGCAGCGTCCGGGTCGTGTCCTTGTCCTGCCGGATGAACTGCAGCGCCTGGTCCATCGACTTGTTGAACCCGTCGACCATCGTCTTCTTCGCATCCAGGACCGCGGTCGTCGAGAACACACAGCCATGCACCACGCCCGCCAGCGAGGGAACATCCCCGCGTTGCGGTGAGATGTAGATCTTGCCGGTGCCCTCCCCCGCGGCGACCTGTCCGATCGGTTGGAAGAAGGACAGCGCATCGACCTGCTTGGACTTGAGGGCACCGACGGCGGCCGTGGTCGCCGCACCGAGATTCACCAGGGTGGCATCCTTGTTGGCGTCCTTGCCGATCTGCTGGAACAGGTGGACGAGCAACGCTTCGGTACCCGAACCGGGGCCGGTGATGCCGATCTTCTTGCCCACCAGGGCCGATACGCGATCATTGAGCGGTGCCTGTTCTGCCGGCCCTGCGAAGTCATTCCCGACCACCACATCGACGTAGTATTCGGTGACCAGCCCGGCGGTCAGCCGCGCGGTCTTGTCCACCTCATAGAGGTTGAAGGCGTCCGTCGTGACCCCGGCGGCCAGGTCGATGGCCCCGGATTTGAGGGCGGCCGCCAATTTGGCACCGGTGCCCAGCCGCGGACGCTCACCCAGCTTCACCCCGTTGGCCTCGAAGAACCCCTGTTGTTCGGCGACGTGCAGCGGGAAGAAGGCGACGGAGTCGGAGATCTGGCCGACATTGAGAATCCCGGTGTCGCTCACCGAGGCGGCCCCGCCCTTCTTGGCGCAGCCCGCCAGCAGGGCGGTGGCCGAGAGACCGACCGCGGAGCCGAGCAGCGTACGCCTGGTGATGGCGGTTCGATTGATGCTCATGGACGTCTCCTTCACTCGGCCTGGGCCAGTGGTTTCCAGCGGTTGACTCGGCGCGCCAGCAGACCCACCGCGAAGTTGAGCACCGCGGCCAGGACGGTGAGCACGATCAGCGTGGCGAAGACACCAGCGGTGTCGAAGCGGGCGGCGGCGTTGTTGATCAGGTAACCGAGGCCCTGGTTGGACGCGACCAGCTCACCGATCACCGCACCGATCAGCGCATACGGGATGGCCACTTTGAGCCCGGTGAGCAACCCGGACATGGATGCGGGCAGGATCACCTTGCGGATCACCGTCCACCGATCGGCGCCCATCAGCCGAGCGGCATCGATCAGTCCGCGATCCACCTCGCGGATCCCGGCGATCGTGTTGATGAACACCAGGAAGAAGACACTGATCGCGGCCAGCAGCACCTTCATCTCCAGCCCGATGCCGACCCACATGATGAACAGCGGTGCCAGCGCGACCTTCGGGATGGCGTACAGCGCCATGATCAACGGCTCCAGCACGTCATAGACCAGGTACATCGAGCCGAGCAGGTAGGCCAGCAGGACGCCGGCGAGCGAGCCGAACAGGAAGCCGAGAATGATCTCCCGCAAGGTGATCCAGGTGTGCACGGCGAGTGTGCCGTCCCCCACCCACTCGATGAAGCGGGCCCAGATCTCACTCGGCCGGCTGACGAATGACTCGTCCAGCACCGGACCGGACAACACCTGCCACAGCAGCAGGAACACCAGCACCACAAGAACCCGGAGACCCCAGACCAGGGCACCGCGTCGATTCTGCTGCCACCAGCTGGTGCGGTGGCTCTCCCGCAGCGGCCCGGAGCCGGCCGTTCCATCGGGTCTGGTCTCAACCGAGGGATCTGCTGTCATGCCACGGCTCCTTCGCGGAGCGCTGCCGCCAGGTCCTTGTGCAGTTCGAGGAAGGCGGGATCGACGCGCACGTCATCGAGGTCCCGCGGCCTCGGCAGGGGGACTCGCACGTCGCGGAGGATCCGACCCAGTGGGCCCAGCACGACCACTCGGTCGCCGAGCACCAGCGCCTCCTCGATGTCGTGGGTCACGAACACCACGGTCGCCCGCGATTCCTGCCACAGTTCGAGAAGCTCGGTCTGCAGCTCATGTCTGAGCTGCGCGTCCAGGGCACCGAAAGGCTCATCCATCAACAGCGTCGAGGCACCGCCGGCGAGCATCCGAGCGAGGCTTGCCCGCCGTCGCATACCACCGGACAGTTCCCGCGGATAGCTCTTCTCGAAGCCTGCCAGACCGACCTTGTCGATCAACTCGGCAGCTCGCCGAGCCCGTTCCTGCTTCGGGATCCGCTGGAGCTCCATCGGCATCTCGACGTTTCGCTGGACATCGAGCCAGGGCATCAACGTGTCCGCCTGGGTGAGGTATCCGATGTCGACCGTGGGGCCGGTGTGCGGGCGGCCCTCGTAGCGGACCTCACCGGTCGTCGGGCGAGTGAGCCCGGAGAGCAGGTTCAACATCGTCGACTTGCCGCAGCCACTGCGGCCCAGGACCGTGGTGAACTCACCCTCGGCGAGCTGCAGATCGAAACCGCGCAGGGCAACGGTCGCCGTTCCGTCCCGCACGAATCTCTTGCTCAGGTCGACGGCCTCCAGAACGGTTCCCATCAACTCCCCCTTCATTGGCAGCATTGCCCATCGCCAATATTGTTGACAATTTTGCTGCTGTCAAGGGCTGTGGAGGATTCAGCCCTGCCCCGCCGCACGCGCTCGGGTCGCAGCCAGCAGCTGATCGGCCAGCTCGCGCCAGCCGTGGCCCGGTTCACGGGTCACCGATCCGTCGTCGGCGCGATCGGCGACCCAGGCCTGCACCTCGGCGGCACCGGCCGCCGTGGCACCCGGAAGGCCCGCGTCCGCGACCATCGCGCCCGCCTCGGCGACCTCCTCGCTGCGGCGCCGGCCGTGCTGGGCGACGCGGTGCAGGAAGTAGTCACCCTGCTGCTCCCAGTCGATGCCGGGGAAGGTCTCGGCGAGCGAATCGAGCACCGCGTCCTCGACACCCCAGGCGCGCGCGGTGGTGAGCGATTCGACCATGATGGCCTCCAGCCCCTTGATGACCACCGAACGGCACAACTTGGTCGCCGACGCGATTCCCAGGCGTTCATCGTGGGCCGTCACCTGCGTGAATCCCAATGACTGCAGGATTTCCGCGCCCTGACCCGCGTGCGGTCCGCCGAGCAGCATCGGCACCCGCAGTCGGTGCGGGGGCACACTGGTCATCACCGCGGCCTCGACATAGCGCCCGGCAGCCGCGTCGACGAGTGCGGCCGCCTGCTGCTTCGCCTGTGGTGACGCCGAGTTCAGATCCACCAGCAGCGCACCCGGCGCCAGGGCATCGGCGACGGCGGCCGCCGCCGGCACCGCCTGTCTGGCGGTCACCGCACTGAAGACCAGCTCCGCATCGGCGACCGCATCCGCCGCGGTCGCCACCAGGCTTACCCCGTGATCATCGGCGTGCCGGCGCAGCGGTTCGGCGTCACCGCCGGTCTTGCGATCGTGGGCGACCACCTCGATCCCCTGCGCCCGTAACTCCTCGGCCAGGATCCGACCGACCTCGCCGCAACCGATCAACCCGACCCGGCGTACCACCAGGTTCACCTGCCCTGGTTGGTGAGCAGCTTGTCCAACCGCGGATAGACCGACCGGGCGTTGCTCTCCACGATCCGGGCCCGGGTCTCCGATGCCAGGTCCGCGGCGTCGATGTAGCGCCGGGTGTCGTCGAAGTAGTGGCCGGTCTCGGGATCGATGCTGCGGACCGCGCCGATCATCTCCGAGGCGAAGAGGATGTTGTCGGTCGGGATCACCTTCAGCAGCAGGTCGATCCCGGGCTGGTGATAGACACAGGTGTCGAAGAAGACGTTGCCCAGCAGGTGTGCGGCCAGATCGTCCTTCCCCAGCGCCATCGCCAGGCCACGGAACCGACCCCAGTGGTAGGGCACCGCGCCACCGCCGTGCGGGATGACCAGCTTCAGCTCCGGGAAGTCGGCGAACAGGTCACCGGTGAGCAGTTGCATGAACGCGGTCGTGTCGGCATTCAGATAGTGCGCACCGGTGGTGTGGAAGGCCGGATTGCAGCTGGTGGAGACATGCACCATCGCGGGCACCTCCAGCTCGACCAACTTCTCATAGATCGGATACCAGGAGCGATCGGTGAGCGGCGGCGAATCCCATCGCCCGCCGGACGGGTCGGGGTTCAGGTTCACCCCGACACAACCGAGCTCGGTGACGGCGCGCTCCAGTTCCGGCAGGCAGGTCGCCGGATCCACCCCCGGTGACTGCGGCAGCATCGCGGCCGGGACGAAGCGGTCGGGGTAGGTCGCGGCGACCCGGGCGCACAGGTCGTTGCAGATCCGGGCCCATGTCGAGGAGGTCTCGAAATCACCGAGATGGTGCGCCATGAAGGAGGCGCGCGGCGAGAACACCGTCAGATCGATGCCCCGCTCGTCCATCAGCCGCAGCTGGTTCGCCTCGATGCTCTCGGCCAGCTCGTCGTCGCTGATCCGCAGTTCCTCCGGCCGCGGTGCGGGGCCGCCGTCGAGCGCCGCGAGCTGCTTCGAGCGCCACTCGGCCAGCGGTGCCGGCGCGGTGGTGTAGTGACCGTGGATATCGATGATCATGCGAGGCCCCTCCCGGTCGGCACCTCTGCCGACCACCACCCCCACCCTAGATTATCGACACGATTGTTGACAATAAATCTCGACTTTTTGACTTCTACCGCCCGATTCGGGACCCCGACATGGGAGGATGCGCAGCATGGCTAGAGCATCGGTGAGTGACAATCGACTGGTGGGCCGACCCGGCCGGGACGTGGTGTCCGCCGGGATCCGGGACGCGATCCAGCGCGGAGACATGGTGCCCGGCCAACGTCTGGTCGAGCTCGAACTGACCGAGACCTTCAATGCGACCCGCAGTTCGGTCCGCGAGGCGCTCGGTGAACTGGCCATCGAGGGCCTCGTCGAGCTCGTACCGGGCCGCGGCGCCCGGGTCCGGGTGGTGAGTGTCGAGGAGGCCGTGCAGATCACCGAATGCCGGGTCGCCCTGGAGCGACTGTGCGCCGCCCGCGCCGCCGAGCTCGCGACCAAGGCGGAGCGGGCCGATCTGCGCCGGATCGGCAAGGAGATGGAGACGGCGGTCTCCGGCCTCGCCCTGGACACCTACTCCGCGCTGAACCGCGAACTGCACGACACCATCCAGCGGATCAGTGGTCAGGAGGTGGCGGCCCGCCTGTTGCGCGGGCTGAACGGCCAGATGGTACGCCACCAGTTCCGGTTGTCGATGCGTCCGGGTCGGCCGTCGGTCTCCCTCCCCCAGCATCTCAAGATGATCGCCGCCATCGACTCCGGTGACCCACGGGCCGCCGAACAGGCGATCGAGGAGCATCTGGCCAGCGTGATCGAAGCCCTGCGCTCCACCCCGCAGTGAGCCTTCAGGCCATCGACTTCTTCCCGTCGATGGCTTCCCGGATGATGTCGGCGTGGCCGGCGTGCTGGGCCGTCTCACCGATCAGGTGGGCGAGCACCTCGCGGGCCGAGCGCTGGCCCGGCTCCGGATCCCAGGGTGCGGCCGGGAGCTGGTGGCTGACGCCGAGGTCGGCCAGCTCGGTGACCACCTGCTCGGTGCGGGCGGCCACCTCCGCATAACCGGCCAGGATCTCGCTCAGCGTCTGATCCGCGCGCAGGGTGAACTCGTCCTGCCGCTCCAGCACCCAGGCCGGGATGGTCGACGGGTCGTTCCAGTCGATCTTCTCCATCGCCATGAAATCGACGCTCGGGTCCGGACCGTCGAGCACGAAGTCGATCCAGCTCCGCTCGGTCGCGGCGACATGCTTGATGATGCCGCCGATGGTGAGATCGCTGACGGTGGCCGCCTGCCGCGCCTGGTCGTCGGTCAGCCCCTCGGCGGTGCCGATCAGGAAGCGCCGCCGGTCGGCAAGGGTCTGCAGCAGCATCCGGCGTTCGGCATCGAGGGCGGTCGGGTCGGTCATGATGGCTCCTTGGTCGGGATGACCGCAGTCCATCACCCGATGCGGACAGTTTCGGTCCGCTGGGTCCGATTCGGTCCGGTCGCCTCCAACTGCGCGGCGAGCGCGAGCAGCCGTGCCTCCTCACCCAACCCGCCGCCGAGCATGATCCCGATCGGCAGTTCCACGCCGTCGATCCTCGCGGTGTGCAGGGGCAGGCTGATCGAGGGGCGTCCGGTCAGATTCCACACGCTCGTCCAGGGGGTGAAATCGGTCTGGGCGGCGAAATCGGCGGCCGGGTCGGCGTCATTGCGCAGCGCACCGACCGGCAGTGGCGGCTGGGCCAGCGTGGGGCTGAGGATCACATCGAACCCGACCCAGGCCTGTTCGGTACGCCGGGTGATCTGCTGGATCCCGGCGTACGCCGCAGCGAAACCGAGTGCGGAACACGAGCGCCCCTTGTCCCGCAGCCAGCGGGTCAGCGGCCGCAGCGAATCCTCCGCCCCCTCGGGCACCGGTACCGACAGCGCGCCGACGGCCCACAGGTCACCGAAGGCGGCCCATTCCTCACCACCGAAGGGTTTCCGGGCGACGGCGACCTCGTGACCGAGTGCGGAGAGCTGGCGTACCGTTGCCTTGACCGCCTGGGTGACCGCGGGATGCACCTCCGCTTCATCACTGATCACCGGCTCGGAGAGCACCCCGATCCGCAACCGCCCGGGGTCTTCGTCGCAGGCCGCCAGGAAGCCACCGGGCACGCCAGCCGGTGCGGCGAAGAAATCACCGGGCCAACCGGTCGACAGTGCATCGAGTGCGGCGGCGGTGTCGCGGACATCGCGGGTGAGGACGCCGTCGCTGCTGATGGCGGCACCGTCCACACCATGGGGGCCCTTGGAAATCCTTCCCCTGCTGGGTTTCAGCCCGACCAGCCCGCAGCAGCTGGCGGGGATCCGGATCGATCCACCGCCGTCGGAGCCGTGTGCGATCGGCACCACCCCACCACTCACCGCCGCGGCTGCCCCACCCGAGGAGCCACCGGCCATCCGGGTCGGATCCCAGGGCGTGACCGCCGCCGGACGACCCTCGGGTTCGGTATAGCAGGGCAGCCCGAACTCCGGGGTCGTGGTCTTGCCGAGGATCACCATCCCGGCCTCCCGGATCCGGGTGACCACCCCGTCGTCCCGCTCGGCCCGTTGCCCGGCGTACACCGCCGAACCCGCCTCGAAAACCATTCCGGAGACCTGATTGAGGTCCTTGACCGGACACGGCACCCCGAACAGCGGACCCGGTCGAAAATCCTTGTCCCGCAGGCGATCCTGCAGTCCCCGGGCCTGGGCCAGTGCCTGCTCGTGGGCCACCTCGACGAATGCCCCGTGACGGTCCGCATCGGCCCGCCGCAGCGCCGCCTCGGTCGCCTCGAGCACACCGATCTCGCCGCTGCGGATCGCCGTCGACAGCTGGACCGCGGTCAGTTGTTCCATGCCCGGAGCCTAGCCATTCGGCCAGCCCGTGTACGCCTCGGCGAGCCAGGCGCGGCCGTGTTCGGACTCGACCAACATCCGCAGCTCCCCCAGCGTCCGCAGCCGGTCGAAGTCGGAGGCGTCGGGATTGTTGTGCAGCATCGAGGTCATCCAGAAGGAGAAGTGCTGCGCCTTCCAGACCCGGTCAAGGCTGCGGGTACTGTACGCCTGCAGCGCCCCGGGATCGCCGGCGGCCCAGTCGCCGAGCACCTCGGCCAGCACCCGGACGTCCTGCAGGGCCAGGTTGAGTCCCTTGGCACCGGTCGGCGGCACCGTGTGTGCGGCGTCCCCGGCGAGCAGCAGATTGCCCCAGCGCATCGGTTCGGAGACGAAGCTGCGGAACGGCAGCACCACCTTCTCGGTGATCGGCCCCTCGTTGATCGCGAACCCGTTGTGGTTCAACCGATCCCGGAAGGTCTGCCAGATCGCCTCGTCGCTCCAGTCGGCGGGTTCGGTGCCGACGGGGACCTGGAAATAGAGCCGCTGCAGGGCGGTGGTGCGCTGGCTGACCAGCGCGAAACCGGCCGCCGAGCGGGCATAGATGAGTTCGTGGTGACTGGGCCCGGTCTCGGCCATGATTCCGAACCAGGCAAAGGGATATTCGCGATAGTAGGCGCGTCGTTGGTCCTCGGGGATGGCGTGCCGGCAGGTGCTGCGCGACCCGTCGGCGCCGATCAGCAGGTCGCACTCGATCTGCACCTCGTCGTCCCCGCCGGGGGTGCCGTAGCCGATCACCGGTCGTCCGGTCAGCTCACTCACCCGGGCCGGACCGACCCCGAACCGGACATCGGTGCCGGCCCGCTGGGCCGCCTCGGCCAGGTCGATGAACACATCGGTCTGCGGATAGAGGTAGGTGGAGGCGCCGACCAGGCCGGTGAAGTCGATCGGATAGGAGTCGCCCTGGATGCGGACATCGATCCCGTCGTGGCGAATGCCGTCGCGCAGGATCCGGTCACTGACACCGTCGAGCAGCAGATCGGCCGAGCCCTGCTCCAGGATCCCGGCGCGGTGGGTGTGCTCGATCTCGTCCCGGCTCCGGGACTCGACGACGATGTGCTCGATGCCCTGCCGGTTGAGCAGATGCGACAGCATCAACCCGGCCGGGCCCCCACCGACGATCCCCACCCGGGTGCGTTCCTGTTTCATGCAGTGACCTCCTCGTCCCCGGGCCCGAGCCTAGACCCGCCGGGCCGGTCAGGCCGAGCGGGTGACGACCTGGTCGCAGAGGGCGTTCAGCGCGTCCTTGGCGGGGCCGGCGGGCAGCGGGGCGAGGAAGCCGCGCGCGACCTCGGCCCGGCGGCGTACCTCGGCCCGCGCGTCCTCGACGGCGGCATGCGCGCGGAGCAGGGCGATCGCCTCGGCCAGCGCGGCGTCGTCGGCCAGATCGGAGCCGATCAACTCCTTCAGCCGGTCGTCGGCCGGGTCCTCCGAGCGCAGCGCGAGCAGCGTCGGCAGCGTCGGTACGCCCTCGCGCAGGTCGGTGCCGGGGGTCTTCCCGGTCTCGGTGGAGGTGATGTCGATGATGTCGTCGGAGAGCTGGAAGACCACTCCGATCTCCTCGCCGAACGACTCCAGCGCCGCCAGCACCTCGGCGGAGGCGCCGGAGACCATGCCGCCGAAGACCGCGGAGGTGGCGATCAGCGACCCGGTCTTGTCGGCCACCACCTGCAGGTAGTGCGCCAGCGGCTCGTCGGACTCCCCCGGTCCGACGGTCTCGGCGATCTGGCCCTGCACCAGCCGGGCGAAGGTCTTCGCCTGCAGCGCGACGTAGTCGGTACCGAGCTCGGCGACCGTCGAGGACGCCCGCGCGAACAGGAAGTCGCCGACCATGATCGCGACCGAGTTCTGCCAGCGCCGGTTGGCGCTCGGCGCCCCACGGCGCAGATCGGCGTCGTCCATCACGTCGTCGTGGTAGAGGCTGGCCACATGGGTCAGCTCGACCACCAGCGCGGCCCGGGTCAGATCGTCCTCGTCCACCGGGCCACCGAACTGGCTGGCGAGCACCACCAGCAGCGGCCGGAACCGCTTCCCGCCGGCGGAGATGATGTGCTGGGCGGCCTCGGTCACCATCGGGGTGTCGGCGCGCGCCGTCTCCAGCAGTCGCTCCTCGATGCGGTCCAGCCGATCCTTGACCGAATCGGCGAACCCGGCGTCGGTCACGGCCTCATCCCTGGGCAGCACCGCAACCTCCCCCTCCTGTGACACCGCACGCAACCGAACCGTCCCTTCTGGGTACGCCTCAGCGCAGGAATTCCTGCGCCGTCGCCGCCAGCGAGAGCAGCGGTCCGGGAAGGATACCCAGCAGCACCGTGAGCACGCACCCGACGACGACGGTACCCATGGTCAGCCAACTGGAGCGAACCACCCGGGTGTCCTCCGCGGCCGGCGAGAAGAACATCACCATGATCACCCGCAGGTAGAAGAACGCCGCGACCAGCGACATCAGCACCGCGACCACCACCAGCCAGGCGAAGCCGCCGCGCCAGGCGGTCACGAACACCGCCCACTTGCCGATGAACCCCGAGGTCAGCGGGATGCCGGCGAAGGAGAGCAGCAGCAGCGCCATCGCGGCGGCGGTACCGGGCGAGCGCTTCGCCAGCCCGGACCAGCCGGCCAGCGCGGTCACCTCACCGGACTCGTTGCGCACCGTGGTCACCAGCGCGAACGCGGCGATGGTGGCGACGCCGTAGGCGGCCAGATAGAACAGCACCGCCGAGACCGAGGTGATGCCGCCGGAGATCCCGGCGCTGGGCTGCGCGGCCCCGGTGATCGCGGTGAGCAGGAAGCCCGCGTGCGCGATCGAGGAGTAGGCCAGCATCCGCTTGATGTCGGTCTGGGTGATCGCCAGCAGCGACCCGACGGCCATCGTGAGCACCGCCACCGCGGCGATCAGCGGCTGCCAGTCCCAGCGGGCACCGCCGAAGGCCACGAACAGCACCCGCAGCAGCGCGCCGACGGCGGCGATCTTGGTGCAGGCGGCCATGAACCCGGTGACCGGGGTGGGCGCGCCCTGGTAGACGTCCGGGGTCCAGGAGTGGAACGGCACCGCGCCCACCTTGAACAGCAGGCCGATCGCCAGCAGCCCCATGCCGCCGATCAGCAGCGCCGGCGAACCGGAGACGCCGGTGGCCAGCGAGTCGGAGATCTGGCGCAGGGTGAACCCGCCGGAGTAGCCGTAGATCAGCGCCGTGCCGTAGAGGAAGAACGCCGAGGAGAGCGCGCCGAGCAGGAAGTACTTCAGCGCGGCCTCCTGGGACAGCAGCCGGCGGCGCCGGGCCATCCCGCACATCAGGTACAGCGGCAGCGACATGATCTCCAGCGCCACGAACATGGTCAGCAGGTCGTTGGAGGCCGGGAACAGCATCATCCCGGTGAGCGCGAACAGCAGCAGCGGGTAGATCTCGGTGTGCTCCAGCCGGGCCTCGATCGCGGCCTGCTCGGCGGGCGTACCCGGAACCGACGCGGCCTGCGGGGTGAAGCCGGTCGCCCCGCCGCCGAGCCGCCGCTCGGCGAAGATCGCCAGGGTGAAGATGGTCAGCACCAGCAGGGTGGCCCAGATGAAGTAGGTCGGACCGTCCAGCGCCACCGAGCCCAGGGCGCCGATCAGGCCGTCGCCGCGGGCCCAGATGTAGATGGTGAACCCGAGCGCGACCAACATCGTCACCAGCGCGAGCAGGACCTGCGGCACCGCCCGCTTGCCGCGCGGCAGGAAGGCCTCCAGGCCGACGCCCAGGCAGGCGCCGACGAACACCGCGATCAGCGGTGCGATGTGCAGATACTCGACCGGGGGTGGATAACCGTTCATCAGTTCTGTCCCTTCGCGAGCGGAGCGGCGGGGTCGGCCTCGCCGATGATCTGCATGGTGTTCTGCACCGCGGGCTGGATGGTGTCCAGCATCGGCTTCGGGAAGAGGCCGAACGCCAGGATGATCAGCAGCAGCGGGGCGATGGCGAGCTTCTCCCGGCCGTCCAGGTCACTGCGGCCCTCCGCGTCGAAGGACTGAGCGACCTGGTGGGTCACCGGCCCGGTCATCATCCGCTGGTAGGTCAGCAGGATGTAGAGCGCGGACAGCACCATCGCGACGGTGGAGACACCGGCGACGATCGGGTGCCGGGCGAACGAGCCGGCGATCACCATGAACTCCGAGACGAAACTGGACATGCCGGGCAGCGCGGCCGAGGACAGGCCGCCCATCAAGAACAGTCCGGCCAGCACCGGGGCCACCTTCTGTACGCCCCCGAAGGCCGAGATCTGCTGGCTGCCGCGCCGGCGTACCAGATAACCCGCCACCAGGAACAGCACCGCGGTGGAGAAGGCGTGGTTGAACATGTAGAAGGTCGCACCGCTCATCGACACCGTGGTGAAGGAGAAGATGCCGAGCACGATGAAGCCGAAGTGGCTGATCGAGGTGAACGCGATCAGGCGGTAGAGATCCTTCTGCCCGACCGCGGCCAGTGCGCCGTAGATGATCGAGATCAGGGCCAGCGCGATGATCACCGGCGAGGCCCACTTGCTGGCCTCGGGGAACAGCTCCAGGCAGAACCGGATCATGCCGAAGGTGCCGATCTTGTCCAGGATGCCGACCATCAGCGTCGAGCCACCGGGCGTACCCTGCTCGGCCGCATCCGGCAGCCAGGTGTGGAAGGGCACCATCGGCGCCTTCAGCGCGAAGGCGATGAAGAAGCCGAGGAACAGCCAGCGGCCGACGTTGCCGCCCAGGTCGAGCTGGGTCAGCTCGCTGAGCAGATAGGTCGGGGCGCCGCGCTGCTCCGAGGAGATCGCCGACAGCCCGATCACCGAGGCCAGCATCACCAGACCGCCGGCCAGGCCGAACAGCAGGAACTTGATCGCGGCGTACCCGCGCCGGGCCTGGCCGAAGCCGCCGAGCAGGAAGTACATCGGGATCAGCGTGGCCTCGAAGAAGAGGTAGAACAGCAGCACGTCGGTCGCCAGGAAGACGAACAGCGACAGCGATTCCAGCGCCAGCACCAGGGCGAAGAAGACGTGGCTGGTCCAGCGGTCGTCGGCGTCGACGGTGTCCCAGGAGGCGAGCATCACGATCGGGGTGAGGATCACCGTGAGCAGCACCATCGTCAGGCTGATGCCGTCGACCGGGCCGAGCGCCCAGTAGGCGCCGAACGCCTTGATCCAGGGCAACTGCTCGGCGAACCGCATGCCCATCCCGGACAGCACCGCGATCGCGACACCGAGGATCAGGGTGGCGATCGAGAACACCATGCCGACGGCCTTGGCGTGGGCGCCCTTGATCATCATCAGCACGGCCGCGCCGAGCATCGGCAGCAGACCGAGGAGGGTCAACCAGGGAAAACTCATCTCTCTCCCTCTCTCAGGCCAGCTGGCCGAGGATCAGTACCGCACCGACGAGGACGGCACCGGCCACCATCATCAGCGCGTACGAACGGACGTAGCCGGTCTGCAGGCGCCGGATCTGGGTGGACAGCCCACCGAAGGTCGCCGCCGTCCCGTTCACCGCGCCGTCGACGCCCTTGTCGTCGAACTCCGCGATGCCGCGGGCCAGGCCCATGGTCGGGCCGACCACGACGGCGTCGTTCAGCGCGTCGCCGTAGAGGTCGGCGCGGGCGGCCCGCTCCAGCGCATTGCCCGAGGGGGCGTACACCGGGACGTCACCGCGGAAGACCCACCAGCCGAGGAACACCCCGATCGCCACCGCGACGATGGTGATGATGCCGATCGGGGAGATGAAGCCCTCGTACCACGGCGCGGCGTGCACCTCTTCACCGCCAACCGCCGGTGCCAGCCACTCGCCGATGAAACCGTTGAGCAGGAAGCCGCCGATGATCGACAGCACCGCCAGGATGATCAGCGGAATCGTCATCACCGCAGGGGATTCGTGCGGATGCCGGACCGCGAACCCGTTCGGGTTGTCCTCATCCGGCTCCACCCAGCGACGCTTGCCCCAGAAGGTCATCATCATCATCCGGGTCATGTAGTAGGCGGTGATCAGCGCACCGACCAGCGCGCAGATGCCGACCACCAGGTTGAACTCGAAGGCCGCGGTGATGATGTGGTCCTTGGAGAACGAGCCGGAGAAGCCGGGTACGCCGATGATCGCCAGGTAACCCATCGCGAAGGTGAGGAAGGTGACCTTCATGAACTTCGACAACCGGCCGTAGTTGCGCATGTCGACGTCGTCGTTCATGCCGTGCATCACCGAACCGGCGCCGAGGAACATGTTGGCCTTGAAGAAGCCGTGGGTGATCAGGTGGAAGATCGCGAACGGGTACGCCGCCGGGCCGATGCCGGCGGCCAGCATCATGTACCCGATCTGGGACATGGTCGAGCCGGCCAGCGCCTTCTTGATGTCGTCCTTGGAGGTACCGATCCAGGCGCCGGCGAGCAGCGTGACGGTACCGACGATGACCACCGCCATCCCGGCGACCGGGGTCTCGGCATAGATCGCGTGGCTGCGGGTGACCAGGTAGACACCGGCGGTCACCATCGTCGCGGCGTGGATCAGCGCCGACACCGGGGTCGGGCCCTCCATCGCGTCCAGCAGCCAGGACTGCAGCGGCACCTGGGCGGACTTGCCGCAGGCGGCGAGCAGCAGGAACAGCCCGATCGCGGTCGCGGTGGCCGCGCCGGAACCGAACAGGGTGCCCTGGGCGGTGGCCATTCCCTTCGCGCTCTCGTTGACCTGGCTGAAGGTCACCGAACCGAAGGTGGCGAACATCGTCGACATCGCCAGCGCCATGCCGATGTCGCCGACGCGGTTGACCACGAACGCCTTCTTGGCCGCCGCGGCCGCGGACGGCTTGGCCTGCCAGAAACCGATCAGCAGGTAGGACGCCAGGCCGACCCCCTCCCAGCCGATGAACAGCACCAGGTAGTTGTCGGCGAGCACCAGCAGCAGCATCGCGGCGACGAACAGGTTCAGGAAGCCGAAGAAGCGGCGGCGCCGTTCGTCGTGGGCCATGTAGCCGATCGAGTAGATGTGGATCAGCGACCCGACACCGGTGATCAGCAGCACGAACAGGATGGACAGCTGATCGATCAGCAGGCCCATCTGGACATCCCAGGGGCCGACCCCGATCCACTCGTAGAGCTTGGCGTTCACCGAGCGGGTGCCGGGATCGGCGAGCATCTGGACGAACAGGATCGCGCCGATCACGAACGAGTAGATGGAGGCGGCGCAGCCCAGCAGGTGGCCCCACTTGTCGCCGGCCCGGCCGATCAGCAGCAGCACCGCGGCCGACAGCAGCGGCACCGCGATCATCGTCCACGCCAGGCTGAACATCCCGGTGGCGGGGATGGTTGGGGTGATGGTTTCCAGCAGATTCACGCGTCCGTCCTCAGAACTTCAGCAGGTTGGCGTCGTCGACGGAGGCCGAACGGCGGGTCCGGAAGATGGCCACGATGATCGCCAGCCCGACCACGACCTCGGCCGCGGCGACCACCATCACGAAGAAGGCAGCCACCTGGCCGTCGAGATTGCCGTTGGTGCGGGAGAAGGTGACCAGCGCCAGGTTGCAGGCGTTCAGCATCAGCTCGACCGACATGAACGCCACGATCGCGTTGCGGCGCACCATGAAGCCGACGGTGCCGATGGTGAACAGCAGCGCGGAGAGGATCAAGTAGTAGTTCGGGTTCATGCGTCCTTCCCCTCACCGTCGGTGTCGGCGGCGTCGGTCCGCGCGTCCGCGTCCGCGTCCGGGCGTTCGGTACGCCGGGGGCGGGCCGACAGCGGGCGCCGCATGGTGCGGGGCTGCTCGGACCGCTCCGCGCGCCCCTGCTCGATCGCCGGCCGGTCGGTGCCCTCGGCCTGCTCGGCCTCGCCGGCGGACAGCGCCGGGCGCTGACCGCCCTCGTCGAGCCGCTGCCCGCTCAACGCGGCGACGGTGGCCCGGGTGGCCTCCGCCAGCCGCGGACCGTCGACGACGGTGCCGCGGGCCAGCATGGTCTTGGAGACCGACTTCGGCTCGGCGGTACCGTCCGGCAGCAGCGCCGGGATGTCGACCGCGTTGTGGCGGGCGTAGACACCCGGGGTAGGCAGCGGGCCGGGGTGCTCGCCGGTCTCGGCGTAGCGCCGCATCCGCTCGCTGGCCCGCTCCTTCTGGGTGTACTTCTTGCCGATCCGCTCCCGGTGCGCCAGCACCATCGCACCCAGCGCGGCGGTGATCAGCAGCGCCGAGGTGGCCTCGAAGATCAGCACGTAGCGGCGGAACAGCAGGTCCGCCAGCGCCGGCACGTTGCCCTGCGGGGTGGCGGCGTTCAGCCCGACCGGGTTGCCGATCACGGCATTGCCGACGGCCAGCACCAGCAGGACGCCGACGCCCAGGGCGGCCAGGATCGCCGCCAACCGCTGCCCGCGCAGCGTCTCCACCAGCGAATCGCTGGTGTCCACACCGACCAGCATCAGCACGAACAGGAACAGCATCAGGATCGCGCCGGTGTAGACGATGATCTGCACCGCGAACAGGAACGGCGCGTCCTGGGCGGCGTACTGCACCGCCAGGCTGACCATCACCGTGGCCAGGCAGAGCGCCGAGTGCACCGGCTTGCGGGCCAGCACCATGCCGAGCGCGCCGAGCACCATCACCGGCGCGAGCAACCAGAAGGCCACCGACTGCGCGGCGGCCGAGACCTCCAGGACGATCACTTCGCTTCTCCTGCCTCGCTGGCACCGGTCGCGGCGTCCGCCCGCGGCGGGCGCGCCTCACCGGTCCGGGTGTCGGGCTGGCCGGTGGTCGGCAGCCCGAGGAAGTAGTCCTTCTCGCTGTCGCCGAGCAGCCGCGGGTGCGGCGGCTGCTCCATCCCCGGCAGCAGCGGCGCGAGCAGCCGATCCTTGGTGTAGATCATGTCCTCGCGGGTGAAGTCGGCCAGCTCGAAATCGTTGGTCATCGTCAGCGCCCGGGTCGGGCAGGCCTCGATGCACAATCCGCAGAGGATGCAGCGCAGGTAGTTGATCTGGTAGACGCGGCCGTACCGCTCGCCGGGCGAATAGTTCTCGCCCTGCACGTTGTTCGCGCCCTCGACGAAGATCGCATCCGCCGGGCAGGCCCAGGCGCACAGCTCGCAGCCGACGCACTTCTCCAGCCCGTCCGGCCAGCGGTTCAGCTGGTGCCGGCCGTGGAACCGGGGCGCGGTGACCTTCGGCTTGACCGGGTAGTCCTCGGTGAACGTCTTGCGGAACATGGTCCGGAAGGTCACCCCGAACCCGGCCCACTGATCGAAGAACCCCATCAGCGATTCCCTCCTTCGTTATCGCGGGGGGCGCCCCCCGGACCCCCGCGCTCGCTGCGCTCGCCGGCTGGCTGCGTGGTCGCGCTGGTCGCCCCGCTCGGACCGCTGTCACGTTCCACTTCGCCTTCGAGTACGCCGGCCAGCTCGGGCAGCGTCTGGCCCTCCCGCGGCGGCACCGGGTACCCGCCGGCGTACGGGTCGAACGGGCCCTCGTCGGGGTACGCGTCCTCGTCGTCCACGTCGTCCTTGTTCGCGACCACCAGCCACCAGGTGACCACGGTGATCACGAACAGCCCGAAGCTCCACGCCACCGGCGCCATCGCACCGGAGAGCGCGATCCCGGCGAAGCCGCCGGTGTTGACGATGGTGCGCACGATCGCGACCGCGAGCAGCCAGAGCAGCGAGATCGGGATCAGCACCTTCCAGCCGAGCGCCATGAACTGGTCGTAGCGCATCCGCGGCAGTGTGCCGCGCAGCCAGACGAAGAAGAAGATGAACACGATCACCTTGAGGGTGAACCAGAGCAGACCCCACCAGCCGCGATCGAGGAAGGTGCCCTGCAGCGGCCACGGCGCGTGCCAGCCACCCAGGAACAGGGTGATCACGATCGCGGAGACGTTGACCATGTTGATGTACTCGGCCAGGAAGAACATCGCGAACCGGAAGCCGGAGTACTCGGTGTGGAAACCGCCGACCAGCTCCGACTCCGCCTCCGGCAGGTCGAAGGGCGCCCGGTTGGTCTCACCGACCATCGAGATCACATAGATCACGAAGGACGGCAGCAACAGCGCCCAGTACCAACCCTGCAACGGAATCTCGGCGCCGCCGAAGAGGCTGAGCGGCTGGGCCTGCGCCTCGACGATCTTCGAGGTGGACATCGACCCGGCGTACATGAACACGGTGACGAAACTCAGCCCCATCGCGATCTCATAGGAGATCATCTGGGCGCTGGAGCGCAGGCCGCCGAGCAGCGAGTAGGTCGAGCCCGAGGACCAGCCGGCGAGCACGATGCCGTAGATGCCGACCGAGGCCAGCGCCAGCATCACCAGCACCGAGACCGGCAGGTCGGTGAGCTGCAGCGTGGTGCGGACCCCGAACATGGTGACCTCGCCACCGAGCGGAATCATCGACAGGATGGAGAATGCGGGGATCGCGACCAGGTAGGGCGCCAGGTTGAAGACGAACTTCTCGGCGTTGACCGGCCGGAAGTCCTCCTTGGTCATCAGCTTCAGACCGTCGGCCAGCGACTGCAGCGAACCGCCCGGGCCGTTCATCGTCGGGCCGGTGCGGTGCTGCATCTTCGCCACGACCTTGCGCTCGAAGACGATGTTGAACAGCGTGAACAGCAGCAGGAAGACCAGCACACCGGCGGCCTTGATCAGGGTGATCCACCACGGATCGGAGAATCCGGTCATGCCTCCACTCCCTCCTGGTTGGTCTCGGCCAGTTCGACCCGCACCAGGTCACCCGGCACCGCGCCCAGGTTGGGGCCGATGCCGACCCCCGGCGCGTTGGTCGGCAACCACACCACCCGGTCGATCACACCCGGATCGACCAGCAGCGGCAACACGATCTCGCCGCCCTCGCGGGAGACCCGGACCAGGGTGCCGTCGGTGATCCCGCCGGCCATCGTCGGGTTCATCCGCACCACCGGCGGGCGGGCGGTGGCCTGCAGGTCGGCTTCGCCGTCGATCGCGCGGGAATCGTCGATCAGCTCGCGCCAGGACGCCAGCACGGCCTCACCGGTACCCGGCTCGAGCAGCGCCTCCGGCGCCTCGTCCGGGGCCGCGGCCCGCTGCCCCTCCCAGCCGGCGAACTCGGCCAGTTCGGCCTTCGCCTCGGTGGGGGTGCGTACGCCGAGGTCGGCGCCCAGGGCGTCGGCCAGCGCGGCCAGCACCCGCAGGTCGCTCATCACCTGCTGCGAACCCAGGTACTGGGTGACCGGGCGTTCCCGGCCCTCCCAGTCGATGAAGGTGCCGTGCCGCTCCTCGATCAGCGAGACCGGGAAGACCACATCGGCCCGCTCGGTGACCTGGGAGCGGCGGGTCTCCAGGCTGACCACGAAGCCGGCGTCCTCCAGACCGGCCAGTGCGGCGTGCGGGAAGCGGAAGTCGGCCGGCTCGATGCCGCCGACGATCAGCGCGTCCAGGTTGCCCTGGGTGCCGGCCGCCAGGATCGCGTCGGCGTCCAGGCCCGGTTCGGCGGGCAGCCCCTCGATGCCCCAGACCGTCTGGGCGTCCACCCGGGCGGCGGGATCGGTGACCAGCCGGCCACCGGGCAGCAGGTTCGGCAGGCAGCCGGCATCGATCGCGCCGCGGTCCCCCGCCCGGCGCGGCACCCAGGCGAGCTTGGCGCCGGTGCGCTGCACCAACTGCAGGGCGGCGGTCAGCGTACCCAGCGACTGGCAGGCGCGTTCGCCGACCATCACCACCGAGTTCTCATCGAGCTCGATGTCGGCGGGCAGGTTGTCCAGCGCCTGCGCCTCGGTGCCCGGCAGCGCCGGGACCAGGGTGGCCTTCAGCTTGCTGGAGCCGTAGGACAGCACCGCGCCGACGGTGGCCACCGCCAGCTTCTTCTTGCGGACCGCCTTGCGCAGCCGCAGGAACACGATCGGCGACTCGTCCTCGGGCTCGAAGTCGACCAGCAGCACCCGGTTGGCGTTCTCCAGGTCGGCGTAGGTGGTCTGCAGACCGGCACCGGCGACCGCGTGGGCGAGGAACTGGCCCTCCTCCAGGGTGTGCGGCCGGGAGCGGAAGTCGATGTTGTTCGTGCCGAGCACCGCGCGGGCGAATTTCGCGTACCCGTAGGAATCCTCGAGGGTGAGCCGGCCGCCGGGCAGCACGCCGAGGTTCGCCCCGGGCGTACCGTCGTTGGCCTCGACGGCGGCCAGGATGCCGGCCGCCGCGGTGTCGATGGCCTCGGCCCAGGACGCCGGCCGCAGCACGTCACCGTCACGGACCAGCGGGGTGGTGATCCGGTCGTCCTGGCGGCCCGAGACGAAGCCGAAGCGGCCCTTGTCGCAGTTCCACTCCTCGTTGACCTCCGGCTCGTCGCCGGCGAGCCGGCGCATCACCTCACCGCGCCGGTGGTCGACCCGCAGCCCGCAGCCGGCGGCGCAGTTCTCGCAGGTGGAGGGCGTGGAGACCAGGTCGAAGGGCCGGGACCGGAAGCGGTAGGCGGTCGAGGTCAGCGCACCGACCGGGCAGATCTGGATGGTGTTGCCGGAGAAGTAGCTCTCGAAGGGCTCCTTCTCATAGATCCCGACCTGCTGCAGCGCGCCGCGCTCGGTGAGCGCGATGAACGGGTCGCCGGCGATCTGCTCGGAGAACCGGGTGCAGCGGGCGCAGAGCACGCAGCGCTCGCGGTCCAGCAGGATCTCCGCCGAGATCGCCAGCGGCTTTGGGAAGGTGCGCTTGACGCCCTCGAAGCGGGATTCGCCGTGTCCGTTGGACATCGCCTGGTTCTGCAGCGGGCACTCGCCGCCCTTGTCGCAGATCGGGCAGTCCAGCGGGTGGTTCACCAGCAGGAACTCCAGCATCCCCTCCTGGGCCTTCTCGGCCACCCGGGAGGTCACCTGGGTCTTCACCTTCATCCCGTCGGCGACCTCGATGGTGCAGGAGGCCTGCGGCTTGGGCATCCCGCGGCCGTTGCCGGCATCGGGGATCTCCACCAGGCACTGCCGACAGGCGCCGACCGGGTCCAGCAACGGGTGGTCGCAGAACCGCGGGATCGCCACGCCGATCATCTCGGCGGCGCGGATCAGCAGGGTCCCCTTGGGTACCGACACCTCGACGTCGTCGATGGTGACGGTGAGCAGGTCCTCGCGCTTGGCGACATCGGCGCCCTGGCCGGAGGGCTTGTCGGTCACGGTCATCAGTGGGCTCCCACGGTCTTCTCATCGTGCAGCGAGGCGGCGTCGAAGAGCGCGCTCTTCTCATACGGGTAGAGCTCCCAGGCGGGGGTGTGCATGCCCTGCTCGAACTCCTCGCGGAAGTACTGCACCGCGGAGGTGACACAGGCCACCGCGCCGTCGGCGAGCGCGCAGAAGGAGCGGCCGCCGATGTTGTCGCACAGGTCGAGCATCTTCTCGATGTCCCCCTCCACGCCCTGACCGGCCTCCAGCCGCATCAGGATCTGGGTGAGCCACCAGGAGCCCTCCCGGCAGGGGGTGCACTTGCCGCAGGACTCGTGCTTGTAGAACTCGATCCAGCGCAGCGTGGTGCGGACCACCGAGGTGGTCTCGTCGAAGCACTGCAGCGCCTTGGTGCCGAGCATCGACTTCGCGCTCGCCATGCCCTCGTAATCCAGCGGCAGGTCGACGTGCTCGGCCGAGCCGGTGAGGATCGGGGTGGACGAACCGCCCGGGGTCCAGAACTTCAGCCGGTGCCCGGCGCGCATCCCGCCGGAGAGATCCAGCAGCTGGCGCAGGGTGATCCCCATCGGCGCCTCGAACTGGCCGGGGTTGGCGACGTGCCCGGACAACGAATAGAGCGTCATGCCCTTGGACTTCTCGGTGCCCATCGCGGCGAACCAGTCCTTGCCGTTCGCCACGATGCAGGGCACCGAGGCGATCGACTCGACGTTGTTGATCACCGTCGGGGAGGCGTACAGGCCGGCGACCGCGGGGAACGGCGGACGCAACCGCGGCTGCCCACGGCGGCCCTCCAGCGAATCCAGCAGCGCGGTCTCCTCACCGCAGATGTACGCCCCGGCGCCGGAGTGCACGACGACCTCCAGGTCGTAGCCCTTGCCGAGGATGTTCTTGCCCAGATAACCCGCCGAGTACGCCTCCCGGACGGCCTGCTGCAGCCGCCGGGCGACGTGCAGCACCTCGCCGCGGACGTAGATGAAGGCGTAGCTCGCGCCGATCGCGTAGGAGGAGATCGCCACACCCTCGACCAGGGTGTGCGGCGAGGCCAGCATCAGCGGGATGTCCTTGCAGGTGCCCGGTTCGGACTCGTCGGCGTTCACCACCAAGTAGGTGGGGTTCGGGTTGTCCTTGGGGATGAAGGACCACTTCATCCCGGTCGGGAAACCCGCGCCGCCGCGTCCGCGCAGGCCGGAATCCTTGACGGTGCTGACGATGTCGCCCGGCGCCATGTCGAGTGCCTTGCGCAACGCCTCGTACCCGCCGCGGCGTTCGTAGTTGGTCAGCCGCCAGGCGCGCTCGTCGGCCCAGTTGTCCGACAGCACCGGGGTCAGCAGATCGATGTTCACCGAATCGGGGCTCACTTGTCGTCCTCCTTCGCCGGAGCAGGCGTGGGCAGGTTGTCCGGATCGGGTGCGTGCCAGTTGTTCTCCCGCGCGATCTTCAACCCCAGCACCGATTCCGGGCCGGCGGTCGGGCCCTCGTCGGCGAGCCCGTCGGGGAAGCCGGCCAGCACCCGCTCGGCCTCGCGCCAGCTGGTGATGGTGGCGCCGCGGTCGGCGACCACGGTCTCGTCGGCGATCAGCGCGTCGACGATCTCGATCGCCCGCTGCGGGGTCACATTGTCGAAGAACTCCCAGTTGACCATCATCACCGGCGCGAAATCGCAGGCCGCGTTGCACTCCAGGTGCTCCAGGGTGACCTGGCCGTCGGGGGTGGTCTCGTCGTTGCCGACGCCCAGATGCCGTTGCAGGGCGGCGAAGAGGTGGTCCCCGCCCATCACCGCGCACAGCGCGGTGGTGCAGACGCCGACCGCGTGCTTGCCGACCGGCTTGCGCTTGTACATGGTGTAGAAGGTGGCCACCCCGGACACCTCGGCCGGGGTGATGTCCAGCACCTCGGCGCAGACCTCGATGCCGCGCGGGCTGACCCGCCCGTCCACCGACTGCACCAGATGCAGCGCGGGCAGCAGCGCCGACCGCGGCTGCGGGTAGCGGGCCGCGATCTGGCGGATCTCCTCGACGGTCTGCTCGGTGATGTTGCTCTGCTCATTGTCGAAGTCGATGCCGCCGGAGTTCTCGAAGTGGGTCTTGAAGCCGCTCATCAGCGATCCACCCCTCCCATCACCGGGTCGATGGAGGCCACCGCCACCACGACATCGGACATCAGCGAGCCCTCGCACATCGCCGGTACCGCCTGCAGGTTGTTGAAGCTCGGGTCGCGGAAGTGCGCCCGCCACGGGCGGGTACCGCCGTCGGAGACCAGGTGGGCCCCGATCTCGCCCTTGGGCGACTCCATCGGCACGTACGCCTGCCCCGGCGGTACCTGGAAGCCCTCGGTGACCAGCTTGAAGTGGTGGATCAGCGCCTCCATGGACTGGCCCATGATGTGCTTGATGTGCTCGTTGGAGTTGCCGATGCCGTCGGAGCCGACCGACAGCTGCGCCGGCCAGGCGATCTTCGGGTCGGCGACCATCACCGGCGCGCCGTCCATCTTCTCCAGCCGCTCCACGCACTGTTCGGCGATGTGCAGGCTCTCCCACATCTCGGCCTGGCGGACCAGGAACTTGCCGAGCGCATCGCAGGTGTCCTCGGTCGGCACCTCGAAGTCGTAGCTCTCGTAGTCCCAGTAGGGCTGGTCCTTGCGCAGGTCGTAGGCGTACCCGGTGGAACGCAGCATCGGGCCGGTGATGCCCAGCGCCAGGCAGGCGGAGGCGTCCAGGTAGCCGACGCCGCCGAGCCGACCCAGGAAGATCGGGTTGGCGTTGCAGAACTCCTTGTACTCCACCAGGTGCTTCTTGAGCCAGGCGATGGCCTCCTTGACCTTGTCCAGCTCCTTGGGGCCGATGTCGTTGGCGACCCCGCCCGGACGGAAGTACGCATGGTTCATCCGCAGCCCGGTCACCGCCTCGAAGGCGTCCAGGATCATCTCCCGGTCCCGGAAGCCGATCGTCATCACCGTCAGCGCGCCGATCTCCATGCCGCCGGTACCGATGCAGACCAGGTGCGAACCGATCCGGTTCAGCTCGCTCATCAGCACCCGGATGACCTTGGCCTTCTCCGGGATGTCGTCCTCGATGCCGAGCAGCCGCTCGATCGAGGCGACGTAGGCGCCCTCCTGGTAGAACGGCGTCAGGTAGTCCATCCGGGTGCAGAAGGTCACGCCCTGGGTCCAGGTGCGGAACTCCATGTTCTTCTCGATGCCAGTGTGCAGATAGCCGATGCCGCACCGGGCGGTCTGGATGGTCTCGCCCTCCATCTCCAGGATCAGCCGGAGCACGCCGTGGGTCGACGGGTGCTGCGGGCCCATGTTGACCACCAGCAGCTCATCGCCGCGTTCGGCCTGGGCGGAGACGATCTGGTCCCAGTCCTGGCCGGAGGCGGTGTAGACCGTGCCCTCGGTCTCCTCGGTGCCCGGGATGCCGTAGAGATCCGGCTGGTCGTCCACCAGGTGCTCCGGGGGACGCTGGGTGTCCTGGCTCATCAGTAGCTCCTGCGCTGGTCGGGCGGCGGAATGGTGGCGCCCTTGTACTCCACCGGTACGCCGCCGAGCGGATAGTCCTTGCGCTGCGGGTGGCCGGGCCAGTCGTCCGGCATCAGGATCCGGGTCAGGGCCGGGTGGCCGTCGAAGATGATCCCGAACATGTCCCAGGTCTCGCGCTCGTGCCAGTCGGCGGCCGGGTAGATCGCGACCACCGAGGGCAGGTGCGGGTACGCCTCGGAGCAGCCCGCCTCCAGCCGCAGCCGGCGATTGTGGGTCAGCGAATGCAGGTGGTACACCGAGTGCAGCTCGTTGCCGGTGTCGCTCGGGTAGTGCACGCCCGACACCGAGGCGCAGTGCTCGAAGCGCAGCCGGGCGTCGTCGCGGAGCGCCTTCGCCAGCTCCGGCAGTTTCGCCGGGTCGACGTAGAGGGTCAGCTCACCGCGGTGCACCACGACCTCGCGTACGCCCCCGGGGACCAGTTCGGCGATCCGGTCGACGACCTCGTCGAACCAGCCGCCGTAGGGCCGGGCCGACGGGCCGGGCTGCTCGACGGTGCGGACGATCCCGCCGTACCCGGAGGTGTCGCCGGAGCCGGAGCCCCACATGCCGTGCTTGACCTCGACCGGGCGGCCCTCGACCACGCCGGCCTGCTCGACCTCGTTGCTGGCGGGGGCGTTGCCGCTATCCGCGCCCGGCTGGTCGCGCGGGTCGGGGGCGGCACCCTCGGGCTTGTTGTCGCTCAACGCAGCAGACCCTTCATCTCGTGGGTGGCCGGCGCCTCGAGGGCCGCCTGCTCCTGGTCGGCGATCTCGGCGAGCTCGTTCGGGCCCATCTTCAGCTTCGCGACCTTCTGCTTGCGCAGCTTGAACATCGCGTCGATCAGCATCTCCGGCCGCGGCGGGCAGCCCGGCACGTAGATGTCGACCGGCACGATGTGGTCGACGCCCTGAACGACCGCGTAGTTGTTGAACATGCCGCCGGAGGAGGCGCAGACACCCATCGCCAGCACCCACTTCGGGTTCGGCATCTGGTCGTAGATCTCGCGCACGATCGGGGCCATCTTCTGGCTCACCCGGCCGGCGACGATCATCAGATCGGCCTGCCGCGGCGAGGGGCGGAACACCTCCTGGCCCCAGCGCGACGCGTCGTAGCGCGGGGCGCCGTAGGTCATCATCTCGATCGCACAGCAGGCCAGCCCGAAGGTGACCGGCCAGAACGACGCCTGCCGCATCCAGCCGACCAGGCCCTCGACCGTGGTCAGCGCGATGCCCGCAGGAAGCTTGTCCTCAAGCCCACCAGCCATGTTCAGTTCCCTCCTCGGGTCTGTGCGATGTTCATCATTCGCCCCACTCCAGGCCGCCGCGCTGGATCACGTACCAGAAGGCGAGGAAGACGGCGTCGACGAACATGATCATGATCACCAGGCCCCACCAGCCCATCCGGTCGAAGGTGACCGCCCAGGGGTAGAGGAAGACGATCTCGATGTCGAAGACGATGAAGAGCATCGCGGTGATGTAGTACTTCACCGGGAAGCGGCCACCGCCGATCGGCTGCGGGGTCGGCTGGATACCGCACTCGTAGGAGTCGTACTTCGCCCGGTTGTAGCGCTGCGGACCGATCTGCATGGTCACGACGAGGCCGCCGGCCACGAACAATGTCGCCAGGATCAACATGACCACCAGCGGCAGATAGGCGTCAGTCACCGTATCTCCCTTCCACTCTCTTGCCGATCTCCATGCGCCGGCACCTCATGCCGAGGGGGCGAGTCTGCTGAGCATGTTGATCGTGTGATCCATCGCATCGCCATCGTTGCTGTCGGTCAAGTTCGCCAGCAGTTTCAGCGTGAACTTCATCAGCGTGCGTCGCGGCAGCCCGTAACGGGTGCAGAGCTTCATCACCTCGGGATGCCCGATCAGCTTCACGAACACCCCGCCCAGGCGGTAGTACCCGCCGAGCTCGGCCTGCAGTCGCTTCGGGTACGCCTGCAGCGCGCGCTCGGCGGTGCTGGTGCCCACGCCGCGGTAGTGCGCCTCGGCCATCGCGTCGGCGGCGTACTCCCCCGCCTCCATCGCATAGGCGATGCCCTCACCGTTGAACGGGTTGACCATGCCGCCGGAGTCGCCGACCAGCAGCAGCCCGCGGTCGTAGTGCGGCACCCGGTTGAAGCCCATCGGCAGCGCAGCGCCGCGGATCTCGCAGGTGCGGTTCTCCTCGCGGAAGCCCCACTCGGCCGGCGTGTTGTCCAGCCAGCGGGTCATCAGCTCCTTGTAGTCGGTCTTGCCGAAGGCGCTGGAGGTGTTCAGGATGCCGAGACCGATGTTGCAGGTGCCGTCACCCATCCCGAAGACCCAGCCGTAACCGGGCAGCAGGTTCGATTCCTTGGGCTTGCCGTCCCACAGCTCCAGCCAGGACTCCATGTAGTCGTCGTCGTGGCGCGGGCTGTTGTAGTAGGCGCGGACCGCCACCCCCATCGGCCGGTCGTCCCGCTTGGTACGCCCCATCGCCAGCGAGAGCCGGGTCGAGTTGCCGTCGGCGGCCACCACCAGCGGCGCCCGGAACTCGCGGCCGTCCTTGCTGCGGACGCCGACGATCCGGTCGCTGCGCTCGTCCAGGATCGGCTCGGTGATGGTGGTGTTCTGGATCAGCTCCGCCCCGGAGGCGACCGCGTTGCGGGCCAGCAGGTCGTCGAAGTCCGCACGCGGGCGGACCAGCCCATAGTTGGGGAAGTCGGCCAGGTCCGGCCAGTCGAAGACGAACGGCTCCTCGCGGCCGGCATAGACGCGCAGGCCGCGGTTGTGCAGCCAGCCGTTGGCCTCGGAGGTGTCGATGCCGAGCCGGATCAGCTGCCGGGTGGCCCGCGGGGTCAGCCCGTCACCGCAGACCTTCTCGCGGGGGAACGTGGACTTCTCCACCAGCGCGACCGACAGGCCACGGCGGGCCAGATGCGTCGCGGTGGCCGATCCGGCAGGGCCGGCGCCGACGACGACGACATCGGCCTCGACACGCTCCGTGTCGCCGGAGCCGAAGCCACCTTCCAGACGGTCGGGGGAACCAACCCCATCAGGGGTCTGGGACATTCCTTCTCCTGAACTCGCCACCTACCCGTCGACAGACGACGGCGGGCTCGTGAAAACCATCACGATCGTCGTCAGTCTAGGGCAGGGGGCACCTCGGTATCCAAATGGGCCGATCGGTGGCGGATGGCACCGGAAATCCTTGCTGGGCAACGAATGACCACGGAATAACGCAATGATTTCGTGACCTATTTTATGGACGTATCCTGCCGAGGTGGCCCATTCGCACACCACCTCGACCCGTCCGCAGGTCGGACGCCGCCGCCCGCCGATCGCGGCTCGCACGATCAGCATCGCCGACCCCGGTGAGCTGTCCGCGCTGCTGCCCGGGGAACAGGATCTGGCCTGGATCCGGCGGGGTGACGGCATGGTCGGTACGGGGGTGATCGCGCGCGAGGAGTTCTCCTGCATCGCCGATGCCGACGACTGGTGGGGCCAGTTCGTCTCCGAGATCGAGCACGAGTCGGAGCTGCCCGGGGTGAGCGGGACCGGGCCGGTGGCCTTCGGGTCCTTCACCTTCGACCCGGACCACACCGAGCAGCGGGCGGTGCTGGTGGTGCCGCAGTTCGTGGTGGGGCGCCGCGACGGGCAGTGCTGGCTGACCCGGCTCGGCCCGGGTGAGATGCCCGAACCGGGCTGGCTGCCGAAGCCGAAGACCCCACCGACCTCGCCGGGTCAGATCAGCTATGCCGATGGCGCCCTGTCCGGACCGCGGTGGGAGACGGCCGTCGCGGAGGCGGTGCGCCGGATCCGGGCCGGGGAGGTGGACAAGGTGGTGCTGGCGCGGGATCTGCTGGCGCAGGCCGAGTACCCGATCGATCCGCGCTGGCTGGTCAACGGCCTGGCCCGCGACTACGAGCGCTGCTGGACCTATCTGGTGGACGGTCTGGTCGGCGCCTCACCGGAGATGCTGGTCCGGCGACAGGAGGGCCTGGTCACCTCGCGGGTGCTGGCCGGCACCATCCAGCGCACCAGCGACGAGGAGGAGGACCGGGCGCTGGCCGCGCACCTGTCGCACTCCAGCAAGGACCTGGCCGAGCACGAGTACGCCGTCGCCTCGGTGGCGAAGGCGCTGACGGCGTACTGCTCGGGGATGAACGTGCCCGACGCGCCCTATGTGCTGGAACTGCCGAATGTCTTCCACCTGGCCACCGATGTCACCGCCGTCGCCCGGCCGGGGGCCTCGTCGCTGGCCCTGGCCGCCGCCCTGCATCCCTCGGCCGCGGTCTGCGGTACGCCGACCGACGGCGCCCGCCGGATGATCCGCGAACTCGAGGGCCTGGACCGCGGCCGCTACTCCGGCCCGGTCGGCTGGGTGGATGCCGAGGGTGACGGCGAGTGGGCGATCGCGCTGCGCTGCGGCCGGATCCGCGGCAACACCGCGCAGCTGTACGCCGGCTGCGGCATCGTCGCCGACTCCGACCCCGCCGCCGAGCTCGCCGAATCGATGGCCAAGCTCGTCCCCATGCGCGACGCCCTCGAAGGTTGACCCGCTACCCCACCCACGCTCATCGAGTAGGTCGCACAGCGACCGTGTCGAGATGAGCGCAAGTGGTGGCACTCCCCGGCCGGGTCGTTCCCCACTAGGTGACCACGGCCCTCAGAACTCGTACCGGGTCTCGGGGAAGGCGCCGTGCACCTGCACGTGCAGCCGCTCCATATCGGCGTCCAACCGGGCCGCGGTCTCGGCGGCGTCGTGCAGCCCTTCGAGCAGCTCGCCGGGGACCTCGCGGTCGTACTTGTAGTAGATCTTGTGCTCCAGGCTGGCCCAGAAGTCCATCGCGATGGTGCGGAACTGGACCTCCACCGGGACCTGCAGCTGCTCCCGGGAGAAGAACACCGGCACCTCGACGATGACGTGCAGGCTGCGATACCCGTTCTCCTTGGGTTCGGCGATGTAGTCCTTGCGCTTCAGCACCGTCACATCGGGTTGCTGGACGAGCATCTCGACGACCTCGTAGACATCGCGGACGAAGGAGCAGACCACGCGTACGCCGGCGATGTCGGTGATCTGTTCGCGCATCGCCTCCAGCTGCGGCGGGCAACCGATCCGCTGCGCCTTCGCCAGCACCGACTCGGGCTTCTTCAACCGCGAGGCGACGTGCTCGATCGGGTTGTATTCGTGCATGTGCTGGAATTCCTGCTCCAGGATCCGCAGCTTGGTGCTGACCTCCTCGATCCCGGACTGGTAGCCGAGCAGGAACCGCCCCAGCCGATCTCGCTCCGCCAACAGCCGACTGATCGGGAATTCTTCGAGCAGAGCCGGGTCGAGCAAGGGTTCGGGCATGCTCCGAGACTACGACGGCGCCCGGGCGGACACCGACGTTCACCGGTGATGTGAGGGATGACTCAGGGGCGTACCCCGCAGCCCAGGAAGATCGCGATCAGCCTGGCACCGGGATCGACGACCCCGCGTCCGGCCTCGCCGACGTAGCTGCCGCGCCCGCGCCGGGCGACGAGTTCGGAGGTCTGTTCGGCGGCCCGGTCGGCGGCCTCGGCGGCGGCCCGGATCGCCTCATCGAGGGAGCCGTCGGCGTCCGCGACCCGCTGGGCGGCCTCGGCGGCCGGCACCATCGCATCGACCATCGTCTTGTCACCGACCTCGGCGCCGCCGAGTTCGCGTACCCGGTCGGCCGCGGTCCGCAGCGCCTCGGCGTACGCCCCGGGGTCGCCGCCGATGCCGCGGGCGAGGGTACGCAGCCAGAGCGCCAGCAGCGGACCGGAGGTGCCCCCGACGCCGGCGAAGGCGCGGGACAGGGCGACGAAGGCGTCACCACCGGCGCGGTAGCGGCCCAGTGCGGTACGCAGGTTGGGTCCGAAGTCGCCGTCACCGGACTGCCGGTCCAGTTCGCCGAGTTCGTCGGCACGTTCACCGGCCCGCTCGACGAAGCGGTCGATCCAGTCGGTGGCGGCCTCGCTGCCCTCCTCCTCCGCGGCGGCGGCGGTGGTCTCGTCGGCGGTGATGGTGGCGGGTTTCGGCTGCGCGGCCGGCACGCCGGCCAGTCGGGTTCCGCGCCAGTGGGCGGTCTGCACCGGAGCATCCCACCAGCGCTGCAGTTCGTCATCGAGCAGCAGCACGGTGAGCGACAGACCACGCATGTCGAGTGAGGTGACCAGGTCGTCCACGATCGCCCGGGAGACCTCGATGCCGCGCCGGTCCAGTTCGGCCAGCGCGTAGCCGGCGGCCGCGTCCAGTTCCAGTGGCGTGGTCGCGCCGAGCCCGTTGACCGCCAGCAGGACCGGTGATTCCAGCGGCAGGTCGTCGGCGAGAGTGTCCAGCATCCGGCGTACCAGTGCCTCGAGCGGTTCGGTGCGGATCCGGTCGGTACCGCGTTCGCCGTGGATGCCGACCCCGAACTCGATCTCGTCGGCACCCAGCTCGAAGGCGGGTTCGGCGGTGAAGTTGGAGCCGGCCGCCACCGCCGCGCCGACGCTGCGGGAGCGGTCCACGACCCGCTGCCCGAGCTCGGCCAGTTCGGCGAGAGGGCGGCCCTCCTCGGCGGCGGCCCCGCAGATCTTCTCGACCAGCACGGTGGCGACGGTGCCGCGCCGCCCGGGCGTACTCCCCCGCTCCGCGGACGGCACGTCGTCGTCGACGAGCACGCTCGCCACCTCGACCCCGCGGTCGCGGCACTCGTCGGCGGCCAGCGCGAAGTTGATCACGTCGCCGGTGTAGTTCTTCACGATCTGCAGTACGCCCCGGCCGGCGTCGGCGGCCAGCATCGCGGCCCGCACCTGATCGGCGGACGGGCTGGAGAAGACCTCACCGGGCACGGCGGCATCCAGCATCCCGACGCCGACGAACCCGGCGTGCAGCGGCTCGTGCCCGGACCCGCCGCCGGAGACGAGCGCGACCTTGTCGGTGGCCGGTTCGGCGCGCAGCACGAACCGCGGGTCCTCATGCAGGGCGACCAGATCGGCGTTCACCGCACAGAATCCGCGCAGCCCGTCGTTGACCGCTTCGCTGCCACTCACCAGATGCCGGGTCATCGCCGACCAACTCCTTCGTCCGATTTCCCAATCAGCCTAGGGAATCCGCCGCGCGCGGAACGAGGTGGGGTCAGCAGACGTGGATCCGCTGGCGCTGCACCTTCGGCGACTTCGTGGTGAGCTGCTTGGCCGCCTTGCGGAGCGCGGTGTGCAGGGTGACGACCTCGGGACGCTCGGCCTCGCTCTCGGGGACCAGCACCGACACCTGGCGGCGTACCCCGTTGGTGATGCCCAGCGGAACCATGCCCGGGGTCTCCTGACCGAGCACCGCGAGCGCGGGGCGCATCGCCACCCCGATTCCCTTGCTCACCATGATCTGGGTCATCTTCGGGTCGTCGGTGGACATCAGGATCTCGGGGTTGAAGCCACGTTCCCGGCAGACGGTGATCAGTTCCTGGCGGCACTTCGGGCAGCCGCCGATCCAGGTCGACTCGGCGGCCTCCTCCAGCGCCACCGCCCCGCGATCGGCCAGCGGGTGGTCGTCGGCGACCAGCAGCACGAACTCCTCGTCGAGGATCGGCAGTTCGACCTGACCGCGGCCGGTCTCGTCCTCGGGATAGGAGAAGGTGATCAGCACATCGGCCTGGCCGGAGCGCAGCAGGTCGAAGGAGGCCGGCGGTTCGGCGTCCAGCACCTTGACCCGCAGCCGCTCGTCGTCGGCGAGCATCGAGGCCACCGCCTCGGGCACCAGGGCGGCGTTCGCGGAGGGGAAGGACGCCAGCCCGAGCTCGATCAGATCGTCGCGGTTCACCGCCTCGCGGACCTGTTCGACGACGAACCGCCAGCTGGAGAGGGTCGACTCGGCGTACGACTGCAGGGTGCGGCCGGCCGCGGTCAGCTCGATCCGGCCGCCCTCACGGGTGAACAGCTGGGCGTCGAGCACCCGCTCGAGGGCCTTGATCTGCTGGCTCACCGTCGGCTGGCTGAAGTTCAGCCGCCGCGCGGCCGCGGAGATGCTGCCGGTGTGCACCACCGCGAGGAAGACCTCGAGCAACTTCGTGTCCATGATCGGATTGTCGCACGTTCGTCCAATTCCTACCGGCCCTTGGCGCGGGCCCGCTGGGCCCGGGCCTTCTCCAACTCCTTCTGCTGCTCCTCGCGCTGCTCCTGCAGCTTGTCCATGTCGAAGTTGCCCATCACGAACCAGTACGCGATCGCGGCGATCACGGTGGAGATCAGCCAGTGCCCGCCGAACGCGAGCGGGGCGGTGATCAGCAGCACCACCTCGAAACCACGGACCAGGTTGGCGAACATGCCGGTCGGCATGGCGCCGGCCTGGGTGGCGAGCATCGGTTTGCCGAAGTCGATCGGTTTGGCGGCGGTCCAGCGGGCGGCGCCGAGTACGCCGGCGACCGCGGTGACCAGCGCGGTCGGGAGGGCGTCGGTGATCTGGGTGCTGCCCACCCCGGCCAGCGCGGGCAGGGTGACGACGGACCAGATCAGCCCGGCGACCGCCGGGATCATCAGCGAGGCCCGGCGCAGCTCCTGCTCGGTGAACGGGAAGGCGCGGGCCAGGCCGAGGGTCCGGGTGAGCACCCGCAGGGTGCCCATCAGCGGGATGAGGGCGCCGAAGAGGGCCAGCGCGGAGACCATCGGGGTGAAGCTGCCGAACCCGAGCGCGACGCAGGCGTACGGCACCACGATCGAGGCGAGCACCGGCCCGAACGCGCTGGGGGTGCGCAGCAGCCGCAGCAGATCCCGGCGTACCAGGGCGCCGAGGCCCAGCCCGGAGCCCTTCCGGGGCCGCACGTGGCCGCGTTCCATCGCCCGCCGCTCGACGACGATGTCGCGGGCCAGGCCGAGGTCGAGGGCATACATCGCACCCGCCATCCCGGAGACCAGCGACCCGCCCGAGACCAGCCGGGCGCGGCGGATCCGGTTCAACCGGGTGAGCGCCAGCGCGCCGGCGAGCAGCAGCACCGCGACACCGGCCGCCGCCACCACCGCGGTCACCAGCAGCTCGCGGTCGTTGGTGATGGTCAGCGCGAACCAGCCGGCGGCGATCCCGACGACCATGATGAGCGCACCGACCGCGACCAGGGTGAGCAGCACCGTCGCGGTGCGGGTGATCCAGCCCCGCTCGAGGCCCTGTTCGGCGGCCGCGAAGGCGACCATGGCGGCCGCCGCGAGCCCGGTGGCGATCGCCCAGGCACCGATCAGCACCGGGGTGGAACCGGTCAGGGCGGCGATCAGCGCACCCGCCGCGAGGCCGACGAGCAGCGCGATGCCCAGCGCCTTGACGAACCGGCCGCGCAGCAGCCGGGACCGGTTGATCGGCGCATCGAAGATCCAGAACCCCTCGGCGGCCGAGGCCAGTACCGGCCCGAACAGCCGGGCGGTGGCGAGCGCCAGGGCGAGGACCGCGGCGAGCACCGCGAACGGCAACAGGGTCCGGGCGGACTGGCAGCTGGCGGCGGCGCAGGCGGCCGAGGTCGTCTGGACGCGCATCACCAGCGCGACGAGCATCCCGCCGAGCACCAGGACCGCGAGCACCACGACATAGCCGTCCTGGATCGCCTCGAACAGCGTCTTGGTCGCGCGGCCGCGGCGGAAGTCGTCGACCAGCCGGGACAGCGCCCGCTCGTCCACCTCATGGGTCGACCAGGTCTTCCGGGTGGCCGGGCTGGGATCGACCCGGGGATCGGGTTCGATCGCGGGATCCGGGTCGACCGTGCGGTCCGGCTCGCTCATCGCTTCTTCCGTCCGTGCGAGGGCTTCGGCTTCTGCTTGGGTTTCTGCTGCTGTTTCACCGGTTGCTTGGCACCGGCCTGGTTCGTCCCGGGCTCGGCGGGCTGCACGATCGCGTCGCCGGTCTCGGCGTCCTCGCGGAGCGGGTCACGGTCGCCGCCGAGGCGTACCACCCGGGTCGCGACCTGCTCGACCAGATGCGGTTCGTGGCTGGCGAAGACGATCGCCAATCCGTTGGCGAGCTCGGTACGCAGCCGATCGGCGAGCCAGTGCACCCCCTCGACGTCGAGCCGCTGCTCCGGTTCGTCGAGGACCAGCAGCCGGCGCGGCCGGACGAAGGCGGTGGCCAGCGCGAGCCGACGCCGCTGGCCCGAGGAGAGGGTGCCGGGCAGCTGGCCGGCCTGCGGTACCAGCTGGACCTCGTGCAGGATCTCATCGACCGCGGCGTCCGGGTCGTCGATGCCGTGCGCCCGGGCCAGCAGGTCGAGATGTTCGACCACGCTCAGGTCGGGAAAGAAGTCGAGATCGTCGATCACGGTGGCGACATTGCGCCGGATCTCCCGCGAGGTCTCCGACATCTTCTCCCCGAGCACCGTGATGCTGCCGTCGCTGGGCTTGTCGGCACCGATCAGCATGCGCAGCACGGTCGACTTGCCGGCGCCGTTGCGACCGGTCAGCGCCACCGCCTCCCCGGCCGCCACCTCAAGGTTGAAGTTGTCGACGATGGAGCTGGGACCGAAGGACTTCTTCAGCCCGCTCACCTTGAGAACGGTCTCGGGTTTGGCCATGGCTGCGATTCTCCCGCGCTTCGCCAACTGTTACCAATCGGCTCGCCCCCCCACGCTGACCGAGCGAGCGCCAGCGAGTCGAGGTCACTAGGGTGGTCGGGTGCCGAAGTCCGACTACCGCGCCACGCTCGCCAAGCGCCGCGCCGACGTGTCCGCCATGTTCGACCGGGTCGCCCAGCGCTACGACGTGATGAACGACGTGATGACGATGGGCCAGATCCGGCGGTGGCGCCGGCTGGTGCAGGAATCGATCGACCCGAAGCCCGGGCAGCGGATCCTCGATCTGGCCGCCGGCACCGGCACCTCGAGCCGCCCGCTCGCCGACGCCGGTGCACTGGTGGTGCCGACCGATCTGTCGCTGGGGATGCTCAAGGTCGGCAAGGAGCATCATCCCGATCTGCCGTTCCTGGCCGGTGACGCCCTGGCGCTGCCGTTCGCCGACGGCGTCTTCGATGCGGTGACCATCTCCTATGGCTTGCGCAATGTCGAGCACACCCTGGCCGCGCTGACCGAGATGCGCCGGGTGACCCGGCCCGGTGGCCGGTTGGTGGTGGCGGAGTTCTCCACCCCGACCGCGGCCCCGGTCCGGCTGGGTTATCAGCAGCTGGTGCTGCGGGCGCTGCCGGAGCTGGCGAAGGTCGCCTCGTCGAACCCGTCGGCGTACCACTATCTGATCGAATCGATCCGCGCCTGGCCGGATCAGCGCGGGCTGGCCGATCTGATGGTGCAGGCCGGCTGGACCCGGGTCGAGTGGCGCAATCTGTTCGGCGGCGTGGTGGCGCTGCATCGGGCGGTCGCCTGAGGTGCCCGCACCACTGGTGCTGGACGCCTGGGCGGCACAGACCTGCCCGGTGAAGACCTGGTACGCCCACAGCCCCGGTGTGGCGGCGCCCGAGCCGCGCCCGGACGAGTCGCTGCGGGAGTCCTTCGCCGGCGGGCAGTCGCTGGTCGATGAGGTCCTCGACAGCATCCTCCGGCAGGCCCGCGGCCCGGTGATCGATCTGCGGCCGCTGACCGATCGGCCAGTCGAGGAGCAGCTGGCGGCCTGCCGCGCCGCACTGGCGTCCGGACCGCTGCTGATCATCGGCGGACTGCTGCCCGGGCCCCCGAACGGTCACCGCAGTGGCCGGCCGCATCTGCTGGTCCGCGGCACGGACACCGATGACGCCCGGCCCGGCTTCCACCCGGTGCAGATCAAACGGCGCCGGCTCACCGAGCCCCGGATCGGTGACCGGTCGCCGATCCGGGTCAGCCGCCTGGCGCATCCGTCCCCGGACGCGGCGCGGGCGCTGGCGGAGCGCACGCTGAAACCGCCGCGCGACCGCGACGGATACCTGTTGCAGCTCGCGCACTACTGGCGGTTGCTGCAGTCCACCGGGTACGCCGCGCCGGAGCCGCCGCTGGCCGGGGTGATCGGCACCGACGAGTACCGGTTCGACCCCGACGGCGAGCCGGCGCATGGGATCGGCTGGATCCCGCTGGACGTACCGCTGGTGCGTACCTTCTCCCGCTCCAGCGACACCGGCTGGCGGCTGCGTACCGCCCTGGAGCGCTATGACCACGAGTTCGACTTCCGGCTGAAGGTCGCCGAGACCGCGCGGGCCGGCGGGCCACAGCTGGTGCAGCCGATCCGCAACCGGGAGTGCCAGTCCTGCGCCTGGTGGCAGCGCTGCGAACCGGTGCTCGGCGCGGACGACATCTCGGTGCGGATCGACAAGACCCCGCTCGATGTCCGCGAGATCGGCGTCCTGCGCGGGCTCGGCATCAGGACGGTGACCGAACTCGCCGCGACCGAGCTGGCGGAGCTGAAACCGCGCTATCTGCCGGAGGTGCGGCACCGCGAGGGGGCCGAGAAACGGATCGAGAACGCGCATCGCCGGGCCCGGTTGATGCTGGCCGGGGTGGAGCTGGAGCGGGTCACCACCGGTCCGATCGACGTGCCGGCGGCGGAGATCGAGGTCGATCTGGACCTGGAGACCTCCGCCGACGACCGGATCTATCTGTGGGGCTTCTGGGTGCACGACCGGCGCCCCGGGGCGGAGACGAGCGAGCCGCGGTTCGTGGAGTTCAGCGCGTGGTCCGATCTGGACGCCGACGGCGAGCAGGCGCTCGCCGTGCGCGCGCTCGGCTGGCTGCGGGAGCTGGCGGGATCGGCCGAGGTGCGGGTCTACCACTATTCGCCCTTCGAGGTGCACCACGTGCAACGGCTCGCCGCGGCCGCCCCGGACCATCCGGTGCTCGCTTGGGCGCTCGACCACACTGCCGAGTGGTGCGACCTGTTCACCGTGGTCCGGGACCACTACTTCGGTACGCGAGGGCTCGGGCTCAAGGTGGTGGCGACCCTGGGCGCCGGTTTCCGCTGGCGGGATGAGGAACCCGGCGGCCTGGCCTCGCAGGCCTGGTTCGCCGAAGCCTGTCACGGCCCCACCCCCGAGGCCCGTTCCGCCGCCCGGCAACGCGTGCTGGACTACAACGAGGACGACGTCCGCGCCACCTGGCGCCTGCGCCACTGGCTCCGCGCCCAGCCCTGACGCCCGCACGTTCATCGAGTAGCCAGCCATGCGCAGCGAAGCGGAGCAATGGCTGGCGTGTCGAGATGAACCCTACCCCTCCCGCACGTTCATCGAGTAGCCAGCCATGCGCAGCGAAGCGGAGCAATGGCTGGCGTGTCGAGATGAACCCCGTACGCCGGCTGAGCGAGCGAGGTACGAGCGAGACGAGGCCAAGCACCTCGCAGACCCGTTCGTGAAACCACCCAACGATGCGCGAAACCCCTGCTGCAGTAGGGGTTTCACGCCAGGAAGGGTGGTTTCAGCTCGTGGCACCGGTACCGACCGCCGTGGGACCGGGTTCATCTCGACACGCTCGCTGCGCGAGCTACTCGATGAACGTGAGGAACGGCTCAGCGCAGGACGCGCAGCATGGGGCGGGCGGTGTCCGGATCGACGAGAATCTCAACCGAGAGGCCGAAAACGCGGTCCATCAGTTCGGCGGTGAGCACCTCGGCGGGCGTACCGGCGGCGGCCACTCGCCCTCCGTCCAGCACGATCAGCTGGTCGGCGTACCGGGCCGCCTGGTCCAGGTCGTGCAGCACCGCGACGACCGCGCGCCCGTCGGCGGCCAGGTCGCGACACAGGTCGAGCACCTCGTACTGGTGGGCGATGTCGAGGAAGGTGGTCGGCTCGTCCAGCAGCAGTGCCGGCGTCTGCTGCGCCAGCACCAGCGCCAACCAGACCCGCTGCTGCTGGCCGCCGCTCAACTCGGCGACCCGCTGGGCGGCCAGCTCGGTGACCCCGGCGACGGCCATCGCCTGATCGATCGCCGGACCGTCCCCCTTCGCCCACGGTCGCCAGAGCCCGTGATGCGGGAACCGCCCGCGCCCCACCAGCTCGCGTACCGTCACCTGATCCGGTACCACCGGGGACTGCGGCAGGAACGCCACCTCCCGCGCGAACTCCTTGTGCGCAAAGGAATCCAGCGGCTTTCCCGCCACCTCCACCGATCCACCGGCGAGCGGCAGGATCCGCCCCAGACCGCGGAGCAGGGTCGATTTGCCGCTGCCGTTGGGCCCCAGGATCGCGGTGAAGGAACCGGCCGGCGCCCGCAGCGAGACCTCCTGCACCACCGGGGCGGCCCGATAGCCGACCGATACCGCGTTCGCCTGGATCGTCATCGATTCGCCCTCCGAAAGCTGGTGGCCAGTACGCCACCCAGATAGATTCCGCCCAGTCCGGCGGTGAGTACGCCGACCGGCAGTCCGGACACCAGCGGTGCCTGCTGCACGGCCAGATCGGCCGCCGACAACAGCAGCGCGCCGACCAGCGCGGTGGCCACGAGTTCACCGGGAATGCCGACCAGCCGGCGCGCGATCTGCGGCGCGGCCAGCGCAACGAATGCGACCGGCCCGGCGACCGAGACCGCGACGGCGCACCAGAACACCCCGAGCCCGATCAGGGCCGTCCGCGAGGCACCCGGTGGCGCCCCGAGGCCACTGGCCAGATCGTCACCGAGCTCCAGCACCCGCACCCGCTCGGCCACCAGCCAGGTGATCGGAAAACCAACCACCAGAGCGATCACGGCCAACAGCGCATGCCCGGGGTCGCGCGCGTTCAGCGACCCGGTCAGGTAGCCGACCAGCGCCATCGCCCGGTCCCGCAGCACGATCGCCACCACCAGTTGCACCACCGCCAGCGACAATCCGGCCACCCCGATCCCGGCCAGCACCATCCGCGCCGGCGAGCGGAATCCGGTCCCGGTCGCCAGATAGGTGAGGGTCACCGCGGCCAGTGCGCCGACGACGGCGCCGACCTGCACCGGCACCGTGGGGGTGAGCAGCTGGCAGAGCACCGCACCGGCACCCGCGCCGGCGGTCACCCCGATGATGTCGGGGCTGGCCAGCGGATTGCGCAGCGGGCCCTGGAACAGCCAACCCGCCATCCCGAGTGCCGCGCCGGCGCAGAGCGCGACGACGAGCCGGGGGCCGCGCAACCGCTCCAGCACGAACGCGACCCGGGTCGGTGCATCGCCACCCAGCCAGGCGAACACCTCCGCCGGGCCGATCCCGAGACGGCCCAGCGCCAACGTCGCCCCGGCCACCAGGACCAGCAGCGCGACCAGGACGATCCAGGTCACCGTGCGCCTCATCGCCATGCCGTCCTCCGCACCACGAGCAGCAGCAGGGGGGCGCCGCAGAGCGCCGTCACCACCCCGACCTGGATCTCCAGCGGCCGGGCGACGACCCGGCCGAGGGTGTCCGCCGCGAGCAGCAGGGCCGGGCCGACCAGCGCCGAGCCGATCACCTGGACCAGGAACCGGTGGCCGGCGACCCGGCGTACGATCGCCGGCACCGCCAACCCCAGGAACGCGATCGGCCCGACCACGGCGGTCGCGGTACCGGCCAGTACCGTCGCACAGAGCACGCCCAGCCAGCGCGTCCGGGCCGGATTGGAGCCCAGCGAGGCGGCCACCTCATCACCGAGCGCGAGCGCATCCAGCGGCGCGGTCAGCAGCAGCGCCCCGACCAGTCCGAGCACCACGAGACCGACCAGTACGCCCCAGGAGGACACCGGCGCGGCGAGCGAGCCGATGTCCCAGCTGCGATAGGCATCGAAGACATCCGGCCGGGTCAGAGTGATGGCCTGCACCACAGCGGTCAGCGCGGCCGAGATGGCCGCACCGGCGAGCACCAACCGCACCGGGGTCAGCTCCCCGCCCATCGCGGCGATCCAGGTGACCGCGGCCATCGCGACGAAGGCGCCGACGATGGCCACCGGCACCAGGGCGAGCCCACCGACACCGAGCAGCACCGCGGCGCAGACCGCGGCCGCCGCACCGGCGTTCACCCCGAGCAGACCGGGGTCGCCGAGCGGGTTGCGGACCACGCCCTGCAGCAGGCAGCCGGCGACCGCGAGCCCCACACCGACCAGCAGACCGAGCAGGGTGCGCGGGATCCGGGCGTCGATGATCAGCTGTGCCTGCTCGGGGGCGTTCCCCTGCAGCGCCGCCCAGACCTCGCCCGGGCGTACCGCCACCGAACCCAGACAGATGCTGGCGGTGACCAGCAGGGCGAGCAGGATCAGTCCCGCGGCCCCGCGCAGCAGGTCAGCCCGCAACCTTCGACGCCTGCGCGTCGATCAGCGGCAGGTAGCGCTCGATCGCCCAGGGCACGGTCAGCGGGTTGATCATCGAAGAACCGGTCACGAAGGACTGGTCGTTGCTGGCGATCACCGCGCCCTTCTGCACGGCAGGGATCGCGGCGTACAACGGCTGTGCCTCGACCTGCTTGCGGGTGTCCGCATCGCTGTAGAAGGTGAAGAACAGCTCGGCATCGGCGACCTTGTTGGCGTTCTCCAGCCCGAGCAGTGCCGAATCGGTGCCGCTGGTCTCGGGCAGCGTGGCGACCACCGGATCCAGCTTCAGCCCCAGCTTGGTCAAGAAGGCGACCCGCTGCTCATCGGGCAGGAAGATGCCCAGCGTGCCGGGCCCGTTGGTGTAGGCGTAGACGAAGGAGATGTCGCGGTAGTTGGGACGGCTGGCGGCGGCCTTGGCGAAGGTGTCGTCGATCTCGGCGATCAGCCGGTCACCCTCGGCCGGCTGGCCCAGCGCGGTCGCGATGGTCTTGATCTGCTGGTCCCAGTTGGTGCTCCACGCCTTGTCCGGGTACGCGATGGTGGGCGCCAGATCGGAGAGCACCTTGTACTGCTCGGGGGTGATGCCGGACCAGTTGGCCAGGATCAGATCCGGGTCGGCGGCCACGATCGCCTCGATGTCGAGCTCGGTGGATCCCTTGATCAGGGTCGGCAGCTGACCGCCGCGCTTCTCGACGGCTTCCCGGATCCAGGGCAGCTGGCCGCTCTGATCGGCACCCCACGGATATGCCTCGATGCCGACCGGGATCACCCCGAGCGCGATCGCGGTCTCCGCGGACCCCTGACCGAGAGCGACGATCCGCTTCGGCGCGGCAGGGATCTCGGCGGTGCCGAGCGCATGCTTGATGGAGACCGGGAAGGCGCCGTCCGAGCCGCCCTCCGCCGGTGGCTGGGCCTGCGGCGACGGGGACGCGGAGCAGGCGGAGACCAGCAGCAGCACCAGGCCGACGAGCAGGGCAGAGAGACGGGAACGCATCGATTCTCTTTCTGGGTGGGGAATCAGGGCAGGTGGGGGTGGGTGGACAAGTTCAAAGACGGCTGTTCAGCATTCGGCCCGACCGCGGCGCCAGTAGCCCATGAAGGCCACCTCGCTGCGGTCCCAGCCGGTGCTGACCAGATGGCGGCGGATGGTGGTCACCACCCCGGCCTCACCGGCGATCCAGGCGAATCGGCGGCCACCGGTCTCCGGCGCCTCGGCGGTGGTCGGGGTGTCCCAGAGGATCGCGTCGTCGTCGGGCAGCTCGGCCCGCGCGGTGGGTTCGCCGATCACCGCGGCCAGCAGCAGCTCACCGATCTCGTGCTTCTCGTTCCTGGGCAGGATTTCCACACCGACACCGGCCGGAGCCGGGAGCGCAATCCGGTCGGCGTCGGTGGGAACCTCCAGCAGCACCCGGCCACTGATCGTCTCGGGCAGTGCCGCCACGATCGAGCGGATGGCCGGCAGCGCGGTCTCGTCGCCGACGACCAGCACCTCGCCGGCGCCGTCGGGCCGCCACTCCAGGCCGAGCCGGTCGTGACCGGTCAGCCGGGAGTCCGGTCCGACCAGGATCGCCTGCTCCCCGGGTTCGGCCGCGCCGGCCCAGCGGGTGGCGGGGCCGATGTCACCGTGCCGGGCGACGATGACGTCGACCTCGCCGACCTCGGGGCGCACCGCGGCCGGGGTGAAGGTACGCACGGGGCGGCGCTCCATCTCCGGCAGGGCGCGCCAGGCGGCGTACCAGTCGTCCCCGGGTGGGAAGTCCGCCAGATCGTCGCCCCTCCCCCGCGGCAGGACCAGCTTGATCCGCTGGTCCAGGCAGGTGGCACCGAAATGCTGCAGCTCGGGACCGGTGAAGGTCAGCTGCCGCAGTTGCGGGGTCAGGTCGGTGGCACGCTCGAGCACGACACGGAACTGGCTGTACGGGCGACTCACACGAGAAAAGGTAAGGCTTGCCTAACTAGGCGTCAACCCCAGTTTCCGCAGTTGCTGATCCATCGCGCGGCGGTCCTGGCGCCCCACCGGCACCTCGATCACCTCTTGTCCGACAACCGGTTCGGCGAGCAATTTGTTCAACTCCACAAGGGATTCCGCCCGGTCATACCGCCAGCCGTACCCCTCGACGACCGGTTGCAGCCGCACCCCGGTCGGCGTACCGAAGACCCGCTCGAAACCTGTGGCGTACGCCTCATCGCCCTGTTCCAGACTGTGGAAGATCGAGCCACCGTCGTCATTGACCACCACCAGCCGCAGCCGCGGGCGCCGCTCCAGCGGCCCGATCAGCAACCCGCCGACATCGTGTAGGAAGGTCAGATCGCCGAGCAGTGCGGTCACCGGCTCGTCGGTCGCCAGGCCGATCCCGGCCGCGGTGGACACGGTGCCGTCGATCCCGGCCAGCCCGCGATTGGCATAGACCAGGAACGGATTCTTCGGCACCGGCGCCAGATCGAGGTCGCGGATCGGGTTCGACGATCCGGCCACCAGCACATCCTCGGCGCCGAGGGAGGCGACCACCGCCGCCGCGGCCGTCTGCCCGGTCAACCGGTCACCGAGGAGTCCATCGATCCCGACCGAGACCCGTTCCCCCGCCGCGGTCCAGCGCTCGAGCCAGTCGTCCCGGGACGGCTCCTCACAGTGCACCTTGGTCGCGACCCGCATCCGCGGCGCGGCGACCTGCAGTCGGCTGGTTTCGGTGACCACCACCGTCTCCACGTCGGTACGCCGCAGCAGGCGCGTCACCGGCCGGGACAGCGTGGGGTGCCCGAACACGATGACCCGCTCGATCTCCTTGCCCAGTGGGGTCTCCAACAGCAGCCGGTAACCGCGGACCGCCGCACCGGACCGGGCGTTGGAGGTCGGTTCGGCCAGCAGCGGCAACCGGCCCTGCTCGGCGAGCCGGCGGGCCCGCTGCCCCATGGTGGGTGTCGCATCACCGGCCAGCACCACCGTGCGACGGTCCCCGGACAGCCGATACGGCACGGTCTCGACCACCCCGGGTGCCGATTCGACCGGATCTCCCGTCGCACCCTCGCGCGGAGCCTCCCCGTCCTCGTCGGAGATCAGCGGCTCGCTCAGCGCGACGTTGAGATGCACCGGCCCGGGGTCCCGGGTGAACACCCCGGACGACGAGCGCAGCAACCGCTCGAACTGGAAGGCCCAGGCGTCGGAATCGCCTTCCTGGTTGGAGATCCGGGCGCTGGCACGGACGAAGTGGCCGAAGATCCCTGCCTGATCGGTGGTCTGGTTGGCACCGGTGTGCGCCATCCAGGACGGCCGGTCGGCGCTGATCACCAGCAGCGGCACTCCGGAGTGGGCGGCCTCCATCACCGCCGGCTGCAGATTGCCGACCGCCGTGCCGGAGGTGGTGACCACCGCCGCCATCCGCCCGGACGCCTTGGCCAGGCCGAGCGCCAGGAACCCGGCATCCCGCTCATCGATCCGCACGTGCAGCTCCAGGCCGCGTTCGCGGGCCGCCCGTTCCAGTGCCAGCGCCAGCGGCGCGGAGCGACTTCCGGGGCTGAGCACCACCGGCGAGCCCGCGGTCTCGAGACCGCGCACCAGCGTCTCGGCCAACCGCATGGCGGCGTTCACAGTGGTACCCCCGCGAGCCGGGTTTCCCACCGGGCAACGGTTTCCTCGTCGGCGGCGCAGCGCCGCAACGCATCGGGATCGGCCTCGACGGCCCGCACCGAGATGGCCCCGTCGACCGCGGTCAGCGAGTCGGCGACCAGGTCGTCGGTGAGCAGGGAGCGGGTGTTCAGCCCGCAGGCGTGGGGCAGCTCCGGCAGGGCAGCGGCCAGCGCGACCCCGGCGGCCAGCCCGATCGAGGTCTCCAGCGCCGAGGAGACCACCACCGGCAGCCCCAGCAACTCGGCCAGCTCGAGGCAGCGGCGTACCCCGCCCAGCGGTTGCACCTTCAACACCGCCACATCGGCCGCCGCCAGCTCCGCGACCCGCTCCGGGTCACCGCTGCGCCGGATCGACTCATCGGCCGCGATCGGCACCGAGATCCCCTTCTGCAGCAGGGTTCGCCGCAATCGGGCCAGGTCCTCCACCGAGGCGACCGGCTGCTCGGCGTACTCCAGCCCGAACCGTCCCAGCTCCCGCAGCGCGGCGACCGCCTGGTCGAGATCCCAACCACCGTTGGCATCCACGCGGACCCGGCCGTCGACGCCGAGCGCATCGCGCACCGCTTCCACCCGCGCCAGGTCGTCGGCCAGCGTCTGCCCGGGCTCGGCGACCTTGACCTTGGCGGTCCGGCAACCGGAGTCACGCGCCACGGCGTACGCCTGTTCCGGGCCCACCGCGGGAACCGTCGCGTTCACCGGCACCGACTCCCGCACCGGCTCCGGATAACCGTCGTCGGCCGCCTCCCGTGCGGCCGCCAGCCACGGCTTCAGCTCGTCACCGTGATAGTCGAGGAACGGACTCCACTCCGCCCAGCCGCCGGCACCACGCCAGACCATCCCCTGCCGTCGGGTGATGCCGCGGAACCGGGTCCGCATGGCGATGTCATAGACGTGGAGCTCGGGCACCCGCGCAGTCTAAGGGGTCGGACTACAGTGAACAGGTGCTGCTCCGACCCCTGCCCGCCGCCGACCCCGCCCTCGTGGCGGCGCTGCGACAGGCACTCGACGGGGGGTCGGCGCTGGCCCCGCTGCCGGCCGACCCGCAGGCCGCGGAGGCCGCGCTCGCGATGCTCCGCCCCGACCAGCCGCTGGAGCACACCGACACCGCGCTGATCGTCGCCACCTCCGGCTCCACCGGCACGCCGAAGGGCGTGCTGCTCTCCGCCGATGCGATCCGCGCCGGGGTCATCGCCACCCACCAGGGCCTCGGCGGCCCCGGCGACTGGGTGCTCGCTCTGCCCGCCCACTACGTGGCCGGGATCATGGTGATCGCCCGCACCCTGGTCGCCGGCACCGAGCTGGCGTACGCCGACCCGCGGCTGGGCGACCTGCCCACCCCGACCCGCCCGACCTATCTCTCGCTGGTGCCGACCCAACTGCACCGCGCCCTCGACTCCGCCGAACTCACCGAGACACTGCGGGCGTACGCCGCGATCCTGCTCGGCGGCGCCGCCGCCCCGCAGCCGCTGCTGGACCGCGCCGCCGCGGCCGGGGTGCGGGTGGTGACCAGCTACGGGATGAGCGAGACCTGCGGCGGCTGCGTCTACGACGGCGTACCGCTGCCCGGACTGCGGGTCGACCTGCTCGGTGAGCGGCAACGGATCGCCCTGTCCGGCCCGATGCTGTTCTCCGGTTACCGGTTGCGCCCCGAACTCACCGCCGAGACCCTGCAGGACGGCCGGTTGCTGACCAACGACCGCGGGGAGTGGGTGCCACGTCGGCCGAGCGAGGGAGGCAACTCATCTCGACACGCTCGCTGCGCGAGCCACTCGATGAGCGTAGGTGAGTCGAAGCGATTCCTGCGCGTCCTCGGCCGCCTCGACGATGTGATCATCTCCGGCGGCGTCAACGTCGATCTGGCCGCGGTGGAACGGGAGCTGCACCGGCACTGGCCGCAGGCCGCCGCGATCGGCGTACCCGATGAGACCTGGGGGCAGCTCGTGGTCGCCGCGGGCACCGACCTGCCCGACCTCGCCACCCTGCGCGAGACCCTCGACACCCTGGCACCCGAAGCCCGACCGCGGGGCCTGTTGCGGCTCGATGTGCTTCCGACGACCAGCAGTGGGAAGGTGGATCGCCAGCGCCTGATCGCCCGCTGGCCCGACCACCACGACAAGGAGCTGCTGTGACCGGCCAGCCGGAAGCCACCCACCACCCCAGGTTCGCCGACTGGGTGGCCGGGGCGCGACCGCGAACCCTGCCGGCGGCGCTCTCCCCCGTGCTCGCCGGTTCCGGGGTCGCCTCGTTCGCCAGGGCCTTCGACCTCGGGATGGCGCTGCTCGCCCTGCTGGTCGCAGTCGCCCTCCAGATCGGCGTCAACTACGCCAACGACTACTCCGACGGCATCCGCGGCACCGACGCCGACCGGGTCGGGCCGATGCGGCTGGTGGGTTCCGGCGCCGCCTCCCCGGCCGCGGTGAAGCGGGCCGCCTTCGGCTGCTTCGCGGTCGCGGCGGTGGCCGGACTGGTGCTCTGCCTGTGGAGCGGGCAGTACTGGCTGGTGCTCGTCGGGGCCGCCTCGGTGCTCGCCGCCTGGTACTACACCGGTGGCCGCAATCCCTACGGTTACCGCGGTCTCGGCGAGGTCTTCGTCTTCATCTTCTTCGGCCTGGTCGCGGTCTGTGGCACCGCGCTGGTGATGCAGGGCCGGTTCTCGCTGCTGGCACTGGCGGTGGCCTGCGCGATCGGTTTCCTGGCCTGCGCCATCCTGGTGGCCAACAACCTGCGGGACATCCGCGGTGATCTGGAATCCGGCAAACGCACCCTGGCGACCCGCTTCGGTGACCGCGGTACGCGCTGGTTCTACCTCGGGTTGCTGGTGGCGACCGCGATGGCCGTGGCTGCGGCCGCCTGGCTGAGTACGCCGTGGGCGCTGCTCGGGCTGGTGTTCGTTCCGCTGCTGCTGCCCTCGACCCGGATCGTGCTGCGCGGCGGTGTCGGCCCCGAGCTCATCGCGGTGCTGAAGGCCACCGGGATGGCCGAGCTGGCCTGCGCCGCCGGCCTGTTCGTCGGCTTCCTGCTCGGCTGAGTGTTGGCCCGCTTTCGGGCATGCCCTACACTCTGCGAAAGCCCTGACACACGACGGAAAGAAGCCGTGAGCCATCGCACCACCTCCGACTCGGAGGGTCGATCGTCCAGCTCCACATCGGAGCCTCCCAGTATCGCGCTGAGCCCCTCAGGGGGTGACGTCTCGTGCCCGAGTTGTTGAGCATCGCACTCGGTGTCCTCATCACCCTGGTGATCATCGCCGCCTGTGGGTTCTTCGTGGCCCAGGAGTTCGCCTACATGTCGGTCGACCGGTCGCGGATCGCGGCCCAGGCCGAACGCGGTGACCCCAAGGCCAAGCGGGTCCAGGCCATCACCCAGCGCACCTCCTTCATGTTGTCGGGCGCCCAGCTCGGCATCACCGTCACCGGTCTGCTGATCGGTTACGTCGCCGAGCCGATGATCGGCGATCCGCTCGCCGAACTGCTCTCCGACACCGGTCTGAGCCGCGGTGTCGCGGTGCTCCTCGGCACCACCGGCGTACTGGTCCTGGCAACCATCGTGACGATGATCTTCGGCGAGCTCTATCCGAAGAATCTCGCGATCGCGAGCCCGGAGCCCCTGGCCCGGGCACTGGCCCTGCCGACCCGCATCTATCTGCTCGCCTTCGGCTGGCTGATCACCGTGTTCGACAAGGCGGCGAACGGTCTGCTGCGGCTGCTGCGGATCGAGCCGCTCGAGGATGTCGACGCCAGCGCCAACGCCCGCGACCTCGAGGCGATCATCGAGGAGTCGCGGGCCAGCGGGGATCTGCCCGATGACCTGTCCATCATGATCGACCGGATCATCGACTTCCCGCGGCGCGATGTGGAACATGCGATGGTGCCACGCTCCCGGGTCGACTCGATCTCCCCGGACGCCACCATCGGCGAGGTCCGATCCCTGATGGCGACCGGGCACACCCGCTATCCGGTGATCGGCCACGAGGACTCCCCGATCGGTATCGTCGAGTTGATCGACCTGCTGCGCCGCGCCCACGACGACACCGCCCCGGTGTCCAGCGTGATGCGCGAGACGGTGGTGATCCCGACCTCGATGCCGCTGCCGGATGCTCTCGAGCGGATGCAGCAGACCCGCAACGAGCTCGCCTGCGTCGTCGACGAATACGGCAACTTCGACGGGATCCTGACGATCGAGGACCTCACCGAGGAGGTCGTCGGCGAGCTGTCCGACGAGCACGACATCCAGGTGGATGAAGTGGTGGCCGTCGACGACGACCACTGGAGTCTGCCCGGTGACATGCATCTCGACGAGGTCGAGCGGCTGATCGGCCACGACCTGCCGGAGGTCGACACCGAGACCATCGCCGGGCTCGTGGTGAGCGTGCACGGTGACCTGCTGCCCGAGGGCGGCACGGTGCGGATCGACCTGCCGGAGAAGGCCTCGGAATCGGTCCAGGGCATGCACATCGACCGCTGGCTCGAGGTCCGGGTCACCGAGGTCGAGCGGCACGTCCCCTCCCAGGTGCTGGTGAGTTTCAACGAGGTCGACCATGACGGCGTACGCGAGGGTGACGACGTGAGCGAAGGGAAGGTGCGCTGATGGCCTGGTGGGCAGTCACCCTGATCACGATCGCGCTGATCATCGCCAGCGCGTTCTTCGTCATCATCGAGTTCGCCCTGCTCGCGGCGCGACGGCACCGGCTCGAGGAGGACGCCCCGCGCTCCGCCGCGGCCCGCGCCGCCCTGCGCGGCATGAACGAGCTGACCCTGATGCTCGCCGCGGCCCAGCTGGGCATCACGGTGTGCACCTTCCTGCTCGGCGCCATCACCAAGCCGGCGATCTACAAACCGTTGGCGCCGGTGCTGCGCGACTGGGGGCTGCCGCTCTGGCTGGCCGACGCGGCCGCCTTCGGGTTCGCGCTGATCGTCGTCACCTTCCTGCACCTGGTCGTCGGCGAGATGGCGCCGAAGTCGTGGGCGATCGCCCACCCCGAAACCGCCGCGAAGTCGGTCGGCCTCGCCTCACGCGGTTTCGCCTGGCCGCTGCGCCCGTTCCTGCTGTGGATCAACCACGTCGCCAACCGGCTCGTCGCGGCCTCCGGGGTCGAGCCGGTGGAGAAGGCGGCCGTCGGCGGGCAGGACGCGGACACGATCCGCGAACTGGTGTCGCATTCCCGGGAGGCCGGGGTGCTCGAGACGCAGTACTCCGCGCCGATCGAGAACGCGATCGGGCTGGGATCGCTGACGGTGCGCGACATCGTCCGCACCGATCGGACCCCGACCGCGGTCCCGGTGGACGCCACCGCACTGGACGTGCAGGAGGCGTCCGCGCGGAGCGGGCACCTGCGGGTGCTGGTCGGTACCGGACCCGGGTCGAAGATCGTGCACGTCCGCGACACCCTCGACATCCCGGAGGCCACTCCGGTCTCGGAGATCGCCCGGGCGGCCTTCGTGCTCTCCCCCGAGGCGACGGTGTTGGACACCCTCACCACGATGCGCCGCGAGCACGAACAGCTCGGCATCGTGGTCGACGGTGACGAGCTGGTCGGGGTCGTGTCGCTGGACGATCTGCTGCGGGAGGTGTTGCCCGGACCGGCCGATCCGCTGGTCCAGGCGGTACGCGGGTAGCCGGTTGCGCAGCGAACTAGAATGAGGTCATGCTCAGGTTCCTGCCGTTGATCATCATCGTGATGCTGATGATCTACTGCGTCGTCGATGTGGCTCAGTCCCGCAGCGACGAGGTGCGGATCGCTCCGCGCTGGCTCTGGGCCGCCGCGGTGATCCTGTTGCCGCTGTTCGGCGCGGTGACCTGGCTGTTCTGGGGCCGCCCGAACGCCGCCTCCATCGCCGAGGCCGAAGCCGACCGGCATCCCGCCGCCCCTGACGACGACCCGGATTTCCTGCGCCGATTGCGCTGACCACGGCCCGGAACTCGCCCCTGCACCCGGGACCTGCTAGGAACAGGGCCATGCAATCCGACCCGCTCCAGCCGCTCAAGATGACCGTCGGCACACTGGCCACCGGCTGCGTGATCATCGGCGTCGTCGTCGCCGGCATGATCATGACGCCACCGGAGGAACCGGCATCGCTGGGCCAACAGGTGGTGCCGATCCTGCTGCCACTGATCACCGCCGCCGTCGGCTGGACCCTGCTGCGCCGTCCGCCCGCCCCGACCGGTGACCAGGCCGCCGGCCCGCAGGCCATGGCCGCACTCCGGTCGCGGACCATGCTCGCCGCGGCCATCACCGAGGCCGGCGGGTTCCTCGCCTTCGCGTTCGGCTTCGTCTTCGAGTTCCCGCCCCTGGCGGTGACGATCGCACTGGTGCTGGCCGGCGTACTCGTGCTGGCCGTGGCCTGGCCCCGGATGTCCCGCCTCGAGGAGTGGGAGCGGGAGATGCGCCGGCAGGTCCGGCGCTGACCCTTTGACCCGTCGCTGCGCTCCTCGTTCAGGGAACGGGTCACCGGACGCACGAAACCCCTGCCGCAGCAGGGGTTTCGTGGTGTGTGGTGTGAGTGCAGGCGAGTCAGCGGATCTCGGCGCCGTCCACCCCATCGTGGGCCGAACCGTCGGCGGTCACCGAGGCCGGCACCCGCGCGGGCGCCTTCTCCCGGGCCTCGTCGGTGTACTTCTCCAACAGCTTCGACAGGTCGACACCGGTGGTGTTCTTGATCAGCTCCATCGTCTGCACGACGTTGTTGGTGACCTGCTTCGGCACCGCACCGGCGCCGTCGGTGGAGACCACGGTCAGCTTGTCGATGCCCGCCATCGGGGCGGCGACCTTCTCGGCCACCTGCGGCAGCACCTCGACCAGCATCTGCAGCACCGCGGCCTCGTTGTACCGCGCGAACGCCTCGGCGCGCTTGTTCATCGCCTCGGCCTCCGCCTGGCCCTTGGCCAGGATCGCCGCCGCCTGCGCGTCACCCTCGGCGCGGACCGCGTCGGCCTCGGCGACACGACGGGCCTTCTCCGCCTCACCGCGGCGGGCACCCTCGATGGCCTCCGCCTCGGCGAGCGCGGCGCGGCGGGACTTGTCGCCCTCACCGGTGAGCCGGGACTTCTCGGCATCCGCCTCGGCGGCCGCGATCGAGGCGGCCTTGTTGGCGTCCGCCTGCCGGATCGCGGCGGTACGCCGGGCCTCGGCCTCGGTCTCCACCCGGTACCGCTCGGCGTCGGCGGGCTTGCGCACCTCGGTGTCCAGCTGGCGCTCCTTCAGCGCCGCCTGGCGGACCGCCACCTTCTCCTGTTCGGCCAGGATCGCCTGGTCCCGGTCGGCCTGCGCCAGCGGACCGGCAGCGGATGCCTGCGCCTGGGCGGCATCGGTCTCCGCCTTGATCTCGGCATTCTTCAGCGACAGCGACCGATCCGCGACCGCGACCTGGGTCTCCGCCGAGATCCGGGCCTGCTCGGCCTCCTGGCGCGCCGCAGCCTCGGCCACCGCCGCCAGCTGACCGACGCGCGCCGCCTCCGGGCGACCGAGGTCGGAGAGGTAGGAACCGTCATCGGTGATGTCCTGGATCTGGAAGGTGTCCAGCACCAGCCCCTGCCCGGTGAGCGAGGACTCCGACTCATCGGCGACCCGCTGCGCGAACGCGGCCCGGTCACGGATGATCTGCTCGACGGTCAGGCCGCCGACGATGGAGCGCAGCGAACCGGCCAGGGTCTCCTGAGTGAAGGTCTCCACCTCGTCCTGCTGGGACAGGAATCGCTGGGCGGCGGCGCGGATCGAGTCCTCGTTGCCGCCGACCTTGACGATCGCGACGCCATCGAGATTCAGCCGGATTCCCTGCTGGGACACGGCTCCGCGGATCTGCACCATGATCCGGCGGGAGGAGAGATCGAGCACGTGCAGGCGCTGCACGAACGGCATCACGAAGACACCGCTGCCCATCACGACCTTCTGGCCGGACAGGTCGCTGGAGATCTGCCCGGTTTCGGGGTTCTTGACTTCCTTGCCCTTGCGGCCGGTGACGATGTACGCCTCATCGGGCCCGGCGACCTTGTAGCGGCTGGCGATCAGAAAGCCAACCAGCAGGACGATTGCGACGATGCCGATCACGGCGATCACGATCGGTGACAAGAGACCTGTCATCGAGTTCCTTCTTTCATTTCTTGTGTGGAGGGGTTCAGCTGGTCGCGGGTGGGTCGTTCACGTCCGCACGGACCACCACCGAGGTCGGGGAGAGGACGCCGACCACCTCGATCGGGGTTCCGGCGGTCAGCGGTTCGTGGGCGCGGGCATTGAGTTTGGTCGGGTGGCCGCGCAGCACCACGCGTACCTCGCCGTAACCGTCGGTGGGGATGTCATTGATCACCCGGCCACGGGATCCGGTGAGGTGCTCCTGGCGCACCGTCACATCGCCGGTGTTCCGCTCGTCGCGCAACCGGCTGGTCAGCACGCTGGCGCCGACCCCGACGAGGACGCCGACGAGCACCCCGGCCACGATGGCGATGGTCAGACTGCCACTCAGCTCGAGCGCGATCGCGCCGCCGAAGCCGAAGGCACCGATGAAACCGGCCAGCCCGGCGACCGAGAAGAAGTCACCGCCGATGGTGTCGAATCCGAGGAGTCCGTCGAACAGGTCGCCCAGCAGCATGGCCACCAGGAGCAGCACCACGCCCAGCCCACCGAGGGCCAGCAGCACGATCATTCGAACCCATCCCGTCCTCCACCTGAGGCGAATCCTAGGGCCCGGTGGGGTCAACCGGGAGCCCGTCGTCACCTTGGCCGCCTTGCCGCACCCGGCTAGGGTGGGCGGCGTTTTCGACACTCGGGAGGTTCCGGCATGCGGCGACACCTGGCAGCGAGCTGCGCCCTGACGGCGGCGGTGCTGCTGACCGCCTGCACCGGCGGGGAGAGCGAGACCGCCCCGCCGGCCGAGGCCCCGAACCCTCCGGCGGTCACCGCGACCCCCGAGGCCTCCCCGACGCCGACCGAGTCCGCCGCCACACCGGTGGAGCCGACCCCGGCGGCGAGCGAATCCGTGGCGGCCGGGACGACCGATCCGGCCAAGCTGGACGGCGCGCTGCTCAAGCCCGAACAGCTGCCCGGTTGGGAGCGGGCCGACGACGCCAACGAACCGGTACCGGCCACGGCCGATCCCGAACCGTGTGCGGCCATCTACCAGCAGACCGTGGGCAAGGTCGCCAGCGACTTCGGGGCGACTGCGGCGTACACCAAGGATTCGCTGTTCCTGCAGGAATTCATCGACCTGGTGGACAACGGCAGCCAGTCGATCTCCGACATCGAGAAGACCGTCGGCCAGTGCCAGAGCTTCAGCGTCGACGAGGGGGGCGAGATGACGAAGTTCACCGCCACCCCGATGGCGGTCCCCGCGCTGGGTGACAAGGCGTACGGGTTGCGACTCGGCGTCGACGGCGCCGACAAGGCCGAACTGCTCTATGTCTGGGTGGCCTACAAGGACACCGTGATGACGATGCACATCGACGGCGAGAAGGTCGACGAGAAGCTGCTCACCGACACCGCAGCCCAGGCGACCGACACCCTGAAGGCAACCATCTGACCACGGCTGCCATGCTGGGATGACACGCACCGTCCGGGTGCGTCTGGAACGGGAGGATGCAGTGACCGATCAGCCGAACCGGACTCAGGACCAGCCCCAGCCGGTACCCGATCAGCCGGTCTCCGGCCGGACCGCCGACGACGACACCCTGTTCGAGGCGATCTCCCGGGCCACCGTCCGGGATCGCGACGGCAACAAGCTCGGCAAGGTGGGCCAGCTCTTCCTCGACGATCGCAGCGGTCGGCCGAGCTGGGTCACGGTGAAGACCGGGCTCTTCGGCACCTCGGAGACCTTCGTGCCGCTGCAGGGATCGAGCTTCGACAACGACGAGCTCACCGTCGATCGCACCAAGGACGTCGTCTCCGACGCCCCGCGGATCGACCCCGAGGGCCACCTGGATCCGGCCGATGAGGACGCGCTCTACGACTACTACGGGCTCGACAGCGCCAGCACCCGGGACGCCTCGGATCCGCAGAACGAGGTCACCCCGGCGGCCGAGCAGAACACCTACGGTGCCGAGTTCAACAACACCGCCGGCCTCACCGAGACCCGGCCGGCCGCGGCGGATCGCGATGTCGACCCGGTCGGTGGCCTGAACTCCCCCACCGTCGACGCGGCGGCCGACATTCCGCCGGTCCGGCCGCGGCTGCGCCGGCACCGCTGAGCGGGAAGCGCAACTTCCCCCTACCACCATGACACTGACAGTGTTACTGTTAGTGTCATGGATGACGCCACGCTGCTTCCCGAGCCGCCCCCCGAGGGGTGGGGCCTGGACCCGTTCCTCGAGGTGGCGGCCGCCCAGCTCAGCGAGTTGGGCCTGACCGGCGCGGCACCGGATCGCCGGACGGTGCGCTACTACGCCACGGCCGGGTTGCTGGACCGCCCGGAGAGCCATGGCCGGGAGGTCCGCTACCGGCAGCGTCAGCTGGCGCAGCTGCTCGCGGTGAAGCGACTACAGGCCGCGGGGGTACGCCTGGCCGCGATCGCCGAGCGGATCGGCGGGGTGAGCACCGACCAGCTGGCCCGGCTCGCGCACACCCCACAGTCCCTCGAGACCGGTCCGGCCGAGTTCTGGCGCCAGCATCCGGCCGACGCGGCTCCGCCGGCCGCCCCCGCGGCACCCCCACCGGTGGCACCCGGGTCGGTGCAGCGCCCGTCGGTGCTCACGCTCGCCCCCGGCGTACGCCTGGTGCTGGACGCCGACCTGTCCCCGACCGAAGCCGCCGCCCTGACCCGGGCCGCGGCCCCGTTGCTGACCCGCATCGCCGCCCTCGGTCTGGGCGCCGACACAACGAAGGCCCCCGGCGTGGCCGCCGACACCACGAAGGCCCCCGGCGCGGGCGCCGACACCACGAAGGAATGACGTCATGCACAGTGCGACTCCATCCCAGTTGACTCCGGCCGAGCTGGCGGCCAGCACCCCACCCCTGCCGCCCGGCGGGCTGTGGGCGCCCGAGGGTGGTCCGCTGCCGCTGCAGTCGGTACGCCTGACCGGGACCGTGGACGGGATCCTGGGCAGCTGGCGGATCACCCAGACCTTCCGCAACGATCGTGACCACCCGATCGAGGCCGTCTACACCTTCCCGCTGCCCGATCACGTCGCGGTCACCGCGATGACCGCCCGGCTCGGCGATCGGGACGTCGACGCGCGGCTCGCCGAGCGCGGCCAGGCTCGCGCCGATTACGCCGCCGCACTCGCCGAGGGCCAGCGCGCCGCCCTGGTCGAGCAGGAACGCGGTGACGTTTTCACTGCCCAGCTGGGAAATCTCGCCGCTGGCGAGGAGGCGACGATCACCCTCGAACTGGCCGGCCGACTCGCCATGGAGGCGGCGGAGGCGGCCCTGCGGATCCCGCTGGTGGTCGCCGAACGCTATCTGCCGGGTACCGATGCCGGGACCCGGCACGGCACCGGTGTCGGCCCCGACACCGATCGGGTCCCCGACGGATCCCGGATCACTCCGCCGCGGATCGCCGGCCGCACCGGTGTCGACCTGGCGGTGTCGGTGCGGATCAACGCCGTCGGACTGCTCGACGGGCCGCCCCGGACCGGGCCGGGCATCGAGGTGCTCGACACCGATCAGGGGTGGGAGCTGCGCAACGCCCCCGGGATCGACCTGAACGCCGATCTGGTGGCCCGGTTCGGCGTCCGCCCGCAGCGGGTCCGCGCGCTGCTCACCGCCGACCATGACGATCCCGACCAGGGCACCTGGCAGGCGGTGGTGACCCCACCCGAGGGTGCTCGGGACGAGACCGGCCCGCGACGGTTGGTGCTGGCACTGGATCGCTCGGGCAGCATGAGCGGTTGGAAGATGGTCGCCGCCCGTCGTGCCGCGGCCCGGATCATCGACTCGCTGGGCGGCGCGGATTCCTTTGCCGTGTTGGGATTCGACCACACCGTGGAGCGCCCGGGCGAGGGCCTGACGGCCGCGACCGATCACGAACGGTTCGCGGCGGTGCGGTGGCTGTCGGCACTCGAGGCGCGCGGTGGCACCGAACTGCGGGAGCCGCTGCTGCAGGCCGCGGATCTGTTGGCGGGCACCGACGGCGAACGCGTGCTGGTGCTGGTCACCGACGGCCAGGTCGGCAATGAGGCCGAGCTGTTGTCGGTGATCGCCCAGCGATTGACGGGGGTGCGGATCTACTGCCTGGGCATCGATCAGGCGGTCAACGCCGCCTTCCTCCGCCGACTGGCGGCCGTCGGTGGTGGGCGCTGCGACCTGGTGGAGTCCGAGGCGGAGCTGGACGAGGTGCTCACCCGGTTGCATCGTCGGATCGCGGCGCCGCTGGCCCGCGGGCTCACCGTCGCCATCGAGGGGGTCACCCTGGAACGGGACGCGACCGTACCGCGGTTGGCCGACCTGTTCCCGGCCGGCCCGGCGGTGCTGTCCGGGCGGTGGCACGCGTCCGGGGAACCGGAACTGGGCGCGGTGTCGGTGACCGTGCTGGCCGAGACCGACGAGGGGATCGCGGAGTGGCCGGCCGAGGTCGGTCAGCCGATCGCGGAGTCGACCGATGTGCTGCGGAACAGTTGGGCGCGGGCGCGGATGCAGGAGCTGCAGGACCGCCGGGATGCCGATCCGGGGTCGATCGGTGCCGATGAGATCACCGAGTTCTCCTTGGCCCATGGGATTCTCTCGCCGTTCACCGCCTGGTTGGCCGTGGGGCCGGGTGGGGTGACCGAGGCCGCACAGCAGGTGGTGCAGCCGGTCGCCCAGCCGGCGGGTTGGGCGGCGGCGCCGATGCTCGCCGGACCGGATCAGGCACCGGTGATGTTCAGCCGGGCCTGCGAACCGCGGGTCACGGGGACCCGCCGGACCGGCGCCCTGTTCGCGGACAGGGCCGCCCCGGCCGCCGCACCGCCGGCGGCCGCCCCGATGGCGGCCGGTCAGTCCGGTCAGGGGATGCCCGCGCTGGATCTGACGCCTTTCGGCGCCCGGTTGGCCGAGTTGGTGCAGCACTGGCACGAGTTGTCGGTGTGGGTACGCCGGCGGGCACAGGCCGAGCTGGTCTCGGACCTGGAGTCGGTCGGGGCGCCGGCGGAACTGGTGCAGGCGGTGGCCGGGTTGCCGGAGCGGGCGGAGGAGGTACGCCGGTTGTGGCGCGAGATCACCGGGGCGGAGCTGCCCGACGCCGGTCGTTGAGGTCATCGGGGCCCACGGGCTCGGTCTCGCCGAGGCCGCGGGCCGCCAGCGCCTCACCGGTGGCGTGGGCGTACGCCACCGCCTGGACGACGACCGGGGAGACCCGGGCCAACAGGTTGCGGTCCAGACCGCGGGCCCGCGCGGCATCGCGCACCTCGTCGAAGGACGCGAGCAGGTGCGGGATGCTGCGCAGCATGATCCCGGCGGCCAGGCCGACCCGTTCGGGGTCGACGCCGACCACCCGCAGGGGCCGGGCGGCTGCGACCAGGGCATCGAGCAGCACCGGCGCCGGGGTGGTCAGCACCAGCATTCGGGCGGCGTACACACAGAGCAGCAGATTGGCGACCACGACGATCGCGGTGGCCACGCTGCCCCAGATGACCTGGTAGCCGACCAGCAGCGCGATCATCACCCAGAAGACCGGCGGCAGCACCAGGCAGCGACGCACCCCGAGCCGGCTGCTGAGCAGCAGGACCACCGAGAATGCCAGTGCGGCAAGCGAAACCGGCCACTGCCGCAGGATCAGACCGCTCAATGAGAGTGCGAACATGATCGCGAACTTGGCCGCCACCGGCATCCGGTGCACCCAGGAGTCGCCGGGGCGGTAGAGCCCGAACAGTTCGACGCGGCTCATGCCATCAGCTCCCGGTAGTGGGCGATGGCCTCCGCGGGCACCCCGTCGAAGCAGATCCGGGCCCGATCCACCACCAGCACCCGCTCCATCTCGGCGGCCAGGTCGAGGTCGTGGGTGGCGAGCACCAGCTGCTGGTCGAGTGCGGCGAAGGCCTCGGCGAGCAGGCGCCGGTGCCGCAGGTCGAGCAGCGTGGTCGGTTCGTCGGCGACGATGATCTCCGGTTCGGTGGCGAGCACCGAGGTCAGGGCGACCAGTTGCCGCTCTCCCCCGGACAGGTCGTAGATCGACTGTCTGGCAAGGGATTCCAGGCCACGGTCGCGGAGTCGCTGCAGGGCCGCCTGCTCCCGGTCGGCGCGGCGACGGTGGGTGCGGCGCAGGCTGAGTTCGATGTCCTCGATCGGGGTGGACATCACCAGCTGGGCCAGCGGATCGGTGAACACGAAGCCCACTCGCCGGCGTACAGCCCGGCCCTGTCTGACGGTGTCCAACCCGTCGACGGTGACCGTGCCGGTGGTCGGTGCGATCAGGCCGTTGAAGAGCCGCAACAGGGTGGACTTTCCGGATCCGTTGGCACCGATGACCGCGATCCGCTGCTCGGTGAGGGTGAGGTCGCAGGGGTGCAGCAGGATTTTCGGGCCGCTGTCCCCCTCGACCCGGACCCCGGCCCCGGTCAGCCGGAGCAGGCTCACGTGACGGGTTGCTCGCGGGGCGTACGCCGCCGCCCCACGCGCAGCGCCGGGAAGGCTCGGAAGACGGTGGCGGTGATGGCGGCGGCGAGCACGTTCTTGACGATGTCGCCGGGCCAGAAGACGAGGTCGGTGAGGATCGCCTTGTCCAGGCTCATGCCCGCATTCGCCATCAGGCCGAGGATTCCGGCCGGGTGCACGATCAGGATGCTGGCGCCGAACCCGGCCAGGAAGAGGGCGAGCAGCATCGGCAACCGGGTCCGCAGCAGCGCGCGGGCGAGCAGTCCGGCGACCAGGGCGGCGATCGGGAAGGACAGCAGATATCCCGCCGACGGCTTGCCCAGCGAACCGATACCGGCGGCCCCGCCGGCGAAGACCGGGAGCCCGATCAGGCCGACGACCAGATAGAGCAGCACCGCGGTGAACCCGCGCCAGGGACCGAGCACCAACCCGGCAAGAGCCACCCCGAGGGTCTGCAGCGTGATCGGTACGCCGACGCCGACATTGATCGCCGGGATCAGCGAGAGCACCGACACCAGGGCCGCGAAGACGGCCACCAGGGCGAGATCGGTGGTGCTGCTGGTGCGCTCGGACATGCCACTCCCACGGGTATTGAACAGTGTTCAGATTCGATTGCTCCGGGCAGCATAGACCGGTGCTCACCGAAGGTCCATCCGAGCCCCGGTGCGAATATCTTAGTGCTAATATTCTTATCCTGATGGCAATCAGCACCCCGGGAGAACCATGAGCAAGCGCAACGGCCGGCGGCCGGACACGGTCGACGAGATCATCGCGGCCTGGGCGGTCACCCGGCCCGGTCTGGATGTCTCCGCGATGGAGGTCTTCGGGCGGCTGCACCGCAGTTTCCTGCTCTATCGCGAGCAGATCGCGGACCGGTTCGAGGAGCTCGGCACCAATGTCGCCGGCTTCGACGTAATGGCCGCACTGCGCCGCGCCCCGGAGTTCCGGATGAGTGCCGGTGATCTGGCCCACCAGACCTTGGTGACCACCGGAGGCCTGACCCTGCGGGTACGCAAGCTGGAGGCCGCCGGCCTGGTGCGCCGGACTCGGGACACCGTGGACAACAGGGTGGTGCACGTCCAGCTCACCGACGCGGGGCGCGAGCTCGTCGATCGGGTCGCCGACGAGCACTTCGCCAACCTCGCCCGGATGCTCGACGGCCTGACGCCGCGCGCCCAGGACGATCTGGCCGATCAGTTGTCGCTGCTGGAGGCCTCACTGCACGCCGCAGCACCCGGTCTGGAGCCCCGCGAGGCCTGACCTCACCCGGCCGCGCGGCGCTCTTCGGCTTCGCGGGTGAGCCTTTCCCGGACCGGCAGGAAGTCGTAGCTCGGCCAGCACTCTGTCCGGAAGACACCCCAGGCCCGCCGCTCCAGTTCGACGTTCACCGCCGGAAGCAGAGCGGCGGGCAGGCGCAGGCTGACGATCTGACCCACTCCCGCCGCGACCACCCAGGAGACGATCTCGCACCCCTCCGGTGGGAACCCGCGCCACCAGTCCCGGTCGTCCAGCTTTCGCTGCAGTTGTTCGAGATTCTGGGACTGGTCGTGGCGGAGCAGGATCGTCAGGAGCAACCGATCATCGCCCATCACTGCTCCCCGGCCAGCACCTTCGCCTGAGCTTTCGCATCGGCCTTGTAGAGCCGCCGGATCCGGGAGACGCCCAGGTCGTGCTGGTAGAGGTTCTCCTCGGCATCGGCGTCGGCGGCAAGTGCCTCCAGCACCGTCCGATCCTGCTCCAGCACCTCCCAGTGCCTGGCCTCGAGCCGCGTGCGGTAGAGGAATCGCCACACCTCCCGCTCCCAGCCCTGCACCCGCCGGGTCCGCCAGTGGAAGACGCAGACATTGTTCTCATCCACCGGTACCGCCATGCCCACGATCCCGAAAACCCCACCGGGGCCGGCATTCGCGGCGTACGGGATCTCCAGATCGACGTGGTCGGTGGCTCCCCTGATGAACTCGACCCAGTCGAAGTTCACCCCGCGCTGATCGGTCTTCTCGAAGAAGAATCCGCGATCGGTCTCCCGGATCCGGAATCGGGCGGAGGTGTCACCGCCGAACATCGAGTGGGAGTCCCGGTGCAGGAAGGCGCCGTGCATCGGGTCGAGCACGTTGTCCATGTAGAACCGCCAGGGCCCCGCCCATTCGGCGTAGTTGAGGAACCATGACACCTCGTCATCGGCCAACCGGTCGGGGAGGCTGAACTCGGTCGGTTCGTCCTCGGCGGTCAACGGCACGAAGGCGAAGATCACATCGGCGGCCTCGACCACCTCGAGGGAGAGGGTCGCCTGCCGGCCCTCGAGGGCACAACCGGGCATCCCCGGCACCGAGACGACGGTGCCGGTGCCGTCGACCTGCACGCCGTGATAGCGGCAGGCGATCCGATCACCCAGATGTTGGCCGACCGAGAGCGGGGCGCTGCGGTGCGGGCAGCGGTCCTCCAGCATCCGCACCACTCCCTCGCTGTCGCGGAAGAGCAACCAGTCCACCCCCAGTCGGGTGACCTTGGTCATGCTGCCCGCGGCGACCATTCGGGACGGGAGGATCGGGTACCAGCGATTGCGCAGTCCGTTCGCGGAGATCTCTTCCGCGGTGAGGGTACGCCGCGTGCCGGCGGCCTTCCTGGGTCGGCTCTTCGGCCGCTGCGCGGCATCGTTGCCGGTGTTCGCTCCGGCGGTGTTCGGTGTGGCGGTGGCAGTCATCTCAGTTCCCCAGTTGTCGCATCTCGTCGCGGAAGGTGTCCTCGGTCCAGGGACGGCCACCGGGGCCGTGCAGTCCGAGGTCGTTGAGGCCTTTGACCAGACCGGGCAGATCATGGGTCCCCCGGGCAAAGACCTCCATGATGGCGCCGGACAGCTTCACCTCGTAAGGGCTGAACGGTTCGGGATGGGTCTGGTGTGCATCCAGATATTGCGCGGACATCGGTCCTCCTCAGATTCTCGTCCGGACTAGCGGGATTTCAGGTGTGATCGGGCAGCCGGTCGGCCGCGAGACCTTCGGCGATGACCATGAACGCCCCGCCCCACTCGACGAAGGAGGCCGGGCGGGAACGGTGGCTGGGTGCAGTGATCCCGTCGATGATCACGAACACTCCGTTCTCGATGCCGCCGGCCACCGACTGGGCCTGGGCGACCGGGCTGTTCGGCTCCGGGGCGGCGGCGATCACCAGGCTGGGCACGTGCACCCGGCCGAGCAGCTCCCAGTAGTCCGGGTTCGATTCGTCGACCTGCGGATCGATCAGCACCAGGCTGACCAGCCGATCGCCTTCCTCAGCAGCGAAGGACAGGGCGCCCTCGGCGTCGAGCCCGCTGGCGATCAGGTGAACGGGAGCCCGGCCGAGCTCGTTGGACACGGTGTCGCGGAACTGTCCGGCGTCGGCCTGATCTGGCGTACCGATCCACCGGAATCCTTCACCCACGGCGCTCTCCTGCTCCGCGGCGGCGTACACCACCTCGTGTGCCAGTTCATCGGTGAGCCTCATCCTCGTCCTCCGTCCGTGGTCGCCGGATTGTCCTTGGGTGGCTGGGGAATGTGCACCGGTGGCGTGAACGGCTGCGGCGCCGGGGCGAGGGTCTCCACCTGCACCTCGATCAGGGCGGGGCCACCGCTGCTGAGCGCCGCGGTGAGCGCGGGGCCGAAGGTGCCCGGAGCGCCGGTCCGCCAGTAGGGCAACCGCATCGAGGCCGCCAGTGCTTCGAAGTCCGGGGTGAAGAGATCCACGCCTGACCGGTCCAGACCGTTGGCCTGCTGCATGTTTCGGAGCACTCCATAGCCGGCGTCGTTGAACACCACGACGATGCACCGGGCGCCGGTCCCGCTGAGCGAGGCGAGCTCGCCGAGATGAACCGCCAGCCCACCGTCACCGGCGAAGACCACAGTGGGCACCTCGGGTCGTCCGACCGCGGCACCGATTCCCATCGCGAGACCCTGGCCGATGCCACCGCCGAGCGGGAAGATGTTCGACTCGCGGGTGTACAACTCGAGCAGCCGGTTTCCCCATTGGGACGAGGGAATCGTGACATCGCGCGCGATCACCGCCTCCCTGGGCAGCTGGTCGCGCAGCTCTCGACAGATCTCGGCATAACCGCCGATCTGTTCGAAGAGATTCTGCCGTACCGTCCGGCGGATCCCGGCGACCTGCTCGGTCCACTGCGACGCGGTGGCCGATTCATCGACTCGCTCCAGCAGCGCGGCGAGGATCGCCCGCGCATCACCGACGAGCCCGTGGCTCGCCGGGTAGGGACGGGTGAGCGCCCGCCGATCGATGTTGATGCCGACGTGCGCGGCCGGCAGGGTGAGGTGGTAGGTGCGGGTCTCGTTGGACCGGAAGTGGGTGCCGACGCTGAGCAGCAGGTCGGCCTCGGCGAGCAGTTCCGCACCGTGGGTCGTCGACGCGAAGTTGCCGACCACCTGCGGATGGTCCTCGGGCACGATGGCCCGACCGGAGTTGCTGGTCAGCACTCCGGCTCCGGTACGCCGCAGCAGTTCGGTCAGTTCGGTTCCGGCCCCGGCCGCTCCTCCCCCGATCCAGAGCAGCGGGCGCCGGGCGCCGGCGATCAACTCAGCAGCGGCATCGAGCTCCGCGCCACCGGGAAGGGGTGGTTCGCTCACCGCACCGGAGGCGCAGGGAAGCTGTGCCTCCGGCCGGGCGAGGTACTGCAGATCGGTGGGCCACTCCACCGAGACCGGACCCTGGGGCGCGGTGAGGATCTGCGCGAACGCGGCCTCCAGCGTCGCCTCGACCGTCTCGGCCGTATCGATGGAGGCGGCGTGCTTGGACACCGCTCGGAGCATCTCCAACTGATGCGGCACCTCGTGGATCACACCCTGGTTGCTGCCGATCCACTCGCTCTCGATCTGGCCGGTCAGGTGCAGCACCCGGCTGCCCGCGGTCAGCGCCTCGACCATCGATCCGGCGGCGTTGCCGGCCCCGGTGCCGGTGGAGGTGATCGCCACGCCCACCTTGCCGGTCGCCCGGGCATAGGCGTCGGCAGCGTTCACGCAGGCCGCCTCGTGCCGCATCTCGACGAACTGCAGGTCGCGGGCCAGCGCTTCGACCAATGGCAGGTTGTGGATGCTGATGACACCGAATGCGGTGTCGATCCCGTGCCGGCGCAGTACCCGGACCAGCACGTCACCGCCCGTCCCGCGTTGTGCTGCGTTCACGAGATCTCCTTGTCTGGTGGTGATCGTGGTCATGGCTGCCTGGTCACCCCGCCTCCTACGTCGATGCTTGTCCCGGTGATGTAGCTGGCCAGCGGTGAGAGCAGGGTGACGATCGGATACGCCACCTCGGCCGCGGTCCCCAGGCGCCCCAGGGTGATACCGCGGTCGGTGGCCAGGTCGGCGCTCCACTGCTGGTAGTCGAGTTCGCCACCAGCACCGGCGTACTCCTCGAAGCGGCGGCGCCACTGACCGGTGTCGATCAGCCCCAGGCAGACCGAGTTGACCCGGATCCCGTCGGCGGCGAGTTCGGCGGCCATCGAGCGGGTGAGGTTGAGCAGTCCCGCGCGGGCCGCCGAGGTGACCGCCAGCCTGGTCTCCGGTTGCCTGGCGAGAATCGCATTGACGTTGACGACGGCTCCGACGTCGGATGCGGCGAGCTGGGGTCGAGCGGCACGGATCACGTTCCAGGCACCGAAGATCTTCAGCTCGAACTCCTCCCGGATGTCGTCATCACTCGCATCGGTCAGCGTCGACATCAGCGAGCGGCCGGCGTTGCAGACCAGGCCATCCAGCGCGCCGAAGTGCTGGATTCCCCGCTGCACAGTGGTTTCCACCTGGTCGCGCGCGGTGACGTCGCAAGACAGCGGCAGGGCCCGCTCGGCACCCGGCAGGGCCTCGACGGCCGCCGTCAGACGTCGCAGATCGCGGGCGCCGGCGATCACCTGCGCACCCTCGGCGAGCAGGAACTCGGTGGTGGCCAGGCCGACACCCGAGCTGGCACCGGTGACCAGCACCGTGCGACCGCTGAGCTGCAGGTCCATCAGTTCTCCTAGGTCGGCATCACGAAGCCACCGTCGACGACGATGGTCTGTCCGGTCAGATAGCTGGCCGCGTCGGAGGCCAGGAAGGCGACCACCGACGCGACGTCACCGGGCACCTGGTCCCGGTCCAGGGCGCGGTGATCGGCATAGAGGGCGTAGCGGTCGGCCGGGACCGATTCGGTGGCCTCCACCCGGGTGAGACCGGGCGCCACCGCATTGACCCGGATGCCGTGCGGCCCGGCGTCACGGGCCATGGTCCGGGTCATCGCCAGCACCGCACCCTTGGAAGCGACGTAGTGGACCAGTCGTGGCGAGCCGTAGTAGGCGGCATCGGAGGCGAGGTTGATGATGACACCGCTGCGGCGTTCCAGCATCGGCCGGACCAGATGTTTGCTGACCAGCCAGGTGCCGGTCGCGTTGATGCGGAGCAGCTGGTCGAAACTCTGGTCCTCGAGCTCCCAGAACGTGTCCCCGCCGACCCCGTCGGCCTTCGCGGCGTTGTTCACCAGCACCTGCGCGCCACCGAGTTCTGCCACGTGGGCGGCGAATGCGCGGACCGAACCGGTGTCGGCGATGTCCAGCGGATGGGCCGACACCTGCTGTCCGGCGGTGCGCAGCTCGGCCGCGGTCTGCTCGGCGAGTTCGATGCGCAGGTCACCGATCACGACCCGGTCCTCCGGGAACGCCTCGACGATGGCCCGGCCCAGTCCGCGGGCCCCGCCGGTCACCACGACCAGTCGCGACTCAGTCATCGAGCACACCCCAGAACGCGGTGAGCACGCGTACCAGCTCCTCCGGCCGCTCGGTGACCGCGCTGTGTCCGGCCTCGGGGATCACCTCGAAGCTTGCCCCGGGCACCAGCTCGGCCAGCAGGCGGGATTCGGCGACCCCGGTGACCACGTCATCGGCGCCGACCACGACCAGGGTGGGCGTCCGCAGTTCCCGCAGCAGCGCGGTGTTGTCGGTGCGGGCCATGAACTCCGCAGCTGACCGGTATCCGGGGGGTCGCACCGTGGCCATCACCTCGCGCACCTGCTGTCCCACCGAGGCCGGTGCACTGGCTGAGACCAGCCGGGGCGCTCGCGTGGCGGCGAACTCCGCCGCACCCAGCTCCGTCAACGCGGTCACCCGTGCCGCCATCCCGGCGGCCTGCTCGGGACTGGTGGCCGAACCCCTCGTCGAGTCCGCCAGGACCAGACTGCGCACCCGTTCCGGCGCCCGGGCCGCCACCTGGGTGGCGATCACCCCACCCCACGATGTGCCGAAGAGATCCACCTGGTCCAGTCCAAGCTCGTCGACTGCCGCGAGAACCTCACCGGGATGGTCCACCGGACCGCTCGGATCGGCCGATTCGCCGTACCCCGGAGCGTCCCAGGCATAGGCTTCGATTCCCTGTGCAGACAGCAGTTCGGCAGCCTCGGAACAGGAGCGGGCGTTCCCGCCGATCCCGTGCAGCAGGAGCACCCGACGGGTCGGCGCGCCATGGGGACGCGCCACCACCAGGCTGATGCCGGTGTCGAGCTGGATGCGAGTGCAGGCCATCGGGGATCAGAACCTCCCGCTCACCGCGCGCTGCTGTGGCGTCTCCACCGCATCGTTGAGATCAGCCAGGAAGTATCCCTCCCGCGCGGACACCCGATCGCGCGCTCCCCGGTCGGCGACCCCGGCCATCGCCTGACGGACCTCGGCCCCCGGCGGCCCGGCAGTGCGCCACTGGTCCGACAGTTCGGGGGTACGCCGCCAGGTGCGGCAGAGCCAGGTGTCCTCGTTGATCTCCTCGACCTCGGAGGTGTACTCGCACACCAGTTCGGCCGGATCGGTGAAGTAGGAGAAGGTGTTGTTGCCCGGCCCATGCCGCCCGGGACCCCACTGTGGTTCGATCCCGTGCACCTTCAGGTTGCCGATCCCGCGCATGAAGTGGTCGATCGAGGTGAGTTCGTAGGCCACATGGTTGATCGACGCCCACGGCGCCTGGTTGAACGCGATCACGTGATGCTTGGGTGTGCATCGGAGGAAGGCCATCTGATGCTCCGACCAGTCGGAGATCCGCATCCCGAGCACCTGGGTGTAGAAGGCGGTGGCGGCGTCGATGTCGGTGGTGTTGAGGACGACGTGGGCCAGCTGCCGTGGCACCGAGGGATAACCGTTGGCGTCCTGGTGCACCACCGCATTGACATCGGCGGCCAGTTCGATGACCCGCCCCTCGGGATCGACCAGAGCGCAGGAGTAGCCGCCGGCCGCCTCGTCATGCCGGCCAGGGGTGCGGAGCAGCGGAACGCCGATGCTCTCCAGGCGGCGCGCCGCTTCATCGACCTCGCGCGGCGTGCCGACCGCGAAGGTGACCCCGCCCATGGCGTTCTGGGTGCCCTGCTGCAGTTTGAGGATGTGGTGTTCCTGCCCGGTCCCCCGCAACCAGAAGCACCGGTCGTCGGATTCGCTGATCCCGAGCCCCCACACCTGGTGGTAGAAATCCTTGCTGAGCACGGGGTCCGGGACCTGCAGGGTCACCGATCGCAGGCCTCGGAGCCGGACGACCGGTTCATCGCTGTAGTGCATATCTCCTCCTTCGCAGTCGGTCGGTGTGCTTCACAGGTCGAGCACCAGTTCGGATCCGCGGCAGCGGGACACGCACAGGCACATGGTTTCCCCGGATTCCTTCTCCTCATCGGTGAGCAGGAAGTCCCGGTGATCCAGCTCGCCGGAGATGACACCGGTCTCACAGGTGCCACAGATTCCCTCCAGACATGAGGATGGCACGTCGACACCGGCCGCACCGAGGGCATCGAGGATCGACTCGTCCGCCGCGACCGGGAACCGGGCACCGGTGCTGTGCAGCACCACGTCGAAGGCCCGGTCCTGCTCGGCGTCCGGGTCGACCTCGCGTGTGGGTGCCTGGAATCGCTCCAGGCGGAGATTCGCGGGGACCGGCATCGCGTCGGCCACCGCATCCATGAGCGGACCGGGACCGCAGCAGTAGACGATCGTCTGGGGATCCTGCGCCGACAGCAGCGCGGTCAGGTCGGGGAAGCGGCCGACCTCGTCGTCGATGTGCACGTGCACCCGTTCGGACGGCAGGCCTTCGACCTCGTCCAGGAACGCCAGCTGCGGCCGGCTCCGACCGGTGTAGAGCAGCGCCCAGTCGGCACCGCGGCTGTTGAGCTCGCGGGCCATCGCGATGATCGGGGTGATTCCGATCCCACCGGCGATCAGGTAGTGCTTCACCGGAGTCGTGGCGTCCGCGTTCTCCAACCGGAAGGCATTGCGGGGACCTTCGACCTCGATCTCCGCCCCGATCGGCAGCTGGTCGTGGATCAGGCTGCTGCCTCCGCGGGAGTCCACGGTCCGCAGCACCGCCACCGTCCACTGCCGATCATCGGCCGGGTCGGAACACAGTGAGTACTCGCGGACCATGCCGTTCGGCAGGTGCAGCGCCAGATGCGCCCCGGGTTGCCAGCCGGGCAGCGGGCGGCCGGCCGGATCGACCAGGGTGATACTGGTGATGCCAGTCGCCTCCCAGCGCTTCTGGAAGACGCGAAGGGTGCGCCGCTCGTCGATGCTCCCGCTCTCCATGGTTCCTCCTCCTCTCGTATCGGGTTGCGCGTGCCGGGGTTCGGGTCAGCGGCTGACCCCGTACATCTCCGAGCTGGGCGGGTAGCTCGGCAACTGCGGCTTCCTGGTGCCGATGATCACGCAGAACAGGGCGTCGGTGTCTCCGACGTTGGACAGGCTGCGGGGCACCCCGGCCGGGACCACGATCAGGTCGCGATAGCCGAGTCGCCGGGTCGCCTTCTTGTGACCGTCTTCGACATCGTGGACCGAGACGTCGAGCTCGCCCTCCAGCACGAAGAAGGCCTCCTCGACATCGTGGTGGGTGTGCTCGGGGCCGACCGCGCCGGCGGGGAGCCGCATGTTGGAGAAGGTGAAATGCTCCGAAGGGATGATCCGATTGTCGTCATCGAAGTTTCCGGTGGCGCCGGAACCGAGGTAGCGGATCTGGGCACGGCGGAAACGGTCACCCCCGGCATCGGCCTGGAAACCCAACGCGTCCCAGTCCTCGAACCGGGTCTCCCGGGTGGCGATGCAGGAGTCGATCAGCTGCTCCAGGTCCTGGCCGCTGGCGTTCCTGGTCTCGGTCTGTTCGGTCATGATTGATTCCTCTCTGTTGTCGTGCGGATTCGAAGGCGGGGAGTCAGCCGGCGTCACTGGCGCGCGCCTGGTCCGCCGCCCAGGGCAGCGGCTCCCCCGAGGTGTCGATGAAGATCGACTTCTGATGCATGTAGGAGCGAATGCCCTCACGCCCTTTCTCGACGCCGAGCCCGCTCGCGTGCCGGCCCGAGAAGGGTGTCGAGATCGAGAACTGCTTGTAGGTGTTGACAAAGACGGTGCCCGCCTGGATCCGGCGGGCGATTCGCCAGGCCCGTCGGTAGTCACTGGTCCAGATCCCACTGGCCAGTCCGAAGATCGTGTCGTTGGCCTGTCGCACCAGGTCCTCCTCGTCGTCGAAGGTGAGCAGCACCGCCACCGGACCGAAGATCTCCTCCTGGCAGATCCAGTCCGAATTCTTCACGTCAGTGAGGATTGTGGGCAGATAGTACGCCCCCGCAGCCAGCTCGGGATCGCTCGGCGGGGCGCCGCCGACGAGCAGTCGGGCCCCGTCGTCGACGGCCCGCTGCACCATCTCCGCGACCCGGTCGCGGTGGCTGTGGGTGATCAGTGGCGCGACCTGGGTGCGCGGGTCGGAACCGGGGCCCACGGTCAGCTGCGCGGTCGCTTCGGCGAGCCGGCGTACCAGCTCCTCCTCGACCCCGCGCTGCACGAAGATCCGGGAACCGGCGATGCAACTCTGCCCGCTGGAGGAGAAGATGCCGTAGAGCAGGCCGGCCACCGCCTGGGTCAGGTCGGCATCCTCGAAGACGATCGTCGGCGACTTGCCACCGAGCTCGAGGGTGACCGGCATCAGCTTCTGCGCGGCCACTCCGGCCAGGTGTCGGCCGGTGTCGGTGCCACCGGTGAAGCTGACCTTGCTGATCTGCGGATGGGCGACCAGTGCCTCACCGACGGTCCGCCCCGGGCCGGGCAGCACCGAGAGCAGACCGGTCGGCAACCCGGCGGCCTCGGCGATCCGGGCGAGCTGGAGGGTGACCCAGGGCGCCCAGACGGGTGGCTTCGCCACCACCGCATTGCCGGCGGCCAGTGCGGGAGCGATCTTCTGAGCATCGGAGGCGATCGGTGAGTTCCATGGGGTGATCGCGCCGACCACACCCATCGGTTCCCAGGTGGAGAGCGTGAGCGCCGATCCTCGGCGGGGAGTGATCGCTTCCTCCAGGGTCTCCAGAGCGGCGGCAACGTAGCGGAAGGTGCCGGCGGCGCTGCGGGCCAGTGCCGTGGTCTCGGACAGGGTCTTGCCCGTGTCCATGGTCTGCAGGGCGCCGATCTCGGCGCTGTGCTCATCGATGGCATCACCGATCCGGCGCAACACCAGTGCCCGTTCATGCGGCAGTTTCTCGGCCCAGCCGGACGCCGACACCGCCCGCAACCCAGCGGTGACGGCCTCGTCCACATCCTCGGGCGTCGCGGCCGTCAGGGTGGCGAAGACGCTGCCCGTCGCCGGATTGACCGACTCGATCACCGGACCCGTGCCGCGTCGCCAGTGGCCGCCGACCAGGATCTCATCGCGAAGCAGTTCCGCGGCCATGGCGTGACCCGCAACCCGCGGTCGCCCGCCATTCATGGTGGCGGTGACAAGCTCGGTGTCCATCGCATCTGCCTCGCTTTCGTCGATGGAATAAGTCTGAGCGCTAAGATATTTTTCGTCAAGGCTTTTCGTCATGCTTCTTGCCGTTCCTTCACAACACCGGTGGCGGGGAGGCGGTCAGCGCGGCGACCGTGTGCAGCACCGAGTAGGGCGTGATGGCACTGCTGCGCGGATTGCGCGCACTGGGTCGGTGCCGCATCTCGAAGGTGTACTCGCCGAGGGGCCCGACCGCTTCGATCCGGTGCGTGCTCGAGGTCGCATCGGGGTCGGCGCACAGCTCGACCGTGAGCTGCTGCGGACCACCGATCGCCAGGGCCACACCGGCCACGATATTGAGCGAGTCGGGAAACAACCGGACGGCCTCGACCGGCGTACCGGCAAAGACCTGGACAGGCCGTTGCGCACCGGTGATGGCGCGGACCTGGTCGGCCGGCATCCAATCCCGGACCAGCGTGGCCGGACGCTTGGTGGTATGCATCAGCACCCTCTCGAAGGGGGCTGCGCGGCGGGCGGAGGCCAGCAGATCCAGACCACCGACGGCCCCGTGGGTGGCGTGCACGCGACCGGGACCGAGCGCGGCCAGCCGACCGGCCAGGCGAGGATCCAGACAGGCCCCCACCGAGGTGACGAGCAGGTCGACCCCCGAGCCGACGACCTGATCGATGACCTGGTGCACCACCGGTTGCCCGGCACACTCCACAACCAGATCCGCATCACCCAGTGCCGCGGTCAGGTCGAGCTGTGGCGCGGGTGGGTCGGCCACCGGCGAGCGGCTCACGACGGCGCCCAGTGCGGCACCGGGTACCGCACCGGCGGCCAACTCGGCCGCCACCACCGAGCCGATCACCCCGTGACCGAGCACCACCACGCGCATTGGCTGGTTCATGCCGGTTCGGCCTCGGCCGACCCCTGGCTGAGCTGGGTATGGCGCAGCAGCTGCGTCACATGGCCGCGGATCTCGACGAACCGTGGATCGGTCTTCGTCGTGAAATGATTACGCGGATGCGGCAGGTCGACCTCGATCGTCTCGGCAACCACGCTCGGCGGGGTGGAGAGGACGATGATGTGATCGGCGAGGTACACCGATTCATCGATGTCATGGGTGACGACCAGCACCGTGATTCCCAACTGTCGTTGGATTCTCAGCAGCAGATCCTCCAGGTCAGCCCGGGTCTGGGCATCCACCGAGGCGTACGGCTCATCCATCAGCAGGAGCTTCGGCCGGGAGGCCAGTGCGCGGGCGATCGCGACGCGCTGCTGCATGCCGCCCGACATCTGCCAGGGATACAGCTTCTCCCGTCCGGACAGTCCGACGGCTTCGATCGCCTCCGTGACGCGCTGGTCACGCTCGGCGACCGGCAACCCGGACAGCGGGAAGGCGATGTTCTTGTCCACCCGCAGCCACGGATACAGCGACCGCGAATAGTCCTGGAACACCATCGCGAGACCGGCCGGTACACCATTGACCGGTGCCCCCTCGAAGGTGACCGTGCCCTCGGTGGGGCTGTCCAGTCCGCTGATGATTCGTAGCAGGGTCGACTTGCCGCAGCCGGACGGGCCGACGATCACACTGACCTGATGGGCCGGGACGGAACAGCTGATGTTCCGCACCGCCAGATTGTCACCGTAGCGTTTGGAAACCTGCTGCAGCTGGAGTTCTGGCTGTTCCACCGCGATCGGCGCGGAGGTCTGGTCATTCGATTGGGTCATGGTTGTCTCAGTCATTCTGTTCCGTCGCTCCTCGATGCCAGGCGAGCACCCGGCGTTCGATCAACAAGAAGATGCAGTTCATCGCCACGCCGAGCGCCGCCAGCACGATCAGGACCGCCCAGAAACCGGAGTAGTCGAAGTTGCGCTGGGTGGAGATGAGCAGGTAGCCCAAGCCATTCTCGGACTTCTGCAGTTCGGAGATGATCATCAGGATCAGGGACATCGCCATCGCGGTACGGATTCCGGCGAAGATCTTGGGGGCCGCACCGGGCAGCACGATGTGACTCAGCACCAGCCGTGCCGGAATCCGGAAGATGGCTGCCGCCTGGGCCCTGGTCTCCCCCACCGACTGGACGCCGTCGATGGTGTTGAACAGGATCGGCCAGACCACGCTGAACGCGATCAGGAAGATCTTCGGCGCATCCCCGATTCCGAACAGGAAGAAGAAGACGCCGAGCAGAGCCGGGCTCGGCAGCGATCGGCCGAGATGGATCAACGGCTGGAACAGCGCAGCGAGCAGGGGGAAGATGCCGAGCAGGACCCCCACCCCGACACCGATCGCGATGGCGAGCCCCAGACCGGCCAGGGCGCGGCCCACGCTGGGGAAGAAGTGGGTCCAAGTGGCTTCACCCAGGAAGAACTGTCGCGGGTCGGCGCTGAGGAACATCTCTGCACACCTGGCGAAAGCATCCATCGGAGTCGGCACGAACAATCCACCCGCCTCGGACTGCGAGAGGGCGTACCAACCGAGCAGAATCACGATCGGCACCACCAACCGCAGCCCGATCCGCGTGATCAGCGGAACCCCGCGACGACGCCGACCTCGAGCCGCCGACTCCCCCGACGTCTGCACCGCGGCCCGATCCGCATCCGCCTCGGTCTCGGCGATCGATCCGACCTCGTGGTCGACCGTGACTTCTTCATGATTGAGTGAGGTCACTGGGCCAGTCCCTTCTTCCAACCGAAGACTCCGTTGTCCAGGGCGGCCATCAGCAGGCTCACCGCCACCCCCAGCAGGCCGGCAACCAGGGTGGCGGCGTACACCAGGTCCAGATTCGCGGCATTGGCACTGTTCTGCAGGATGTAGCCACCGATCCCGGTGCCGGAACCGATCAGCAGTTCCGCCGACACAGCGACGATCAGACCGATCGAGGCGGCGATCCGGATGCCGGTGAACGCGAAGGGCAGGGCCGAGGGCAGCGTGACCCGGCGCAGGATTCCCAACTCGGAGATCCCGAACGATCGTGCGGTCTGCACCGCGGTGCTGTCGGTGGAGCGGACGCCGTACATGGTGTTCAGCAGGATCGGCCAGACGCAGGCGAGTGCGACGGTGATCGACAGCGGCAGCATTCCCGAACCGAGCAGCAGCACCAGGATCGGGCCGAGGGCGATCGAGGGCAGCACCCGGAAGCACTCCACCGGAAGTTCGAAGGCGATCAGCACCATCCGGCTGGCCCCCATCGCCGCGCCGAGCAGGACACCCGCGACCGCGGCCAGCAACAGGCCCAGCATCCATTCGGCGATGGTGAATCCGACAGCCGACCAGAACTCGGCGTCCGACATCAGCACCCCCGTGCCGCCGAGCACCTGACTGGGGATCGGCAGACCCGGTTTGGAGATCACGGTACGCAGCAGCAGCTCGGTCACCGCGGTGGTTCCGAGCACACCGACCACCCCGAGCACGATCTGGCGATTGCGGTTGTACGGCGCGTGCAGCAGATTCATCATGGCCCCTTTCGGCGATCGGGCGGGATCAGACCGCGGGCTGCCAGGCGTGGTCCTCAGCCTTGTAGTCGGGCTTGACCAGACCCTGCTGCTTGAGGATCTCGACAGCCTTGGCGTAGTCAGCGGACTGGAAGGAGTCGTAGTACTTGGGCAACGGCATGTTCTTCGCCACCGCGGGATCGAGTTTGGCCACACCGGGCAGCCATTCCCGCTGAGCGGACTCGTTGGCCTTCAGGTCGGCTCCGGCCGCATACATCGCCCGAGCGAAGGCAGCGGTGCTGCCGGGGTTCGACCTGATGAACTTCTCACTGGCCACGTAGTCGGAGCCGGCCAGCCCACGATTGGGCCCCTCGGTCAGATCGGCGATCTGACGCAGACCGGCGTTGCGAGCCGCGGAGGCGAAAGGCTCGGGCAGGTAACCGGCCTCGATGGATCCCGCCTGCACACCCTTGACCATCTCGGGGAAGGGCACCTCCACCCAGTTGGGCTTGACGTCGAGCCCCTTGGATCGAGCCAGGTTGTTGAAGGTGATATCACCCATGTTCTTGGTGGTGTTGATCCCGAGGCTTCTGCCGTTCAGGTCGGCCATCGATCGGATCGGGGAATCGGGGTTGACGAAGACTCCCAACCCGTTGTCGGCGAGCGCACTGGTCAGCACCACGGTCTTGATCGGTAGCCCCGAGTTGGCTGCCATCGAGGTGCCGAACGGAGTCGAGTTGGTCATGTCCAGCTCTCCCGAGGCGACCTTCTGGATACCGACCGGCCCACCCTGCACCGCGACGATCTCCACATTGAGGCCCTCCTTGGCGAAGAAGCCCTTGTCCTTGGCCCAGTAGAGCGCGGCATAGTCGGCCAGCGGCAACGAACCGACCTTCAGATCGGTCTTCTCGGGCTTCCCGTCCCCGCCGGCCGAAGCCGTGCCCGACCCGCCGCACCCGGTGAGTGCCAGCGACAGCACCGCCACCCCGGCCACCACCATGGACGTCAACTTCTTCATCGGAGTCCTCCACCGCCAGGGAGCGCGAGGCGGCCCGTGGCCCCATTACCTTTGCGCTCAACATTTTTGTTGCAAGCTATTTTGAACACGGGGTCGCCCGAGGGTCAAGGTCTGCCGAAGAATTTCTGGGCCTCGGATCCGAGCCAGGGGTTGACGGCACTCCGCGAGGAGTGTTCATATTTGGCTATACCTTTCATCTTTGAACAGCCCGATCGGAGCAGATCAATGCGGATCGCGATCAACGGCGCCGGTATCGGCGGCCTCACCCTGGCCCTGGCACTCAATCGGCTGGGCCTCACCAGCACGGTGTTCGAGCAGGCTCGAGCCTTCACCCGGGTCGGAGCGGACATCAACCTCACCCCGAATGCGGTGCGCGCGCTGGACCAGTTGGGCATCGGTGAGCAACTGCGCCAGACCGCGGCCAGGCCCGCCTTCCGGATCAGCAGGGACGGTCGCACCGGCGAGGAGACGTCACGCCTACCGATGTCAGAAGCAGCGGAACAGACCTACGGCGCACCCCAGCTCACCCTGCACCGCGGTGATCTGATGACCGTGCTCGAGGACGCAGTCGGCGCATCGGGTTCCACCGAGATCTCGCTCGGGCATCGCCTCGTCGACCTTCGATCGCAGGATTCCCTTCAGACATTGGATTTCGCTGACGGCAGCAGTGCGGAGGCGGATGTCACCGTGGGTGCTGACGGCATCCATTCAGCCGTGCGTACCACCCTCCTCGGTGCGGAGCATCCCACCTTCACGGGCGTGGTGGCGTATCGCGCGGTGGTACCGATCGATCGACTCGCGGGGTTGCCGGACCTGGACTGCTTCACCAAGTGGTGGGGCACCGACCCGGCCGTGCAGATCGTGACCTTCCCGCTGGGTCGTGGCGAGCTGTTCATCTTCGCCACCGTGCCGCGGTCCAGCTGGTCGGAGGAGTCCTGGACCACTCCCGGTCGGATCGAGGAGCTGCGCGAGGCGTACGCCGCCTTCCACCCGCAGGCGCGGGCCCTTCTGGACGCCTGCGATGAGGTGCTGACCTCGGCACTGCACGTCCGCGATCCCCTGCCCTGTTGGGGAACTGAGCGGGTCACCCTGCTCGGGGACGCCGCCCATCCGATGATGCCGTTCATGGCACAGGGCGCCGGCCAGGCGATCGAGGACGCAGTGGTCCTGGCCAGGACACTGGCCAGGTTCGAACCGGCCGAAGCGCTGCACCGCTACCAGGCAGCACGAAGAGAGCGCACCGCGAGAATCCAGTTGGGGTCCCGTGGCAACGCCTGGCTGCGGGAGGGCGGCAACGCCGACTGGGTGTATGGCTATGACGCGTGGGAGGTGGCGGTGTGAGCGACCAGCTGGTGACCCCGGTGCTGCGGGCACTGGACCTGTTGGACTGGCTGGCGGCCGGTGGCAATACCGACAACCTGAGCGAGGCGTCCCGCGAGACCGGAATCAGTCGGGCCACCCTGGGCCGACTCCTGGACACCTTCCACACCGCCGGGGTGCTGGCCCCGAGTCCGGCCGGCACCCGCTTCGGCGGCCGGATGCTGCGCCTCGCGGCGGCCGTGATCGGCGATGGCGATCTCACCGGCGCCGCAGCGGTGACGCTACCCTCGGTCGCCGCCGACCTGGGGTTGTCCACCTATCTGGTCATCCTGGACGGTGAGGACGCGGTGTATCTGCAGCAGCACCTCCCCGATGCCCCACTGGTCAGCAATATCGGCGTCGGCAGCCGGGTTCCCGCTGTCCAGGTGGCACCCGGGCGCATCCTGCTGGGGATGGCGGAGGAAGTCGCCTGGAGCCGGTCGGGTCTGGAGTCGGGCGTCGGCGCCGCGGCCATCGGCATCCGGCATCGCGGTGAGTTCGTGGGCGCCATCAGCGTGGCCGGTCCGCAAGCAGGGGTGGACGCTGTTGCCGATCGGATCGAACCAGTGCTTCTGGTTGCAGCGCAGGACATCAGCGCACGTTTGGGATGATTCGATGGTTCCGGATTCTTCACCATGGAATCTCGGAACGGGTCACACCCTGCCGCGCAGGCGCTATAACACCGGAAACCCTGTCAGCTAAGGGATTCGCGCGATCCAGAGACCGGAATCACAGTTTTCATCACCCAGTAGACTGCCCACCCAGACACCCCGGAATCCCCCGGGCCGCCCTCCAGAGAAGGATTCCCTACCATGGCATCGAATCCCGAGAAGGACGCCGTGAGCGACGACAGGACCAAGCCCACCCGCACCGACAGGTCGGGTGTCGCGACCGACCAGTCGGCGACCGCCGGCACCACCGACAGCACGAGATCCGACACCCCCGCGGGAGCGTCCCGGGTCGGCGCCGCGAGCGGTGCCTCCGATAGGACGGCACCGCAGACCAGCCGGTCGACCGAACAACTCCGTGACGACAGCTGGGACCGCCGCCAGGCATTCACCGAACTCGAACTGACCCGGGCGAACAACCGCCGAACCACCGATCTCGGGATCCTGGTGCTGCGGGTGGCCGCCCTGCTGGTGCTGACCCACGGGCTCAGCAAGCTCGGCAACTTCTCCGGCTTCCGCAACACCGTGGCCCAGACCACGATCGGTGCGCCCGCACCGGATCTGGTCGCCCTGCTGCAGATCGCGGCCGAGGTCGCCCTGCCGATCGCTCTGTTCCTCGGCATCCTGACCCGCATCTCCGGCCTGCTGCTGGCGATCAGCATGACCACGGTCTGGCTGCTGATGCACCTGCTGCCGAACCTGAGCACCCCACTGACCAGCTCGGGTGGCCTGCAGGGTGAACCGGCGCTGCTCTTCGCGCTCATCGGACTCACCCTGTTCTTCACCGGCGGCGGCCGGTTCTCCGTCGATCGGTTGGTGCTCGGCAAGCGCCTCCAGGACCGTGCGGAACGACGCGCCGAGAAGCGCGCCTGAGCGCACCCGCAGCGGGACCTGACCGCCGCACACGACGATCGCCCCGGACCGCATCGGCCCGGGGCGATCGCCTGTCTGGACGGGAAAGGCTCAGACGTCGTCGCGGTAGACCTCGCGGGTCCGCGTGGACCGCGGGCGGTTCATCACGAGCTCCAGCAGCAGCCACACGGCCCCGGCACCGGCGGCGATCCAGCCGATCATCACCAGGTCCACCCCGCTGATCGAATCCCGGATGGCCAGCGCCAGCACCAGACCGATGACGATCAGGGCGATCGGACCGCCCAATCGAGCAGCACGCATGTCGCACACTCCTTTCGCGGGCAGGACAGCCCAGAGGCCCTGATTGTAGACATGACGACCCGCGGAACGCCCGGAAGCGCGCGGAGCACCGATCGCTACGATGGTGCCGCGCATCGGTCGGGACGAGCCCCGGCCGGAGGTCAGGGCAGGAGCGACGACGGAACGGATGACGACCACGGACTGGAGCGCGACGACAGCCGAGCATCCCGATCGGAACGGGCAGGTGGTGTGCATCGGGGAATCGATGACCCTGCTCACCCCGCCGGCCGGGCAGTCGCTGATCGAGGCCACCGAGACCGAACTGCACGTCGCCGGCGCCGAGGGGAATGTCGCCTGCGGGTTGGCCCACCTCGGCATCGGCACCCAGTGGCTCAGCCGGATCGGCGCCGACCCCCTGGGCCAACGCATCCTGGACTTCTATGGCTCCCGCGGCGTCGGCCTCGACCATGTCGACGTCGACCCCGAGCGACCCACCGGCGTGATGTTCAAGGACCGCGTCGGTGAGCGCAGCAGCGTCCTCTACTACCGCAGGGGTTCCGCGGCCAGCGCCCTCAACCCCGAGATGCTGCCGGGCCTGGGCGAACCAGCCTTGATCCACCTGAGCGGCATCAACGCCGTGCTCTCCAATCAGATGGCCGACCTGGCCGCGACCGTGGTCATCGACCGGGCACTGCCCGATGCGCTGGTCAGCTTCGATGTGAACCACCGCCCCGGCCTGTGGCCCGCCGAGGAGGCCGCCGCGCCGCTGCGTCGCCTCGCCAACGCGGCCGACGTGGTGCTGGTCGGCCTCGACGAGGCGGAACGACTCTGGGGCAGCGGCACCGCCGAGGACGTCCGCGCCGCCCTGCCCGACGCCGGCATCATCGTGGTCAAGGACGCCGACCGCGGCGCCTGGCACCTGGCGGGCGAGGAGACCGTGTTCCAGCCCGCGCTGCCGCTGCGGGTGGTCGACGTGGTCGGCGCCGGGGACGCCTTCGCGGCCGGTTATCTGGCGGCCCTGCTCTCCGGGCGTACGCCCGCCGCGCGGCTCCGGCTGGGCCACCTGCTGGCCGCGCTGACCATCCAGTCCACCGCGGACACGCCGCCATTGCCGGATGCCCGGGTGCTCTGGGAACTGGCGGACGCCGAGGACGGCTGGGACCAGATCGTGATCGACCCGCGTGCACTCGATGACGCGGAAATCCTGCGAGGAAAGGAAATCCGGTGACCACCCTGGACGAGCTCTTCGAGAATCAGCCGATCATGGCGATCCTCCGCAATATGGACCCCGAGCGCAGCGTCCGGCTCAGCCGGACCGCCTGGCAGCTGGGCATCTCGATGGTCGAGGTGCCGATCCAGACCCCCGACGCCGTGCCGTCGCTGGAGGCGGTGCTGGCCGCCGGCCGCGAGCAGGGCCGCCCGGTCGGCGCCGGTACGGTCACCTCGGTCGACCAGGTCGAGCTGTGCGAGGAACTCGGCGTCGCCTTCACCGTCGCCCCCGGACTGGACGCCGACGTCGTCGCGGCCTCCGAACGGGTCGGCGTACCCCACCTGCCGGGTGTGGCGACCGCGACCGAGGTGCAGCACGCCGTCCGGTTGGGGCTGACCTGGCTGAAGGCGTTCCCGGCAAGCCTGCTGGGCAAGGATTTCTTCCCGGCGATGCGCGGGCCGTTCCCGCAGGTGAACTTCGTCGCCACCGGTGGGATGAGCGCCCGCAATGCCGGTGAGTTCCTGGCGGCGGGGGTGCGCTGCGTGGCGGTCGGTTCTGCCCTGGAGGACGAGCAGCAGCTCCCATTGCTGGCCGAGCTGATCGGCCGCTGAGCTAGTCCTCCGGCTTCTCCGCGCGGCGGCGCCGCGACCGGCGCTCCACCCGGCGGATCAACGAGGCCAACTGGGTCCGGGTCATGGTGACCGTGCCGTCGCCGTGCACGGGCAGCCGCCAGTCCCGCCAGTGCGCGAGCGCGGCAAGGCCGGCACCGGCGAGCGCCGAGACGATCATCGTCGGCGCCACCGGCAGGCCGGCCAGCTGACCGCCGACCGCCAGCGCCGCCGCGAGCAGCGCCGGGATGGCGTACAATCGATTGCCGCCGAACACCTCCGGCACGTTGCCGACGGCGATGTCGCGGATCATCCCGCCGCCGATCGCGGAGGTGATGCCCAGGCACATCGACGGCAACCAGCCCAGCCCGGCCTGCAACGATTTGGTGGCACCGGTCACCGCCCAGATGCCCAGCACCAGCGCATCCGCGATCGGGAACGCGCGCCGCCACAACCGGTCCGGAATCCGCAACAGGTACGCCACCGCGGCGCCGGCGAGCGCGCAGAGCAGGTAGCTCTGATCGGTGAGTGCAACCGGCCGCCCGGCCTGCAGCAGCGTGTCGCGGATCATCCCGCCACCGAGCCCGGAAATGATGCCGAGCACGGCGAAACCGGTGATGTCGAAGCGCCGCTGCCGGGCGATCAGGCCACCCAGGATGCCGTTCAGCGCGACACCGACCAGGTCGATGATGCGGAACGCCAGCGCGAGCTCGTCGGACACCGGTCAGTTGTAGCACGCGGCGCCGTGGCAGGATGAGCCCAACCAGGAGGAGGCCCGGATGCCGACCTACGAGTTCCGCTGCCCCACCCACGGCCCGTTCGAGGCGCTGCTGCCGATCGCCCGGTCCAGGGGTCCGGCTCCCTGCGTCGAATGCGGCGCGGAGGGCGTACGCCTGCTCAGCGCCCCGCGACTGAATCTCGGCGACTCGACCGCCCGCCGGCTCCTCGATGCGACCGCCCGATCGGCCAGCGATCCGGCTGTCGTCTCCGCTCCGCCCGGGCGACCCGCGGCCCGCCCGCGTACCGCGCCCGACCCGCAGACCGCACGGCTCCCCCGGCCCTGACCGACCCCGCACACCGATCAAAGGAGATCCCGATGCCCGACGTGGTGTTCCCGCTCGACTCGACCAAGAGCTTCACCGACCAGAAGTTGATCGGCCACAACCGCTGGCACCCCGACATTCCTGCCCAGGTTCGGGTCAGGCCCGGTGACACCTTCCGCGTCGACTGCCGGGAGTGGTTCGACGGCGCGATCCACAACGACGACTCGGCCGAGGACATCCTCAACGCACCGCTGAACAGCGTGCACGTGCTCTCCGGCCCGATCGCGGTGGAGGGCGCGAAGCCCGGTGACCTGCTGATCGTCGACATCGTCGACCTCGGCCCGATCCCGCAGGAGGACCGCGGACCGCTCGCCGGTCAGGGCTGGGGTTACACCGGCATCTTCGCCCGGGAGAACGGCGGCGGGTTCCTCACCGACCAGTTTCCCGATGCCTACAAGGTGATCTGGGATTTCCAGGGTCAGACCGCGACCTCCCGGCACGTTCCCGGGGTGTCCTTCACCGGCATCGTGCACCCGGGCCTGATGGGCACCGCGCCCTCGGCGGAGCTGCTGGACCGTTGGAACGGCCGGGAGCGCGCGCTGATCGCCACCGACCCGGAGCGGGTGCCGCCGCTGGCATTGCCGCCGGAACCGCAGGACGCGATCCTGGGCAGTCTCCCGAAGGGCGAGTACGCCCGCGTCGCCGGTGAGGCGGCGCGGACCGCGCCGCCGCGGGAGAACGGCGGCAACCAGGACATCAAGAACCTCACCAAGGGAACTCGGATCTTCTATCCCGTCTACGTCGATGGTGCGAATCTGTCGGTCGGTGACCTGCACTTCAGCCAGGGTGATGGTGAGATCACCTTCTGCGGGGCGATCGAGATGGGCGGCTTCATCGATCTGCACGTCGACCTGATCCGCGGCGGCATGGAGACCTACGGTGTCGGGGAGAACGCGATCTTCATGCCCGGCAACACCGACCCGCAGTACAGCCAGTGGCTGGCGTTCTCGGGCACCAGCGTCACCCTGGACGGCGAGCAGCGCTACCTCGATTCGCACCTGTCCTACCAGCGGGCCTGTCTGCATGCGATCGACTATCTGACGAAGTTCGGCTACACCCCCGAGCAGGCATACATGATCCTCGGTGCGGCACCCATCGAGGGCCGGCTCTCCGGTGTGGTGGACATCCCGAACTCCTGCTCCACGGTCTATCTGCCGACCGCGATCTTCGACTTCGACATCCGCCCCTCGGCCGACGGCCCGCACCAGATCGACCCGGGGCAGGGCGTACCGCGCGCTTCCTTCCAGGATTGAGATCGCGGCGCCCCGATCCGATCGCGCAAGATCGGAGAAGCGACCGGATCGGCTTTCCGCCACGATCGCACCATGACTACTGAGACCACTGAACAGCTTGCCACCACGCGTACCATCACCGCCTCCGCCGAGGACATCTTCGCCGTCCTCGCCGACCCGGGCCAGCACGGCGCCATCGACGGCACCGGCTGGGTCGGGGCCCAACGCTCGGCCGGCACCCTGCACGCCGTCGGCGACGTCTTCGAGATGGACATGTATCACGTGAACGCCGGTGGGGCGTACGTGATGCGCAACCAGGTGATCGCGTTGGACCGGCCGCGCACGATCGGTTGGCTGCCGATCGGCCAGGGCCCCGACGGCCAATGGGCGCCCGGGGGCTGGATCTGGCGCTACGATCTCGAGCCGGTCGAGGGCGGTACGCAGGTGACGCTCACCTATGACTGGTCGCAGGTGCCGCAGTTCCTGCGCGATCAGATCCCGTTCCCGCCGTTCCCGATCAGCCATCTGGAGAACTCGCTGGCCAACCTGGAGCGGCTCGTCACCCGCTGACCCGGGTGCGCGGTCCGTGCCACAATGGCCGGGTGACCGATTCGAGCATCCACGCACACATCGACGACCTCATCGCCGAGGAGAAGACCCTGCGGGAGCGGCTGGCCAAGGGTGAGATCTCCGTCGAGGAGGAGAACGCCCGACTGTCCACCGTCGAGGCCGACCTGGACCGCTGCTGGGACCTGCTGCGCCAGCGCGACGCGCTGCGCGAGTTCGGCAAGAACCCTGACGAGGCCCAGGTGCGTTCGGCGAAGACCGTCGAGGGCTACCAGAGCTGACCCTTCGCGGCCTCCGGCAGGTTTCAGCCGCTCGTCACGTCTGAGTAACCCGGGAGTCATCCGCGGCTGACTGAATGGTCGGACCACCCAACGCCCCATTGGAGGTCCGCATGTCGCTCGACCGTCTGCCCTCACTGTCCCGCCGCGGATTCCTCGGCCTCGGCGCCGGCGCGGCCGCCGTCCTGGCCGTGGGAAACGCGCCCTCGGCGTACGCCGACCCACTGAAGCAGGAACTGTTCACCCTCGGCGTCGCCTCCGGTGATCCGCGCCCCGACTCGGTGGTGCTGTGGACCCGGCTCGCCGCCGCGCCGCTGGCCCTCGACGGTCTGGGCGGGATGCCCGACCGGAAGATCCCCGTGCACTGGCAGGTCGCCGAGGACGAGCGGTTCGCCCGCGTGGTCCGCCAGGGCACTGAGCTCGCCACCCGCGACTGGGCCCACTCGGTGCATGCCGAGGTGACCGGGCTCCGCCCGGACCGGGAATACTTCTATCGCTTCCGCGTCCAGGGCCAGCAGTTCAGCCCGATCGGCCGGACCCGTACCGCGCCGGCCGAGGGGGCGGACAACTCGGCCTTCACCTTCGGCTTCACCTCCTGCTCGAACCTGCCGGCCGGTTACTTCACCGCCTACCGGCACATGGCCGAGGACAACCTGGCGCTGATCGTGCATCTCGGCGACTACCTCTACGAGGGCGAGGGCAGGAGCGCGCTGCCCGGCCGCTCACACTCCTCCGGTGCGGAGATGTTCACCCTCGGTGACTACCGCGCGCGCTACTCGCAGTACAAGACCGATCCGGATCTGCAGGCCGCCCACGCGGCGGCGGCCTGGGTGCACGTCAACGACGATCACGAGGTGGAGAACAACTGGGCCGGTGACTATTCCCAGCCCGACAACGAGCCCGATCAGGATCCGGCCGTGTTCCGGCAGCGTCGCGCTGCGGCGTACAAGGCGATGTATGAGAACCTGCCCTACCGTCCCAGCTCGACCCCGCAGGGCCCGGACATGCAGGTCTATCGGCAGCTGCGGTTCGGTCGGCTGCTGGATCTCGACATGCTGGACACCCGGCAGTTCCGCTCGCGGCAGTTGCAGGGTTGTGTCGGTGACTGCACCGCCCGCTGGGACGACTCGCGGACGATGCTGGGCAGCCGGCAGCACGAGTGGCTGCTGGACAAGCTCGGCACCAGTCAGGCGCAGTGGAAGGTGCTCGGCAACCAGTTGATCACCTTCGATGCCGACAGCGTCGCCGGGCCGGGGCAGGACTTCAGCGAGGACAACTGGAACGGGTACGCCGCAGCGCGCCAGTCGCTCTATCAGGGCATCGTGGACCGGGGTGTGGACAACCTGGTGATCGTCACCGGTGATGCCCACCGCAATGCCGCCTCCGACCTGAAACTCAAGTTCTATGAGGAGTCCTCGCCGACGATCGGTGCAGAGTTCCTCGGCACCTCGATCAGCTCCGGCGGCGATGGCTCCGACAGCGACGCCCGCGGCCGCTTGTGGCTGGCGGAGAATCCGCACATCAAGTTCGCCAATGCCCAGCGCGGTTACCAGCGGGTGCGGGTGTCGAAGGAGCAGTTGCTGGTCGACTACCGCGTGGTGGACTACGTGACCCGACCCGGTGCACCGATCCGGGACCGTGCGACGCTCACCGTCCGTGACGGCCGCCCGGGGATCGCCGACGTGGCCGGCTGACGGTCGCCAGATAGCTGGTCAGCATCACCACCACCTCGTCGATCAGTCGGCGCATCTGTTCGGGGCGCCCGTGGCCGACGAAGCGGTGGGTGAGCGATTCGATGGTGGCCGTCACGATCCGCGCCGCGAGCTCGGGATCGTCGACGGTCACCGTCGGGTCGGTGCGCAACCGGTCGGCCACCCGCTCGATCGCCTGCATCTCGACGCGGTGGAAGCGGTCCAGCAGGTCGGGCGGACGGGGTGCCTCGTCGAAGATCACCCTGTGCAGGCGGGGATTGCGGGCGTGCAGGGTGTGCACGGCCTCGGCGAGCGCGGTCAGCCAGTCCTCCAGTGTCGCGTCGGCACCCAGTGCCTGGTCGATGACACGTTCGGATTCCGCGAGGTGTTCCTGCGCGAGGGCCAGCAGGATCGCGTCCTTGTTGCCGAAGTACTGGTAGAGCGATCCGATCGACAGGTGGGCCTGCTCCGCGATCCGATCGGTGGTGCCCGCGGCGTACCCGTGCTCAGCGAAAACGCGAGCCGCAGCGGCGAGGATCCGTTCCCGAGTTCGCCGGGATCGCTGCTGGCGTGGGTTTTTCCTGGGTTCCAGGGCCTTCTTCGGTGTCGTCATCGTCACCCCTGAACGCGAGTATTCAAATGCGAGGAATCCCTCGTATTCTAGTCATCTCCGACGAACGAGGTGACTGACGATGGGATCGAACACCGCACCGGCGGCACCCGCCGCATCCGCACCACCCGGTCGCCTGGTCCGGGGCGCACCGTTCCTGCTGCCCTATCTGGTCTATGTGACGCACACCCTGGAGGAACTCCCGGGTTCGCCGCCTGGGCGACGAAGTTCTTCGGCCCGGAGTCCACCGGGACCTTCGCGACCTATCACATTCCGTTGATACTGCTCGTGCTGCTGGCGTCGGTGCAGGCGATCCGAACCGGTCGGCGGGTGTGGATCGTGCTGGCCACGGCGTTCCAGTGGCAGTTCGGTATGAATGCGTTGTTCCATCTGAGCACCTGGATCGTGCTCGGTGATTACTCCCCCGGTGCGGTGACCGCGGCCGTGGTCTCGATCCCGGCGACGGTGTTCTTCCTGTGCTGGGTACGCCGGGAGCAGCGCGCGACCGGTCGAGAGCTCGCACTGGCCATCGCGATCGGTACCGCGATCGCCGGCCTGGCGATCGGGTTCCTGTTCCTGTGACGCCTGTCGCGGATTGGGACGATCACTCCGGATCGTGGCGCACGCGGCGGTGGTGGGGTAGACACTGCGCATGATGCAACGCATTCACAGCGGCCGACGTCGCCCGCTCCGGAGCCGGCGACTCATCACCCTGGCCGGCGCGGCGCTCGTGCTCAGCGCATGCACGGCCAATCCGAGCGGTGACGCACCGACCACGGCCCCGCCCTTCCGCCGGACCGGGAGCGCCCGCCGCGGCCGGCAGGCTGCAAGCGATCAAGCAAGCCGGTGCGCTGCGAATCTGCACCACCGGTGACTATCGTCCCTTCAGTTACCTCGATCCGGGGACCCGGCAGTTCAGCGGGATCGATATCGACATGGCCAAGGACCTGGCGAAACGGCTCAAGGTCGCCCCGATGATCGTGCAGACCAGTTGGAGCACCCTGATGCCGGATTTCCTTGCCAAGTGCGATATCGGGGTGGGTGGGATCTCGATCTCACTGGAACGGGCCGAGCAGGCGGCGTACAGCAGCGCGACCCTGACCGAGGGCAAGACGCCGATCACCCGCTGTGAGAACGTGGAGAAGTTCGACACGGTGGCGGAGATCAACCAGCCGAACGTCCGCTCGATCACCCCGATCGGCGGGACCAATGAGAAGTTCGCCGCGGCCAACTATCCGCAGGGCCAGATCATCAGATTCGCCGACAACAACAAGATCTTCGACGAGATCCTGGCGGGCCGGGCCGATGTGATGACCACCGACGCCTCGGAGACCAAGTGGGTCGCGAACACCAAACCGGGTCTGTGCGCGGTGCACCCCGATCAGCCGTTCGACTTCTCGCAGAAGGCCTATCTGCTGCCCCAGGGCGACGTGGCCTTCAAGCAGTACGTCGATCAGTGGCTGGTGATCGCCGAGAAGGACGGCACCCTGGCGGCCGCCACCAAACCCTGGTACGGCTGAGTCGTCGGCCGTTCAGGGTCAGCTCGCCGCGACGAGCTGATCGAGGAACTGCTGCGCGGCCTTGGTGTTCTTGCGTCCATCCATCAGGGCCTTCGGGGAACCCGGTGAGTTGTCGTAGTCGATCACGACGCTGGTGCCGGCGCCGTTCTCCGAGAGGGTCAGGGCGAGTGCGGTGCCCCAGTTGAACGCGGTGCGCTTGGTGGTCACCTCGTAGCGCTCACGGTCGGGGCTCACCGCTCCCAGATGGTGACCCTGCTCCGAGACCACCTTCTCGATCGTGGCCCGGACGGTATCGGCACTGGTGGAGAAGTCCTGCTCGAGTCGTCCGTTGGATGCGAAGATGCCCATGACTTCCTTGCCTGCTTGATAACGCGGGACAGGAGTCTATCGGGCGGCCGGTTCACCGAACCGGGGACGGCGGGCCACCTCAGTCGTCGTCGGAGCCCGAGGCGCGGAGCTGCTGGCGGCGGGCCATCAGCGCGATCACCCGGGCGACGATGACGGCGAGATAGAGCATTCCGGCGATCTGCTCGATCGCGACCACGGCGCGGGCCTGCGGCCGGATCGGGATGATGTCGGACAACCCGGTACTGGTCAGGATGGTGATGGACAGGAACAGCAGTTCCATCCAGGTGCGCGGGTTCTCGGCGTTGGTCGCCGCGGAGAAGGACATCGGCCAGATCACCTGCAGCGCCTGATAGGCGTACGCGAATCCCCAGGCGAAGACGGTGAAGGTGGCACCGGTGGCCAGCACCTCATCGAGGCTCACATCGGTGTCGAAGAACATGTACCGGATCAGCGCGTACCCGGTGTAGAAGTAGAAGGCCGCCTGCAGCGTGGATGCGGCCACGATCAGCCAGGGGTCGTGGACGACGATCTCCAGGATGGTGAGCACCAGGACCGGACCGCCGAGCAGCACCGAGACCCAGGTCAACGCCGGCGTGGAACGTACCGCGGCGACCGCGACGGCGACCACGACGATGCCGATCAGGTTCACCACCAGCCGCCCGGTGCCGAGATCGTCCAGGAACGGGTAGACCAGCAGGGCCACGATCTGCAGCAGCAGCAGGGCACCACACGGGTTGGCCCGGAAGAAGGCGAGCAGCTTCATGGCATCGAGACGATAGCCCGTCCCCGGGCACTGCCCCACTGGGTGCCCCCACTGGGACTCGAACCCAGGACCCGCGGATTAAAAGTCCGCTGCTCTAACCAACTGAGCTATAGGGGCGTGCACAGGGTAGCCGAGGAGGGCGTACGCGGGGCAACACGGATTCGGTCGACGTGGTTCAGCCCGATGCGCCCCTGCGGAATTTGCGGCTCGATGTGCGAACCGGTCGATCTGGGCCGGTTTCCGAGATCGAGCCGCAATTTCGGCGGCCCATCGGTGCGATGGCGTCCGTCTTCCGGCCGGGTAGCTGGCTGCGGTCCATCCCGACACGCCCCGCGCCGCCTTGCTTCGCTGCGGCACCGCGCGGCTGCTCGATGAACGTCACGGGCTGCGGCACCGCGCGGCTACTCGATGAGCGTCAGCGGACCTGTTCGGTGGGGACGCGCCAGGTGTTGCAGCCGGAATACCACGGCCCGGTCATGCCGGCGCGGGCCCAGGTCCGCCGGGCTTCCGGCGTGCCGTGGGTGGACGCCCAGTCCGCGGGCCAGCGAGCCAGCGAATCCAGGTCGCGCTGCCGGACCTCGCGCGGGCGCTGGATCGGGCTCCAGGAGCCGGCGACCAGGGCACCGGCCATGCAGGTGGCCTGCAACTCGATCCGGCGGCCGAAGGCCTCCTCGCCGGCATACCGCGACGAGGCGCTCACCCAGATCCCCGAGATCGCCTGCAGGTGGTGGGCGTACTCGTGCGCGATCAGGAACTCATCGGCGCTCGGGTCCTCGTCGAACTCCTCGGGCGGCGGCAGCCGATAGGTGATCGTCTGATTCACCGCGCAGTAGACCGCCCCCCAGTCGGCGTGCTGGGTGGTCGGACAGACCATGATCGGATCCCGCCCCTCGACCACCAGCCGAGGGATGGTTCCCACCTGCCGCCGCATCCGCCCCATCGGGCCGTCGTGCAGGGTCGCCAGGCAACGCACCAGCGACTCCAGGTAGGCCACTCGCTCACCCCGCGGGACGCGGTCGCGCCGCTCGAACCGCCAGCAGGTGAAGCCGTCGGGGAACTGCCAGCGGTAGAGCAGGTTCCGGGTCGCGGACCGGTCCGGATCCCAGCTCCGGGTCCGCGTCGGTGTCGGGGTCGGCGTCTGCGGCTGCTGGATCTGCGCCGGAGGCGTCGGCGGATCGAGCCGCCGGGCGTACGCCTGGACACCCGCAGCAACCAGCCCGGCAACGAGCACGAACGCCAGCAGGAACTGCCACCAGCGCGAACCGCTGCCCAGCTCCAGTTGCTCGGTGCGTCCCATCGCTCCCCCTCGTCCAAGTCTGTCACGAGTGGCTTCGACTCGTCGCTGCGCTCCTCGCTCAGCCAGCGTGGGGAAACCCGCCGCGCTCCTCGCTCGGCCAGCGTGGGAGAAGTTCGCAGCGCTCCTCGGTCCGCCAGCGTGATAGGACTTGGCGTCATCTGAGAGACTGGAGTGAAAGAGGGGGTGCTGGCAATGGAGTGGTTCAGCCAACATCTCTGGGCGACGTGGCTCGGGATCGCACTGCTGCTGGGCGCCGCGGAGTTGTTCACCGGTGATCTGATCCTGCTGATGCTGGCCTCCGGCGCGCTCGCCGGGGTGGCCACCGCCCTGGTCCTGCCCGGGGCGTTCGTGATCCAGATCGTCGTCGCGTTGATCGTCGCGGTCGCAACGATGTTCCTGCTCCGCCCCGCACTGCTCTCCCGGATGCGCAACAGCAAGGGCTACCGCAGCTCGGTCGAACAGGTCGTCGGCGCCGAGGGCGTGGTGACCCGCGAGGTGACCCGCCAGTCTGGTGAGGTCAAGATCAACGGTGAGACCTGGAGCGCCCGCGCGTACGCCCCGGACGTGGTGATCTCCCCCGGCGAGGAGGTCGACGTCTTCGAGGTCGACGGCGTCACCGCCCTGGTCCACCCCCGCAACCGCCCACTCACCACCTGACCTCCCCTACCCCATAACGAGAAAGGCCCGTCCATGGAGTTCATCTGGATCCCACTGCTCATCGTCTTCGTGGTGGCACTGCTGACCACCGCGATCAAGGTGATCCGGCAACAACAGGTCGGGCTGGTGGAGCGATTGGGCAAGTTCCACAAGACCCTCGAACCGGGGCTGCACTTCGTGGTACCGGTGATCGACCGCATCTCCTACAAGATGGACATGCGCGAGAACGTGGTCTCCTTCCCGCCGCAGGGTGTGATCACCGAGGACAACCTGATGGTCGGCATCGACTCGGTCATCTACTTCCAGATCGTCGATCCGGTCCGCGCGGCCTATGAGGCGCAGAACTACGAGTCGGCGATCGAGCAGCTCACCATGACCACGCTGCGCAACATCATCGGCGGCCTGGATCTGGAACGTACGCTGACCAGCCGCGAGGAGATCAACCAGCAGCTGCGGGTGGTGCTGGACGAGGCCACCGGCAAGTGGGGCATCAAGGTGAACCGCGTCGAGCTGCGCTCGATCGAGCCGCCGGCGACGATCCGCGATGCGATGGAGAAGGGCGCCCGCGCCGAGCGGGACAAGCGGGCGGCGATCCTGCTCGCCGAGGGTCAGCGACAGTCCCAGATCCTGGCCGCCGGCGGTGACCGGGAGTCGGCGATCCTGCGTGCCCAGGGTGAGCGCGAGGCCGCGGTGCTGCGTGCCCAGGCCGATCGGCAGTCCGCGATGCTGCGCGCCGAAGGTGAGGCGCAGGCGATCACCACCGTCTTCGGCGCCATCCACGCCGGGGAACCGGATCAGGCGCTGCTCTCCTACCAGTACATGCAGATGCTGCCGAACCTGGCCCGCGGCGACTCCAACAAGATGTGGATCGTGCCGAGCGAGCTGAACGATGCGCTCAAGGGCCTGGGCAACACCGTCAACCAGCTGAACGAGGGCATCCCCGCGCAGGTGTCGGACAAGAGCAAGTTCGCCGCACCGGAGAAGGTCGACGTGTTCGCCGAGATCGCCGATCAGAAGGAGGCCGATGAGGAGGCCTCCAAGCGCACCGTGAACGAGGCGATCGAGGAGGCCCAGGCGCTGGAGAATCCGGCCGCCGCCCGCCCGCGCCGCGGCTCGGGCAATGGCAACGGCAACGGCAACGGCCAGCAGCAGTCGGACCAGTCACAGCAGCCGGCGCTGGGCCAGGGGCCGCAGCAGCCCGGGTACGGTGCCGGCCAGGGGCCGTCGCAGGAATACCAGGGCCAGCCGCAGCAGTACCAGGGGCAGCCCCAGCAGCCCTACCAGGGCCAGGCCTACCCGCAGCAGCAGGGCTACCAGCAGCAGGGGCAGCAGCCGCCGAACGACCAGAACTGGCGCTGAGTGGCGTACGCCGTGACTGACTGATGGCGGGCTGGCAGGCCGCACTGGCGGTCGTGATGGGGCTCGGGGTGGCCGTCATCCTGCTCGGTGGCTTCTGGGATCGGGAACGCCGGTTGCGCGCCCAGCGGGCACGCAGCCTGCCGCCCGACCGGAACGTCCCCGGGCTGCCCGCCGACGCCGCACCGCCGCGCTATCTCGACCACGACCAGGCCCTGCGTACGCCCGAGGACGCCGAGTCGTTGGCGCTCGACCCGGTACGCCGGACGGCGCTGCGGGCCCGCGTCGCCGCGGCCACCCCGGTGCCCGCCGGACTGGCCAGCACCCGCTTCGTCACCGATCCCGATACCGGCTGGGCGGTGGCCGACGATGCGACCGTGCTGGTCTGCAGCGAGCCGGTGGAGTCGCTGCGCGAACTGCTGCCGACCCTCGAGCGGGTGCTCGCCGGCGGGACACCGCTGGTGATCGTGGCGCCCGGGATGCGGGCCGAGGTGCTCGAGACCCTGGAGGCCAATCAGGCGCAGCGATCGCTGCGGGTGGTCGTGGTGCGCGCCGACCACGATCCCCTCTACCGACTCGCCGAGCTGAGCGGCGCCACCGCGCTGGATCACTCCGACCTGCAGGCCGGGTACGCCCCGGCCTCCGCCTTCGGCGCGGTGTCGACCTGGGTGTCGGCCAGAAAAGAGAGCTGGGTGCTTGGAGCGCCGGTAGCGTGACGACCCTTGCACGATCGGTCCTGACCGCGCCGTTTCGGGCGATGACCTGGCGACGGACGCTCTACGGTCTCCTCGGGCTCCCGGTCGCGGCCGTAGGCTTCGCTCTCCTGATGACCGGTGTGATCGCCAGCATCCCGCTGATGATCGTGCTGCTGGGCACACTCGTCTTCCTGCTCTCCGCCGCGGTCGCCGGACGGGTCGCGGCCTTCGAGCGGGGACGGGCACGCTTCCTGCTGCGGGCCGATATCGGTGAGCCGCACGAGCACCCTCGGGTCGAGGGCCGTCTGCTGCGGAGATTCGGCGCCCGGGTGGGTTCGTGGCGCACGTGGCGGGAGATCCTGTTCGTGGTGTTCAACCTGCCGGTGTCGTTCGTCGTCTTCTTCCTGTGCGTCTACCCCTGGATCCAGGTGGCCTACAGCATCAGTTACCCGATCGTTTTCTGGGGCGCCGAGTTCGGACCGGATTCGTGGGGCGGACCGAGTTGGCTCGGTGTCATCGCGGTCCACTCGCTTCCCGGATACGTCCTGCTCTTCGCCACCCCATGGATCGTTTGGGGCGCGACCTGGCTGCAGGTCCGCTGGATCCAGCTCATGACCGGCTCGCCGCGCAACCGGTCACTCGGAGCCTCATCCGGCACTTGAGGCTTTTCTGCGGCTGTCGAATGACCGCCCGCCCGCGGCGCCGAAAGGCACCGCTCAGGCGTAGCCGAGCTGATGCAACTGCTCGTCGTTGATGCCGAAGTGGTGGGCGATCTCGTGCACCACGGTGATGTGCACCTCATCGACCACCTCGTCGCGGTCCGAGCACATCGCCAGGGTCGGATTCATGTAGATGAAGATCCGGTCGGGCAGCACCATCGTGTAGTCGGAATTCCTTTCCGTCAAAGGGATTCCGTCATAGAGACCGAGCAGTTTGGGGTCCCCCTCGGGGGGTTCCTCCTCGATGATCACGATGCAGTTGTCGATCAGCGCGACCAGCTCGTCGGGCACCTGGTCGAGGGCATCGGCCACCAGATCCTCGAACTCCCCGAACGACATCTCCACCGCCATGGCCCGAACCTATCCGACCCGACAAATCACATCATTGTAATTTTACACCCGCACACGGCGTGTCGAGTTGCCCTCGGGACGAAAGTTCCTCTGATCGATTGCTGAGGATTCTGAGTCGTGGATAAAGTCCTGCGCAGTCTGAGGTTGCTGTTGCGGACGGGTTCACAGTGAGCCGCTCGCCGGGCCGCCTGGGACGACCCGATCCTGGGGAAGGGACCGGGCCACTGACGCGACGGCTGGGGAAGGCCGTCGGGGAGGAACATCGTGAACGTCCTGCGCAATGTCAGGGCGGTGGTCGCCCTGGGCGGCGCTGCCGTTCTGCTCACCAGCGGCGGCCTGGTCGCCAGCGTCGCCGCCAGCCGATCGGCCCAGGCCGACCCCTTCACGGTGCGCGCCAACGGCGGGTTGAACGTCCGCTCCGGCCCCGGCCTGAACAGCCCGATCATCGGCGGCCTGCCCACCGGTGCGCGGATCGACTCCACCGGCCCGGCGAAGAACGGCTGGATGCCGATCAGCTACCGCGGCGGCACCGGCTGGGTCTCCGACCTCTATCTGAACGCCCAGGGCATCGGGCAGCAGCCAGCCGGCAACACCGTCGCCCAGGGCTCGGCGTACACCACCGCCGCGCTGAACGTGCGCACCGGCGCCGGTATCAGCTACCGCGTGGTGACCGTGCTCGCCAAGGGCACCCGGGTGGACAGCACCGGCGTGCAGAGCAACGGCTACACCCAGATCCGCCACCAGGGTCAGACCCGCTGGGTCTCCAGCCAGTACCTCTCCGGCAGCCCTGCGACCCCCGCACCCTCCCCCGGCCCCGGCCTGCCCCCGATCGTCGGCACGGCCACCGCGACCGCCGAACTGATGATCCGCACCACCTCCGGCGCGGTCTTCACCAACATCAAGGACGTGCCGCGCGGCACCGTGCTGCAGCTCACCGGCGTCACCGAGAACGGACGCACCCAGATCGTCTTCGAAGGCGCGGTGCGCTGGGTGAACAGCAGCTACCTCTCCGGCACCTCGACGGTCGGCAAACCGCCGACCAGCGGGTTGCCCGCCGTCGTCGGCCAGAAGTACGCCACCACCGCCCTGATCCTGCGCTCCGGGTCCGGCGATGTGTTCACCAGCTACGGGGACGCACCCGCCGGGGCCCGCCTGGACGTCACCGGGCGGGTCGAGAACGGCCGCGCCCAGATCGTCTACAACGGTGCGGCCCGCTGGGTCACCGCCAAGTATCTGAGCGACACCGCACCCGGTCCGGTCGGCGGTGGCGGTGGTTCCGCCAACGTGGTCGGCGCCGCCGGGCTGACCGCGAACTCGCGGCAGGTGCTGGCCGAACTGCAGGCGAAGTTCCCCGAGATCCGCTCCTACGGTGGGGTACGCCCGGACTCGATCCCCGATCACCCCTCGGGTCGGGCCATCGACGCGATGACCTACACCGATGCGGCACTCGGCCAGCGGGTCGCCGACTACATCCGCGCCAACGCCACCCGGCTGAACGTGGAGTATGTGATCCACAACCAGCGGATCTATTCGGTGGCCCGATCCTCGGAGGGCTGGCGCTACATGGCCGATCGCGGCTCGGTGACCGCCAACCACAAGGACCACGTGCACATCACGGTTCGCTGACGACCTCCGCGCGGCGGGCCCGCCAGGGGCGGTTGTTGAACATGGCGACGAGCAGCAGGATGCTGGTCGCGAACGGCATGAAACCGGCCGCGAGCTTGTGCCAGAAGTTGTAGGTGAACTCGATGTTGTTGTCCGACGGCAGCGCCAGATGGAACTGGAAGGCCTGCCAGAGGGCCAGGGCGAGCAGCAGGAATCCAATGGTGGCAGGCAATCGCGCCGTTGCGTTCGTATCCGGCAGCTCGACCCGCTGACCCAGGTCGGAGAACCACCACTGGCGGGCCGCGATCAGCGCACCGGGTAGCAGCCACAGGTAGTAGTAGTTCCAGGCCAGCGGGGAGATCAGGATGGTGGCCGCACCGCACAGGGTGAGCGCCAGCCATTCCTGGCCGACCCGGTGCCAGCGGACGGCGGCGAACAAGCCGATCAGGCCGATCACGATGCCCAGCAGGGTCAGCAGGATGCGGGTGCTGTCGGCGTACCCGACGAAACGCTGCATGGCACTGACGAAACCCTGGTAGTGCACCAGCGGGCCGGCGGCGTAACCACCGATCTTGCCGCCGAGCAGCAACCGGAAGAACTGGATCGTCTGACTGGGCAGGATCAGCGCAGTACCGAGGGTGACCGCGGCACCGGTGCCGATCGCGACCAGCGCGGCCCGATAGCGACGGGTGAGCAGCAGATAGATGATGAACAGCCCGGGGATGATCTTGATCGCGGTCATCAACCCGATCAGCACCCCCATCGGGATCAACCGTTCCCGGTCCAACCGCGGGAATCGCTTCACCGGCAGGATTCGCCGCAGCACGCCGGGCCCCGGCGCGAGATCGAGGAAGATCAGCGCCACCATCAGCCCGTGGATGTTGCCCATCTTGATGTCGGCGTCCAGGGTGCCGATCAGACAGAGCGCCGCGGCCACCAGCACCGGCGCGCGCCAACCGCGTACGCCGATCCGCCAGACGACCGCGGTGAAGGCGCACACGTTGAGCACCTGCATGACGAACATGCCGACGGTCCGCATGTCCAGACTCAGCCCGGTGGGCAGCGCCAGGACCGCGGCGAACGGCGGATAGAGGAATGGCCAGCCCTGGATGTTGTAGATGTCCCCGCCCTGCAACAGGGTGCGCGCGGCGACGGTGTAGACGTCGAAGTCGGGCATCAGCGGCCGCCACGGGATGAAGCTGGACTCCGGCCGGAAGAAGGATCCGGCGAGCCACATCGCGGCCAGCAGCGGGACCCACCAACCGATCCAGCGGGTCGCGAAGGCCTCGGTGGGGTCACCGGCCGCGCTGGCATCGACCGGCGGGCGCTCGCTCGACCGGCGCTCGGCGCGGAGGCGTACCAGCTCGAGGGTGAGCATCAGGACAGCGAAGGCGATCAGCAGCAGCGCGGAGCCGTTGGCCGTCCACTTCTCCAGGGCGCTGAGGGGCGGATCCTCGGCCTCATGGCCCTCCTGGATGACCCGCCAGGGCCGCATCCCGGCCCAGACCACCAGCGCGGCGCCCAGGATCCGGGCGATCGCCGGCAGTCCGCGGAGCAGCAGCGCGACCGCCAGCGGGGCCAGCCAGATGTATTCGTGCGGCCAGACCAGCCAGTTGACCGAAGTGACGGCCAGGCCGACCACCCCGACCGCGGTCCAGGCGTACCCCCGCCGAGCCAGCAGCAGACCGGCGGCGAGCAGCAGCAGCGCGGTCAGCCAGGCCACCCCGACCGCCAGCAGGGCCGGTGTCCCCCAGCGCATCAGGGAGCCGGTGATCGACTGGTTGTTCAGGTTGAGCACCACAGCAGGATCGGGAATCAGCCGCTCCGGTACCGCGATCCGGAACCAGCGGGCGGTCGCCCCCGGGGAGACCAGCAGCGCCACAAGCGAGCAGGCGGTGGCGACGCCGAGACCGACGAGTGCAGCGCGGCGCCGTCGGGCGGCGGCCAGCACGAGCAGGAAGGGTGCCAGATAGGGCGAGACCGCGATCGCCAGACCGGTGGCCACCCCACCCCAGCGGGAGCGGCCGGTCGGGGAGATCAGATCGATCCCGATCAGCCCGACCAGGATCAGCAGTGGCGTACCGAGGGAGAACGCGGTGCGAACCGGTTCGGTGTTCAACACGATCACCCCGGCCAGCCCGACCCGCCAGCCGAGCACCGGGATCCGGCGCAGCGCGAACGCCACCACGGCCACGTTGAGCAGCCCCCAGACGATCTCCAGCAGCGGCCACGGGAGCAGGCTCAGCGGACTGGCGGCCAGGGCCGCGAACGGGGTCAGCCGGAACGGGGTTCCCGGGTCGTACATCCGTTTGCCCGACAGCAACGGGCCCGAGGCGTCCAGCATGGTGTGCAGCTCGACCAGCTGCGGGCGCCAGGGCGTGAACGTGCCACCACGGCTGATCACCCAGCTGGCCGCGAAGGCCAGCAGCAGCAGCCCGAAGATGGACGCACCGCGGCGCTGCCAGGTCGGCCGGGGGCCGGTCGGCTGCACCTGGAGAGCCCAGTCCCGGGCAGGGCCCAGCCGGGTCAGCGCGCGCTGGCCCACCCGAGAGATCTCCTGCCGCTGCACCACCGAGCCATCATGGCACGGCCGATCCAGCCCGGCCGGGGATTCGATGGGTCAGCGATTCGGCCCTGACCGGCCGGTTCAGGGGTTCAGGCTGGTCCCGGTGGCGGCCTCGGCGACGGCCCACAGAGAGCTCGCCAGCGTGGGCCCCTCGGTGCTGCGATAGAGCTTGGTCGGCGCGGTCGAGCCGACCAGCCCGAACCGGCCACCCGGTCCGTAGTAGCCGCCGTTGACCGCGGCCGGGTCGGCGGCGGCGACCAGCAGCGGCTCGGTGCCGGTCTCCACCTCTTGGGCGGGCAGCACGTTGAGATCGGTCATCCGCTTGGTCAGGGTGCTGCGCCGGCTGCCGCCCAGGGCCGCACCGGCGGACTGCAGGTTGGTGCGGGTGTAGCCGGGGTGCGCCATCGTCGAGGTGAGCGGCCACCCGCGCTCGGTGGAGAGTTTCGCGAGCTGCAGGCCCATCAGCAGGTTGCCGAGCTTGGACTGGGCGTACGCCCGTTCGGGCCGGTAGCTGCGTTGCCAGTCGAGGTCGGCGAAGTTGATCGAACCCAGTTGGGCCATGCCGCTGGACATGGTCGTGACGCGGGGCCGCTCGGCCTGCAGCAGGGTGGGCAGCAGCCGGACGGTGAGCGCGAAGTGGCCGAGGAAGTTGCTGCCCCACTGGAGTTCGAAGCCGTCGGCGGTGGTGAGCCGTTCCGGCGGGGTCATCACACCGGCGTTGTTGATCAGGGTGTGCAGCGGCCGGCCGTCGGCGACCAGTTCATCGGCGAAGGCGCGGATGCTGGCCAGGCTGGACAGGTCGAGCAGCCTGATCTCGAGGTTGGCGCCGGGGACCTGCTGGAGGATTTCCGCGCGGGCGGCCTCGGCCCGCTCGGCGGAGCGGCAGGCCATCACGATCTCGGCGCCGGCGGCCGCGAGCCGTTTGGTGGCCTCCTTGCCGGTGCCGCTGTTGGCCCCGGTGATCACGATCCGACGTCCGCTCTGGGCGGGCACCATATACATGTTTCATTTGTAGCAGGGCCGCATGACGCCGGCTGAGCGAGCGCAGCGCAGCGTCCTACCCACGTCGGCTGAGCGAGGAGCGCAGCGACGAGTCGAAGCCACGCCGGCTGAGCGAGCGAGGTACGAGCGAGTCGAAGCCCGCCCGTCAGAATTTGCGGCTCGATTCACCAACCGACCCCATTCCACGGCGTGTCGCAGATCGAGCCGCAGATTCCGCAGCCGGGTTGCTCAACCCAACCGCGCCCGGATGTCGGGTTTGACGATCTTGCCGACCTTGGAGCGGGGCAGGTCATCCCAGACCTCGATCTGCTTCGGGGTCTTCACCGAGCCGATCCGGCTCTTCACGAATGCCTTGAGCTCCTCGGGATCGACCTGGTGTCCGGCGGCGGGTTGCACCACGGCCACCACCCGCTCGCCCCATTTCTCATCGGGCAGGCCGATCACCGCACAGTCCTGCACCGACTCGTGCGCGAAGAGCGCCTGTTCGACCTCGCTGGAATAGACGTTGAAGCCGCCGGTGATGATCATGTCCTTGGCGCGGTCGACGATGAACAGAAAACCGTCGTCATCGAGGTAGCCGATGTCACCGGTCCGGTGCCAACCGTCGATGCTCGCCTCCGCGGTGGCCTCGGGATTCTTGTAGTAGCCGCGCATCACCAGCGAGGAGCGGACCACGATCTCACCGCGCTCCCCCGTTCCCAGCAGGGAGCCGTCCTCGGCCAGAATGCCGACCTGCACCAGGGGGCTGGGTCGGCCAGCGGAGGCGAGTCGGTCCGTGGCGATCTCGCCGTCGGCACCGAAGTGATCGCGCGGTGCCATCGTCGAGATCATCATCGGTGCCTCGGTCTGGCCGAACAACTGCGCCATCGGCCCGATCCGGCGCAGCGCCTCCGCCAGCCTGGTCACCGAGATGGGCGCCGCGCCGTACCAGAAGCACTGCAGCGAGGACAGGTCGGTGGCATCCAACTCGTCGGCGGCGAGCACCATGTAGATCAGCGTCGGCGGGAGGAAGGTGTGGGTGACCCCGTGCGCGGCGATCAGCCGCAGGAACTCCGCCACGTCGGGACGACGCATGATGATGATTTCCCCACCCAGGCAGAGAATCGGGAAGCAGAGCACCCCGGCTGCATGGGTCAGCGGCGCCAGCGCGAGATAGACCGGCCGCCCTTCGAACGGATAGCTCATCAGGGTGATGGCGCTCATCGTCTCAAGGTTGTGCCCGGTGAGCATCACCCCCTTCGGCCGGCCGGTGGTGCCACCGGTACCGGCGATCAGGGCCAGGTCGTCCGCGGGGTCAGCCGGGTCGGATTGGACGACACCGCCGCGCCCGCGTACCTGAACGGGCGCGGCGATGTCTGCTTGCGGGGCCGGTCGGTCACCGGCGTCGAGGAACTCGGCCCAGCCGAGCGCACTCTCGACCTGGCCGTCGAGGCACACCCAGGTGTGCACGGCGGCCAGGTCGGGGCGGATCTGGGCCACCAGGTCGGCGTACGCGGCCTGGAAGATCAGCACCTCGCAATCGAAGAGCTCCAACAGGTCCCGGTTCTCGGCGGCCTCGTTGCGCGGGTTGATCGGGCACCAGACGCAACCGGCGCGGGAGATGCCGAAGACCCCGGAGAACGCGACCGGGTCGTTGCCGGACAGGATCGCGACCTTCGACCCGGGCCGCGCCCCTGCGGCGTACAGGGCATCGGCGATCCGCCACGACAACTCCTGCACCTCGGCGTACAACATCGACTCGCCGTCGGTGGTCAGGCAGGGCCGGTCGGGACCCAGTGATGCCCCCTTGTCCAGGTAGTCGACGAGCCGCATGGGTTCAGGCCTGCACCGTGAGCACCGGTTCGGCGACCAGCCCGAACGACCGCAGCGTGCCGAGCAGTTCGCGATGCCCGAACGCCTGGCAACCGGAGGCGAAGCCGGTGCGGTGGGGTGGTTGCTGGAGCAGGGAATACGCGGCGTACGCCTGCAGCAGTCCGGTCTGCTTGTAGTTGCTGTTGCCGTGGATCACGCAGTGAGCGCGGCCGAGCGGACCGGAGGCGTACACCGAGTCGAGGGATTTGTTCAGGCGTGGGTTTTCCCGCGGCGGCATTTCGTTCATCACCTGGGCGGCGGTCGCGGTGAGGGCCTCGTCGCGTTCCTCCTCGCTCATGTCCTTGGTGGCCTCCAGTGCCCCGGCGACGATCTGCGGTACGCCGTTCATCAGTGCGGCATTGAAGACTCCGCCCTGGGCCTTGCAGTTGGCGACTCGGGGGTCGTGTTTGAACCAGACCGGATGCGAGGTTCCGCCCCAGGGCAGGGAAAGCGCGAGCTCGTGCTGCCCGGGTACGACGAGTGGGACGAGTCCCTGATCGGGGTCGAACTCGACGTATTCGTTCTGCTGCAGGAAATGCGCCTTGGAGGTGGCGGCGTTGACGAGGATGGTCCGGGTGGAGGCGATGGTCGGCGATCCGCCCCAGAAGACGGCCACGTCGAGGGTGTCCAGGCCGGGCGTCTCCAGGCAGAGCTGGGCAGCGATCTCTCCGGTGGTGTACATCTGCGCGATGCCCGGTGAGAGCAACAGCCCGGCCGCGGCGAAGTCGGCACCGTATTTCTCGTCGCAGGTGATCAGCCAGTCCTGCTCACCGGTGGTGTCGGTGTAGTGCGCCCCGCTGGCCAGGCAGGCCTCCACGACCTCGGGACCGTGTTTGCTGAACGGGCCGACGGTGTTCAGCACGACCTTCGCCCCGTCGAAGAGGGAGGTCAGCGCGTCGACGGAGTGTTCGACGGTCTGGATCTCGTAGTCGGCGGTCTCGATGCCGGGGACGTGCGAGGCCATCGAGTCGGCCAGCTTCTCCTCGTTGCGACCGGCGGCCACGAACGGAACGTTGTATTCGCGCAGATATTCACACACCAGCCGACCGGTGTAACCGGAGGCACCGTAGACCACGACAGGCTTGTCACTCATCGTCACATCCCCATTCCGCCGTCGACCGGAATCCCTGCCCCGGTGATGAATCGCGCTGCATCGGAGGCCAGGAAGACCACCACATCGGCCATGTCCTCGACCGCGCCGAGCCGGCCCGCGGGGGTCTGGTCGACGACCGCGGCGACGGCCTGATCGGGTGACTCGAAGAGGCCGATGCTGGCGACGTCCTGGGCCAACCCGGCACCCATCGCGGTCGGCACGAGACCGGGATAGATGACGTTCACGCGTACGCCGTAACCGAGCTTTCCTGCCTCCATGGCGCTCACCCGGGTGAGCCGGTCCACCGCGGCCTTGGTGGCGGAGTAGATGGCGATACCGGGGAAGGCGATGGTGGCGGCGACCGAGGAGACGTTGATGATCGACCCACCGCCTCCGGCCGGGCCGTCGGGGCGCATCGCGCGCAGGCCGTGTTTGATGCCCAGCGCGGTGCCGAGGATGTTGACCTCGAGCTGCTTGCGGATCTCGTCGGCGCTGACCTCGGTGATCAGGTTGGTGATCTCGATGCCGGCGTTGTTGACCAGGATGTCCAGGCCGCCGAGCTGGTTGATGGTCTCCTCGATCGCCCGTTCCCAGCCGGCGTCGTCGGTGACGTCGAGCTGGACCGCGCCATGCCCCTCGCCCAGGTTGGCCGCGGTCTGGTCGACCTGGGGCTGCACGTCGGCGAGCACGACCCGGGCGCCGGCGGCAGCGAGGGCCTTGGCCATCCCTTCACCGAGCCCCTGGGCGCCGCCGGTGACGAGCGCCCGGCGCCCACTGAGGTCGTATCCGCTGCTGGTCTTCGTTGCCGTCGCTGTGTCTGCCATCGCGTGCTCCATTGCTCTGCCGGTGGGTGTGATGTGAGCCACACGCTGCCCGATGACTTGACAACTGTCAAGAGTTTTCTGGACAGTTGTCAAGGATTCGGGCAGGCGTACATTGGGGGAGGCCTGCCCGAACCCGACCCGGGCGCATCGACAGGAGGCTGATGACCGCGACCACGACGAGCAATGCCGCCCGCGCCGATCGGGGCGTCGACAAGAGCGAGCGGCGCCGGATCGAGTTGGCCGAGTCGGCCCTGGCCACGCTCGGCGAGCTGGGATATGCGCGGACCAGCCTGCGCGAGATCGCCCAGAACTCACCGTTCTCGCACGGGGTCGTGCACTACTACTTCGCCGACAAGACCGAGCTGATCGTCTACTGCGTGCGCCACTACAAGGCCCAGTGCGTGCACCGTTACGACGAGATCGTCGAGACCTCCCAGACCGACGGTGAACTGCGGGAGCGGTTCACGGCGAAGCTGGTGGAGAGCCTGCTCGGCGAGGCGGAGATGCACCGGCTCTGGTACGACCTGCGCTCCCAGAGCATGTTCACCCCCGAACTGCGCGACGCCGTCGAGGCGATCGACGACAGCCTGGCGACCATGGTCGGCCGGGTGCTGGACCGGATCTGCGAACTGGCGGGCACCGAGGCGCTGGTCGACCACCAGACCGCGTACGCCCTCCTCGACGGCATCTTCGAGCAGGCGTTGTTGGACCACCACTCCGACAAGCCCGGGGTCATCGAAACCCTCACCAACCGCGCCCGCACCACCCTGGACCTGCTGATCCCGCGCACGCCCGCTGGCTGAGCGAGCGAGGTATGCCCACGCTCATCGAGTAGGTCGCGCAGCGACCGCCCCTCACGCTCATCGAGTAGGTCGCGCAGCGACCGTGTCGAGATGAGCCCGTACGCCAACCACTCAGCTCGAAGCCATGCGCTGGGACATGCACTAGTCGAAATCTGACCACACCGAAACCCAGTCCCACTGGGTTTGATCATGGACTCCGCGGACTACTGCATGTCCTGGCGTTCGGACTCCGGGGTGGCAACTGACTGCGCGGAGCGGCGACCCTTCGACTCTTCGCTCAAGGATCGAGGCGTACTGGCATCCCCTACCGGATTCGAACCGGCGCTGCCGCCTTGAAAGGGTGGCCTGAGGGGTTCCTGGGAGGGTCCGCGCGGCGGAAACCCGCGCTGTGACTACGTGCTGGTTCGGGGTGGTACGGGGTGAATCCGGGCGGCGTGTGTCCCGCTCGTGTCCCGGGCGCACGTCTTGGTCGCGGGGGCGACCAGCACTGCCGCCTGCTTGGAAACTCGACAGGGCCGCACCTCGGCGGCGGGTGTGTCACGATCAGACCGTGCGTGAAGTGCCTATTCGTGTGCCAAGACTCGCTGCGCCAGTCACCCAGTTATGCACACCGATGCAGGAGACTCAGGCGAGACGCTACGGATTGCTGCCCTGAGAGTCGCGACGAGGTCGAGTAGGCGATTCCTCTATTCAAGCACCACCAGGGGCCAATAATCAGCTAGTATTGACGAGCCAATCTCCATCGTATCGAATCAAAAGCGAGTTGTCGGGGATCGGCGGCTGGCCCGTCGGCGACACAGATACATCAGGCAATCCGATTGTAAGCCAATCTCCACCTGCCGGAAGATATATATCCGGATCAGCCAAGAAACGCTCGAGGAACTCCTCTATGCTGGCCTGGGCGGGTTCGGTTAGATTTGTTGGAGACTCGGACGGCCAAAGCGACCTAGAAGCAGGGACATGCAGATAGTATCGCATCCGTTTTCCTGACCTGTGTACGGCCAGCACGGCAGTCGGCCCGGGTATTCGATTTTTCGGCCACAAAGTCGAGTCGATTTTACAGACTGCTTCATACACCTCCGGCCAGATAGAAAGCAGCTTTAGGCAATCGTCGGTCTGGAGCTGAAGATCCAGATCTGGACGAAAGCGCGAGATGCCTCGCAGTAGCGCTAGGTATGCCTGAATGCCAGCAAGCAGTGCAATCGGCACTAGCTCCAGAGCAGGGCCGGTTCTAAAAGTGTACCTAGGTTCGATCGGCCTGTGCTTTATAACGCCAAGACTGCCGCCTGCACTGCCGTGAGTCACCAAAGAGGCCAGTCTGTAATACTCGTATAAATCGGTCAGACCCGCGTTTCTCGCCCGCTCCCTTAGATTGTCGGAAGCCCATCCTCGCCTAAATCCGGAACCGTATTTCTTTTCGGCCGACGCGAATCGGCTTCTTGCTGCTTGAGTTCCCTTAGCCAGCCTGTGCTTGTAGGATCTGCGCCGTCTGCGTTCTAGCAGATTCAGGCCGGGTTTCAAGTCCGCGAGCAGGATGGCAGCGAGATCGAGGTGATCGTAATACCGGTCTGCTGCATGATCATCCGAAGCAATTGCGTGAAGGTTTATGGAAAGTTCCACTAGCGACCGCGCGCTGCGTATGGCTGATCGACCATTCCCCTGTTGCACTTCAGACAGAAGTGCAAAGAAGTCATTAACTGACTGATTCGTGACAATACGGCGAGCGATATGGGTGGCCGCGTGAGTAAGGATCTGGCCAACTAGAAGGGCCTGTGATTCGGCCACCTGCGAGATGGCCCGATCCAGATTCGGCGCTCGTTCGCCAATCATCGCGCGATAATCGTGATAGTCCATACTCGCCCCTAATCAGTCGATGTGTCAGTATACGGCGGTAGTCGAGCGAGGACCGGACCGCAGCGGAGCGAGGACCGGACCGCAGCGGCTGCGCGAGCGCAGCGAGCGCCTTGATTACTTAGAGGTGGATTCGTCAGTAGAGGCCAAGCCGTTGGCTAGGGCGACGATCTGAGGCCAGGGAAGCGGGTTGCGCCCCTGCCGTGGTTCGTGGAGCGGCCAGAGGTCGCGGCCTTCGATGAGGTGCAGGCCGGCGGATCGAAGTGCTTCTATGTGGCTGGTCCAGGCTGGCTGTCGGGCGTGGGCGGCGTTGATTCTGGGAAAGACGATGGTCGGCGCCAGCGTCATGGATTCGCAGATGAAGGTGAGCGCTTGGTTGTCTGCGATTCCCAGGGCGAGCTTGGCGGTGGAGTTCGCCGACCACGGCGCGGCCACGATCACATCTGGTTGCGGATGGGGGCGCGGATCGCTTGGCAGGCGGGATTTCCAGCGCACTGGGTAGCCCGTTGCCTGTTCCAACGCCGCAACCTCACCGGTTGATTCGAGCCAATGGCCTGCGGTCGGGGTGAGTGTGACGGCGGCGCTGTGACCCAACTCGATCAACGGCTTGATGAGCTGCTCGCGTAGTTCTTCGACTCCCCCGGCACCGGAGGCGACGACTGCGATGTGACTCATGCGATGGCGCGGCAGCTCATCGCGAGCCGGGTCAGCTTCGGATCGGCGGTGCCCTTGGCGCGACGGTGCAGGGCCTTGACCGTCTCCCGTGCACTGGCGCTGTGATGCACCACCTGGGGCGCCTTCTGCTCGGCGTCGAGCAACCGATCCAGCGCGTCATCGTCCTGGGCGGTGTAGCTGTGGGCTCGCGCCATGTCCAGATCGTGGGTGACGGCACGCTCAGCGGGGAGCCCCTCGGCGGCGACCCGGGGACCGTGTTCGAGGACGTAAGCCACATCGTCCAGGTCAAGGGCTGCCGAGAGTCGATGCAGCCGAACGTTGGTTGGTCCGAAGCTGGTGAACCAGTGGTTGGCGTCGTGACCGAGCTTGTCGGCGGCGGTCTCGGCCTGCGCGAGTAGGTCCTTGGTCAGGCTCCGGTCCTGATTGCGGGCGGCTGCGACTGCGGTACGCAGACGCAGCATGCCGGACAGGCTCAGCGCTTCGGGATCATCGGCCCCGGGCTGCGATTCGAGCCACGCGGCGGCGGTGTTACCGAGATTCAGCGCGTCGTCGTAGCGACCGACCGACAGCAGCGCATGCGTACCGGCCCGGGCGGCGGATGCCAGGGCAAGCGGATCACCGGATTGTTCGCCCGCGCTCATGGCTCGCTCGGCCGCGATCCATGCCAGATCGGCCTCACCGATCTTCGACAGAGTCGAGGCCGCCAGATGGTGCGCCCGCGCGGACACCCGCCACGCATCGGCAGCCTGCGGACCCTCGGCCTGCTCTTCGAGCGCCTGAGCGGTCGTGATGAGTCCCGGCAGCGCCTGGATCACCCTCCCGATTCGGCCCTGTTGGTAGTCGCGCCAGCTCGCCTCCGTGAGATGGACCGAATGGCGCAGGTCGACCGGTCGCGCAGTGACGCCACCGAACAGCGTGCGGCACAGCCGCCGATGGCTCATAAGGGCTTCCCTGATCGCTGGAACGTCGTCCTGGGATGGTTCCTCGTCCTCGACCAAGACAGGCTGCCCGAGCAGGTCACCGAGGTTCACGCGCAGCTCGCGGGCCAGCTCGGTGAGCACATCCAGCCGGCGGATATCGCGCTCGTTGCGTTCGATCTTGCTGAGCCAGTCCTCGGATCGTCCCACGAGATCGGCCAGCACGCGCTGGGTCAGGCCACGGCGGCGTCGGTAGAACGCGATCCGCTCACCGACGCTGTAGGCGTCACCGGCTCCTCTCATGCCGACCAGCCTAAACCGGCACCCCGGGCATGGACACCCGGACGGTTTGTCCGGGTGCTCGGTCGCGCACAGGCATTCACTAGGCGTACGGCATCGAACACCCCACAGAAGGAGAGCCGACATGACCATCACGACCATGCCCACCCGCCAACAGACAGCATCGCGTCACAACCAGGGTTCGAGCGAATCTCAGAGGATGTTGCGGGAGCGGCAGCCAGCAACGGGTAGATATCAGGCTCCGGTTGTGGAGCGGTGGACTCCTGAGCTGGTGACTGCGTTCATGCGTGCGTCTCGGCTGACGAAGGAGGAAGTCGCCAAGCGGGCGGAGGTGCACCCGAAGACGGTGGAACGGTGGCAGCTTATGGCCGCTCGCAAGCCGTTCCCTCGGCATCAGCGGGTGCTGGATGCACTCCTGTCGGAGGCCTCGGAGGCGGTGCAGGTGCGGTTCTGCCAGTTCGCGGGCCTGCGGCCGGTGCGTCAGGTCGAAGCGCCGGGGTCGGAGTGGGAGGACTGCCGTGCGGAGTTGGCCCGGTTGAGCGAGGTGCTGGACCGGTTGACCGAGAATTTGGAGGCGATCCACCCGGAGACCGGGCGGTGAGCGTTCCGCTGCCGCTGCTGCAACTCGGGCCGGAGGTGGCCCGGGATCTGGCAGCCGCGCATCGGGTCTGTGTCCGCCCGATCATTCGGCGGGTGCTGGATCGCGACACTGGCGAATCTCAACGGATACCGGTGCCGTGCGGTGCGACCCGGGAAACCGTCTGCCCGCCGTGTGCGCAGAAAGCTCGGGCGTTACGAATGCAGCAGTGCGCCGAGGGCTGGCACCGCGCCCACGAACCCGACATTACGACAGCCGAAAGCAGCGAGGATTCTCCACCAGCACAGGAAACCCGCGACGATGAGGACGGGTTCGAACAGGCTGGTGGTGGTCGGCGGGTTCGTTCGACCAGGCGGCGAACCGATGCAGCTTCGCTGCCGAAACGCCCGGCTGAGGATCGGACGGTGGGCCGGGTGTTCACCACCCCGGACGGGCGGGCCTATCGGCCCTCGATGTTCCTCACCCTCACTCTCGGCTCCTACGGCCGGGTGCGTGGCGGGCTTCCGGTGGATCCGGGTGGGTATGACTATCGGCGGGCGGCGTTGGATGCGTTGCATTTTCCGAAGTTGGTGGATCGGTTCTGGCAGAACCTGCGTCGGTGTGCGGGGTTCAAAGTCCAGTACTTCGCCAGCATCGAACCCCAATCCCGGTTGGCTCCGCACCTGCACGCCGCGGTCCGGGGTGCGGTGCCTCGGCGGGTGCTGCGGCAGGTGATCGGGGCCACCTACGTTCAGGTGTGGTGGCCGCCGTGTGACACGGTGGTCTATCCCGATGATCGGTTGCCGGTGTGGGACGGCACCGACTATGTGGACCCGGCCACCGGTGCGGTGTTGCCGAGCTGGGCGGACGCGCTCGATGCCACCCTGGCCGATGAGGCTGCGGAGCCGGTGCATGTGATGCGGTTCGGCACGCAGGCCGATATGCGCGGGATCATCGCCCCCTCCGATGAGGCGGATCGGGCGGTGCGCTATCTGACCAAGTACCTGACCAAAGCGATCTCCGACCCTCTCGACCGCGACCCCGACCACGACGACGACGGCGATCAGGGTGACCCGGGGCGGGAGGCGCACATCGCCCGGCTGGTGGCCGAGCTGAGGTACCTGCCCTGTTCGCCGCGCTGTGCGAACTGGCTGCGCTACGGCGTGCAACCCCAGCATGCGCGCGCCGATCAGTTCCCGGGCCGTTGCCGGGGTAAGGCCCACGATCGGGAACACCTTGGGTTGGGCGGGCGTCGGGTGCTGGTCTCGCGGCAGTGGTCGGGCAAGACCCTGGGCGACCACAAAGCCGACCGTGCCACCGTGGTCCGCGAAGCGTTGTTGGCGGCCGGGGTGGTCGCGCCGGAGACCGAGCGGCTGGCCGCGACCGTGTTGTCCGGTGATGGGTTGCCGCGGTTCGTGTGGATCAGCGAGCACCCCGACCCGACCGAGTACGTGGCGGTGATCTTTGCCTCCATCGCGGAGAAGATCCGTTGGCGGACCCAGTACGAACTAGCCAAACAAGCCGGGAATGTTTCGGCAACTGCCGCGCAGCCACCGTGACCGGTAACCGGGGCGGCCAGGATTCGGCCTCGCCGGGATAGCTGCCGATCCCTGGGATTCGGATCGCCTGTCCAGGGTGAGCGAAGCGAATCACGAAGTGACACGAAGTGCCCTTGACTGGCGGGCCGAAGCCCAGTCACCTCCACAATCCCGGCGAGGACGAACCCCCAAAGGAGCGCAGATCATGGCCAAGTCGTTGGATCGTTTGCTGTCAGTGCAGGAGGTTGCCGAGCTGCTTGGCGTACCGGTGCGGACCATCTATGAGTGGCGGTATCGGGGCGAGGGGCCGCGCGGGTATCGGATCGGTCGGCATGTGCGATACCGCCTGTCGGCGGTCGATGAGTGGTTGGAGGCTCATGCCGATCCGATCCGGAAAGCAGCCTGAGCTGTGGCCTCGATCGAACGGCGCAAGGTGCCGCGCCGGGAGGTGTCTGGTCGGGTGCGGCAGGTTGCGCGCTACAAGGTGCGCTATCGCGATGCGGGCGGGCGCGAGCATTCGGAGACCTTCGGCCGGCTGATCGACGCCGAGCGGCGCAAGGCGCACCTCGAAACCTCGCTGTCCGATGGGACCTGGCACGATCCGCGACGCGGTGAGGTGCGGTTCGCGGAGTGGGCGGCTCAGTGGGTGCCGACGCGGCATGACCTGCGGCCGACCACCCGGGCGCGGTTGGAGACGACCATGAAACGTCAGGTGCTGCCCCGGTTCGGGAATCTGCCGCTGATGCGGATCACCAACGGCGAGGTGCGGTCTTGGGTGGCCGATCTGTTGGCGGGCGGGTTGTCGGCTGCCACGGTTCGTAAGGCGGTGTTCGCGTTGCGCCAGTGTCTGGATGCGGCGGTGGAGGATCGGCGGATTGCGGTGAATCCGGCGGCGCGGGTTCCGCTGCCGAGTGAGCGGGCCAGGCCGTCGCGGTATCTGACTCAGCGGGAGGTCGAGCGGCTGGTTGCGGTGATGCCGCAGCGGTATCGGGCGTTGGTGCTGGTGGGGGCGTACGCGGGGTTGCGTTGGGGTGAGGCGGTCGGGCTCCGACGCTCCGGCATCGATGTGTTGCGCTCGCGGATCACGGTGTCAGCGACGGCGGTCGAGGTGCACGGTCGGGTGTTGCTTGACCAGGAGCCGAAGACCCGGCGTTCGCGGCGGGTGGTGCCGATCGCGCGGTCGGTGATGGCGCGGGTGGACCTGCACCTGGATGCCTTCGTGCCGCCGGAGCCTGATGCGCTGGTCTTCACCACCGAGGCGGGTGGTCCGTTGTTCCGTGGCACGTTCGGGAACCGGGTCTGGCGGCCGAGTGTGCAGGCGGCCGAGTTGGCGGGGCTGACCTTCCACGGGCTGCGGCACAGCTTCGTGGCGATCCTGGTCGCGGCCGGGTGCAACGTGCGAGAGGTGTCGGAGTGGGCTGGTCACAACAGCGTCGCGTTCACCCTGACCCGCTACGGCGGCCTGTTCCAGGACGGCTCGGATGCGGCGGTGGACCGGCTCGATGCGCTGCTGGGCGGTGAGTAGCTGTGTCCCTGGTAGCTGTGTCCCTGGTGTGTCCCCGAGCGGGTGGCCGCGTTTCGCGACGCTCCCCTGTCGAGTGCATCGCCCCTAGTCAACGGGCTGTTTCCAGTGGCATCCCCTACCGGATTCGAACCGGCGCTGCCGCCTTGAAAGGGCGGTGTCCTAGGCCGCTAGACGAAGGGGACCTGTCCGAGGCTGGGCCGCGGACCGAACCAGCATAGGGCAGCGAGCCCGAAGCGGCCAACGCGATACCTCCGGCATGATGTCTCCATGTCCGAGCGCGAGACCCTGACCTACGACGGCTTCGGTGTGGCGGTACGCGAAGTCGCGACCGAGGTGCACCAGAGCGGCTTCCACCCCGACGTGGTGCTCTCCATCGCCCGCGGCGGCCTGCCGTTCGGCGGCTGCCTGGGGTACGCGCTGGATGTGAAGAACGCGTTCGTGGTGAACGTCGAGTTCTACACCGGGATCGATACCCGGCTGGAGATGCCGGTGATGCTGCCGCCGACGCCACAGGCCGTCGACCTTGCGGGGATGAAGGTATTGATCGCCGACGACGTGGCCGACACCGGGCGTACCCTCCAGCTCGTCCGGGACTTCTTCGCCGAGCAGGTCGCCGAGGCCCGTACCGCGGTGATCTATGAGAAGCCGCAGTCGGTGATCAGCTGCGACTACGTCTGGAAGCGGACCGACCGCTGGATCAACTTCCCGTGGTCCACGCTGCCGCCGGTGACCCAGGAGGGCGAGAAGCCGTAGGGGCGCGGGGGTTGGCTTCGACTCGCTCGTTCCTCGCTCGCTCAACCAACGTGGGGACTGGCTTCGACTCGCTCGTACCTCGCTCGCTCAACCAGCGTGGGGGCGGGTTCGTCTCGACACGGCCGCAAGCGGCCTACTCGACGAACGTGAGGGTGAGTGGGTTCGTCTCGACACGGCCGCAAGCGGCCTACTCGACGACCGGTTTGAGGTCGTCGGCGATCGAGAGGTACATCCGCTTGGGCAGTTCGGCCTTGCAGGTCAGGAAATTCTTGTCGGTGATCTCGTGGTGGCCGGTGGCCTCCACCAGGCCGACCCCGTCGATCTCCAGCAGCACGGTCCAGCGCTCGTCCTCGTCGACCTGCTCGGTCAGCGGGTGCACCTGGTCCCAGGCCAGCGGGCCCAGCCGGTCGTACGCGGCCACCACGGCGGCCTGCACCGGCGAGCTCTGCCCGCACGGCCCGCGCAGATGGCTGGCGTCCACCCGGCCCTCGAGCTGGGCGCGGACCACCGGTTCGACATCGTCGGGATCCATCCCGCCGTAACAGGCCCCCTCGGGCAGCAGGATCAGGTTCCCGGCGAACCGGTCACCCCCGGTGTGCGTGCACTCCCAGGTCGCCTCCGGCCACAGCTCCGCCGCCCGGGCCGCGACCGGGCGGCCGCGGGTGGCGCAGCAGACGTCCTTGCGGCCGTGGGTGCAGACCAGCAGCAGCCGCGGCTCCCCCGCCGCCGTCGGCTCGTCGGCGATCCGGCACACGTCGGGGTGCGCGCCGGCGAACAGCTCGGCGGCCCGGATCAGCTCCGCGTCGTCATCGGCCCAACCCCAGCGCACCGGTTCGGCGGCCGCCTGGTCGACCACGCACCAGCGCCGGCGATCGCCGATGGTGTCGGTCTCCCGACCCGGCCGGCGGATCAGCATCACCCGGGCGTTCGCATGGTTCAGGATCGCCATCAGGGTCTCCTTGACCGCCGGCTCGACCTTGAGGCCGGCCCAGGCGGTCGCACCCCAGCCGGTCGGTTGTTCGATCAGGAACCAGCGGTTCTGCGGTGGGGCGGTACCGATCCGCTGGTCGTGCCGGTCGCGGGCCGCGGTCGAGCAGCGGAATCCGGGCGGCCGTTGATCCGCCTCGATGGCCGTCATGGCGCCTCCGCCCCGCGCTCGAGAATCCCTTCCCTGATGAGCATACGCAGCCCGTCGCGGCTCACCCCGGTGGCCTCCCGCAGCTCCGCGACACCCGCCGGCGACTTCGCCAGGCGGCGTACCGCGGCGACCTGCGCATCATCGACGGTGCAGCGACCGGCGCGGGTGCGCAGCGACGAACCGTCCGCGGCTTCCTCGATCCGCAGCAGCAGACCGGTACGCAACCGCAGCGTGTCCGCATCGGTGAGCGCCTCGGCATCCGCCAGGGCCTGGAACGGGGGCACCGCTGCCGGTCGCTGGGCATTGCGGGCGTCCGCCAGCAGGGCCGCTGCGATCCGCTCATCGGGCAGATCGGCCAGCAACCGCTGGAACTCCTGCCGCACGGCGTCCAGGTCGGCGGCCAGCGCAGCCGGGTCGTCCACCTCGATCCCGAGCGGCAGCGAGACCCGCGCCTCGGTCAGCTCGCGCAGCGCCCGCAGCGCCTCGTCGGCCAACGCGTCGGCGAGATGGTGCCGGGTCCAGGTGTGTACGCCGAGGGTCAGGTGCCCGGAGATGCCACCGGTCGCCCGCGCGGAGTGCAGGTAGCCGCGCGGCAGATAGAGGCAGTCCCCCGGCCGCAGAGTCAACCGCAGCAGGGGTTCCTCGGCGGCCCGTTGCTGGACCGCGGTGCGATGTTCGGCCCACGGCTGGTCGCGCAGCGGATGCTCGACCACCGGGGCGTGCACGATCCACTCCTTGCTGCCGTGCACCTGCAGCACGAACACGTCGTGCACGTCGTAGTGCGCGCCGAAGCCCTGGTTCTGCGGCGGGGTGAGATAGCAGTTGGCCTGGATCGGGTGGCCGAGCTCGGCGGACAGACCGTCCACCAACCGGGCGACCGGCGGCCAGGTGCGGTGCAGTGCCTGCAGCACCACGGTGGCGCCATCGGCGAAGCGGCGGCGCACCTTGTCCTCGTCGATCTGGTCGGAGATTCCGGCACCGACACCGCCACCGGTCGTGAAATCCTTGTCCGGAAGGGTTTTCCCGTCCTTGGCGAGTCTCAGGAACGGGGTCCGCAGACCGCGGCCGGCGAGCAACTCGTCGGCCGCGGCCAGCGAAAAGAGATCGCTGAGGTCGTCACCGGCAGCGCGTTCATCGCTGGTGACCAGCAGGGGCGCACGGCCCCAGACCTCCTCGGCGAAACCCGCCGACGCCGATCCGAGCAGTCGGTCCAGCGCCGGTCGTTCAGCAGGCACGGACCGGATCAGCTCCGGCCCACACCGCCGCCGGCGCCGCCATCAGCGCCACCGTCGGCCCCGCCGTCCGCGCCACCATCGGCACCACCGTCGGCGCCACCGTCCGCACCGCCATCGGCACCGCCGTCCGCGCCACCATCGGCGCCACCATCGGCACCGCCGTCCGCGCCACCATCGGCACCACCGTCAGCACCGCCATCGGCACGACCGAGCCCGGTGACCTGGTCGTCGTCCTTGTTCTCCTCGTTCGCGAAGTCCGTCATCTCAACATCTCCTCGAATCCTGGGTGACTGCGGCGGAACCGCCGCAGGATCAGTCTGTTGCCCGATCCGTTACCCGGCAAGGGGTTCAGCGATTCTCGAGCAACTGCTTCTTCTGCACCTTGCCCATCGCATTGCGGGGCAGGGATTCGACGAACACGATCTCGCGCGGACGCTTGTGCACCGACAGCTCCCCGGCGACCGCCTGGATCAGCTCCTCGGCGCTCACCTCACCGTCCTCGGCGACCACGTGGGCGACGATCCGCTGCCCGAGATCGTCATCGGGTACGCCGATGACGGCGACCTCGCGGACCATCGGGTGCGCCAGCAGGGCGGTCTCCACCTCCCCGGCACCGACCCGGTAACCGCCGCTCTTGATCAGATCCACCGAGGCCCGGCCGACGATCCGGTGGAAGCCGTCGGCGTCGATCGCGGCCAGATCCCCGGTGGCGAACCACCCGTCGGCGGTGAAGGACTCCTCGGTCGCCTGCTCGCGGCCCAGATAGCCGCTGAACAGCGTGTCACCGGTGATCTGCAGGTTGCCGATCGATTCGCCGTCGTGCGGGACCTCGTTGCCGTCGTCATCGCGGAGTCGGCTGCGTACCCCCGCGATCGGCACGCCGACCCATCCGGGTCGCTTCTCGCCGTCGGCGCGGGCGCTGATGGTGATCAGCGTCTCGCTCATCCCATACCGCTCCACCGGCTCGATCCCGGTGAGCTCCTGCAGCTTCTCGAACACCGGCACCGGCAGCGGCGCGGAACCGGACACCAGCAACCGCGCGTGGGCCAGTCGGCGGGCCGACTCGGGATCGCGGGTGACCCGGGTCCAGACCGTGGGCACCCCGAAATACATCGTGCCGGCCGCTGCGGCGTACGACTCCGGCTTGGGACGCCCGGTGTGCACCAACCCGGAACCGACCCGCACCGGCCCCAACATGCCGAGCACCAGCCCGTGCACGTGGAACAGCGGCAGCCCGTGCACCAACACGTCCTGATCGCTCCACTGCCAGGCCTCCGCCAGCCCGTCCAGGCCGGCGGCCAGCGCGGCCCGGGACAGCAGCACCCCCTTCGGCGAACCCGTCGTCCCCGAGGTGTAGAGGATCAGCGCGACCGCACTGCCCGCCGGTTCGTCGAAGTCGGCATCGGAGCGGGCGTCGGGATCGACCGCGATCACCGGCAGCTCGCCCGCATCCTCTGGCGCCTCCCCCAGCCAGGCCTCCGCCTGCGAATCGCCCAGCAGGTATGCCAGTTCCGCCGGGCCGGAGTCCACCGGCACGGGCACCACCGACACGCCGGCGAGCAGGCCACCGACCACGGCGAGCGCGGTGCGCAGGGTGGGTCGGGCGAAGACCGCCACCCGCTCCCGCCCGGCGACCGATTCGGCGACCGCGGCCGCGGCCCGGCGGAACTCGGTGCGGCTCAGCGAACCGTCGGCGAAGGTCAGCGGGTGGTGCCCCCGATCGGCGATCAGGGCGTCCAGCAGACGAGCAGTCATGCAGTGATGTCTACCTCACCGGGTCCGCCGCCCCCGCAGGGGCCCGGATCACGGTCACCGCGCCTATACGATTGCGTCCATGTTGTTGCCCGAGGCCCGTTTGTCGCGCCTCGGCAGCACCAGTGCCAGACCCATCCCGGAGACCCACCTGGGCCGGGCCTGGCTGGCCCTGCAGCTGGTCTTCACCCCCAGCCACGTCGCCGTCGCCGCACCGATCGTGATGGTCGCGTTCATGGGCTGGCAGCAGCGCTGGATCTCCGACGACGGCTGGATCAACATCCGGGTGCTGAACCAGTTCTTCGCCGGCAACGGCCCGGTGTTCAACATCGGCGAACGGGTCGAGGTGACCACCTCGACACTCTGGTTCTGGATGCTGGTCGCCGGCCGCTGGCTGCTGCCCGGTACCGAACCCCAGGTCACCGGCGCCGCGGTGGGCTGGGTGCTCACCCTGCTCGGCATGGTGACCGCGGCGCTCGGCGCGGCCCGGTTGTTCGCGCGCCGGAACACCTTCGTCACCGTCCCGGTCGGGATCCTGGCGATGGCCGCCCTGCCGCCGTTCTGGGACTTCGCCACCTCCGGGTTGGAGACCGGGCTCTCCTTCGCCTGGCTCGGCACCTGTTTCTGGCTGCTCACCCGGCGGATCCCGCCCGAGATCGGGGGCCCGCTGCGGAACTGGCCGCTCGCCGCGGCGATCTGCATCGGCCTGGGCCCGCTGATCCGCCCCGACTTCGCGCTCTATGCCGGCCTGTTCGCGCTGGCGCTGCTGTTCACCCGGCTGCGCGGCTGGTGGCAGTGGCTGATCTGCTGCACGATCGGCATCGCGCCCGCGGTGGCGTACCAGATCTGGCGGATGGGCTTCTATGCCCTGATGGTGCCGAACACCGCGCTGGCCAAGAGCGCCGGCGACGTGCACTGGGAGCAGGGGTTGATCTATCTGATCGACTACGCCGGGCTCTATGTGCTGGCGGTCCCGCTGCTGGTCGGCCTGCTCGGCGTCGGCCTGCATCTGGCGTACGCCGTCCGCCGGCGGGAGCTGGGGCGGGCCGTGGTGGTGGCGGCCCCGGTGCTGGGGGCGCTGCTGCACGCGCTCTACATCGTCCGGATGGGCGGTGACTTCATGCATGCCCGATTCCTGCTGCCGGACACCTTCGCGCTGATGCTGCCCGCCGCGGTGATCGCGGTGGACAAGCCCCGGCGGGAGACCGCGATGGTGGTGCTCGCCTTCGTCGCCGGCTGGGCGGTCGCCATCTCGACCAGCGCCCGGACCCCCTATCAGGACTCGGCCAGCGAGGACGGGATCGCCAACGAGCGCGCCTTCTGGGCCGCCACCACGACCACCAACCAGCTGCTCACCATCAACGACTGGCGCAGCTCCACCCCGGCCTGGGACGGCCAGCTCGCGCGCTGGAACCAGCAGGCCGGGCTCAGCTACTACGACGACGGCAGCAGGCGGTTGCCGACCCGCAGCGGCACCGGGATCTATCTGGCGCGGGACAACATGGGCATCCTGCCGGTGATGGCCGGCAACGAGGTCCGGGTCGTCGACCGGTTGGCGCTGGCCGATCCGATCACCTCGCACGCGGTCGAGGACCCGCGGCTGCAGGACAAGACCCGCGTCGGGCACCAGCCCCGACCGGCCGCCTGGCGGACCGCGCGCTATGTGAAGGCGGCCGAGGACGATTCACAGTCGGTGGCCCATGCCCGGCTCGCGCTGCAGTGCGGCGATCTGGCGGTGCTGGAGCAGGCGGTCACCGAGCCGATGACCAGCGAACGGTTCTGGGAGAACGTGTCCCTGGCCCCGCGGCTGACTACCTTCACCTTCCCCGCCGACCCGGCCGAGGCCCGCAAGGCCTTGTGCGGTTGGCAACCGGGCTGGTGAGCCCGATGGATTCCGAGCACTCCTGCTGCACACCCGAGCCCCCGGTGGCCCCGGTGTTCGATCCGGCGGCGGCCGAGGCGGAGCTGGCCGGGTTGCGGGCGGCGATCCCGGCCGGTGCGGGTGCCGGTGCGCATCGGGTCGAGCAGGTCGAGGTGCCCGCTGGGGCGTACCGGATGGGTGACCGGCATGGCGATCACAATCCCGCCGACGGTGAGCTGCCGGCCCACCGGGTCGAGCTGTCGGCGTACCGGATCGACGCGACGAGTGTCACCAACGACGACTTCGCCCGGTTCGTCGAGGCGAGCGGCTATCGCACCGAGGCCGAGGTCTACGGCTTCTCGGCGGTCTTCGAGCTGGCGGTCAGCGATCCGTCGGCGATGCTCGGTGCCGCCCCCGAGGCGCCGTGGTGGAAGGGGGTGCGCGGCGCGGACTGGCGACATCCGGGTGGCCCCGGGTCGTCGCTGGCCGGGCTCGGTGACCATCCGGTGGTGCATGTCAGCCACGGGGACGCGCTCGCCTACTGCCGCTGGGCCGGGCGGCGGTTGCCGAGTGAGGCGGAGTGGGAGTACGCCAGCCGCGGTGGTCTGGACGGGGCACGGTTCCCGTGGGGTGATGAGCTGCTGGGGCCCGGGGACGAGTGGCGCTGCAACATCTGGCAGGGCCGGTTCCCGGTCGAGAACACCCGCGCCGACGGCTTCCTGACCACCGCCCCGGTGCGGACCTTCCAGCCCAACGGTTACGGGCTGTGGCAGACCATCGGGAACGTGTGGGAGTGGTGCGCGGACTGGTTCTCCCCGCGGACGTACGCCGAGCGCGCGGGCGCGGTGGTGGTCGACCCGAGCGGCCCGGTACGCGGGTCGACCCGGGTGCTGCGCGGTGGTTCGTATCTGTGCCACGCGTCCTACTGCAACCGCTACCGCAACGCGGCCCGCTCGCAGAACACCCCCGATTCGTCGATGGGTAACGCGGGTTTCCGGACCGTCGCGGGGTGAGCCGGGAATCGATTTGGTGCAGCCGCTGCCCGGGCGCTATAGTTTCCGGGCTGGCGCAGGCCGGCAGATCCGGACACGTCCGGGTTCCAAGGCCCCGTGGCGCAGTTGGTTAGCGCGCCGCCCTGTCACGGCGGAGGTCGCGGGTTCGAGTCCCGTCGGGGTCGCGGAAGCGGTGGTGCACAGCATCGCCGCTTTTGCAGCAGATAAGGCATTTTTTGCCTTCTCTGCTTGGCCAGGTAGCTCAGTTGGTAGCAGCGTTCGCCTGAAAAGTGAAAGGTCGCCGGTTCGAACCCGGCCCTGGCCACCATGGACTTCCGTAAACAGGACCGCAGCGCGGACCCGGGATTCTTCGCGACCGAGGCCGCCGGATTGCGCTGGCTGGCCGACGCCGATGGTGCGCGGGTCGTCGAGGTGCTGGCGGCCGACGACCACTCGATCACCCTGCAGCGGTTGGATTCGGTCGCCGCTGATCGTGCGGGCGCCGAGGAGTTCGGGCGGTCACTGGCGCGGACCCATGCCGCGGGTGCGGACACCTGGGGTGCCCCGCCGCCCGGTACCGATGGGCGCGGCTGGATCGGCCCGCTCCCCCAACGCAACCAGCCGGAATCGACCTGGGGGCAGTTCTATGCCGAGCACCGGGTCCGCCCGTTCGCCGATCAGGCGCACGCGGCCGGGAGTCTGGACCGGTCGGGGTACGACGTCATCGGGCGGGTCTGCGAGCGGCTGATCGCCGGCGCCTTCGACGATGTGGACACCCCGGCGCGGATCCACGGGGACCTCTGGTCCGGCAACGTGATCCCCACCGCCGCAGGCTGGACGCTGATCGACCCGGCCGCCCACGGTGGGCACCCGGTGACCGACCTGGCGATGCTGGAGCTGTTCGGGAATCCCTATCTGGACAGGACTTTTTCGGCGTACGCCGAGGCCGCGGCCCTGCCGGACGGCTGGCGGGACACGATCGGCCTGCACCAGCTGCATCCGCTGCTGGTGCATGCGGTGCTCTTCGGTGGCGGGTACGCCGCCCGCGCGGTCGCCGCCGCCCGCGCGTACGCCTGAGCAATCAATGGCGAGGTTTCACCTTGTCAAAGGAAACTCCGTTAAACCAACCCCAGCGCCCATCATCGAACTCGACCAAGCAGGATGGGTACAATTTCGAGCCGTATCCGCGATCGAACTGAGTTGAGATCTCTAAGATTGTTCCAACGGCATCTAGATAGTCCACACGAACCCGCACGCGTTCGCCAACACTGAACTTAAAGAAGCGCAACTCAGGATTGTTTGGATCGGGTCTTGCGAACTTCCTACCGAAAGGCCACATTTCGCACCTCATTCACAGACACTAGGGTGTATGTTTAGTAGCTTACCGAAGAGAGGACCGCTCTCCTAGAACTGCGACCGAAAAGACGTCCCCAACATTGGTGGGAAGGCGCCAGCGGCTGCGCGAAGTGCTGCGGATCATGCACTAGCTGTAGGAGGGCCGGAGGTTGGTGGCGCGGGTCTTTAGTCGAGATGCTGGCGGTCGGCCGTCCGCGGCGCTGTGTGGTCGATGGTAGTTGTAGTGGATGTTCCAGACCTCGAGTGCGGCTGAGCGTTCGTCCTCGCTGCGGTATTCACGGGTGCAGAGGAGTTCTTCGGCCAGGATCCGCTGGTAGCGCTCGACCTTCCCGTTGTGACGGGGGGTGTAGGGCCGGGTGAACTTGTGCCGGTCTGTTGGCCACGATTCGGGCGAAGTCGCCCGAGCGGTAGCGGGACCCGTTGTCGGTGATCACGCGCGGTGGATGTGGGTGATGCCGTGCGCGACGAACCAGACTTTCGCACGGGCCAGGAATGCCGCTGCGGTCTTGCCCTTCTCATCGGCCAAGGGCTCGGTGTAGGCGAGCCGGGAGAACCCGTCGACGCTCGAGTGCAAGTACACATAACCGGCCTTTGCCCCGGCATCCTTCGCGCGGCCCGCAGCTCGGTGTTGGTCGCTGTCGCGGCCGTGGATGCCCCAGCCGCCACCGTCGGGGATCGGGCCGACCTTCTTCACGTCCACGTGGGCCATGTGGCCAGGCCAGCGGGCGGTGATCTTGCCCAGCTCACGGTTCGACTCCCCGCTCGGGTCGAGGAACCGGTGCTGTCCCAGACCGAGCCGGGTCGGGTGCCGGGTGATGGTCCGACGGTTGAGGATGATGCCCTGAGCGGCGAGTTCGTGGGTAATCCGCGAGGCCGACCACTTGTTGCTCCGGCGCCAGGTCTCGATCTGGCCGATCACCTCTTCGGGAATCACTCGCGGGCTGTGATGAGGTGTGGAGGACCGATCCAACAACCCGAGCTCGCCGGAGCGTCGCCAGCAGTTGACCCACTTGATCGCGCAGGCACGGGAAATGCCCACCCCTGCGGCGACGTGTGCGATCGGACGGGACTGGCAGCCGACGATGAGTCGGGGACGACCTTCAACCGACAGCGGGCATTACGACGGTGGGACACGAGGGCAGGCTCCTTTGGCTGGCTCAATGAGTTGCTTGGTCGCTCCTCATCCTTGCCGCGGAGGGCCTGCCCTTCCTGCTACCTCAGCCCCACCGGCCTGTCGTCAACGTCCTGCCCCGCAACTACTAGATGTGGTCGGCGTCCGGGCGGGGCGCCGGCAGCTCACCGGTCTTCGAATCGGCCAGGTCGCCGACGATGGCGTTCGCGCTCTTCGGATAGAGCAGGTAGCGGAAGCCGAGGTTGATCATCGCCTGGATCCGGTTCCGGCCGCCGAGCAGCTCGGCCAGGTGCAGCGCGACCCACATCCCCCAGGCCGGCAGACCGGTGACGTTGATCCCGCCGGGCAGCTGCACGACCGCCGAGCTCCGCCCGATCGTCGCCATCGTGCCGCGGTCGTGGTATTCCATCGTCTTCAGCGGCTGGCCGTGATCCAGGGCACGGATGTTGTGCGCGGCCAGCTTGCCCTCCTGGATCGCCGGCTGGGCCAACTGCGGCAGGGGATCCTGCTCGATGATCGCGGCATCACCGACCGCGAAGATGTCGGTGAATCCCTTCACCTGCAGGGTCGGCTCGGTGACGATCCGGCCACCGCGGCCCTGCGGCATCCCCCACTTCTTGACCAGGTCGTGGCCGCCGATACCGGCCGCCCAGACCACCAGATCCGCCTTCTCCTTGGTCCCGTCGGAGAACTCGACCTCGCCCGGGCGTACCTCGGCGATCGCGGTGTCCAGCCGGACGTCGACGCCGCGCTTCTGCAGCTGGCGCAGGGTGTAGCGCTGCAGGTCCTCCTTGAACGGTGACAGCAGCACCGGGCCCATCTCGACCAGCATCACCCGGACCCGGGCCGGATTGACCTCCGGATAGGCCACCGGCAGCCCCTGGCTGCGCATCTCGGCCAGGGTTCCGGCCATCTCGACACCGGTCGCACCGCCGCCGACGACGACCACCGACAGGTCCTGGTTGGCCGGGGCGACCGCCAGCTTCTCCAACAGGCCGAACATCAGGTCGCGGACCTCGAGCGCCTCCGCCCGGGTGTAGATCGAGCGGGCGTACTCGCTGGCACCGGGGATGCCGAAGAAGTTCGCGCCAACGCCCTGGGCGAGCACCAGATAGTCATAGTCGATCGAGCTGCCCTGATCGACGAGCACCTTCTTGTTCTCGGTGTCGATCCCGGTGACATTGGCGCGCCGGAACCGCACCCGGCCCTTCTTCTTGGCGGCCAGGGCACGCAGCGAGAAGGTCACGTCACCGGGGTTCAGACCGCCGGTCGCCACCTGGTAGAGCAGCGGCTGGAAGGTGGTGTAGGGGTGGCGGTCGACCAACGTGACCCGGGCGCCGGCCGCGGCCAGATCATTGGTGGCATTGAGGCCTGCGAAACCGGCACCGACAACGACGATATGGGGAGCACTCACGGGGCCCATTGTCCCGGACCGACCACCATCGGACCAGCCCCACCCCCATCGCTGGACAGGCCGCCGAGGACTATCGTGCATCTGCTCACTCGCCCAGGAACAGGAGACGACGATGTCCACCCAATCCACCGCGGATGCGGATCTCGAGCCGCAGGGGCCGTTGGCCCGCGCCGCACAGGCGCTGGCCCGGTTCACCGAGAAGTGGTTCCCCGACGCGTTCGTCTTCGCCGCCTTCGGCACCGTGCTGGTCGCGGTGCTGGCGCTGGCCAACGGCGGCAACCCGGTGACCCTGGTCGCCACCTTCGGCGACGGCTTCTGGGACCTGGCCGCCTTCACCCTGCAGATGGCGATGGTGGTGCTCACCGGTTATGTGGTGGCCACCTCGCCGCCGGTGCTGAGGATCATCGAGGCGCTGGCCCGGGTGCCGAAGGGGCCGCGCTCGGCGGTGGCCTTCGTCGCCCTGATCGCACTGCTGGTCTCGCTGCTCAACTGGGGTCTGTCGTTGATCACCGGTGGCCTGCTGGCTCGGGCGGTGGCTCGACGCAAGGATCTCCAGGTCGACTACCGGGCCCTCGGGGCGGCGGCACTGATGGGCCTCGGCGCGGTCTGGGCGCTCGGGTTGTCCTCGTCGGCGGCACAGTTGCAGGCGACGCCCAAGTCGATCCCGGCCGCAGTGCTCTCGATCACCGGCGTGCTCGACTTCGGCAAGACGATCTTCACCTGGCAGTCGATGCTGTCGGCGCTGATCCTGATCCTGGTCACCGTGGCCATCGCGTACGCCTCGGCGCCGCGCGGCAAGGCGGTCCGCACGGCCGAGCAGATGGAGGTCGACGTCACCGACACCGTCGAGGAGCCCGAACCGAGGACCCGGCCGGCGGAGTGGTTCGAATACAACCCGATCCTGTCGATCGGCGTCGGGATCCTCACCCTCGGCTGGGTGGTGTACCAGTTCGCCACCAAACCGGTCGTGCAGGTGCTGTCCAACCTGAACGGCTATCTGATGGTGTTCCTGGTGCTCGGGCTGGTCCTGCACGGTACGCCGCGGCGGTTCCTGATGGCGGTCAACAAGGCGGTCCCGGCGACCGCCGGCATTCTCGTCCAATTCCCTTTGTACGCAGCGATGGCGGCCATGCTGACCAAGGTGCCTGGTTACGGCGGGCACACCGTCTCGGACCGGCTGGCGACCATCTTCACCAGCTTCGGCGGCGGGTCCGGTTTCGCCGTGGTGCTGGCCATCTACACCGCCGTGCTCGGGCTGCTGGTGCCCTCGGGTGGCGGCAAGTGGCTGGTCGAGGCGCCCTATGTGATGCAGGCCGCGAACGATCTGCAGTACAACCTGGGCTGGACGGTGCAGATCTACAACATGGCCGAGGCGCTGCCGAACCTGATCAACCCGTTCTTCATGCTACCGCTGCTGGCGATCCTGAAGGTGCGGGCGCGGGATCTGGTCGGCTTCACCTTCCTGCAGTTCATCTTCCACCTGCCGGTGGTGCTGCTGCTGGTCTGGTTGCTCGGCACCACGTTCAGCTACATCCCGCCGATCATTCCCTAGCAGGGTTGGGATCGCGGACGATACCCAGGCCCGCGCGGAGCGTCGGCAGGAAGCGCTCGGCCAGGCCGTCGAGCTGGGTGCGGTCCCCGGTGGCGATGAGCTGGTCGAGTGTGGCGTCGAGGCCCTCGTAGAGCAGGCCGAGCACGAAGCGCGGGTCACCGGTGGTGACCTCGCCGGCGGCCGCACCGGCCTCGACGTAGTCGGCGAGTTCGCTGACGACCCGTTGGTTCGCCGCCCGGCAGATGTCGTGGGCAGGACCGCTGCTGGAGGCGTACACCAGGCGATGCAGGTCGGCGTTCTGCACCGCGACCGCGATCAGTTCGGTGAAGATGGCCTCCAGCACCGGAAGTGACCAGCGCCGGTCCGCCTCGTCGAGGCGCACCTCGGCCGTGGCCAGCAGGGTGTCCACGTAGCGCTGCCAGAGCGCGCCGAGCAGGTGGTCCTTGCTGGTGAAGTGGCGGTAGAAGGTGCCCTTCCCCGCGCCGGCCGCGTCGGCGATGTCGTCGACCGTGGTGCGCTCGAATCCCTTGCCGGCAAAGACTTCCAGGGCAGCGTCCATCAGGTCCGAGCGTCGTTGGTCGGCGCTCTTCACCACCCGGCGCGGCTTGCCGGTGGTTCGGTCGGTTCGGTCGGCGGTCTCGGGCATGGGCCCAGCCTATCGGATGGACGGACGGTCCGTCCGATGTGCTAGCGTGCTCAGCGGACGGACGGTCCGTCCGTTAGGAGGGTCGGAGATGTACACCGCGCGCGATCGACTGAGATTCTGGGGCCTCGCGTACGCCCTGTTGCTGCTGCTGACCGGGACCAACCTGGCCACCCCGCTGTACGGGCTCTATCAACAGCGGTTCGGGTTCTCGCCGGTGACGATGACGCTGATCTTCGCGGTCTATGTGGCCACCCTGATCCCGGCGCTGCTGCTGGCCGGGCCGTTGGCGGACGCCGTCGGCCGCCGGGCCGTGCTGGTCCCGGCAGTGCTGCTGGCCATGGTCGGTACGGGGTTGTTCGCGGTTGCCGGATCGGTGGGCGCGCTGTTCCTGGCGCGGATCATCCAGGGCGCCTCGGTGGGCGCGGCCTCCGGAGCCCTGACGGCGGCGATCGCGGACGCGGCACCGCCGGACGGGCAGCGCCGCGCGTCCCTGGTCGCCACCGCGGCCTCGGTCGGCGGACTCGGAGTCGGGCCACTGCTGGCCGGACTGATCGCCGAACTCGCTCCCCGACCCCTGCTCATGCCGTTCCTCGTCGAACTGGTCGCCCTGCTGCCGGCACTCGCCGCGGTGCTGCTGATACCGGCCCCGCGCGAGCGCCACCGGTGGCGCCCGAGGGTGCCACGCGTCCCGGCGGACGCCCGCTCGATCTTCTGGCTGAGCGGTATCGCGTCGTTCCTCGCGTTCAGCGTGACCGGCCTCTTCCTGGCACTGGCCCCGACCTTCATCCAGACGCTCAGCGGACGGCGGAGTCTGATCCTGGGTGGGGCCGCGGTGGCCCTGATGATCGCGGCCTCCGTCGCGGCGCAGCTGCTCGGCTCCCGGATCATCACCCCACGCAGCCAGATCCCCGGATTGATCGCACTGACGCTCGGACTGCTCTGCCTGGCCGCCAGCGGGCTCTGGCAGTCGTTGCCGCTGCTGCTCATCGCGGCGCTCGCCGCGGGCATCGGCCAGGGTGTGGTGTTCCTGGGTGGGTTGAGCGAGGTCACCCGGAGCGCGGCGGCGGATCAGCGCGCGAGCGTGGTCTCGGCGTTCTATGTGCTGGTCTATCTGGGGGTGGGCGTACCGGTGATCGGTGCCGGCGTGCTGGCGACCCGGGTCGGCCTGCTCACCTCGGTGGAGATCTTCGCCGGCATCGTCGCCGGCTGCTGTCTGGTCAGCGCCGGCATCCTGCACCCCCTGTTGCGGAGGCATCATGAACTGCAGCCCGCTGCGTGAGGCGTACCGCGACCTGCTCGCCGCCCTGCGCGCCGTCCGGATCGAGCGGTTGACCGACGAGCAGTCGGCCGACCTCGACTGGACCCTCGCCCACCTCGCCCTCAGCGACGCGGAGCTCACCGCGGCCGCCGAGGCGACCCGTCGGGGCGAGCCGGCCGTGGTGGACAACGCCGGCGCGATGGACCCGGAACGGCTGGGCGCCTGGACCGGGACGCGGAGCCTTGCCGACCGGGTCGCAGGGCTCGAGGCCCAGGCCGAACGACTGGTGACGGATCTGTCGCGGCTGGACCAGTCGGCGTCCGGGAGCCCGGTGACCCTGCGCGTGCACGATCGCCGGGGCCGGTTCGTCGAGGAGCAGACGATCACCTGGGTCGAGCTGGTCGTCCTGCGCGCCGAGCGGCACCTGCCCGGGCACACTCGGCGGATCGAGGCGTACGCCTGACCGGCCGAGTCACCGGTTGTGCACAGAGTTCAGATCGGCCGGGTTGGCGGCAACGTCAGCTCGGCGGTCACCACCGAAAGGTAGAAGGGCGCGGGAACGGGCGGTCGTCGACCGCTGAGGAGCCGTCTGGCCAGGAACCTCGGCCAGCGGGGCGCATCGCGGACGCCCGTCGCGTAGACGTAGCTGCGCCCGGCGGCGTGCAGGACCCCAGGGCCGTACGCACCGCGGGCGAAGACTCCCGGCATGCCGGGAGCGTCGGTGCGCAGCACATGCTCCGGTTCTGACCAGTCACCGCGATCGAGGCTGAGTTCGCTGGCGAAACTCACCCACAGACCCTGCGGCGGGAAGCCACCGGTACCGAACAGGTCGGCACCGCGGGCGAGCACCATCAGCCAACCGTCCCCGGTCGGGGCCACCGCGTTGTCGAAGTAACCCTCATCCGGCCCGGCGAACACCCGCGGTTGCGACCAGGCCAGGCCGTCGGTGCTCTCGGCGACCCAGAGCTCGTAGTCGGGATGATCACCCGGCCCGATCTCGTGCGGATTGGCCTGGTACCACATCAGGTAGCGATCACCGTCGTGCACAACCAGTGGCTCCAGCACGCTCATCCGAGGCGGGGTGCCGGTGATCAGCGGTGCACCGCGGCGTACCCAACGACCATCGTGGAGTTCGAGCGCGCCGATGGCGTAGCTGCTCGTCGATCCGTACTGCTTCCGCGACGAGCGACCGGTGTAATAGACCCGTGCCGGTTGACCGGCGGCCGCGGGCACATACGACGGGGTATGCATGCCCGCCCCGTCCCAGGCACCCCTCGGCGGATCGGGCGCCAGCGGCAGGGCGCGGCCCTGCCGGTCCAGTTCGAACCGCCACGACCGACCCGCAGGGTCGGCTCCCGGGGTGAGTACCGCGGCGTACAACCGGTTGCGGAACGAGGTGCTAAACCCGCCGAGGAACATCGTCGGGCGCCCGTCGATCACGTGGACATCGGGGTCACCAAGACCCAGTACGCCGGGCGGCGTGGGGCCGTCGACCATGTCCCACAGAATCGTGATCTCGGACGGGGTGAGTTCATCGATCACGGGCGACCTCCTGGGAATCGGACACACCGAATGGTGCGGACTCCCCTGCTCATCAGGTAGGTCGTTGCCGCAGAGCATAGTCGACCCGATCGAGCGACCCGAGTTGCCAGTTTTAGTTTAGTATCCTAAATTAGATGCATGACCACAACCACTCGTGCCCGTCCGGCTCCCGCAGTGGGAGCGAAGAAGCCGCTCCGGTTCAAGATCGGGATCGGCCTGCTGATCCTCTATCCGTTCTTCTACCTGGTGATCCCGATCGCGGCCTTCCTGGCGATCGATGCCGGCCTCAAGGTCGCAATCGTCGGCGGCGTGCTCGCAGCCGCCGAGGTCGTCCTGCTCGCCGCAATCGCCTGCGTCGGCAAGGAGGCCTTCCAGGCGATCAAGGCCAAGATCTTCCGGAAGAAGCTGGCCGCCAAGGAGCCGGTCACCGAGGGGGCCGGTCATGCCCGCTGAGACCGAGGCGCGGGCGGCCGCGGCGCGGATCAACCAGCTCATCCTCGAGCTCTGGATCGAGACCGAGGGCCAGGGGCCGCAGTACCAGCACTCCGACTTCGAGCTCACCGGCCAGCAGCACGCCGTCCTGGAGCGGATCGCGAACGATCCGGAGATCACCTCGGCCCGGCTCGCCGCGGACCTCGGGGTGACCAAGGGGGCGATCAGCCAGCACCTGGGCGTGCTCGAGAAGGGTGGGTACATCACCCGGCGGCGCAGCGAGCGCGATGGCCGCGTCCAGGTGCTCGAACTCCAACCGCGCGGGGTGGCCTATCGCGACGCGCTCCGGCGTTACGAGGAGTTCACGGTCGATCGCTATCTCGCCAAACTGTCCGCCGACGACATCGCCGAGATCGTCGCCGCCCTGACGAAGCTCAAGTCCGCGTTCGCCAAGGAGTGAGTGGTGTGGGTGGTTCATCTCGACACGCACCCCGGGCTCCGCTTCGCTGCGCCCGGGGTGCTACTCGATGAACGTGGAACGTGGGCAACCGCGCTCCGCTTCGCTGCGCCCGGGGTGCTACTCGATGAACGTGTCGTGGGGGCCGTAGGCGGTGAGCCAGCGGTCGATCTCGGCGAAGACCTTGGCGCGGACGGGGGCGCCGGAGAGCACCAGGTCGTGCATCCCGTCGGCGATCCGGACGACCGTGACGTGCGGGCCCAGCCTGGTGGCCCGAGCGGCGATCTGCTCGACGTCGAGGACGATGTCGGCCTTGGTCAGTTCATCGGACCAGCGGCGGGCGAAGCTGGTCCGGGTGGAGGCCAGCACCAGCACCGGGCAGTCGATGTGCAACCCGGCGGCGATCCGGGCATGGCCCTGCAGCACCGCGCGCAGCCACCCCACGCGTACCGGGGTCGACGGGGTCGATTTCAGCGAGAGGTCGTAGTCCCACTCCCCGCCCTCGCTGGCATGCAGTGCCCGCTTGTAGAAGCCGGCGTCCGGCAGCGGCAGCACGGTCGTCGGTCGCTGCCCGCCGAGCGCGTTGACCAGCGGCGCGCCGAGGGCCCGCACCAGGGAGGAGCCCTGCAGATCCAGCCAGGGTGAGTTGAGCACCACCGCGGTGAACCGCCCGGGCCGCGAATCGGCGTAGAGGGACGCCACCAGTCCACCGGTTGAGTGCCCCATCAGCACGAGTTGATCATGATCTTCCATGATCAACTCGACGGCGGCATCCAGTTCCTCGGCGTACGCCCCGAGGTCGGTGGTGAAGCCCATCAGCTGGCCCTCGGACCATGATCGGCCATAACGGCGCAGATCCAGGGCGTGGAAGGCGTACCCCTGCGCGGCCCAGTGCTCGGCCAGATGCCGCTGGAAGAAATAGTCGTTCCAACCGTGCACGTAGAGCACGGCCGCCCGCGTCTCCGGGCGGCGCTGGGGGCGTACCAGCACCGCCCGGAGATCTTCACTGGGATCGATCTCCGGCTCCGGTCGCAGCGGCAGCACCGTCTGCTCGAAATCGGTCAGCAGATCAGGTACCCACGTGCGCACGGGGCCCATCATGTCAGCTACGGGAGTTCGCGACCTCGTCGAAACTCTTGCGCAGCACCGGGTTCAACCCGCCGTTGGGATTCTTGCTGCCGGACCGCTTCGGCAGCGGCACCGACTTCCCGTCGACCGGGCCGGCGAACGGATAGACGGCCGAGTCCTCCGGCAGCGGCGAGGTGCCGCAGATCTGGTCCCTGCCGGGCAGTTCCCCGGTGAACAGGAACCGGTCACCGATCTCCTCGACGCACTGCGACTGCGAACCGACGTACTGTCCGTGCTCGCCCTCGTCGTCGATCCCGATGAAGCGCGCCCGCTCACCGAGCCGCTTGCGGGTCCGCTCGGCACCCTCGTAGGCGGTGGCCGGATCCAGCTCGCTCTGCACCATCAGCACCCGCGGGGATTCCTTCAGATCGATGCGGCGGTCCTGCGGTGCGTACTGCCAGTAGGCGCACATCGGGACGCCGTTCATGTAGCCGTAGAACGGGTACTTCTGCGCCATCCGGTCGGCCTCGCGGAGATAGAACCGGCTGTCTTTGGACCACGCGGTGTCGTTGCAGCGCACCACGGTGCCGATCGCACCCAGATTCACCTCGGGCGAGGCGGCGTCGTTGCGGGCGTTCGCCAGGATGCTGCGCCGATCCTGGGTCACCTCGGCGGTGGCCGCGGTCGCCGAGCTGGCCTGGCTGGCGACCCGGTACCGGGCCTTCATGTTGGCGAGCGTCTCGTACGCCTGCAGGTCCGGGGAGATCCGCGCCCAGGCGGCCTCCACGTGCCGCGCCTCGATCCGGCCGGAATCGGACGGCGAGCGGACGTACTCCTCGTGCACCAGGATGTCGAGCAGCGCCCGGATGAACCGGGTGTTGCTGTAGATGTCGGAGTAGATGTTGCCGTCCAGCCCCTCGGCAGCGACCTGGCTGTCCCGCTCCTTCACCAGCGACACCAGCCCGCCGCGGATGCTCTCGTACCGGGCCAGCACCTGCTCCGGCGTACCGCCCAGACCGTCGCGCACCTGGCCGTTCTGCCGGGCGATCCAACCGAACAGCTGGTCGCGGCGCCGCTGCCCGGAGAACGGGTCGAAGTTCACGTTCAGCCACTGGGTGTTGGCGAAGTCCATGTTGGAGTCCAGCACGAACCGCCCGACCCGCTCGGGGTAGGTGTCGGCGTACCAGCCGCCGAGCCAGGTGCCGTAGGAGTAGCCGACGAAGTTGAGCTGGCGGGCCTGCAGCAGCGCGCGCACCAGATCCATGTCATAGACGGTCTGCTGGGTGGATACGAACGGCGCGAACTCGGTCGCACTGCACGCCTTGGCCAGCAGCTGCGCCTCGGCGATCTCGGCGGTGTGCGTCTGCTGGGTGCGCTCGCGGCGGTCCGGGGTGGTCGGCAGCGCATCCAGCTCGGCCTGGCTGGTCAGACAGCGCAACGCCTCGGAGCGGCCGAAGCCACGCGGGTCCAGACCGACCAGATCGAAGTCTTTGAACAGCTGCGGCTTCTGTGCGCCCAGGCCGGCCGACACCGAGAGCCCCGCCCCGCCCGGGCCGCCCGGGTTGGACATCAGCAACCCCTTCGAGCTGCCGGTGGCCCGGCTGTAGGCGATCGCCACCTTGATGTCGGGATGCGCCGTGGGATTGTTCCAGTCCATCGGCGCGGTGATCGTCGCGCAGTTGGTGGTCGGCGCGTCCGGGACGCTCGCCTTGACGGCAGCATCGAACGAGCACGGTGCCCAGGTGATCTGCTGCTGCAGATATTTCGCCGGGATCGCCGGACGCGGCGGGTCCTTCGGCGCGGCCGCCTGGGCCGGAACGGTGACGAGCAATGGGGTGACCAGACCGAGGCCGACGGCGACGACGGCGGCGGTCAGGCCCCTGCGGCGTGCGCTGGGGAACACTGGGATCTCCTTGCTGGGGTGGGTGAGATTCCCGTCACCCTAGCGAAGGAGGTGAACCGTCGAACAGGGGGCCCGATCAACCGGCGGTCAGTCGACCGCCGCGGTCATCCGGACTTGCGGAGGTCCCCGTAGCCGTCGTCGTAGCGATCATCCTCGTACTGCGCCGCCAGATCGGCGTACGCGTCGGGAATCTCCGGGTGGTCGGTGTCTCGCTCATCGGCGGACTCGCCTCCCCGCAGTTCGCGCTCCAGCGAGGTGAAGTCCGTGTCCACCGACCGGTACTTCAACTCACGAGCCACTTTGGTCTGCTTCGCCTTTGCACGGCCGCGCCCCATTGGGTCGACCCCCTCGCATGTCGTTCGCGGTCTTACCGCGGCATTGTCAGATAAATGTCGTGGTGACAGATTACCCAACGATCCGCACCTGACCAACACGGCCCGCTCAGCGAGCCGCGTGTTCTCCGACCAGTTGGACACCGCCCTCGCCACCGGCGGTGACGCGGCCGATCACCCGGGCGGGTACGCCCCGGTCGGCCAGTACGCCGACCGCGCGGTCGGCCGCGGATTCCGGCAGCACCGCGACCATTCCGACCCCCATGTTCAGGGTCGCCTCGATGTCGGCATCGCTGAGCCCGCCGACCTGTTGGACCAGGCCGAAGATCGGCGCGGGCTGCCAGGCGGTGCGGTCGATGGTGACACCGACACCCGCGGGCAGCACCCGGGCGAGGTTGTTGGCCAGGCCGCCGCCGGTGATGTGGCTCAGCGCGTGCACCTCGACGGCGTTGATCAGCGCGAGGACGTCCTTGGCGTACACCCGGGTCGGGGTGATCAGCTCCTCACCGAGGGTGCGGCCGAGTTCGGGCACCTCGCGATCCAGTGCCCAGCCGGCCTGCTGCAGCAGCACGTGGCGGACCAGCGAATAGCCGTTGGAGTGCAGCCCGGAGGAGTCCATCGCCAGGATCACATCCCCGGGCCGGATCCGGTCGGCGCCGAGGATCGAATCCTTCTCGACCACCCCGGTGGTGGCGCCGGCGACGTCGTATTCGTCGGGCTCCAGCAGCCCCGGATGTTCCGCGGTCTCACCGCCGAGCAGTGCACAACCGGCCTGCTCGCAGGCGGCCGCGATGCCACCGACGATGGCGGCGATCCGCTCGGGTACCAGCTTGCCGGTGGCGATGTAGTCGGTGACGAACAGCGGCTCGGCGCCGCAGACGACCAGGTCGTCGACGAGCATGCCGATCAGGTCGAAGCCGATCGTGTCGTGGCGGTCCATGGCCTGGGCGATGGCGACCTTGGTGCCGACCCCGTCGGTGGAGGTGGCCAGCACCGGATGCCGGTACGCCTGCAGCGCGGCCGCGTCGAAGAAGCCGGCGAAGCCGCCGAGCCCGCCGAGCACCTCGGGCCGGTGGGTGCGGGCCACCGAGGCCTTCATCAGCTGGACCGCACGGTCCCCCGCCTCGATGTCGACGCCCGCGGCGGCGTACGCGGAGGGGGCGGAACGGGTGTCAGGCATCGGCGTCCTCGTATTCGATCTCGTCCAGGGCGGGTTGCAGGTTCTCCCGGACGGCGGCCGGGACGGGCACGGGATAGACCCCGTCGAAGCAGGCCCGGCACAGGTCGTCCTTGGGCTGGTGGCTGGCCTGGATCAGGCCCTCCAGGGAGACGAAGCCGAGCGAGTCGGCGCCGATGGCGGTGCACATCTCCTCGACGCTCATCCCGGGGGCGAGCAGCTCGGCACGGCTGGCGAAGTCGATGCCGTAGAAGCAGGGCCACTGCACCGGCGGCGCGGAGATCCGCACGTGCACCTCCTTGGCGCCGGCCTGGCGCAGCATCGCCACCACCTGGCGCTGGGTATTGCCGCGCACGATGGTGTCGTCGACCACCACCAGCCGCTTGCCCTCGACCACATCGCGCAACGGGTTCAGCTTCAACCGGATGCCGAGCTGGCGGATGGTCTGGCTGGGTTGGATGAAGGTACGCCCGACATAGGCGTTGCGGACCAGGCCCTGGCCGTAGGGAATGCCGGACTGGTCGGCGTACCCGATCGCCGCCGGCGTACCGGACTCCGGGGTGGGGATCACCAGATCCGCCTCGGCCGGTTGCTCGGTGGCCAGGATCTTGCCGACCTTGACCCGCACGTTGTGCACCCGGCGGCCCTCGAGCAGGGTGTCGGGGCGGGAGAGATAGACGTATTCGAAGAGGCAGTGCTTGGGCCGCGCCTCGGCGAACCGGACACTGCGCAGGCCGTCGGCGTCGATCATGATCAACTCACCGGGTTCGACATCGCGGACATAGGTCGCGCCGACGATGTCCAGGGCGGCGGTCTCCGAGGCGACCACCCAGCCGCGCTCCAGCCGGCCCAGTGCCAACGGCCGGATGCCCTGCGGATCGCGGGCGGCGTACACCGTCTGTTCATCCATGAACACCAGGCAGAACGCGCCCTGCAGCCGCGGCAGCACCTGCAGCGCGGCCTCTTCCAGGGGCAGGTCGTCGAAGGTGGCCAGCAGTGCGGTGACGATCGAGGTGTCGTTGGTGGAGTCCATCCGCTCCTTGTGCGGCACCGGTTCGCTGGAGCGTTCGGCGAGCCAGGCCTCCAGCTCGTCGGTATTGGTCAGATTGCCGTTGTGGCCGAGCGCCAGCCCGCCGCGGGCGGTGGAGCGGAAGGTCGGCTGGGCGTTGTGCCAGACGCTCGCCCCGGTCGTCGAATAGCGGGCGTGCCCGATCGCCAGATGACCGTTGAGGGAGTTCAAGGTGGCCTCGTCGAAGACCTGGGAGACCAGCCCCATGTCCTTGAAGACCATGATCTGGCGGCCGTTGGAGACCGCGATCCCGGCCGACTCCTGGCCGCGGTGCTGCAGCGCATAGAGGCCGTAGTAGGTGAGTTTGGCCACCTCTTCGCCGGGGGCCCAGACGCCGAAGACACCGCAGGCGTCCTGGGGTCCGCGGTCGGCAGGATCGAGCTCGTGGGTCAACCGGCCGTCAGCGCGAAGCACCCGGCAAGCCTACCTCAGCGAATCGGGTCCGCGGTCTCACGGACGGCGGGCAACCCGCGCTGCAACCGGTCCAGGGTGACCGCGGCGTTCACCAGCGTCAGATGGCTGAACGCCTGCGGGTAGTTGCCGACCATCCGGCCCTCGACCGGGTCGTACTCCTCGCTGAGCAGGCCGACGTCGTTGCAGAGCCCGACCAGCCGGTCCATCAGCGCGTGCGCGTCGTCGGTACGCCCGGCCAGGGCGTACGCCTCCACCAGCCAGAAAGAGCAGGCCAGGAAGGGATATTCGTCCCCGGCGAGCCCGTCGACACCGCTGGAGGTGCGGTAGCGCAGCAGCAACCCGTCGCGCATCAGGTCGTTCTCGATCGCCTCGATGGTGCCGAGCACCCGGGGATCGTCCCCGGGCAGGAAACCGGTCTGCGGAATGATCAGCAGCGAGGCGTCCACCTCGGTGGTGCCGTAGTGCTGGGTGAAGGTGTTCTTCTCGGTGTTGAACCCCTGCGTCAGCACCTCATCGCGGACCTGGTCGCGGACCTCGCGCCAGCGTTCTGCGTCATTGGGTACGCCGAACTCCTCGGCCGCCCGGATCGCGCAGTCCAGCGCCACCCAGACCATCACCCGGGAGTGGGTGAACGCCTGCCGCTCGCCGCGGATCTCCCACAGCCCGTTGTCCGGCTCCTGCCAGTGGTCGGCGAGATCGTTCACCAGCGCCCGCTGCATCGCCCACGCCTCGTGGGACTCGGTCATCCCCTGCGCCCGGCCGCGTTCCAGCGCCATCAGCACCTTGCCGAGCACATCGGACTGCCGCTGGTCGGCGGCACCGTTGCCGATCCGCACCGGCCGCGAATCGGCGTACCCGGGCAGATGGCCCAGCTCGCGTTCCAGCAGGTCGCGGGAGCCGTCGATGCCGTACATGATCTGCAGGTCGCCCGGATCGCCGGCCACCGCGCGCAGCAGCCAACCGCGCCACAGCTCGGTCTCATCGAGATAGCCGGTGCCGAGCAGGGCCTCCAGGGTGTACGCCGCATCGCGCAGCCAGCAGAACCGGTAGTCCCAGTTGCGTTCGCCGCCGAAATCCTCCGGCAGCGAGGTGGTGACCGCGGCGACGATGCCGCCGGTCCCGGCATGGGTGAGCAGCCGCAGCACCTGGACCGAGCGCTCGACCTGATCGGCCCACGGCCCGGTGTAGGAGAACCGGGCGGCCCAGTCGCGGCTGATCCGCAGGGTCTTGCTGAACTGGTCCTCCACATCGAGGGCGTCGGGGATCTCGTGCCAGGAACGCACCCAGGTGGTCGACCAGGCGTACTCCTGACCGGCCCGCACCACATGCTCGCCGACGTGCCGGCCGTCCTCGGCGGTGGGCAGCTCGGGGCCGCGCAGCACCAGCATGTCCGGGCCGGCGGTCGCGGTCACCATCTCCGACAGCTCGCCCCGGTTCCGCCGGGTCACCCAGGGCCGGATGTCGCCGTAGCCGGGCCGGACCACCCATTCGTGGCGGATCGTCACCTCACCGGAGATCCCGCGGACGATCCGCATCACATCGGCGCGGCCGTCGGACAGCGGCATGAAGTCGAGCACCTGGATCACCCCGCTCGCGGTGGTGTGGGTGGTCTCCAGCACGAAGCTGTCGTCGAGGTAGCGCCGGGTGGTCTCGGCCTCCTCGACCGGGCCGATCAGCCACCGGCCGTTGTCGGGGGTACCGAGCAGGGCGGCGAAACAGGCGGCCGAGTCGAAGCGCGGCAGGCAGAGCCAGTCCAGCGACCCGTCCCGGCTGACCAGGGCCGCGGTGCCGGTGTCACCGAGCACGGCGTAATCAGCGATCGGGGTGCGGTTGGCGGCCGTCTCGGCCTGGGTTTCGGAGACCGACATGGGCCAGATGGTAGCGGCGCCGGTCTCGCGGTTCGATCGTGGTCTCCCGCCCGGAGTGGCGCGCGTGCTAACTTCCGTGGCGTCCGACCCGGTGCGGCGTGCAGCCCGCGGGTCGAGTTCGGAAAAGGGACTGGCGTCAGGGTCGGCAGGTGGACCCTCGAGACACATATGGCCGCCACTTGTTCTGCCCATGTCCCGGGAGTTCCCATGACCACCGACTCACCCACCGTCGCCACCGCCCTGGCCGATCGGCTCGCCGAGCACGTCGACGTCGTCTTCGGCGTCCTCGGCAACGGCAATGCCCATTTCATCGATGCCCTGCTGCGGCATCCGGTCCGCTGGGTCGCGATGCGGCACGAGTGCGGCACGGTCGCGGCCGCCGACGGCCATCACCGCGCCGGCGGGAAGCTGGCGCTGGCGACCACCACCTACGGGCAGGGGGTTCACCAACGCCGCGACCAGCCTGGCCGAGGCACGGATGGCGCGGATCCCGCTGCTCCTGGTCACCGCGCAGGCCCCGACGGCGGGGCTGCGGCCCTGGGACATCGACCAGGTCGCGTTCGCCGAGACGATGGGCGTACCCACCCTGGTGCTGAGCACCGACAATGTCGACACCGCGGTCGCCGAGGCGGTGACGCGGGCCGTCGGCGAGCGCACCCCGGTTGTGCTGGCACTCCCCTACGACCTGATCGAGCAGCCGGTCACCGCAGCGTCCGCGGCGCCCGCGCCGGTGGCGACCCCGGAGCCGCGACCGCTGAGCGAGGACGCGCTGGCCGATCTGGTGACTGCCCTGGCCGCGGCGAAGCGGCCGATGATCCTGGCCGGCCGCGGCGCGGTGCCGGCGGCCGAGGGGGTACGCCTGTTGGCGGCTTTGCTCGGTGCGCTCGGGGTCACCAGCGCCACCGCCCGCGGCCTGTTCACCGGTCAAGAGCTGGATGCCGGGGTGGCCGGCGGGTTCGCCTCGCCGCGGACCGCCGAGCTGATCGGCGAGGCCGATCTGGCGCTGGTCCTGGGCGCGGGGTTGAACCAGTTCACGATGTCCTTCGGCGACACCTTCGCCGCCGGCACCGACCTCTGGCAGATCGACGACCTGGCCGCCGCCACCCACCCGCGGGTGGACCGGTTCGCCTCGGCCGATGTCGGCGCGGCCTGCGACCAGCTGCTGGCCGCGGTCGCCGACCGGTCGCCGGCCGCGGGCTGGGATCCGGCGGCGGTGGCCGGCGCCCAGGCCGACCGCGAGCCGGGTGACGAGTTGGCGCCCGACGGCCTGCTCGATCCCCGGTCGCTGACCCGCCGACTGAACGAGATCCTGCCCGCGGACCGGGTCGTCGCGTTGGACGGCGGGCACTATGTGGGCTGGCCGAACACCTATCTCGACCTGCCCGACGAGCGCAGCATGCACTGGTCCGGTTCCGCCTTCCAGTCGATCGGGCTGGGGCTGCAGACGGCGGTCGGGATCGCGCACGCCCGCCCGGACCGGGTGCTGGTGATGTGCTGTGGTGACGGCGGGGCGCTGATGGGGGCGGCCGATCTGGAGACGCTGATCCGCGAGTCCCGGCGTACCGTCGTGGTGATCTACAACGACGCCGCCTACGGCGCCGAGATCCACCAGTACGGCGCCCGCGGCATCAACACGCTGCCGATGCTTATCCCGCGGGTCGACTTCGCCGGGATGGCGCGCGCCCTCGGCGCCCGGGCCGAGGTGATTCGCCGGCTCGACGACCTGGCCGGGCTGGCCGACTGGGTCGACGACGGCGCCGACGGGCTGTACCTGGTGGACTGCCGGGTCTCCCCCGACATCGTCGCGCCCTATATCAAGGAGATCATCGCCAAGACCCTCGTCCGGGACTGAAATCTGGTCCGAAACTGGTCTAGACCAACTGGAATAGTAATCATGTAATCGGCGTTGCGGATTGCATGAGTAACGAGACCTCACCGGTCGGCGGTGCCGGATCGAACACGACCGCCCCGTATCCCGTCCTGTTCCTCGACGACGTCGTCGTGCTGCCCGGCATGGTCGTTCCCGTCGAACTGGACAACAACGCGCAGGCGACGATCGATGCCGCTCGCGCCGCACATCCCGATGATTCATCCCCCGACGCCGGTCGCGACTCCGCGATCCGGCAGCCGCTGCTGATCGTGCCCCGCATCGAGGGCCGCACCGGCGCCATCGGCACCATCGCCGAGGTCACCCAGGTCGGCCGGCTGCCCTCCGGCGAACCCGCCGCGGTGGTCCGCGGCCTGCACCGCGCCAGCATCGGCGCCGGCACCGTCGGCCCGGGCGCGGCCCTCTGGGTGCAGGCCACCGAGCTCGACGACGACGGCGCCCCGAGCGGACACGCCCGCGAGCTGGCCACCGAGTACAAGACCGTGCTGATGTCGATCCTGCAGACCCGCGGGGCCTGGCAGATCCTCGACGCGGTCCAGCGGATGGACACCCCGGCCGAGCTGATCGCCGCCGCGAGCTATGCCCCGTGGCTGGACAGCGCGACCAGGCTGCGGTTGCTGGAGACCCTCGATCTGGAGGACCGGCTGGCCGACCTGCTGAAGACCGCCAAGGACGTGCTGGCGGAGGTCGAGGTCACCGAGAAGATCCGCGAGGACGTGCGCGAGGGGATGGAGAAGACCCAGCGCGAATACCTGCTGCGCCAGCAGCTCGCCGCGATCCGCAAGGAACTCGGCCAACTGTCCGGCGACGAGACCGAGGGCGGCGACGACTACCGCTCCCGGATCGAGGCCGCGGACCTGCCCGAGGCGGTACGGTCGGCCGCGCTGCGCGAGGCCGACCGGCTGGAGAGCTCGGCCGAGTCCAACCCGGAGACGGGCTGGATCCGGACCTGGCTGGACACCGTGCTCGACCTGCCCTGGTCGACCCGCACCGACGACAGCACCGACATCGGCGCCGCCCGCGGCGTACTCGATGCCGATCACAGCGGACTGGACGACGTGAAGGACCGGATCGTCGAATACCTGGCCGTCCGCGCCCGCCGCGAACAGCGTGGGCTGCAGGTCGTCGGCGGCCGCGGTTCCGGCGCGGTGATGGCGCTCGTCGGCCCGCCCGGTGTCGGCAAGACCTCGCTCGGCGAATCGGTCGCGCGCGCACTGGGTCGCAAGTTCGTCCGCGTCGCCCTGGGTGGCGTCCGCGACGAGGCCGAGATCCGCGGTCACCGGCGGACCTATGTCGGCGCGCTGCCCGGCCGGATCGTCCGGGCGATCAAGGAGGCCGGTTCGATGAATCCGGTCGTGCTGCTCGATGAGATCGACAAGGTCGGCTCGGACTTCCGCGGTGACCCCGCGGCGGCCCTGCTCGAGGTGCTCGACCCGGCGCAGAACCACACCTTCCGCGATCACTACCTGGAACTGGATCTGGACCTGTCCGATGTGTTGTTCCTGGCGACCGCGAACGTCGCCGAGACCATCCCGGAGGCGCTGCTGGACCGGATGGAGCTGATCCGCCTCGACGGCTACACCGAGGACGAGAAGGTCTCGATCGCCCGCGATCACCTGCTGGCCCGCCAGCTGGAGCGCGCCGGGCTGACCACCGAGGATGTCACCGTCGAGGACGGGGCGCTGCGCCAGCTCGCCACCAACTACACCCGGGAGGCCGGGGTGCGGCAGCTGGAGCGCGGCATCGCCAAGATCCTCCGCAAGGTCGCCACCAAGCTGGCCACCAGCACCGACGTCGCCACCCCGGTCGTCGTCGGCGAGGCGGAGGTCACCGACTACCTGGGCCGCGCCCGGTTCGAGCCGGAGGCGGCTCGCCCGGACGGTATCCCCGGGGTCGCGACCGGCCTGGCCGTGACCGGAGCCGGTGGTGACGTGCTCTACGTCGAGGTCGCCACCATGCCCGGCAAGCCGGGGCTGACGCTGACCGGTCAGCTGGGTGAGGTGATGAAGGAGTCGGCCGCGATCGCGCTCGGTTTCCTGCGGGCCAACGGCGAACGGCTCGGCATCGACACCGGCGCGCTGGCCGACAACCAGGTGCACGTGCACTTCCCCGCCGGGGCGGTGCCGAAGGACGGCCCCAGTGCCGGTGTCACGATGACCACCGCGCTCGCCTCGCTGCTCACCGGCCGCGAGGTACGCACCGAGGTCGGGATGACCGGCGAGGTGTCGCTGACCGGGCGGGTACTGCCGATCGGTGGGGTGAAGCAGAAGCTGATGGCCGCCCATCGTGCGGGCCTCACCGAGGTGATCATCCCCAAGCGCAACGAGCCCGATCTGGACGACGTGCCGGAGGTGGTCCGCGAGGCGCTGACCGTGCACCTGGCCGAGAACGTGGCCGATGTCATCGACATCGCCCTGGCCCCGGCCGGCGCGGAGCAGGAGTTGGCCGCCTGAGGGTCTGAGTGCGCAGAATCCCTGCGTGGCTAGGAATTGGCGCCGTCGGCATCACGCCGGCGGCGCCATTCTGCTATCACCTCGTCGACGTTCAACCGGCTGACCACGATCATCGGGCCGGCGTCGCGGCGCAGCCAGGATTCCTTGATCCGCTCGTTCAGGTCGACCACGATCGCCCGGGCCTGGTCCTCGGTGCGGACGTCGGCCAGCGCGCGCTGGATCTCGGCTCGCTCGCGGCGCAGTTGCAGGGTCTCCGGCAGTGGCGGTTTGAGGCCCTCGCGTTCGAGTTTGGCCTTGATCCACCAGCCCTCGTCGCGGTCGCCGAGGTTGGGGATCGGTTTGCCCTCACCCGGCAGGTTGTCGAACTCGCCGCGCTCGATGGCCTCGCGGATCTGGCGTTCGATCCAGCTCTCGAACCTGACCATCAGACCCCCTCGTCAGGACTGGGCGAGCCGTTCCAGGAACAGCGCCTCCGCCCCGGCCGCCTTACCGAAATCCCCCAGGTGCAGGGATTCGTCGGTGGAGTGCATCCGCGAGGTCGGGTCGACGACCGCAGTGGCGAGCACCAGCGCGTCGGGGTAGCGCTCCATGAACGCAGCCGCGAGCGGGATCGACCCGCCGAGGCCCATCTCGACCACCTCGGTGCCCCAGGCCTCGGCGTACGCCTTCCGTGCGGTCTCGGCGTACGGTCCGGTGAGCGGCATTTCCGAGGGGCTGCCCTGCTCGCCCATGGTGACCTCGACGTGCGCACCCCAGGGGGCGTGCGCCTTGAGGTGCTCGGCGACCCGCTGCTGGGCCCGCGCGGGGTCGTCGCCGGCGGCGAGCCGGATGCTGACCTTGGCCCGGGCCGACGGAATGAGGGTGTTGGAGGCCTTGGCGACCGGGGTGGTGTCGATGCCGATCACGGTGATCGCCGGCTTGGTCCACATCCGCTGCACCAGCGGACCCTCGCCGATGAACTCGACCCCCTCCAGCAGCCCGGCCTCGTTCCGCAGCCGGTCCTCGGGGTAGTCCAGGTCGGGGGCATCGGTGCTCACAAGTCCCTCCACGGCGACGTTTCCGGCGTCGTCGTGCAGGCTGGCCAGGATCCGGGTGAGCGCCATCAGCGCGTCGGGGGCGACGCCGCCGTACTGCCCGGAGTGCAGGCCGTGATCGAGGGTGGAGACCTCGACGACCAGGTCGGTCATGCCGCGCAACCGGGTGGTGAAGGCCGGTTGGCCGACGTCCCAGTTGCCGGAATCGGCGATCACGAAGACATCGCAGGCGAGCTGGTCGCCGTGCTCGGCGAAGAAGTCCTCGAGGCTGGGCGAGCCGATCTCCTCCTCACCCTCGACGAAGACGGTCACCCCGACCGGCGGCTTGCCGTCGAAGGCGCGCAGCGCGGCCAGGTGGACACCGAAGCCGCCCTTGTCGTCGGCCGCGCCGCGGGCATAGAGGCGGCCGTCGCGTTCGGTGGCGGTGAACGGGTCGCTGGCCCACTGGGTCTCGTCGCCGGGCGGCTGGACGTCGTGGTGGGCATAGAGCGTTACGGTCGGTTTCCCTTCCGGGGCAGGGAATTTCCCGACCACCGCGGGCCGGCCGCCGCCCGCGGAGAGGATCTCCACCTGGGCGCCGAGTGCGCGCAGCTTGTCGGCGACGAAGTCGGCGCTGCGGCGTACATCGTCGGCCCGTTCGGGGTCCGCGCTCACCGAGGGGATGGCGATCAACTCGGCCAGGTCGGTCCGCACCGACGGCAGTACCCGGTCAACGGCGGCAAGAACGTCACTCATGCCCGCCACTCTAGTCAGCGTGCGGCGGTCCGAGCGGGGTACGCCCGGCCCCGAGCGCCGGGCGTACCCCGCCGGGTCTCAGACCCCGGTGCTGGGCAGACCGCCGCTGGCCTCCGGGGTGGTGCGGGTGCCGGACGAGGCGGGCCCGGCCGGGTTCTTCGGCTGCTCGCCGGTGCCGGCCCAGATCGGGAAGGTGAACTTGCCGCGGACCAGCGCGCCGGCCGAATCGCCGGTCACGTCGTAACTCCCGTTGGCCCCGGACGGCCAGCCGCCGGCGGGTGCCGGGAAGACCAGCAGTGCGGTCCCGTCCGGCCCGGCGGTCTGGTGCGCGTTGGCCCAGGGTGCGGACTGACGATTGGGCAGCACCGAGCCGTCCAGCCGTTCGCCGGGGTTGGCGCCGGAGATCGCCAGGGTCAGCGGGGCGTGCGGGCCCGAGGGCAGCCGGAGGTCGGCGGTCAGCCGGGCGCTGCGGGTCACCCGGAAGGTCGTGCTCTCGACCTGACCGGTGTTGCTGGTGACGGTGAAGCGGTAGTCGGTGCCGACCAGCCAGCCGGCGCTGGGCGGCGGGATGGTCGCGCTGACCGAGCCATCGACGCCGGCCCGGAGCTCGTAGTGGTACGCGGCCTCACCCTGGCCGACCGCGCCGCCGTCGATGTCGACCCAGCCGCCGGGCGCCAGCCCGGTGACGGTCACCTCGAGGTTGTCCCGGGACGCGACCGGGGTCTGGAAGGCGACGCTCATCCGAGTGGTCGGGGTTGCGGTCGGGGTGCTGGACCCGGTCGCCGTCGGAGTCGCCTTCGGCGTACCGGTGCTGGTGGGCTTCGCGGTCGGCGTGGGCTTGCCGGTCGAGGTGGGCTTCGCGCTGGTCGTGGGTTTAGCGGTGACCGCCGGCGTACCCGGCGCGACCGGGGAGGGCGTCGCGAGTGCCGGACCGAGGCCGAGGACGAGAACGCCGGTGGCACCGGCGGCGAGTGCGGAGAGTCGGGCGAGGCTGCTGCGGGTGGACATGATGGACTCCTGGGGCCGTAGGGATCGCCGCATTCCCTTTCCTGGCGGGTTTTGCGGTCACCGGAGAGGAGTACGCCCACCGGGCCGGAGTTCCGCCGGCGTGGTCACGACTCGATGACGATCTCCCGGCGGAGCCAGCCCGTCAGGCCGTGCCCGGGGTACGCGTCGGCGGCCGGGTCTTGGTGGGGCTCTTGGTCGGCGGCCGGGTTGTCGTCCGGGTCGGCTTCGGGGACGTCGTGGGCTCGGCGGTCTCGGTCGGTACCGGGGTGATCGGGATCGGGGTCGGCGTGACCGACGGGGTGGGTGTCGGCGTCAGGGTCGGTGTCGGCCGGTGGGTCGTCGGCCGCGGCGCCGGGGGCTGGGGGGCGGGCGGCGGGGTGGGCGTGGGGGTCGGCTCCGGGGTCGACGTCGGGCTCGGTGTCGGCAGCTCCGGGGTCGGCGACACACTGGCCGGCGGCGTCGGCGTACCGGCCGGCAGCATCGACCCGTTGCCGTGGGTGACCTGGAAACCGGCCGCACCGACGGCCAGGCCGGCCGCCACCGCGGCGGCAGCGACGGGCAGCAGCCAGCGCTGCACGGGCCGACCTGCCCGGGCCGCGGGTTCAGCAAGAATCCTCGCCAGCATGGCATCGGCCCCGGGTAGCTCGCGCTCGCGCAGCGGGTCGATGCTCGGCCGGTTGGGGTCCATCCCGTTCGCTGTCATGCCGGGGCCTCCTCCTTTCCGATCCGCGTTGTCTGAGTGGTCTGGTTTGTCTGACCGCCCGGAAGGAGTCCGGGTCGGGCTCGGAGGTTCCATCCTCTGAATGAGATGTTGCTCATCCCTCGTCACCCCCGAGCAGCCGCGCGACCTCGGTGGTCGCCAGCTTCTGCCGAGCCCGGGACAGCCGGGATTTCACCGTGCCGACCGGTACCCCGAGCACCTCGGCGCATTCGGCCAGCTCGAGCCCGCTCCACACGACCAGTTCGATGACCGCGCGCTGGTTCTCCGGCAGTTGGGCGAGCACCTGGCGTACCCGGGCCATCCCGGCCTCCTGGGCGAGCCAGTCGCCGACATTGTCCTGCGGGCCGCCGGGCTCGTCGCCGATCCGCCGGGCCAGCCGGAGCCGACGCTTGCCGCCGCGGGCGCTGTTCAGCACCTCGTGCCGGGCCATCGACAGCAGGATCGGCGCCGCGGACTGCCGGCGCAGCGGGTCGACGCGGCCCTCACAGGCCCGGCGCCAGAGGGTCGCGAAGGTCGCCTGGGTGAGATCCTCGGCCAGCGCCCAGGAGGCGGTCGCACGGAAGCAGAAGTTGTAGACGAGCTTGTTGTAGCGCCGGAAGAGGAACGCGAAATCGGCCTCGACGCGGTCCTGCAGGCCACGCCAGAGGATCTCGTCGGTCGGCTCGGGCAGCGCGGTCATGGGCGCCACCACCAACTCCACCATCGTCCCCTCCTGTCAGGCCCGCCGGCCAGACGTGTCCGAACCGGAGGAGTCCGCCGTCCGGGTGTGCGTTCCGCGAGCGAATAACGGTTGCATAACGGCGGCTCGGTCTGCTGCCGGCTCGTCCCGTGCTGATCGTATGGCCGTCCCGTGTCGTTGTCGGCCGCTTCAGACGCCCGTCTTGGCCAGGCCACCGCTGGCCTCACGCGCTGCGCCGGCGGGGTTCCGCGTCGCAGCGGGCTTCGTGGGGGTCGCCTTGGCCGCGCCGGACGGGGTGCGGAAGGTTCCAGTCCGGTGTCCGGCCCCCTGTGAGTCGCCGCCGACACCCCACAGGTAGGTGGAGTTGGCGGGCCAGCGCCCGTTCGGCGGGGCGAGTCGGAGCACGGCGCGGCCGTTGGCGTCGGCGCGCGCTGTGTCGATGGTCTCGGCCTGCGCCTGGTCGTCCCGACCGGCCGCCGCGGAGACCTGCGATCCGGGCCGGGCGCCGGTGACCACCAGCACCGCCGGCGCGGTGAGGCTGCCGGGCGCCTGCACGCTGACGGTCAGCTTCCGCTCGGCGGGCTTGGTCGGCGGTCGGCTGGTGGTGGGAGCTGGGGTGACCGTGCCGTGCGGGGTGCCCGGTGCGGCGGGCGTTGGTGCGGCGATCGCTGTGGGTACGGCGAATGCGGCCCCGGCGAGTGCGGTGCCGGCGATCGCCAGGGCGATTCGGTGCCGGGTCTTCATGGCGGGCTCCTTTGTCCGAACTGTGTGTGCAGTGAGATGGCCGGCCAGACCGAAAAGTTGGCTGCCGGGGTGAAAAAAACGATCGGTCCGGATCCGGCTTCCCCAAGCCGAACCCGGACCGACCGAGACCTCTGCCGGCGTACCGGTCCTGTCAGACGCCGGTCTTCGCCAGGCCGCCGCTGCTGTCCTTGGTGGTGGTGGTGCCGCCGCCGGTGCTCTTGCCGCCGTGGAAGGTGAAGCTGGCCTCGTAGAAGTGGTCACCCATGCCCTCCTGGTCGACGACCACGGTGTACTTCTGGCCGTCCACCCAGCCGCCCTTGGGCGCCGGGATGCTGAGCGTGATGGTGCCGTCCTTGCCGACAGGTCCGTAGCTGCGGATCTCGGCGCCGTCGGTGCCGTCGGGGCCGACGGATGCGGACATCTTGGTCCCCGGGGTCAGGCCCTTCATGTGGACGACGGCCGGGGCGGTGCTGCTGCTCGGCGGCGTCAGCGTGCCGGTGCCCGTCTTGCTGCCGGCCGGGGTGGTGAAGTGCTTCGTGACGACCGTGCCGTTCACCTCGACGCGCACCTCATAGGTCAGGCTGGGGATCCAGCCATCCTTCGGTGCCGACAGCACGGTCCGTGCCGAGTGATCGACGACCCTGCCGCTGCCCGAGCTCACCACCTTGTCGGTGCCCGGTTCGCCGATCGAGGCCGAGATGGTGTCGCTGGTCGCGCCGCTCACGTTGACCACGACCGGGGCGGTCAGCGACTCCGGCGCCGACGCCGAGACCGACAGCGGGCCGACCGGTGCCTGCGTGGGTGTCCGGGTCGCGGTCGGGGTGCTGGTCGCCGAGGGAGTACTCGTCGCCTTCGCCGTGTTGGTGGCGGTCGCCTTCGGCGTGTTGGTGGCGGCCGGCTTGCCGGTCGCGCTCGGGGTCGCGGTCGGCGCGGCCATGGCCAGCGGGGCGCTCAGCGCGAGGCCGGCGATGCCGGCGGTCAGTGCGGAGGCGATGGCGGCGGTACGCGTGCTCTTCTTCATGGTCTGTCTCCTGATTCGGGAGCCGCCGTCGGCTCCGTACACCCGTTGAGATGGTCGACGTCCGGGAAAAGTTGCCTGAGGGTGGGCTTTTCGGTCCGGAAGGTTCCGCTCGGATCTCTGGTACGCCGACAAGCGGCCCCCCCGATTACTCGGACGGGCCGCTCGCTCCTCGGTGGGTCAGACGCCGGTCTTGGCCAGACCCCCGGTGCTGTCCTTGCTGCTGCCGCCAGCGGTGGAGCCACCGTTATCGCCTGTGCCTTTGCCGCCACGGAAGGTGAAGGTGGCCTCGTAGTAGTGATCGCCCATGCCCTCCTGGTTGACGACCACGGCGTATGTCTGGCCGTACTTCCACCCGCCCTTCGGTGCGGGCAGCGAGAGGGTGATGGTGCCGTCCTTGCCGACGGTGCCCGAGGTGCTGCTCAGTGGGGTGCCGTCGGTCCCGTCCGGCCCGGCGTACGCCGACATCTTCGTACCTGGGGTGAGACCCTTCATGCGGACGACGGCCGGTGCGGTGCTGCTGCTCGGCGGGGTCAGCGTCCCGGCGCCCTTCTTGCCGCCGGGCGCGGTGAAGCCCTCGGTGAGCGTCTTGCCGCCATTGGCGGTGACCTTCACCAGGTAGTACCCGCCGGGGACCCAGCCGCCCTTCGGGGCCGGAACATCGAACGTGGCCGCGCCGTTCTGGAACTTCCAGGCACTGCCGGCGCTCGCCACTCTCGACTGCCCCTGCTGGGTAGCCTCGGCAATCACCTCATCGCTGGTGATCCCGGTGACGCTGACCTTCGCGGGACCGGTCGTGGATGCCGGGGCGGTCACCGAGACCGTGAACTTCCCCACCGGCTTGCTGGTCGAGGTGGGGGTCGGCTCACCGGTCGGTGTCGTCGTGGGTGTCGCCTTCGGGGTCTTGGTCGGCTTGCCGGTGGGTGTGCTGGTGGCGGTCACCTTCGGCGTGCTGGTGCTGCTCGGGGTCGGGCTCGGCGCCGCCAGGGCGAGCGGGGCGCTCAGCGCCAGACCGGCGATGCCGGCGGTCAGTGCGGAGGCGATGGCGGCGGTACGCGTGGTCTTCAACATGATCTTGCTCCTGGACTTGGGGAGCCACTGTTGGCTCCGTACGCCCGGTGAGATGCCTGCCGTCGTGGAAAAGTTGGCAACGCTTCGATAACGCCCCCAGCGCTCACGTTCATCGAGTAGGTCGCCGTGCGCAGCGGAGCGGAGCAATGGCGACCGTGTCGAGATGAACCACCCCCATACGCCGGCTGAGCGAGCGAGGGACGAGTCCCCATCCGCCGGCTGAGCGAGCGAGGAACGAGCGAGTCGAAGCCAAGCCCACCAAAAAGGTTGTCCACAGATTTCCGGACTTTTCTGTGAGGGCGGGGAATCCGGGCCGCGACTGTCAGACCCCTCCTATTGAACAGCAGGTATGACAGGCAGTGCAGCCACCCTCATCGAGACCGCGACCGCGGTCGATGACCTGCTGCACACCGCCCTCACCGAACCAGCCGGCGACAGGCTGCTCACCGACGAACAGTTGCTGGAGTTGGCGGTCATCGGTGAGCGGATCACCTCCCGCCTCAAGGCTCTCACCACCCGCACGCTGGCCAGCATCGAGCACCGCAAGGCCACCGAACACGTCCACGGGATCAAAACCAGCCGCTGGCTGCAGGAACAGCACACCCACGCCTCGAACGATGCCTACGCCGCGATCCGCGAAGCCGTCCGCACCACCCAAGCGGGGCCGGTGTGGCAAGCCCTGGCCGAGGCGGAGATCTCGACCCACCAGGCCCGGGCGATCTTCGCCAGCGTGCACTACCTCCCCCCGGATCTCCCGAAGGACAAGGAGACCGCGGCGGCACTAACGATGGTCCAGTGCGCCGAGCAGTTCGGGCCCGACGATCTCCGCGGACTCGGCGAGAGGTTGATCGAGGTCATCGACCCCGAACATGCCGATGAGATCCTCGGCGAACGGCTGGAACGCGAGGAGGCCGCGGCGCGCCGGAACCGCGAACTCCGCCTGCACCCCGACGGGATGGGATCCACCAACATCAAAGGGAAGCTGCCGCTGGCCGATGGGAAGAAGCTCGCCGCCCTGCTCGACGCGCTCGTCGACCAGAACACCACCGATGCCCCACCCGCGTGCGGCTGTTACTGTCCCGGCCCCTCGTGTGGGGTCTGCGGCGGGCGCCCGTCCCGGGCGATGCGCCGGGCCGATGCCCTGATGGAGCTCTGTGCCACCTATGCCGACGCCAACCATGCCTCAGCCGGTGGTGCCGATCGAGCACGGGTCAATGTCACCGTGGATCTCCGGGCACTGGTCACCGGACTGGGGGTGAGCGAGGTCAACGGCCAGCTCCTGTCGGCGCAGCAGTTGCGGTTGCTGGCGTGCGATGCCGACATCATCCCGATGGTCCTCGACAGTTTCGGGATTCCGCTGGATGTGGGTCAGTTGAAGCGGTTCTTCACCCGCGAGCTCCGCGCCGCCCTGGTCGCCCGCGACGGCGGTTGCGTGTTCCCCGGCTGCGACCGGCCCGCACGGCTTTGCGATGCGCACCACATCACACCGTGGTGGTGGGGCGGGCCGACCAGTCTCGACAACGGGGTCCTGCTCTGCGCGCATCACCATGCCCTCGTCGAACCCACCCGGCAGCGGCTGCACAACCCGAACCGCTGGGAAGTCCGCATCAACCCCACCGACCGGTTGCCGGAACTCCTGCCACCACGGGCACTGGACCCGAAGCGCCGACCCCACAGACACCTGCGGCACCGACTCCGCACCACCCCGATCGGCCCCGGCGGGGACGACCATTGACGCAGCGCATCTCGACACGGCGGTTACTCAGCCCGGATCCACCGATCCCCGAGTAGTCAGCCATGCGGAGCCTGCGAAGCAATGGCGGCCGTGTCGAGATGACGCCGGTCGGCCGACTCGAGGGAAAACCAGGTCAGCTCGCGTAATCGGACGTGCAGTAGTCCCAGCGGTCCATGATCAAACCCGCTCTGACTGGGGTTGCCGACCGGTCAATTCTGACTACTGCACGTCCGGTTACGCCGCCGCTGGTCCGCACGACCGTCCGTCGGTCCAGCTACACCTGAGGCGGCGCCCCCCGGGTGTCCGCGCGCTGCTGGCGCGCCGGATGCTCGGGGCGACTCGTCCCAGCGTCCGCCAGGCCCTCTGGCTCACCGCGATCGTTGACGCCGCTCATCTCGACACGGCAGCCATTGCTCCGCTTCGCTCCGCAGATTTCGTGCCGGGGCTGACGGGGGGCGGAGCCCCCGTCTGTCTGCCTACTCGATGAGCGTGGTTGCTCAGGCGTCGACGACGGCGCCCTCCATGGCGGCCGGGATCGGCGCCTGCCAGACCCGGCGCAGCTCATCAAGGGGGACCTCGAACAGGCCCTCGAACCGCAGCGCGCTCCCCCGCTCGCCGACGGTGCCGAGCTTCGTCACCGGCAGCCCGGCGTCCGGTCCGGTGGCCGCCTCGGCGAACCGCTGGGACTGCTCGGGGGATACCGAGACCAGCACCCGGCCGGTGGATTCGGACCACAACTCGACCGTCGGATCGCCCTCCCCCAGGCGTACCGAAGCCCCGAAATCCTTGCGCAGGCAGGATTCCGCGAGGGCCTGGGCAAGGCCGCCGTCGGCCAGGTCGTGGGCGGAGGTGAACAGTCCGACCGAGGCGCCCCAGACCAGGAAGTCGGCGAGCCGCTTCTCGTGGTCGAAGTCGATCGCCGGCACCGTACCGCCGAGGTGACCGTCGTGCACGACATCGGCCCAGGCGGAGCCGGACAGCTCCTCCCGGGTGGTACCGATCAGCCAGATCTCATCGCCGGGGTTGGCGAAGCCCATCGGGGTCCGCTTCGCGACGTCGTCGATGACGCCGAGCACGCCGACGGTCGGGGTCGGCAGGATCGCGGTGGTACCGGTCTGGTTGTAGAAGGACACGTTGCCGCCGGTGACCGGTGTACCGAGTACCTTGCAGCCGTCGACCAGGCCGAGGATCGCCTCGACGAACTGCCACATCACCGCGGGATCCTCCGGGGAGCCGAAGTTCAGGCAGTCGGTGATCGCCAGCGGCTGGGCGCCGGTGGTGGCGACATTGCGGTACGCCTCGGCGAGCGCGAATTGTGCACCCAGGTAGGGATTCAGGAAGGCCATCCGTGAATTGCAGTCGGTGCTCAGCGCCACCCCGAGGCCGGTTTCGGCGTCGATCCGCAGCATCCCGGAGTCCTCGGGCTGGGCGAGCACGCTGTTGCCGCGGACGTAGCGGTCGTACTGGTCGGTGACCCAGGATTTGTCGCACAGATTGGGAGAACCGACCAGTTTCAGGAAGGTACGCCGCAGCGCCTGCGGGTCGTTGTCGCGGGCCAGCGCATTGGCATCATCGGCCATCACCCGGTCCGCCCAGTCCGGCCGGGCGTAGGGCCGCTCGTAGACCGGACCGTCGTGCGCGACGGTCTTCGGGTCGACGTCGACGACGGTCTCACCGTGCCAGTCGATCACCAGCCGGTGGTCCTCGGTCACCTCGCCGACCACGGTCGCCTGGACATCCCACTTGCGGCAGATCTCCATGAACTTCTCGACATCGTCCGGCCGGACGACCGCCATCATCCGTTCCTGGGACTCGCTCATCAGGATCTCTTCGGGCGACAGCGTCGAGTCCCGAAGCGGCACCCGATCGAGCTCGACATGCATCCCGCCGTCGCCGGCGGAGGCCAGTTCGCTGGTGGCGCAGGAGATCCCGGCAGCGCCGAAGTCCTGGATGCCGGTGATCACGCCGGCCGCGAACAGCTCCAGGGTGCATTCGATCAGCAGCTTCTCCATGAACGGGTCGCCGACCTGGACGGCGGGCCGCTTGGTCGGCGTACCCCCGGTGAAGGTCTCCGAAGCAAGGATCGAGGCACCGCCGATGCCGTCGCCGCCGGTGGCCGCGCCGTACATGATCACCTGGTTGCCGGCGCCGGAGGCCTGGGCGGTGTGCAGATCCTCATGCCGCAGTACGCCGACGCAGAGCGCGTTGACCAGCGGGTTGCCGGCATACGACTTGTCGAAAGCGACCTCCCCGCCGATGTTGGGCAGCCCCAGGCAGTTGCCGTAACCGCCGATCCCGGACACCACCCCCGGCAGCACGCGGCGGGTGTCGGCGGCGTCCAGCGGACCGAACCGCAGCGGGTCCATCACCCCGATCGGGCGGGCCCCCATGGCGAGGATGTCGCGGACGATGCCGCCGACGCCGGTCGCCGCGCCCTGGTGCGGCTCGACGTAGGAGGGGTGGTTGTGCGACTCGGCCTTGAACGTGACGGCGTACCCCTGACCGATGTCGAGCACGCCGGCGTTCTCACCGATCCCGGCGAGCATCCGGCCGCGGGCGGTCTGCTGGGACAGCTCGCCGAACTTCTTCAGGTGCACCTTGGAGGACTTGTAGGAGCAGTGCTCGGACCACATCACCGAATACATCGCCAACTCGGCCCCGGTCGGGCGACGACCGAGGATCTCGCGGATCCGGTCGTATTCGTTCTGCTTCAGCCCGAGCTCGGCCCACGGCTGGTCGACGTCAGGGGTCTTCTTGGCATTTGTCACGGTGTCGGCCACGGGGCGAATCTATCGCAGCGCGACGAAAGACCGGCCCGGGCCGACTGGCCCGGGCCGGTCCGCCGAGGCGCTCCTCAGACACCTGTGTGCGGCAGTCCTCCCGTGGTCTCGGCCGCGGCCGCGCCCGACCCGGTGGTGCCGGTGCCGGTGGAGCCAGGCTTGCTCCCGGCGCTGCAGCCGCCGGTGGCCCCGTCGACGGTGTACTTGAACAACCAGGCGCCAACCCGTTGCCCGTGATCGTGGTATTCACCCTCGACCCAGACCAGATAGGGCCCCTTCTCCCAGCCCCTGGCTGGCGCGGCGATGGTGACCGAACCGCTGCCGTCGGCATTCACCACCACCGAGCCCTCGCCGAGGTAGGCGCTCTGCCCGTCCTGCGGGGTGATGCCGGCCTCGACATGGTCGCCCGGCCGGGCCCCGGTGAACCGGTAGGTGACCGGATCGGTGGCGCATCGAGGCTCGGTCACGCTGCTGCGGACGGTGGAGTTGAAGGTGGTCATCTGGAAGGTTCCGCGGGTCGAACCGGAGGCCTTGTCGCCGGTCACCCACGCCTGGAAGTAGTAGGTCGCTCCGCTCACCCAGCCACCGTCCCTGGGAGCGATGCTGATCCGCGCCGATCCGCCCGCGCCGATCGTGCCGCTGCCTCCGCCGCCGGCGAGGCCGGTGCCCTGGACCATCACCGCGATCTCGACCGGCGTACCGGCCGGGCCGTCGACGACCGCCATCACCGGTTCGCCCTGATAGCGCGGCGGGGTGATTGTGGCCTTCAGGTGGACCCGTGGCGCCGGGGTGCTGCTGGTGGTTGGGGTGCAGTCGGGCTCACGGTGGGTGCGGGCGTAGCTGCCGCAGAGTCGGTTGCGGCCGGGGATGCGGCCCTCGTCGGGGACGCTGTTGGTTGCTGGGGCGGTGTGGGCTTCGGGGTCGCCGTCGTTCGCCCGCTCGGGGTCGAGGCGGCACTGGACGGGGCAGCCCTGGACCGCCTGGCACCGGGTGAGGGGGTGGGGGCCGCGATCACAAACGGGGCCACGGTGAAGGTGACGAGGGCGGCACTGATCGCGATGGCAGGTGCCAGCAGGGACCGTGACTGGATGGACATTGGGGGCTCCTTCCTGGTTGAACGGTGCGTTCACCGAGCAGGAGTACGCCGGCCACGAATTGGTTGACCAGGAACGGGTTTCTTCGCTTGTTCTCAGCCAACCCTGCTGCGGGCCGGGTTGGACAGGTTGACGGCTGGGTCGGACTGGGGGTGGGCGTGGTCGAGGAGGTCGCCGATCGTGGACGTCTAACATGACCGACAGGCGATCAGAGGGGAATTTCGTGGCGAAGAGCGGGAGCGATGGATATGCGCCCTCCAGGCGGCCCACCCTCACCGACATCGCCCAGGAGGCAGGGGTCAGCCTCAAGACCGCTTCCCGGGTGGTGAATGGTGAACCAAACGTCAGCCCGGAGATGACGCTGCGGGTGCAACGGGCGGCTGACAAGCTGGGATATCGACACAACCGGATGGCGGCCCTGCTGCGCAGCGGTCGTTCCGGGATGATCGCGCTGTTGATCCGAGACTTGGCCAACCGCTTCTATTCCTCGGTGGCGGCGGGCGCCGAGTCGGTGGCCGAGCAGCACGAGGCCCTGCTGGTGATCTCCTCGCACGAGGCTCGGTTGGACCGCCAGACCCAGCTGCTCGAGGTGATGTTGAACCATCGAGCCGACGGACTCCTGATCACGCCTGCGGCGGGGATGGATGAGCTGCTGCGGTCCGAGGTGCGCCGGCGTACGCCGGTGGTCGCGATGGACGTGGAACCGGACGGGGTGGACGTCGATTCGGTGACCTTCGACAACCGGGCGGCCGCCCACGATGCGGTGAGCGAGGCCATCCGACACGGGGCCAGGCGGTTCGCGATGATCTTCGACTCCTATGAGCTGAGCACGATGCCACAGCGTCGTGACGGCGCCATCGCGGTACTGCGGGAGCACGGCCTGACCGTCGACGAGCGGCTGATCCGCAGTGGCGCGCACACCTCGGTCGAGGCCCACACCATCGCCCGGGAGCTGATGGCCGCCGAGGCCCCACCGGATGCGATCTTCTGCGGCAACAACGTGGCGGCGATGGGAGCCGCGGTCGGCACTCGTGGCCACCGCGAGGTCACCCTCATCTCGTTCGACGATTTCCCGCTGAGCACGGTGCTCGACGCACCGGTGGTGATCGTCGACCACGACGCCCGGGAGATGGGCGCCACTGCTGCGCAGATGCTGTTCGAGCGGATCGCCGACCCGAGCGCTCCGGTACGCCGGGTGACCAGTCCGACCGTGATCAAGGCGAAGCGAGGACGTGGTGAGTTCAAGACCATACCCACTGCCCGGCAACCGGCCAGCTGACCGGTTCTATCGCGGTGGCGAGAAGATCGCTGCCCTGCGGGGAATTCCGTGGCACGGTGGCCGGCTGCCGGAGGACTGGGTCGGTTCGACCACGACCCTGCACGGCGAGGAGTCGCTCGGGCTGACCACGCTTCCGGACGGTCGGACCCTGCGCGCCGCCGTGACGGCCGACCCGTTGGCGTGGCTGGGTGAGGAACACGTGGCCGCCTTCGGGGCCGACACGATGCTGCTCACCAAGCTGCTGCACGCCGGCCAGCGGCTGCCGGTCCACCTGCACCCCGACGGTGAGTTCGCCGCTCGGCACCTGGGCCGGCGCCACGGCAAGACCGAGGCGTGGGTGATTCTGGCTCCCGGTGTGGTGCACCTCGGGTTCGCCGAACAGCTCACCGCGACCCGGCTGCGCGAGCTGGTGGACCGCCAGGACGTGCCGGCGCTGCTGGGCAGCCTGCACTCGTTCGAGGTACGCCCCGGCGACGCGGTCCTGGTCCCGGCCGGGATGCCGCACGCGATCGGTGAGGGAGTGCTGCTGGTCGAGGTGCAGGAACCCGAGGACCTGTCGATCCTGCTGGAGTGGGCTGGGTTCGCCATTGACGGCCCCCGGGAGGGCCAGCTCGGGCTCGGTCTGGACCTCGCTCTCACCGCGACCGACCTCCGCGCCCGGACCGCCGGGGAGATCGGCGAGCTGGTCACCCACCAGGGTGCCGGATCCCTGCTCCCCTCGGCCGCCGGACGCTGGTTCCGGGTCGAGGCGTCCACCGGAGCAGCGGAGTTGGAGCCCGGATTCTCCGTGCTCGTTGCCATCGCCGGCGACGGTCAGCTGCACTGGGCCGACGGATCGGTCGAGCTGGCGCGGGGCGCGACCGTGCTGACCCCGCACGGGGCCGGCCCGCTGCGGGTCAGCGGCGAGATCACCGTGCTGCGCTGTCGGCCCCCGAGCCCGGTCGGCTCGCCTCAGTCCTCGGCCAGCGACAGGTAGCGCTCCAGCACCTGCGGGGTGGGGTCCGCCTGCTGCGTCTGGACCTGACCGAGATCCCAGCGTGGACGCTCCCCCGACAACACCCAAGCGGCCTGCACGGCGGCACCGTTGGCGACGTATTCCCCCGGCGGCGGCACGTCCACCGGCAGCCCGAGCATGGCGGGCGCGATCCGGCGTACGGCCTCGGATCGGGCGGCGCCACCGACCAGGGTGACCCGCTCCACCGTGACCCCCTGCTCGCGGATCGCGGCCAGCCCGAACGCCATCAACCCGAGCAGCCCCTCAACCGCTGCCCTGGCGTAGTTCTCGCGGGTCAGCGAGTCGAGCGTCAGCCCGTGCAGGGTTCCGGTCGCGTCCGGCCGGTTCGGCGTACGCTCCCCCTCCAGATAGGGCACCAGGGTGAGTCCGCCGGCGCCGGGGGCGGCGGCCAACGCCAGCCTGCTGACGCCGGCGTGATCCACTCCCAGCACCCGGGCCGCCGCGTCCAGGATCCGCGACCCGTTCAACGTGCAGGCGAGCGGCAGGAAGGCGCCGGTGGCGTCACTGAACCCCGTGATCAGGCCCGACGCGTCGGCGGTCGGCTTCGCCGACACCGACGCCACCACCCCCGAGGTGCCGATCGACAGCGAGGTCTGTCCCGTGTCCAGCCCGAGCCCGAGGGCCGCCCCGGCGTTGTCCCCGCACCCGGGTCCGAGCGTCGGCGCCCCGGTGAGTGCGGACGCCTCCCCAGCCGGGTCGGCGGGTCCGAGCACGCGCGGGAGGACCAGGTCGTCAGCGCGGGAGCCGAGGGCCATCGCGAGCAGGTCGCGGCGATAGTCGTTCTCTCGCCCGTCGAAATAGCCGGTGCCGGAGGCGTCGGAGCGGTCGGTGACCAGGTCTTCGAGCTGCCCGGTGCCGCGCAGTCGCCAGGTCAGCCAGTCGTGCGGCAGCGCGACGGCGGCGGTGCGCTCTGCGTTGTGCGGTTCGTGTTCGGCCAGCCAGCGCAGCTTGGTGATGGTGAGCGAGGCCACCGGAACCGAACCGACCGCCTCGGCCCAGGCGGCGGAACCCCCCAGCTCCTCGACCAGCTCGCTCGCTGACCCGGCGGATCGGGTGTCGTTCCACAGCAGGGCCGGGCGGACCACCTCGCCGGACTCGTCGAGACAGACCATGCCGTGCTGCTGCCCGCCGACGGCCACCGCCTCGACGTCGTCCAGCCCGCCCGCCGCGTGAATCGCCTCCTGCAGAGCAGTCCACCAGTGGTCCGGATGGACCTCGGTGCCGTCGGGATGCCGCGCCGCGCCCTCCCGCACGGCCCGGCCCGACTCCGCCTCGCGGATCACCACCTTGCACGACTGGGTCGAGGAGTCGATCCCGGCGACGAGCCTCACGACGTCACCTGCCGGAACCAGTCCTCACCCAGGTCCACCGCGGACGCGTGGTCCGCACGGGCGTACGCCGGGTGCGGACTGGCTGCGACGATCGCGTTCAGGCGCTGCAGGCGCTCGACCGCGACGCGGGCCCCCTCCGCCCGCCTGGCCGCGTCGTGGCGCCCCACCCCGTCACCCCAGATCGCCCGGCCGGCCATGTAGCCGCTGGCGCCCGCCCGGGTCGCCATTTCCAACTGGGGAACGAAACCGTCGAAGGTGACACCGGCGGAGAGGAGCACCCACGGGCCGTCCGCCGCCTCGTGCAACCGCGCGCAGGCGTCCTCGGCCTCGGCGGGTTCGGCGCGGTCGAGATCGACGGGGAACTCGACCTTCATGATGTCGGCCCCAGTCTGCTTGAACAACCGGGTCGCAGCGATCACGCTCTCTGTGCGACGCCGCACCCGATCGGGATCGGTGGGCGACTCACCGGGTTTCCAGTACCACAACGGTTCCACCACCAGCGGCAGGTTGACCGCGTGGCAGCGCCGCACAACGTCGGCCACCCGGTCGACCGTTTCGGCGGGGTCGTCGTCGGCCCGGTGGAAGACCACCAACTTGGCGACGTCCACCCCCAGGGTGACAAGCTCTTCCGGCGCCCACCCCTCGCGGAGTCTCAACCGTGGTTCAAAATCCCCGCCCTCGGGCTGATAGTAGAGCGCTTCCAGGCCGCTGATCGTGCCCACGCCACCGGGGACGGCACCGGTCAGCACCGCGGGACCCCAGGCGGTCGGCGGATCCAGCAGCAGGGCCGAGCAGTGCGGGGCCATCGCCTCGATCAGCTCCAGCTTGGAGCGCACCACCTCCTCGTGGCTCACCCTGGACAGGTCACGGTCGAACAGGATCGCAAAGGTCTCCGGGTGGTCGATGGCCGCCGCCCGGATCGACCCCTGTGGGTCACAGATGCGGGACAGCCGGCGGAGCCGTGCCAATTTCTCGACGGCGCTCATCGCTGCGGCTCGATGATGCTCTTGAGCGTCCCCGGGTCGGTGTCGATGTCGAGGGCGTGCTGCACCTCAGCGAGACCGAAACGTCCCGACACCAGTGCGTCCAGGTCCACCACGCCGTTCTGCACCATGGAGATCCCCGCCGGCCAGGTGTTGTTGTAGCGGAAGATCCCGGTCACCCCGATCTCGCGGGCCGTGATCACCGAGACCGGCAGGTTCATGTCCTCATCGCCCATTCCGACGATGATCGCGGCACCTCCCGGCTTGACCGTGGCGATGCCCGAGCGCACGGCCGGCAGCGCTCCGGTCGCGTCGATGAACGCGTCCACGCTTGCCTCGGGCAACTGCTCGGCGGCCGGGTCGACCACCTTGGTCGCACCGAACTTGAGGGCGAGTCGGCGGCGTTCCTCGAGCAGGTCGGTCATCACGATCTCGCCCGCTCCGAAGGCCTTGGCGGCCTGGGCGCAGATGATGCCGATCGGCCCACAGCCGGCGATCAGCACCGAGCTGCCGGGTTGGATGTGCGCCTTCCGGACGGCCGCGATGGCGCAGGAGAGGGGTTCGAGCAGCGCGGCGGCGTCCATCGACATGGTGTCGGGGATCGGGTGGGCGAAGTCCGCCTGGATCACCCCGTACTCGGCGAACACCCCGTCGATCGGCGGGGTGGCATAGAACTCGATTTCCGTGCACAGGTTGTATTCGCCGCGCTTGCAGAACTCGCAGGTGCGGCAGGAGCGCTGCGGTTCGATGGAGACCCGCTCGCCGATCCGTCCCGGGTCTACGTCGGATCCGACCGCGACGATCGTGCCGCCGGACTCGTGTCCGAGGATGATCGGGCGGTCGACGACGAAACCGCCGATCCGGCCGTGCCTGTAGTAGTGCACATCGGAGCCGCAGACCCCGACGGCCTCGATCCGGACCAGCACCTGGTCGGCCTCCGGTTGTGGAACGGGTCGGTCCTCCAGGACCACCGTCAGGTCTGGCTTGAGCACGCTGGCCCGCATCGACCGGGGCACTTCGACATTGACATCCATGGTGTGCACCTTTGCAACAGTTCCGTCAGGAGCGGCGGTGGTGGCCATCCGAACACCTGACCCGGGACCGGCCGACCAGGTCCGTCGAGCCAATACGGTAACAGGCGTTGACAACGTTGTCTTCCCCGTGTCGTAATGGATTCATCCAATCGCGCAGCGAAGCGCTCAGCCGATCGCCTGCGCATCAGTGACTCTGGCCGGCCCCAGCAGCCGTCCTCAGGCGAAACGAGGTTGATCATGTCGGAATTCCTGCACCCGTTCTCCCGCCGGGCGGCTCTGGGCGGAGCCCTGGGCCTGGCCGCCGCGGCGGTGGTGGGTTGTAGTGGTGAGCAGCAGGAGTTGCCCAGCGGCAACTCGGGCGGGGACCCCTGGAAGCAGTTCTCCGGGGCCACCATCAACTTCATCTCTGAGAACACCTCTCCCTCGGCGGCAATCGCGGCCAACCTGGCTCCGTTCGAGCAGTTGACCGGGATCAAGGTGAACATCCAGCAGATGGAGCTGGACAAGGTGGTCGAGAAGGTGAAACTGGACTTCTCCTCCGGCACCGCGCAGAACCACGTGATCTACGCCGACCCGTATCAGATTCTGGCGCCGCTGGCCGACGGGCTGGCCGACCTGACCCCGTTCATGAACTCCGACAAGTATCCGAAGCTGGAGAAGGGCGTCGAGGACTTCATCCCCACCCAGCTCAAGGCGGCGGGCAAGTTCCTGGACGACAAGAAGGTCTACGCGCTCCCCTACGACTGCCCGACCATGATCTGGCACTACCGGATCGACCTTTTCGAGAAGTATCGCGACCGGATGAAGACCGACCTCGGCTTCGATCCGACGCCCAGCGACAACTCCACCTGGGACCAGTACTTCGCGATCGCCGAGTGGTTCAACAAGAACGCCAAGGCTGACGTCAAGTTCGGCACCGGCCACCAGGCCAAGCAGCACGACTCGCTGATGTGCGACTACTCCAACATCCTGTGGGCCTACGGTGGCGACTACTTCGAGAAGGGCCAGGAGGTGGGCCTGCTCGGCGTCGAGAACCCGGGCAAGGTGTCGATCAACAACGAGGCCGGGGTCGCGGCCACCACCTTCTACAAGAAGCTGCTGAAGATCGCCCACCCCTCCTCGACCACCTGGGACTGGAACGGTCTGGGCGACGCGTTCGCCGCCGGCGAGGTCGCGATGTGCCCCAACTGGCACGAGTTCGCCGCGGGTGAGGAGAAGAGCTTCCCCGGCAAGGTCGGGTACGCCCGGCTGCCCAAGGGCCCGAAGCGTTCGGCCAACATCTATGGCGGAACCGGGATCGGCATCAACAAGAACGCCAAGGGCAACGAGCTGGGTGCGGCCTGGCTGTTCGTCAACTGGGCCACCAGCCCCGCGACCCAGCTGGCCAGCCTCGGCTCCTCGGTCGGCGGCGGTACGCCCACCCGCACCTCGGTCTATGACATGCCGGAGGTCAAGGCCGAGCAGACCAAGAGCCCGTCGAAGTATCCGAACATCCGCACCGCCGAGGCGGTCCAGAAGGCGTGGCAGTCCGAGAACATCGGCCTGCGCCCCAAGGTGTCGCAGTGGGTCCAGCTGGACACCATCATCTTCACCGAGCTGTCCAAGATGCTCACCTCCGACGGCGACCCCGCCGCCACCGTCAAGGGGATGAGCGAGCAGATGCAGAAGGTCATGGGATGAGCACCGCGACCGCTGAGGGGCCCGCCACGACGGCGGGCCCCGAAGGGGCCGCAGGCAAGCCCAGCAAGAAGAAGTTCAAGGAACCCACCGGCTTCTTCACCTTCGAGTTCGCGCTGATGGCGCCAGCACTCGCCTTTCTGGCGCTGCTGTCCATCGTGCCGCTGGTGATGCTGATCGCGATGAGCTTCTCCAAGGTGCGCACCCTGGGCGGGGTCCGACTCACCCCCAACGGGGTCGACAACTGGGCCGCGGTCCTCTCCGACGCCTCCATCTGGGCCTCCTGGGGGCGTACCCTCGTCTATTTCGTCGCGCTGATCGTGCTGGAGATGGCGCTCGGCTTCGCGTTCGCGGTGGTACTGAACCGGCTGATCCGGCTGCGTTCGGTGATGCTGTCGATCGTCCTGCTGCCGATGTTCCTGGCGCCGGTGATCGTCGGCCTGCTCGGCCGGTTCATGCTGGACGGCACCATCGGCCTCTACGCACAGATGCTGTCCGCGGTGGGCCTGCCGGTGGACCTGTTCGCCAAACCGTCCACCGCGCTCCCCACGATCATCATGATCGACGTCTGGGAGTGGACCCCGCTGATCGCGCTGATCATGCTGGCCGGGCTCACCTCGGTGCCGCCCTCCACCCTGGAGGCCGCATCCGTCGACGGCGCAGGCTATTTCCGAACCCTGTTCACCATCATGGTGCCGCAGATGAAGGGGGTCATGCTCGTCGCGCTGCTGGTGCGCTCGATGGACGCCGTCCGCTTCTATGACATCATCACCGCCACCACCAACGGCGGTCCGGCCGATTCGACCAAGATCATCCCGCTGAAGCTGTATGAGCTCGCGTTCCGGTTCAACGACCAGATCGGACGGGCCGCGGTCGTCGGAATCATGATGCTGATCTTCTCCAACATCATCGCCACCTTGTTCGTGAAGTTGTTCGCGGACAAGGAACCCACCCACGCCAAGTTGGAAGGACCGGGCCAGTGACTCGCACCACCCCGCTGGGTCGGGTGATCACCCTGATCCTGACCGTGCTGATCGCCCTCTGGTCGGCCGTGCCGATCGCCTGGATGATCCTGACCGCGTTCAAACCGCAGGGCGCGATCCGGACGAACCAGACAGTGCTGCTCTTCGCCCCGACCATGGACAACTTCCACAACCTGTTCTTCGGCGGCAACAAGGTGGGCTCGTTCCTGGTGAACAGCGTGATCACCGCGGGCGTCTCCACCCTGATCGCCGTGGTGCTGGGCTGCCTGGCCGGCTATGGAATGGCGCACTGGCGGTCCCGCTTCAAGTCGAACGTTGCCTTCTGGGTGATCTCGACCCGGATGGCCCCGATCGCCGCGGTTATCGTGCCGCTGTTCGTGATGTTCCGCACCGCCGGGCTGGTCAACACCCTGCCCGGGCTGATCCTGGCCTACCTGTCGTTCAACCTGCCGTTCGCGATCTGGATGATGAGCGCGTTCTTCGAACAGGTGCCGAAGTCGATCGAGGAGGCGGCGCTGGTCGACGGCTGCAACAAGATCCAGGCGTTCCGCAGCATCGCCCTGCCGGTCGCCATGCCCGGCGTGGTGACCACCGCGGTGCTGTGCCTGGTCTTCGCCTGGAACGACTATGCGTTCAGCTCCGCGCTCGGCGGTCCGGGCAGCTCGACCATGCCGATGGCGGCGGGCGCCCTGGTCACCCAGAGTGGCGTCGACTGGGGTCTGCTCTGCGCGCTCGGCGTGGTCGTCGCCGTGCCGATGCTGTTCGCCGGCCTGGCCGTAAGACGACACCTGGTCACCGGTCTGTCCCTGGGCGCTGTGACGGGAGAGTGAACCATGACAGTACTTTCGGCATTCGACCTGACCGGCCGCACGGCCTTCGTCACCGGCGGTAATCGCGGTATCGGCAAGGCGCTGGTCCGGGCGCTCGCCGAGGCGGGGGCCACGGTCTGCTTCACCGCCCGCGACGAGTCGCTCAACCGTCAGGTCGTGGACGAGTTCACCGGCGAGGGGCTCTCGGTGCTGTCCGTGACCGGCGACGTGGTGGCTGATCCGGACGGGTTGGTCAAGGAGGCGACCGTGGCCCTGGGTGGGCGGATGGACATCCTGGTCAACAACGCCGGCGTGTGCATCCACAGGCCCGCCCTGGAGGTCACCGACGTGGAGTGGGACCACGTCTTCGAGGTGAACGTGCGGGCGCTGTGGCGGCTCAGCCGGGCGGCCGGGCGGGTGATGGCGGATCAGGGCGGTGGCACGATCGTCAACATCGGTTCGATCTCGTCGATCATCGTGAACCGGCCGCAGTGGCAGCCGGCGTACAACGCCTCGAAAGCCGCGGTGCACCAGCTCACCAAGTCGCTGGCGGCGGAGTGGGCGCCGCTCCACATCCGGGTCAACGCGCTGGCGCCCGGCTACATCCGCACCGAGATGGCGCCGGTGGACAACCCGGAGTTCAAGGCCCGGTGGATCGACGACGCCGCCCAGCAGCGCGCTGCCGAACCCGAGGAACTGGGTCCGACCCTGGTCTATCTCGCCTCGGACGCGTCGGCGTTCATGACGGGTACCGTCCTGGTCATCGACGGCGGTTACACGTTGTTCTGAACTCGAGTGCAGGGAGGGAAAATGCGGGTTCTGGTGGCCGGTCACCTCTGCATCGACCTGTTCGTCGAGCTCGACGACCAACCGGGTCTCGAAGCCGGCCATCTCTATGACGTCGGGGCGATGACTCCGCGGCTGGGCGGCGCGGTGGCCACCACCGGTGAGGCTCTGCGCACCCTGGGGTTGGACGTCGCGGCCGCCGCAACCGTGGGTGACGATCATCTCGCCGTTGTGCTGACCCAGCTGCTGGAGCAGGCGGGGATGGACACCAGCCAACTGTCCCGGACGCACCTCCCGTCCTCCTATTCGATCGTCGCGCAACCCCCGGGACGGGACCGCACCTTCTGGCACTGCACCGGAGCCAACGACGCGTTCACCGGGGCAGAGCTGGATCTGGACGGGATCGACCTGCTGCACGTGGGATATCCGAGCCTGCTGCCCGGGCTGCTCGCCGACGGGGGCGAGGCGCTGACCGTCCTGCTGACCCGGGCCAGGGAACAAGGAATCGTCACCTCCGTCGATCTGGCGGTGGTGGACCCGCGTCAGGCCGGGTCGATCCCGTACGCCGAGCTGCTGGCTCGCTGGCTCCCGCTGATCGACGTGCTCAGCCCCAGTCTGGACGACCTCACCTCCGCCCTCGGTTGGGAACTGGAGGCGGACCCGGCCGGACTCGCCGACGCCGCCGAGCGACTGGTCGGGATGGGGGTGGGGGTCGCGGCCGTCACCGGTGGGCAGTGCGGAATCGCCGTGTGCACAGGAGATCGGGTGGACCAGCTCGCCCTTCCTGGCGTACGCCCGACGCGCGAGTTCGTCCCGACCGTCCCCGCCCGCCGAATCGTCACCACCACCGGCGCCGGCGACATCGCCACGGCCGGGTTGCTGCACGGCCTGTGCACCGGCGCCGGGGTGCGTGAGGCGGCCGAGGGTGCCGTCCGGGTCGCCGCTCGGCACGTCGCCGGTGACCCCCTGAACTGAGCCGACCGCCTTTCTGACAAGGAGAAATCGAATGAACCCCAGCAAGCTGTCCGAGGCCACCCGGAATCAGTTGCCGGAGGCCGTCCCCGGCCCGGCGTACGACCGGCTCGAGGTGACCCCGGGCATCGTGCACTTCGGCGTCGGCGGTTTCCACCGCGCTCACGAGGCGATGTATCTGGACCGACTGATGAACGAGGGGAAGGCGCTCGACTGGGGGATCATCGGCGTCGGCACGATGAGCGCCGATGCCCGGATGCGCGACGCGCTCGGGCCCCAGAACGGCCTCTACACGCTGGTGCTCAAACACCCCGACGGCACCCTGGAGCCTCGGGTGATCGGGTCGATCCTGAACTTCCTGCTCGCCGCCGACGACCCCGAGGCCGTGCTGGAGCGGACGTGTGACCCGGCCACCCGGATCGTCAGCCTGACCATCACCGAGGGCGGCTATCACGTCAACCAGGCGACCGGGGAGTTCGATCCGGATGAGGCGCTGCAACGGGACATCGCGCGGGAATCCTTGCCCACCACAGCTTTCGGGTTCATCACCGAGGCGCTGCGCCGTCGCCGGGAAACCGGCGTACCGGCGTTCACGGTGATGTCCTGCGACAACCTGCCGGGCAACGGTGACGTCGCCCGGGAGATGATCGGCGAGTTCGCCCGCCGTCAGGATCCCGAGCTGGCCGCCTGGATCGCTGCCGAGGTCCATTTCCCCAACTCGATGGTCGACCGGATCACCCCGGTCACCTCACCCGAGGACCTGGAGCGGGTCGGCGCACTCGGCGTGGACGACGCCTGGCCGGTGGTGTGCGAGCCGTTCACCCAGTGGGTGCTGCAGGACGACTTCGGACTCGGCCGCCCGCCGTTCGAGGAGGTCGGCGTCCAGCTGGTCGACGACGTGGTCCCCTACGAGCTGCTGAAGCTGCGCCTGCTGAACGCCAGCCACCAGGCCCTGTGCTATCTGGGTTACCTGTGCGGATACCGGTATGCCCACGAGGTCTGCAGCGACCCCGAGTTCGTGGATTTCCTGCTGGGCTACATGGAACGCGAGGGTACGCCCACGCTGCCGGAGGTCCCCGGGGTCGACATCGACGCCTATCGCCGGCGGCTGATCGAGCGGTTCGCCAACCCGGAGGTGCGCGACCATCTGGCCCGGCTCTGCCTCGAGAGCTCGGATCGGATCCCCAAGTGGCTGGTGCCGGTGATCCGGGAAAACCTGGCCAGCGGTGGCGAGATCGAGCGCTCGGCCCTGGTCGTGGCCGCCTGGGCGCGCTATGCCGAGGGGGTCGATGAGCAGGGAGAGCCGATCGAGGTGGTGGACCGGTGGAAGGAGAAGGTGATGGCGGCGGCAGCCCGCCAGGGCGAGGACGAGCTCGCGTTCCTGCGCGACCGCTCCTTCTTCGGTGATCTGGTGGAGAACGAGCGGTTCACCGCGAGCTATCTGCACTGGCTGCGTCGGCTGCACGCTGTCGGTGCGCGGGAGACCCTGCGGGAGCTGCTCGGCCGGTCGTGACGGACTCGGGCCTGGAAGCCCGGGCTCAGAGCGGCCGGATGCCGCCCATCAGGCGGTCCTCCACCTCCGGCGGCAACTTGCCCGGACCGTCGACCGGGACGACGAACGGGATCGCGTGGTGGCGGCCCTGCACGGTGACCACCGCGATGCTGTGCCGCACGGGCCCGTGGCAGGTGCTGACCCGATCACCCTGCTCGGCCGTGGCCAGCTCGAGCCCCCGCTCTGTCCGCACGGTCCGGTCCGGTCCGGGTCGCAAGGGTTGGGACCCCGATGGCAAGGAACCGAGCCACCGTTGCAGTTCCTGACGCGCCGATCCGATCGGCTGTGCGGGGATCACCGACGGTGTCGCACCGGGTGAGCTGACCTTCCACGAGGGTGCCGGGACGATGAACCCGACCTGGGCGCCGATCGCGGACGGGCCGCCCCAGGGGACGGGCTGGGTAGAGGTACGCACGAACTGGCGATCCCCGCGCAGGGTCCCCTGCTGGAAACGCAACCACTCCTGCGGCACTTCGTACGCGACGGTGTTGCCGAAGTCGGGCACCGCCACCCAGCCGGGACCTCTGCCCGGCAGCGTGGGGACCGGTACGGGAGTCGCCCCTCGCGGTGCATTGCCCGGGCGGCTGGGCAGGGGAATCGTGGAACCGAAGTCGGATGGCTGCTCAGCCAGTCGATCCTGCCCGCACCGAGGGAGAGCAGCAGACAGGCCGCCAGCGCCAACCCGGCGAGTGGCCAGCGGCCCAGCCGGAAGCCACCGACACCTCGCGCCGGCGAGTCGTTTCGCGGGAGCGGAGGCGGCGCCGCGGCGGGTTCCTCGGTCGGTGGCGGGTCGGGCAACTCCCCGGGCGGGGTGAAGTCGGGGCCGCGTACGCTCCCCGGTCAGGCTCGCTTGGCGGATCCGCGGGATTCGAACCGGTCACGAGGTCTGCAGACGCTCGCTCACTCCTGGCCCGGTCACCCCGACAGGCTAACCCGCCACCCGGTCAGGGCCGCTCGCTGGTGGACTGTTGGCCGATCTCCAGCCTGTCGGTGCGAGCGCGTTTGGTTCGGCTCGGCCTCAGACGCCGACGCGCTCCAGGAACCGTGACACCGAGGAAAAGAAGCCGCGCCCATCCAGGGTGGGGCCGGTCAGCTCCTCGACGTTGTGCTCGGGGTGCGGCATCAGCCCCACGACATTGCCGCGCTCGTTGGTGATCCCGGCGATATCGTTCACCGACCCATTGGGGTTTCCTTGCAGGTAGCGAAAAACGACCTGATTCTCACCCTCGAGTCGGAGTACGGTCTCGGGGTCGGCCTGGAAGTTGCCCTCGCCGTTCTTCAACACGATGGAGATCTCCTGGCCCTGACTGAAGGCATTGGTCCACACGGTGTCCACCGACTCGACGCGGAGCAGCTGGTCCCGGCAGACGAAGGTGCGCACGTCGTTGCGGATCAGCGCACCGGGCAGCAGGTGCGCCTCGCAGAGCACCTGGAAGCCGTTGCAGATGCCGAGCACCGGCATCCCCTGCTCGGCGCGCCGGATGATCTCCCCCATCACCGGTGAGAACCGGGCGATCGCGCCGGCACGCAGGTAGTCGCCATAGGAGAAGCCACCCGGCAGGATCACCGCGTCGATGCCCTCGAGGGTCTCCGATCCGTGCCAGATCGGCTTGGCGGACAGACCGCAGACCTCGACCGCGCGCAGCGCGTCGTGGTCGTCGAGGGAACCGGGGAAGGTGACGATGCCGATGGTCGGGGTCACTTCGTCGCTTCCTTCGTGGGCTCCTCGTTCTGCGCCTTCTCCGCGACCGGCTGCTTCTCGACGTGCACCTCGAAGTTTTCGATCACGGTATTGGCGAGCAGCTTGTCGGCGGCGTCGCGGACCTTGGCGACCACCGCATCGGTGACCTCGCCCTCCACCTCGATCTCGAACCGCTTGCCCTGGCGTACCTGCAGACCCGAGAATCCGAGCCGCTCCAACGCCCCGGTCACCGCCTTCCCCTGGGGGTCGAGGATCTCGGGCTTGGGCATCACTTCCACGACTACACGCGCCATGACCGCGATCCTATCGTCTCCACGGCACTGCTCAGAGCGGCCGCAGGCTGGTGATGATGCGCTTCTCGATGTCGTCGGGAAGGTCCTTGTCGGTACCGCGATCGGTGCCGATCACCAGCAGCGCCTTGCGGCCATTCGGCAGGTCGATCCCGACCACCGTGACCCGGAATCGGGGCGCCGGGCAGTCCTTGCTCGGCGTGGTGTCCACCGCCTCCACGGTCGCCACCGTCGCCTCGCCACCGGAGGCGGTGCGCACCTTCGTCACGGTCGGCGCGGGCACCTCGCCGGTCTTACCGGTGTCGTAGTCGCTGTTGGACACCTGAGCCCACAGCTCGGCGTACTTGACCGGATCCCCGTCACGGTTGCTGGATGAGCCATAGGTCACCAGGCCCAGCGAGCCGCGCTGGCTCGATCTGGAGGACGCGCAGGCCTGCTCCTGATAGTAGGTCGCGCAGTGGGCGAGCACCCGCCGACCCTTGGTCTCCTGGCCGAAGAGCGTCCCCTCATTGAAGGTGAAATCCCGGGGCACGTCGAAGGCCGCGCCATCCCTGACCGACGCGATCGCCCGCCATCCCGGGACCACCGCCGGCACTTCGCGGGTGGGGCAGGGCGAGTCGTAGCTGCTGCTGCTTGTCGCGCTCGGCGTACGTGTCGGGTCGGTCGACGGGGGCGAGGGGGTACGCCGAGTCCTCGGCGTCGCTGTCGGGGTCGGTTCGAGCGTCGGGCCCGGCGTCGCCGGTTCGGAGGTCGTCAGGCCCAACACGAAGAACCCCGTCAGCACCAGACCGATCACACAACCGATGACCACGGCGATGATCCCGAACTTCCCGCCGCCGCCGCTGCCGGGTCGTCGCGGCGGCCCGGTGGGTGGCGGGGGCGGGGGCGGTCCCCAGCCCTGCCCGCCCCCCGGCGGCGGACCCTGCGGATTCCAGCCACCGAACGGCCGCTGTTGCCCCGCCGCGC
>NZ_NMVP01000037.1 GCF_002250705.1 Enemella evansiae
CCGGGTGGTCTTATCGGGCCGGTTGACCTCGATCACCTCGATCCCGGCCGCCAGCAGATGCACCGTCAACCCGGCCCCATACGAACCGGTCGACTCGACCCCGATCGCGGTGATCGGTCCGTGGCCGACGACCCAGTCCACCAACGCGGCATAACCCGCGCGGGAGACCGGGAACTCCCGATCAGCCAACAACACCCCGGTCTCGGTGAGCACGACCGCGTGATGGGTGCGTTGATGAGTATCGACCCCGGCCACCACCGGGGTCGGGTCTTGAGGCGTGGCATGGTTGGTGGTCATCATGGGTGATGTCTCCCTCTACAACTGGATCGAGGGATGACCTCCCAGGCCGGGCGGACACCACAGTGATGAGACACCGATCAAGGTCCTATCAAGTCACACCCGCCCGGTCTGGCCATCCAAACCGAAAGAGGGGCCCGGCGGGCCGGCCGTCGACAAGTCGCGTTCAAGGCACCCAACCAACAGCGCCAGTGTCGAGATCGGTCAAACGAACAACCCAGACCCCAAAGACATCATCCCCAAGGCCACCGGACCCCCACCACCATCCTCACTGTGTCGAGATGAGCGCACGGGACCCCGTGCAACGATGGGCGTGACGACCGATCGGAGGATGCGCGGTGGACGATGATGCACTCTTCGAGCTCGCCACCCGGAACCGGCTGCTTGCCGCGGACCTGTTCGACGGGCTGTCCGCGGACCAGTGGGCGACTCCCAGCCTGTGCGCGGGCTGGACGGTCCGCGAGGTGGCGGCCCACCTGGTACCACCGGTGGACGGCATGTCGGTGTGGTCACTGCTCGGCACGGTGGTCCGCTATCGCGGCGACCTGAACCGGATGGTCGATGAGACGACGCGCGAGGAGGCTCGGCGGCCGACCTCCGAACTGGTCCAGAACCTGCGCGACCGCGCCGGCGTACGCCTGAAGCCGCCGGTCACCGGGGCGGCGGGCCCGGCGACGGACACCGTCATCCATCTGCGGGACGCCGCCCGCCCGCTGGGCCTGGCGGCCACCCCGCCCGACGCCGACTGGCAGGCCACGCTTGATTTCCTGGTCTCGAGGCCGGCGCGCCGAGGCTTCCTGCCCAAGGACCGGCTGGTCGGGCTGCGCCTGGTCACCGACGATGGCGCCTGGAGCAGCGGCATGGGCACCCCGATCAGCGGCAGTCCGGAGGCACTGGCGATGGCCATCTCTGGCCGCACTGTCTACCTCACCGAACTCACCGGCCCCGGCGTCGCCATCCTCCGGAATCGCCTGTAGACACAGCAAAGGGGCGCCGCGGGTACCAGACCCACGACGCCCCTCGGCGTACGAACCAGAAACTCAGCCGATCAGGCGCCGGCCTCGAAGCGGACGAAGCGCTTCACGGTGACACCGGCGGCGTCGAGTTGCTGACCGACCGACTTCTTCTCGTCGGTGATCGACGGCTGGTCGACCAGGGTGACGTCCTTGAAGAACGCGTTCACCCGGCCCTCGACGATCTTCGGCAGCGCCTGCTCCGGCTTGCCCTCCTCGCGGGACTTGGCCTCGGCGATGCGGCGCTCGTTGTCCACCACATCGGCCGGTACCTCGTCGCGGCTGACCCACTGCGGACGCATCGAGGCGATCTGCAGGGCGACGCCGTGCAGCAGCTCGGGGTTGTCACCCTCGGCCTCGACGAGTACGCCGACCTGCGGCGGCAGGTCGGAGGCCCGGCGGTGCAGGTAGGTGGTGGTGGTGCCGTCGAAGTAGGCGGCCTCCTTGAGCTCCAGCTTCTCGCCGATCTTGATGGCGAGCTCGCCGATGGCCTCGGCCACGGTCTTGCCGGAGTCCAGCTTGACCTCGTTGGCGGCCTCGACACCGTTGGCCTTGGCGGCCTCGACGGCCTTGGCGACCTGGTCGGCCAGCGCGACGAACTCGTCGTTCTTGGCGACGAAGTCGGTCTCGGCGGCGAGCTGGATCAGGGCATTGCCGGAGCTCGCGACCAGGCCGTTGGAGGCCTCGCGGCCGGCCCGCTTGGCGGCCTTGGCCTGACCGGAGACGCGCAGCACCTCGACGGCCTTGTCGTAGTCGCCGTCGGCCTCGGTGAGGGCCTTCTTGGCGTCCATCATGCCCGCGCCGGTGGCGTCGCGGAGCTTCTTCACATCAGCAGCGGTGATCGCCATGTGATTCCTTTTCTTGTTGCGAAAGGTCGGTATCGAAAGGTGGTCGGGTCACTTGGACTCGTCGGCGACCGGCGCCTCGGCGGCGGCCTCGGAGCCCGGGACCTGCGGCTCGGCCGGGGCGGCGACGTCGACGCTCTCGTCGACGACCGGGCCCTTGTTCATCCCGGAGGCCTGCTCCTCGTCCACCAGCGCCTGGGCGTCCGGGTCGTTGAGGGCCGGGGTCGCGCCGGAGGCGTCGGCGGCCTGCTTGCCGTCGGTGCCGTCGCCGGCGAGCAGCTCGCGCTCCCACTCGGCCATCGGCTCGGCCTCGGACTCGGTGCCGGTGTTGCCACCGGAGCGGCTCATCAGGCCGTCGGCGACGGCGTCGGCGACGACGCGGGTGAGCAGCGCGACGGAGCGGATCGCGTCGTCGTTGCCCGGGATGGCGTAGTCGACCTCGTCGGGGTCGCAGTTGGTGTCCAGGATGCCGACGATCGGGATCCGCAGCTTGCGCGCCTCGTCGACCGCGAGGTGCTCCTTCTTGGTGTCGACGATCCAGACGGCCTGCGGGGTCTTGCCCATCTCGCGGATGCCGCCGAGGTCCTTCTCCAGCTTGTCCTTCTCACGCTTGAGCATGAGGAGTTCCTTCTTGGTCAGCCCGGAACCGGCGACCTTGTCGAAGTCCATGCCCTCCAGCTCCTTGAGCCGGCCGATGCGCTTGGAGATGGTCTGGAAGTTGGTGAGCATGCCGCCCAGCCAACGCTGGTTGACGAAGGGCATGCCGACGCGGGTGGCCTGCTCGGCGATGGCCTCCTGGGCCTGCTTCTTGGTGCCGACGAACAGGATCTGCCCGCCCTTGGCGATGATGTCCTTGATGAACGCGTACGCCTGGTCGATGTAGGTCAGCGACTGCTGCAGGTCGATGATGTAGATGCCGTTGCGCTCGGTGAAGATGAAGCGCTTCATCTTGGGGTTCCAACGACGGGTCTGGTGCCCGAAGTGGACGCCGCTCTCGAGCAGCTGGCGTGCGGTGACGACGGCCATGGCCGTTCCTCCTTGGTGGCGTGCCCGCTGGGGCGTACGCCTGTCGGTTGTTCGGTGCCGGCTCTCGGCACCGCCTGACGCAGTCGCGGTATCGGGCACCACCGTCTGGTGGACCAACGCCCGAGCGCACCCGTGTGGGCATGACTGCATGCGAAGTCAACCCGGATGGCCGGGTTGCGGGTGCCAGTGTATGCCGCGGAGAGCAGTGGTACCAACTCGGTCGGAGCCGGGTTGTCCACAGGCCCGGCGGGTCCGAAGCGTTGTCCACAGGTGGGGCCTTCGGGGTGCCCGATCTGCGCGGTTGATCCCCATCATGCCCGCGTGAGATCGATGCTGTGGCGCACCGCGGGGGTGCTGCTGGTCGCGCTGGTCCTGCTGTCTGGTTCGGTACGCCCGGGCCGGGCGGCCGGGCCGGCGCCACCGGCGGTGCCGTCTGGGCGGAGTCCGTTGGCCGACGCGCCCGCGCCGAGCCGGGATTTCCAGCCGCCCGCGCGGCGCTGGCAGGCCGGGCACCGTGGGGTCGATCTGCCCGGGCGATCGGGTGAGCCGGTGCTGGCGGCCGCGGCCGGGCGGGTCAGCTATGTCGGGGTGTTGGCCGGGCGCGGGGTGGTCGTGGTCGACCACGGCTCGGTGCGCACCACCTATGAACCGGTGACCGCCCGGGTGCGGGTCGGTGATCGGGTGGCGGCGGGCCAGGTGATCGGGGAGCTGGTGGCCGGCCATCCGGGATGTTCGGCCGACACCTGTCTGCACTGGGGACTGAAGGCGGGTGAGGACTATCTGGATCCGATGCTGATGATCCCCACGCCCGATCCGGGGACCACCGGTGAGGCACGGGTACGCCTGCTCGGTGCGGATGCGGTCGCCGAGGCGGAGCGCCGGGCGGCGGAGCGGGGGCGAGCCCAGGCCGCACTGGCTGCCTCGGCCGGTGACGGTGGCCCGGCTCCCCCACCCGGAGCCAGGGGTCTGGTGCCTCCGGTCACCGGCCCGCGCACGTCCGCCTTCGGGATGCGGTTGCACCCGATCCTGCGGGTGTGGAAGCTGCACGACGGCCTCGACTTCGGCACCGGTTGTGGGGCGCCACTGCGTGCGGTGGCCGACGGGGTGGTCTCCGAGGCCTACTTCAACACCGGCTACGGCAACCGGTTGCTGATCGACCACCAGGTCGACGGGCGGCGGATGCGGACGGCGTACAACCATGCGATCCGCTACACCGTCTCCCCCGGCGATCAGGTCCGCGCCGGCCAGGTGATCGGGCTGAGCGGATCGACCGGATATTCGACCGGTTGCCATCTGCACCTGATGCTCTGGGTCGACGGCCAGCTCACCGATCCGGCGAAGTGGCTGTGATCAGGCCCGCGGGTGCGCCTGCCGGAACGCCTGGCGCAGCCGGTCGTTGGTCACATGGGTATAGAGCTGCGTGGTCGCCAGCGAGGCATGCCCGAGCATCTCCTGCACGCTGCGCAGGTCGGCGCCACCCTCCAGCAGATGGGTGGCCATCGCGTGTCGCAGGCCGTGCGGGCCCAGATCGGGCGCACCCTCGGTGGCCAGCAGGGCCCGGTGCACGATCCGGCGAACCACTCGCTGATCGATCCGGCCGCCGCGCTCCCCCAGGAACACCGCATTGCCCGACCGGTCGCCGACCAGCTCACCGCGGACCGCGAGCCAGGCATCGAGCGCCCGCCAGGCCGGGCCGCCCATCGGGACGGTGCGCTGCTTGTTGCCCTTGCCCAGCACCCGCAGCAGCCGCCGATCGGTGTCCAGGTCGGCCAGGTCCAACCCGCACAGCTCGGCCACCCGGATGCCGGTGGCGTAGAGCACCTCGAGCAGCGCCACATCGCGCACCCCGACCGGCCCGGGCTCCTCGGCCGCGCGGGCCACCGCACCGCGCAGCATCTCGTCGGCCTCACCGCGGCCCAGGGTGGGCGGCAGTCGACTCGGCAGTTTCGGTGATTTCAGGGTGGCGGCCGGATCGGTGGCGATCCGGCCGGTGCGATGGCACCAGGCGAAGAAGACCCGGGCCGCGGCGGCCCGGCGCTGCAGGGTGGTCCGTTCGGCACCGCGGCTCTGCTGATTGGCCAGCCAGCTGCGCAGATCGCGTCGGTCCACCCCACCGAGATCGTCGTGCCCGAGCTTCTGCAGATGGGTGAACAACCCGGTCAGATCACCGCGATAGGCGCGCACGGTGTGCTCCGACAGGTGCCGCTCGGCGGCCAGGTGCCGCTCATAGTCGGCCAGTACCCGGGCGTACGCCTCGGAGAGCTCGTCGCCCTCGGGGGGCGGCTGCGCACCCTGTTCCTCGGTCACCGCCCCAGTGTGCGCGGTCGCCGGCGCAGGTTTCCGCACCGACATGCATCAGCCTAGGGCGGCCGAACCTGAGGTAATGACGATGTCTATACTTAGTACTTACTTGGTCATACGGAATGGGGACGGCCGATGGCGAAAGAAGCGGTGTTCACGATAAAGCTCGAGAAGGAGCTTCGTGAGGAGTTCATGGCTGAGGCCGAGGCTGCCCACCGCCCGGCTTCACAGATCGCTCGGGAGTTGATGCGAGAGTTCGTGCGCCGCCAGCGCGAGGAGCGAGAGTACGAGTCGTTCTTGGCGCAGAAGGTGCAGCGCGCACGTGACTCGCTGCGCGCTGGGGACGGCATCTCCAACGACGACGTGGAGGCCGAGTTCGCCCGCCGGCGGGCCGAAACCTTGTGATGGTCAACTGGTCTCCGCAAGCCCATGACGATCGCGCTGCCATCTGGGATCACGTTGTCGCCGAGGACCCACGTGCGGCGAATCGGCTCGACCAACTGTTCAGCCAAGCGGCGGCCGACCTCGCGGAGTTCCCAGCACTTGGACGCCCCGGACTCATCCCCGGGACCCGAGAGCTCTTTCCTGCGACCCACTATCGCCTGGTCTACGAGACGCGTGGGGGCCAGATAGTGATTCTGGCGCTCGTGCACACCGCGCGGCGCTGGCCGACACCGTGATGGCTCCGCGCCGGAGCCACCGATACGATGCGCAGGCAGACGACAGGAGGACACACCCGATGCCAGCGACCCCGCTCGACGAGCTCACCACCGGCGGCACCGTACGCCCGATCACCCGATGGGACACCCCGGTGATGCACGCCCGGACGCGCCCGGTGACCGAGTTCGACGACGAGCTGAAGCAGCTGGTCCGCGACATGTTCGCCACCATGGAGGCCGCCTCCGGCGTCGGACTGGCCGCCACCCAGGTCGGGGTCGATCTGGCCCTGTTCGTCTACGACTGCCCCGACGAGAACGAGGACCGGCACGTCGGCGTCTTCTGCAACCCGGTGGTCACCCTGCCCGAGGGCCGGGAGCGTCGACTGGAGAGCGTCGAGGAGGGCTGCCTGTCGCTGCCCGGGGCGTACCAACCGCTCGCCCGCCCCGACCGCTCGAGCTGCACCGGCCAGGACGTCGACGGCACCGACTACACCCTGGTCGGCACCGGCGTGCTCGCCCGCTGCCTGCAGCACGAGACCGACCACCTCAACGGCATCGTCTTCGGCGACCGGCTCTCCGCCCGGTCCCGCAAGAAGCTGTACGCCCAGCACAACGACCTGGCCGCGCGCTACCTCGACGACTGGCCGGTGAGCCCCAAGCAGCCCGCCTCCTGAGGAGACGGGCTGCCCGGGTCGATTGTTCAGGCGTACGCCTGAATCGCCTTATTCGACGGCCATCGCGGCGGCCGGGGCGACCTTCGCGGCCCGGCGGGCCGGGAGCACCGACGCCAGCCAGGCGGCGACCAGCGCGACCGCGACCATCAGCAGCAGCCGCAGCCAGGGCACGGCCACCTGCACCGGCAGCTGACCGCCGATCAGGGCGTACGAGGCCGCGATGCCGTAGCCGATGCCCAGCGCGGCGCCGAGCACGACCGCGACCAGTCCGAGGCTGAGTGCCTCCAGCCCGAGCATCCCGCGCAGTTGCCCACGGGTCAGGCCGAGGGCCCGCAGCAGGGCCGATTCCCGGGTCCGTTCCAGCACCGACAGGCCGAGGGTGTTGCCGACCCCGACCAGGGCGATGATCACGGCCACCCCGAGCAGTGCGGTGACGATCTGCAGGGCCAGGTCGACGATCTGGGTCATCATCGCCCGGATGCTGGCGATGCCCATCACCTCGACACCGGGCCCGGCGACCTCGGCGATCTGCCGCTCCAGCGCTTCCCCGTCGGTACCGGGGTCGAATCCGACCCAGGCCTGGCTGGCCGCCGGCATCCCCAACCGGTCCCCGGTGGCGTCACTGACCAGCAGCGCGTCGGCCTCCGGGGACAGCACGACGCTCAGCTCGACCTGCCGGCCGGGTTCGCCGAGGCGCACCTTCTCCCCGGCCCGCCAACCGGACTTCTCCCCCGCGACCAGGGTCGTATCGGTGATCGATTCGACCAGCTGCGGGCGGTTCACCACCGAGCGGGCCTCGGCCGGTACGGCGACGACACCCCGGTTCTGGGCCTGCCCGTTCGCACCGGTGATCGGCTGTGCGGCGGTGCGCATCGTGACCACCCCGCGCACCCCGTCGACCCGGCGTACCGCGTCGAGCTGCTGGGCGGTGAACGGCTCGGCCGAGTTCAGCTGGGCATCCACCGGGAACTGCCGGTCGATGGCGATCTGGGTGGAGCGCTGGGCGGTCGCCGCACCGGTCACCATCATCGCGATCAGCGCGACGCCGACGAGCAGCGCCGAGGCGGTGGCCGCGGCCCGGGCCGGGTTGCGGCGGGCGTTCGCGACCGCCATCGTCCCGGTCGGCCCGGCGACCCGCAGGAGCGGACCGAGCGCCCCGACCAGTGCGGGCACCAGCATCCGGGCGAGCAGCAGGACGCCGACGAAGTTGAGGACGCCGCCGGCGATCCCGACACCCACCGAGTGCGAGGTCGCACCGACGACCAGTCCGGCCGCACCGGCAAGGAACAGCAGCACCCCGAGCACGGCGGCGACGACGCCGGAGCGACGGCCCTCGGTGACCCCGATCGGACGCAGCGCGGCCAGCGGCGCGACCCGGGTGGCGGCCCGCGCCGGCCGGATCGCGGAGAGCACCGTGATCAGCACACCCAGCACGATCGGGACCAGCAGCGCCCACCACGCCAGGGCGACACCGGTGAGCGACATCATGCCCTCGGCCAGGCGTACCCCGATCGTGGTCAGCCCGATGCCGATCAGCACCCCGACGACCGAGGCGACCACGCCCAGACCGGCGGCCTCGCCGAGCACCCGGCGGAACACCTGTTGCCGGGTCGCGCCGACGCAGCGCAACAACCCGAGCTCGCGGGTGCGCTGCACGACCAGGATCGAGAAGGTGTTGGCGATCACCAGGGCGGCGACGAACATCGACACCGCGCCGAAGGCGAGCAGGAAGGTGGCCAGCGCTTCGGTGCCCTTGGAGTAGCTGGCGACGCGGGCGGCGATCTCCTGCTCCCCGGTACGCACGGTGAGCTTGCTGCCGGCGACACCCGGCAGCTCGGCGATCCGGGTGCGCAGCTCCTCCGGATCGGTCCCGCTGATGTAGACGTCGTCGTACCCGGTCATGCCGCGGAGCTCGAAGAGCAACGGGTCGGCGGCGAACAGCAGCGAATCGTGCTGCCCGGAGACCACGTTCGCACCGGGTGAGAGCACACCGCTGACCTGCAGGGTCCGCGGGCCCTCCTCGGTCTGCACGACGAGCTTGCCATCGGCCTGGGTCTTGAACTCGGCCGCGGCCTGCTGGTCGATCAGCACCTCCTCCGGACCGCCGGGCAGCCGACCGGAGGTGAGCCGGGTCTGCTCGTCGAGCGCGGGCAGTGTCTGGGCCTGCACCGCCGAGGGGTACGCCCCGTTGCCGGCGAGCAGCGTGGTCTTCACGACCGGGCGTACGCCGGTGACACCGGGCACCCGCTGGATCGCGCGCACCTGGTCGGCGGAGACCAGCACCGGTTCGGCGCCGGAGGTGCCGCCGACGACGACCGCCGAACCCTCGACCGGGCTGGCTGCGGCGTCGGCCACGGACTTGTTGGCCGAGGCGGTGAACAGCAAGGTGGTGGCGACGAAGGCCACCCCGAGCGCGATCGCCAACCCGGTGGAGAGCAGTTGCCGGACCCGGCGCATCAGCGCACCCCGCTCTCGTCCGCGACGACCCGGCCGTCGCTGAGGCGCAGGATCCGGTCGCAGTAACCGGCCGCCCTCGGGTCGTGGGTGACCATCACCACCGACTGGCCCAGCCGGTCCACCGACTCGCGCAGGAAGCCGAGCAGTTCGGTGGAGCTGCGCGAATCGAGCGCACCGGTCGGTTCGTCGGCGAAGATCACCTTCGGCTTGGTGACCAGGGCGCGGGCGACGGCGACCCGCTGCTGCTGGCCGCCGGAGAGTTCGCCGGGGCGATGGCTCAACCGGTTGGCGATGCCGAGCACACCGACGATCTCGTCGAACCAGGCCTGGTCGGGCCGGCGCCCGGCGAGCTGCAGCGGCAGCAGCACGTTCTCGCGAGCGTTCAGGGTGGGCAGCAGGTTGAAGGCCTGGAAGATGAAGCCGACCCGGTCGCGGCGCAGCTCGGTGAGCTTCTTGTCCGACAGCCCGGTGATCTCGGTGGTACCGATCCAGGCCCGGCCGGCGGTGGCGGAGTCCAATCCGGCGGCGCAGTGCATCAGCGTCGACTTGCCGGAACCCGAGGGACCCATGATCGCGGTGAACTCGCCGTTGGCGATGTCGATGGTGACCCGGTCCAGTGCGGTGACCGCGGCCTCTCCCTCGCCGTAGCGGCGGGTCAGCCCCTCGGTGCGTACGGCGGCTGCGGTGGGCGGGGCGATCACAGACATCGGTCTCCTCAACGGGGCGTGGCTGGGCCGGGGTGCGGCCCGATTTCCCTGCCAACGTTAGGTTTCCGGCGTACGCCACACATCGCCCGTGCGGCGGAAAACCGTCTCCACCCCAGGGTGGAGTCAACCCCGAGGGACCACCAGTCCGGCGTCATAGGCGGCGATCACCAGATGCACCCGGTCCCGCACGCCGAGCTTGGCGAGCAGATTGCCGATATGGGTCTTGATGGTGGCCTCGGCGACGAACAGCTTCTCGGCGATCTCGGTGTTGCTGAAACCCTGACCGACCGCGATCAGCACCTCGCGCTCGCGTGCGGTCAGTGGTGCCGGCCGGTCCTCGGCCCGGTGCCGTTCCTCCGACCCGGACGGCAACCCCGGCAGCACCCGCTCGATCAGCCGTCTGGTCGGCGCCGGTGCGACCACCGCGTCCCCGGCATGGACCGCGCGGATCGCGGCCAGCAGATCGTGCGGGCCGGCGTCCTTGAGCAGGAAACCGGATGCCCCGGCACGCAGGGCGGCATAGACGTATTCGTCCAGATCGAAGGTGGTCAGCACCAGCACCCGGATGTCGGGGTTGGCGGCCACGATCCGTTCGGTGGCGGCGATTCCGTCCATCCGGGGCATCCGGATGTCCATCAGCACCACATCCGGTGGCGGGGTGGCGCGGCAGGCGGCCACCGCCTCGACACCGTCGCCGACCTCGCCGAGCACCTCCATATCGGGCTGGGCGTCCAGCACCAGTCGGAACCCGGCCCGGACCATCTGCTGGTCATCGGCCAGCAACAACCGGATCTGATCAGCCATCGTCTCGTCCCACCTTTCTGCGCGGCAGCTCGATCCGCGCCCACACCCGGTAACCACCCTCCGGCCGGTTGCCGGTTTCCAGCTCACCGTCGAAGGCCGCGACCCGTTCCCGCATGCCTACCAGACCGTTGCCGCCGATGGCCGGTTTCTCTGCCTGGGTGGGCGTACTGCCGGTTCCGTCGTCCAGGATCTCCACCTCCAGCGCGTTCTTCAGATGGCTGAGGCGCACCTCGGCGCGGGCCGGGCCGGCATGGCGCAGCACATTGGTGAGTGCCTCCTGGACGATCCGGTACGCCGCCAGCTCGGCCGCCTCGTCGCGCTGATCCGCGGCCGGCGGTTCACCGGTGATGGTGAGTTCGACCGGAAGGCCGGCGGTGCGGACGGAGGCGATCAGGTCGGGCAGTTCGTCCAGCCGGGCCCCGGGTTCCAGTTCCGCACGGCCGGGTTCGCGGAGTACGCCGACCAGCCGCCGGGTGTCGTTGAGTGCGGTTCGGGCGGTGTCGCCGATCACGGTGAGCGCGCGTTCGGCGGCGGCCAGCCGGGTCTGCGGATCGGCATCGGAGGTGACCAGGTAGTGGGCACCGTCGGTCTGCACCACGACCACCGAGAGCGAGTGCGCGACGAGGTCGTGCATCTCGCGAGCGATCCGGCTGCGTTCCTCGCTGGCGGCGAGCCGGATTCCCTGCTCCCGTTCACGTTCCAGCGCCTCGGTGCGTTCCCGCAGCGCCTGGTGGGACCGGATCTGTGCGCGCGCCAGCAACCCGGCGAACCAGCCCACCAGGGCGAGTGCGGCGGCGCTGCCGAAGATGACCGCCCGCACGATCCAGGCCTCGGCACCGGGGATCCCGCGGGACCAGTCCACGGCCGCCGCGACCGCACCGAGCAGGGCGACCGCGAGCCACACCCGTGCCCACCGGAGCGTTGACCGGGCGGCGACCGAGTGCAGCACGATCGGTACGACCGCGTTGCCGAACTGGGGTTCGTTGCTGATGATCAGCTGGATGACGTGCGGCACGACCGCCAGCCCGGCGGCCAGGTCCGGCCGGATGCGGCGGAACACGATCGGCAGCGCGAACAGCAACCCCCACAGCGCATACCAGATCCCGGGGGTCGGGCCGCGGTCGATCGCGATCGCCGAGACCAGGAAGACGGGCGCGGCCAGCAGCGCCCACCCGAGGTCCACGACCCACCGATGGCGCACGCCCCAGTCATGGATGGCACTGATCGACACCCCGCAACCCTAGGGGCTCGCTCGGCGCCGTTCATCAGTCCAGGGGTGGATTTCCCCACGTTCATCGAGTAGCCGCCATGCGCAGCGAAGCGGAGCAATGGCAGCGCTCCCCACGCTCATCGAGTAGCCGCCATGCGCAGCGATGCGGAGCAATGGCAGCGCTTGCCACGTTCATCGAGTAGCCGCCATGCGCAGCGAAGCGGAGCAATGGCAGCGCTCCCCACGTTCATCGAGTAGCCGCCATGCGCAGCGAAGCGGGAGCAATGGCGGCGCTCCCCACGTTCATCGATTAGCCGCCATGCGCAGCGAAGCGGAGCAATGGCGGCGTGTCGAGATGAACTCCCCGTCAGCCCGCAACCCCGGTGACCCGCTTGATCAAGGCGTCGAAGACCCGATCCGGCAGGAACCGGGCCAGGGTGATCATCGGCTTCGCACCGCGGCCGACCGCATACCGGGTCCGCGGCCGACGAGCGGTCGCCGCCTTCACCACCGCGGCCGCGACGACCTCTGCCTCCGAGCCGAACCGGTACCCCGGCTGGGAGGTGGCGTCCAGATTCCTGGCGGTCGCCTCGGCCGCTGCGGCGTACGGGCCACCGCCGGAGAACTCGCGCACCTTCGCCGCCGCGATCGTGCCCCACTCGGAGCGGATCGAACCGGGTTCGATGACCACTACGTCGATGCCGAACCGGTCGAGCTCGAGCCGCAGCGCGTCACTGAGGCCCTCCACCGCGTACTTGCTGGCGTGATACCAGGAGCCGAGCGGGGTGGCGAAGTGGCCGCCCATCGAACTGACGTTGATGATCGTCCCACTGCGCTGCGATCGCATCGCCGGCAGCACCAGTTGGATCAGCCGGGCCAGGCCGAGCACGTTGACATCGAGCTGGGCCTGCGCCTCGGTCAGCGGGACATCCTCGAGCGCACCGTAGGAGCCGTAACCGGCGTTGTTGACGAGCACGTCGATCCGGCCCTGTTCGGCGAGCACCGTGTCGATGGCGGCGCTCGAGGAGGCCTCGTCGGTCACGTCGAGGGCGATCGTGCGCACCCCGGCCCGGTTCAGCCCGGCCATCCGCTCGGTCCGCCGGGCCGCGGCGTACACGATGAAACCGGCCTGCTGCAGTTGCAGTGCCGCGATCTCGCCGATGCCGGAGGAGGCACCGGTGACGAGGGCGACCTTGGCGGTTGTGCTGGTGTCCATCTGCTGGGGTCCTCTGCTGTCGGGAACGGCCCGTCAGGTAACGAACCGATGGTTCCTAATTTAGAAGACCGCAGGTCTGTTTTCAAGAGACCGGGGGTCTGTAGACTGCCGGCATGACCACCTTCCAGCGCGCCCGCAGCGACGAGCAGCGGGGGATCCGGCGCCGGGCGATCCTCGAGACCGCCGCCTCGATGCTGGCCGAGATGCCGGTCTCCGAGGTCAGCCTGAACGAGCTGAGCCGCCGGGTCGGCCTGGCGAAATCCAATGTGCTGCGCTATTTCGAGTCCCGCGAGGCGGTCCTGCTGGAACTGCAGCTGAGCCTCGCCCGCGACTTCTTCGCCGAGACCGCCGAGCAGTTGTCGACCGCCGTCGACGCCGACGCCCCCGCCCCGGACCGGGTCGCCGGCATCGCCGCGGCGCTGGCTGCTGCCTTCGCCGCCCAGCCGATGCTGTGCGAGCTGATCAGCTCCCAGGCCGCGGTGCTGGAGCACAACGTGTCCACCGAGACCATCACCAGCTACAAGCTGGCCGGTTACCCGCTGCTGGTCGAGCTGGGCGCAGCGGTCCAGGCACTGCTGCCCGAGCTCAGTGACCAGGCTGTCGGTGAGGCGATCCGGACGATCCTGCTGCTGGTCGGCGCGCTGTGGACGCATTCCCATCCACCGCAGGCGGTCCAGGACGCCTACGCCGCCGACCCGCGGTTGACCTTCCTGCCCGAAGGTTTCACCGGGTCGCTGGAGCGGTCGATCCGGATCGTGCTGCGGGGACTGCTCGCCGGGGCCTGATCGCCGGGGGGCCAGGTTCGATGGTGCCGTCAACGATCACCGGCAGCAGTTCCTCGATGTACGCCCGCACCGGCGCCAGTCCCCCGACCAGTCGGACACCGATGCGCATGGCGTGCCGAACTTCACCCGCCATCACTTCCTCGGCGAAGGGTCGAAGCATTTCTTCGTGGATTGGGAATCCGGGTCGACGGCACCGTCGCGCTGCTGCGCGCCGATGCCGGCCGCGACCCCTATGACAAGACGCTTCGCGAGCTGATCGGCGAGCTGTCCACCGCGAGCCAGGAGTTCAGCGAGTTGGGCAGCATCGGACGCCGACATCCAACTGCCGCCGAGGGCCGATTCCCGCGGCACGAGGGAATGATCCTGCGACTGCCATTCACAGGTGCCGATTCGGGTCAATTCGCTGATGGAGAATGCGAATCACGTCGATCCACTGAGGACTCTCGACGTAGAAGATCTGATGGCTGCCGATCGCGTACCGTCGATAACCCGCCCGAATCTCGTCGCATGCGCGCCCCCGTCTCGGATCTTCTGCAGAACGCTCAATGGCCGCCCTGATCTCCGTCACGTAGGTCTCCGCCTGGTCGAGGCCCCAGCGCTCCTGCGTGTAGTCCCAGATTGAGGACAGGTCTCGCTGGGCAGCCGGCGTGAGCCGGTAGCGGCTCACGACTTCTTCGCAGCGATGAACGCGTCGAAGTCGAACTCCTCCGGCTCGCCACTGTCCTCACCAGCGACAAGGGCAGCGCGAAGCGCGGACATCTGAGCCTCCTGGTCCTCCAGCAGCCGCAGACCCGCGCGCACGACCTCACTGGCCGATCGATAACGGCCCGTTGCGACCTCGCGCGCGAGGAACTCCGTGAAGTGATCATCCAAGCTGATCGACGTGTTGGCACCCATGGAGCCATGTTACCAACTCTTGGTACTTACTTCTTCGCGTCACCGCGTCACATAGAACGCCACCGCGGAACTCGCGGCGACGTTCAGCGAGTCGACGCCGCCGGCCATCGGGATCCGCACCCGGGCATCCAGCTGGCGGTCCGTACCCGGGGTCATCCCGTGGCCCTCGGTACCGAACACCAGCGCCAACCGTTGGTGGTCCTGGGCAACCAACTCGTCGAGGGTGATCGCACCATCCCCCAGCGTCATCCCGGCGACCACGAAACCGGCGTCCTTGAGCAGCCCGATCCCCCGCGGCCAGGGATCGATCCGCGCCCACGGCACCTGGAAGACCGTGCCCATCGACACCTTGATCGACCGCCGGTACAGCGGATCGGCACACCGCGGCGTCACCAGCACCGCATCGACCCCGAGCGCCGCGGCGCTCCGAAAAACCGCGCCCACATTGGCGTGGTCGACCAGGTCTTCCAGCACGGCGATCCGCGACCGACCATCCGCGGCACGCCCCAACAGGTCCGGCACCGTCCACCGCGTCGCCCGGTGCAGCGACGCCAGCGCCCCACGATGCACATGAAAACCGGTCACCTGCTCGGCCAGCTCCTCGGTAACCAGATAGACCGGTACCTCCGGGTGGCGGTCGAGCACATCCGCCAACCCGGCCAGCCAGCGCTCGGCCAGCAGGAACGAGCGCGGCTGGTACCCGGCCTCCACGGCCCGCCGGATCACCTTCTCGCCCTCGGCGATGAACAACCCCTGTTCGCTCTCCAGGTGGCGCCGCAGCGAGGTCTCGCGGAGGCGTACATAGTCGGCGAGCCGGTCGTCGGCGGGGTCGGTGATCGGAATCAGCACCACGGGAGGTTACTTCACCAGCTGGTTGATGATGGCGATCACGCCGATCACCACGATGATCACCCGGTACGCCACCGCGGGCAGTCTGCGTCCCACCCGGGCGCCCAGCTGTCCGCCGATCACCGATCCGACGGCGAGCGCGCCGACGTAGGGCCAGGACACCGGTGCCACCAGGATGAACACGATCGCGGCGGTGAAGTTGATGATGCTCGCCAGCGCGTTCTTCAGCGCGTTCAGCCGCGGCCAGGACTCATCTGGCATCGCCAGCGACAGGATCGCCATGTGCAACAGGCCCTGCGCGGCGCCGAAATAGCCGCCATAGGTCGAGCTGAGCGCGATCGCCGGCAGCGGCCACCACGGTTTCCGGGACGACGGCGGCCGGCCCTCGGCGGCCAACCGCCCGGCGCGGGCGGCCATCTTCTGGGTCAGCCAGGGCTGCAGCACGACCAGGATGCAGCCGATAGCGATCAGGATCGGCACGATGGTGTCGAAGGCCGAGGACGGCAGCCAGAGCAGCAGCAACGCCCCGGCCAGCCCGCCGAGCAGCGCGAGCGGACCGAGCCGGATCAGCTCGTGCTTCAGCGCCTTCACCTCGGGCAGCATGCCGACGGTGCCGGAGATGCTGCCCGGCACCAGGCCGATGTTGTTGGTGGTGTTCGCCATCACCGGCGGCAGGCCGAGCGCCAGCAGGGTGGGGAAGGTGACCAGGCTGCCGGAGCCGACGACGGTGTTGATCATGCCCGCCCAGACGCCCGCGATGGCGGCCAGCAGCAGATCGACCCAGGTCATTGCCGCCGCCGGGCCGGCGCGGCGGGCCCGGCCGGCAGGCGGGACACCACCAGCACGCCGGTCAGCGCCGCGGCGGCACCGAATCCGGCCTGGTACCAGAACTGTGTCGGCGCCACCCAGGCGATCACCGCGGCCACCCCGGCACCCATCGCGCAGGCGGCGGCGTACCAGCGGCGCTCCAGCAGTTCCACCGCGAGACAGAGCAGCACCAGCGTCAGCCACCAGGACCAGGGATGGGCTCCCAGCCAGTCGGTGAGGTTCTTGTCCACGATCGCTCCGGTCAGCGGGCCCGGGCGGCCCACCGCCCATCGGTGTGGCTGATCGTCAGCGGCAGGTCGAAGGTGCTGCTCATCGACTCATCGGTGAGGGTCTCGGCGATCGGCCCGGCGGCGACGATCCGGCCCTGCTTGAGCAGCAGCGCGTGGGTCATCCCGGCGGGGATCTCCTCGACGTGATGGGTGACCAGCACACTCGCCGGGGCGTACTCATCGGTGGCCAGCTCACCCAGGGTCCGAACCAGGGATTCGCGGCCGGCGACATCGAGGCCGGCCGCGGGCTCGTCGAGCAGCAACAATTCCGGGTCGGTCATCAGCGCCCGGGCGATCTGCACCCGCTTGCGCTCCCCCTCCGACAAGGTGCCGAAGGTCCGGTCGGCGAGCTGATCGACCCGCAGCTGTTCCATCAGTTCGGCGGCGCGGGCGTGGTCCATCTCGTCGTACTCCTCGCGCCACCGTCCCATCACCGCATAGCTGGCCGAGACGACCACATCGCGAACCGCCTCGCCGCGCGGGATCCGGTCGGCGAGCGCGGCAGAGGTGACACCGATCCGCGGCCGGAGCTCGAACACATCGACCGCGCCGAGCACCTCACCGAGCAGGCCGACCACGCCGGTGGTCGGATGCAGCTGGGCCGCGAGCACCTGCAGCAGGGTGGTCTTGCCGGCGCCGTTCGGGCCGATCACCACCCACCGGTCGGTCTCGTCGATCTGCCAATCGATATCGGTGAGCAGGGTGGCGCCACCCCGGACGATGCTGACATCGGCAAGTTCAACGACAGGGGCCATGCGGGCAAACCTATCAACGCCGGCCACGTATCTTTGTCGGGATGGACACCCTTGCCGCGGTACGCCTGACCGCTCACCTGAACGCCCTGCGGCACACCCCGCTGAGCGCGGAGGTGGCGGCGCGCGCCGTGGTGGACGATGACGCGGCCCATCACGTCACCGACCCCGAGGGCCTGCTCGGGCTGGATCCCTTCCGGGCCAGCGAGCTGGACGAGGCGCTGCGGGCGGCGCTGCTGCTGGTGGACGCCGACTGGGTGCTGGTGCTGCCGCGGCCCGGAGCCACCGGCGCGCTGACCGGCCCGCCCGCGCTGAACGCGGCCGCAATCGAGGCCGGTGCGGTGGTGCTCTCGGCAACCGGTTCACATGCCTGGCTGCCCTATCGGGTCGGCCCGGCGATCCAGTGGCGGATCGCCGCGGCCCGCCCGCCGCGACTCACGCTGACCGCGGCGGAGGCCGACCGGGCGCTGCGGGAGGTGGTGCTCGGCGCCGGCCGGGAGCTGGAGGAACTGGAGCTCGCACCCAGCGAACGCCCGGAGGTGACCGGGTTGAGTCTGCCCGCCGGCTATGGCTCGCGGTCGCAGCAGGCGGCCGCCCGGGCCTGGTTGCTGGTGCAGGCCACCGAGGCTGCCCTGGACGACGACGGCGGGGTGCTGCACTCCCATGCCGTGCAGGCGCGGGCCCGGACCCTGACCGAGGTGCGCCGGGCCGCGATCGATTCGCTGTGTGCGGCGGTGAGCTGGACCGGCCGCTGAGGCGCCGGCCGGCCGAACAGGGCGTCAGCCCTTGACGCCGACCTCGGTCGCTCCGTGCGCCTCGACGTCGAGAACGCTGTCGAGCAGTCCCGGAAACCGATCGGTGAGCTCGTCGGCGCGCAGGCGGAGGAAGCAACGCGTGCCCTCCATCCGAGTGCGAGTGACACCGGCGGAGCGCAGCACCTTCAGGTGATGACTGAGCGTGGAGTTGGAGACCGGTGCGTCCAGCTCCCCCCACTGCCGCTCGGCACCGTCGGCGAGCAACCGCACGATGCCCATCCGCAGGGGGTCCGACAGCGCCGACAACACGGTGATCAGCGGAACCTCGGCGAGATCCGGGTGCTCAGCGTTGGCCATGACCCCATCTTTCCACTAACGTCCTTATTCGATGTTCGACGAACAACGAACAAAGGATTCGAAATCATGCGCCACCCCACCTGGACCCTCGGCCTGTTCCTGGCCACCCTCGCCCTCGGCACCGATGAGTACGTGATCGCCGGCGTGCTGCCACAGATCAGCACCGACCTCGGCGTACCGGTCGGCGCCACCGGCCAACTCGTCACCGCCTTCGCCCTGGCGTTCGCCCTCGGGGCGCCCGTCCTGGGCGTTCTTTTCGACCCACTGCCTCGCCGCCGCGTCCTGTTCGGCGGGCTCGCCGTCTTCGTGCTCGCCAATGCACTGGCCGCGGTCGCACCGGGTTACGGAACGCTGATGGCGTTGCGGATACTGGCCGGTCTCGCAGCCGCCGTCGTCTCCTCGACCGCGTTCGCGGCGGCGGCCCAGGGCGCACCCGAGGGCCAGGCGGGTCGTTATCTGTCGATGGTCACGGCGGGACTGACCACCGCACTCTTCACCGGGGTACCGGCCGGGGCCTGGGCCGGTGGTCACTGGGGCTGGCGCGCGACCTTCGTGCTGGTGGCGATCGTTGGCGCAGCGGCGGGATGCCTGCTGGCGCTCACCATGCCGCGGCTGCCGGGGTCGCCTCGGCTGGGGCTGGCGGCGCGACTCGCGCCGCTGCGCCGCCCTGCGGTGGTACGCCTGGTGCTGGCGGTATTCCTCTGCGGTGCGGGCGGGCTGATGTTCTACACCTATCTGGCACCGCTGCTGCTGCGCGCCGGGGCAGACGAGTCCGCGATTCCCTGGGTGCTCCTCGAGGTCGGCCTGGTCGGGGTACCGTCGGCGTTCTTCGGCGGCTGGCTGGCCGACCGATTCGGCGGCCGCTCAGCACGACTCGCAGTGATCGGCGGGCACGCCGTGGTCCTGGCCGGAATCGCTGTCCTGGTTGGGATCGCGAGCCCGCTGCCGGCCCTGCTCGTCGGGATCGGACTCTGGTCGGTGTTCGCCTGGGCGCTGAATCCACCCCTGCAGGCCAGCACGATGGAAGCCGCCCCGGACGCGCCGATGACCGCGGTCTCGTTGAACATCAGCGGCCTCTATCTCGGCACCGCCGCGGCCGCCGCCCTCGGCGGTCTGCTCGCCGACGGACCGGGGGTCGGCTGGATCCCAGCAGCAGCCGCGGGCCTGCTCCTGCTGGCCTTCCTCAGCGCGAGCTTCCGTCCCGCACGGATGCATGCTGTGCGGCGGTGAGCTGGACCGGTCCTGAGATCTCGGCCGACCGAACAGCTGATCTGCACACTCGACCCGGATGCTCTGCGCGCGGTGGTCGCCGTCGCCTCCTTCGGCGGGGTCCGCCGCGCCGCCCAGGCCCTCGGCCTGTCCCAGCCGGCCGTCGCCGGTCAGTTGCGGCGCCTCGAACAGGAGCTGGGATTTCCGATCGTTGCCAGACAGCGGATCGGCGCACCGGTCACGCGACGGCTCGCCGCCGCCCTGGCCGCGGCCTGAGGCTCAGGCACCCATCGCGTGCAGGCCGCCGTCGACGTGCACGATCTCCCCGGTGGTGGCCGGGAACCAGTCGCTGAGCAGGGCGACCACGGCGCGGGCGGTCGGCTCGTTGCTCTTGGGATCCCAGCCGAGCGGGGCCCGCTCACCCCAGATGTCGTTGAACTCGTTCGCCCCCGGGATCGCCTTCTTGGCAAGGGTTTCCAGCGGCCCGGCCGCGACCAGGTTGGAGCGTACGCCCTCCGCCCCCAGGTAGCGGGCGAGGTAGCGGTTGGTGGATTCCAGCGCGGCCTTGGCCACCCCCATCCAGTCGTACGCCGGCCAGGAGACGGTGGCGTCGAAGGTCAACCCGACCACCGAGGCCTGCTCGCCGTAGAGAGGCTTGCAGGCCATCGCGAGCGACATCAGCGAGTACGCCGACACCTCGACCGCGGCGGCGACGTCGGCGGCCGGGGTGCTCAGGAACTTGCCCCCCAGGGCGGTCTCCGGGTTGGCGAAGGCGATCGAGTGCACCACACCGTCGAGCCGCTCGAATCCCTCTGCGCGCAGGGATCCCGGCAGCCGCTTCAGGTGCTCCTCGTCGGTGACGTCGAGCTCGAGCAGCGCCGGTACCGGGTCGAGCTTCTGGATCACCCGACGGGTCAGGCTCATCGCCCTGCCGAAGTTGGAGACCGCGACCGTCGCCCCCTCGGCCTGCGCGATCCGTGCGACCTCGTAACCGATCGAGGTGTTGTGGGTGACGCCCGCCACCAGAATGTTCTTGCCCTCGAGAATTCCCATGTCTGCTTGCCTTTCTGCCGATCCGCCGGTGGTCCTCAGTGCCCCATGCCGAGGCCGCCGTCGACGGGGATCACCGCACCGGTGATGTAACCCGCGGAGTCGGAGGCCAGGAACTCGATGGTGGCGGCGATGTCGTCGACCTGGCCGAGCCGACCGAGCGGGATCTGCTGCTGGTAGGCCTTGACCTGGTCCTCGGACAGCGCCGCGGTCATGTCGGTCTCGATGAAGCCGGGGGCGATCACATTCGCGGTGATGTTGCGGGAGCCGAGCTCGCGGGCGATCGAGCGGGCCATCCCGACCAGCCCGGCCTTGGAGGCGGCGTAGTTGACCTGGCCCGCGGAGCCGAGCAGTCCGACCACCGAGGAGATGAAGATGATCCGGCCGAACCGGTTCCGGGTCATCGGCCGCGCCGCCCGCCGCGCGACCCGGAAGCTGCCGCCGAGGTTGGTGTCGATGACCTTGTCCCAGTCCTCGTCCTTGATGCGCATCATCAGGTTGTCGGCGGTCACCCCGGCGTTCGCGACCAGCACCTCGACGGGCCCGTTGGTCTCCTCGACCTGCTTGAACGCCGCCTCGACCTGCTCGGGGTCGGTGACATCGCACTGCACACCGAGCACCCCGTCGGGGACCTCACCGCTGCGATAGGTGGCGGCGACCTTGTGGCCGGCAGCCGCCAGTCGTTCGGCGATCGCCCGGCCGATGCCCTTGTTGCCGCCGGTCACCAGCACCGAACGCGAAGGCGCCTGGGGGCGTACGGATTCCGAGGCGGATTCTGGCTGCGCAGTCATGCGCCCAACCCTGCCACAGATCGGAATGCGCGCGGCGGAAGGCCCCAGCGTATGCTGGCGCGATGGCAACTGCAGGAGCCGGCAACGGCGCGACGCGAGTGGGCCCGCACGGCGGTCGGTCCCGGGGCGCCCAGGCGGTGATCACCAGCGTGCGTCCGGGCCGGTCCTCGGATCTGTCGGCCCGGGAGCGTCGCTACCTGCTCACCATGGGAATCCGCGTCGCCTGCTTCATCGGGATGATCTTCATCGGCGGTGTGGGGCGCTGGGTGCTGCTGGTCGGGGCGGCGTTCCTGCCCGCGATCGCGGTGATGCTGGCCAACGTCATCGACAAGCGCGGTGAGGGCAGTCGCGCAGCCCCGCTGCCGGACACCGATCGTCCCGCGCTGCCCGAACGCTCCACCGAGGTCGTACCGGGCGAAGTGGTGGACGACGACCGCTGACCCTTCGACTCGTCGCTGCGCTCCTCGCTCAGGGAACGTGCCGGGGGTCATTCGTCGCGGCGCAGCAGTTCCGGCGGAAACTCCTCGGGGACCTCGCCACGCTTCTCGGCCCGCTCGGCCAGCCACTGCGTGCGGTTGGCGACCATCACCTTCGGCGCGACCAGGTCGACCTCGGCCCGGGTACGGGCCTGCGGATAGTGCCGCAGCGCGAACTCCCGCATCGCCGGCATGGTCAGCTCGACGGTGCCGTACGCCGGGTCGAAGATCTCACCGCGGGTCATCAGCGCCTCACGGAAGGAGCTCACCTCCCCCACCCGACGCCCCAGCACCGCGGCCACCTCACCGGAACCGGCGCGCCCCTCGCAGACCGCGAGTGCGGTGAGGTATTCCCGCTGCCGGTCGCTGAGCCGATTCCAGCGCGGCGCCAGGTACTGCTCGGCGATGAACAGTTCCGCGTCCCCGGTGGCGTCGGCGACATCGGTACCGGTGACCGGTGCGGTGCCGGCGCCGCGCTGCCAGGCCAGGTCGGCGTACGCCTGCAGATGCGCGGGATAGCGCATCGTCCGTTTCAGCACGAGCTCCACCGCCTCGGGTTCCCAGCCGGACCCGATCCGCAGTGCGGGTTTGATCAGCGCGTCCCGCGCGGCGTCCGCGTCGAGATGCGCCGGCAGGTGGTGGAAGCGGAAGAGCCGTTCGGGATTGGTGATCAGCGGATGGTCCGCATCCGGGCCGACCATCCGGTCCCGCAGGTTCGGCAGCCCGGCGCCGACGAACAGGATCGGCGCCTGATCGAGATGCTGATTGAGGTGGTTGAGTACGCCGCCGAGGGTGCGCAGGTCGTCGGGCCGCGACATCTGCAGTTCGTCGACCATCAGCACCAGGCCACCACCGGCGTGGTCACGCAGTGCGGTCGCCAGGTCGGCCAGCACCTCGGCGACGGCCGCCGGGTGCACCTGATCCGGATCGGGCGGCGTACGCCCGGCGAAGTCGACCTGGGCCTTGATCCCGACCGGCCCCTGGGCGGAGACCGCGGTGATCCGGCCGAGTGCCTTGGCGGCCCGACCCCAGGCCCCGATCCCCTTCTCCGCGCGGGTGCTGGCGCTCACCTGGATCGCCCGGACCAGCGCCGAGGACTGGTCGCCCTGCAGTGCCAGCACCTCGAAGTGGTGGGCGCGCGCGTCGTCGGCCATCCGGCGCAGCAGCACCGACTTGCCGACCCCGCGCAGCCCGGTCCAGACGCGGTCCCCGCCGGCGAACCTCCCGACCACCCGGGCATCGTTGAGGGCGAGCCGCCAGCCGCGCAGCTCGTCATCGCGGCCGGCCAGTTCGGGCGGCATCAGCCCCGCCCCGGAGCGATACAGCTGGGTTCGCATCACACCACCAATCGCCTTATAACTCTGCCCAAGTTATAACTCATTCGGTGGGGTTGTCACCCATCTCGATAGCGTGCCGCCATGACCACCCCGCGGACCGACTGCCTGGAATCGGTGATCCTGCCGGTACGCCCCGGACGGGAGACCGAGTTCGAGCGGGCGTTCGCCGAGGCGGTGCCGATCATCGAACGCCAGCGGGGTTTCCGGACGCTGCGCCTGTCGCGCTGCGTCGAGCGGCCGAACGAGTATCTGCTGCAGGTCGAGTGGGATCGGCTCACCGATCACACGGTCGGCTTCCGGGAGTCCGCGGACTACCAGCTCTGGCGCGCGGCACTGCACCACTTCTACGATCCGGTGCCCGCCGTCGACCACTTCACCGAACTCATCCGCCGATAGCGCTCATCGGGCGATCCGGCTGCAGGAAGCTCGGATCGTCGATGCCATGGCCGGGCAGCTTGCCGAGCACCGCGATCCGCCAGCGCTCGGCGATCTCGGCGTCCTCGGCTCCGGAGCGCAGCGCGGCCCGCAGATCGGATTCGGTGCGGGCGAACAGGCAGTTGCGGATCTGCCCGTCGGCGGTCAACCGGACCCGGTCGCAGTTGCCGCAGAAGGGCCGGGTGACCGCAGCGATGAAGCCGACCTGATGCGGCGTACCGACGACGCGGAACAACTCCGCCGGGGCCGAACCGCGCGCCGCCGCGACCTCCGCGTCCTCGGCCAGCTCGAAGCGCTCGGCGACCAGTTCCATCGCCTCGGCCGCGGTGACCATCTCGCTGCGATCCCAACCATGCTGGGCATCCAGCGGCATCTGCTCGATGAATCGGAGCTGCACGCCCTCCTTCATCGCCCAGGCGACCAGGTCCGCCGCCTCGGTGTGATTCACCCCACGCATCAGCACGGTGTTGATCTTCACCGGGTCCAGCCCGACCAGCCGTGCGGCGGCGACCCCGGCCAGCACGTCGCCGAGCCGGTTGCGCCGACTGAGCTGGCGGAACACCTCCGGCTGCAGGGTGTCCAGGGAGATGTTCACCCGGTTCAGTCCCGCGGCGGCCAGCCCCTCCGCACGGCGGGCCAGGCCGATGCCGTTGCTGGTCAGGGCGATCCCGGGGCGCGGTTCGAGGGCCGCGATGCCGGCGACCAGATCCTCCAGGTCGGGGCGCAGCAGCGGCTCACCTCCGGTCAGCCGCACGGTGGTGATGCCGAGCCGCTCGACGCCGATCCGGATCAATCGCAGCAGTTCGTCGTTGCTCAGGATCTCGTCCTTGGGCAACCAGGGCAGGCCTTCGGCGGGCATGCAGTAGGTGCAACGCAGGTTGCACCGGTCGGTCAACGAGACCCGCAGGTCGGTCGCGACTCGACCGTGGCGATCCGCCAGCGGCAACAGGGTGCGTTCAGCCATGGGTCGATTCTACGGGCGGGCACCTCGGGGCCTCGGCGGCGGGGCCGCCGACGGCCCGCCGGATGGCCCATGTCATGATCGCTGGGACCTTGAACGGCGCGACCACGGCGCCGAACCGGCGAGAAGACAGCGGAGGAGAGCGATGGGCGAGGACTCCGTCGGCCTGCAGGAATGGTTGGACGCGCTCAGCGACCAGTTGGACAACGGCTACCGGATCGATGAGGAGTCGATGCACATCCTGCTCGATCTGGCCCGCGACGCGGCGCACGAGATCACCCGGCCCGCCGCTCCACTGACCGCCTTCCTGGTCGGCGTCTCCGTCGGCCGCGGGGAGAGCCTGGGCGCCGCCGCCGCGAAGGCCACCGAGTTGGCCCAGTCGATGGGTGAACCGGGCGACGACTGAGTACGCCGCAGTGCCAGCGAGTAGGGTGGCCGGGTGAAGAGGTTGTGGCTGCGGTGGGTCGCCCTGCTGCTGTTCGCCACCGTGATGGCGGTGACCTTCGTCAATCTCGGTGAGTGGCAGTTGCGTCGGCTCGAGGAACGACGCGAACAGAACCGCATCGTGGTCACCAACGATGCCGCCCCGGTCCGGGATTTCGAGCAGGTCTTCACCAAGCGGATCACCGACGCCGACCAGTGGCAGCGGGTCCGCGTCCGTGGCACCTTCGACACCTCGCAGCAGTTCCAGGTGCGCTATCGGGCCAACAATTCCGAGCCCGGGTACGAGATCGTGACCCCCCTGCGCACCGAGAGCGGTCAGGTGCTGCTGGTCGACCGCGGCTTCATCCCGGTGCCCCGGGGGCAACGGATCCCCGACACCCTCCCGCCCGCGCCGACGGGTCCGGTCGAGGTGGTCGGCCACGTCCGTCGCGACGAGCAGGGCAAGTCCACCGCGATCGATCCGGTGAACAACCAGGTCCGGTTGATCAACTCCGGCGCGATCGCCAAGGCGCTCCCCTATCCGGTGGTGAACGGATACCTGTCGGCGATCACCGTGCAACCCGAACAGACCGGCGGCCTGCAGCCGCTGTCGCTGCCCGACCTCGGCGAGGGCCCGCACCTGTCCTATGCGATCCAGTGGTTCCTGTTCACCGTGATCGGTGTCGTCGGCCTGGTCGTGCTGATCCGCGGTGACATCCGGGACCGCCGCAAGCTGCGCGCCGCGCGGGAGCGGGCCGCCGCCGACCCGGACCCCGATACCGATCCGCGACCGGATGAGGACCCGGATTCGCTACGCCAGCAGGAGAACGCCAGCAGCCGCTGACCCCCGAAAGGACGATCGAACCCATGGACCTCGGACTCACCGACCGCGTCTTCGTGGTCACCGCCGCCAGCTCCGGCCTCGGCTTCGCCACCGCCGAACAACTCGTCGCCGAGGGTGCCCGCGTGGTGCTGGTGGCGCGCCGCGAGGAGCTGTTGGCCGAGCGCCGGGCGCAGCTCGGTGAGGATCGGGCGGTCACGCTGACCGCTGACCTGGCCGAGCCCGGGGTCCCGGAGCAGGCCTGCCGGTTGGCCCTGGACACCTTCGGCCGGCTCGACGGTGCGATGATCTCGGTCGGTGGTCCGCCGGGTGGGAAATCGTTGGAGAACAGCGACGACCAGTGGCGGGCCGCGTTCGAGTCGGTCTTCCTGGCCGCGATCCGCACCATCGATGCGGTGGTCGAGCTCGGTACCGCCGATGACCTCGCGATCGGCCTGGTGCTGTCCACCTCGGTGAAGGTCTGGCTGCCGGGATTGACGATCTCGAACGGGTTGCGGCCCGGTCTGGCGAATCTGGTCAGCCAGTACGCCGCCGAGCTCGGCCCGCGCGGTGTGCGGCTCTTCGGGTTGATGCCGGGGTCGATCGCCACCGAACGGTTGCAATGGTCGATGGAGCAGGCAGACGATCCGGACCGGCAGCGGCAGCAGACCGCGGCCCGGATCCCGCTGGGCCGGATCGGCGACCCTGCCGAGTTCGGCCGGGTCGCGTGTTTCCTGCTCTCCCCCGCCGCCGGATACGTCAGCGGGACGACGATCCCCGTCGACGGCGGCGTCCTGGCAACCCCCTGACCGTGCTCGCCGAGGTCACCGACCTGCTCCGCTGCCCGCTCTGCCGGGACCAGGTGCGGGTCACCGAACGGGTGCTGGAGTGCACCGGCGGGCATCGTTTCGATCTGGCCAGGCAGGGTTATGTGAATCTGCTCGGCCACGCGGCCCCCGCGCACGCCGATACCGCCGAGATGGTCGCCGCGCGCGCAGATTTCCTTGCCGGTGGGCCTTTCCGGCCACTGGTGGAGCTGCTCGCCGACGCGGCCGTCGGGTCGCGGGTGGTGGAGGCGGGCGCCGGCACCGGTCACTACCTGGCCGGGGTGTTGGCTGCGCTCGGGTCCGACGCGCGCGGCGTCGCGGCCGACCTGTCGGCGTACGCCTGCCGGCGCGCCGCCCGGGTGCCGCGGGCCGGGGCGATCGTCGCGGACACCTGGGCCGGCCTCCCGGTCGCCGACGGCGTCGCGGACACCCTGCTCTGCGTCTTCGCGCCCCGCAATCCCACCGACTTCGCGCGGATGCTGGCACCCGAGGGGCGGTTGCTGGTGCTCACCCCCACCGAGCGGCACCTGGCCGAACTGCGCACCGAGCTGGGCCTGCTGGAGGTCGAAGCCGGCAAACAGGAGCGGTTGCTGCGCAGCATGACCCCGGAACTCGCTCTGCTCGACACCCGGCCCCTGGAGTTCGAGGTCACCCTGGCTGCGGAGGATCTGCGTCGGTTGGTGCTGTTGGGCCCGAATGCCTTCCACCACAGCGATCCCGCCGTCCCCGACCGCGCCACCGTGACCGTCTCGGTACGCCTCTCGATCTTCGGCCACACCCCCACGCCCATCGAGTAGCTCGCGCAGCGACACTCCACCACGCTCATCGAGCAGCTCGCGCAGCGACACCCACCACGCTCATCGAGCAGCTCGCGCAGCGAGCGTGTCGAGATGGGCCCCGGCCGAGCTCCAGATCGGACCCCAGGAGCCGCGCACCGGACCACCATCCGATTACGGCGAACACCCCGCGAACACGAGCTCCCGCCGCTCGGCCCCACCGAAATCTGCGGCTCGATTTCCAATCGGTGCCAGATCGGTCGATTCGGCGATCGAGCCGCAAATTTCGCAGGCCACGCTGGAGGTGGGACGGTCCCGGACACCAGTGCCGGTGGTCGTGAAGCCGTCGCGAACCGGATCACCCGGCGCGCTACCCGAGGTGACGATCCAGCGAACCGTGCGTGCATCCAGCTCACCCCGCAGGGCTAGGGAGTTGCACGGACGGTTCGCTGGATCGCGTGGTGGGGGTGGGTACGGGTGCAGCGCGAGACCGGGCCGGCGCGGATCAGCGCCTGATCGCGAACCGGTCCAGATCGCGACCGACGGTGACCTTGCCGCTGTAGCCCTTGCGGCCGAGCCGGGTCCACTCACCGATGTTCACCGGTTTGCCCCACTCGACGAGGTGCGAGAACACCAGGTGCGGCACATCGGCCTGATGCGCGATCGGGCCGCACTCGTCCACCAGGACGTGTGACTGCAGCATGTGCTCCAGCGCCTCGTCCGACATGCCGAACTTCCGCGGGTCACCGATGGCCTCGTGCACCAGGATGTCGCTGCCCCGGGCCAACTCGATCAGGTTCTCGCTGCGCCGGGTGTCGCCGGAGAAGGTGATCGAGCCGTAGTCGGTGTCGAACCGGAAGGCGTACGCCGGGAAGATCGGCCCGTGCGGCACCAGGGTCGCAGTCACCCGGATCCGGTCGTCCTCCATCACCGTGAACGGCCGCATCCTGGGCGCGGTGTCACCGAGCGCGGACGCACCCGCCGAGGCCGGCGGCATGATCTCGGTGATGCGCCGCAGTTCCCGGATGTCGCGGAATGCGTTGTCACGCATGAAAACATTGGTGCTGTAGGCGAAGGCCTGGTCGAGATATTCGGTGAGGGCACGCGTCCCCGGGGTCGGGTTCTCCGGATTGACCGTGCCGACCTCGCCACCGCCGTAGGCAGGTGGCAGACCGCCCGCCGGACCCGGTCCGTAGACCGGGATCTGGGAGCGGATCATGTCGTTCTTCTGACTCGACGGCAGTCCGCCCAGCACCAGGAAGTTGTAGTAGTCGGCCAGGTGGTCCATGTGCAGATGGGTCAGGAAGATCGCCTCGAGCGAGTCGAACGACAGCCCGGACTTCTTGTACTGGGTGACCGATGCCCGTCCGCAGTCGATCACATAACTGCGTCCATCGACGACCAGGACGCTCGAGATGCCGGCCCGGTCGGGTTCGGGCGGCGGGCCGCCCTGGGTGCCGAGCAGCAGCAGTTCGAACTTCCCGAACGGCCGGTTGGGTCCGGTGCCCGGTTCCGCTGCGAACGCCGAGGCGCTGCCGAGCACACCGACCCCGGCGACCAGGCCGCCGATCGATGCGGTGCGCAGGAAGGTGCGCCGCCCCCACCCCGACAGCAGGGGTCGATCGGGCTCGGGATCGGGCAGCGATGTGTGCTGAACGTCGTTGTCCATCGGGTTCCTCTCGTCTCCCTGCCGCAGCGGGGATTCCGGTGATCTGGGTCCAGTCACCGAAGCAGGAGCGGCCCGAGGGCAATATCCACTTTCAACCCTGTCTCACCGCTCGGAACGCATTGTGGACAGTTGATGCTCGGCCGCCGAAACCGCTCGGGGCGTCACTCGGCGAACTGCGTCCGATACAACTCGGCGTAGAGCCCCTCGGCGGCCAGCAGGTCGGGGTGCCGGCCACGCTCGACGATCCGGCCCTGCCGCAGCACCAGGATCTCGTCGGCGTCGCGGACGGTGGACAACCGGTGTGCGATCACCAGCGAGGTACGCCCGGTCATCGCGGTGTCCAGTGCCCGCTGCACGGCCGCCTCGGATTCGGAGTCCAGATGGGCCGTGGCTTCGTCGAGGATCACGATCGGCGGCGCCTTGAGCAGCAGCCGGGCGATCGCGAGTCGCTGCCGTTCACCACCGGAGAGCCGATAGCCGCGCTCCCCGACCACCGTGTCCAGACCGTCGGCGAGCTCGTGCACCAGTCCATCGATCTGGGCCGCCCGCAGTGCCTGCCAGAGCTGCTCATCGGTGGCCTCCGGCCGCGCATAGCGGAGGTTGGCCGCGATGGTGTCGTGGAACATGTGCGCGTCCTGGGTGACGTATCCGACCGACTGCTGCAACGACTGCAGGGTCAGCTCGCGCACATCGTCGCCACCGACCTCGACCGCACCGGCGGTGACGTCGTAGAGCCGGGCCACCAGATGGGTCAGCGTCGTCTTGCCGGCACCGGATGGGCCGACCAGGGCGACGGTGTGCCCGGGCTCGGCGGTGAAGTCGATGCCGGTGAGCACCTGCTGGCCCTCGCTGCTCGCCGGCCGGGCCGTGGATTCCAATGAGGACAGCGAAACCTCGTCCGCGTCCGGGTAGTGGAAGCCGACGCCGCGGAAGCGTACGCTCGCCCGTCCGGAGAAGTCGCGGGCATCGGCGGCGTCGGCGATCGAGGGTTTGAGATCGAGGATCTCGAAGACCCGCTCGAAGCTGACCAGCGCGCTCATCACATCGACGCGCAGGTTGGTCAGCTGGGTCAGCGGCCCGTAGAGCCGGGCCAGCAACCCGGCCAGCGCGGTGAGCGTACCGACCGAGAGGGACCCGCCGATCGCCAGCCAGCCGCCGACGCCGTAGACGAGCGCGGTCGCCAACGCGGCCACCATCGTCATCGCGACCATGAAGAAGCGGGTGTTCATCGCGATCCGTACCGAGACCTGGCGGATCGCTGTGGCCCGCTCGGCGAAGGCGTCGTGCTCGGCGGCGCTGCGGCCGAAGAGCTTCACCAGCAATGCCCCGGAGACGCTGAACCGCTCGGTCATGGTCGCCGACAGGTCGGCGTTGTAGGTCATCTGTTCCCGGGTCAGCCCGGCCAACCGCGCGCCCATGATCCGTGCCGGGATCAGGAAGATCGGCAGCAGCACCAGCGCAGCCAGGGTGAGCTGCCAGGACAGCACCAGCATCGCGATCAGGGTGAGGGTGAGCGAGATGATGTTGGACACCGAGGTGGACAGGATCGAGGTGAACGCCTGCTGAGCGCCGATCACATCGGTGTTCAGCCGGGAGACCAGCTTGCCGGTCTGGGTGCGGGTGAAGAAGGCGATCGGCATCGACTGGACATGGTCGAACACCTGGGTGCGCAGGTCGAGGATCAGTCCCTCACCGATCCGGGCCGAGCACCAGCGCTGCACCAGGGACAGCACCCCGTCGAGCACCGCGATCAGCGCGACCAGCAGGGGCAGCCGGACCACCACCGCCGCGTTGCCGCCGAGCACGCCGACGTCGATGATCTGCTTGAACAGCAGCGGCGGCAGCACCCCCAGCACGGCGGCGGCGATGATCAGCAGCAGGAAGACGACGATCAGCCGGGTGTACGGCCTGGCATAACCGAGCACCCGGCGAACCACACCCTGACCCAGCTCGTGGTGCACCACCGCGCGGTCACGACGCATCCCGCCGAGTGGTCCCATGGGTCCACCACCGGGACTGCTCATCCAGACTTCTTGTCCTTCTTGTCCTTCTTGGACTTCGCGGACTTGTCCTTCTTGCCGGGCTTCTTGTCCTTCTTCCCGGATTTCTCTTTCTTGCCGGGCTTTGCGGACTTGTCGCCCTTGAGCTTCTTCGTCTTCACCGGCTCCGGTCCGGCGGCATCAGGGGCATCGATCGTGGCGGTCGGTACGCCGTCGCCGAGCTCGGCGCGGACCTGCTCCACCTGTTGCTGGACCGCCTCGCGGCGGGCGATCGCCTCGGCTCCGCGGGTGGCCCCGCCCCGCGAGCGCAGCACGATGCCCTGCTCCTTCAGCAGGGCCTGCACGAACCCGTAGGAGCGGCCCACATCGGCGGCCATCGATCGGATCGACTCCCCGGCCACGTACCGACGGCAGAGGGCGGCGGAGAGATCGGTGCGCGCGGCACCGACGATTCGCGCTCCTTTGCCGTAGGGCGGCGGGGTCGCTGCCATCGTTACCTCCTGTCAGCGTGCCGTCTCCCCGGGTACGCCGGGAACTCTATCGGATGCTCCGAAACGCCGGGGTGGGTGGAGCTCAGAACATGGTGTTGGTCCAGGGGCTGCCGAAGCCGGCGAACAGCGAACGCAACCGGCCGATCGCCTCCTCATCGCCGCGCACCCGGCCGGCGACCGCGAGCGCCCCCGGATCCACCCCGCCGAGGTAGAGCGAGGCCAGTTCCTCGGCGCCGAGCTGGACGTCGGGCTCGGCGTCGGTCGCGGTGACCGTGGCCTCACCGCCGCTGACGCTCACCTGGAAGCGCCCGTCGGCCAGGCCCATCCGGTCATCGATCTGCATCGTCAACCCGAGGTCACCACAGGCGTACGCCCGGCCCTGCAGCGCGCCGATCGGGTCGAGGACCCGCAGCCAGAGCCGGTCCGACATCGACTCCTCGTGGTAGCCGCGCTGGTTCACCAGCGCCCACTTCAGCGAGTGGTCGACCGGTGCCTCGCGCCAGGTGACCTGCTGCACCAGGTCGATCGCGCCGAGGAATTCCCACAGCGCCAGTTCGGCCTGGCCGCCGACCGCGCAGAGGTCGAGCACGTTGATGGTGATCTTGCCGCTCTCGGTGTCGTTCACGCTGTAGCTGACGAAGCCGTCGGGGCGGCCCTGCTCGTCGAAGTGCAGGGAGTTGCGGACCTTGCGGTTGCGCTTCTCCTCGTTGTGGTCGAAGAGCCCGGCCCGCTCCTCGGCGTACAGATGCTTGCGGCCGATCGATCCGTAGACCCGCTCGTGGAAGCGGGCGTAGATCTCCGGCGCGACCCGGCCCATCGTCTCCTGATCGGTCAGCTCGACGCGGCCGGTGGTCGAATGGCGCAGCTGGAAGTCCTGACCGGTGTCGACCCGGATCCGCTGCAGATAGGTCGCCGGCCCGAAGCCGAAGCGGCCGTAGATGGTCGCCTCGGTGGCGGTCAGCGCGGCCAGGGAGTGGCCGGCGTCCCGGGCGCCGGTGAGGTCCTCGGTCATCATCGTGCGGAGAATCCCGCGGCGACGATGGGTCGGCCGGACGGTGACCTCGGAGATCAGGTGGATCGGCAGCAGCTTGCCGGCGCCGACGTTGAGGGTCTTCTCGAAGCTGACGAAGGTGCCGATCGGTACGTCGCCGGAGAGCGCCTCGGCGGGCAGGTCGGTGTCGTAGACCCCGCGCAGCTGCCAGTTGTCGGCGACGCTCTGCCGCAGCGTCCACTCGATCGTCTCGTTCTGGGCAAGCCCCTGATGGAATCCCAGATGGACGGCCTGCCACCAGTCACGGAATTCGGGGTTGTCCTCGATCTGGTCCGAGGTGGTGCGGAAAGTGCGGTGCTCGAGCTCCATTCCGGACAGCCTACCGGCCGAGGGTGGAGCGCACGAACGCGCCGAACGGGCCTCAGGCCAGCTCGATCAACTCCGCGTATTCAGCGTTCCAGTGATCCTCCACCCCGTCGGGCAGCAGCAGCACGCGGTCGGGTTCGAGGGCCTCGGCGGCGCCGTCGTCGTGGGTGACCAGCACGACCGCGCCCTGGTAGGTGCGGATCGCCTCCAGCACCTCGTTGCGGGAGGCCGGGTCGAGGTTGTTGGTCGGCTCGTCGAGCAGCAGCACGTTGGCACCGGAGACCACCAGCATCGCCAGCGACAGTCGGGTCTTCTCACCACCGGAGAGCACCCGCGCCGGCTTGTCCACGTCGTCACCGGTGAACAGGAAGGAACCGAGGATCTTGCGCACCTCGGTCTCGTTCAGGTCGGGCGAGGAGGAGACCATGTTCTCCAGCACGGTACGCGAGGTGTCGATGGTGTCGTGTTCCTGCGCGAAGTAACCGATCCGCAGCCCGTGACCGGGTACCACTCCCCCGGTGTCCGGTGCCTCGACACCGGCCAGAATCCTCAGCAGGGTTGTCTTTCCGGCACCGTTGAGGCCGATCACCACGACCTTGTTGCCGCGGTCGATGGCCAGATCGACGGCGGTGAAGACCTCCAGCGAACCGTAGGACTTGGACAGTCCCTCGGCCATCAGCGGGGTCTTGCCGCAGGAGGCCGGTTCGGGGAAGCGGATCCGGGCCACCCGGTCCTGCACCCGCTCGCCCTCGATCCCGGAGAGCAGCTTCTCCGCGCGTCGGGCCATGTTCTGTGCCGCGACGGCCTTGGTCGCCTTGGCGCCCATCTTGGCGGCCTGGGTGAGCAGCTGGTCGGCCTTGCGCTCCGCATTCAGCCGTTCCCGACGGCGGCGCTTCTCGTCGGTCTCGCGCTGCTGCAGGTAGCGCTTCCAGTTCATCGAATAGATGTCCAGCTCGGCGCGATTCGCGTCCAGGTGGAAAACCTTGGTGACCGTCGCATCGAGCAGGCCGGTGTCGTGGGAGATCATCAGCACCGAACCGGGATAGCCCTGCAGGAACCCGCGCAGCCAGGTGATCGAGTCGGCGTCGAGGTGGTTGGTCGGTTCGTCCAGCAGCAGCGAATCCGCGTCGGAGAAGAGGATCCGGGCGAGTTCGACCCGGCGCCGCTGGCCGCCGGAGAGGGTGTGCAGCGGCTGGGTCAACACCCGGTCGGGCAGGCCGAGGTTCGCCGAGATCCGGGCCGCCTCGGCCTCTGCGGCGTACCCGCCGGCCGCGGTGAGCTCGGCCTCGGCGCGGGTGTAGGAGGCCATCGCCTTGTCATGGGTCTCCGGATCGCCCATCTGCTCGGAGTAGGACTCCAGCCGGCGCAGGATGCCGTCCAGTCCGCGCGCGGACAGGATCCGGTCCCGGGCCAGGACATCGAGATCACCGGTCTTCGGGTCCTGCGGCAGATAACCGATCTTGCCGGTGCGCGAGACCTGTCCGGCAGCGGGCTGGGCCTCACCGGCAAGGATCTTGGTCATCGTGGTCTTGCCGGCGCCGTTGCGGCCGACGAGGCCGATCTTGTCACCGGGGGTCACCTGGAACGACACCGGGGAGAGCAACAACCGCGCCCCGGCGCGGACCTCCAGATCCCTGACACTCAACATTTCTGCAATGATCCCGTACCGGGCGGGCGGGTCCAAATCGATTTCACCGACGGCGGACCTGGCGGGTCACCGACCCGCGTACCCAGCGACCTGGTCGGCGAGCCGACGGAGCTCCACGCGCAGCTCCGCTGGTTCGATGACCTCGAGCTCGGCATCGAGGTCGATCGCGGCCCAGGCGAGGTGCATCGCGAGCTGCTCGAGCTCGTCGGCACCGGCCACCACCTGCGTCCGGCCGTCGGGGATGGTCGCGCAGTCGGCGTACCGGGCCGGGATCCGTGCGGTCACCGCGTCCAGCGGAGCGTCGTAGACGACCGTCACGGTGTACGCCCAGGCGGGACGGTTGGCGAAGGCGCGCCGGACGTGCGCGACCGGGTCCGGGCTGGGCCGAGGCCGGAAGCGGAAGGTGGTGACGTGCAGGTCGGTGATCCGGTCCAGCCGGAAGGTGCGCCAGTCCTGTCGGTCCAGATCGAAGCAGAACAGGTACCAGAGCCGCCCGGTGGTCACCAGTCGATAGGGCTCGACGTGCCGCTCGCTGCTCTCACCGCTGCGCGCGGTGTAGCCGAGCCGGGCCCGCACGCGCTGCTGGCAGCCGTGCGCGAGCCGGGTCAGCATCCCGGTGTCCACCCGGGGGCCGGCGCCGCTGGGCAGGGCCGCGGTCGCGTCGTCGATGGCATGCACCTTGGCGCTCAGCCGCGCAGGCAGCACCTGGTCGAGCTTGGTGAGGGCCCGCAGCGCCTGCTCCTCGACCCCGAGCAGGACCCCGGCGGCCCCGGCGCGCAGGCAGAGGGCGACCGCGACGGCCTCGTCGTCGTCCAGCACCAGCGGTGGCAACCGTCGGCCGCGGCCGAGCCGGTAGCCGCCCTCGGTGCCCTGTTCACCGTGCACCGGATAGCCCAGTTCCCGGAGCCGCTCCACATCCCGCCGGATGGTCCGGGTGGTCACGCCGAGCTCCGCGGCCAGCTCCGGGCCCGACCAGGTGGCCCGGGACTCGAGCAGGCTGAGCAGGGTGAGGACCCGCCAGGTTGTTTCCGCCATGCACCGAGCTTCTCACCGATAGCGGACAGAATCTGTCCTGTACACCCGCGAGGCTGGTCCCACAGGCCAACCACAACGAGGAGGCGCCATGCAGACCCCGCCGCTGCCCGCGATCATCGAGCAGATCGACTGGCACTGGACCAACCAGCTCCGCCCCCGGTTCGAGGGACTCACCGACGAGGAATACCGCTGGGAACCGGTGCCCGGGAGCTGGACCATCCACCCCAGGGGCACCGGACACACCCCGATGGCCGCCGGTGGCGGTGAGGTGGAGATCGACTTCGCCTACCCCGAACCCGATCCCGCCCCGGTGACCACCATCGCCTGGCGGCTGGGGCACGTCATCGTCGGCGTACTCGCGGTCCGGAACGCGAGCCACTTCGGCGGCCCACCGGCCGACTACGTCGGCTGGCAGTACGCCTGGACCGCCGACGGGGCGTTGCAACAGCTCGATGAGCAGTACGCCACCTGGCTCGCCGGGGTGCGCGACCTGACCGAGGACGACCTCAGCCGCCCCGTCGGTGCGGCCGAGGGTCCGTGGGCCGAACGGCCGATGATCGACCTGCTGCTGCACATCAACCGTGAACTCATCCACCACGGAGCCGAGATCGCCCTGCTCCGCGACCTCTACGCACATCGCTGAATCCACACCCACACAGGAGAAATGACCATGCGCCCAGCCATCCTAGACGAATCCCATACCTTCGTCGGCTACATCGACGAAATGCTCTCCGGCATCCGCAACGCCGCTCACGGGCTGACCGACGAGCAGGCCCGCTCCCGCCCGCTGCGCTCGCAGCTCTCCATCGCCGGGATCATCAAACACGCGACCTGGGTGATGCGCCAGCAGTTGCCGGGATACACACCGCCGGCCGATTTCCGGGCCGCTGCCGGGGAGTTCACCGGCAGTTTCACCGCGACCGAGGAGGAGACCCTCGACGGGCTGCTGGCCGCCTTCGATGAGACCAGAATCGGTTACCTGCAGGCGATCGGCGAACTCGATCCGGGCGCCGAGGTGACGGTCGGGCCCAAGCCCTGGGACGACCAGCCCGAACCGGCTCGGGCGAGCCAGCGGCTGCTGCTCGCCCACCACATCGACGAGTTCGCCCGGCACGCCGGTCACGCCGACATCATCCGCGAGGAGCTCGACGGGGCACAGGCGATGTCCCTGCTGTTCGCCGTCGAGGGACGACCCGGCAACGACTTCATCAAGCCGTGGCGTCCGGAGCACCGGGACGCAACCGCCCAGCCAGCCGCTCGCTGAGCGCCCGCGCCGCCCGGTCGGTGGCGCTCACCAACCTGGCCAGTTCGCCGGCTGCGACACCGTCCCGATCGTGGGTGATGGCGAAGGAGGCGACCGGCATACCGGTGTGGTCGGTGGCCGCCACCGCGACCGAAGAGAACTCCGGGGTGACGGTGCCGATCTCGATCGCGTGGCCGCGCTGGCGGATGTCGGCCAACTCGGCCCGCAATGCGGTCAACGTGGTCACCCCGCCACCGTGCCGACGGACCAGGGCGGCGGCCGAGGGATAGAGCGCGCGGACCTGCCGGCGTGGTAGCGCGGCCAGCAGGGCCAGGCCGCTGGCCGTCAGGTGCGCGGGCAGGCGCACCCCGACGTCGGTGACCAGCGACGGCCGGCCGGGGTGCCGTTCCTCGATCAGATAGAGCACGTCGATGCCGTGCAGCACCGCCAGATGGGCGTTCTGCCCGGTCTGCTGGACCAGGGCGGCGATGATCGGGCGGGCCAGGCGTTGCAGCGGCGCCTGGCGGGTGTACGCCTGACCGAGCTCGTGCGCGGCCACGCCGAGCCCGAACCGGCGCTCCTCCGCGAGATGCACCACATAACCGTGCTCCTGCAACGCCTCCAGCAGCCGATAGGTGGTGGAGCGCGGAATCCCCAGCCTGGTGGCGATCGCGGACGCCGGCAGCGGTTCACCGTGCCGCGACAGCAACGTCAGCACGGCGAGCACCTGATCGGCGGCGGGCGCGGCAACCATGGGACCGATCATGCCAGCCGATACCGCCCACGCTCATCGAGTAGCCGACCATGCGCAGCGAAGCGGAGCAATGGTCGGCGTGTCGAGATGAGCGGACAGCGGGCTCCTCTCGACACGGTCGCTGCGCGACCTGCTCGAGGAGCGGGAGCACCCGGTCGCTGCCCCCACGCTCATCGAGTAGCCGACCATGCGCAGCGAAGCGGAGCAATGGTCGGCGTGTCGAGATGAGCGGACAGTGGGCTCCTCTCGACACGGTCGCTGCGCGACCTGCTCGAGGAGGTGGGGTGTCTCGGATATGAGACAGAGACCGGTCTCCGGTGGTCGCCGCGGGGGTCCGCACGGGGTTCGATGGGAGCATGCAGCAGACGCAGATCTCCCCCGTCGAACTCGGCACCGGGCCGCTGACCGAGACCGAGGTGGTGGCCATCGCGCGCGAGGGTGCCGAGGTCCGCCTCAGCGAGAGCGCCCGCACCGCGATCGCCGAGACCCGTGCGGTGATCGAGCGGCTGGCCGACAACCCGATTCCGCACTACGGCATCTCGACCGGGTTCGGGGCGCTCGCCACCCGGCACATCCCGCTGGACCAGCGCACCCAGTTGCAGCGTTCGCTGATCCGCAGCCACGCCGCCGGTTCCGGGCCGGAGGTGGAGACCGAGGTCGTCCGTGCGCTGATGCTGCTGCGCCTGGCGACCCTGGCCACCGGGCGGACCGGCGTACGCCTGGAGACCGCGGAAACCCTCGCTGCACTGCTGAATGCGGGCATCACCCCGGTCGTGCACGAATACGGATCGCTGGGTTGCTCCGGGGATCTCGCCCCGCTCGCCCACTGTGCCCTGGCGCTGATGGGCGAGGGACCGGTACGCGACCGGGACGGCAACCGGCGCCCGGCCGCCGAGGCCATGGCCGCAGCCGGCATCACCCCGGTCACCCTGGCCGAGAAGGAGGGGCTGGCACTGATCAACGGCACCGACGGAATGCTCGGCATGCTGGTGCTGGCGCTGCACGATCTGCGCCGGCTGGCCCGCACCGCCGACCTGGCCGCGGCGATGAGCGTCGAGGGCCTGCTCGGCACCGACGATGTCTTCGCCGCCGACCTGCAGGCACTCCGCCCCCACCCCGGCCAGGCCACCTCGGCCGCCAATCTCCGGGCCCTGCTCGCCAACTCCGAGATCCGTGAGTCGCATCGCGATCCGGCCGCCTGCACGCGGGTCCAGGACGCCTACTCGCTGCGCTGCTCCCCACAGGTCGCCGGTGCGGTGCGGGACACCATCGAGCACGCCAGCGCAGTCGCGGGCCGGGAGCTGGCCGCCGCGATCGACAACCCGGTCGTCACTCCGGACGGCCGGGTGGAATCCAACGGCAACTTCCACGGCGCCCCGGTGGGTTACGTGCTCGACTTCCTGGCGATCGCGGTCGCCGATCTGGCCAGCATCTCCGAACGGCGCACCGACCGTTTCCTGGACCGGGCCCGCAACAACGGCCTGAATCCCTTCCTGGCCGTCGATCCCGGCGTCGACTCCGGCCAGATGATCGCCCAGTACACCCAGGCAGCGATGGTCTCGGAGGCGAAGCGGTTGGCCACCCCGGCCAGCGTTGATTCGATCCCGAGCAGCGCGATGCAGGAGGATCACGTGTCGATGGGCTGGTCGGCCGCCCGTAAGCTGCGCCGCAGCATCGACCTGCTGACCCGGGTGCTGGCCGTGGAAGTGCTCACGGCAGCCCGCGGCATCGACCTGCGCGCCCCGCTGCGGCCCTCCCCCGCCACCGCCGCCGCGATCGGCGTACTCCGTGAACAGGTCGCCGGGCCCGGTCCCGACGTCTTCCTCGCCCCGCAGCTCGAGGCCACCGTGGCGCTGGTCCGCGACGGTTCGCTGCTGACCGCAGCCGAGACCGTCACCGGCCCACTGCTCTGATCACCCGAACCCGCGATCCCCATCGAACAAGGAGAAATCATGGAAGGCGCCCGCCCGGTCCGCGCTCCCCGCGGCACCACCCTGACCGCCCGATCCTGGACGACCGAGGCCCCGTTGCGGATGCTGCAGAACAACCTCGACCCCGAGGTCGCCGAGCGCCCCGACGACCTGGTCGTCTACGGCGGCACGGGTCGCGCGGCGCGGGACTGGAAGTCCTTCGACGCGATGGTGCGCACATTGACCACACTCGCCCCGGACGAGACGATGCTGGTCCAGTCGGGCCGGCCGGTCGGGGTGTTCCGCACCCACGAGTGGGCGCCCAGGGTGCTGATCGCCAACTCCAACCTGGTACCGGATTGGGCGACCTGGCCGGAATTCCGGCGGCTCGAGCAGCTCGGCCTGACCATGTATGGGCAGATGACCGCCGGATCCTGGATCTACATCGGCACCCAGGGGATCGTGCAGGGCACCTACGAGACCTTCGCGGCAGTGGCCGAGAAACGCTTCGGCGGTACGCTCGCCGGCACCCTGACACTGACCGCGGGTTGCGGCGGGATGGGCGGCGCCCAACCGCTGGCGGTCACCCTGAACGACGGCGCCTGCCTGATCGTCGACGTCGACCCGGCCCGGCTGCAGCGCCGCGTCGAGCACCGCTACCTCGATGAGGTCGCCGACGATCTGGACCAGGCGATCGAGAAAGCCCTTGCCGCCAAGGCGGAGCGGCGCGGCTGGTCGGTCGGCGTCGTCGGCAATGCCGCCGAGGTGTTCCCCGAACTGCTCCGCCGCGGCGTACCGATCGACATCGTCACCGATCAGACCTCCGCACACGACCCGTTGAGCTACCTGCCGGTCGGGATCGAACTGGACCAGTGGGCCGAGTACGCCGAGAAGAAGCCCGAGGAGTTCACCGATCGGGCCCGTGAATCGATGGCTGCGCACGTCCGGGCGATGGTCGAGTTCGCCGACGCCGGCGCCGAGGTCTTCGACTACGGCAACTCGATCCGTGACGAGGCCCGGCAGGGTGGTTACGAGCGGGCGTTCGACTTCCCCGGTTTCGTGCCCGCCTACATCCGGCCGCTGTTCTGCGAGGGCAAGGGCCCATTCCGCTGGGCCGCGCTCTCCGGCGACCCACAGGACATCGCCGCCACCGACCGCGCCGTGCTGGATCTCTTCCCAGACAATGACCGGCTGCACAAGTGGATCCGCGGCGCCCAGGAGCGGATCGCCTTCCAGGGATTGCCGGCACGGATCTGCTGGCTCGGGCAGGGTGAGCGGGACAAGGCGGGGTTGGCCTTCAACGACCTGGTCGCCAGCGGCGAGGTCAGCGCACCGATCGTGATCGGCCGCGACCACCTGGACTGCGGGTCGGTGGCCTCGCCCTATCGGGAGACCGAGGCGATGAGCGACGGCTCCGACGCGATCGCCGACTGGCCGCTGCTGAACGCCCTGGTGAACACCTCCTCGGGTGCCTCCTGGGTGTCCATCCACCACGGTGGGGGCGTCGGCATCGGCCGCTCGATCCACGCCGGTCAGGTGTCCCTCGCCGACGGAACCCCCTTGGCTGCTGAGAAACTGGCCCGCGTGTTGAGCAACGATCCCGGCATGGGCGTGATCCGGCATGTGGACGCCGGGTACCCCCGGGCCGCCGAGGTGGCCGCCGAGCAGGGCGTCCGCGTGCCGATGTCTTCTGCTCTGCAAGCAACCGCGGCGACGAGCGAGCGCTGATGTGCGCGGTCCTGCACACCGGCCTCACCGAGCTGGTCACCTGCACCGGCGAGGGTCCGGACCCGGTGGAGCGGCTCGGCATCCTGCCCGATGCCGCCCTGGTGGTACGTGAGGGTGTGGTGGACTGGATCGGCCCGGTTGCCGAGGCGCCGGCCGCCGACGAGCGGGTCGATCACGGCGGCCGCAGCATGATCCCGGCCTTCGTCGACTCGCACTCGCACCTCGTCTTCGCCGGTGACCGATCGGCGGAGTTCACCGCGCGGATGGCCGGGATTCCCTATGACGGTGGCGGAATCGCCACCACGATGACCGCGACCAGGGCCGCCTCCGAAGACGAGTTGCGCGCCCTGCTGGCTGCCCGGGTGGCCGAGCTGCGTGGCCAGGGCAGCGACCTGGTCGAGATCAAGACCGGTTACGGGTTGGATGTCGCGACCGAGACCCGGGCGGCCCGGCTGGCGGCCGAGGTGACCGACGAGGTCACCTTCCTCGGCGCCCATGTGGTACCGCCGGAATACCGCGATCACCGCACCGATTACGTCGAGCTGGTCACCGGACCGATGCTCGACGCCGTTGCCCCGTACGCCCGCTGGATCGACGTCTTCTGCGAGCCGAACAGCCCGCATTCCTTCACCGGCGAGGAATCCCGCGAGGTGCTGGAGGCCGGCCGGCGCGCGGGGCTGGGGCTGCGGGTGCACGGCAATCAGCTCGGCCCGGGTCCGGGCGTACGCCTGGCGGTCGAGCTGGGCGCGGCGAGCGTGGACCACTGCACCTTTCTCGACGAGGCCGATGTCGATGCCCTGGCGGGCGCGGACACGATCGCCACGCTGCTGCCCGGGGTGGAGTTCAGCACCCGCTCCCCCTACCCGGATGCGCGCCGGTTGCTTGATGCCGGGGTGCGGGTGGCGCTGGCCACCGACTGCAACCCGGGCACCTGCTACAGCTCCTCGATGCCGCTGATGATCGCGCTCGCGGTGCGGGAGATGGGCATGCATCCGGCCGAGGCGCTCTATGCGACGACCGCCACCGCGGCGGATTCCCTGCACCGCACGGATGCCGGCCGGATCCGGGTCGGTGACCCGGCCCGGTTGACCGTGCTCGACGCCCCCTCCTGGGAGCATCTCGCCTACCGCCCGGGCGTACCCCTGTCCCGGCCGGTCACCGGTGCGGATTCCCCATGGCCCAGCAGTCGGCGATCTGCCTAACCGCCGAAGAGCAGCCGCAGACCGAGCACCAGCATGATCACCGCGATCGCGCCATCGAGGATCCGCCAGGCGATGGGTCTGGCGAAGACCCGGCCGAGCAGGCGCGCGCCATAACCCAGCGCGGTGAACCAGATGATGCTGCCCAGGCAGGCGCCGACGGCGAACGCCCATTGGTAGGGCCGGTGTGAACTGGCCACGGCGCCGAGCAGCACCACGGTGTCGAGATAGACGTGCGGGTTCAGCCAGGTCAGCGCGGCGGCGGTCGCCACGGCCTGCCACAGTGAGGTCGGCCCACCGGCGGTCTCGGCCCGCAATCGTTCGGTCCGCACCGCGCGCCGGGCCGCCAGCACGGCATAGGCGATCAGGAAGGCCGCCCCGCCGAAGCGGATCACCCAGACCAGCAGCGGCACCCGCTGCACGATCGCTCCCATTCCGGCGACGCCGGCCACGATCAGCACCAGGTCGGAGATCGCGCAGAGCGCGACGATCGGCCCGACGTGTTCGCGGCGCAGGCCCTGACGCAGCACGTAGGCGTTCTGGGCGCCGATCGCGATGATCAGCGACAGCCCGAATCCCAGTCCGGCAAGGGCAGCAGGCACGGTCGCGGGGTCCATGCGAACAACGGTACGGACCTCGTCACGCATTAGTCCAACTATGTTTTCTTCACTTGCCTTAGCATTGCTTCATGGATTCGGAGCAACTGCGTACCCTGCTGGCGGTCGTCGACGAGGGCTCGTTCGAGGATGCGGCGTACGCCCTGGGCATCACCCCGTCGGCGGTCAGCCAGCGGATCAAGGCGCTGGAGACCCAGCTCGGCCGCACCGTGCTCGTCCGGGCCCGCCCCGTCACCGCCACCGAGTCGGGCACCGTGCTGCTCCGACTGGCCCGCCAGCAGGCCCTGCTGCAGGCCGACGCGCTTGCCGAGCTCGGCGCCGCCGAGGGCACTCGCGCGACGCTCTCGGTGGTGGTCAACGCGGACTCGCTCGCCACCTGGGCGCTCGCCCCGCTGGCCGATGTCGCAGCATCCCAACCGGTACGCCTGGAGGTGCGTCGGGAGGACCAGGACCACTCGACCCGCTGGCTGCGTACCGGTGCCGCGATGGCCGCGGTCACCTCGGTCGCCGACCCGGTTCCGGGCTGCACCGTACGCCGGCTCGGCGCGATGACCTACCGCCCGATGTGCTCCCCGGCGTACCGGGACCGCTGGTTCCCCGAAGGGGCGAGCACGGCGGCACTGGCCGAGGCCCCGCTGGTGGTGTTCGATCGCTCCGACGACCTGCAGCACCGCTGGCTCCGCCGCCGGAGCCGGCGCCTCGATCCGCCGCGGCACTACATCCCCGAATCCACCAGCTACGCGCAGGCGGTCCGGTTGGGGCTCGGGTGGGGCATGATCCCCGACCTGCAACGCACCCCCGACCTGGTGGACCTGGAACCCGGCGGTGCGGTCACGGTGCCGCTGTTCTGGCAGCAGTGGAAGCTGCGCTCCCCCGTCCTGGATGCGCTCGCCGAGGCGCTGGCGGAGGCGGCACCAAACGCCTGAGGCTCGCCGCCCTGTTGTCGCCGCGGACCGCGCGGGCATACTGGGTGACCCGATCCGCAACTCGGTGGATTCGAGAGGAGTCTCCCGATGACCGAACCGCACACCGACCAGTTCGTTCCCGACGAGGACCGCGCAGTGGAGCTGACCGAGGACGAGGTGATCCTCCCCGACGACGCCCCGGTCGACGACGAGGACCGGCACGTGCAACCGCTCGACCCCGACCTCGACGGCCCGATGGATCGCGACGCGCCCGCCCGGCCCGAGGACCAGTGATGACCAGCCGACGTGCCCTGCTGGGGGCCGCCGGTGGGCTGTCGGCGCTCGCCGTCGGCGCCCTGACCGGTTGTTCCAGCGGCGCCGGATCCCGGGATTCCCGCAGCTCGGCGCCACCCGCCGGAGACGCGAGCGCCCCGCCGGCGCCCCCGGGCGCGGTGGCGAGCACCGCGGAGATCCCGGTCGGCAGCGGCAAGATCCTCCCCGCTGCCCAGTTGGTGGTCACCCAGCCGACCGCCGGCGAGTTCGTCGGCCTCTCGGCCTTCTGCACCCATCAGGGCTGCATCGTCTCCCAGCTCCGCGGCAGCACCATCGTCTGCGGCTGCCACGGCTCCCAGTTCGGCCTGGACGGTTCGGTGCAGAAGGGTCCGGCCAACAAACCCCTGGAGAAGATCCCGGTACGCGTCCAGGGCGACGGCATCGTCAAGGGCTGACGGTTTCCGCGGTGGTGTCGTCCTGATAGTTGGTGTCCCGGGTCTCCTGAGCCAGGAACAACCCGATCATGGTGAGCACCGCGGCACCGAGGACGTAGAATCCGACATAGACGATCTTGCCGCCGTTGGCCTGCCAGAGAGCGACCAGCGCGAACGGCGCGGGCCCGGCGCCGATCACCGAGGCAAGGTTGTAGGAGACCGCCGAGCCGGTGTAGCGGACGTTGGCGGGGAACAGTTCCGGCAGGTACGCCGCCATCGGCCCGTAGGTGAGACCCATCAGGATGAACCCGACGATCAGCCCGAGCAGGGCACCGTATCGGCCGGCGTTGAACAGCGGATGCAGCACCAGGCCGTAGACGCCGATCAGCACGGTCACCCCCATCAGCATCCGCCGCCGGCCGAGGCGTTCGGCGAGCGGGCCGGAGACGACGGTGAAGATGCCGAAGAAGACCACCGCGATGATCAGATAGGTGAGGAACTCGGTGCGCGCGAAACCCAGCCCGGGAGTGAAACCGGCGGGGTTGAACGGCTTGCCCGCCTTGGCCGCCGCAGCGGCAGCCGCCTCGACGGTGGCGGCGGTGGTGCCGTAGGTGAGTGTGAACGCGGTCATCATGTAGAAGATCACGTAGGTGGCGATCATGATCACCGTGCCCAGGATCAACGGCTTCCAGGACTTCTTCAGCACGCTGGCGAGCGGGACGCGGACGACCTCACCGCGATCCAGCACCTTCTGGAACGACGGGGTCTCGATCAGCTGGAAGCGGACATAGAGACCGACGACGACCAGCAGGGCCGAGACCAGGAACGGGATCCGCCAACCCCACGAGTTGAACGCCTGCGGGCTCAGATAGGTGTTCAGCAGCAGGAACAGCAGGTTCGAGGTCAGGAAGCCGATCGGGGCACCGAGCTGCGGGAAGGTGCCATAGATGGCCCGCTTGCCGGCCGGCGCGTTCTCGGTCGCCAGCAGCGCGGCACCCGACCACTCCCCACCGAGACCGATGCCCTGGGTGAATCGCAGCACCACAAGGAAAAGCGGCGCCAGGATGGACCAGCCGGGGGTGAGTGCGGTGGGCAGGCACCCGATCAGGAAGGTGCCGATGCCCATCACCAGCAGGCTGGCCACCAGGGTCTTCTTCCGGCCGATCCGGTCGCCGAAGTGACCGAAGATCAGCGAACCCAGTGGGCGCGCCAGGAACGCCACCCCGAACACCGCGAAGGAGGCGAGCAGTTCGGTGGTGGGGTTCTTGGACGGGAAGAACAGGCTCGGGAAGACCAGCGAGGCGGCCGTCCCATAGGCATAGAAATCGAAGAACTCGATCGTGGTGCCGACCAGGCTGGCGGTCAGTACGCGGCCCCGGGTGTTCGGGTTCGCGCCCGATGGCTGCTTCGTCGCATCCTCGGCGGTGTCGGTCATGGGTCCCCTTCGTTCGGTGAGCGGGGCAACCCTAGGACCGATTTCGGGACTCGCGCCGGCGTTCCACGATCTGTCCGTTCAGCGAACAGCCCGCCATGCGCCGCGAAGCGGCAGTGGCCTCTTAGGTTCATCGAGTAGCCAGCCATGCGGAGCGCAGCGGAGCAATGGCTGGCGTGTCGAGATGAACGGGCTCATCTCGATGCTCTTCTGCCACCTACCCGGGAGCGGGCTGATCGGCGACCGGCCTGATCGGGGCTCGCGCCGACTTCGCGGCCCAACTCTCACTCCGCGGCCTGTATGCGGTCCGCGGAGTGAGAGTTGAGCCGCACAGTGGAGAACGCCTGTCAAGGAGAACGCCTGTTTCGGCTGGGCCATGCGGAATGCAGGCGGTGAGGCGGGTCGCTGCGCGAGCTGCTCGAGGGCCGTGGGGCGTACGGCTCAGACGTTGAAGCCGAGCATCCGGAGCTGGTCGCGTCCGTCGTCGCTGATCTTCTCCGGGGTCCACGGCGGCATCCAGACCCAGTTGATCGCGGTCCGGGTGGCCAGGTCCTTCAGCGCGGTGTCGGTCTGGTCCTCGATCACGTCGGTCAGCGGGCAGGCCGCCGAGGTCAGCGTCATGTCGACCGTCACCGAGGAGTCGTCGTCGACGTGCAGCCCGTAGACCAGCCCGAGGTCGACGACGTTGATCCCCAGTTCGGGGTCAACGACGTCCTTCAGCGCCTCGAGGAGCTCCTCCTCGTTGGGCTTGCCGTCGACGACCTCACCGGTCGCCGGATCGGTGACCTCGGGGGTCTGGTCGGGCAGGGTGTCGCGGACCCGGTCCGAGGGCCGGACCTGCTCGGTTTCGGTGCTCTGCTCGGTCATCGTCGTGTCCTTTCGGTCGGTCACGGTTCCACTGTATGCGCCGCCGGCGCCTTCGCTCCGGCCTGCAGGGCCGCATCCCGGAAGGCCTCCCAGCCGAGCAGGGCGCACTTGATCCGGGCGGGGAACTTGGCGACGCCGACGAACGCGATCGCGTCCTCGAAGACGTCCTCGTCGGGCTCGTAGTTGCCGCGGGAGTCCATCATCGTCTTGAACTCCTCGTGCAGCTCGAACGCCTCCGAGACCGGCTTGCCGATCACCAGGTCGGTCATCACCGAGGTGGACGCCTGGGAGATCGAACACCCCTCGGCGTCATAGGAAATGTCGGCGACCTTGTCGCCGTCCAGGTGCACCCGCAGCGTCAGCTCGTCACCGCAGGACGGGTTGACGTGGTGCACCTCGGCCTCGTGCGGATCGCGGAGACCGCTGTGGTGCTTGGCCTTGTAGTGATCCAGGATGATCTGCTGGTACAGCTCCTCGACGTTCATGCACTCACCCCTTGAAGAAGTTGATCGTGTACGCCAGCGCGTCGACGAGCGCATTGATCTCGCCACGGGTGGTGTAGAGGTAGGACGAGGCCCGGGTGGAGGACTGGATGCCCAGCCGCTCGTGCAACGGCCGGGCGCAGTGGTGCCCGCCGCGGACGGCGACCAGCCGGCTGTCCAGCAGCTGCGAGACGTCGTGGGGGTGGATCCCGTCCAGCGTGAAGGAGATCGCTCCGCCCCGCTCGACCATCTCGGTGGGACCGAGGATTCGCAACCCGGGCAGGGTTTTCAGGCCCTCCAGGGCGTACGCGGTGATCTCGGCCTCGTGCCGGGCGATGGCCGGCATGCCGACACCGGTGAGGTAGTCGACCGCGGCGCCCAAGCCGGCGGCCTGCGCGATCGGCGGCGTACCGGCCTCGAAGCGGTGCGGCGGCGGCGCCCAGGTGGAACCGGTCATCCGGACCACCTCGATCATCTCTCCCCCGCCAAGGAACGGCGGCAGCGAGGCGAGCAGATCGTAGCGGCCCCAGAGCACACCGATCCCGGTCGGCCCGACCATCTTGTGGCCGGTGAACGCGACCAGGTCGGCACCCAGCTCACTCACCGAGGTCGGCAGCTGCGGTACGCCCTGGGAGGCGTCGACGACCACGACCGCGCCGACCGCGTGCGCCTGGTCGGCGAGCTGGCGGATCGGGTTGATGGTGCCGAGCACATTGGACACCCAGGTCAGGGAGACGACCTTGGTGCGCTCATTGATCAGACCTTCGCGTTCGGCCTTCTCCAGATCCAGCCGGCCCTCGTCGGTGATGTCGAACCAGCGCAGCGTGGCACCGGTCCGCTCGGCGAGCAGCTGCCAGGGCACGATGTTGGAGTGGTGCTCCATCACCGAGACCACGATCTCGTCACCGGGGCCGAGGGCGAGGTGCTGACCGAGGGTGTGCGCGCACAGGTTCAGCGCCTCGGAGGCGTTCTTGGTGAACACCACCTCCTCGCTGCGCGCGGCGCCGATGAAGGTCCCGACCTTGGCCCGGCCGCCCTCGAACGCCTCGGTCGCCTCGGCACCGAGGACGTGCATCGCGCGGGCGACGTTCGCGTTGTGCAGCCGGTAGTGCTCGGCGATCGTCTCGATCACCGACTCCGGCTTCTGCGAGGTGTTCGCCGAGTCGAGATAGACCAGCGGCTTGCCGTCGATCGTCCGTTCCAGGACGGGAAAATCGCGGCGGATCGCCTCGACGTCGAACGGCGCGGACGCATCCGGCTGCGGTTCGACCGGCAGCGGCGCGGTGTCCGGGATCTCCTCGTTGGTGTGGGTCACCCCGCACCTCCTGTTCTGATCAATGGCCCTGTTCTGCCTGGATCGCTCAGGCGCGGGCGGCGCGCAGATACTTGTCGTAACCCTCGGCCTCCAGCTGGGCGGCCAGCTCGGGGCCACCCTGCTCGGCGAAGCGGCCGTCGACGAAGACGTGCACGAAGTCCGGCTTGATGTAGTTCAGGATCCGCGTGTAGTGGGTGATCAGCAGCACACCGCGATCACCCTGGGCGGCGTACCGGTTGACCCCCTCGGAGGCGATCCGCAGCGCATCGATGTCCAGACCGGAGTCGGTCTCGTCGAGGACCGCGAACTTCGGGTTCAGCAACTCCAGCTGGGCGATCTCGGCGCGCTTCTTCTCACCGCCGGAGAAGCCCTCGTTCACCGAGCGCTGCGCGAACGACTTGTCCAGGTTCACGTTCTCCAGGGATTCGTTGATCTCCTTGACGAACTTGCGGATGTTCGGCGCCTGGCCGTCGATGGCGGTCTTCGCGGTCCGCAGGAAGTTCGACACCGAGACACCGGGCACCTCGACCGGGTACTGCATGGCCAGGAAGAGGCCGGCGCGGGCGCGCTCGTCGACGGTGAGATCCAGGATCTCCTCGCCGTCCAGCTTCACCGAGCCCGAGGTGACCTGATACTTCGGGTGGCCGGCGATGGCGTACGCCAGGGTGGACTTGCCGGAACCGTTCGGGCCCATGATCGCGTGCACCTCGCCCGAGTTCACGGTGAGGTTCACGCCCTTGAGGATCTCCTTGGCACCGGATTCGGTGTCCACGTTGACGTGCAGGTCGTTGATCTCCAGCTTCGACATCTCAGGCTTCCTCGTTGCTCTCGGTGTTCTCGTTGCTCTCGGGGGTCTCGGTCAGGGCGGGGGTGCCCACGGTCAGGGCGAGCTCGGTCTCGATGGCGGCGAGCAGGTGCTGCTCGACCTCCGGTACGCCGATCCGGCGGATGATGTCGGCGAAGAAGCCGTGCACCACCAGGCGGCGGGCCTCGGTCTCGTCGATGCCGCGGCTGCGCAGATAGAACAGCTGCTGGTCGTCGAAGCGGCCGGTGGTTGACGCGTGGCCGGCGCCCTCGATCTCACCGGTCTCGATCTCCAGGTTCGGCACCGAGTCGGCCTTGCACCCGTCGGTGAGCAGCAGGTTCTTGTTCGACTCGTAGGTCTCGATGCCCTCGGCGACCTTGCGGATCAGCACGTCGCCGATCCACACGCTGTGCGCGCGCTTGCCCTGCAGGGCACCGCGATAGTCAACGTTGGAACGGGTTTTCGGGGCATTGTGGTCGACGAACAGCCGGTGTTCGATGTGCTGACCGGCGTCGACGAAATAGAGCCCGTACTGGTCGATCGAGCCCCCGGGCCCGGCGTACTCGGCGGTTTCGGCGATCCGGACCAGGTCCCCACCCAGGGACACGGCCACGCTGCGCACCTGCGCGTCGCGGCCGACGGTGATCGAGGTCTGGCCGGTGTGCACCGCGTCATCGGCCCAGTCGGCGACGGCGACGAAGGTGACATCGGCACCGTCCCCGACCAGCACCTGGGTGAGCCCGGCATAGGTCGCCGACCCGTTGTGGCGGACCGCGATGGTGGCCCGGGAGTGGTTGCCGATCCGGAACACCAGATGCCCGTGCACCACCGACTCCACCGAGTCACCGGTCAGCTCGACGACCACCGGCTCGTCGAGTTCGGTGTTCGCCGGCACGTCCACCAGCAGCGCCTCACCGGCGTACGCCGCGGCGACCGCGGCGAGCCGGTCACCCGGGGCGTGCCCGCCCAGCTTGCGGGCCTCGGAACTGGGCAGGTCGGTGACCGTGACGCCCTCGGGGCTGCGCACCTGGCGGCCCAGCTTCGCGCCGGTGCCCTCGGCCTCGAGCAGGCCACGCAACCGCTTCAGCGGCGTGAACCGCCAGACCTCTTCACGGCCCTGCGGCACCGGATGGTCCGCCAGGTCATAGGACGGGCGCGGGTGCAGGTGGGAGGCGATGCTGCTCTCCACCGCCCCGGCGACATTGGGCTTGGTGTCCACGGACAACGTCTGGATTCTCTTTCTGGGTTGGATCTTCGGGCTTGGCTCGGTGGCTTCGACTCGCTCGTTCCTCGCTCGCTCAGCCAGCGAGGGAACGGCGTCAGCCGACGGCGCCTTCCATCTGCAGCTCGATCAGCCGGTTGAGCTCCAGGGCGTACTCCATCGGCAGCTCCTTGGCGATCGGCTCGATGAAACCGCGCACGATCATCGCCATCGCCTCGTCCTCCTCGATGCCGCGCGACATCAGGTAGAACAGCTGGTCGTCGGAGACCTTGGAGACCGTCGCCTCGTGGGCCATCGACACATCGTCCTCGCGGACATCCACATAGGGGTAGGTGTCGGAGCGGGAGATCTGGTCGACCAGCAGCGCGTCGCACTTCACCGAGGAGGCGGAGTGCTCGGCACCGGGCTGCACCTGCACCAGGCCGCGGTAGCTGGACCGGCCACCGGCCCGCGCGACCGACTTGGAGACGATCGAGCTGGAGGTGTTGGGTGCGCAGTGCACCATCTTGGAGCCGGCGTCCTGGTGCTGGCCCTCGCCGGCGAAGGCGATGGACAGGGTCTCACCGCGGGCGTGCTCGCCCATCAGGTAGACCGCCGGGTACTTCATCGTCACCTTGGAACCGAGGTTGCCGTCGATCCACTCCATGGTGGCACCCTCGGCGCAGGTGGCGCGCTTGGTGACCAGGTTGTAGACGTTGGTGGACCAGTTCTGGATGGTCGTGTAGCGCACCCGGGCGTTCTTCTTCACCACGATCTCGACGACCGCGGAGTGCAGCGAGTCGGACTTGTAGATCGGCGCGGTGCAACCCTCGACGTAGTGCACGTAGGAGCCCTCGTCGGCGATGATCAGGGTCCGCTCGAACTGGCCCATGTTCTCGGTGTTGATCCGGAAGTACGCCTGCAGCGGGATCTCCACGTGCACACCCTTCGGCACGTAGATGAACGAGCCGCCGGACCAGACCGCTGTGTTCAGCGCGGAGAACTTGTTGTCACCGGCGGGGATGACGGTGGCGAAGTACTCCTGGAACAGCTCCGGGTGCTCCTTCAGCGCGGTGTCGGTGTCCATGAAGATGACACCCTGCCGCTCCAGCTCCTCGTTGATCTTGTGGTAGACCACCTCGGACTCGTACTGGGCGGCCACACCGGCGACCAGGCGGGCCTTCTCCGCCTCCGGGATGCCGAGCTTGTCGTAGGTGTTCTTGATGTCCTCGGGCAGGTCTTCCCAGCTCTGCGCCTGCTTCTCGGTGGAGCGGACGAAGTACTTGATGTTGTCGAAGTCGATGGCGTCGAGGTCGGCGCCCCAGGTCGGCATCGGCTTGCGGTCGAACAGCCGCAGGCCCTTGAGCCGCAGGTTGGTCATCCACTCCGGCTCGTCCTTCAACTGCGAGATGTCGCGCACGACGGCCTCGTTCAGGCCGCGGCGGGCCGAGGCACCGGCGACGTCGGGATCGTGCCAGCCCCACTCGTAGTTGCCGAGGGCGTCGAGCTGTTGGTTCTGGTCGAGCTCGGTCATGTCAGTCCTCCTGGTTCGAGGTCGAGCGGTTCTGGGGTCGGGCGGCGGCGCTGCCGTCCCTGGTGCGGGTCGAGATGTGGGTGGTGCAGACACCGTCGCCGTGGGCGATGGTGGCGAGTCGTTGCACGGGTACGCCGAGCAGTTGGCCGAAGAGCTGGGTCTCGGCCTCGCACAGCTGCGGGAACTGCTCGGCGACGTGCGCCACCGGGCAGTGGTGCTGGCAGAGCTGCTCACCGGCCAGTGCCGGGCGGGTCGAGGCCACGTAACCGTCGGCGGACAGCGCCCGGGCCAACGCCTCGACCGGATTGCCGTCGGGTTCGGTGGCCCGCAGCTCACGATAGCGCTGCTCGACGGTGGCGACGCGGGCCCGGGCCAGCTCCTCCAGGGCACCGTCACCGGCGGCCTCGACGAGCTGGGCCAGCGCGGCGACCGCGAGATCGTCATAGGCCTGGTGGAAGGACTGGCGTCCGGTGTCGGTGAGCGCGAACACCTTCGCCGGCCGGCCGCGGCCGCGGGCACCGTAGACCCGCTGCTCGCGGGAGACCAGATGGCCGCGGTCGAGCAGCACCTGCAGGTGGCGCCGGATCGCGGCCGGGGTCAGCTCCAACCGCTCGGCCAGCTCGACCGCGGTCGAGGGGCCGTGCTGCATGATCGACTGCTGCACCCGCTGGCGCGTGGAGGCATCGTCAACGGGGCCCTCCGCCCCGGCCGCCTGGTCCTCGGCGGTCTCGGCGAGGGCGACTCCGGGCGTACCCCTGTCGTCTCGCACGTTTTTCACAACGCCATTCTTGCGTTATTTCTTCCCCACGCAAGCAAGGGCACCCTAAGCCGCCGGCCCGATGGGGTCCAGGCCACCGCCACCGCGATCGTGAGGACATCGTGATCCCAATCGCCGCCAGACGATTGAATGATCATACTTAATGTGTCTAGGGTGATTCCCACGGAGCGGGTCGCAACGATGCCCCGCCGCGAGACGGGAGACGATACCCATGAGGAATCACCGCCCCAGCAAGAATCTTCGGCCCGCGACGCAGTCCCGGATGGTCCGCGGAACCGCGGCCCTGGCGACCGTCCTGGCCGGCTCCCTGCTGCTGTCCGCCTGCGGCGGCGGGGACAAGCCCGCATCGGAGACCAAGGAGATCAAGGTCACGATGGCGAACCATGTGTGGACCACCGAGATCCAGAAGGTGATCCCCGAGTTCGAGCGACAGTCCGGCATCAAGGTCAACGTGACCACCCTCGGCGAGAGCCAGCTCTCCGATCAGTACAACGTCAAGCTGAACGCCGGTACCAACGAGATCGACGTGATGATGTACCGGCCGCTGCAGGAGGGCCGCCAGTTCGCCAAGAACAAGTGGGTCGCCGACCTGACCCAGAACACCTCCGAGGCCGACTACGACTGGGGCGACTTCCAGGAGGCCGCGAAGGCGTCCACCACGATCGACGGCAAGGTCGTCGGCGTACCGCTGATCACCGAACGCCAGGTCGTCTACTACAACAAGGACATCCTCGCCCAGGCCGGCGTACAGCCGCCGAAGACGCTGGATGAACTGGAGACCGCGGCGAAGACGATCAAGGAGAAGGTGCCCGACACCTACGGCATCTCGATGCGCGGCCAGCGCGCCGCGGCGGTCACCCAGTTCTCCTCCTTCCTCTATTCCGAGGGCGGCGACTGGTCGGCCGACGGCAAGGCCACGGTCAACACTCCCGAGGCGGTCCGGGCCTACACCCGCTACGGCTCGCTGCTGAAGAACTACGGCCCGCCCGGGGCGACCAACATGAACTGGCCGGATGCGTTCGCGATCTACCAGCAGGGCAAGGCGGGCTTCCTGATCGACGCCGATTCGCTCTACAAGAACGCGATCGACCCGGCGAAGTCGAAGGCCACCAACTCCACCGGTTACCTCGCCTTCCCGGCCGGCAGCGCCGGCTCCAAGCCCTACAACGTGACCTCCTGGGCGCTGGGGGTCAACAACGACTCCGAGGCCAAGGAGGCCTCCTGGCAGTTCATCAAGTGGGCGACCAGCAAGGACCTCACCCTGCGGATGCAGCAGGCCGGTACGCCGGGTGCGCGGGCCTCGGTGTGGGCCGATCCGCAGGGCACCACGAGCTTCCCGGCCGAGCTCGCCCAGGTGATCCAGGAACAGTCCAAGGTCGGCATCGGCCATGACCGTCCCGAGGTGGTCCAGGTGGGCAAGGCCCGCGACATCGTCGGTGGGCCGATCGTCGCCTCGATCGGCGGTCAGGACGTCGCCGGCTCGGCCGGTACCGCCCAGCAGGAGTTCCAGAGCTTCCTGGACGGCGAGAAGCGATAGCCCAACCAACGATCGGCGGGAGGCGACCATGTCCACCACCACCTCGGACACCCGGGGGCCAACCACCCCCGGGGTGACCAACCCGGGCGCGGGCCCGGGCGTGCGGCCGACCAGCGGGTTCGCCGGTTGGGCCAATCGGCACCGCAAATGGGTCTTCGCCGGACCGGCGATGGTCTTCGTGGTGGCCATGGTCGCCTTCCCGATCATCTACACGATCGTCCTGTCGCTCACCGACGCGTCGGGATCGGTGCGCGCGGACTTCGAGTTCATCGGCTTCGAGAACTACGCCACCGTGCTCACCGACACCCGTCGCTTCTGGCCGGCGGTCGGGCGTACCGTCTTCTTCACCGTCGTGGCGGTGGTCGTCGAGGTGGTGCTCGGCATGTGCATCGCCCTGCTGCTGCGCAAACCCTTCAAGGGCCAGGGTCTGGTCCGGGTGGTGATCCTGCTGCCGCTGGTCGCCACCCCGGTCGCGGTGGGCATGATGTGGCTGCTGATCTTCGAGCCGACCACCGGTGCGGCCAACCAGTTGATGCGCGTCCTCGGCCTGCCGGCGCAGGGCTGGATCTCCGATCCCAAGCAGGCCCTTGCCACATTGGCTTTCGTCGACATCTGGCAGTGGACGCCGATGGTGGTGCTGATCCTGCTCGCCGGGCTCACCTCGCTGCCCGAGGAACCCGACGAGGCGGCCCGGGTGGACGGTGCGAACGCCTGGCAGCGGTTCTGGTTCATCACCGTGCCGATCCTGATGCCGACGATCATCGCCGCGGTCCTGCTGCGCTCCATCGACGCACTGAAGACCTTCGACATCCTCTACGCCACCAAGGGCAAGGGTGGCGGTTCCTCGAACGAGGCCGAGACGCTGAATGTCTACGCCTACGGGCTTTCCTTCGACTACAACGACTACGGCCTCTCCTCCACGGTGCTCGTGCTCTTCTTCGTGATGATCATGATCATCGTCTCGATCCTGGTGATCCGCCGGAACAGGAGCGCGCAGTGAGCAGCACCGTCTCCCCCAGTGTGCCGACCCGTCGACCCCGGTCCACGGCGCAGACCGCGACCAGCCTCGCCCGGGTCCTCGCCCTGGTGCTGGTGATCGCCGGTTTCCTGCTGCCGTTGCTGTGGATGGTGCTGGCCTCGCTGAAGACCAACCTGGACATCACCGATCCGAGCAAGACGCTGGTCTTCGGACCGACACTGGACAACTACCGCACCGTGTTCGGTCAGGAGAACTTCCTGCCGTTCATCTGGAACAGCTTCGTGATCGGCTTCGCCTCCACCGGCCTGTCGCTGATCCTCGGCGTACCGGCGGCGTACGCGATGAGCCGCTTCGACATGCGGCGGTCCTCCGCGCTGGTGCTGATGGCCCGGATCATCCCCGGCGTCTCGCTGCTGGTGCCGTGGTACTACGTGTTCTCCAACCTGCGGCTGGTCGGCAACTATTCGGCGCTGATCCTCTCGCACATGTTCGTCGCGCTGCCGCTGATCGTGTGGATCATGATGTCCTACTTCGACCAGATGCCGACCGAGCTCGAGGAATCGGCGCAGGTCGACGGACTCACCCCGATCGGCGCCTTCCTGCGGATCTCATTGCCCCTGTCGATGCCCGGCATCGCGACCGCGAGCATCCTGGCGTTCATCTTCTCCTGGAACAACTTCATGTTCGCGCTGGTGCTGTCCGGGGAGAACACCCGCACCCTGCCGGTGGCGATCTTCAACTTCATCGCCTACGCCAACATCGACTGGGGTGGCCTGATGGCGGCCGCCACGGTGATCACCGTTCCGATCATGGTGCTCGCCCTGTTCATGCAGCGCTACATCGTCGCCGGCATGACCGCCGGCGCCACCAAGGGGTGAACGGGTGAGGATCACCGCGGTCGAGACCTTCCTGGTGCCGCCACGCTGGCTGTTCGTCAAGATCTCCACCGACGAAGGGATCGCGGGCTGGGGCGAGGCGGTCGTCGAGGGCCGCGCGGACACCGTGCGGGCCGCCGTCGGTGAACTCGCCGAGCTGCTCATCGGTCAGCCGGCGATGCGGATCGAGGACCACTGGCAGGTGATGACCAAGTCCTCCTTCTATCGCTTCGGGGCTGTCTTCTCCAGCGCGGTGGCCGGCCTGGACCAGGCCCTGTGGGACATCCAGGGCAAGGCCCTCGGCGTACCGGTGCACGTGCTGCTCGGTGGACCGGTACGCGACCGGATCCGGGTCTACTGCTGGGTCGGCGGGGATGAACCGAGCGAGGTCGCCGAGCAGATCCGCGCCCAGGTCGAGGCCGGGTTCACCGCGGTGAAGATGAACGCCAGCGGCCGGATGTCGCGGATCGCCACGGTCGCCGAGATCGACGGGGTCGTGCAGCGGGTGGCCGCCGCCCGCGAGGTGCTCGGCGCCGACCGCGACGTGGCGGTCGACTTCCACGGCCGGGCCAGCGTCGGCAACGTACGCCGCATCGCTCCCCTGCTGGAACCGCTGCAGCCGCTGTTCATCGAGGAACCGACGCTGCCGGAGAACTCCCACCTGCTGCGTGAGGTGACCACCGCGACCACCATCCCGGTGGCCACCGGCGAGCGGCTGTTCAACCGGCAGGAGTTCCTGCCGGCACTGCAGGCCGGGATCGCGGTCGCCCAACCCGACCTGTCGCATGCCGGTGGGATCTCCGAGGTACGCCGGATCGCCAGCCTGGCCGAGACCTTCGACGTCCAGCTCGCCCCGCACTGCCCCCTCGGCCCGCTGACCCTGGCCGCCTCGCTGCAGGTCGGGTTCGCCAGCCCGAACCATGTGATCCAGGAGCAGTCGATCGGCATCCACTACAACCAGGGCGCCGAGGTGCTCGACCACGTACTGAACCGGGAGGTGTTCCGCTTCGTCGACGGTTACGTGGAACGCCCGCTCGGCCCGGGACTGGGGGTCGAGATCGACGAGGCCTCGGTGCGCCGGGCCGATCAGATCGGGCACCGCTGGCGCACCCCGTGGTGGCGTTACCCGGACGGTTCCTTCGCGGAGTGGTGAGGGTTGCCGCGGTGGGCCACAATGTCGGTCGTGCCGACCGATCCCACCGCCCAGACACTGCGCCTGCCCGACGGCAGGTCGTTGGGTTTCGCCGACTACGGCACCCCGACCGGGGTGCCGATGCTGTTCCTGCACGGCCAGCCCGGGTCGCGGCTGATCGGCGCCCTGATGGACGGTGCGGCGCGCGAGGTGGGTGTCCGCCTGATCGCGGTCGACCGGCCCGGTATCGGATTGTCGGACTCGGTCGGCGAACGCACCCATTCCCAGTTCGCCGGTGACCTGTCCGGCGCCCTGGAGGTGCTCGGGCTGGGCCCGACACCGATCGTCGCCTGGTCGGCCGGCGGGGCGTACGCCCTGGCCTGGGCGGCGGCCCGGCCCGAGCTGGTCCCGGCGGTCGGCGTACTCGGCGGGGTCGGACCGGGTGGCGCGCTGGATGGTGCCTGGTCCGCGCTGAAGAACCGCCTCGGCGTACCTACCGGGGTGTTGAAGATGCCCGCCGAGGCCTGGAGCGTCACCCTCTCCCGGACCTGGCTGAAGACCCGCAGCGCGGCCGGTGAGCGGGTCGAACTGGCCACCGATGTCGCCCCGATCCTGGCCCGCGGCTTCCGCGAGGGCGTCCGTCAGGGCACCGCCGCGGCCCGGTTGGAGACCCGGTTGCTGGGCGGTGACTGGGACTTCGACCCGGCCACCGTGCGGGTGCCGGTGTGGCTCTGGCACGGCAAGGACGACGCCCTGGTCCCCTGGTCCCAGACCCGGGAACTGGCCGCCCGGATCCCCGACGCGCGCAGCACCCTGATCCCCGGTGAGGGCCATGTGTCGCTGCTGGTCAACCACGGTGCGGAGATCCTCACCACGATGCTGCGGACCGGCTGACTCGGTCCTGGACGGCGGTGACGAGAGAACGCCGCGCGGACTCAGCCCCTGGTGACCATCTGTTCGCGGCGCTCGGTGCCGACCGCGTCGATGACATCGGCGGGCAGCGCGTTGACCGTTTCGCGCCGGTAGCTGGTCTGCAGGGCCCGATCCCGGCCGCCGCTTTCTGCCACCACTTCCGAGCTCCGGGCGTCAAAGGTCAGTGAGGCACTGATTGCCGGTTGCGATCGGTCGGTGAACTGCGCGACCAGCACCGCCTTGCCAGCGAGTTCGGCGCGTTCGACGGTCACCAGTGGGGTCGTCATTCCGGGGTCCTTCGGCCGCGGCAGGGACTGACCGGATTCATCGGCAAGCGACGACAACACCTGGATCGCAGCCGCACGGACGGCGGGCGGAGTGGTCTCCTGACGGACCAGCTCACCAATCTCCTTGAACATCGCCTGGGTGGTGGACTCGGTGCCCGTGGCCCGCTCGCTCAGCCACCGCTGCAACGCGGCGGGATCGCTGGGGGCAACCTCCGATGTCGGTCGCAGCACCGAGTAGAAGGTCGAGCTGCCCGGACGAGTGTCCTTGCGCCAGGTCCAGCCATCACCGGCTGTGTAGGTGTTGATGGTGAGACCGTCCCCCTGGCTTCGCACGACCAGCCGGTACGCCCCAGCGGGCACGTCCACGCTCGTTCTCGCCCGCTCCGCGAGATCGCCGAGTGTGGCGGCAGCCGCGACTGGCGGGGCGAGCACCCCACCAACAGGACCGGGCTGCTGCTGTTCGGCCGGCGGCTCGTTGGGCGCCAGTTGCACCCCGATCGCAATCCCGGTGACGACCAGCACCCCAGCCGCAACAGCGATGATGCGGAATCGGGATGACGGGCGCGGGCCCGTAGTGGCGGGTGCATCGATCACCGGTTCATCCGAGCGGGCGGACAGCAACCCGTCGAGCAATTCCTGGCGCCGAGCGGTGGGAAACTCCGCCGCCAGTTCATCGTCGGTGGGACGGGCGGCCCGCAACTGCAGATCGATGTTCGTCATCTCAATACCTCGGTTCGTTGGCGGTGACGGTCGCCTGGCTGGGACCATCGGGTCGGTCATCGAGTTCGGTGAGGGCAGCCTCCAACCTCCGGCGAGCGCGGGAAATCCTTGCGGCAAACGCATTGCGACTGATGCCGAGAACCTGAGCCGCCTGCGGTTGGGTGAGCCCGTCCCAGGCAACGAGCAGGAGCGCCTCGCGGTCCCGAGGGGACAAGGAGCGCAACGCGGCGCGCATCTCCTCCCGAGCCAAGACCTCGCTCTCTGGTCCTGCCGATGACTGGGCCAGCAACTGAAACGCCGCTTCATCGACCAGCTCCCGCCGTCGTCGCTCACCACGCCAGTGAGTTTCCAGGCAGTTTCTGGCCGTGATCAGCAACCAGGGCAACAGGGGTTCCGGCAACTCGTCCCAACGCCGCCAGGCAGCGAGGAAGGTGTCCGAGACGACCTGCTCAGCGGTCTCCGGATCGCTGTGCCGCCGGGCGAATGCATAGACGCGGCCGGCGAAAGAGGCGTACACACCCCGAAAGCCCGCCTCGGCCTCGGCCGGCCCGGTCTCTCTCATCTGGTTCACACCCAGTCTGTTGCCGGCTCCGGGCTCATCGTGACACATCGCAGGCATGGCCGCTGCGGGTGTGACGAAGGACCCGCTCGCCGGCGCGGGTCCCGCGGGTCATCGGCCGTACAATGAGGCGGTGCCCGCAACCGCCCTCGACCTCGCCGACGTCCGGCTGTCGCGTGGTGGTCGGACGATCCTCGACGGGCTGTCGCTGACCGCCCCGGCGGGTGAGATCACCGCACTGCTCGGCCCCAACGGCGCCGGCAAGACCAGCACCATCCGCTGCTGCACCGGCCTCTACGGGCCGGGTGAGTTCACCGGCACGATCGAGGTCTGCGGGACCACTCCGGCCGCGGCCGCCGCCGCCGGGTTGATCGGGGTGATGCCGCAATCGGTGGGCGCCTGGTCCGGGATCAAGCCGCTCGAGCTGCTGCACCATCTCGCCGGGTTGTACGCCCACCCGCTGCCGGTCGCCGCGCTGGCCGGCGAACTCGGCATCGATCGCTTCGCCCAGACCACCTATCGCCGGCTCTCCGGCGGCCAGCAGCAGCTGGTCAATCTGGCCGGAGCGCTGATCGGGCGCCCCCAACTGGTCTTCCTCGACGAGCCCACCGCCGGCCTCGATCCGCACGTTCGCCGGCAGATCTGGCAGCTGCTGGCGAGCCTGCGGGCCGCCGGGGTCTCGGTGCTGCTGACCACCCACGCGATGGACGAGGCGCAGACACTCGCCGACGGCGTACACATCATCGATGCCGGCCGAGTGGTGCTCGCCGGATCGGTCGCCGAGCTGACCGCCGAACGCTCGATGGAGGAGCTGTTCCTGGCCGCCACCCGACCGGAGGCACGATGACCACCCTCGACCTCTCCCCCGCCCCCGGTGCCGCACCGGCCGGTACCCGGGTCTGGCGACAGGCCCGTACCGAGGCGATGCTGCTGGTCCGCAACGGCGAGCAATTGCTGCTGGCACTGGTGATTCCGATCGGTGCACTGGTGCTGGGCCGGTTGCTCGGCGACCGGTTCGGACTGGACTTCGCGCTGCTGGTGCCCTCGGTGCTGGCGCTGGCGATCTGGTCCTCGGCGTTCACCTCGCTGGCGATCGCGACCGGGTTCGAGCGGCGTTACGGGGTGCTGGAACGGCTCGCGAGTACGCCGCTGACACGGACGGGATTGCTGCTGGGCAAGGCGATCTCGCTGCTGCTGGTCACCGCCGGGCAACTGGTGCTGCTGATGCTCGCCGCGTTCGCACTCGGCTGGCGACCGGTGCTGCAGCCACTCCCGGTGCTGATCGGGGTGCTGGCGACGGTGCTCGCCGGGGTCGCCTTCGCCGCCCTGGCGCTGCTGCTGGCCGGTACGCTGCGCGCCGAACTGACGCTGGGTCTGGCGAACCTGATCTATCTGCTGCTGGCGGTCGCCGGTGGCGTCCTGCTGCCGCTCTCCGGATATCCGGAGGCGATCCGACCGGTCGTGGCGGCGCTGCCGACCGCGGCCCTGGCCGAGGCACTGCGTGGCGCCGGGACCGGGCAGGCGATCTGGTGGTCGCTCCCGGTGCTGCTGGTCTGGGCGGTAGCGGCCAGTCTGCTGACCAGAAAGGTGTTCCGATGGATGTCCTGACCGCCGAGCCCACCCAGACGGCTGCCGAGGAACGCCGGTGGCGGACCTTGCGTGGCTGGGCGATCGGTTCGCTCGCCGGCAACATGGGCCTGATCCTCACCGGTGCGCTGGTCCGGTTGACCAAGTCCGGGCTCGGTTGCCCGACCTGGCCGAAGTGCACCAACCAGTCGCTGATCCCGGACAGCTTCGGGCTGCACCCGGCGATCGAGTTCGGCAACCGGCTGCTCACCTTCGCCCTGATCGCGCTGGCGATCGGAACCTTCTGGGCGGCGATGCGGGTCCGCGACAACGGCCGGCCGCGCCGCGACCTGCGCCGGATCGCGTTCTGGGCGGCGCTCGGAATCCCTGCTCAGGCAGTGATCGGCGGGATCACCGTGCTCACCCAGCTCAACCCCTATGTGGTCGCCGGGCACCTGCTGGTCTCGGTGGCGCTGGTCGTGGTGCTGGTGCTGCTCGTCCGCCGCGCGAAGCGACTCGAACCACAACCCGTCTCGGCGGCCGGCCAGTTGTGGGCCCGGATCACCTTCTGGCTGGTGATGCTCTCGGTGGTGCTCGGCACCCTGGTCACCGGCTCCGCCCCGCACGGTGGCGATGACGAGGCCGCCCGGACCGGCTTCACCCTGGAGGTCGTCGCCAAGGCACACGCCTGGAGCGTCTGGGCAGTGATCATCGCGCTGGCGATCGCCTGGTGGCTGACCCGCTCCCGCGCCGCGGCCTGGCTGGCGCTGGCGGTGGTGGCCCAGGGCCTGGTCGGCTACCTGCAGTACTTCAACGGCCTGCCGATCTGGATCGTGGCACTGCACATGATCGGGGTGTCGGTGGTCTCGGCGCTGGCGGCGAATCTCCTCTGGGGCGTACGCCGGGAGGTCACGACCCGCTGACGAAACCCTCCTGTCAGGAGGGTGTCTCTGGCTGGCTCGGGGCTGCGTTCGGCAATCGTCGGATCAGTCGCCAGACCAGATAGAGCACTCCCCCGAAAAGGACCGCAAGCATCGCCCAGATCACGAATGCGAACTGCGCCGACCAACGCTCAGCGACCAGCACCATTCCTGGCCGAGTGCCGATCATCACCACCCCGCTCAGAAAGCTCGCTGCTGAGACGGCCGTGGACCTTGCATGCGGTGGCGCCTTGATCCCGATCCACGCTTCGGTGGTCACCCAGACCAGATTGAACCCAGCACCGATGACCGGGACCCACAGCACTGGCCCGAGATCGGGCCACAAGCCCACAGCAGCGGTCGACCCGATCATCAGCACGGCGCCGAGCCCGACTGCCCAAGGCGCGAATCGCTCGGGGAGGGTCGACAACAACGCACTCGCCAACACGCCTGAGACCGCATAGAGCACATACATCAGCGCCGACCCTTCGGCACCGATTCCCAACTCCGTCGCCAGAGGTTGATAGAGGATGACCAGCGTCCAGGCGACAGTCAGCACCCAGATGCCCAGCAGCATCGCACCACCGGCCGGCAGCAGACTTCGCGGATCGGGGGTCCGCCACGGTGATCGACTGGTGACTCTGTGCCGCGGCATCGCTGGCAGCAGCAGGAGCAGCGGCAGAATCAGGCCTCCCGCCAGAGCTGTCAGCAAGAACGGGAGCCGGATGTCTGTCTGATAGAGCAACCCCGCGAAGGCCAGACTCGCCGCACCAGTCGCGGTACTGACCGCGCGCACCCGGCTCCACGCGCGATGCAATCCAACCGCCAGCCTGCCCGTGCTGGCCAACTCCGCCAGAACGGCGCTCCCCAAGCCGGAGGCGGCCGCCCACTGGATGCCCCACAGGAACCAGATGACCATCACCTGCCAGGTCGACTGGACGAAGGCAGCCCCAACGAAGGTGAACAGGGTCAGCAGCGCCAACCACAGGTACGCAATACGTTGCCCGAATCGATCTGCCAGCACTCCCATCGGAAGCTCGGAAATCACCACCGCTACTCGGAAGCAGCCGTCGGCGAGAGCGATCGTGGTGAGACTGAAACCCTGATCCAGCAGGAAGATCATCCACACGGGGAACCAGAACTGAACTGCCAGCAACCCCTCGATGGCAGTGAGGGCGATCAAATTCCGACGAGCAGTCATCAACGGTTGCTGAGCCGCCGGAAGTAGAGATAGAGGACCGTGAGAATCAGACAGGCCGCAATGGATGCCAACAGGAGCCCGTCGGCGGACTGAGCGGCGAACCAGGCGACGAGGCGGCTCCCGCCGCCGTCATAACTCGCCATCCCCGGATCACTGTTCATCGTTCGTCCGAACTCGGTCAGCGCGAGCGTTGTGCTCACCACGGAGGTGATTCCAATGGCCAGCAGGATGACATCGGTGAACAACGAGGCACGCGATGATCGAGTCTCGGAGAGCTCTGAGAGTCTCTTGTCCGCTGCATCGACCTTCTCCCTGGCGGGCTGCACGACGATCTCGTCGAACTTCCAGGATTCCAACAGTCCGTCGAACTCCCGCAACCGAGCCCGACGCAGGAACTTCCTTATCTCGGAACGCTCCATCTCGATGAACGCCACGCGGCGGGAGCCCTGCTCAAGCTCTCGGCGGAGTTCGGCCATCGGCCATGGCGGATCCTTGGCCAGGGACAGCGCCAGGATTCCCTTCAGGCGGATCTCCTCCTGTTCGGTAGCCCCGTAGAAGTACTGGGCGTATCGGAGGGCGAACATCATGTCCGGGAAGGTCTGCGGAAGGGGTTGGCGGAGCTCGTCCTCGGTCATCAGGAAGACATGGTGGAACCATCTGGCGAACTGTCGGAGGCCACTGCCGGGATCGATCAGCCGCTGCGCCACACCAGGTTCGACGGCCTCGACATCCCGCAACCACTCGTTGACGAGATCGGCAAGCGCGGGATCATTCTCCTGGATGCACAGGGATCTCGTGATCCACAACGGACGACCCAGGCAGCCATCTCGACCGGGAAGCGTACGCGCTGCTGGCTCGACGAACTCCGCACGTGGGTCGACATCACGGATACTGGTGACGATCTGCACCAGGAACCGGTCGTGCAGGAACTTGATGAACCTGGGGATCCACTCGGTGAATGCTTCGTCGATGTCATCAAGGCGGGGAGCCAGGGGTGAATCCGGACCTTCCGCCACGCTGCATTCCAGTTCGACCGAGAAGACGCCATGGTTGTACAACCGGCAGGTGATGGCGTCCTCGATGTCAATCAATTCAAGGGGTTCCGGTGGAGTCAAGGGAAACAGCTCGGGATTGAAGCGCAGCGAAAGCACTTCGACCGGTCGGTCCAGATCGTCGTCGACGATGCTGCCCCAACCCTTGTTGTCCCGACGTGCACGAGCAACGGTCATGGTGTTGGCGTCGAAGACGCTGTCCTCGAGCAACCTGCGCTCGACTGCCTGCCAGAACTCCTCATAAGCGGCGGGATTGCGCTCGGCGGCACCCAGTGTCTCGCGGAAGTCGATCGACGAGGGGACCAGTGCGCACAACTTGATCATCCGGGCTCCTTGATCAATCGCAGGGCGGCCGGGTCCACCTCGAGAATTCGTCCAGCGAGAGGACCGTCGATGACCTTCACCTCGGCACGTTCGGTCCGCGGGGCCGGCCCTGGGGTTGCATAACTTGTCGGCCAGCGGCGGACATGGACCTTTGCACCCGGCGCGGAGAGCACCACCTGCTGATCCTGGACGGTGAACAGTTCGACCGGTCCCGCACCGACCAGCTCTGCGGCCTCTTGGTTGGGCGAGGTGATCGGGGCCACAGCTCGGCGATAGTTCTCGGTCAGCTTGTACGCAGCGAGTTCCCGATTGAAGCCCGCCATGATCTCCTCACCCTGGACAGATCTCTTGATCAGGAAATGGAGGGTCTCCTTGGAACCCAGCAAGGGGTTGCCGCTGGGGTCCACTGATTCGAATGCTGCGGCATCGCCGCTGAATCGGGGATCGGTCAGGACGGCGGCTCCGGACTCAAGGCTCTCCGGAACGAGGTCGACATCACCGCGATTGAGGGCTTCGAAGGCCTCGAGACTCGAATCGAAGGTGACCTTGCCGGCAGGTGCCTGCATGAGTGAGGCCCAGTAGTCGTATCCGGGAACCACACCGATCTTCAACCCGCGCAGATCCTCCGGAATCTTGATCTGCCTGGCCCGCTCGTTGTCCCTGCGGGTGAAAAGAACGTACTCGAACTCCATCAGGGGATCCGAGGCCACGAAATCCCGGAGTCGGTCCTTGCCCGCCGTGAACACCCTGTTCCTGTGACTGCTTGGTGGCCAATGACCACGATGTGTATCGGACCGTGGGGTCGTAACCCTGTCGCTCGAGTACCTCGGTGACAATCTGTGCGGTCGGCCCACCCTGTGGCATTCCCTCACCCACGTATGGCGCCCACTCCCCGGAGGTGACGATCACTGGCTTGGAAGGACGGACCGGTTCGGGCGCGAAAACCGAGACCAGCAGGCCAGCCGCCACGACGCAGACGGCGGCCACCACGATGATCGGCAGGTAACTTCTGATCCGTTCACGAAATCGCATAGGCGCGGCGCTCTCCTACATCCCGGGGGTGGGATCGTGAGCGTATCGGCCATGGCGGTCATCCGCCGGAAGTTCGACAAATCGGAGAAATCATCCGCGCCGCTGGCGTACGCAGGGACATGCAGTAGGGCAACTATTCGCGATCGAAAACCCAGTCTCACTGGGTTTGATCATGGATTTCGCGTACTACTGCATGTCCTGGCGTTCGCCAGGTCACCCTCAGGCCTTACTGCAAGCGCAGAACTCCGCTGGCTCGGCCGTCGCGCGCGATGCCGGGTCGGTCGGGCCACGCACCGCCATCCATCGAACCCTCGGCGTACCCGTCGATTGCTGCAGGAATGGACCTTTGCACACACGATTCGATGGATCGCGATGTGGCGCGCGGGGTGATGGCGCGCTGACGCGAGCCGGGAACTAGTGGAAGATCAGCGGGTCGATCGCGGCGGCGAGGAAGATCAGCGCCAGGTAGCTGTTCGACCAGTGGAAGAGCCGCATGGGCTTCAGCGCGGCGTCCAGGGCGCCGGCGTTGGCGCGGCGCAGCAGGCCGATGGCCTCGATCAGGAAGACCGCACCGCCGAGGATGGCGACGGCCGGGTAGAGCCAGCCGGTGTCGGCGATCGGCCAGAGCGAGATGGAGGTCGCGACCATCAGGATGGAGTAGATCAGGATCCGCTTGGCGACCCGCGGCGCGGACATCACCACCGGCAGCATCGGCACCTCGGCCGCGGCGTAGTCGGCGCGGTAGCGGAAGGCCAGCGCCCAGGTGTGCGGCGGGGTCCAGAAGAAGACGATCGCGAACAGCACGAACGGCGCCAGCGCGACCGAGTTGGTCACCGCGGTCCAGCCGATCAGCGGCGGGAAGCAACCGGCGATCCCGCCCCAGACGATGTTCTGCGACATCGACCGCTTCAGCCACATCGTGTAGACGAGCACATAGAACGCGTTCGCCACCAGCGCCAGCACCGCGGACAGCCAGTTCACGAAGAAGCCGAAGAGCAGCGTGGCCGCCACCCCCAGCACGATGCCGAAGATGGTGCCGGCGCGCGGCGACACCTGATGCCGGGGCATCGGGCGGCGGCGGGTGCGGCGCATCTTCTCGTCGATGTCGCGGTCCAGCACACAGTTGAAGGTGTTCGCACTGGCCGCGGCCAGGCCGCCGGCGATCAGCGTCCAGAAGACCAGCGCCAGGTGCGGTACGCCGCGGGCGGCCAGGAACATCGCGGGCGCGGTGGTGACCAGCAGCAACTCGACGATCCGGGGCTTGGTCAGCGCGACATAGGCCTTGACCACGTCCCGCCAGGTGGCCGCCGGGACCGAACCACTCTCAACCGAACCAGCCGTGGAGACGACCGGGTGGGCATCGGTGTGGGTCACTGAACCTTCTTCTGGTCGGTGGAGGCGGCCGGGGTACGCCCGCGGGGTCCCATGCAGTCTACGACCATCGGGCAGCGGGTAGAAACCGACGTGGGCCGAAGAGACCGCGACTTGAATCACACCGACACCGACGGCGTCCGCAGGGGCTGCTGCCATGCCTTCGGAACCACGCAGTAGGGTCGGTTGTGACCGTTCCGTGACGTGCGCCGTGCCATCATGTGGCGGCCGGCCTGCGGACACCACTGCCCTGCTGGTGCTGAACCAACGCGTGAAAGGACCCCCTCCGTGACAGACGCCTCCCACCTTCCCGAAGGCTGGACCGAACTCGACTCCCGAGCGGTCGACACCGCTCGGGTACTCGCCGCGGATGCGGTGCAGAAGGTCGGCAACGGTCACCCGGGAACCGCGATGAGCCTCGCCCCCGCGGCGTACCTGCTGTTCCAGAAGAAGATGCGGCACAACCCCGCCGACACCCATTGGCCGGGCCGCGACCGGTTCGTGCTGTCCGCCGGTCACTCCTCGCTGACCCTCTACACCCAGCTCTACCTGGGCGGTTTCGGGCTGGAACTGGATGACCTGAAAGCCTTGCGCACCTGGGGTTCGGAGACCCCGGGCCACCCCGAGTACGGTCACACCGACGGTGTGGAGACCACCACCGGGCCGCTCGGCACCGGTGTCGGCAACGCCGTCGGGATGGCGATGGCGGCGCGCCGCGAGCGCGGCATGTTCGACCCGGACGCCGCGCCCGGTGAGTCGATCTTCGACCACCAGATCTACTGCCTGGCCTCCGACGGCGACATGCAGGAGGGGGTCGCCTCCGAGGCGTCCTCGCTCGCCGGCACCCAACGGTTGGGCAACCTGACGGTGATCTGGGACGACAACCGGATCTCCATCGAGGACGACACCAAGATCGCCTTCACCGAGGACGTCGCCGAGCGCTACCGGGCGTACGGCTGGCACGTGCAGACCGTCGACTGGGTCCGCGACCGCGACGAGGAGACCTCCCCCGACGGCGGCGGTGCCTACGTCGAGGACCTGAAGGCGCTCGACGCGGCGCTCGACGAGGCCCGCAAGGTCACCGACCGGCCCTCGTTCATCCAGCTGCGCACGATCATCGCCTGGCCGGCACCGAAACTGCAGGGCACCGGCAAGTCGCACGGCTCCGCCCTCGGCGAGGAGGAGGTCGCCGCGACCAAGAAGATCCTCGGCTTCGACGTGGAACAGACCTTCGAGGTCGCCGATGAGGTGATCGAGCACTCCCGCAAGGGCCTGGGTGAGCGCGGCAAGCAGGAGCAGGCGGAGTGGACCGAGAAGTTCGACGCGTGGAAGGCCGCCAACCCCGAGCGCGCCGCCCTCTACGAACGGCTCGAGACCCGTTCGCTGCCCGAGGGGTGGGACGCCGACCTGCCGGTCTTCGAGGCCGATGAGAAGGGCAAGGCCACCCGCGCCGCCTCGGGCGACTTCCTGACCGCCGCGGCCAAGACGCTGCCGGAACTGTGGGGCGGTTCGGCCGACCTGGCCGGGTCGAACAACACCACTCCGAAGGACCAGCCGAGCTTCCTGCCCGCGGACCGGCAGTCGGAGATGTTCACCGGCAACGAGTACGGCCGGGTGATGCACTTCGGCATCCGCGAGCACGCCATGGGCGCGATCCTGAACGGCATCACCCAGCACGGCCGGACCCGCGTCTACGGCGGCACCTTCCTGGTGTTCTCCGACTACATGCGCCCGCCGGTCCGGCTGGCGGCGCTGATGGGGCTGCCGGTCACCTTCGTCTGGACCCACGACTCGGTGGGCCTGGGTGAGGACGGCCCGACCCACCAGCCGGTCGAGCAGCTGGCCGCACTCCGGTCGATCCCGGGGCTGGACGTGGTCCGCCCGGCCGATGCCAACGAGACCGTCGCCGCCTGGCAGGCGATCCTCAACCACACCGACCGGCCCGCCGGGCTGATCCTGACCCGGCAGAACGTGCCGACCTTCCCTCGCGACACCGACGGTTTCGCCGGTCTGGAAGGGGTCGCCAGGGGCGGTTACGTGCTCAAGGACTTCGGCGACGCGGACGCGGACCAGCACGTGGTGCTGATCGCGACCGGTTCGGAGGTGCAGTACGCCGTCGGCGCGGCCGAGCAGTTGGCCAGCGAGGGCATCGCGGCCCGGGTGGTGTCGATGCCCTGCCGGGAGTGGTTCGACGAGCAGGATGACGACTACCGCAACTCGGTGATCCCGCCGCAGACGAAGGCCCGGGTGTCGGTCGAGGCCGCGGTGTCGATGTCCTGGCAGGACCTGATCGGCGACACCGGCCGCGCGGTCAGCCTGGAGCACTACGGCGCCTCCGCCTCCGGCGAGCTGCTGTTCGAGAAGCTCGGCTTCACCGCCGAGCACGTCGTCGAGGCCGCCAAGGAGAGCCTGGCGACGGTCAAGAACCCCGGGGACGCACTCCCCCGCCGGGCGCATGGCCGGGTCCGTACCGCGGACATCGCCACCGCCAAGTAACACCGAACTCACTGATTCCCAAGAGGAGCAGCCATGTCTGAACGACTGAAGAAGCTTGCCGACGCCGGAGTGTCCATCTGGCTCGACGACCTGTCCCGCGAGCGGATCGCCACCGGCGATCTGGCCAAGCTGGTCGCCGAGTCCTCGGTCGTCGGCGTCACCACCAACCCGACGATCTTCGCCACCGCACTGTCCAACGGTGAGGCGTACGAGGCGCAGCTGCAGATCCTGCGCGACCGCGGTACCAGTGTCGACGAGGCCATCCAGGCCCTGACCACCGACGACGTCCGCGCGGCCTGCGACGTCTTCTCGGCCACCAACCGGGCCTCCGACAAGGTCGACGGCCGGGTCTCGATCGAGGTCGAGCCGGGGCTGGCCCGCGACACCGCCGGCACCATCGCCCAGGCCAAGCAGCTGGCCGAGGTGGTCGGCCGGGACAACGTGCTGATCAAGATCCCGGCCACCGAGGAGGGGCTGCCGGCGATCACTGCGACGATCGCCGAGGGGATCTCGGTCAACGTCACGCTGATCTTCTCGCTGGAGCGCTACCAGGGCGTGATGGACGCCTACCTGGCCGGCCTGGAGCAGGCCGCCGAGCAGGGCCGGGAGCTGGCCCGGCTGCACTCGGTGGCGTCCTTCTTCGTCTCCCGGGTGGATTCGGAGGTCGACAAGCGCCTCGACGCGATCGGCACCGAGGAGGCCACCGCGCTCAAGGGCAAGGCCGCCGTGGCGAACGCCCGGCTCGCCTACGAGCTCTACCAGCAGGTCTTCGAGTCCGGCGAGCGGTTCGCCGCGCTGAAGGCGAAGGGGGCCACCGTGCAGCGCCCCCTGTGGGCGTCCACCGGGGTCAAGGATCCGGCCTACCCGGACACCCTCTACGTCGCCGAGCTGATCGCTCCGGGCACGGTGAACACCATGCCGGAGAAGACCATGCAGGCCTTCGCCGACCACGGCGAGGTGCAGCCGGACACCATCACCGGCAACCTCGGCGACGCCCGCGCCACGATGGCGGCGCTGGAGCAGGTCGGCGTCGACATGGACGACGTGGTCAAGGTGCTCGAGGACGAGGGTGTGGAGAAGTTCGACAAGTCCTGGGCCGAACTGGTGCAGACCGTCACCGACCAGCTCAAGCAGAGCAGCTGAGGCCGTACCCGGTCAGGAATCGTTCCAGGCAAGGAAAAGGAGCAGAGCGTGGCTGAAGCGACAGCGCAGGCCCCGATCGACCTGGCGCGGGCGCTGGGCAAGTCCAATCCGCTGCGCGACGCGCAGGATCGCCGGCTGCCGCAGATCGCGGGGCCGTGCGTCCTGGTGATCTTCGGCGTCACCGGCGACCTGTCCCGCAAGAAGCTGATGCCGGCGGTCTACGACCTGGCGAACCGGGGGCTGCTGCCGCCCGGTTTCGGGCTGGTCGGCTTCGCCCGCCGGGACTGGGAGAACCAGGACTTCGAGAAGATCGTCCACGACTCGGTCAAGCAGTACGCCCGGACGCCCTTCCGCGAGGAGGTCTGGCAGCAGCTGGTCGAGGGGATCCGCTTCGTCCCCGGTGAGCTCACCGACGACAACGCGTTCATCACGCTGAAGAACACCATCACCGAGCTGGACCAGGTCCGCGGCACCGGCGGCAACCACGCCTTCTATCTGTCGCTCCCGCCGGGCCTGTTCGACACGGTGGTCGGCAAGCTGCGCAAGTTCGGGCTGGCCGAGTCGCACAGCGGCTCCTGGTCCCGGGTGGTGATCGAGAAACCGTTCGGCCACGACCTGGAGTCGGCGCGCGAGCTGGAGCGTACGGTCTCCTCGGTCTTCCCGCCCTCCTCGGTCTTCCGGATCGATCACTATCTGGGCAAGGAAACCGTGCAGAACATGCTGGCGCTGCGGTTCGCCAACCAGCTGTTCGAGCCGGTCTGGAACAACAACTACATCGACCACGTGCAGATCACGATGGCCGAGGACATCGGCATCGGCGGCCGGGCCGGTTACTACGACGGCATCGGCGCGGCCCGCGACGTGATCCAGAACCACCTGTTGCAGCTGCTCGCGCTGACCGCGATGGAGGAGCCGAACTCCTTCGACGCGGCCCAGCTGCGGGTGGAGAAGCAGAAGGTGCTGGCCGCCACCCGGCCGCCGGTCGACATGGCCGCGCACACCGCCCGGGGCCGGTATTCCGCCGGTTGGCAGGGCGGGGAGAAGGTGAAGGGCTACATCCAGGAGGAGGGCATCGACCCGAAGTCCACCACCGAGACCTTCGCCGCGATCCGGGTCGACATCGACAACCGCCGCTGGGCCGGAGTGCCGTTCTACCTGCGGACCGGCAAGCGGCTCCCCCGCCGGGTCACCGAGGTCGCGCTGGGCTTCAAGCGGGCCCCGCACCTGCCGTTCACCGATACCGACACCGAGGAGCTCGGCAACAACGCCCTGGTGATGCGGATCCAGCCCGATGAGGGCGTCACGCTGCAGTTCGGTGCGAAGGTCCCCGGCACCCAGATGGAGATCCGGCAGGTGAACATGGACTTCGCCTACGGCGGATCGTTCACCGAGAACAGCCCCGAGGCGTACGAGCGACTGATCCTGGACGTGCTGCTCGGCGAACCGCCGCTGTTCCCGCAGCGCGAGGAGGTCGAACTGTCCTGGATGATCCTCGATCCGATCCTCGACTACTGGGCCAGTCTCGGTACGCCGCCCGAGGACTACCCGGCGGGCACCTGGGGCCCCGCCAGCGCCCACGAGATGCTCGCCCGCGACGGCCGCAGCTGGCGCCGGCCCTGATCGGAGAGACGCGATGATCATCGAGCTGAACGACACCACCTCGGCCAAGATCGCCTCGGCGATCGTCAAGGGCCGCCGCAGCATCGGTTCCCCCACCTCGGGGATGGTGCTGACCCTGATCGTGCCGACCGACGAGAAGAACTCCGAGGCCGCGCTGGAGGCCTGCCTGGCCGCCGGCCGCGAGCACCCCTCCCGGATCCTGCTGGTGGTCCACGGCAAGGGTCGCCGGCACCGACTGGACGCCGAGGTACGCATCGGCGAAGAGCCCGGCGAGATCATCGTGCTGCGGGTCGCCGGGGACGTCGCCGCGCACGCCGACTCGGTGGTGCTGCCGCTGCTGCTGCCGGACTCCCCGGTGGTGGTCTGGTGGCCGGGTGCGGCCCCCGACGATCCGGTGAAGGACCAGCTGGGCGCCCTGGCGGACCGGCGGATCACCGACGCCATGGGGTCGGCGCGGCCGCTGCAGGCGCTGGAGGCGCGGGCGAAGAACCACGCCCGCGGCGACACCGACCTGACCTGGACCCGGCTCACCCCGTGGCGGGTGCTGCTCGCGGCCTCCCTGGACCAGTACCCGGCGCCGATCCTGCGCGCCAGCGTTGAGGCCTCGCGGGACAACGCGCCGGCCGACCTGCTGGCGTCCTGGCTGGAGGCCCGGCTGAAGGTGGACGTGCAGCGGCTCAACTCCCGCGGCCCGGGGATCACCGCGGTCCGGATGACCACGCCGGCCGGTGACATCGCGATCACCCGCGCCGACGGGCTGCTGGCCTCCTACGTGGTACCGGGCCAGCCGCATCGGCTGGTCGCGCTGCGCCGGCGGGACACCAACCAGCTGCTCGCCGAGGAGCTGCGCCGGATGGACGCCGACGACATCTTCGAGCAGGCCGCGCGGATGCTGGTCAAGCGACTGGAGCGTACCGACGCGGACGCCGGCCGCCGCCGCACCCTGAAGGGCGCGGCCCGGCGTACCCCCGAGGCGAAGGCCGCCCAGGCCGCGGTCCGCGGGAAGGCGCCGGCGAAGAAGACCGCTGCCAAGAAGACGACCGCCACGAAGGCTGCCGCCAAGAAGACGACGGCCGCGGCGAAGAAAACCACCCCGGCGAAGAAGACGACGGCGAAGAAGTCCGCCGCGAAGCAGGCGCCGGCGAAGAAGACGACCACGAAGAAGGCCGCCGCCAAGAAGACGGCGGCCGGCAGAAGCGCACCCAGAACCGCCCCCCGGACCGGAGGAAGGACGACTGGATGACCGTGATCACCTGTGGCGATGCCGACGAGCTCGCCGAATCGGTGGCGCATCAGCTCCGCCGATCCATCAGTGAACTGCAGGCCGATCCCGACCGGGTGGTCCAGCTCTGCCTGACCGGCGGACGGATCGCCAACCGGATGTACCGCCAGCTCGCCGACGGCCAGGGCGACAACACCGTCGACTGGAAGCGGGTCGAGTTCTGGTGGGGCGACGAGCGCTTCGTGGCCACCGAGAGCCCGGACCGCAATGCCGGCCAGACGCTGGCCCTGCTCGCCGCGACCATCCCGCTCGACCCGGCCCGGGTGCACCCGATGCCGGCCGAGGGCGGTCAGGCCGACCTCAACCAGGCGGCGATGCAGTACGCCGCCGAGCTCGGCGACATCCGCTTCGACATCTGCCTGCTCGGCATGGGCCCGGACGGCCACGTGGCCTCGATCTTCCCCGATCACCCGTCCTTTGAGCAGGACACCTCGTTCACGGTGGTCGGGGTGACCGACTCCCCCAAGCCGCCGCCGGAGCGGATCAGCCTCACCATCCCGGTGATCAACCAGTCCGCCGAGGTCTGGCTGATCGTCGCGGGCGCGGAGAAGGCCGACGCCGCCGCCCGCGCCATCGACGGGGATGAGAACCTGCCCGCGGGCGCGGTACACGGCCGCCTGCGTACCGTCTGGTTCCTCGACGAGGACGCCGCCGCCGATCGGTGAGGCAGGCCGCCACCGGCCTGCTGCCGGGGGTCGCGGGCCGGCTCGCCGGGCCGAATTCTGCCTGTCCCAGACCCCGGTGAATCGGTTCCCCTTTGATGCCCAGGTGGCATCAAGGAATTGTCTGATGCCCCTCAGTCATCAAAGAAATCTTTGATGCCACACGGGCATCAACAAATGGTTTGATACCGCACGGGCATCAGCAAATGGTTTGATACCGCACGGGCATCAGCAGATGGTTTGATACCGCCTGGGCATCAAACACCCATTGGTCAGCGGGTGTTCCCGTTACCAGCGGGGAGCGCGAGGTGCGGAGCCCTCGCCCGCCGAAGGGGCGAAGCCCTTCTTCGGGGCGGAACAGAGGACGTGCGAAGCACCGCTCGTCCGTATCGTTCCGGGGGGTGTGGGGGGCGCCGCCCCCACTGTCAGTAGATGACCTCGCCGGCGGCGCGGCGGGCGCGCAGGGCGGTCAGTGCCTCGTCCAGGATGGCCTCGGCCTCGGAGTCGCTGCGGCGCTCCTTCACGTACGCCAGGTGGGTCTTGTAGGGCGTGGTCTTCGGCGGCGGCGGCGGGTTCTCGGCGTCCATGTTGGCCGGCAGGCCGCAGCGCGGGCAGTCCCATGTCTCCGGCACCTGTGCGTCGGCCGCGAAGGCCGGGCGGGTCTCGTGCGAGTTGGCGCAGAAGTAGGACACATACAGCCGCGGAGCGGTGTCCCCGCGCTCCGCCTCCCCCATCGGCCCGGCACCGACTCGGCTGCCTCGGATGGCGCTCCCACCTACCACGTGTGTGTCTCCTTCTTCGGGGCCTGCGGGCCCATTGGGTCGACCGGCCGCATCCGGCCGGGGGTTCGGGGGTGGTCGGCGATCAGGCCAGGAACCGGTAGAGCGCCAGCAACGCAAGGATGCTGACGAACCAGATCGCGCCGACGATGATGGTGATCCGGTCCAGGTTGCGCTCGGCGATCGAGGTGCCACCCAGCGAGGTGGACATGCCACCGCCGAACAGGTCCGACATGCCGCCGCCACGGCTCTTGTGCAGCAGGACCATCAGCGCCAGGATCACGCTGGTAAGACCCAGCACGATGGTCACGACGAGGATCGGCCACTGCATGGCCAGCGGGAGCAGAATCACGCGCGCAACTCTAATCCCCGTGGGGCCATGGACCAAACGCAGATCCCGGCACCGCTGGTGCGGTACCGGGATCTGCTATCGATGATGCGACGCGACGGTCTCAGCCGACCTTGGGCAGGTCGTAGAAGCGCGCAATGGCGGCGAACTCCTCCGGGTCGAGGCTCGCGCCACCGACCAGGGCACCGTCGATGTCCGGCTTGTCCATGATGTCGGCGCAGTTGCCCGACTTCACCGAACCGCCGTAGAGGATCCGGACCTGATCGGCCAGGTCGATGTGCCGCCGTTCGGCGATGAATCGCCGGATCGCGCCACACACCTCCTGGGCGTCATCGGGGGTCGCCACCTCGCCGGTACCGATGGCCCAGACCGGCTCGTAGGCGATCACCACCTTGGCCAGCGCCTCGTCGCCGATCCCGGCCAGCGAACCCTGCACCTGCTCCAGGGTGTAGGCGACCTGGTCACCGGCCTGGCGGACGTCCAGGCCCTCGCCGACGCAGACGATCGGGATCATGTCCCACTCCAGCACCAACCGGGCCTTGGCGGCGACCACGTCGTCGGTCTCGTCGTGGTACTGCCGGCGCTCGGAGTGCCCGACCACGACATAACCGCAACCGAGCTTGGCGAGCATCCCCGCCGAGATCTCCCCGGTGTAGGCGCCGCTGTCGTGCACCGACACGTCCTGGGCGCCGTAACCGATCTCCAGCCGGTCACCCTCGATCAGCGTCTGCACGGTGCGCAGATCGGTGAACGGGGGCAGCACGACGACCTCGGACTTCGCCGGGTCGTGCCGGTGATCCTTCAGCGTCCAGGCCAGTTTCTGCACCAGCCCGTTGGCCTCGACGTGGTTCAGGTTCATCTTCCAGTTGCCGGCGATCAGCGGCTTGCGATCACTCATCGATCGCCTCCCTCCAGTACGGCCAGACCGGGCAATTCCTTGCCCTCAAGGTATTCCAGCGACGCGCCACCGCCGGTGGAGATGTGCCCGAACTGGTCGTCGGAGAAGCCGAGGTGGCGTACCGCCGAGGCGGAATCGCCACCGCCGACCACCGACAGCCCGTGCACATGGGTGAGCGCCTCGGCGACCTCCCGGGTCCCGCCGGCGAAGGCGTCCATCTCGAACACGCCCATCGGGCCGTTCCAGAACACCGTCCTGGCCGAGCGGATCACGTTGGCGAACGCCAGCGCCGACTCCGGACCGATGTCCAGGCCGAGCTGATCCGCCGGCATCTCATCGGCCGGTACGACGGTCGCCGGGGCGTCCGCCTTGAACTCCGGCGCCACCACGATGTCGGTCGGCAGCACGATCTCCTTGGAGTTCTTGTTGGCGTGGTCGAGGTAGTTGCGGCAGGTCTCGACCTGGTCCTCCTCGAGCAACGACTTGCCGACCTCGTGCCCCTGGGCCTTGAGGAAGGTGAAGACCATCCCGCCACCGATCACCAGGGCATCGGCCTTGGCCAGCAGGTTGTCGATCACCTTCAGCTTGTCGGAGACCTTGGCACCACCGAGCACCACCACATAGGGCTGCTGCGGATCGTCGGTGAGCCGCTTCAGCACCTCGACCTCGTTCTCGACGAGGTCACCGGCCGCGTTCGGCAGCAGCTTGGCCACGTCGTAGACCGAGGCCTGCTTGCGGTGCACCACCCCGAACCCGTCGGAGACGAAGGCCCCCTCGGCACCGGCCAGGGCGGCGTACGCCTGGGCCAGCTGCTGCCGCTCGGCCTCGTCCTTGGACTCCTCGCCCGGTTCGAAGCGGACGTTCTCGCACATCATGATCTCGCCGTCGCCGAGACCCTCGGCCAGGCCCTGGGCGGACTCGCCGACGACATCACCGGCGAGCTGCACGTCCTTGCCGAGCAGCTCGCCGAGCCGCGTCGCGGCCGGGGCGAGGGAGAACTCGGTCTTGACCTGACCCTTCGGCCGACCCAGGTGGGCGAGCACGATCACCCGCGCCCCCGCGTCGAGCAGCTTGGTCAGCGTCGGTACCGAGGCCTTGATCCGCCCGTCGTCGGTGATCCGGTCCCCGTCCAGCGGGACGTTCAGATCGCAGCGGATCAGCACCTTGCGACCGCGCAGGTCGCCCAGGTCCGCGATCGAGTTCATCCGCGGGCCCTCAGAGCTTCTCGCCGACCAGCTTGGTCAGGTCGACCAGCCGGTTGGAGTAGCCCCACTCGTTGTCGTACCAGCCGACGACCTTGACGTTGTTGCCGATCACCTTGGTCAGGCCGGAGTCGAAGATGCAGGACGCTGGGTCGGTGACGATATCGCTGGAGACCAGCGGATCGTCGCTGTAGTTCAGGTACGGCGCCAGCGGACCGGACTCGGCGGCCTTCTTCATGATCTCGTTGACCTCCTCGACCGAGGTCTCCCGGCCGGCCTCGAAGGTGAGGTCGGTGGCGGAACCGGTGATCACCGGGACGCGCAGGGCGTAACCGTCCAGCTTGCCCTTCAGCTCCGGCAGCACCAGGCCGATGGCCTTGGCCGCACCGGTGGAGGTCGGCACGATGTTCTGCGCGGCGGCGCGGGCCCGGCGCGGGTCCTTGTGCGGGCCGTCCTGCAGGTTCTGGTCCTGGGTGTAGGCGTGCACCGTGGTCATCAGACCCTTGTTGATGCCCAGCGCGTCGTTCAGCGCCTTGGCCAGCGGGGCCAGGCAGTTCGTGGTGCAGGACGCGTTGGAGATGATGTTCTGGGTCGCCGGATCGTAGTCCTGGTCGTTGACGCCCATCACCACGGTGATGTCCTCGTTCTTCGCCGGAGCGGAGATGATGACCTTCTTGGCACCGCCGTCGATGTGCGCCTTGGCCTTGGTGGCGTCGGTGAAGATGCCGGTGGACTCGATCACGATGTCGGCGCCGAGTTCGCCCCACGGGATGTTCGCCGGGTCCTTCTCGGAGAAGATCTTGATCAGCTTGCCGTCGACGGTGATGCCCTCGTCGTTGGCGACGATCTCACCGGGGAACCGGCCGAGCACGGTGTCGAACTTGAGCAGGTGGGCGATCGCGGCGTTGTCGGTCAGGTCATTGGCGGCGACGACCTCGATGTCGGCACCGGAGGCCATCAGGGCCCGGAAGTAGTTGCGGCCGATGCGGCCGAAGCCGTTGATTCCAACCTTCACGGTCATTCTTGGGTGCTCCTTCGCATTGCGCGATGCGGGCCATTCGGATGCTGGCGGCTGCTTGATCACCGACCACGCCGGCCCGACTTGTCGGACAGCTCCACCCTATCGGTCCCGCGGGGGTCGCCGTACAGCCGTTGAGCCCCGCGGGCTAGGTTCACCGCGTGAACATCGTCACCCCCCGCGTCCGTGTCCTCACCGGTGACCAGCGGTACGCCGACCCGTGGCATCCGTTCGCCGAGACCGGGGCCGCGCTGCGCGACTGGCTGGCCGAGGCGTACCCGGTGGAGCTGCGCACCGACGAACCCGACGCCCTCGGCGAACTGGCCGGGATCGACCTGCTGGTGGTCAACTGCGGTATCGGCGCCGACCCGGCGAACCCGCCCGCCGCCAACGCCGAATGGGATGCCGCCTTCGCCGCCTGCGAACGTTGGCTGGCCGACGGCGGCCGGGTGCTGGGGGTGCACACCGCGGCGAACACCTTCGCTGACTGGCCGGCCTGGCGGGGCATCCTCGGCGGCCGCTGGATCCGCGGCACCTCGATGCATCCGCCGCGCGGGCCGAGCCGGTTCCGGGTGCTGGCGCCGGATCATCCAACGCTCGCCGGGTTGACCGAGGTCGAGGCCGAGGATGAGCGTTATTCCTTGCTCAGCAGGGATTCCGGCACGGTACCGCTGCTGGACCATGACCTCGACGGTTCGGCTGAGGTGATGGCCTGGGTGAGCGCGGATGGCCGCGCCGTCTATTCCGGGCTGGGTCACGATGCCCGGGCGTACGACTCCCCCACCGCGAAACGGTTCGTCACCAACGCCGCCCGCTGGCTGCTCGGGGACCGCGAGGTCAGTCCTCCAGCATCTCCGGGCTGAGGCTGGCCTCGGTGTTCGGTACGCCGAGGTCGGCGGCCCGCTTGTCGGCCATCGCGAGCAGCCGCCGGATCCGGCCGGCCACCGCGTCCTTGGTCAGCGGCGGGGTGTGCAGCTGACCGAGCTCCTCCAGCGACGCCTGCTTGTTCTCCACCCGCAGCACCCCGGCGGCCTGCAGATGCTCCGGGACATCCTCACCGAGGATCTCCAGGGCCCGCTCGACCCGCGCCCCGGCGGCCACCGCGGCCCGCGCCGAGCGGCGCAGGTTGGCGTCGTCGAAGTTCGCCAGCCGGTTGGCCGAGGCGCGCACCTCGCGGCGCATCCGGCGCTCCTCCCAGACCAGCACGCACTGGTGGGCACCCATCCGGGTCAGCATCGCCGCGATCGCATCGCCGTCGCGGATCACCACCCGGTCGACATTGCGGACCTCCCGGGCCTTGGCGGAGATGTCCAGCCGGCGGGCGGCGCCGACCAGTGCCAGTGCGGCCTCCGGGCCGGGGGCGGTCACCTCCAGCGACATCGAACGGCCGGGTTCGGTCAGCGATCCGTGCGCCAGGAAGGCACCGCGCCAGGCGGCCACACAGTCCCCGGCCCCGCCGGAGACCACCTGCGGCGGCAGCCCGCGGGCGGGCCGGCCGCGGGAGTCGATCAGCCCGGTCTGACGGGCCAGCGCCTCACCGTCCTTGATCACCCGGACCACGTAGCGGGTGCCGCGGCGGATCCCGGAGCCGCTCACCACGACCAGGTCGGAGTCGTGCCCGAACACGTCGCTGATCGCGGTCCGCAGCCGGCGCGCGGCGGCACCGGTGTCCAGTTCGGCCTCGATCACGATCCGGCCACCGGCGAGATGCAGCCCGCCGGCGAACCGCAGCGTGGCCGCGACCTCGGCCCGCCGGGCGCTGGGCCTGGTCACCGAGATGGTCGCCAGCTCGGCCTTCACCTGTTGCGTCAGTGCCACCGGAACCGCTTCCCTCCTGTGCTGGACCTCCGGGCGCACGCCCGGACGGGCGTCCCGGTTCGAGACGCCCGGATGGGCGTACCAGTCCGAAACGCCCGGATGGGCGTACCGGTTCGAGACGCCCGGACGGGAGTCCAGGTCCGAAGCCTCGCGGACAAGAATGACATTGATATCAGACCCCCATCAGTTCAGCGAAGATCGAAGCCAGCCGCAACGGGTCGTGCCGAGGCGTCCCATCGCGCATCGCCAGATCGGCCAGCACCAGTTCGGCACCGAGTGAGGCCGCGTAGTTGGCCAGGTGTTTGTCGTCGCGGGCGAAGGTCTCGTCGGCGACGATGTAGTCCAGCCGGAGCCGGGGCGCGTGGTCGGCGAGGATCTCCAGGTGCTGGCTGGCGGAGTAGCCGTCGGTCTCATCGGCCGGCATCAGGTTCAGGGTGAGCAGCCGGCGGGCCCGGGTCTCGATGATCGCCTCGGCCAGCTCGGGTACGAGCAGGTGCGGGATCACCGAGGTGAACCAGGAACCGGGGCCGAGGACCACGAAGTCGGTGTCGCGGACCACCTCGATGACCTCGGGACGGGCCGGCGGGTTCTCCGGTTCCAGCCGCACGGTGTGCACCTCGCCCTCGGTCTTGGCCACCCGGGCCTGGCCGCTGACCAGGGAGACCTCGTCGGGGCTGAGCGGATCGATGCCGATCACCTCGGCGACGATCTGCAGCGGCACCGAGGACATCGGCAGCACGCGGCCCTTGGCACCGAGCAGCTCCGCGACCATGTCCAACCCGGCCACCGGGTCGCCGAACTTCTCCCACAGGCCGAGGATCAGCAGATTGCCGACCGCGTGCCCGGCGAGCGGCCCGTCGCCGGTGAACCGGGACTGCAGCACATCCGCCCAGGTGCGGCCCCAGTGGTCGTCCCCACAGAGCGCGGCCAGCGCCATCCGCAGATCACCCGGCGGCAGGCAGCCGAACTCCTCCCGGAGCCGGCCCGAGGAACCGCCGTCATCGGCGACGGTGACCACGGCGGTGAGCCGGTCGGTGACCCGACGCAGCGCCGACAGCGAGGCGAACAGCCCGTGCCCGCCGCCGAAGGCGGTCACCGACGGCAGCCGCTCGAAAGGAAGGTCGAAGCGACGTACGCTCATTCGCGCCCCAGATCACGGTGCAGCACCTTGGTCGGCATCCCGACCTCGCGGAGCCGCCGGCCGAGCTCCTCGGCCATCGCGGTGGAGCGGTGCTTGCCGCCGGTGCAGCCGATGCCGACGGTGGCGAATCTCTTGCCCTCATTGAGATAACCGCGGGCGACGGTCATCATCAGTGCCTGCAGCTGCTGCAGGAACGGCCCGGCCGCGGGCTGGCGCAGCACATAGTCGGCGACCGGCTGGCTGAGCCCGGTCTGCGGCCGCAGCTCGGGCACCCAGTGCGGGTTCGGCAGGAAGCGGACATCGATCACCATGTCGGCATCGACCGGGATGCCGTTCTTGAAACCGAAGGACATCAAGGTGACCCGCAGCTTGTCGGTGCCCTCACCCTCATAGGCGTGCACCACCCGCGAGGTCAGCTGGTGCACGTTCATCGCGGAGGTGTCGATCACCAGGTCGGCACCGGCGCGCAGGGTGGCGAGCAGCTCGCGCTCCCGGCGTACCCCGTCGAGCAGGCGACCGTCGCCCTGCAGCGGGTGCGGGCGCCGGGAGGACTCCTGGCGCTGCACGATCACCTCGTCGCTGGCCTCGATGAACAGGATCTCGGGCACCGTACCCGCCGATTCGAGCCGGGCGAACACACCGGGGAGTTCCTCGAACAGGGTGCGCCCACGGACGTCGAGGACCGTGGCGAGCCGGGTGATCCCCTCGGCCCGGGCCAGCTCGTAGAGCTTGGGCAGCATCACCGGCGGCAGGTTGTCGACCACGTACCAGCCGAGATCCTCCAACGCGTGGGCGGCGGTACGCCGACCGGCGCCGGACATCCCGGTGACGATCACCACCCGGATGTCGTCTCCCGATGGGGCGGCCACCTCGACGGTGCTGGGGGCGGGATCCGGGTCGATCGATTGGGTCACCCGCTCATTATCCCCATCGATCAATCCGACAGCACCTCCCCAGTGGTCATGTTGATCGCCTCACCGGCCGGCTTGCCGGCGAGTGCCGCGTGCACCGCCTCGGCGGTGCGTACGCCGAAGCCCGGGACCGCGGCGATCTCCTCGGTGCTCGCGGCACGGAGCTTCTTCAGCGAACCGAAATGGGCGATCAGCGCCTTGCGCCGCACCTCGCCCAGCCCGGGTACGTCGTCGAGCACCGATTCGACCATGGTGCGGCTGCGCCGGCCGCGGTGGTGGCCGATCGCGAAGCGGTGCGCCTCGTCGCGGAGTCGCTGCAGCAGATAGAGCCCCTCGCTGGAGCGCGGCAGGATCACCGGATACTCCTCATCGGGCAGCCACACCTCCTCGAGCCGCTTGGCCAGGCCACAGAGGGCCACCTCGGTGATGCCGAGCTCGGCCAGCGCATCCGCGGCGGCGGCGACCTGCGGCGGACCGCCGTCCACCACGACCAGCGCCGGGGCGTACGCGAACCTGCGCGGCGCACCGGTCGTCGGGTCGACCAGCAGCGCCTGTTCCCCACCGGAACCGTCATCGCGGCCGGCGGCCATCGCCTGCCGATCGTCGAGCAGCCGCTTGAACCGGCGGGTGATCACCTCGTGCATCGAGGCGACGTCGTTCTGGCCCTCGACGCCCCGGATCACGAACCGCCGGTACTCGCTCTTGCGCGGCAGGCCGTCCTCGAAGACGACCATCGAGGCGACCACCTCGCTGCCCTGCAGGTTGGAGATGTCGTAGCACTCGATCCGCAGCGGCGGCTCCGGCAGATCGAGGGCGGTGGCGATCTCCTCCAGCGCCCGGTTCCGGGTGGTCAGGTCGGAGGCCCGCTTGGTCTTGTGCCGGACCAGCGCCTCCCTGGCGTTGCGGGTCACGGTCTCCAGCAGGGTCTTCTTGTCGCCGCGCTGGGGCACGCGGATCTGGACCCGGGCCCCGCGGCGTTCACCGAGCACCTGCTCCAGCGGCCCGACCGAGGGCGGCAGCACCGGGACCAGCACCTCCCGTGGGATCGAGCGGCCGCCCTCCCCCTCGACCGGGGTGGCGCCGGCGAGCACCTCGCCGTAGAGCTGCTGCAGGAAGGTCTCGACCAGCTCGCCGGTGTCGGCGTCGTCGGTGCGATCGGCGACCCAGCCGCGTTCCCCGCGGACCCGGCCACCGCGGACGTGGAAGATCTGCACCGCGACCTCCAGCGGGTCCTCGGCGAGCGCGACCACATCGGCGTCGGTGCCGTCGCCGAGCACGATCGCGTTCTGCTCGGTGGCCCGGTTCAGGGCACCGATGTCGTCGCGGATCTTCGCGGCGAGCTCGTACTCCTGGTCGTCGGAGGCGATCTTCATCCGGGTCTGCAACCGGCGCAGCATGGTGGTCGACTGGCCGCTCATGAACTGGATGAAGTCGGCGACGATCTGGCGATGGTCCTCCGCCGAGATCCGGCCGACGCAGGGCGCGGAGCACTTGTCGATGTAGCCGAGCAGGCAGGGCCGGCCGGCCGCGGCGGCGTTCCGGAAGGTGCCGTCGGAACAGGACCGCATCGGGAACACCCGGAGCAGCAGGTCGACGGTCTCCCGGATCGCCCAGGCGTGCCCGTAGGGGCCGAAATAGCGGTTGCCCTTCCGCTTGGCACCACGGCCCACGAAGACGCGCGGATACTCCTGGGACCAGGTCACCGCCAGCCACGGATAGGACTTGTCGTCGCGGTACTTGATGTTGAAGCGCGGGTCGAACTCCTTGATCCAGGAGTACTCCAGCTGCAGCGCCTCGACCTCGGTCTGCACGACGGTCCACTCCACCTTGGCCGCGGTGGTGACCATCCGGCGGGTGCGGTCCAGCAGGTTCGCCGGGTCGGCGAAGTAGGAGTTGAGCCGGGAGCGCAGGTTCTTGGCCTTGCCGACGTAGATCACCCGGCCGTGCTCGTCGGAGAAGCGATAGACGCCCGGTTGGGTGGGAATGGCCCCGGGCGCGGGGCGGTAGCTGGAGGGATCGGCCATCAGGCCAGCGTAGTCACCACCGCTGACCCCGCTCATCGAGTAGTCGGCCATGCGCAGCGCAGCGGAGCAATGGCCGACGTGTCGAGATGACTCCCCCGACCACGGGAGGACGCGTCCCCCGATTGGGGCCCGACCTGTCCACTTGTGGCACAGGTTCCCCCTAGCATGGGCCGCATGGCGAGCGGGGAGGTACGCACCGCCCTGCGCGAGCTGGTGCAGGGCGGCGATGTGCTGTCGCTGGCGACCGCGCGCGAGTTGCCGATCGACGCCGACGCGCTGATGCGGGCGGCGGGCGTACGCCGGATCTCCGACCTGCGTCCCCGGCACGTCCGCGACCTGCCCGAACTGGGCCGGCTGACCAGCGCACCGCAGGACTTCCTGGCCGGTGATGCCGAGGGACGGCTGGTCGGCGATCTGCTCTCGGACAGCCTGGCCCGCGGCATCCAGCTCTGGATCTTCCACGCCGACACCGAGGGTCTGGAGCGGCTGCAGCAGATCTTCGGCCCCGACCAGGTGCATCTGATCGGCGAGGTGCACCACGGCCAGGAGCCGCTGGCGATCAACCCGCTGCAGCTCGCCGAGGCCTGGTCCGCCGACGACGCCGACCCGCTCCGCCGGGCCTGGCTGGCGGGTTCGCTGAGCGGGATCGACACCCTGCGTACCCCGCCGCGCCTGGTCCGCGCCCTGGAGCGGCTCGAGGTGCCGCATGTCCGGCGCAGCGCGATCGGCCGGTGGCTGCGGGACCCGGCGGTCTTCTTCTATGTGGTGGTGCTGATCTATTCGGCGCTCCGGGCGCTGCCGGTGACCTTCGTCAAGGAGTTCAAGGGCCATCTCGGGATCCTCTGGGCGATCGACATGCTCACCGCGATCCCCTACACCTGGGGGGTGATCGCGATGGTCACCGCCAAGCGACGGCTGGTCCGCGCCCTGGGCACGCTGGTCACCGCGGTCACCTTCGTCGCGCCGTACGTCTATTTCTGGGCGACCGGGGAGAACTATCCGTGGTGGGTGGTGCTCGTCGTGGCCCTGTTGATCCTGTCGGGGTTCCTGATCGAGGGATGGAAGATCTGGACCGACCGCCGGATCACCGCCGAGTTGGCGCGCACCGGGATGGCTGCGGTCCAGACCTCCACCGCGAAGGAGAACCGATGACCGAGCACCGGCCCGGGGCCGACGGACCCGACAGCCCGGCCCGCCCCGATCGGCGTCAGGTGCTGCGCGGCGGTGTGGTGGCCGCCGCCGGTCTCGGTGTCGGCCTGGCGGCCACCGCCTGCGGGGATCAGAGCCAGGCTGTCCCGTCCCCGTCCCCGACCCGGTCCGCCCCACCGGTCCAGGTGCCCAAGGACAAGGTCGCGGTGGGCGGTGGGGTGGTGCTGGAGAAGCGGTTCGTGGTGACCCAGCCGACCGCCGGTGACTTCCGGGCGTTCAGCAACATCTGCCCGCACGGCGGCTGTTCGGTGTCCTACGTCCGGCAGCAGCAGATCGTCTGCGCCTGCCACGGTTCGGAATTCTCGATCGTCGACGGCAGCCGCACCCTCGGGCCCGCGCGCACCGGATTGGCGCAGGCGACGGTCACCGACGACGGTGACAACCTGCGGATCGGCTGACCCGGTGCTGATCGGGCGTCCCTCGTCCACCGCGAAGTTGCCGCTGCTGCGGGCACCGCTGGCCGACCCGGTGCGCCCGACGCGCGTGGTCGGCGTAGTCAACCCGATCCGACCGAAGGCCGAGTGGGCGGTCGGTGAACTGCGGACCGCCTGCGAGCAGGCCGGCTGGCCCGAACCGTCGATCGTCACCACCACGATCGCCGAGGCCGGTGCCGAACAGGCCGAACAGGCCGTCGCCGAGGGGGCCGAACTGGTGGTCGCGCTCGGTGGCGACGGCACGGTGCGCGAGGTGGCGCGCGGGCTCGCGCACTCCGGCGTACCGCTCGGGGTCGTGCCGCTGGGCACCGCGAACCTGTTCGCCCGGAATCTGCTGCTGCCACCGGGCAACCTGCGCCGCGCGATCCGGTTGGCGCTGCACGGCGCCACCGCCCCGGTCGACCTCGGCCGGGTCTCGGTCCGCGCCCACGCGGACACCGGTGACTGGCTGCCCGAGGAGACCTTCCTGGTGCTCGCCGGGATGGGCCACGACGCGCACACGGTGCTGGCCACCTCCGCGCACACCAAGTCCCGGCTGGGCTGGTTCGCCTATCTGGGGGCCGGCGCGCAGCATCTGCATCGCCGTCCCGTGCGGGTCCGGTTGCAGGTCGACGAGCAGGCCGCCGAGGACACCGAGGTGTGGTCGGTGCTGGTCGGCAACTGCGGCCGGATCCCCGGTGGCATCGCGGTCTTCCCGCACGCCCTGCTCGACGACGGCCGGTTGGAGCTGATGGAGGCCCGGGTACGCCACCCGGCCCAGTGGTTGCCGGTCGCCTGGCAGGGGCTGCGGCACCGACCGGTCCCCGGTTCCGGGCTGGTGCTGGGCCGCGCCCGGACCGTCCGCGTGGTACCCGAGCAGCCGCATCCGGTGCAGTTGGACGGTGACGTGCTGCCCTCGGTCGGTGAGGCCGTCTTCTCCGTCGACCCCGGCGCCCTGCTGGTCCGCCTCGATCGCCCGCGCGCCCGGCGTACCGGACGCCCCACCCCCTTCACCACCGGGACCGCCGATGCTTGAACAGAGCCAGACACCCGAACAGCGGCAGACCGACGACCCGGAGCTGGCCCGCCTCGCGCATGCCGCGCACCAGATCCAGGAGCGGCGCCGCGGCCGCGAGCGCGATGCGGCGCTGGCCGAACTGCTGCTCGGGGTGCACGGTCCGCGACTGACCCGCTTGAAGAATCTGATCAACACCCACGAGGCCCGCGATCTGGAGGATCTGGTGTTCACCGATCTGCGGGCCGGTCGGGTGCGCCAGCGGATCCTGGACCACTTCGCCGACGAGGCCGATCGGCTCGACATCGGTGATCCCAAGGTGCTCTCCGACATCGACGACACCGCGCTCTGCGCGCTGAACGATCGCCGCTATCCGCGCGGCACCGTCTATCCGGGACTACTCGCGCTCTACCAGGCTCTCGATCAGGGCCCCAGCGGCCGCCCCTTCGACACCGGTGATCTGACCTTCCTCACCGCCCGCCCGAAGGACGCCTGGGGGCTGATCGAGGGTTACTCCCGCGAGGTGCTGCGCAAGGCCGGCATCTCGAAGATGTCGATGCTCTCCGGGGGCCTGCGGAATCTGTTCAGCCATCGCTCGATGGCGGCCCGCAAGCTGACCAACGTACGCCGGTACCGGCGGCTGTTTCCCGAGTACCGGTTGGTTTTCCTCGGTGATTCGGGCCAGGGCGATGTGATCGTCGGCGAGCAGTTGTACGCCCGGCACGGGCCGGCCGTCCGGCTGGTGCTGATCCACGACGTGGTGGCCACCGACCAGGCCGAGCGGCAGGCGTACGCCGAGCGCGGGATCTGGTTCGTCGACACCTATGTCGGCGCTGCCCTGGTGGCGTGGCGGCACGGGTTGATCAGCGACGGATCGCTGGCCCGGGTGGCGGCCGAGGCGGTCGCCGACTTCGAACGGCTGCGCTGGGATTCGCCGGAGCAGCGGGTGAGGATGCGGGAGCTGTTCGAACGCGACCTGGCCGCCCTGCCCGACTGACCCGCCGCGCGCGGGGCGGCCACTAGTCTGGGTCGCACGACCAGGTTGGTCGCGACGACGGGAGTCACCATGAACGACACCACCCGCAGGATCCTGGTCACGGTCGCCATGGCCGTCTGCCTGGTCGGCACCGCCTTCGGTACGGGGTTGATCGGCACCCGGGTCGAGGAGTCCTCCGGCGGTTCGCTGGCCGCCGATGCGACGCTGCTGGCTCCGGCCGGCCCCGCCTTCACGATCTGGTCGGTGATCTATCTCGGGCTGCTCGCCCATGTGGTGTGGCAGTGGCTGCCGGCGCAGCGGACGAGTGACCGGGCCCGCGCGACCGGCCCGTTGATCGCGGTCTCGATGGTGCTCAACGCCGTCTGGCTCGGCGTCACCCAGGTCGGCTGGATCTGGGTGAGCGTGCTGGTGATCATCGTGCTGCTGGCGGTGCTGTCGATCATCGGCCGCCGGCTCGCCCGCACCAGGCCCACCGGTCCGGTGGAGACCGTGGTCGTCGACGGCACGATGGGGCTCTATCTGGGTTGGGTGACCATCGCGACGGTCGCCAACATCGCGGCCGCGCTGGCCTCCTCCGGGGTGGACTTCGGTGGCGCGAACCCGATCGTGGCGGTGGTCGTGCTGGCCGTCGCCGGGCTGATCGGTCTGGCGCAGGCACGGAGCCTGGGCGGCAAGTGGGGCGTCGGCCTGGCCCTCGGCTGGGGCCTGGCCTGGATCGCGATCGGCCGGCTCACCGATGCCCCGCAGTCGGCACTGGTCGGTGTGGTGGCCGCGCTGGTGGCGCTGCTGGTGCTGGCGGCGACGGCACTGTTCTCCCGGCGTACCCCGGCCGTCGCGTCAGCCTGAGGTGTCGTCGGCGCGGCCGCGGATGGTGCGCAGCAGGCTGACGGCGAAGAACCAGCCGCCACCGAGCCACCAGATCAGCTGCGCCGGCAGCGGGGCGTCCGGGTGGGCCAGCACCAGCCAGATGGTGCCGGCGAGCCAGGCGGCCACCGCGAGGATGTTGACCGCCATCAGCCGGCGTACCCGGAACGGATGCAGGAAATCGATCGGGGCCAGGGTGAGCGCGGAGAGCACGATCGTCGCGATCACGTTGAACACCGGCCCGGTGTCGAGCAGCCACAGATAGACCGCGACGATGTTCCAGGCCGCCGGGAAGCCGACGAAGTAGTAGTCGCTGGATTTCATGCCCTTGTTGCAATAGCAGAACAACGAGGACAGGTTGATCAGCAGCATCATCAGCAGCGGCATCGGCGCCGGGCCGAAGGGGATGTGCAGATAGAGGAACAGAGCCGGGATGAAGGTCCAGGTCAGATAGTCGACCACGGTGTCCAGCGCGGTCCCGTCGAACCACGGGATCCGCTGGCTCACCTCGGCACGGCGGGCGAGCGTGCCGTCCAGCCCGTCGACGACCAGCGCGACCGCGAGCCAGCCCCACATCGCCAGCAGGTCCTGCCGGAGCAGCGCGAGCAGCGCCAGGACGGCCCAGACGATGCCGGACATGGTCAGCGCGTGCACCGCCCAGGCGCCGAGGTGCTGACCGACGGTGTACGCCGACCGGCGGTCGGCGGCGGCGGGGGCTGAGCTGGGCACCCCGCGATTCTGCCTGCCGAGGAGGGCAACCGCGAACTGACCGGTGCTCAGCGGCGTGCGGTTGCGCCCCCTCCGCTGCGATCCATCGAATCGAGGGTCCATCCGTCGCGTGCTGCGGGGCTCGACGGATGCACTCAGGAATCGATGGATCGCATGGTCCATCAGCGGCGCGCGGCGGCCTTCCGCGTACCCGACTTCTTCGCCGGCGCCTTCTTCGCGGCGGCCTTCTTGGCTGCGGCCTTCTTCGCCGGTGCCGCCTTCTTCGCGGTCGCCCTGCCTGCAGCCGCCTTCTTCGTGGGGGTCTGCTTGGCCGGGGCCTTCTTGGCGGGGGGCTGCTTGGCGGGGGGCTGCTTGGCGGGGGTCTGCTTGGCGGTGCTCTGCTTCGCCGACCCGTTGGCCGCGACGGCCCGCGTGCTCGGTGACTGCTTCGCGGCGCGGCGGCCCTTCGCACCCTTCACCGGCTCGGGCGCCTCGAACAGGGGCTCCTCGGGCAGCGCGACCGGCACGTGGTGACCCTCCAGCAGCGGCTTGAGGAACCGACCGGTGTGCGACTCCGGGGTGTCGGCGACGGTCTCCGGCGTACCCTCCACGAGCAGCCGGCCACCACCGGAGCCACCCTCGGGACCCATGTCGATGATCCAGTCCGAGGTCTTGATGACATCGAGGTTGTGCTCGATCACCACCACCGAGTTCCCGGCGTCGACCAGTCGGCCGAGGACACCGAGCAGCTTGCGGATGTCCTCGAAGTGCAGGCCGGTGGTCGGCTCGTCGAGCACATAGAGGGTGCGGCCGGTGGACCGCTTCTGCAGCTCGGCGGCCAGCTTCACCCGCTGTGCCTCGCCACCGGACAGCGTCGGCGCGGGCTGGCCGAGGCGTACATAACCCAGGCCGACATCGTTGAGCGTCTTGAGGTGCCGGGCGATCGCCGGAATGGCGGCGAAGAACTCGGCCGCCTCCTCGATCGGCATGTCCAGCACCTCGGCGATCGTCCGGCCCTTGTAGTGCACCTCGAGGGTCTCGCGGTTGTATCGCGCGCCCTTGCAGACCTCGCAGGGCACGTAGACATCGGGCAGGAAGTTCATCTCGATCTTGATCGTGCCGTCACCGGAGCACGCCTCACAGCGCCCGCCCTTGACGTTGAACGAGAACCGGCCGGGCTGGTAACCGCGCACCTTCGCCTCCGGTGCGGACGCGAACAGCTTGCGGATGTGGTCGAAGACGCCGGTGTAGGTGGCCGGGTTCGACCGCGGCGTCCGCCCGATCGGCGACTGGTCGACGTGGATCACCTTGTCGATGTGTTCGGCACCGGTGATCGACCGGTGCCGGCCGGGCACCTCGCGGGCGTTGTAGATCCGCTTGGCCAGCGCCGTGTAGAGGATCTGGTTGACCAGGGTCGACTTGCCCGAACCCGACACCCCGGTCACCGACACCAGCTGCCCGAGCGGGAAGGAGACGGTGACGTTGTCGAGGTTGTTCTCGGTGGCCTCGTGCACGGTCACCGCCAAGCCCTTGCCGGGCCGGCGATGGGTCGGCATCGGGATGCTGCGGCGCCCCGACAGGTAGGCCCCGGTGAGCGAGTCGGTGCTGGTCAGCAGCTCGTCGACCGGACCGGAGACGACGACATGGCCGCCGTGCTCCCCCGCCCCGGGGCCGATGTCGACGGCCCAGTCGGCGGTGCGGATGGTGTCCTCGTCGTGCTCGACGACGATCAGCGTGTTGCCCAGGTCGCGGAGCCGGACCAGGGTCTCGATCAGCCGGTGGTTGTCGCGCTGGTGCAGCCCGATGCTCGGCTCGTCGAGCACGTAGAGCACGCCGACCAGGCCGGCGCCGATCTGGGTGGCCAGCCGGATCCGCTGCGCCTCACCGCCGGACAGCGACCCCGCGGGCCGGGACAGGGTCAGATAGTCCAGCCCGACATCGAGCAGGAACCGGAGCCGCTCGTGGATCTCCTTGAGCACCCGTTCGGCGATCTGCCGTTCCCGGTGGCTCAGCTCCAACGAACCGAGGAACTCGGCCGCCTCGGCGATCGACAGGTCCGACACCTCGGCGATGTTGCGGCCGCCGACGGTGACCGCCAGCGAGCTCGGCTTGAGCCGGGCGCCGCGGCAGGCGGTGCAGGGCACCTCGCGCATGTAACCGGCGAACCGCTCCCGGGAGGTGTCGGTCTCGGCCTCGGCGTGCCGCCGCTTGATGTAGGGCACCACGCCCTCGTATTTCGCCGAGTAGGACCGCTCCCGCCCGTAGCGGTTGCGGTAACGCACCAGCAGCGGATCGCCGACCCCGTGCAGCACGATCTTCTGGTCGGCGGCGCTCAGCTCGCGCCACGGGGTGTCGGTGTCGAAGCCCTCGGTCCTGGCCAGCGAGCGCAGCAGTTTGCCGAAGTAGTCGGCGACGTGCGCACCGGACCAGGGCGCGATCGCTCCCTCGTCGAGGGTCTTGGAGTCGTCGGGCACGACCAGCTCCGGGTCGACCTCCATCCGGGTGCCGAGGCCGGAGCACTCCGGGCAGGCGCCCCAGGGCGCGTTGAAGGAGAACTGCCGGGGCTCCAACTCCTCGATCGAGATGTCGTGATCGTTGGGGCAGGCCATCTTCTCCGAGTAGCGCCGCTCCCGCTCCGGATCCTTGGGATCCAGATCGACGAAGTCGACCGCGACCACGCCGTTGGCCAGCCGCAGCGCCGTCTCCACCGAGTCGGTGAGCCGCTGCTTCGCCGACGGCTTGATCGCGATCCGGTCGACGACCACGTCGATGTTGTGCTTCTGCTGCTTGTTCAGCGTCGGCGGGCTGGTCAGCTGATGGGTCTCGCCGTCCACCCGGGCACGGGCGAAACCATCGGTGGCGAGCTGGCGGAACAGGTCGACGTATTCACCCTTGCGGCCGCGGATCACCGGTGCCAGCACCTGGAACCGGGTGCCCTCGGGCAGCGCCAGCAGCCGGTCGACGATCTGCTGCGGCGACTGCTTGGAGACCGGCTCACCGCAGATCGGGCAGTGCGGCCGCCCGGCCCGCGCGTACAACAGGCGCAGATAGTCGTGCACCTCGGTGATGGTGCCGACGGTCGAGCGCGGGTTGCGGGAGGTCGACTTCTGGTCGATCGAGACCGCCGGCGAGAGCCCCTCGATGAAATCGACGTCGGGTTTGTCGGCCTGGTCGAGGAACTGCCGGGCGTACGCCGACAGCGATTCGACGTAGCGCCGCTGGCCCTCGGCGAAGATCGTGTCGAAGGCCAGACTGGACTTGCCCGAGCCGGACAGGCCGGTGAACACGATCAGCGAGTCCCGCGGGAGATCCAGCGAGACATTGCGCAGATTGTGTTCCCGGGCACCCCGGACGATCAGCCGTTCCATCACGAGAGTCGAGCCTACGGCGCTGGTCTGACAAACCGAAAGGGACCGGTTCAGCCCTGAGCGAGCAGGCGGATCCGGCCGAACTCCGCCGCCCGTGGCGTGGCGTCGGCCGGGGCGGCGAGCCAGCGATTACGCTGCCAACGTCCGGGTGCCGCCCGCCGTCCGGCTCTTCCCACGTTCGCGGGTGAGGAGGTCGACGTGCGCAAGCGCTCCATCACGGTCGGGGCCCTGCTCGCGGTGCTGGTGATCCCTCTGCTGCTGGCGGGTTGCGCCGCCCGCCCGTCGGGGAGCCTGCTGCAGTCGAAGAGCAGTACCCAGGTGGTCCGTCAGATCGCCGACGCCGCCGACTCGAAACAGGTCCTCTCGGCGAAGTTGAGCAGCTTCGAGGCCAGCGTCCAGGTGATCCGCGACAACCAGGCCGAGACCTGGACGCTGCGGGAGGGTGCGACGGATCCGGTCCGGTCCGCGATCGCACCGCTGGATCCGGCGGCCCGGCCGATGCGGGTCAAGGACGTCGATCTCTCCGGCCCGGCGAACGCGCTGGCCGCCTCCGACATCAGCACCGGCTGCTCCGAGCGGGGCGTACGCCTGGAGGTCGACCTGCAGCTGGGCCGCCCGCTCACCCATCTGATCTGCCTGGACAACTCCCGTCACATCTGGCTCGGCGCCGACCTGCGTCCGATCTCCGATGTCGACCTCCGCTCGGCCGACGGCATCACCACCGCCCTCGGCGAACTCAAGGCCATCACCGGTGGCGGCCCGATCGGGAATCTGGCGTTGATCTATGACGAGAACACCCGGCTCGAACTGGAGCAGCCCGGGCCGTGCGGGAATCTGGTGGACTGCCCGGCGACCGTGGTGTCGCGGGCGGCGCTGTTCGGCGCGCAGCCGCCATTCGCCGCCCGGGTCGGTCCGGCGCGGTTGAACTACGCGGTACCGATCGATCCGGCGACCCTGGATCCGGCGCAGCTGCACGGCAGCATCAAGCAGGTGATGAACGACCGGAAATATAACTGGTGGCGGCAATTCACGGTCACCGTCTATCAGGTCCGGGAGAACTCACCGATGATGGAGTTCAAGGTGGGCGACGAGGTCTTCTACACCGACCTGGCCGGCCGCCCGTTGCCCAACGCCCGGTCCTGACCGACAGGAGTTCCCGATGACCCAGCCCGCGTACCATGTCGAGCCCGGTGGGGATCCGGTGGAGATCCCGGTCTCCGACACCGTCACGCTGACCAAGTTCTCGGTGGGGCCGATGGACAACAACGTCTATCTGCTCACCGACGGTTCGGGCACCGTGCTGGTGGACGCCGCCGACGACGCCGACCGGATCACCGACGTGCTGGCCGGCCGCACCGTGGACACCATCGTCACCACCCATCGCCATCCCGATCACATCCGGGCGCTGGCCTCGCTGGCCGGTTCGACCGGGGCCCGGCTGGTCGCCGGCCGCCCCGACGAGGAGGCGATCGCCGAGCGGACCGGGGTGTCCAGCGACCCGGTCTGGACCGGTGACACCGTGGCGCTGCCCGGCGGCGAACAGTTGGCGGTGATCGGCCTGGTCGGCCACACCCCCGGTGCCATCGCACTCGCCTACCGCCCGCCGGGAGGTGGGCAGATCCAGTTGCTGACCGGTGATTCGTTGTTCCCCGGTGGCCCCGGCAAGACGGGCAACCCGGAGGACTTCACCTCGCTGATGGACGACCTCGAGGAACGGATCTTCGGGGTGTACGACGATGACACCGCGGTGCATCCCGGTCACGGCGACAGCACCACCCTCGGTGCCGAACGCCCGCAGCTGGGTGAGTGGCGCGAGCGCGGCTACTGACGCTCATCGAGTAGCTGACCCGGCGCAGCGAAGCGGAGCCGGGTCAGCGTGTCGAGATGAGCCCTCCCTTGGTTGAGCGAGGAACGAGCCCTCCCACTCCGTTGGTTGAGCGAGCGAGGAACGAGCGAGTCGAAACCATCGGGCCGCCCGGGCCGCCACCCACTCCCACGGCCTATCTCTCACTCTGCGGCCTGCATGCAAGCCGCAGAGTGAAAGTTGGTACGCAGAGTGGAAGTTGGTACGCGGAGTGGGTCCCGCAGGCCGACCGCGCGCGCTCATCGCGGGTCGAGATGAGCGAGCGAGTCGGACCGGGGAGCAGGTGGCCCCGGGCGCCCCGCTCGGCCCGCCGAAATTTGCGGCTCGATTCCCGATCAGTGCCCAGATCGGCCGATTCCGCGATCGAGCCGCAAATTCCGCAGGTCATGCGAACTCAACCGGTGAGTCGGACACCTTCTCGATCCACGCTCTCAGAACGGTGTCTCGTCGACGAGTTCGCCAGCACCGGCGCCACCGCCGGAGCGCGAGGGCCGGCCGATGTCGAAGAGGTTCCCCTCGGGATCGCGCAGCGTCACCCACTCGATCCCGAACTCGTCGAAGGTGCCCACCTGCTCGGCGCCCAGCTCTTTCGCCCGGGCGGCGGCACCCTCCAGATCGGTGTCGTAGAGGTCCAGGTGCACCGGGTTCTTGGCGGGCTCGCGGTCACTACCGACCTTGAGGAAGAGCAGGCCGGGGCTTCCGGTCGGTTCACCGTGGGTGACGCCGATCCCGGCGAAGAACTCACTGGCCCCCGCGTCGATCGGTCGGTCCAGCAGGGCCGACCAGAACCGTGACTGGGTGGCGACGTCCTGGCAGTCGAAGGTGATGGCAGACAGAGCGGGCATGATTTCTCCTCTGGTGGTGGGGATTGCGGGCGGTCAGGGTTCGACGGGCCAGCAGACCTCGGAGCGCCAGCGCTGCGGTTCCGGGGTCTCGGTGGGGCCGATCAGGTAGTGCTCACGCATGTCCCCATCGGGGATCGCGCGGTGCTTCCCGTCGCCGGTGTGCAGTTGCGCGGCGAGCGCGGCATAGGTGGTCTGGAAGTTGTCATAGGAGCCGTCATGGACGGCCACCGCGAAGGTGCCGCCGGGCAGCCGTTCGGCACCCGGGGTCCCGGCGACGACCGGCACGATGGCCTGCACCGGTCCGCGGCCCTCTTCGAAGAAGGCGGTGCCATAGCAGGCGCCGACCGGGCCGACCGGCAGGCCGCCCGCTGCGGCGTACAACCTCGGGAAGATCTCGCCGAACCAGGCCGGGCACTCCTCGCAGGTCAGCTCGGCGCGCGCCGTGCACACCCACTGGTCGGGGATCCGGCGGATCGCCAGCGGCACCTCGGGCAGGCTCTCCAGCAGCAGCGCCGCCTCGTCGACACGGTCCCGGGCGCGTTCCAGTGCCGAGCGGGTACGCCGCAGCGCCTCGATCACCAGGTCGTGTCGGCGCTCCGGTGAGCTGAGGATCTCCCCCACCTCCGGCAGGGGCACCCCGGAGGCCCGCAATCGCTGCAGCAGCACGGCATCGGCGACCTGGTCCGGGTGGTACCAGCGGTAGCCGCTGGCTGGATCGGTCCGTGCCGCGGGTAGCACCCCGATGTCGTGGTAGTGCCGCAACCGCTTCACCGTCAGTCCACTGGCCCGGGCCAACTCGCCGATGCTCAACTCCTGCATGCGATCAGCGTGGCACCTCCCATGATGGGAGGGTCAAGCGCCGCGCCTTTTGCTCATCCGGGCACCTTGTCCAGGAAGCCACGCACGTCGCTGATCAGGCCCTGCGAATCGACGACGAGCACGTCGAAACCGATCACGACGGGTTCGCCATCGGCCGGCCCCAGCGCCCACTGGAACCGCACCTGGTCGTGATGGCCGTCCGGGGTCCCGTGCGGGCGCAGGCTCATCCCGGGGAACTGCTCCTGGACCGCACCGATCACCGCGCCCAGCTGGTCCCGCCCGGTGCTCACCGCCAGCGGATCGGTATAGGTCACGTCCTCGGCGAAGTGCCGCGCCAGCAGGCCGGAACGCTCCTCGCCCTGCGCGTTCCAGGTGGCCAGATAGTCGGTGACGACGGTTTCCATGATGGGTCTCCTTCTGGGTCGATTGCCCGCGGTGCGGGATGGGACGACCCTGACCCGCCATGCACCGGGACACCATGACCTCCGAGGTCATGGGGCCGACGCCGGCCCGCCCTACGCTGTCCCCCATGACCGATGCCGTGGGCGCGCTGTTGCGCGAGTGGCGGGAGAGCCGTGCGCTGAGCCAACAGGCGCTCTCGGACGTGTCCACGGTCTCCACGCGGCACCTGAGTCGGGTGGAGACGGGGCTGGCCAGGCCGACACCGCAGATGATCCTGCACCTCTCGGAACACCTCGCCATCCCGCTGCGGGAGCGCAATCGGCTGCTGCTGGCGGGCGGGTATGCACCCCGTTATCCAGACGGCGCTCCGGATGCGGCCGACAACGCACAGATCTGGGCCGGCCTGCGCACACTGCTCGACGCCCATCTCCCTCATCCGGCCCTGCTCCTGGACGACTACTGGGATGTCATCGACGCGAACACCGCCGTCGATGTGCTCCTCGAAGGCTGCTCGGCCGAGCTGCTGGAACCGCCGATCAACGTGATCCGGCTCTGCGTACACCCCGAGGGTCTCGCACCGCGAATCCGGAACCTGGCCGACTGGTCCGCCCATCTCCACCGGCAGCTCCGCCATCGGGCGGCCCAGACCCGGGACCCACGACACCAGGCCCTGACCGAGGAGGTGGCCGCACTGATCGGCAGCCAGGACCCGCCCGACTCACCCGGCCCGGTCGCCGTGCTCGAACTGACCGTGCGGGCGGAGACCCTGCGCCTGTTCAGCGTGGCGTCCCGGCTCACGATGGCCACCGACGTGCTGCTCGACGGCGTACACCTGGAGACCTTCCTGCCCGGTGACGCATCGACCGCCGCGGCGCTGCGCCTGCTGACAGCGGATTAACCCCCGGTCGCCAGATCCTCGTCGTTCTTGGACTTGATCAGGCTGGCGAAGGTGGTGATCGCCAGGGTGACGATGATGACCAGCAGCGAGACCCAGATCGGGATCTCGAAGTTCAGCCCGAAGGCGGCGTCCACCCCGTATTCGTGCAGGGCGTGCATGACCAGCTTCACACCGATGAAGGCCAGCACCACCGACAGCCCGACCGAGAGATAGACGAGCTTCTTCAGCAGCCCGCCGATCAGGAAGTAGAGCTGCCGCAGCCCCATCAGCGCGAACACGTTGGCGGTGAACACCAGGTAGGGCTCCTGGGTCAGGCCGTAGATCGCCGGGATCGAGTCGAGCGCGAACAACAGGTCGGTCGAGCCGAGGGCGACGATCACGAACAGCATCGGGGTGATCAGCCGCCGGCCGTTCTCGACCTTGGTCAACCGGGTGCCGTGGAACTCGTCGGTGGCCGGGAACCGGCGCTTCACGAAGCGCATCAGCAGGTTCTCCTCGGCGTCCGGATCCTCACCCTGCCGGTATTCGATGACCAGCTTGATCGCGGTGTAGATCAGGAAAGCACCGAAGAGGAAGAACACCCAGCTGAAGCTCTGGATCGCGGCGGCACCGGCGGCGATGAACGCACCACGGAAGACCAGCGCCAGGATGATGCCGACGATCAGCGCGAACTGCTGCAGATGCCGGGGCACCTTCATCTTGGTCATGATGATGATGAAGATGAACAGGTTGTCGACCGACAGTGAATATTCGGTCAGCCAGCCCGCGAAGAACTCCCCCGCGTACTGCGGCCCGGAGATCCCCCAGACCCCGAAGCCGAACACGATCGCGAGCAGCACGTAGAGCGCGATGAAGATCCCGCACTCCTTCATCGATGGTTCGTGTGGGCGGCGGCCGATGATGAGGACGTCGATCGCCAGGACCGTCACCATCACCGCGACGGTGATGATCCAGGCATAGGACGTGACATGCATGGGCGGGGCCTCTCGTTCGGGTACGCGTCGTTCCCGAAGGTCTCTTCCACCGAGGCCCGCCGTGGCGGCTCCCTCGATCGACGACACCGGGGCGCCCGCCGGACGCACCGTGATGACGACATCGCCGTATCAGGAATACTCCCCTTCTCCGCGGATCAGTATGCACCTTCGGCCGCCGGGATCAGCAATCGGACAACGGGTGGGCAGGTCGGGTGTCGTTACCCTTGATCGGTGGATGTGCGGATCGGGACCTCCGGGTGGACCTACCAGCACTGGCGCGGCACCTTCTATCCCGTCGGGCTCCGGGTCGCCGACCAGCTCGACCACTACGCGGCCCGGTTCGACACCGTCGAACTCAACGGTTCGCACTACCGCTGGCCCGCGGACAAGACCGTCACCGGTTGGCGGGATCGGCTGCCGGCCGGTTTCGAGATGGCGGTCAAGGCCTCGCGCTACCTGACGCACTTCCGGAAGCTCAACAATCCCGAGGACTGGGTCGAGCGCATCACGCACACCCACGACCTATTGGGTGCGCACGCCGGGCCGCTGCTGCTGCAATTGCCGGCCGAGCTCGCCCGCGACGACGAGCGGCTGGCGCACTTCCTGGGGCTGCTGCCGGAGCGGATCCGGGTGGCGATCGAACCGCAGCACCCCTCCTGGCTCGATGACGGCGTGTTCGACCTGCTCGACCGGCACGGCGCGGGGTTCGTCGTATCGGTGATCGCCGGGCGGGAGCCGGTGCTGCGCGCCACCGGTCGGCTGGCGTACGTGCGCTTCCACAACAGCGACCCGAACTGGCGCTACGGCGGCTCCTTCGACGATGCCGCGCTGGAGCCGTGGGTGGCTCACCTGCGGGCCCTGACCAGCGGCGGCCGGCCGGCGTACTGCTATTTCAACAACGACAACCACGGGTACGCCGCGTTCAATGCGCTGCGACTCAAGGAGCTGATCGCCGCAGCCGGGTGATCATCGGGCACGCCCTACTTGGTGGCCTCCACCATCTGCCGCAGCTCCTTCTTCAGCTCGGAGATCTCGTCGCGCAGCCGGGCGGCGACCTCGAACTGCAGTTCGCCGGCGGCGGTGTGCATCTGGTCGGTGAGCTCGGTGACCAGCCCGGCCAGCTCGGCGGCCGGGAGGTTCTTCACGTCACGCTCGGACTGCGGCTCGCCCTCGCGCGGGGTCGGCGTCCGCCCACCCTTCTTGTTGTTCAGCCGGGAGTCGGCCATCAGCTCGGCGGTGTCGGCGTCCTCGCGGTTCAGCATGTCGGTGATGTCGGCGATCCGCTTGCGCAGCGGCTTGGGGTCGATGCCGTGCTCGGTGTTGTAGGCGACCTGGATCTCCCGGCGTCGGTTGGTCTCATCGATTGCGTTGGCCATGCTCGGGGTGATCTTGTCGGCGTACATGTGCACCTGGCCGGCGACGTTCCGCGCGGCGCGGCCGATGGTCTGGATCAGGGACCGGTCCGAGCGCAGGAAGCCCTCCTTGTCGGCGTCCAGGATCGCGACCAGCGACACCTCGGGCAGGTCGAGGCCCTCCCGCAGCAGGTTGATGCCGACCAGCACGTCGTATTCGCCGAGCCGCAGCTCGCGGAGCAGCTCGACCCGCTTCAGGGTGTCCACCTCGGAGTGCAGATAGCGGGTCCGCACCCCGTGTTCGAGCAGGTAGTCGGTGAGGTCCTCGGCCATCTTCTTGGTCAGCGTGGTCACCAGCACCCGCTCGTTGCGTTCGGTGCGGGTGCGGATCTCCCCCATCAGGTCGTCGATCTGGCCCTGGGTGGGTTTCACGATCACCTCGGGGTCGACCAGCCCGGTGGGGCGGATGATCTGCTGCACCGTGCCGTCGCTGCGGGCCAGTTCGTACGCCCCAGGGGTGGCGGACAGATAGACCGACTGGCCGATCCGCTCCACGAACTCCTCGAACCGCAGCGGCCGGTTGTCGGTGGCACTGGGCAGCCGGAATCCGTGCTCCACCAGGGTTCTCTTGCGGGACATGTCGCCCTCGTACATCCCGCCGATCTGGGGGACGGTGACGTGCGACTCGTCCAGCACCAGCACGAAATCCTCGGGGAAGTAGTCGAGCAGGCAGTTCGGCGGGCTGCCGGGGGCGCGGCCGTCGATGTGCCGGGAGTAGTTCTCGATGCCGGAGCAGCTGCCGATCTGGCGCATCATCTCCAGGTCGTAGGTGGTCCGCATCCGCAGCCGCTGCGCCTCCAGCAGCTTGTTCTGCCCCTCCAGCTCGGCGAGCCGCTCCTCCAGCTCCAGCTCGATGCCCTTGATCGCCCGCTCCATCCGGTCGGCACCGGCGGCGTAGTGGCTGGCCGGGAAGATGTACATCTCCTGGTCCTCCGAGACCACCTCACCGGTGAGCGGCTGGAGGGTGGACAGCGCCTCGATCTCGTCGCCGAAGAACTCGATCCGCCAGGCCAGCTCCTCATACATCGGGAACACCTCGAGGGTGTCGCCGCGGACCCGGAAGGTGCCCCGCGCACCGGACAGGTCGTTGCGGGCGTACTGGATGTCGACCAGCCGGCGGAGCAGCGAGTCGCGGTCGATCTCCTCACCGACCTTGAGCTTGATCATCTGGTCGACCCACTCGGTCGGCGTGCCCAGACCATAGATCGCGGAGACGGTCGCGACCACGATCACGTCGCGCCGGGTGAGCAGCGAATAGGTGGCGCGGTGCCGCAGCCGCTCGACCTCCTCGTTCAGCGAGGAGTCCTTCTCGATGTAGGTGTCGGTCTGCGGAACGTATGCCTCCGGTTGGTAGTAGTCGTAGTAGGAGACGAAGTATTCGACCGAATTGTCCGGGAAGAACTGTCGCAGCTCGTTGGCGAACTGGGCCGCGAGCGTCTTGTTCGGCTGCATCACCAGCATCGGCCGCTGCACCTGCTCGGCCAGCCAGGCCACCGTCGCGGTCTTGCCGGTGCCGGTCGCGCCGAGCAGCACGACATCCTGCTCGCCGTTGTTCAGGCGCCGGGTCAGCTCCTTGATCGCCGCGGGCTGGTCGCCGGCCGGCTCGAAGTCGGAGTGCACCTTGAACGGCGCCAGCCGGCGCTGCACATCTTCCACGGGTCGCATGCAATGAAGCGTACGCGGACCCTCCGACAGCGCCGGCCGGCGGCCGTTCCGGTTCAGGCCAGGGTCGACTCCACCAGTGATTTCAGGATCTCCGTGGCGTCCTGATCGAGCTGGTTGCCGGGGCTGAAGTCCTTGGCCGGGGCGGCCAGGGTGGCGGAGAAGCCGATGTTGTCGCTCTTGCGGACCGCCATCACCGTGACGGCCCCCAGATTGGCCGAACCGGACCCGTCGGCGAAGGTCCAGGTCACGGTCTGCTTGGCCGTCGACAACCGGGAATCCAGTGCGGGCTCCTCGACCTGGGACTTCTTGATGTTGGTGCCGTCCTGGGTGATGCTGTCGTTCACCTTCTCCACCGAGGCGGTCGGGCTGGTCGACCGCCCGGTCCTGATCAGCATCAACCGCCCCCTGCTGTCGGTGAGGATGGTGGAGGTGTCGGCGGAGCGGCTGGCCACCCGCCAGCCGGACGGGAGCTGCACCGTCAGGCCGTTGCCGACGCTCTCCCCGCTGCCGGACGGCGGGGTGGTGCGCGTACTCGTCGGGGTCCGGGTCGGCCGCGGCGAGCTGGTCGGCGTGCTGGTCGCCGTCGGGCTGCTGGTCGGCGGGGCCGGCGGCGGGGTGACCGGGGTGATGTCGGGGCCGTTGCCCCTGGCCGGGGCGAACATCATGAACAGCAACCCGGCCACCGTCAGCACGGCCACACCGGCGACGACGATGCCGATGATGGTGCCGTTGGACTTCTTCGGTCGCGGCGGCGGTCCACCCGGTGCCGAGCCGAAGCCCTGCCCGTACTGCTGCTGCCCGTATCCGGGTTGCTGCCCGTACCCCTGCTGCCCATAGCCCTGTTGCCCGTAGCCCTGTTGCTGCGGATATCCCTGTCCGTAACCGGGCTGCTGCGGCTGGTTCCACCCGCCCTGCGACGGCTGACCCTGCGGCGGCTGGCCGGGGTTCGGGCCCTGCGGGCCGCCCCAGCCCTGTCCACCGGCCGGATTGTTGCCGGGATTGTTCCAGTCGCTCATTTGCCTTCCTCCTCGTCATAGAAGGCGTTCCGGGCGCGTTCCTCGGGGTCGGTCGCTGGTGGTGCCGGTTGCTGGGCCGCCACCGCGGTCCTGTCCTTGTGGGCCTTGCTCCGGGTCCGTACCGCGGTCCCGCAGGCGGTGCAGAACAGCGACCCCGGGATCAGCGGCATCTCGCAGCGCGGGCAGAAGTCGAGGTCGCCCTGCGCACCGGCACCCGGCAGGCCTCCGACACCCTGGCGGGCGGTCGCCTCCAGGGCGGCCTCCATCAGCCCGTGGTGCAGCACATTGCGTACCCGGATCACCAGCACCGCCAGGATCAGCAGCGCCCAGATCAGCTGCAGCATCACCCGCAGCGTCGGGTTGTCCAGGAAGCCGAGCAGATAGATGCCGCCGGCGTACGCGATGTTCGCCGCGATCGCCTCCAGCAGGCCACGCAGGTAACGCCCGCTGAACCCGTCGTATCCCTCGCCCAGGCCGGAGAACTCGGCGCAGGCGATCCCGGTCGCGGTGCCCATCAGCAGCGGCTTCACGAAGCCCTCGAGGAAGATCAGGGTGGCCCAGGTGCCGGGATCGTTGACGCCGACGAACCCGCCGGTGAGGCTCGACCAGTGCCGGACCAGGGTGTCGGCGGTGGCGAAGGCGACACCGGAGATGATGCCGAAGGTGAGGCCGTCCATCAGGTCGTCGAACTGCGGTCGGCTGGCCAGGACGAGGGGTCCGATCTGGCGGATCAGCTCACCGACGACCGGGATCAGCAGCGCGGCCACCAGGAAGCCGCTGACGGTCGGGCCGACGCTCTGTCCGGTCTGGCCGAGCCCCGAGGTCGACGGCCCGAGCAGGCCGAGGGCGCGGAGCCCGATCAGCAGCCCGGCGCCCAGGACCGCGGTGAGCAGGAAGGCCATCGCGGTCACCGGGACCGGTTCGTCCTCCCACAGGTTCACGTCGTAGAGGTAGACGATGTAGACGATCGGGATGGCGAAGGCGGCGATCAGCACCGCGATCGGCAGTGCGCCGAAGATCGCGGCGATCAGGGCCGCGACGAGCGCGATGGTCAGCGCCAGCCGATAGGTCTGCGGGCGCTCCCCCGCGCCGCGGGGCATGATCGTGGAGACCAGCGCGAACGACGCGACCGGTTCATCGGGTTTGACGGCGAACGACTTGCGGCGAGCCAGATCCGGAGAGCGCATGTCCTGGCCACAGTTGTGGCAGAAGTGTGCGACCTCGGGCAGCTCGGCACGGCAGCGTGGGCATTCCACGGCCAACCTCCTGATCGAGGGGGATCACTCCCCCGGCGGCTGGGTCAGCGACCCGCGCACCAGAATCTCGGATCGATGGATCATCCGCACTGATCTGCGGCTGGAACCTCGATCAAGTTTTGATTTCGATCAGTCGGCGGCGAGCGCGACCCGGCGCCGCAGTTCGTGCCAGACCCGGTCGGCCTCGGCGAGCAGCTGCTCCCGGTCCCCGGAGTTGTCGACGACCAGATCGGCCACGGCGAGCCGTTCGGTGCGCCCGGCCTGGGCCTCGATCCGCGCGCCGGCCTGCTCGGCGCTCGACCCGTCGCGGGCCATCGCCCGACGCAACTGGGTCTCGGTGGGCAGGTCGACCACCACGATCGCGTCGAAACCCTCGGTACGCCCGGTCTCCGCGAGCAGCGGGATCACCTGGACCACGATCGCCTCCGGCGCCGCGGCCTGCTGCAGCTCGGCCGCCCGGGCCCGGATCAGCGGATGCAGGATGCCCTCGAGATCCTTGCGTGCCTGGGAATCCGCGAACACCACCGCACCCAGCGCCTTCCGGTCCAGGCTGCCGTCGGCGGCCAGCACCCGGTCACCGAACCGCTCCCGCACCGCCGCGAGTCCGGGCGTACCGGGCTCGACGACCTCGCGGGCGAGCACATCGGAGTCGATCAGCACCGCCCCGTGCTCGGCCCAGCGTTCGGCGACCGTCGTCTTGCCCGAGGCCAGGCCTCCGGTGAGTGCAACCCGCAGCATGCGGGCGATGTTACTCACAGCCGACCGGCGTCCAGATTCTGCAACCGGACCTGGCCCTGGGCGAGCAGCTTGCCCTGCTGGCTGACGGTGACCCGCCAGAGTTGCTGGGTCCGGCCCTGGTGGATCGGCAGGGCCTCCACCGCGGCGCGGCCACCGGTGACCGAGCGGATCAGGTCGGTGGCGTTGTGCACCCCGACCGCGACCTGGCCGCGGGCGGCGACGGCGGCCGAGCCGCCGATGCTGGCCGCGCTCTCGATGATGCTGCAGTAGACGCCGCCGTGGATCACTCCCCACGGGGTGTGCTGCCGCGGGCCGAGGTCGACCTCACCGGTCACCCGGTCGCGGCTGATGCCGAGGACCCGGAGACCGCTCTCGGCGACGAAGGCACTGGCCTGCGTCAGGTCGAAGTCAGGAAGTGGGACAGCGTCGGTGCTCATCGGTCGCCTTTCGCCAGTGCCGGTTGAGGATCCGCGGCCCGGCTGTGGGCGCGGGAGAGCAGCAGTACGCCGAGGGCGCTGAGCGCGGCGGCCACGCCGGTCACCAGGGTGACCCGCTGCCAGCCGATCCCGAGTGTCGGTGCATGGCCGACCAGGGTGGCGGCCAGCGTCACGCCGAGAGCGGCGCCCAGATAGCGGGCGGTGTTGTTGGCGCCCGATCCCATCGCGGCCCGCTCGGCCGGGACGGTGGCGACCGCCTGCCGGGCCAGCCCGGCGTTCAGCACCCCACTGGCCGCGCCGGCGAGCAGCAGTCCCGGCAGCATCCCGAGCGGACTGGTCGCCGGGATCAGCAGCAGCAGGCCGGCCGCGGTACCGGTGAGGCCGCCGGCCAGTTGGGCCGGGCCGGGCAGGTTCGCGGCCACCCGGGCGACGACCAGGGCCGCGACCGCGCTGGTACCGGACCAGGCCGCGAGCAGACAGGCGGCGGCCAGCGTGGACATCCCCAACCCCAGCACGAAGTGGCTGCAGGCGTACGACATCGCCGCGATCACGCCGAACCCGGTGCCGAAGCCGGCCAGTGTCGCGGCCAGGAAGCCGCGGTGCCGGAACAGCGCGGGGTCGATCAGGGTGCTGCGGCCGCGCCGCTGGCTGACCACCAGGGCGACGGTGAGCAGCAGCGCGGCGACCAGCAGCGCGATCGTGCCCGGGCCGGCACCGGTGCGGAAACCGACGATGGCGGTGACACCGGTGGCGAGCGCCCCGGTGAGCAGCGCGAAACCGAGCAGGTCCAGGCGCCGGCCGCTACGCCGCGGCGCCGCCGGCAGCCGCAGCCGGGCGGCGGCCAGACCGAGCAACGCCCCACCGAGCGCGAGGCCGAGATAGAACAGGTGCCAGCCGTCGATCCGGTCCAGCAACCCGGTACCGATCGGGCCCAGGGCGATTCCGGCCCCCATCGCCACGCTCCACCAGGTCGCGGTGGTGCGGCGGTGGGTGTCGTGTTCGCTGGCCGCGGCGACCAGCCCCAGCCCGGTCGCGATCATCCCGGTGGCACCCGCGCCAGCGACCAGCCGGGCGAGCACGAAGGCGGTCACCGAATCGGTCAGCCCGCAGACCAGATTGGCGGTGGCGAACAAGCAGCGCGCCGCGCACGAACACCCGTCGGTGCCCGATCTCGTCGGCGATCACACCGGCCGCGAGCAGGGTGACCGCCAGCCCGATGCTCATCGAGGCGAGCACCCAGGCCGATCCGGTCGCCGAGGTGCGCAGTGCCCGGGTCAGGGTCACCACGTTTCCGAGCGGACCGGCGTACGCCAGCATCGAGACCCAGGTGCTCAGCCCCACCACGGCCAGCACGGTGGTGTAGGAGGACGGGTTCGGTCTGCTCATGAGATCAGTCTTGTCACAGAACCGGTCCGTTGACAAGACCTGAGCGCTAGAATGTCGGCATGGCACTTGGTACCGGTTATGAGCGGCAGGGCTGCTATCTGGCCCGCGCCCTGGAGGTGGTCGGCGAACGCTGGACGCTGCTGATCCTGCGCGACGCCTTCTACGGGGTGACCCACTTCGGCGACTTCCTCGCCCATCTGGACGTCTCCCGGGCGGTGCTGGCCGACCGGCTCGACACCCTCGTCGGAGCCGGCGTGCTGACCCGCTCCCCGCAGGGCCGCAGCGTCGAATACACCCTCACTGACGCCGGTCGGGAGCTGTGGCCGGTGATCCACCGGTTGAGCCGCTGGGGCGAGGAGCATCTCGACGGCAACCACCCGCCGCGGGTGTTCAGCCATGTCGCCTGCGGCACCGATGTGGACGCCGACGGGGCCTGCCCGACCTGCCGGGTCACCCCGCCGGTCGAGGATCTGGTGGTCCGCCTGGCGCCCGGCCGGAACGCCGCGGAGCGGCACGATCCGGTGGCGGTCGCCCTGAAGCAACCGCACCGGATGCTCACCCCCCTGCCCTGACCCCGCCGCCCCGGCCGAAGCGGGCCCGGAACGACAACGGCCCGGGAACGACAACGGCCCCACTCCCGAAGGAGCGGGGCCGAAGCCTCATGCGTTCAGGCGATCAGTTGCCACCGGTCAGCTTGTCGCGCAGGGCCTGCAGCGCCTCGTCGGAGGCCAGCGAACCCTCGCTGCTCGGAGCCGAGGACGACTCCTGGTCGGCGGGCGCATTGCTGCTGCCACCGGAGCTGTACGAGGTGCCGGCGGCCACCGCAGCGTTCTGGTCGGCCTGCTCGGCCTCCTCGACCTGCTTCTTGTGGGCCTCCCAGCGGGCGTGCGCCTCGGCGTACTGCTGCTCCCAGGCGAGCCGCTGCTCGTCGTAGCCTTCCTTCCACTCCTGGGTCTCCGGATCGAAGCCCTCGGGGTAGAGGTAGTTGCCCTGGTCGTCGTAGGACGCGGTCATGCCGTAGAGGGTCGGGTCGAAATCGTCAGCCGCGACGTCGACACCCTCGTTGGCCTGCTTCAGCGACAGCGAGATCCGGCGCCGGTCGAGGTCGATGTCGATGATCTTGACCATCACATCGTCGTTGACCGAGACGACCTGCTCGGGGATCTCCACGTGGCGCTCGGCCAGCTCGGAGACGTGCACCAGGCCCTCGATGCCCTCCTCGACACGCACGAACGCGCCGAACGGAACCAGCTTGGTGACCTTGCCCGGCACGATCTGGCCGATCTGGTGCAGGCGGGCGAAGGCCTGCCACGGATCCTCCTGGGTGGCCTTCAGCGACAGCGAGACGCGCTCGCGGTCCATCTCCACCGAGAGCACCTCGACGGTGACCTCCTGGCCGACCTCGACGACCTCGCTCGGGTGGTCGATGTGCTTCCAGGACAGCTCGGAGACGTGCACCAGGCCGTCGACGCCACCCAGATCCACGAACGCACCGAAGTTGACGATCGAGGAGACCACACCCTTGCGGATCTGGCCCTTCTGCAGCTGGGTGAGGAAGTTGTGCCGGACCTCGGACTGGGTCTGCTCGAGCCACGCACGGCGGGACAGCACCACGTTGTTGCGGTTCTTGTCCAGCTCGATGATCTTCGCCTCGAGCTCCTGGCCGACGTAGGGCTGCAGGTCGCGCACCCGGCGCATCTCCACCAGCGAGGCGGGCAGGAAGCCGCGCAGGCCGATGTCGATGATCAGACCACCCTTGACGACCTCGATCACCTTGCCGGTGACGACACCGTCCTCTTCCTTGATCTTCTCGATCGTGCCCCAGGCGCGCTCGTACTGGGCGCGCTTCTTGGACAGGATCAGGCGACCTTCCTTGTCCTCCTTCTGCTGGACCAGGGCCTCGATCTCATCGCCGACCTCGACGACCTCGAACGGGTCGACGTCGTGCTTGATGGAGAGTTCCTTGGAAGGAATGACACCTTCGGTCTTGTAACCGATGTCGAGGAGAACCTCGTCCCGGTCGACCTTGACGACGGTTCCGGTGACGATGTCGCCGTCGTTGAAGTACTTGATGGTCTTGTCGATGGCCTCGAGAAAGGCTTCGGGCGAACCGAGGTCGTCGACTGCGACCTGCGGGGTGGCCTCGAGGGAGGACGTCATGTAGTAGGGCTCCGATGGATGGATAGCTTCTGTGCAGCGCCGCGACCCGTCAGGCGTACCCCTGCTCCGTCCGAGGAGCACGCAGGCCGAAGCGCCCCTCCACCCTACCCGCGGGGCCGACGCCTGGTCAACGCCGCCCACCCGGGTCACACTGGGGTGCCCGCCCGTGGAGAGACCGCCTGTTCGGAGTATGCACCATGCCCACCCGAGATGAGCTGCAGCGGGCCCGCGGTGTCGTGATTCCGGACCTGCTCGGGCCCGACCCGCGGCTGCTGTTCGTGGGCATCAACCCCTCCCTCTGGTCGGCGGCGGTGGGTGCCCATTTCGCCCGACCGGGCAACCGGTTCTGGCCAGCGCTGCTCGCCGCCGGGCTGATCGATCGGCCCGTGGACCTGTCCGCGGGGATGAGCGCGGGCGATGAGGCGTACCTGACCGGGCGCGGGATCGCGATCAGCAACCTGGTCCCCCGGGCCACCGCGCGCGCCGACGAGCTCTCCCGGGACGAGCTGCGGATCGGCGCGGTCCGGCTGGCGGGGCTGGTACGCCGCAGCGGCGTCCGGGTGGTCGCGGTGCTCGGGGTGACCGCGTACCGCCAGGGCTTCGGCGTACCGAAAGCCATGGTCGGCCGGCAACCCGAGCCGATCGCCGGGGCCGAGCTCTGGGTGGTACCGAACCCCTCGGGTCTGAATGCGCACGAGACCGTCGACTCGCTGGCGGCGGCGTACGCCGAGGTGGGCCGCGCCGCCGGCCTGCTGCCGGGGTGAAGGTCGAGTCAGACCGCCTCGGCGCCCATCATCTCGGTGGCCAGCCAGCGGTTCGGGATGCCGAACCCCTCGACCAGGGTGCGCGCCTGCGGCCGCAGCTCGGCGCAGAGCTGGTTGACCGTCGCGGTGAGCGCCTTGGACCGGTCGGGGGTGAGCCGGTCGTGCTCCAGATACCAGGCCCGGTGCTTCTCCAGGGTGCTCAGTGCGAACAGGTCGCAGAGCCGTTCCAGCAGGTGCCGGGCGTCGGCGTCGGCGGCGCCCTCGATGCCGGCGATGAAGCTCTCCAGCACATTGCGCTCGACGTGGGCGACGGCGGTCGCGACCAGGTGGTCCTGGGCGGAGTTGGCGATCGCGAAGGCGTCCTCCCCCGGATCGCCTGCGCGCCGCAGCCGCCGGGCCAGGCCCTCCAGCATGTGGGTCTCCCGGTCGGTGAACAGCCGCACCTGTTCGAGCCGGTCGGTGAACGGCAGGGCGTCGGACCAGACGTCGCGGAAGCGCTGCACCAATCCGCGGACCGAGGTCCGCTCGACGACCTGATCGGCGACCGTGCGGGAGCCGAAGCGGACCATCTCGATGGTGTCCATGGCGCCGAAGGAGCGCTGGAAGTTGGTCAGCAGCGACTTGGCGACCAGCTGCAGCAGCACGGTGTTGTCACCCTCGAAGGTGGTGAACACGTCGGTATCGGCGCGCAGCACGACGAGCCGGTTGGCGGTCAGATAACCGGCACCGCCGCAGGCCTCGCGGCAGACCTGGATGGTCTCGGTGGCGAAGTCGGTGGCGTACGCCTTGATCCCGGCGGCCATCGTCTCCAGCTCGCGCTGGGCGGCCTCGTCGAGGCCGGTCGCCGACTGCACGTCGTGCATCATCGAGACCAGGTCGTTCTGGGCGAAGATCAGCGCGTACGCCGTCGCGATGCGCGGCAGCAGCTTGCGCTGGTGGGTGCGGTAGTCGAGCAGGGCGACCTCGGTATCGGTGCCGGGTGCGGTGAACTGGGTCCGCTGCTCGGCGTACTTGGTGGCGATCTCCAGCGCGGACCGGCTGGCGGCGTTCGCACCGCCGGCGACGCTGATCCGGCCGCGGACCAGGGTGCCGAGCATGGTGAAGAAGCGGCGCCCACGGGACTCGATCGGTGAGTGGTAGTTGCCCTGGTCGTCGATGTCGCCGTAGCGGCCGAGCAGATTGGTCCGGGGCACGCGGACCTCGTCGAACATCAGCCGGCCGTTGTCGACACCGGTCAACCCGCCCTTGGCGCCGCAGTCACCGATCATCACCCCGGGCATCGGGTCGCCGTTCTCGTCGCGGATCGGGACCAGCACACAGTGCACGCCCTCGGATTCGTTGTTCACAACGAGTTGCGCGAAGACCGCGGCCATCCGGGCGGACCGCGCGGCACCGCCGATGTAGTCCTTGCGGGCCGCCGGGCTCGGCGAGTGCACGACGAGCTCGTCGGTCGCCGGGTCATAGGTGGCGGTGGTGAGCAGGCTCTGCACATCGGAGCCGTGGCCGGTCTCGGTCATCGCGAAGCAACCGGGCAGTGAGCCGTCGATGATGGCCCGGCCGAGGTGGTGATGCCGTTCGGTACCGAGGTTGGCGACCGCGCCGCCGAACAGCCCCCAGTGCACGCCGGCCTTGACCGTCAGCGACAGATCACCGTGGCCGAGCATCTCGAAACCGGTGACCGCGGCCCCGTAGTCACCGGTGCCGCCCATCTCGGGCGGGAAGCCGAGTGCCGGTACGCCGGTGCCGGCGACCCACTGCATCGCCTCGTCGGTCCAGTCCCGGTACGCCTCGACGCCGAGTGCGGTACGCGGCGGGCGCGGCGCCTCGTCGCCGAGGGCGCGCAGTTTGCTGCGGGTGTTCCCGAACCGCCCGGCGGTGGCGTCGATCAGGGCCTGGGCGAGCCGGGGGTCGGCGGGGTGGTCGCTGGTCACTGCTGCATCGGGTTCGGTCATTGCTCCTCCAGATGGATGGACAGGCCGTCGGTGAGGAAATCGGTGAGCTGCTCGACGAGTTCGGCGCGGGGCATCGGGTCGGGATCCTCCAGCCAGCGGTCGGCGCTGGCCTGCAGCGCACCGACCAGGGCGACGGCCCAGGTGTGCGCGAGGACCGGGCCGAGGCGGGGCGCCAGGAACTCGCCCAGCACCTGGGCGGCGCGGTCGGTGATGCCGCGCACCTGCCGGTCGGCGACGGTGCCCTCGAGCGCGGGCGGGCGGACCACGAAGCGGTAGACCTGTGGATCGGCCTCGGTGAGCGAGAGGTACGCCTCGGCGGCCGCCGCGACGACGGTGCGGACATCACCCTGGGTGCCGAGGGCGCGGTTCAGCCGGCGGCCGATGCGTTCGTCGACCCGCTCGGCGACGGCCCGGTAGAGGCCGGCGCGATCGGTGAAGTGCCGGTAGAGCACCGGTTTCGAGGTCTGGGCGCGGGCGGCGATCTCGTCCATCCCGACCCCGGGGCCCTGCTCGCGGATGGCGTCCAGGGCGACCTCGACCAGCGCGGCGCGGCGGGCCTGGTTGTGTTCGGTCCAGCGGGCGGCGCGTCCGTCCACCTCATTGACGGGTCCTGCCATACCGAGAAAATACCAGATACTTGGGGTTTCGACTACTTGTCGTATCGGATAGATTGGTCGTGTTCGCGTCGACAGTTCGCACACAGGAGTGACCATGACCGCAGCGCCCCGTCGGGCCGCCATCCTCGGCGGCAACCGCACCCCGTTCGCCCGCGCCAACGGCAAGTACGCCACCGCCAGCAACCAGGATCTGCTCACCGCCGCACTGGACGGGCTGATCGCCCGCTTCGGACTGGCCGGCGAGCGGCTCGGCGAGGTCGCGGCCGGTGCGGTGATGAAGCACAGCCGGGACTTCAACCTGACCCGCGAGTCGGTGCTCGGCACCGCCCTCGACCCGCACACCCCGGCGGTCGATCTGCAACAGGCCTGCGTGACCGGCATCCAGGCGGTCAACTACATCGCGATGAAGATCAAGCTGGGCCAGATCGACGCCGGCATCGGCGGCGGCACCGACACCGCCTCGGATGCCCCGATCGCCGTCAGCGAAGGAATGCGGAGCATCCTGCTCGAGCTGAGCCGGGCGAAGACCGCCGGCCAGCGGTTCCGGGCGATCAGCCGCTTCCGGCCGGATTTCCTTGCCCCGTTGGTACCGCAGGCCGCCGAGGTACGCACCGGGCTGAGCATGGGTGAGCACATGGCCACCACCACCCGGGAGTGGGACATCAGCCGCGAGGCCCAGGACGAACTGGCCGCCGCCTCGCATCAGCACCTGGCCAAGGCCTGGGACAACGGCTTCTTCGACGATCTGGTCACCCCCTATCTGGGCCTGACCCGGGACAACAACCTGCGCCCGGATTCCACGGTGGAGAAGCTCGCGAAGCTGAAGACCGTGTTCGGCAAGGACCTCGGTGACGAGGCCACGATGACCGCCGGCAACTCCACCCCGCTCACCGACGGCGCCTCCACGGTGCTGCTGGGCAGCGAGGAGTGGGCGGCCGAGCACCGGATCAAGCCGCTGGCCTGGTTCGTGGACGCCGAGACCGCCGCGGTCGACTTCGTCGGTGGCGGTGAGGGGCTGCTGATGGCACCGGCGTACGCCGTGCCGCGCTTGCTGGAGCGCAATGGCCTGACCCTGCAGGACTTCGACTTCTATGAGATCCACGAGGCCTTCGCCGCGACCCCGCTGGCCACCTTGAAGGCCTGGGAGTCGCTGGAGTTCTGCCGCGACAAGCTCGGCCTGGATGCGCCGTTGGGCAGCATCGACCGGGACAAGCTGAACGTGCTCGGGTCCTCGGTGGCGGCCGGCCATCCGTTCGCCGCGACCGGTGGCCGGATCGTCGCCAGCCTGGCGAAGATGCTGCACCAGAAGGGTTCCGGGCGTGGCCTGATCTCGATCTGCGCCGCCGGTGGCCAGGGCGTCGCCGCGATTCTCGAGGCCTGAGGAGGACACCGATGAGTGACGGTTACGCACAGTTCGCCCGCAGCCCGCTGGGTTCGCAGCTGGTCAAGCAGCTCGGCCTGCCCAACCCGGTTCCGTTGCGTCGTTGGAAAGCCGGCGCCCCGTTGTGTGATTCCCCGGTGCTGGTCTTCGGGGTCACCTCGACCGGGATGGCGACCGCGGACGGCGGGTACGCCGGTGCGGTCCGCGCGATGCTGGAGGGCCAGGAGATCGGCATCGAGGCGCCCGGAGAGGGCCGGGGGGGCACACCGCGACTGGGTGCGGTGGTCGCCGACCTGGCCGCGCTCCGCGATCCCGGTCAGTTGGAGGCCTTCCGCGCCGTCGCCGCCCCGGCGATCAAGCGGCTGGCCCGCAATGCCCGGGTGGTGCTGATCGGCACCGATCCGGATCTGCTCACCGATCCGGTGGAGGTCGCCACCCAGCGCGCCCTGGACGGCATCACCCGCTCGATCGGCAAGGAACTGCGGGCCGGTGCCACCGCCAATCTGGTGTACGCGCCCAGCCCGCTCGCCGCCGACGAGCCGAACCTGCCATCGGTCGCGCACACGGTGCAGTTCCTGCTGTCGGGCCACTCCGCGTTCGTGGACGGCCAGCCGTTCCGGATCGATGAGAACGCTCCCCTGCCCAACCCCGCCGATCCGCAGAAACCCTTGCAGGGCAAGATCGCTGTGGTCACCGGCGCGGCCCGTGGCATCGGCGCGGCGATCGTCGAGGTGCTGGCCCGCGACGGGGCGACCGTTGTCGGCGTCGACGTGCCGGCCGCCGGTGATGCACTGGCCAAGGTGGTCAACAGGGTGCACGGCAGCGCGCTCTCGGTGGACGTGACCGCGGCCGATGCCGGTCAGCGGATCCTGGATCACTGCCGGGAACGGTATGGCCGGTTGGACATCGTGGTGCACAACGCCGGCATCACCCGGGACAAGCTCTTCGTGAACACCGACGCGGATCGGTGGGGGTCGGTGATCGCGGTGAACCTGCAGTCGATCCTGACCATGAACCAGGCCTTCCTGTCCGCCGACGGGCTCGGCGAGGGCGGCCGGATCGTCTGCCTCTCCTCGCAGTCCGGGCTGGCCGGAAACCGTGGCCAGACGAACTATTCCGCGACCAAGGCGGCGATCATCGGCCTGGTCGACGCGCTCGCCGATCAGGTCGCCGATCGCGGGATCACCGTGAACGCGGTGGCGCCCGGGCTGATCGAGACCGAGATGACCGCGAAGATGCCGTTCGCGACCCGCGAGGTGGCGCGCCGGATCAACTCGCTGCAGCAGGGCGGGCTGCCGGTGGATGTCGCCGAGCTGATCGCCTTCCTCGCCCAGCCGGCCAGCCAGGCCATCACCGGGCAGACGATCCGGGTCTGCGGCCAGAACATGGTCGGCGCATGAGCGGACCCGCCGCCCCCGAGGTGGTCGCCGAGAAACCCAATCTGGGCAGGGAGATCCTGCGCGGGGCGCTCACCGCGGGCGGCCGCCCCGGCGGCGCCGGTACCCTGCCGGACCGGGTGCTGGAACTGTCCGGTGCCGAGATCGACCGGGAGAACCTGTACGCCTACCAGCGGCTCTGCGGATATCCGGTGAACGACCGGTTGCCGCACCCCTATCCGCATCTGGTCGGGTTCCCGCTGCAGGCGAAGCTGATGGCCGACCGGAGCTTCCCGCTGCCGCTGCCGGGGCTGGTGCACATCGAGAACGATTCGACCCTGCACCGGCCGCTGTCGGCGGCCGATCGGCTCGATATCGCCGTCCAGGCAGCGAATCTGGCGCCCCACCCGAAGGGCACCACCGTCGATCTGCTGGCGCGGGCCGAGCTGGCCGGTGAGCTGGTCTGGGAGTCACGGAGCCGCTATCTGCACCGCGGGCGTCCGTCCGGTACGACCGAGGCGACCGAGACGACCCCCGATCAACCGCAGGCTCCGGGCGTACCGGATGGACCGGTGTCGGCCCGCTGGCGGCTGCCCGCCGATCTGGGACGTCGCTATGCCGCGGTCTCCGGTGATGTGAACCCGATCCATCTGCATCCGCTGACCGCGAAGGCGATCGGGTTCCCGCGGGCGATCGCGCACGGCATGTGGTCCTCGGCGCGGGTGCTCGCCGCGCTCGGTGTCCGGACCGAGGGCCCGGGTCGGGCCCGGGTCTGGTTCCGCAAGCCGATCCTGCTGCCCGGCACGGTGGCACTGCTGCGCGACCAGGACGGCGACCGGACCGTCGCCGCACTCGTCGGCAGTGGCGTACCGGAGAAGAGGCGGACCCACCTGTTGCTGGAGTGGCGCCCGGTCTAGCCTGTGGCCATGAGCCATCTCGCTGCTGAGGACCGATACGACACCATGCAGTACCGCTTCTGCGGGCGGTCGGGGCTGAAGCTCCCGGCGATCTCGTTGGGGCTGTGGCAGAACTTCGGCGACGACCGGCCGATGGAGACCCAGCGCGCCATCGTCCGCCGGGCCTTCGATCGCGGGGTCACCCATTTCGATCTGGCGAACAACTACGGGCCGCCCTATGGCCAGGCGGAGGTGAACTTCGGCACCCTGTTGCGGCAGGATCTGGCGCCGTATCGCGATGAGCTGCTGCTCTCCACCAAGGCCGGGTGGGACATGTGGCCGGGGCCGTACGGTCAGGGCGGTGGTTCGCGGAAGTATGTGCTGGCCTCCCTGGATCAGTCGCTGCAGCGGATGGGCCTGGACTATGTGGACATCTTCTACAGCCACCGCTTCGACCCGGAGACGCCGATCGAGCAGACGATGATGGCGCTGGATCATGCGGTACGCCAGGGAAAGGCCTTGTACATCGGGATTTCCTCGTATTCGGCGGCGAAGACCAAGGAGGCCGCCGACATCGCGCGTGAGCTGGGTACGCCACTGCTGATCCATCAGCCGTCGTATTCGATGCTGAACCGCTGGATCGAGGGGGATGCCGAGGTGCCGTCGCTGCTCGACGAACTGGAGCGGCAGGGCATGGGGTGCATCGCGTTCACCGCGCTGGCCCAGGGCATGCTCACCGACAAGTATCTGGACGGCATCCCGGAGGGTTCGCGGGCTTCCCGCGACGGTTCGCTGTCGAAGTCGATGATCACCGACGAGACCGTGCAGCATCTCCGCAATCTCAATGAGATCGCGAAAAACCGCGGCCAGTCGCTCGCCCAGCTGGCCCTGGTCTGGGCCCTCCGCGACCCGCGGATGACCTCGCTCGTCGTCGGCGCCTCCAGCGTCCGCCAGCTCGACAACTCCCTCGACGCTCTGAACAACACCGACCTCAGCGACGAGGAACTCAAACAGATCGACCAGGACGCCGTCGACGCCGGCGTCAACCTCTGGGCCAAACAGACCGAGGAGTGACCCCCCACGTTCATCGAGTAGGTCGCGCAGCGACCGTGTCGAGATGAACCCCGGCACGCCCTCACGTTCATCGAGTAGGTCGCGCAGCGAGGACCCGTCACGTTCATCGAGTAGTCGGCCATGCGCAGCGAAGCGGAGCAATGGCCGACGTGTCGAGATGAATCCAGAAACTTTCCCCAAACCTCTTGAGTTATTCGAACATGGTGACTAATGATGGACGTAGCAGATGAGAGGAGGTGACCACAGATGACCACCAACCCACGAGCCGAAGTCTTCGCAGCGATCCGCGCCGAAAGCGAGCAGATCGCCCAGGCCGCAGCCCGCCAGCTCGTCGCGATCGCCGCCGCCTGCGACACCTACTCCGGGTTGAACACCCACACCGACGAACTCACCGCCCGCGTGCTGCACGGTGAACAGCTCGTGTTCCCCGGCGCCGACGGTACGCCCGGCATCACCGAGTTCTTCCACCTCGAGTTGGCGATGTCATTGGGGTGTTCGCCGGAGACCGCTCAGGTCTGGACCGCCGACGTATTGAACCTCCGTCATCGGCATCCGATCCTGTGGCAGGCCACCCTGGACTGCGACATTCCCGTCTGGGTCGCCCGCGACATCACCCGCGCCGCATTGCAGCTGAATTTCACCCAGGCCCGCGAATTCGACTCCCTGTGGGCGTTGCGGCTGGTGCCCCTGACCCCGAAGCGCGCGGTCGCGACGACCGAGGCCCAGGTCGCGTTGATCCTCAACGAGGACAAAGAAGCCGAACGCCAGGCCGCCAAGAAACAGCGCCGTGTCGAGTTCACCCCGAGCAGGACCATCGCTGGCATCACCGATCTGTACGCCAACCCCGACGCCGGTGACGCCGCCCAGTTGAACGGCACCCTGGACCGGCTGGCGGATGTGCTCAAGGCCGGTGGCTCCACTGCCAGTCGTGATGAGCTGCGGGCCGAAGCCCTGGGGCACCTGGCGCATCCCGAGCGGGCCCGGCAACTGCTGCAACCCTCCCTGTTCGACGGCGCGACCGTGACGCCCGCTGGTGATGTGGTCAACAAGCACGGGGAGATCGTCACACCCACCAGTGAGCGCTGCCGGCATGGCGCGGAGCTGATCCTGCACATGAACTCCCGCGACCTGGCCAATGGCCGGGGTGGCGAGGGTGACGCCCTCGGGCCGGTGACCCTGCAGCACTTGAAGGAACTGCTCACCCAGTGCGCTGGCACCGTGAAGGTGCGGCCGGTGATCGACCTGGCCGCACCGGTGATGGTGAACACCTACCGCCCCTCGGACGAGTTGGCGCAGCGGGTGAAGCTGCGCGACCGGTATGTGATGTTTCCCCGATCGAATCGGTCCGCGTTCGGCCGCGGCGTCGACCTCGATCACACCATTCCCGCCCCGGAGGGGCCGACCAGCTCCAGCAATCTGGGGCCGTTGAACCGGGCTCGCACCGGGCACGAACCCACGCCGGATTCCGGGTCGAGCAACTCTCACCCGGGGTGTTCCACTGGAAAACACCGGCAGGGCAGGAGGCCTGGGTCAGCCGCCACGGGACCTGGGACCATCCCCCACCCGATCACCTGATCAACGACCCGGCCGCCTCGCTTTCCCGGACCGAACAACTCCTCCACGACACCCTGCGCAACGGCCGAACCCAGTTGGAGAGGGAACAGGTCGAAGCCGAACAAGCAGCCGACGAAGCCCGCGAACGCGAGCGACTCCGCCGCGCCCGCAAGAACCAACGCCTCCGAGACCTACGCCAGGCAGCCCGCGACCAGGCCACCGCAGCCAAGCAGAAAACGAAGAAGCAGAAGAAGGCGAAGAAGCCGGTTCCGCCGGATACTCAGCCTGCCCTGATTCCCCACCAGGGCTAGCTTTCTGCACGCTCATCGAGTAGCGCGGCATGCGCAGCGAAGCGGAGCAATGCCGAGCGTGTCGAGATGAGCAACCTACCTCGCGGTTCCTCTCGACACGGTCGCTGCGCGACCTACTCGATGAACGCGAGGGACATCGCTTGGCGCACCGGCCACGCACTACGATTCGCCCTGATGAGCGAACCCCAGCCAGGTGAGTGGCCCACCTACTCGGCGTACCGTCAGGACGACGGGTCCGATGAGGTGATCAGCGATCCCCCGCGCCGCAGACCGGTCACCGTGCTGGCGTGGATCCTGCTGTTCCACCTCACGATCATCGGCTGGACCCTCGGTTACCTGGTGGGCACCCCACAGATTCCCCTCTGGGTGGTGCTGATCGGGATGGCGGCGAGCGTGGCCATTGCGGTCTGCAGTTACTCCCTCTGGACACCTCCGACCCCGCGGGCCGGGGAATCCGAGTTGGCCAGGAGCGCCCGGCCACTCGCACCGGCAGCGGCGTTCATCCTGGCCGTCCTCACACCCGCCATGCTGTCGATCGGGATCAGCAACCTGTACGTGCTGACCATGATGCGGCCGACCGAGGCGACCGTGCTGTCGGCGGAACGGGTGCCCTCCGGCCGGCACAGCTCCGTCTGGCAGGCCACCGTCGATCTCGGCGACGGTCGGCCCCAGCAGGTGCGAGCCGGCTCAACGCTCCGGAAGCTGGACGAACGGATCCCCGTGTGGGTCGACCCCACCGGTTTCGCGGCCCCACGGGGCAGCGCCACCCGACCATTCGATGTGGCCGGCCCGCTGATGCTCGGGTTGCCGGGCGCCGGCCTCGGCTACTACGGAGTAATCCGGCACCTCAGGCGTACCCGCACGAGACATTACGATTCGCCCTGATGAGCGAACCCCAGCCAGGTGAGTGGCCCACCTACTCGGCGTACCGTCAGGACGACGGCTCCGATGAGGTGATCAGCGATCCCCCGCGCCGCAGACCGGTCACCGTGCTGGCGTGGATCCTGCTGTTCCACCTGACCATCATCGGCTGGACCGTGGGCTACCTACGAGGCGCACCGGGCATGCCGATCTGGCTGCTGGTGATCGGGCTGATCGCCACCGTCGCCGCCGCACTCTGCCTCGACAGCCTCTGGGTCCCTCGCTCCGGCCGGGTCAGGGGCACGATCAAGAAATCCAAGGGCAGCAAGTCATTCGGCGCGGCCGCGCTGATGGTGATGGTCCTCGCGCCACCGGCGATGCTGTCGATGGGCCTGAGCAGCCTGTACACGCTGACGGTGATGCGGCCCACCGAGGCCACGGTGCTGTCCGCCGAGCGGGTGAAGTCCGGGAAGTACAACTACACCTGGCAGGCGACCGTCGACCTCGGCGACGGCAGACCCCACCAGGTACGCCTCGGCAGCTCGCGGCCGGAGCTGAACGAGCGGGTCACCGTGCGCACCGATCCGGCCGGTTTCGCCGCTCCGCGCGGCAACACGGAGAGGCCGATCGATGTGGCCGGCCCGGCGGTGCTGGGTCTGCCCGGGCTGGCATTCGGCTGGTACGTGGTGATCCGCCATCTCCGTCGCACCGGTCCGCGGGCGTGAGCCAACCCGACTGACCCGCCGGCTGGCTACCGTTTTTCAATGGAAGCACAGCAGAACCAGTGGCAGACCTACCCGAGCAGGCCTCCGGCCGAACAATCTGCATCCGAGCAGTCTGCTGCCGCGCAACTTGCTTCCGAGCAACCTGCCGCCGAACCGAACGATGCATCCCAGGCACTCAGACGCCCTTGGCTGATCCTGTTCTGGATCGTGTCGTTCCACGCCATTGTCGCCGTCTGTGCGCGGCCTCAGGGGGCGAACCTCGAGTCATCCCTTGCCTGGGCATTGCCGCTCCTGCTGCTCGCGCTCCCGGTCTCCGCCCTGTGCCTGCTCGGCCTCTGGGTCCCGCGCATGACCATCAAGCAGCTTGCCACCACGCTCTGGAATCGCGACCGTCACCCCGTTGCAGCGATGAAACCCTCGATCGCCACCGCACTCGCGCTCGGCGGACCCTACATGCTCGGGCTGGGCATCGGGAATCGCGGTACCTTCGACGCCACGACCTTGGCACTGTGCCTGATTCTCGGGCTACCGGGAGTGGTCTTCGGCTGGTACGTGGTGATCCGCCACCTGAGCCGCACCCGCCCGGCTGCCGCTGCCCGACCGGACAACGCCTGACCCGTCCGCTGGTTACCGTTCTGCAGGTGAACGCGCAGAACGGGTGGCCGGTCTATCCCGGCCCCGAACCCGAGGAACCGACCGAGGAACCGGATCTGATCCCGAACCTGGAACCGGAACCAGAGGTCGAGGAGATCGTCGAGCCGCCCCGCCGGCGCCCGATGGCGATCGGGTTGTGGGCGCTGTTCCACCTGCTCGCGGTGCTCCTGATGACCTGGGCACTCCTGCTGGACTCAGAATCCGCACTCATCCTCACGCTGACGAGCATCGCCCTGATGGTCCTGGCGGGTGGCTCCCTGGTCGCCCTCTGGATCCCACGCCTGAGATTCTGGGAGGCGGCCGACGTCCTGCTCACCCGCAACGGGGGCGAACGATTCGGGGCGCGGCCCGCCCGCTACGCCGTCGCTCTCACCATCCTCACCAGCCTGGCGCTGGCCTTCGGCATCGCCGGCAGCACCGGCATCCCCACCGCTGCAGCCCCGGGGTTCCCGCAATCCCTGCTGTGCTTCGCCTTCGCGGTACCTGGCATCATCTATGCCAGGTACATGATCCGCCGCCACCTGCGGCTCACACCTCCCAGTCGGCAAGACGGCGACTAGCGCGGCACGTTCCGCAGGTTCGACCGCGCCATCGACACCGCCTCGCCCGCGCCACCGTTGAGCACGATCTTGCTCATCGCGGTGGCGAAGCCGAACACCTGCGCCGAGGTGATCTTCGGCGGGATCGACAGCGCCATCGGATCGGTCACCACATCCACCAGCGACGGCCCGCGGTGCGCGAATGCCTCGGCGTACGCCTGCTCCAGGTCCCGCGGATCCTCGACCCGCACCGAGTGCCAGCCCATCGCCCGCGCGATGGCCGCATAGTCGACCGGCGGCACGTCCACACCGAAATCCGGCAACTTGTCCACCAGCATCTCCAGCTTCACCATGCCGAGCGTCGAGTTGTTGAACACCACGACGTTCAGCGGCAGCTGGTACATCGCCACGGTCAGCATTTCGCCAAGCAGCATGGACAATCCGCCGTCCCCCGACATCGAGATCACCTGCCGGTCGGGTTCGGCGAACTGCGCCCCGATCGCCTGCGGCAGCGCGTTCGCCATCGACCCGTGCAGGAACGAACCGAGGATCTTCCGCGAACCCAACGGGTTGATGTAGCGGGCGCTCCAAACATTGCACATCCCGGTGTCGGCGGTGAACACCGCATCCTTCGCAGCCACCTTGTCCAGCACCGAGGCGGCGTACTCGGGATGGATCGGCTTGATCTTCTCGACCTTGCGGGTGTACGCCCCCACCGCCTTGTTCATCAGGTCGTCGTGCCGCTTCAGCGTCTTCTCCAGGAAACGCCGGCTCTTCTTCGGTTTCAGCAACGGCAACAGCCCGCGCAGGGTCGGCCCGACGTCACCGTGCACCGGCAGATCCACCGAGGTGCGCCGCCCGATCACGCTGGCGTCGCGGTCCACCTGGGCGGTGGTCACATCGGGCAGGAACTGGTCGTAGGGGAAGTCGGTGCCGAGCATCACCAGCAACTGCGCATCATCCATCCCGGCCGCCGCGGCACCGTAGCCGAGCAACCCGGTCATGCCGACGTCGAAGGGGTTGTCGAACTGGATATGTTCCTTGCCACGCAGGGAATGCCCGATCGGCGCCCCGATGATGTCGGCCAGCGCGACGACGGCATCATGCTCCCCGGCGATCCCGGCGCCGACGAACAGCGCCACCCGGTCCACGGAGTTGATGGCGTCGGCGAGCGCCTGCAGCGCCTCCGGTGGCGGGGTGAGTACACCGGGCTGCACCGCCACATAGGCGGGCGCCTTGGCCGCCACCGGTTCGTCGGCGACGTCACCGGGCAGGGTGACCACCGCGACACCGGGGCCGGCGACCGCGTGCCGGATCGCGGCGGCGACCACCCGCGGCGCCTGGGTCGGGGTGGAGATCAGCTCCGAATAGACCGAGCACTCGGTGAAGATCCGGTCCGGATGGGTCTCCTGGAAGTAGCCCTCACCGATCTGCGAGGTCGGGATGTGGCTGGCGATCGCGACGACCGGTGCCCCGGAGCGGTTCGCGTCGTAGAGCCCGTTGATCAGGTGCAGGTTGCCGGGCCCGCAGGACCCCGCACAGGCGACCAGTTCGCCGGTGAGTTGCGCGTCGGCGCCGGCGGCGAAGGCCGCGCCCTCCTCGTGCCGGACGTGGATCCAGTCGATCCCGCCCTTCTTCGAGCCCCCGGTCCGGCGTACCGCGTCCACCACCGGATTCAGGCTGTCGCCCACGATCCCGTAGATCCGGCGTACCCCGGCCTCGCGGAGCTGGGCCACCAACTGATCTGCCACCTTGTCTGCCATGGTCCCAACTAAACCACGCGGCCGGTGCGCACGTCAGCGGGGCACGGTACGCCCCAGAAAGGCCATGATCCGTTCGGTCTCGTTGGCGTCGGCGGGTGGCGTGGTCTCCGGTCCGAACATGCCCGGTGCCCGCATCCGCTCCGGCGGGATCCGCTCCACCCCGGCTCGCAGGAAGTCCCGCAACTCCTGCGGCAACTCTCGGCGTACCCCCTGAGAGGCGGCCAGATCCCAGACGTGGATCGCCAGATCGCTCGCCGGCAGCAGCAATTGTCGGCCAACCGGTCCGCGACCGTAACTCGTCTCTCGCTCGACGCTCAGATCGGCGTCCGCCAGCGCGTCCCGGACCTGCTGGGCGCGCTCGCCCCAACGCGCCATCATGGTGACCGGGGTGAGCCCGACCTGCTCCGGGTCCGTCGGGCTGTCGCCGACCGCACCGTCGCTGACCAGGGCGACCACCTTGCCCATCGTGCCGACCACGTGCCCGGCGACATCGACCGCACGCCAGCCCTCGCAGGGGCTCGGCGCCTCGGGGTCGGTGACCTGGGCCAGGGTGTCGGTGAACTCGTCCAGGCCGATCAGCAGCATCTCCGCGGGGGCGTCCATGATCCTCACCCTAGGGCTCGAGGGACCCCGCGAGCGGCCGGTCCGCGGCGTCCTGCAACTCGGCGCGTAGTCGCTCGGCGGTCGCCGCCTTACGGCGTGCCTCGTCCCGCGCAGCCTCATCGGTCTCGGCCATCCGCCGCTGCACGTCACCGATCTCCCGCCCCAGCGCCGCGCGCCCGTCCTCGACGGACTGCAACCCCCGACGCCGGGACACCGCGCGCGCCCACGCATAACCGGCCACACCGAGACCGAGCAGGAGCAGCACCAGTCCCGCGGGAGCCGGCCCCACGACGAACAGCACGACCGCCAGAACCAGCACTGCGGCGGCCCCGATCCCGATCGGCACCGCATGGGAGGCGGGCACCCGGTCGACGAGACTCTGGTGCGCCCGGTCCAGCTTGGTGGCATCCGGCCCGGTGGCGCTCACCGGCACCGAGAGACCATGCGTCCTCGCCTCCCGGACCGCCGGTTTGATCTCGGGCACCACGGTGGCCGCCTCGACGAGCTCCAGCAGCGGGCCGCGGGCGAGACGGAGCAGGTCGCGGTCGGCAACGGCGGTGCAGTCGGGATCTCGCAACGCCTGACGGACGGCCTCACCGACCGACACGCTGGCCACCCGGGCAGAATCCGCGGTGCGGGCCAGGGGTGACTCGACGGTCCGCCGCAGTTCGCGGATCCGTGCCACCAGCAACCCCTCCTCCCCCTGACCGCGGCCGATCAGCTCGGTGACCACCGCGGCCACCTCGGTCCGCGCCTGACCGACCGGGTCCGCCTCCGGCTTCCCGGCCTGCACCGGCTCCCCTGCCTGCGCCGGCTTCCCGGCCTGCGTCGGCTCGTCGGTCGGCACCGGTGCCGCACCGTCCCAGAGCCGTGCCAGGCCACGAACCGGGTCGCCATCGCGGCCGGTCAGCCAGTCGCGCCAGGTCTCGGCCGACTCCCGCTCCAGTGCGGGTCGCAACGCCTCCAGTGCGGGTTCGGGCCCGTAACCGCCGAGCATCAGCAACCGGAAGATCTGGAGCTGGGCGGGATTGAAGGTGCCGTCATTGGTCAGCACCCGGTCGAGGCGCCCGGTCGCCTGCTCGCCGTGTCCGAGGGCGCCGAGGGCGCAGACCCAGAAGGTGTCGAACTCGGCGCCGCCCAGCTCCGCGGCCCGCGTTTCGGCAGCGGCGTCGGCCGAACCACCCACCCGGGCGATCAGCGCATTCATTCCATGGGTCAGCCAGTAGTCGCCCTCGCCATGGGACAACGGTTCGGGAACACCGCCGGCGCGCAGCGTGTCGAATGCGCGCAGGGCCCGCACCCGCGCCTGCGAGGTGTCGGGGAAGGCGGCCAGCTGCTCGCGCACATCACCGAGTTCGACATAGGCGTCGAAGGCGCGGCTCAACGCCTCGATGCGCTGTTCGAGGCTGCCCCGGATCTGCGACAACTCGCTGCGCAGCCGCGCATTCCGGGAATGCGCCGCGGCAGCGGACGCGCTTGCCTGGTCCACCTCATCGCGCAGCATCCGGTCGCGACCGTATTCACTGGTCCACAGCCAACCGCTCCAGTCCCCTGCCATGCCGCACAGTATGAACAACGGCGGGGCCAGTGCCTCGGCCGAAGCCCACCACGCCTAGGGATCCAGGTGACGCAGGAAGCGTCGCGGGTCGGCCAGGAACGCCTTCTCGTTGACCACCAGTTCGAGATCGGCCCAGTCTGTCGGCTGCATCCCGTCGTCCCCGAACTCGAGGATGGTGGCACCGGGCAGCGCGGCGAGCACCGGCGAGTGGGTGGCGAGCACCAGTTGCACGCTGTCCTCGGTGAGCAGGTCGAGCAGCAGCGCCAACACCCGCAACGACGAGTCGAAGGAGAGCGCGGATTCCACCTCGTCGAAGAGATACAACCCCGGTTGCGGATTGCTGAGCCGGTCGAAACAGCGTTCCTCGATCACCGACAGGAAGGATTCGCCGTGGCTGCGGTCGTGGTAGTGGGAGCCACCGGCCTGCTGCAGATAGCTGTAGAGGCCGTGCATGGTCTCGGCCCGCAGGAAGAAGCCCTCCCGGCCGGCACCGGCCCCGCGGACCAGCTGCAGCTCGCCGGCCAGCGGGGATTCGGTGACGGTGGTCCGGTGCTGGTGTCCGGTCGACCCGCCTTCGACGTTCAGTCCGTACGCCCCGGCGATCGCTTCCAGCACCGTCGACTTGCCGGTGCCGTTCTCCCCGACCAGCACCGTCGCCTGGTCGAACTCCAGCCCCTCGGTGAGCAGTTGTCGGACCGCCGGGACGGTGTGCGGCCACTGCCGGCCCGGGCGTCGCCCGTCGCGGGCCTCGAGCCGGCGTACCGGTCGGCGCAGCTGCCACCCCTCCATCGTGATCACATCCGAACGCTCAGTGCGCGGCCTCGTGCCAGGAGTGCCCGGTGCCCACCGAGACATCCAGCGGCACGGTCAGCTCGACCGCGTGGCCCATCTTGTCGCGGACCAGCTGATCGACCCGGTCCCGCTCCCCCGGCGCGACCTCCAGCACCAGTTCGTCGTGCACCTGGAGCAGCATCCGCGAAGCCAGCTTCTCCTTGCGCAGTTGGGATTCCACATCGAGCATCGCGACCTTGATGATGTCGGCGGCCGAGCCCTGGATCGGCGCGTTCAGCGCCATCCGCTCGGCCATCTCGCGACGCTGCCGGTTCGAACTCATCAGGTCCGGCAGGTATCGCCGGCGCCCCAGGATGGTCTCGGTGTATTCGGTGCGGCGAGCTTCCTTGACCAGCCCCTGCAGGTAGTCGCGGACCCCGCCGAACTCCTCGAAGTATTCCTCCATCAGCGCCTTCGCATCGGACACCTCGATGCCGAGCTGCTGACTCAGCCCGTAGGCGCTCAGCCCGTAGGCCAGGCCGTAGTTCATCGCCTTGATCTTCGCGCGCTGCTCACCGGTGACCTGATCGGCCGGGGTGTCGAAGACCTTCGACGCGGTGACGGTGTGGAAGTCCTTGCCGGAGCGGAACGCCTCGATCAGCGACTCATCGGCCGAGGCGTGCGCCATGATCCGCATCTCGATCTGCGAGTAGTCGGCGGTGAGCAGGGTCTCGAATCCCTTGCCGACAACGAAAGCCTCCCGGATCCGGCGGCCCTGCTCGGTGCGGATCGGGATGTTCTGCAGGTTCGGCTCGGTGCTGGACAACCGCCCGGTCGCGGCGATCGTCTGCAGATAGGTGGTGTGGATCCGGCCGTCGTCGGCCACCGACTTCAACAGCCCGTCGACGGTCTGCCGCAACCGGATCGCGTCCCGGTGCGCGAGCAGGTGTGCCAGGAACGGGTGCTCGGTCTTGGCGTACAGCCCCTGCAGGGCGTCGGCGTCGGTGGTCCAGCCCGATTTGGTACGCCGGGTCTTCGGCATCTCCAGCTCGTCGAAGAGCACCACCTGGAGCTGTTTCGGCGACCCCAGGTTGATCTGCTTGCCGAGCACCTCGTAGGCCTGGTCGGCGGCCTCGGTGACCTGCGTGTCGAAGTGTGACTCCAGCGCCTCGAGCTGGTCCACATCGACCGCGATGCCGAGCTTCTCCATCGTGGCCAGGGTTTCCTGCAGTGGCAGCTCCACCCCGGTGAGCAGATCGGACTGGTGCCGCTCGGCCAGCTCGTCGTCCAGCGATTCGGCCAGGTCGATCACCGCCCGGGCCCGCACCATCGCCGCCTGCTGTGCCTGATCGTCGGCACCCGGCTCGGCGAACAGTGCGTCCTGTGCGCCGTCATCGATGGCGCCGGTCTGCTCGACCCGCAGCTCCCGCTTGAGGTGCCGGATCGCCAGGTCGCCGAGGTCGAAGGTGCGCTGATCGGGCCGCAGGATGTAGGCGGCCAGCTGGGTGTCACAGTCCAGACCGTTGAACTCCCAGCCCCGCGCCCAGAGCGCCAGCCGCGGGCCCTTGGCGTCGTGCATCGCCTTCAACCGCTGCGGGTCGGCGAGCCACTCGGCCAGCACCCGCTCGTCGTCGGGACCCAGGTCGGCCGCCTCGACCCAGGCCGCGGCCCCGTCGATGGAGGCCAGCGCGATGCCGGCGACATCCCCGGTGCCCGCGGCCCAGTGGCCGACCACGTCGACCCCGGTGCGCTTGCCACCACTCGCGTGCTCGGCCAGCCAGTCGGCCAGCTCACCGGGTCCCAGCGCGACCCCGGTGACCTCGAAGCCACCCTCGGGTTCGGTCTCCTCCGGTGGCAGGGTCTCCAGCAGCCGGTCCCGCAGCACCCGGAACTCCAGCGCATCGAACAGCTCGTGGGTCGCCTCCCGGTTCCAGTCCCGGCGGACCAGGTCGGTGATCGTGACCGGCAGCGGCAGATCGCGGATCAGCGCATTGACCCGACGGTTCATCCGCACCTGCTCCAGATTCTCCCGCAGGTTGTTGCCGGCCACCCCCTTGATCTGCTCGGCGTGCTCCAGCAGGTTGTCCAGCCCCTCCCACTCGCCGAGCCACTTGGCGGCGGTCTTCGGGCCGACCTTGGGCACCCCGGGCAGGTTGTCGGAGGTCTCCCCGACCAGCGCGGCGAGCTCCGGATATCGGGAGGGGGCGACCAGATATTTCTCCAGCACCGCGTCGGGGGTCATCCGGGCCAGATCGGAGACCCCCTTGCGCGGATAGAGCACCGTGACCCGCTCGGTGACCAGCTGCATCGCATCCCGGTCACCGGTGCAGATCAGCACCTCCAACCCCTCCTCGGGGGCGGTGGTGGCCAGGGTGGCGATGATGTCGTCGGCCTCATAACCCTCGACCTGGACGTGCACGATGTTGAGCGCGTCGAGCACCTGCTTGACCAGCTCGACCTGGCCCTTGAACTCGTCGGGCGAGGCCGACCGGTTGGCCTTGTAGTCGGTGAACATCTCGGAGCGGAAGGTCTGCCGGGACACGTCGAAGGCGACCGCGATGTGGGTCGGCTGCTCATCGCGCAGCACATTGATCAGCATCGAGGTGAAACCGAAGACGCCATTGGTGTGCTGGCCGGTCCGGGTGGCGAAGTTCTCCACCGGGAGCGCGAAGAACGCGCGATAGGCCACCGAGTGACCATCGATCAGCAGCAACCGCTGGGGGCGCTCCTCAGCGGTCTGCGGGGCGTCGGCGGCGGTCGCCGCGGGGTCGGTCGTCTTCTTGGTCGGCACGAGGCCGAGCCTACTGGGATCGGCCGACAGTCCGTCAGCCGCGCATCTCCAGGGGCGCCGCGAGGTGGTCCCGCAGTTCGGCGAGCCCCTCCCGGGCGCTGATCAGCTGCTCCTCGGTGAGGGTCGGCAGCATCAGCGAGCAGCCCACCGAGAACGGTTCGTCACCGGCCCGCCGGGCCGGCACCACCATCGCCACCCCGTAGACCTGCGGATGGGTCTCCCGGTCGTCGACGGCGTACCCCCGCTCCCGGGTCGCGTGCAGCTTCTCCAGCAACGCCTCGACACTGGTCGGTGAGCGCTCGGTCCAGATCGCCAGACTGTGCGGTTCGGCGTACAACCGCCGGATCTCGGTGTCGTCGAGCCGGGCCAGCAGCGCGGTCCCGACGGCGGTCACCGAGGCCGGGAAGCGGTCCCCGATGCTCGCCGACAGCGGCAGCGGCGCCCGGCCCTCGTGCCGGGCCAGATAGACGACATCGCGCTGGTGCCGCAGCACCAGCTGCAGCAGCTCGTGGCTCAGCACCGGGTGGCTGGCGGTGAAGTCGTAGAACTCGCGTACCACGTCGAACCCGCGTACGTATGCCCCGCCGAGCTCCACGGTGCGCCGACCGAGCGTCCAGGCACCCTCGGGGGTACGCCGGACCAGCCCGGCCTCCTCGAGGGCGACGCACAGATTGAGCGTGGAGGACTTGGCCAGGCCGTGGACGCGCGCGATCTCGGTGAGCGTCAGCGGACCCTCGTCCGCCAGCGAGCCGAGGATGGCCGCGGCCCGGGTGACCGCCGGCGCACTCATCAGACGAAGGTCTTCGTGTCGATGCGGTTCAACAGCTCCTCGCCGTCCAGCAGGCGGCGCGCGTTCTCGGCGAAGAGTTCGGCGATCAGCCGGTCCTCGTTGCCGTGCAGGGCGGCGGTGTGCGGGGCGATCAGCACGTTTGCCATCCCCCACAGCGGCGAGTCCGCCGGCAGCGGTTCGACCGCGAACACGTCCAGGGCGGCGAACCCGACCCGGCCGTCGGCGAGCGCCGCGACCAGGGCGGGTTCGTCGATCGCGGTGCCGCGGCCGGTGGAGGCCAGCAGCGCGTCCGGACCGAGTGCGTCGAGCACCTCGGCGGAGACGATGCCGGTGGTGCCGTCGGACTGCGGCAGGGTGTTGACCAGCGCATCGGCCTGCGCCGCAGCCTCGGCGATCCGATCGGTCGGGACGACCGCATCGAACCCGTCGACCGGGTGGCCACTGCGGTTCACCCCGATCACCCGGGCGCCCAGGGCGGAGAACAACCGGGCGGTCTCGGCGCCGATGGCGCCGGTGCCGAGCACCAGCACGGTCAGGTCGAACACCGCGCGCATCACCCAGCGGCCCGTCCACTGCCGGGCGTCCTGCTGGGCCCGCAACCGGGGCAGGTCCTTGGCACCGGCCAGGATGCCGAAGAGCGCGAACTCGGCCAGGGTCCGGGCGTGCGGCCCGCTGGAGCGGGTGAACGCGATCCGCTGCAGGTCCTCCTCGGCCAGCCCGGCGGCACGCAGCTGGGCGCCGCCACCGGCGGCCATCGTGTGCACCCAGCGCAGCCCGGGGTTCGCGGCCACGGTCCGGGCCAGCGCGGCCGGGTCGGTGTCCGGGATGCCATAGAGCGCCTCGGCCTGATCGCAGAGCCGGTCGAAGCGGGCCTGCTGTTCGGGGGTGCGGGTGTGGGCCGGGTCGCCGTCGTGGTCACCGACCCAGCGCATCGGTGGCAGCAGCTCCTGCTCTACCACCAGGTCGATCCGCGGCTCCAGCTCGACCAGCAGCTCGCAGTTCTCCGGGGTCAGCGGGGTGGCGATGAACACCCGCAGCCGGTCGCTGGCGCTCACCGCTGCTCACCTCCGCCCAGGCGGACGAGCACCTTGCCGGAGCTGTCGGAGTCCTTGGCGGTGCCGAACCCGGCCAGCGAATCGGCGAGCTCGACCTCGTGGGTGATCACCTGCTCGATCGACGGGTTCGCCGCCAGCATCTCGATCGCGGCGTCGATCTCGTCGGCGAACCGGAAGCAGCCGCGCAGCTGCAACTCCCGGGAGACCACGGTGGCCATCTCTATGGGTACGCCACCGGCGGGCAGCATTCCGATCTGGGCAAGGATTCCACGGCGTTTCAGCGATCCGATCGCGGCGTTCACGGCGGCGGGTACGCCGGCGCATTCGAGCACCACGTCGAAGTGTTCACCGGGCAGTTCGTCCATGCCGGCACGCAGCACACCGTGCACACCGAGCGCGCGGGCCCGCTCCAGCGGTCCGGGCAGCACATCGGAGCAGATCACCTCGGCGGCCCCCTCGGCGAGCGCGGCCGCGGCGGCGAGCAGGCCGATCGGGCCGGCCCCGGAGACCAGCACCGACTTCCCGGCGACGCCACCGGCGACGCGGATCCCGTGCAGCGCGACCCCGAGCGGTTCGGCGAGCGCGGCCCGGCGCAGCGGCAACCCCTCGGGCAGCACCCGGATCATCGAGGCGTCGACCAGCTTCAACTCGCTCATCCCGCCCTGGGTGTGCGGGTTGGTGGAGGCGCTGCCCAGGTAGGCACCGTTCGGCCACAGCTGCGGTTCGTCGTCCAGCCCGGGCACGGGGTCGCCGAAGGTGGCCGGATGGACGGTCACCGGTGTCCCCGGGGCGAGCTTCCCGGACGGGTCGAGGTCGACCACACCGGCGACCTCGTGGCCGGGTACCAGCGGTTCGACCACGGTGAAGGCACCGACCGCACCGTCATAGAAGTAGTGCAGGTCCGAGCCGCAGATGCCCGCGTACGCCATCTTCAGCCGCACCTGACCGGGGCCGGGTTCGGGGTCCGGCAGCTCCTCGATGCGAGCGTCCTGCTTGCCGTGGATGACCAGGGCCTTCACGCGATTCTCCTGTCCTGCTTGGTTTTTCGGCGGTGGTTCACACGACCGAGGTCATGCCACCATCGACGAAGATGTTCTGGCCGGACACGAATGCCGAGGCATCGGAGGCCAGATAGAGCAGCGTACCGATCAGCTCCTCCACCTTGCCCCAGCGCTGGGCGGGGGTGCGTTGCCGCACCCAGGCGTCGAACTCCGGATCCTGCCAGAGTGCGGTGTTCATCTCGGTGGCGAAGTAGCCTGGGGAGATCGCGTTGACCTGGATGTTGGAGCGGGCCAGGTCGGCGGCCAGCCCCTTGGTCAGCATCACCAGCCCGCCCTTGGACGCCGAATAGGGGGCGATCGTCTGGCGGGCCAGCATCGATTGCACCGAGCCGATGTTGATGATCTTGCCCGACCCGCGCTCGGCCATCGCGCGGGCGATCGGTTGGCTGACGTAGAAGGCGCTGTTCAGGTTGGTCGCGATCACCTCGTCCCAGTCGTCGGTGGCGAACTCGGTGATCGGTGCGCGGCGCTGGACGCCGGCATTGTTGACCAGGATGTCCGGTACGCCGTGTTCGGCGATCAGCGATTCGATCCCGGCGCGGACGGCGGTGGCGTCGGTGACGTCGAACTCCACCACCGGCACCGGGGTGCCGGCACGCTCGGCCACCGCGTCCCGGGCCCGGGCCAGTGCCGGCCCGCCACGGCCGTGCAGCACCACCCGGGCACCGGCGTCGGCGAGCCCGGTGGCGAGCGCCAGCCCGAGTCCGCGGGAGGAGCCGGTGACCAGGGCCAGCCGGCCGGTGACGTCGAACAGATTCATCGCAGGCACTCCTGAAGTTTTTCTTGTCAGCGTTGGGTTTCCAGGCCGGCGAAGCGATCCTCACCAGGAAAGGCGTCCTCGTTCCTGGTGACATCGCGGTGCACGGTCTCGGGGGTGATGAAGGTCGAGATCAGGGTGATCACGCAGAGTGCCGCGACATAGGTCGCCACCGGCCACCAGGCGTTGTTGGTGGTGGCGAGCAGCCAGGCGCCGATGAACGGGCCGAGGCCGCCGGCCAGGATCGCGGAGAACTCGCGGGAGACGGCGACGCCGATGTAGCGGTGCCGGGCGCCGAAGAGTTCGGGCAGGTGGGCGCACTGCGGGACGAGCATGCTGTTCACGCCGAAGCCGATCGAGAGCGCGATGATCAGCACCGCCAGGCCGGCATTGCCCTTGCTCAGCAGGTACCAGCCGGGGAAGGCGAGCAGCAGCAGGATGATCGCACCGGCCCGGTAGACGGGTTTGCGGCCGACCCGGTCGGAGATCCAGCCGGTGAGCGGGACGGTGAAGATGCCGATCGCCGAGGCGCAGGCGACCGCCACCGGGCCCCAGGACTTGTTGACCCCCATCAGCACCATGAAGGAGACGGCCAGGTTGGAGTAGATGTAGGAGCCGCCGTTCTCGGCCATCCGCAGACCGATGCCGATCAGCACGTTGCGCTTGGAGGTCTGCAGCAGTTCGCGGATCGGGTGGTCGGCGACCTGTTCGTGCTTCTCCAGCTCGATGTAGGTCGGGGTCTCCTTGAGCCGCGCCCGGATCCAGACGGCGACGGCGATCAGCACGATGGAGATCAGGAACGGCACCCGCCACAGCCAACCCTCGATGACGTCGTTGGGGGCCTGGGTGACCAGCCAGAACACACCGGCGGCCAGCAGCGTACCCGCCTGGATGCCGATGAACGGCAGGGCGGCGAAGAAGCCGCGCTGCTTGCGCGGGGCGTACTCGGACATCAGCACCGTGGAACCGGCCTGCTCCGCGCCGGCGCCGAGGCCCTGGGCGAGCCGCAGGATGACCAGCAGCACCGGGGCGATCCAGCCGGCGCTGCCGAGCTGGTCCGCGGTGGGCAGCAGGCCGATCAGGGTGGAGGCACCACCCATCAGCGCGATGGTGACCATCAGCACCCACTTGCGGCCGATCTTGTCGCCCAGGGAGCCGAAGATCAGGCCACCGATCGGGCGGGCCACGAAGCCGACGCCCAGGGTGGCGAAGGAGGCGATCAGTGCGGCATTGGTGCCGAGCGCGGGGAAGAACAGCTTGCCGAAGATCAGGGCGGCGGCCAGGCCGTAGAGGGCGAAGTCGTAGTACTCCAGCGCGCTGCCGATCGAGCTGGCCAGCGTGGCGCGGCGCAGGTTGTGGGCGTACTCCTCGTCGGTCATCGACCGACCCGCCGCGGTGGAAGCGTCGTTGCTCATGGGTTGTCTCCGAAAGGGTCTGTTCGCGCCCCGGTGCGCGATACGCTGACCGTAACACTATGCTGAACCCAGTTCAACATATCGAACTGCGATTCTTGGACCATCCCACCGTGAGGAGCAACGATGCCCACCACCACTCTCCCCCGGGTCGGCTTCATCGGACTCGGCGTGATGGGTCGGCCGATGGCAGGCCACATCCTGACCGGGCTGGCGGGCCGGGCCCCGCTGACGATCAGCAACCGCAGCCGGGACGGCGCGGACGAACTGATCGACGGCGGCGCGGTCTGGGTGGACACCCCACGGGAAGTGGCAGCCGCCAGCGACGTGGTGCTGGTGATGGTGCCCGACCTGCCGCAGATCGCCGAGCTGGCCGAGGGCCCCGACGGCCTGCTCGCCGGGGTCGACCATCCGATGGTGCTGGTGGTCTGCTCGACCGTGGCCCCGGACGGGGTACGCCGGCTGGACCAGCAGTTCCGGATCGCCACCGACGGGCAGCTCCGGGTGATCGACGCACCGGTCTCCGGCGGCGAGCGCGGCGCGGTGGCCGGCACCCTGTCGATCATGGTCGGCGGGGACGACGAGCCGGTGGCGCGGGCGCTGCCGGTGCTGGAACTGACCGGCCGGCCGGTGCACCTCGGCGGGCTCGGCGCCGGCCAGGTGGCCAAGGCCTGCAACCAGTTGATCTGCGCGGCCAACATCGCCGCGATCGCGGAGGCGTCGGTGGTCGCCGAGCGCGCCGGCCTGGATGTCGGGATGCTGTTCGACCTGCTGCAGGGCGGGTACGCCGGATCGACGATCCTGGCGGACAAGGGACCCCGGTACGCGGCCAAGGACTACTCGGTCTCCGGGGCGGCGTACCTGTGGATCAAGGACCTGAAGGCCTACCTGGACGAGGCCCGGCGGACCGGCACCGCGACCCTGCAGGGCGACCGGTTGCTGGATGCCTTCGACGACCTCACCGAACAGGGTCTCGGCGGTGAGGACACCGCGGTGATCCAGAAGTGGTTGGCGGAGCGGCCCACCACATAGGCTGCCCCGGTGAACACCCTTCCTGACTGGTACCTGCAGCTGCGCAACGCGATGGACGAGCGCGTCGGCCTGGAGGTGCTCGAGATCTCCCCCGACCGCACCGTGGGCCGGATGCCGGTCGAGGGGAACACCCAGCCGATGGGGTTCTGGCACGGCGGCGCCACCTGCGTGCTGGCGGAGTCGCTGGGGTCGCTCGCGGCCACCGCGCACGGCGTCGAGCTGGGCAAGGTCGCCCTGGGGGTCGACATCAGCGCCACCCACCACCGCTCCGCGCGCGAGGGCTGGGTGACCGGGGTGGCGACGCCGCTGTCGCTGGGCCGCCGGGTCACCTCGCACGAGATCGTGCTCACCGACGACGGGGGCCGGCGGATCGCCACCGCGCGCCTGACCTGCCAGCTCGTCGACCCGCCCACCGGCAAGTGACCGGATGAGCCGCCCCTTCCTGTTCCTCGGCACCCGTGCCGAGGACGACATCGCGACCGAGGAATTCGAAGCAGTACGGCGTTTCTGCCAATTGCCGGAGTCCCGGTTGGACTGGCTGCGGGTGGAGCAGGCACCGCTGCCGGCGATCGACCTGGATCGGTATGCCGGCATCATCACCGGTGGCAGCCCGTTCAACTCCTCCGACCCGATCGAGATCAAGTCGGCGGTGCAGCGCCGGGTGGAGGCCGACCTCGGCCGGTTGCTCGATGAGATCGTGGCGCGCGATCTTCCCTTCTTCGGCGCCTGTTACGGCATCGGTACGCTCGGCGCGCACCAGGGTGCGACCATCGATCGCACCTTTGGCGAGCCGCCGGGCGCGAGCCACATCACCCTCACCGAGGAGGGCGCGGCCGACCCGATCTGTGCCGGACTGCCCTTGGAGTTCGACGCCTTCGTCGGGCACAAGGAGGCGGTCCGCACGCTGCCGCCGAACGGCGTGCTGCTGGCGACCTCAGGACCCTGCCCGGTGCAGATGTTCCGGATCCGCACGAACCTCTACGCGACCCAGTTCCACCCCGAGCTGGACGCGGCCGGACTGATCTCCCGGCTGGCGGCGTACCGGAACCACGGCTATTTCGAACCCAACGAGCTGGACAGGTTGGTGAACGAGGCGCAGGCGGCCAACGTCGAGCACGCCCCCACCGTGCTGCGGAACTTCGCGGAGCGGTACGGCTGAGGGTCGGTCCTTCCCCGACGTCGCGATCCATCGAATCCTGTAGGTATTCATCGCGTGCTGGAGGCAGCGACGGGTGCACTCAAGGTTCGATGGATCGCAGCGAGGAGCCAGGCCGGATCACTGCCCTGCGGCCAGGGTGACCGGGACCTCGACGGTGGAGGTGCCGCGGGCGACCTTGAGGGTCACCCGGTCGCCGACGTTGCGCTCCCGGACCTGGGCGATCAGCGCCTCGGAGTTGGGCACGGTGTCCTCATCGATGCCGAGGATCACATCACCGACACGGATTCCGGCCTGGTCGGCCGGCGACCCGGAGACGACCTGGCGTACGCCCGCCCCGGAGAACGAGCTCGCATCGACCTTGGCCGTGGCATCGGTCGAGGAGACCCCGAGATAGGCCTGCTGGACGGTGCCGCCGCTGATCAGCTGGTCGGCGACCGAACGGACCTGGTTGACCGGGATCGCGAACCCGATGCCGATGTTGCCGGAGGTCCCCTGACTGGAACCCAGGCTGGCGATCGACGAGGTGATCCCGATCAGCTTGCCGGAGACATCGACCAGCGCGCCGCCGGAGTTGCCCGGGTTGATCGCGGCATTGGTCTGGATGGCATTGGTCACCGCCTGCTGCGGCGTACCGCCGCTCAGCGGGCTGTTGCCACCGGACTGCTGCTGGGTGATCACCGGACGATCCAGGGCCGACACGATGCCGGTGGTCACGGTCTCGGACAGCCCGAGCGGGTTGCCGAGCGCCATCACCGGTTGACCCACCGTCAGGTTGTTGGCATCCCCGAGCGCGATCGGCTGCAGGTCACCCGGTGGGTTCTGCAGCCTGATCACCGCCAGGTCGGTGGAGGGATCGCTGCCGACCAGGGTGGCCGCATAGACCTGATAGTTGGAGAGCGTGACCTGCAGCTGGGCACCGGCGCCGACCCCGTTCACCACATGGTTGTTGGTGACGATGTTGCCGGAGCGGTCGTAGATCACCCCGGAGCCCTCGGCGCTGCCGGTGCGGCCCTGGACCGCGATCGAGACCACCGACGGAGCGGCGACCTTGGCGGTCTGGGTCCAGTCCGGATTGGCCGGGCTGCCCTGCACCACCGTGTTCACCTGGGTGGTGCCGCCCGCGGCCGGTGAGGAGGTGGCCTGCAGGGCCGCGACGGTGATCCCCGAGGATGCGAGCGCGGCGATCAGCGCCGTCGGCACGATCATCCGCAGCGGGCCACGCTGCCGCTTCTTCTTCGTCGGCACCGGTGCGCTCGCGTACGCGGTGGTGGCACCCGGCCCGGTGGGTCCGGTCGGTCCGGCGGGTCCGGTGCCGGGGTAGGCGTTGGTCGACGGCCCCGGGTCGGGCGCGGTGGCCTGCGGCTGCGGCCAGCCGTACTGCTCCTGCGCCGGTTGCGGCGGGACCGGCATCGACGGCGGGGTGTAATCAGGCCCGTTCCAGTAGCCGTTGTTCTGGGGGTTCTGCTCCGGATGGCTCGTCATGTCATCCAGTTGACCGCCCGTTTCTGTGCGCCCGCTGTGCGACCCACAGGACCGCGCTGAGAAGTTGCCAGCGGCATCGTCACGCTCATCGACTAGCAGGCCCGGCGCCGCGGAGCGGAACCGGGCCAGCGTGCCGAGATGGACCTCCGGGCACCCAATGGTGCGACCGGGCACCCGATTCAGCGTGACTGGATCGGGTGTCCGGTGGCATGGTCGGGTGCCCGGACGGTACCCGCGGATGGGTTGCCGCTCGAACGTCTGCCGCTCGTCCCTGTCAGATCCACCACTGTCCGCGTCCACTGTCCGCAGCCAGCCCTAGCAACCCTCGGACGCCGCGGAGGCCAGCGCGCCGCCGAACGATGGAAAGACCCGGAGAGCGAGTACGCACAGCAACAGCGAGCCAACCTCTCGTCAGCCAACGCCCTTCGCTCCTACAGCACCGACGAGCACAAGGGGCAGCTGCTCGCACTCATCTCCAACTATCGGCGACAAGGCCTGGAAGTCCCGACGACACGAGAGCTCGCTCGAGAGTTGGGCCTCAGCCTTCGCCGCACGCAGGAGCTCCGCAAAGCACTTGGACTCCCCGGTAGACGCGGTCGCCCGCCCCTCTCCACTAAAAGCGCGAAGCCGTAAGCGGTATACGGTTCCCCCGCGCCCTCTCGGGTGCGAACTCCATCTTTGTGACTCCTACACGGGCCCGCAGACTGGACCTTCCTCCTGCTCTGAGCATGTCAGTACCACCCGTAGATGAGTTGCTGGATCAGGCACTCTCGCCGGAAGCAGCCGGCTACGCGGTGACCCCACTCGGACGGAGCCACTTCCTTCGAGCGCGTCAGCGCTCTTCCTGCGTCGGATCATGCAACTGATCCATGAAGCGGCTGTACTTGTCGAGCTCCTGGCTGCGCGATTCGGTGTCGTGGTGCCAGTACCGCTCCTTGAGGACCGGAAGCATCTCCTGCACGGCAGCACGTAGGTAGAACCCACGGGAGCGCCCGGTGTGCTGCGCGAGCCGGTCGAGCTCGGCCACAAGCTCGGAGTCCATACGGACGGAGACGACCTTGTCCCCCAGCCGCTCCAGACCGCGCTTTTCATTGGCAGGCTCGTAGATCTGGCTCATGGTAAACAATGTTTACACATGGCGCTCCAGCTGTCATGCTGGAACCAACATCGAGGACTGGTGGTGATCGCTGTGTTGGGTTGGTCGGGATACCTCAAGGACGCGAGCACGGGGGAGCGCCTGGGCTACCTGGGGGATCTACACGACTACGGCGACCTCGATGCCCGCGCTCTGGCGGGGGAGGTCGAGCAGGAGACCTGGGGTGGGTATCCGACGACGTTCACTGGCCCGGCCGCTGCGTTCGCCAGTTGGATCGAAGCTCTCGAGGAGAGCAATTTCCGCCAACGACTCGTCCGTACCGAGCAGTCCAGCGAACACCCCGGGGGAGTGCGAACCGCGACCGCGCGCGAGGCGAAGAAGATAGCGATGGACATGCTGCGATCTGTCGATCCTGAGCGCCGTATCCGAGTAGATCTGTGGGACCAAAGCTGACCACTCCAAGCCTCGCGCCTCGCCACGACCCTCGAGGCGCAGCAACGGCTAGCAACGCTATGCATGGTCGCAAAGAGAGGGAAGCGCAATGACGCATGAACCGACGAGTGTGCGAGTAGAGGTGCATCGATGGTCCAGTGGATGGGAGCTGCACATCCTCGGCAGCGCGGACTTGATTACGCAGACCGAGTCCGGCTGGGACTCGTTCGACGACGCTGAGCGGCAAACGCGGGACTACCTCGAGACCGTCTTCGACGGCGCCGACTTCTCCCGAGTCCCCTTCGAGTTCGTCGAGAAAAGCGACGCACGCTGATCCGCTCGAGCTACGTCGCGGCAGCGTGGCACGTCGGAAGATCCGGCGCCGGCTGGCCCCACGACCCCTCGTCGGGGTCGTACATCGACGCTGCGCGTCGATAGCCGGGGACCGACCCGGCCGCGCGTCGTCCCTCCTTTGCGGCCGCGACCGGCCCGGTCCCCGGCCCCCTGGACGCCGGGGAGTGGGTGGTGGATCTGCGTCATCGGGTCGCCTACGCCGCTGATCACCTGCATGGCACGGTCAGCTTCGAGTACGGGGACGGCGGGAGCTTCACCACCTTCCTGGGCTGGGTCTTCCCCTACGGCAGCCAGTTGACCCTCGTGGGCAGCCGTGACGGCGTCGAGAAGGCGATCCGGGACCTCTCCCGGATCGGTATCGACTCCCCCGACGCCGCCCTCGGCGAGGATCCCCGAGGCCTGGCACCGTCCGCGCAGATCTCGTCCTATCCGCGGGTCGACTGGCCCTCGCTCCTCGCCGACCGCCCGGAGGGCGAAGCGATCCTGGACGTGCGTCGGATCGAGGAGTTCCAGACATCGCACATCGATGGCGCGGTCAACATCCCGTTGCACGAGCTTCTGGTTCGGCTGGACGAGGTGCCGCCTGGCCGATTGTGGGTCCACTGCGGATCGGGCTATCGTGCCGGCGTGGGCGCGAGCCTCCTCGAGCGCGAAGGTCGCGACGTGGTGCACATCGACGGCAACTTCGACGACGCCGCCGGCGCCGGCCTGCCCATGGTCGGCTGACCACGGGCCGCCGGCATGAATGGCGCTGTGCATGATCGATGCCCGCACGGTCGGACCACCGGAGGAGACCTTCCCCTTCCGGCAGAGGCCAAGGGGGCGTGGTGCAGGCCCTCCAGATTCTCGGCGGGTGAGCTTTGTCCGCGACTGATCCGGTGCTCAGCACGGCTGGCCGGGGAGGGGTCGGGACGTCAGGCGGAGCGGCTCAACGTCGCCAGCGCTGCGCCCAGACGCGTGTCCGCGTCCTCAGCGACAACCCGGACCTGGTCGCTGTCGCTGAGCTGGACCATGACCCTCGGATCCATCGCCTCGACGAGGCTGCCGTCGCCACCGGCCCGGACGATCACATTGCAGGGCAGCAGTGCGCCCAGCTGCGGCTCTGCGGCGAGGGCTTGGCGAGCAAGGCTGGGGTTGCAAGCGCCGAGGATGATGTAGTCGCCGATCTCCTCGGCCGCATCTGCGTCGAGTTTCTTGGCGAACGTGGCGCGCATGTCGATCTCGGTGATGATCCCGAATCCCTGCTCGGACAGCGCTGCGCGCACGCTCTCGACGGCCTGCGCGTACGGCTGGTCGAGGGTGAGGTGATGCGTGTAGGTCATCGTCTTCTCCTTCGGGTCGTCGTGCCGGACCCCGATCATCTCGGGATTCGGGGTCTCAGGCCAGGGTCAAAAACAGCTTCTCGAGCTCCTTGCGGTCCAGATCCTTGTCCGGGCTGGTCATGCACTGCTCCATACCGCTGGCGATGATTGCGAATCCGGCGCGGTCCAGCGCCTTGGAGACGGCCGAGAGCTGGGTGACGACGTCCTTGCAGTCACTCCCCTCCTCGATCATCCGGGTGACAGCGGCGAGCTGTCCCTGAGCCCGCTTGAGGCGATGGATGACGGGAGTCATGTCCGAAGGGTCGAGTTCCATGGCGTTCTCCTGATTGAGGGGCGATGACTCGAGCATATACCCCCAGGGGTGTCTTGCATACCCCCTGGGGTATATGTCATTCTCTGTGGCGCGGGTGCAGCGCACCCGACGGTCGCCAGCCCGGCCACGGGGGCGACCGACTACGTGGAGAGGAAGCAGTCATGCCTGAGATCACCGTTGCCGAGACCGATGTCCGTCGCGTGCGGGACCAGATCGTCGATGTCCGCGAGGACGAGGAGGTCGCCGAGGGGACGATCCCCGGCGCGATCCACATCCCGCTCGGACAGCTCTCCGCGCGAGCGGGAGAGCTGGACCGGGAGCGGCCGGTGATCACGGTGTGCCGCAGCGGGCGGCGCAGCGCCCACGCGGCGGAGCAGCTCGAGGCCGCTGGATTCGATGCCACCACGATGGGTGGCGGGATGCTCGCGTGGCACGCCGCCGGCCTGCCGACCTCCTGATTCCGCAGCCCAGAAGGAGGCCTTCATGACGTTCACCCTCGTCCTCACCCTGTTGCTGGCGGTCCTGATCGGCGTCTCGCTCGGACTGCTCGGCGGCGGCGGCTCCATCCTGACCGTGCCGATCCTGACCTATGTGGCGGGACTCCCGCCCAAAGAGGCGATCGCCGCCTCGCTGTTCGTCGTCGGGACCACCTCGGCAGTCAGCGCCATCAGCCACGCCCGCGCTGGCCGGGTGCGGTGGCGCACCGGGCTGATCTTCGGTGCGGCCGGGATGGTCGGCGCCTTCGGCGGCGGGATCCTCGGCGGCTACATCCCCGGCACCGTGCTGATGATCGCGTTCGCGCTGATGATGGTCGCGACGTCGATCGCGATGATCCGCGGCCGCAAAGGCGCCCGCGCAAAGGATGCCTCCCCGCGCGAGCTGCCCACGGCGAAGATCGTGATCGAAGGGCTCGCGGTCGGACTCGCCACCGGCCTGGTCGGCGCGGGCGGAGGGTTCCTGGTGGTGCCCGCCCTTGCCCTGCTGGGAGGGCTGCCGATGCCTGTGGCCGTGGGCACCTCGCTGGTGGTGATCGCGATGAAGTCCTTCGCGGGACTCGCCGGCTACCTCACCTCCGTCTCACTGGACTGGGCCCTGGTGGGCGCGGTGACCCTCGCCGCGATCCTCGGCTCACTGCTCGGATCCCGCCTGGCCGGGCGGATCCCCGAAAACGTCCTGCGCAAGGGCTTCGGAGTGTTCGTCCTGGTCATGGGAGCCTTCGTCCTGGTCCAGGAGCTGCCAGGGATCGCCGGCACCATCGCCGGCGCGGTAGCGGTCCTGCTCGCCCTCGCCGCCGCCGGATGCTGGTTCCTCCTGCCGAGCTGCCCCCTGCGCGCGACGCGGCGGACCGCATGAGCGCCTCCGCTCCCCACGCACCCGGGCGCGTCCTCGCTCTGACGGAGACCACCTTCGGCTCCGCGATCCGTTCCCATGAGCTGGTCGTGGTGGACTTCTGGGCCTCCTGGTGCGCCCCGTGCCGGCGCTTCTTCCCCATCTTCGCTGCCGTCGCCGCTGAGCACCCGGAGGTGCTGTTCGCCTCCGTCGACACTGAATCGGAGCCCGGACTGGCGGCTGCCGCGAACATCCGGGCCCTGCCCACGCTGATGCTCTTCCGTGACGGGCTGCTGGTGCAGACCCATCAGGGCGGGCTCCGCGCCTCCCGCCTCACCAGGATGCTCGAGGCAGTGCGCGCCCAGGACATGGGTTCCGCGGGCGCGCCGGGCCCGGAGGCTGGTCAAGGGTGACCCATCGCGCCATCACTGCTCCGCTCCGATGGGGGCTGCGTGAGAACCTTCCCCAGTTCCTGCTGCTCGTGGCAGTCAACGCCCTGGTCGGGGCGACCCTCGGGCAGGAGCGGACCGTGCTGCCGCTGCTGGCCACTGAGGAGTTCGGGCTGGACCACTACTCCGGGGCGCTGACGTACATCCTCGCCTTCGGCCTGGCCAAAGCCGGCGCGAACTACCTCGCCGGCACCCTCAGCGACCGCCACGGGCGCAAGCCCGTACTGGTCGCAGGATGGGTGCTCGCCCTGCCGGTCCCGGTTCTGCTGATCCTGGCCCCGACCTGGGGGTGGGTCGTGGCCGCGAACGTCCTGCTGGGTATCAGCCAGGGCCTGACCTGGTCCACCACCGTGGTGATGAAGATGGACCTGGTCGGCCCCCATCGTCGCGGCACCGCCATGGGCTTGAACGAGGCCGCCGGCTACCTGGGGGTCGCCGGGACCGCTATGGCCACCGGATACCTCGCCGAGGTCTATGGATTGCGGCCTGCACCGTTCCTGCTGGGCGCCGCCTTCATCGCCCTGGGCCTGGGACTGTCGGTTCTCCTGGTGCGCGAGACCCGCGATCACGCGCGCCACGAGCCTGGCGGCGCTGAGGCGCCCGATAGGAAGGGCCGCAGCGACCGGGAGGTCTTCGTGCTGACCAGCTTCCGAGATCGGTCACTGTCCTCGATCAGCCAGGCCGGCTTGGTCAACAATCTCAACGACGGCCTGGCCTGGGGGCTCTTCCCCGTCCTATTCGCGACCGCGGGGCTGCCACTGGGGCAGGTCGGCGTGCTCGCGGCGGTCTATCCGGCCGTATGGGGCGCTGCGCAGCTGGTGACCGGGGCGCTGTCTGACCGGTGGGGCCGTAAAGGCCTCATCGTCGCCGGCATGCTCACCCAGGCGCTGGCCCTTGCCCTGATCGCTGCCGGTTCGAGCTTCCCGTCATGGCTCGGGGCGATGGCGCTGCTGGGCCTGGGCACCGCGATGGTCTACCCGACCCTGCTCGCCGGCATCGGCGATGTCGCCCATCCGTTGTGGCGGGCACGCGCGGTGGGCGTCTACCGGTTGTGGCGTGACGGTGGCTTCGCCGTCGGCGCCTTGGTCGCCGGCATCACGGCCGATGCCCTCGGGCTCGAGGTCGCGGTCATCATCGTGGCCGCTCTGACTGCTGCATCCGGAGTTCTCGTCGCGCTGCGCATGCGCCGCAACGACCACCTGCCAACCCCCGCATTGCATACCCCCAGGGGTACCTGATACCCTCGGGGGTATAGCTCGATTGTTATCGCCCACACCGCACAGGAGGAATCGTGCTTCTCGAACGCATCTATGACGAGGACCTGTCCCAGGCCAGCTACTTCATCGGCTGCCAGTCCCAGAGCGTGGCGCTGGTGGTGGATCCGCGGCGCGACATCCAGGTCTACCTGGACCTGGCCGCCCACCACGGGATGACCATCACCGCGGTGACCGAGACCCACATCCATGCCGACTTCCTCTCCGGCACCCGCGAGCTGGCCGCCGCCACCGGCGCCACCGCGTACGTCTCCGGCGAGGGTGGGGAGGACTGGACCTACGGCTTCGAGGCCGAGCTGCTGCACGATCACGACACGATCCAGCTGGGCAACATCACCGTCGCCGCCCGCCACACCCCAGGCCACACCCCCGAGCACCTGTCCTACCTCGTCACCGACGGAGCCTTCACCGACCAGCCCGGCTACTACCTCACCGGTGACTTCGTGTTCTCCGGCGACCTGGGCCGCCCGGACCTGCTGGACGAGGCCGCCGGCATGGAGGACACCCGCTTCGAGGGCGCCAAGCAGCTGTTCGCCTCGCTGAAGAACGCCTTCCTCACCCTGCCCGACCATGTGCAGGTCTTCCCCGGCCACGGCGCCGGCTCGGCCTGCGGCAAGGCGCTCGGCGCTCTGCCCTCGACGACCGTCGGCTATGAGCGGAAGTTCGCCTGGTGGGCCACCTACCTCGAGCGCGACGACGAGCAGGGCTTCATCGACGAGCTGCTCGACGGCCAGCCCGACGCGCACGCCTACTTCGCCCGCATGAAGCGCCAGAACAAGCGGGGTCCCGCGATCCTCGGCGACCGGCCCACGCCGGGAGTGGTCGGCGTCGAAGAGCTCACCCGCGGGCTCGAGGACGGTACCTACGCCCTCATCGACACCCGTCCCGTGGACCAGGTCCACGCCGGGACCGTGCCTGGCGCGCTGAGCATCCCCTCGCTCGGCAAGGCCGCCACCCACATCGCCTGGGCCTTCGACCCCGAGACCGATGACGCCGAGCTCGTCGTCCTCGCCGAGGACGCCGAGACCGCCACCGAGTACGGCGATCACTTCGTGCGCGTGGGAGTGGACTCCCTGACCGGCTACGTCACCTCCCTCGAAGGCCTGCCGACCACGGTCCCCGCGGTCGTCTCCCCGGCCCACCTGGAGGCGCTGCGCGCCGAGGACTCCACCGCCCTGCTGCTGGATGTGCGGAACCGCAGCGAGCACGCGGACGGCACCATCACCGGCGCCGAGCAGCTCTCGGCCGGGAAGGTGCTCTTCCACCAGGACGACCTGCCCGATCCCGGTGCGGGCCGCCTGATCACCTTCTGCCAGTCCGGTCTGCGCAACTCCGTGGCCGCCTCCGCGCTGCGCCGCGCGGGCCACGACGTGGTCGAACTCGACGGCAGCTACGCCGGATGGTCCCACTGGACCGCCCAGCAGCACGACCTCGCGACCACCGGGGAGGATGCCCGATGACGAATCCCCTGCAGATCGCCCCACGCACCGTCTCACCGGCCGAGCTCACCCGACGCCTCTCCGAGGACCCGGAACTCATGGTGGTCGATGTCCGCACTCCAGGCGAGTTCGAGACCACCCATATCCACGGCTCCTACAACGTGCCGCTGGACCTGCTCACCGAGCACACCGCCGACCTCGCCGAACGCATGCACGACCACGTCGTGCTGGTGTGCCAGTCCGGTGCCCGGGCGGGCAAGGCCTGCTCGGCTCTGCATGAGGCCGGCTTCGACGCGGTCGACGTGCTCGAGGGCGGCATCGCCGCCTACCAGGCAGCCGGCGGAACCGTGGTGCGCCGCGGAACCCGCTGGGCGATGGACCGCCAGGTCCGCATGACGGCCGGCTCCCTCGTTCTGCTCGGCACCCTGGCCGGCCAGCTGATCCACCCCCGCCTGGGACTGCTCGCCGGCGCCATCGGCGCGGGCCTGACCTACTCCGCCCTCAGCGACTCCTGCGCCATGGCCTCGGTCCTCTCGAAGATGCCCTGGAACCGCGTCGCACCGGACCCCTCCCTCGCAGCCCTCTTCGAGAAGGCACCCACGCAGGCCGCTTGAACCACCCCGCCATCACCGCTAGGAGAACCCCATGTGCAGAGCCACCACCTGCCGCACCTGCGGCAAGACCACCTGGGCCGGCTGCGGCCAGCACGTCGACCAGGTCATGAAGAACGTCCCCCGCCAGGACCGCTGCCCGGGCCACGCGAAGGAGGAATCCCGCGGAGGATTCTTCGCGCGGCTCCTCGGTCGCTGATCCCACCAAGCGCTCGACCTCAAACCGGGGCCCTCCACGAGCACTGACGCGCCCGTGGAGGGCCCCTCTCGGAGCAGAGCGCGCCGCACAGCATGGCGCGTATCAAACTAGGGCACTCCAGCGGAACAGTTACTGAGCGGTCGTTTACGGTTCCCGATAGGGCCCAAAAGTGCACTTTTGCGACACATCTGTCGCACTAGGTATACCCCAATACGGCACTCCTCGCGGCCCGCGCGGATCTACACCGCGCGGACTCTGGTCACCGGGAGTCAGACGCCGGGGTCGCCGGCATCTGCGACCTCAACTTCGTCGTCGACCCACTCGAACAGGTCACCTGGCTGACACTGGAGCACGCGACACATCGCATCCAGCGTCGACAGACGAACACCCTTGGGGTGACCGTTCTTCAGTACGGCGATGTTGGCCGGCGTGATGCCCACCCGATCGGCGAACTCCCCGACGCTTATCTTCCGGCGCGCGAGCTCCACATCGATCCGACTGACGATGGCCATCGCTCAGACAACCGCCTCCACCTCGACCTTCAGTGCCGTCGCTCGGACGAGCAGGCCTCTGAGGACAACGATCAGTAGACACTTCCCTAGCGCTGCGCTAGACTACGGAGCGCAGACCTCCCCCACACGTGTGGATCAGGGGGGTCTAGCTGTTTATGGCGGCAGTCACATTGCGGTGGGTGCTCGGTTGGTATCGCGCGGCGACAGATACTCCTCGTACCAATCGTGAGCGAACGCGTGTTTTGGGATCTGCGCGATTGCTGCGTTGGCGCACCAGGCAACGTGGTCCGCCATCTGCATGAGTTGGGACGCCTTGGAATCGGTGTAGATCGGATCTTCTATGACGTGGCGCGTAGCGCGAGGGAGCGCGCGATGTGCGTCGCGATAGGTCGTCTCTGAGCCGTCGCCATCCATGAACACCATCGCCAGTGAGGTTGTCCCCTCCATCTCTGACTCGAATCGCGAGAGCAGGCGGCCGTATACGTCGGCGCGTGCTGCCGCTCCGGTCTCACGCGTGGCTTGGTGGTAGACCGCTCCAACCCGCAGTCCCTCGATCGAGCTCATTGTCTCGAGGCTGGCCCTTGCGACCTCGCCCCCGAAGTCCTTCCATAGCTCGACGCCGTCCTCCCGGACGAACTCCGGGGGGACGCTCTGTGAGATTCTGCCGCGACCCAGCGCGTAGTCCGTCATGTGCAGCTCCTCGGGAACCGGCACGGCGTACTGTCGCCACAGTCGCTTCCGGTGTGCCAGCCACTGCCCGAGAACGTTATGCCAGTGGTTCGGGCTGAACTCAATCCACCCATAGACGACAAACCCAGAGGCGGTGTGCCCGGAATCGTCCATATAGATGAGCCGGTCAAGTGTTCTCTGGGGCATGACCCCCAACTCTATGGCCGCCGAGGCGAGCCTGCATGCCCATCCCGTCGCCGGTTGGGCTGCCAGTAGTGTGAACAGCCATTATTGGCAGCCCTTGACTCCTGCGATTGCTGCATGGCGATCCGCTCCACGTCGCTGTGGTCGCGATCGTCGGTGGCGGCTGCGGGCATCGAGCCACACCTGTGGCCTGGGGCTTCGGGTGTGGCTGGCCCTACGTGCTGCGTCTGAGGACTATCGGTCCCGCGAAACTGAATGGTGAGGTGAACCGCGGTCGGTAGGCACGTGAGTCGACCGCTCCTATACGGCGCTACTTAGCGGCCGGCTTGCTGCTGAGTTCGTCTGCTTCTTCATCGGCGAGCGTTCCAACGAGCTCGGCGATCTTCACGACGATGTCCTCCATGGGCTCCTCCGCAGTGCTGAATCCACCACGTGATGCGAGCGTGGGACTTACCTGGTCAAGTTCATCGAACGTCACGCCATGCATGACCGGCACCAGGAGGTTGCGTCGCAGCAGGGCACTGAGTTCGTTGTTCGCGATGCTTCGGTCGGTGCGTAGTTTGTCGAGCATTGCGGGGGTCACCAGGACGAACCCCATGCGCGAACTCACGAGCCCCTTCTCGATGGCCACTCGCATATCGGTGCCAGGCCGAAGCGTCACCTCGCTGAACCATACCGAGACGCCTTCCCCGACGAGTAAGTCGTAGACGTCTTTCGCGTCTGCCTTGCGGTCGGGCCAGGCGTGGCATAGGAACACGTCATGCTCCTGAGTTCGTGCCACGGCCGCCGCACGGACGGGCCCTAGGTCGCGAACCTGCTGCGGCGTGTACGAGGCAGTCGACGCGCTCGGCTGCCAGGCCGGCCGGGTAGTGCGGCGTCCCCCGCCGCTGATGCTCCCGCTCCCGCTTCCACGGGCAGGCGCGGTCGGTGGTGGGTAGGACGGGTACGGCCGCGGCGGCGCGTAGCCGTACCCTCCGCGATGGCCATGAACTGGGCAGTCGGCGCCACCGCCCCTGATATGGCCCCGTACGGGCGCAGTGCACTGAGACATGTGTTCGATGTTACAGGCGACCTCCGACATGGCAACGAGGGTTCTCCCGAGCCCCGGGTTTCTTCGCTGTGGTTGAATCTCGCCTGCCCGCACTGACGTGATCTCGAAGGCCTGCACCCGGAGGTGCCTGTGGAGCCGCTCTCGATAGCTTCCCTCGCTGTAGCCGTTATCGCGGCAGGAGTGGCCATCTGGCAGGGTGTGTCATCCCACCGACAGCTCAACCTGGCGCGTCGCACTGAGGAAGAGACGAAGCGCGCTCTACAGGAGATCCGCGACCTATCGCGAGACAACCGGACGACTGCCACCGAGATCAAGTCCGCGATCGACGAACGAATCACGAAGATCCTTGACCTTCGACTGGAAGCTGAGCGTCAAGGCCTTGACGCTGAACGTCAAGAGATGGAGGCCAAGCGCGCGAACGCGGCTCAGGGTGCCGATTTGGCGAATCAGATGTTTGGCTGGTTAGGCAAGCAGGTTGGGCAGGCGATCGCCGAGCAGGACGCAGAAAAGCGCCGAAACGTCGATGATTCTGACGACGAGCGGCGAGACGAGTGAGTCATACGCCCGTCGCGTGTGGCAATCACTTGGCTCCGCAAACGCGATCGGTCAATCAGGCTGGACGAATCGAGCTAGAGGGGCTGCGACGTGGATGACCTTGCCGAGCACGAAGAGCGAGCCATACGGGACTACGTCAACAGCCAGTCTCCGCCGGACGACCAGGCTGTCTTAGTTCAGCCGGTGCACTCGCGGCGGGTCCTTGGCCAAACGCATGACGTCTTCGATGTGCATTGCACGAAGACGCGGTGGTGGGTGATCACCGGGCCGACGAACCTCTACTTACAGACGGACTTCCCGCAAGCGGAGCAAGCACTCATCTTCCATATCGGACTTGGGGCAGTGCTGGCCGAACGGAGCCGCGGCGAGCTCGGTGACGAGGATCAGCCTGTGTCGCCTACCTGGCGGCGCTACAGGGACGCGCTCAAGGTCATGGACGACGCGTCAGAGGCCGAGGACTTTCAGTCGGTCGGCATCAAGTGCCGAGACGCCCTGATCGCTTTAGGTAAGCAGCACCAGGACGCCGATTGGCTCGGCGAGGTCCAGGAAAGGCCCAAGGTTGCGGACTTCAAGGGGTGGGGGGCGATCTATGCGGAGCGGCTCGCTGACGGGCGACAACGGAGCTACGTCAAAGCCATGGTCGACAAGACATGGGACCTGGCCGTGGGACTGCAACACGATTCGAACGCCACTCCCGCGGACGCCGACTTCGTGCTCGACGCGACCGGGCACCTGATCGGGGCTCTCAGTAACCTTGTGCGACGTCATGACGAGGGCGATCCTGCTCGCTGCCCACAGTGCGAGTCCTACAGGGTCGACCGCGACGTTGCGTACGCCGACAGGGGATTCACAGAGTCGCTCGTCTGCGCAGCATGCGAGTGGCGCTCCGAGCCGACGTTCACCGCGTGGGCGGACCACTTCGAGGCAGACTCCCTCGAGCGCGCTACCGACTACCTGGCCGGGCTGACTACGAGCATCTCCGACGGTCCTCACCACGACGATCCCGTCGAGACCGCATGACTCACGGGGGCGTGGCCCTCGATCTCCCCAAACCCCCATATGGTCATCTGGGGGTTACTTGTTCCGGAGTTCGGGGTAAGCCTTCTGGATCGCGTTCAGCACGAGGTCTCGCTGGCTGATGCCATGCTCAGCTGCCGCGATCTTAAGCCGGCGGTGGAAGTCCTTGTCGAGATCGATCGCAAGACGCACGGTCTCGACGACCGGCTTCTCGGCGAAGCTACTCGCAAATCCCTTGCCGGCACTTCGCGGGTTGCGACCCATGGCTGCCCCCAGCTTGTCGGTGTTCTTAGGCATCGGTTGCTCCCTGGAGGATCGTCAGGATCTCTGCGGCCAACTGGTCGTAGCCATGCAGCTCGGTCGGGCGAGAGATGCCAGCGACTTGGCGCACGGCTTCCCGCTTAGGGATGTAGGCCTCAAGCGCGTGCACGCGCTCCCCTGCCGCTTCGCGAAGCGCTGCCCGCGCAAGACGGAACGTCGTCGACCCAGTCTCAGCTCGGGCCAGGAACAGGGCCGCTCGCGTATCCCCGATCGCTTCGAGCGCAGACCATGCACGAGAAAGCTCGAGACTGGACTGCAGAGTCGGGATCAGAACGAGGTCTGCCACGGCAGTTGCGGCATCCAGGACCTCGGCGACACCCGGAGGGGTGTCGATGACAACGAACTGCGTACGAGGCAGAGCACGGCGGATCGTCGCGGCAGATCCCGGGACGACCTCAAAGGGCAGCGCCACTCCCCCGTCCTGCGCGTTGTACGCCCACTCGGTGGCGGACGCCTGAGGGTCAGCGTCGACGACGGTGACGTCGCCATGTTCAGTGAGGGCCGTCGCGACGAAGATCGAAGTGACCGTCTTGGACACCCCGCCCTTCGGGTTCAGGCACGTGATCACAGTGGTCATGTGGGCCACCATATGACCACTCCCCCAGCTGGGCACAACCCCTTCTCCCCATATGTTGCTACCCCCGGATGGGGGGATGGTGGGATGGCCAGAGCATTGGACGTCAACGCAGGTCAGCGACACGCAGGAGGTGCGGCAAAAGCGCTGCGCACCGGGATCTGGCGTGTAGCGTCGTTGCAACGACAGAAAAAATGAGCGCCCAACCGGTGGCAGCCAGTTGGACGCTCGCTTCACCCCGAAACTGAGACTTCGGGGAGAAAGCCTGGTCATGACCATACCTTCGTCTCCCGACAGTGGGGGAGGGGACACGCCCAGCGTGTCTCCCACAGCACAGGCATCGACCTCCGCGCGCCCGTGGGACGATCTCGAGCCGGGCCCGCGCCCCTCACAGTGGACCGACCCATCCACCGGTCAAGCGATCCACAGCTACAGCCCCGACCTGTTCGCGGCGCCGAGCGCACCGGGGATCCGCTCCTGCGGGTGGGACGACATCCAGGCCATGACCTTCCTGCAGCACCTCGGTAGAGACGCCTTCCAGGCCAGCCGAGACCGTGACTTCTCGAAAGCCTGGAAGAAGAACCCCGAGACAGGGGAGACCAAGCCCCGCATGTTCCCCGTCGGGACGCCAGCGCTCGAACGGTGCCAGTACGCCGTCCTGACCCATCCCCAGTACACGGCAGCGCTCGTCTTGGACATCGACCGGCCCAGCCATGAGAGCGGCGGGCAGGTCACCAATCTTCACTCCAAGGTCCACACCGTCCTGGACCGTCTAGCTGTCGCCGGCTACGGCCCTGCCTGGCTGGGGATCAACCCCCTCAACGGAAAAGCCCAGGCGATTTGGCTGATCGACCCGGTCTACGCGGGGGAGGGACGCTCGAGCCCAAACACCCGTCTCCTGACGATTGCCACGACCGAGCTGAACCAGCTCCTCGGTGGAGACCTCGCCTTCAGCCACCGCTTCTCCAGGTGGCCCCTCCACAAGTCGAGCGACCCCACCGCATACCGTTGGCACTGCCAGCACAACCAGATCGTTCGCCTGACAGACCTGGTGGCGGAGGTTCGCAGAATGACCAACACACAGACCCCCGGACGAGGCGAAGGGGAGAAGCAGTACCCCAGCGGTCGAGACCGCATCGAGGCAGCCCGCAAAGCCACGGCTGAAGCGAAGATGCTGCGGGAGCTTGCCGAGCAGCTGCCAGAGACCGCCCAGATCGCGCCAGCAGCAGCAGGCGTGATCGACGGCGTTCGAGTGATGTGGATCAGCACAGGACGAGCCGCCCGCGACGAGACCGCCTTCCGCCACGCCCTCGCCACAGCACACCGCCTCAAGAAGGCCGGAGAGGCACTCAAGGACGCGAAGCTCATCGACGCCTACGAGCGGGGCTACAACGTCGCCCAAGCCGTCGGAGGCGATGGCCGCGAACCGGACATGCCTCCCATGCGCGACCGTCTCGACTGCAGCACCACCAGCGGTGGGATGACGTAGGTGGAGGCGGCCAGCCGGCCCGCGGGGACGTGCGACAGGGCGTACCCCCAGGTGAGGAAGGCGATCGCGGTCGGGAACACGCCCAGGTAGATGATGCCGAGCCCGGTACCGGCCGGTGCCACGGTGGCCTGGCGGAGCAGCTCGGGTGCGAACGGCAGCGCGATCACCAGGCCGGTGAGGCAGCCCAGCCAGGTCAGGGTGAGCGGGTCGATCCGGGCGAGCAGGCGTTTCTGCGCGGTCGCGCTGGCGGCGTACAGCAGTGCGGCCGCCAACCCGCAGAGCACGCCGAGCAGATCCCCGCCGCCGCGCCAGGTGGTCGCCGCGATCAGCGCCACCCCGGTGAAGGCGACGACCAGGCCGACGATCAACCGGCCGGAAAACCCCTCGCCCAGAAGGAATCCGGCGAGCACCACGATCAGCACCGGCGCCAGATTCACCAGCAGCGCGGTGGTGCCGGCGTCGAGATGTCGCTCGGTGGTGTTCAGCGCCAGGTTGTAGAGCCCGAACCAGGCCGCTCCCCAGCCCAGTACCGCGGTCAGCAGCCGGCCCCGCGGCAGCCTGGGGAATCCGCCGCGACGGGCCGCGCGGGCGATCACGACCGCCGTCAGCGCCAGCGAGCCGACCAGTTGCCGCCCCACGGTGAGCGCACCCGGGGAGAACTCCCGGCCGACCGCGCGGACCGCGACGAAGGCGGACGCCCAGAGCACCGCGGTCCCGGCGGCGGCCAGGATCGGGAGTACGCCGGGCCGCAGCGCCGATCGGGGCAGCGTGCTGGTCATGTCCCCATCCTTGGCGAGGAGGACCATTCAGCACCAGCACGGATAACTTACCGACGATGAAGGCGCACTGAATCAGCCGCGAGCCCGGGGTTCGTGGTCGACCGGGGCATCGCCCTTCGGCCCCTTCGGAACTTGCGGCTCGATCCACAAATCGGCCCTTTTGCCCCTCGTTCGCGAATCGAGCCGCAAATTCCGGCGCTCAGCCAACGTGCGCGGTTCATCTCGACACGGTCGCTTCGCGACCTACTCGATGAACAGACTGCCCGATCAACCGTCGACGATCCGTCCCACCCCGCCGGTGCACCGTTACCAGTAAAAGTGGGGGTGTGTGCCGAGCAGAACCCGACCACGCAGAGACCCGCGCCACCTAGGAAAGGTCGTTCCCGGCGGGGATCGCGTCAGGGCGTGGTCGGGCGTTGCGAGCCGACGCCGAAATCGCGGCAGCACAACCAAACCACCGGCGAAGCTGGGCGAGACGCGATCCCCGCCGGGGACGACCGGACCCAACCACGAGCGGGTTACCACGCAAGGCACTTGGTTTCGACTCGCAAGCTCGCTCAACCGGCGTACGGGCTTGGTTTCGACTCGTCGTTCCTCCTCGCTCAACCAGCGTCCCGACTCGCAAGCTCGCTCAACCGGCGTACGGGCTTGGTTTCGACTCGTCGTTCCTCCTCGCTCAACCGGCGTACCAGTCAGTCGGCGCCGAGGTAGGTGCGCTTCACCCGGTCGTCGGTGAGCAGGGCACGGCCGGTGTCGGAGAACATGATCGACCCCACCTCGAGCACGTAGCCGAAATCGGCCAGGGCCAGCGCCGCCTGGGCGTTCTGCTCCACCAGCAGGATCGTCACGCCCTCGGACTGCAGTTCGGCGATGGTGGTCATGATCGTCTGGGTCATGATCGGCGACAGGCCCATCGACGGTTCGTCCAGCATCAGCAGCCGGGGCCGGCTCATCATCGCCCGGCCGATCGCCAGCATCTGCTGCTCACCACCGGAGAACAGGCCGGCCGGCTGGTTGCGCCGCTGGCCGAGCACCTCGAACAGGTCGTAGACCCGCTGGATGTCCTTGCGCAGATTGGCGGTGTCCTTGCGGGCGAAGGCGCCGAGCATCAGGTTGTCCTCGACGCTCATCCGCGGGAACAGCCGCCGGCCCTCCGGCGACTGCGCGATCCCGCGGGTGACCACCTGATGCGCTGGTACCCCGTCCAGTCGCTTGCCCTCGAACCAGATCTCGCCGGCGACCGGCTTGATCAGCCCGGAGATGGTCCGCAGGGTGGTCGTCTTGCCGGCACCGTTGGTACCGAGCAGGGAGACGATCTGGCCCTCGTCGACGGAGAACGAGATGCCCTTGACCGCCTTCACCCGCCCGTAGGCGACCTCCAGGTCCTTGACCTCAAGCATCCCGCTCCCCTTCCCGGTGCGCGCCCGAATGCCGCTGCTGATCGGTCTCCTCCTGCTGCTGGGGAACCGGATCGTCGGGCGGCACGAGCCCCTCCTCCGCCAGGCTCTCCTCCAGGTTCTCGGCCGAACCGATGTAGGCCTCGATCACCCGCGGATCGGACTGCACCTCGTGCGCGGTCCCCTCCACCAGCACCTCGCCACGGACCAGGCAGCAGACCCGGTCGCAGAGGTTGAAGATGAACCGCATGTCGTGCTCGATCACCAGCACCGCCAGCCCGAGGTCGCGGATCTTGAAGATCAGCTCCTCCGCCTGCCGGGTCTCCTGCGGGTTCATGCCGGCGGTCGGCTCGTCGAGCAACAGCAGCTTGGGATCGGTGGCCAGCGCCCGCGCGATCTCCAGCCGCCGCTGGTCACCGTAGGACAGGTTGCGCGACAGCGAATCGGCGACCTTCCCCAGGCCGACGAACTCGAGCAGTTCGTGTGCCCGCTCCCGGGTCTCCCGCTCCTCCCGCCGGTGCCGCGGCAGCCGCAGGATCGCGTCCATCGCATTGGCCCGGGTCCGCGAGTAGCGGCCCACCATGACGTTCTCCAGCGCGGTCATGTTGTGGAACAGCCGGATGTTCTGGAAGGTACGCGCCATCCCCGCCATCACCACCTTGCGTGGCTTCGGCGGCAGCACCGAACCGTTGAACATCACCCGCCCACTGGTCGGCTGGTAGAGCCCGGTGAGGCAGTTGAAGAAAGTGGTCTTGCCGGCCCCGTTGGGACCGATCAGGCCCATGATCTCGCCGTTGTGCACCTTCAGGTCGACCTTGTTGACCGCGGTCAGACCGCCGAACTGCATGGTCACCTGCTCGGCCGAGAGCAACACCTCGGCATTGCTCAGATCCGGCCGCTCGGGCCGCTCGCTCTGGATGGCGGTGCTCATGCCGACGCTCCCTTCGCAGCCTGTCCGGACCTGTCGTCGTCGTTCACGGTGGCGGCGGCCTCGGCCGCCTCCTCCTCGGCGTCATGGAACTCCAGCTGCCGCCGGCTGTCCGGGACCAGACCCTCGGGCCGGAAGCGCATCATCACGACCAGCAGCAACCCGAAGGCCAGCAACCGGTAATCGCTGACCACACGCAACTTCTCGGGCAGCAGCTTGAGGATGGTGGCACCGGCCAGCACGCCGACGATGGTGCCCATACCGCCCAGCACCACCGCGGCCAGCAGGAACGCCGACTCCAGGAAGATGTACTGGTCGGGGGTGACCGAGACGTCGGCATGTGCCTTCACCGAACCGGCCACGCCGGCCAGGAAGGCGCCGCCGGCGAAGGCCAGCAGCTTCAGCCCGAAGGTGTTCACACCCATCGCCTCGGCGGCCTTCTCGTCCTCGCGGATCGCGACCCAACCGCGCCCGATCCGGGACCGGTTGAGGTTGGCGAACACCAGGATGATCAGTGCCAGCACCAGCAGCATCAGCCAGTAGTAGTTGGCGAAGCGGCCGATCTCCACCCCCAGGATGGTGTGCGGCTCGCCGAAGTCGAAGCCGCCCAGCTGGAGGTCGGGGATGTTGGGGATGCCGTTCGAGCCGTTGATGATGTTCGGCCCGTCGTTGCCGTCCAGGTTGAGCATCGCCAACCGGAAGATCTCACCGAAGGCCAGCGTCACGATCGCCAGATAGTCACCGGAGACGCGCAGGGTCGGCGAACCGATGATCAGACCCAGCACCGCCGAGACACAGCCCGCGATCAGCACCACCACGATGAACGGCGGCTTCCAGGCGAAGAAGGTCGCGAACGCCGACTTCGACAGCACCGCCGCGGTGAACGCGCCGGCACCGAGGAAGGCGATGTAGCCGAGGTCGAGCAGACCGGCCAGACCGACCACGATGTTCAACCCGAGCGCGGTCGCGGCGAAGATCAGCACCTGCTGGGCGACCGACATGTTGGCATCCGAGCCGTCCTGGGTGAACGGCAGCGCGAACGCCACCACGAAGGCCGACAGCACCAGCACCTGCCGGTTCTCCCGGGCGGCCCGGGACAGCCAGCCGGAGATCCCGCTGCGGACCAGCACCATCAGCACCGCGAACACGAAGACGATGAACAGCACGAAGCTGCCGCCGTCGCTGAGGCTCAGGCCGTACGCCGTGCCGGCGAGTCCGGCGGCGAGCAGCAGCACGATCGCCACGATCTGCAACCAGTGCGGACTCTTCAGCCGATCCAGGGTGGCATCGGCGCCCCCGGGCAGCAGCCGGGTGCCGGCGAACGCGATCAGCGCGGCGACCAGCGCCACATAGGCACCGGGCTCCAGGTTGATCAGACCGCCGAGCTCCAGCGCGATCGCCAGGATGGTGACGATCACGAAGACCAGGCCTCCGGTGGCGGCGGCCTTCGCGGCCCGGTACCAGTCGATCCGGGTCAGGGCGGCCACCCGGTTCCGCAGCAGCGAACCGATCAGGCTGACCAGCACGATGACACCGAGGGCCAGGAACAGGAACTGCAGGATCGACGGCCCACCCCAGTAGGTCATGTCGTCCAGCGCGTCCGCACCGTAGGCCCACTTGAGGTAGGGGGCGATGATCATCAGCACGGCACCGACCATGGCGACGATCCGGCCCGTGCCCTGCAGGCGTTCCTGCTGTTCGGGCTTGATGAGCGACTTCATGCGCGATCCACCACCCTTGCACCGAGCAGACCCTGGGGCCGGAAGACGAGCACCAGGATCAGAATGATGAACGCCCAGACGTCCTTCCAGGCCGAGGAACCGAAGGTGCCGGGGATGTAGGTGGTGGCGAAGGTCTCCACCACGCCGAGCACCAGACCACCGACGACGGCGCCGTTGATGTTGCCGATGCCACCGAGGACCGCCGCACAGAACGCCTTCAGACCGGAGATGAAGCCCATCCGGAAGTCGATGTTGGCGTACCGCAGTCCGTGCGCCATGCCGGCGACCGCGGCCAGCGCGGCACCGACGGCGAAGGCGACCATGATCACCTTGTCCACGTTGATGCCCATCAGCCGGGCGGTATCGGGATCCTGGGAGGTGGCCTGCATGGCGCGGCCCATCTTGGTGCGGTTGACGAAGAAGTAGAGGAAGCCGGCGCACACCACCAGGGCGACCAGGGTGAACACCGACGACATCTGCACATCGACGCCGCCGAACTTCACCGAGCGCCCGGAAATCCCTTCAATGGCAGGGAATCGCAGCGCGCTCTTGGCTCCGGGGAAGAACAGGCGTACCGCCTCCTGGAGGGCCACCGAGATGCCGATCGCGGAGATCAGCGGGGCCAACCTGGGGGCATTGCGCAGTGGCCGGTACGCCAGCCGCTCGGTCAGCAGGGCGACCCCGACCGCACAGATGATGCCGCCGACCATCATCAGCGGCATCAGTACGAGCAGGGCCATCGGCGCCGACCAGCTCGTCGGCGAGCCGAGCACCATCCAGGTGGCCAGGCTGCCGAAGGCGCCGATCATGAAGATCTCGCCGTGGGCGAAGTTGATCAGCTGAACGATGCCGTAGACCACGGTGTAGCCGACGGCGATCAGGCCGTACAGCGCACCGAGGGACAACCCGTTGATCAGCTGTTGCAGGAACAGGTCCATGGAGAGCTACTCACTCCTTCCGGCCAGCCGGAAGGGGCGGGGAGGATCACTCCCCGCCCCTTGCACGGTCCGACTCGAGGGCGGTCGGGCTCTGCTCGGCCGCGTTGCCGGCCGAGGGTCAGAGCCCGCTGGCCGTTACTTGAAGTCCTCGGTCTTGTCGGCGGTCCACTCGCCGCCGCTGACCTTGTAGACGGTCAGCACACGGGCGGTGGAATCGCCCCACTGGTCGAAGGCGACCTTGCCGGTCGCACCCTGGAAGTCGACCTTGCCGACGGCGGCGATGGTGTCCTTGCGGGCGGACTTGGCGTCCTGTGCGGAGGCCAGCGAGGTCTTCAGACCTTGGATGATGGCGTTCGCGGCATCGTAGGAGTACGCACCGTAGGCACCGTAGGGATCGGAGTAGCCACCGGCCTTGTAGGCGTCGACGAACTTCTTCGCCGACTCCAGCTTCTCGGTCGGCGCGCCGACCGAGGTGGCCAGGTCACCGTTGGAGTTCGGGCCGGCGAGCTGGATGTACTTCGGGTCGTAGATGCCGTCGCCACCCATCAGCGGCACGTTCAGCCCGGCGCCCTTCATCTGCTGCGACAGCGGCCCGGCCTGCGGGTACTCGCCGCCGTAGTAGACGGCCTTCGGGTTGGAGGCCTTCACCTTGGAGATGACCGCGGAGAAGTCCTTGTCGTCGGGGTTGATCGTCTCGGCGGTGGTGACCTTGCCGCCCCCGGCGGTGAACGCCTCGCTGAAGGCGGAGACCAGGCCCTGGCCGTACGCCTTCTTGTCGTGGATGGTGGCGACTTCCTTGATGCCGGAATCCAGCAGGTACTTGGCCGCGAACGGGCCCTGGATGGCGTCGGTGGTGCAGGTGCGGAAGTAGTTGTCGTAGGTCCGCTTCGGGTTGGCCAGGTCGGCGCCCTTGGTGAGCGTCGGGTTGGTGTTCGCCGGCGAGATCAGGGTGACGTTGGCCGACTGGAAGATCGGCTGCACCGCCTGACCGACCGAGGAGTTCAGCGGGCCGACCGCGCCGACGACCTCGTCGTCGCTGGTCAGCTTGGTGGCGGCGTTCTTGCCGGTGTCCGGCTTGCCCTCGTCGTCCTCGGCGACCAGCTCGAGCTTCCAGCCCGGGATGGTGTTGTTGGCGTTGGCCTCCTTGATCGCGAGGTCCACCGAGTTCCTGATGCCGATGCCCAGCGGGGACAGGTCACCCGAGAGCGGAGCCACCACACCGATCTTGGCGGTCTTGGTGCCACCGCCACCCGACCCGCCGCCGCTGCCGCTCTCGGCGCGGCTGCCGCACGCGGTGACGGCCAGCGAGGCCGCGAGCAGGGATGCCCCTGCGATCATCATCCGACGGTTCACGTCTGTCCTCCTGGATCTCGCACCCCGCGACCGTGCGGGGGCATCTCTGTCGAGCCGTGAGAAACAGTAGGTCCCATTTGCGGCCGTCATGCGAGTGACAGCACCTTGTTGATACGAGTTCGTTACCAACAGGTACTGATTGTCACAAACGGTGACCCAAACCGATGCGGAATCGTGTCCGTGGCGGGCTTGGCTGACGGCCGGAGGCCTAGTAGCCCCCGGCCGTCGACGATCAGCGCTTCTTGTTCTTCTTGGCCAGGTCGATGACGCCCTCGGCGACCTCGCGCATCGACTTGCGCATGTCCATCGCGCTCTTCTGGATCCAGCGGAAGGCCTCGGGTTCGCTCATCTTGAACTGCTGCTGCAGCAGGCCCTTGGCCTGGTCGACCGCCTTGCGGGATTCGAGCCGCTCCTCCAGGTCGGTGACCTCGTCCTCGACCGCCCGGATCTCGGCGTACCGGGCCATCGCGATCTCGATCGCGGGCACCACGTCGGAGGCGTCGAAGGGCTTCACCACATAGGCCATCGCACCGGCCTCGCGGGCCCGCTCGACGAGTTCGCGCTGGCTGAACGCGGTCAGCATCACCACCGGAGCGATCCGCTCCTCGGCGATCGTCGAGGCCGCGGTGATGCCGTCCTGCTTGGGCATCTTGACGTCCATCACGACCAGGTCGGGATCGAGCTCGCGGGCCATCTCGACCGCGGCCTCACCGTCGGCGGCCTCGCCGACGACCTCGTAACCCTGCTCGGTGAGCAGTTCGACGAGGTCGAGCCGGATCAGGGCCTCGTCCTCGGCGACCAGGACCCGGGGCTTCGCCTTCCCGGTGGGCGTGTCACCGGCCTTGGCGTCGGTGGCCTGGCTGGGGGCGTCTGGGGTGCTGGTCTTTTCGGTCACCAGACGATTCTCCCTCGCGGGTTCAAGGTTGCGCAAAATATCCGCGTGTGCGCGCCCCGAGCCGAGCCGCTAGAGTGGATCAGCACCTTGCCGGGGTGGCGGAACGGTATACGCGGACGGCTCAAACCCGTCTGGCCTTGATCGGCCTTAGGGGTTCGAATCCCCTCCTCGGTACGACGAAAGGAACAGGCGTACGCCCAGCTGGGCGTACGCCTGTTGTCGTCCGGTCGCTCAGATCTCCCCGTCCCAGTCGGACCGGGTCGTCTCCGACAGCGGCGGCTGGATCCGGTGCACCCGCAGCGCATTGGTCTTGCCCGGGATGCCGACCGGGGAGCCGGCCACGATCACCACCCGGTCACCGACCGAGATCCGTGCCGACTCGATCAGCGCCTTGTCCACCAGTTGGACCATTTCATCGGTCGTGTCGACCTCGGGGATGTGGAAGGACTGCACGCCCCAGACCAGGGTCAGCACCTGCCGGGTCTTGTCCTCGGGGGTGAACACCAGGATCGGGATCGAGGCGCGCAGCCGGGCCAGCCGACGGGCGGTGTCACCGGACTTGGTGAAGGCGACCAGATATTTCACACCCAGCCGCTCCCCCACCTCGACCGCCGCCTTGGCGATCACACCGCCGGTGGTGTGCGGATCCCAGTCGATGCTGGCGATCCGGTCGGTGCCGGCGGCCTCGGTCTTGGTCACGATCCGTGCCATGGTCTGGACCGCGACGACCGGATAGGTGCCCACCGAGGTCTCCCCCGACAGCATCACCGCATCGGCACCGTCGAGCACCGCATTCGCGACATCGGAGGCCTCGGCGCGGGTCGGCCGCGGCGCGCTGATCATCGACTCCAGCATCTGGGTGGCGACGATCACCGGCTTGGCCATCCGACGGCAGGTGGTGATGATCGTCTTCTGCGCCAGCGGCACATCCTCCAGCGGCAGCTCGACGCCCAGGTCACCGCGGGCCACCATGATCGCGTCGAAGGCATCGACGATCTCGTCGATGGCGGCCACCGCCTGCGGCTTCTCCACCTTGGCGATCACCGGTACCCGGCGGCCCTCCTCGCGCATCACCTGATGCACGATTTTCACGTCCTCGGCCGACCGGACGAACGACAGCGCCACCATGTCGAACTCGTTGCGCAGCGCCCAGCGCAGGTCCTCGATGTCCTTCTCGGTCATCGCCGGCACGTTCACCGCGACCCCGGGCAGGTTGATGCCCTTGTTGTTGCTGACCGGGCCGCCGACGGTGACCCGGGTGATCACATCGGTAGCGGTCACGCTCTCCGCGCGCAGCTGGATCCGGCCGTCGTCGATCAGGATCACATCGCCGGGGCTGACGTCACCGGGCAACCCCTTGAAGGTGGTCGAGCAGCGCGTCGCGTCACCGGGGATGTCGTCGGTGGTGATGGTGAACCGGTCGCCGTAGGTGAGGGTGACCTGGCCCTCGGCGAACCGGCCCAGCCGGATCTTCGGCCCCTGCAGGTCGGCCAGGATGCCGACCGGCCGGCCGACGTGACTGGCCGCCCGGCGCAGGTCGGCCAGATTCCGGGCATGCTCGGAATGGTCGCCGTGGCTCATGTTGAAACGGGCCACGTTCATGCCCGCCTCGACGAGTTCTGTCAGTCGCTCCACGCCCGAAGTGGCCGGGCCGAGCGTGCACACAATTTTCGCTCTCCGCACACCTTCGACCCTATCAACGCGGTGACCTGTCGGTCAGCCCGCCGACAGGCCCTTGGATCAACTCGCGCGCAGCTGTTCCAACGCGTGGGAAAGATCGTCGGGATAGTCCGACTCGAAGCTCACGTACTCCCCGGTGCCGGGATGGATGAAGCCGAGGCGTACCGCATGCAACCACTGCCGTTCCAGCCCGAGCCGGGCCGCCAGCTTCGGGTCACCGCCATAGGTCGGGTCGCCGACGCAGGGATGCTTGATGGCGGCCATGTGCACCCGGATCTGATGGGTACGCCCGGTCTCCAGATGGATCTCCAGCAGGGTCGCCGCGACCATCGCCTCGAGCGTCTCGTAGTGGGTCACCGAGTGTCGGCCGGTGGCGGTGATCGCCATCTTCCAGTCCGCCCCGGGATGCCGCCCGATCGGTGCCTCGATGGTGCCGTCGAAGGGGTCCGGGTGCCCCTGCACGACCGCGTGATAGGTCTTGTCGACGGTGCGGTCCCGGAAGGCCTGTTTGAGCACCGTGTACGCCTGCTCGCTCTTGGCCAGCACCATCAGCCCGGAGGTGCCGACGTCCAGCCGCTGCACCACGCCCTGGCGTTCCGGCGCGCCGGAGGTGGAGATCCGGAACCCGGCCCCGGCCAGGTGCTCGGTGACCGACGGGCCGTCCCAGCCCAGCGAGGGATGCGCGGCGACGCCGACAGGTTTGTCGACCACGACGATGTCGCGGTCGTCGTGCACGATCCGGACGCCCTCGACGACCTCGGGGGTGACCGGTACGCCGGCGGTCACCTCCGGCAGCAGCACCTCCAGCATCGCCCCGGAGCGCACCCGGTCGGACTTGCCGACCGGCGTACCGTCCAGGCTGACCTGGCCCTCGCCGGCCAGCTCGGCGACCCGGCTGCGGGACAGGCCGAGCATCCGGGCCGCGGCCGCGTCGACCCGCTCACCGTCCAGCCCGTCGGGGACCAGCAGGATCCGGGACTGCCCGCTCATCGGACCGGGTCACCCGGCTCGGGATCGGCGCCGGCGGCGCTGGTCTCGGTCTTGTCGGTCTTGTCGGTCTTGCCGCTCTTGTCTTCGCGGCCCGGTTCCGGCGTACCGTCCATGGCGATCCCGCGGACCACCCAGATCAGCATGATCAGGATCGCCCCGGAGACCACGCAGACGTCGGCCAGGTTGAAGATCGGCCAGCGCGGCAGCATCAGCATGTCGACCACGTGACCGCGGCCGAAACCGGGTGGGCGGAAGAGTCGGTCGATCAGGTTGCCGGTGATCCCGGCCACCACCAGACCCAGCCCGATCGCCCAGCCCCGGTGGCGCACCTTCGGCACCACGAACCAGAGCAGACCGACCAGCACCAGGAAGGCGAGCACGGTGAAGACCGGGGTGAAGCCGGCACCGATGGAGAACGCCGCCCCGGGGTTGCGGATCAGATAGAGCTGCAGCACCCACCCCAGCAGCGGTTTCGGATCGGCCGGGGCGAGGTACTGGATCGCCAGGATCTTGGTCACCACATCGGCGGCGATCCCGATCAGGGCCGCGGTGGTGAAGGTGGCCACCGCGGCGCGGCGGCTGATCACCCGGGCGCGCGGGGCGCTGGATCCGCTCATCGCCTCTCGTGCCGCTGCTTGCAGACCACACACATGGTGGCGCGCGGGTAGACCTGCAACCGGCCCTTGCCGATCGGTTCCCCGCAGCTCTCGCACCAGCCGTAGAGCCCCTGGTCGATCAACCGCAGGGCGTGCTCGGTCTGGGTGAGCATCTCCCGGGCGGCCGCGGCCAGCGACATCTCCTGGTCCCGCTCGAAGTTGGCCGAGCCGACATCGGCGGCGTCCCGGCCGGCGCCGTCGGCACCGTCGGCGAGCAGCTCCTGCAGCTCGGCCTCGGCGAGCTCGATCGAGCGGCGGTGCTTGACCACCTCGGCCTCGAGATCGTTGCGGACCTCATCCAGCTCGGCCCGGGTCCACTTGTCCTCACCCTGGCGTACCGGGAACTCCGACGGCTTGCTGGCCGGCTTGCGGTTCGGGTCGAGCCCGCGGGGTGCGGTGTCGGCGGCGGCCTGCTTCGCCGGTGCCTGCTTGGCCGGGGCCTTCTTGGTCGCCGGCTTCTCGTCCGAGGTCGGCTGCTTGGCCGGCGCCTTCTTGGTCGCGGTCTGCTTGGCCGGGGTCGCCTGTTTCGTCGCGCTGGCCTGCTTCGCCGGGGCCGCCTTGCTCGCGGGGGCCTTCTTGGCGGTGGTCTTCTTGGCCGCGGACGACTTCTTGGCCGGGCTCGTCGCCTTCGCCGGGGCCTTCTTGGCCGCCGGCTTCTTGGCCGCGGAGGCCTTCTCGGCCTTCTTGGCAGTGGGCATCAACGGGCTCCTTCTCGGGGCTTCAGGCGCTCAGTGTCCGCTGAAGCGTACACGAAGGGGCCCCGCTCGGCGGGACCCCTTCGAATGATGTGCCTGCGGCAGTTGGAATCAGTTGTTGCGCTGCTGGTTGTTGTCACCCAGCAGGGCGTCCAACCGCGGGGTGCTGCTGGACTGCTGACCCTGACCCTGCTGGCCCTGACCCTGCTGGGACTGGCCCTGCTGGGACTGGCCCTGCTGCTGGGTCTGGCCCTGCGAACCGGTCTGCCCCTGCTGCCCGGTCTGACCGCGCTGCGGCTGGGACTGCTGAGCGGCCTGGCCCTGCTGCCCCTGGCCGGAGCGGTCGTCCTCGGTGTGCCCGCGGCGGGCGGCCTGCTGCGGCGCGTCGGCCTTGTCCAGCCCGGCCGGACGGTCGGCCGGCTCGATGGTGCCGGACTCGATGGTCTGGATCTGCTGGCGCAGCTGCTGGGTGAAGGACTGCCGGTAGCGCTGCTCGAAGTCGCGCAGCTGGCTGACGGCCTGCTGGAGCTGGTTGCGCTCGGTCTCCAGACCGGCGAACAGTTCGGTACGCCGGGCGCCGACCTGACGATCGAGATCGGCGGCCTTGGCCTGCGACTCGTTGGTCATCTTCTCGGCGTTCACCCGGGCCTCGGACTCGACCCGATCGGCGCGGGTCCGCGCGTCGGTGGTCAGCTGGTGCGCCTTCTGGTTGGCGTCGTCGAGCTTCTGCTTCGCCTCCCGCTCGGCCTCGTTGACCAGGTTCTCGGCCTGCTCGGTGGCCATCTGCACCAGCCGGACGACGGCCGGGCTGGCCTCGGCGCTGGTGGTGACGACCATCTTGCCGCCGGTGGCCTGGGCCTGCTGGCCGGAAAGCTGCTGGCCGGTGCCCTGCTGCCCGGTGGTCTGCTGGCCGACGGCCTGCTGGGGCTGGGTCTGCTGCTGGAGCTGCTGGGTCTGCTGCTGCGCCTGCTGCTGGCGGCGGAGTTCCTCGTTGCTCGGCTCGCGGCGGTCCTCGCTGCGCTGCTGCGCCTGCTTGAGCGCCTCGACCTGCTGCTTGAGGGACTGGTTCTCCTCGGCGAGCTGGGCGAACGAGGCCTCGACGCGGTCGACGAAGAGATCGACCTCCGACACCTCGTATCCGGTCCGCCGGGCCATGTGGAACTTTGTCTTGCGGACTTCGTCCAGGGTCAGGGTCATCGTTCACCTCAACAAGATTCGGGAGCAGGGACATGCCGTTGCGCGGGCAGGCACCAGCGGCACACTGGCACCTCGGCCACCGAGCGTAGCACCACGGCCGGGAGACTCCGCCCCCCGGAAGCCCCCCGCACCGCATCTGAGTCCAGTTCTGATCGATCGGCCTGCTTCCGCGGATCGGGCAGTTCTCGAGCTGGAGCCCCCGGCGTACCGGCTCTAGGCGAAGAAGATGCGCGCGTTCACACTGCGCAGCACGATGATCAGCAGCCAGAGGACCATGAACCCCAGGTCCAGCATCACATTGCCCATCCGGACCGGCGGGATCACCCGGCGCAGGGCGCGCAGCGGCGGATCGGTGACGGTGTAGATCGCTTCGGCGACCACCAGCAGCGGGCCCTTGGGGCGCCAGTCCGGCGCGAACAGCGGGACCCAGCTGAGCACCATGCGGGCGAACAGCACGATGATGTAGGCCCACAGGATGAAATCGATGATCTGGCCGATCAGGACCATGAACCGCTCCTGGCTGGGTCGGGCCGGGGGTCAGCTCTGGTTGAAGAACCCGCCGGCGATGCGTTCCTTGTCCTCCGCGGTCACGTTCACGTTCTGCGGGGACAGCAGGAACACCTTGCTGGTGACACGCTCAATGGTGCCACGCAGACCAAAGATCAGCCCGGCCGCGAAGTCGACCAGTCGCTTGGCGTCGGCGTCCTCCATCTCGGAGAGGTTCATGATCACCGGGACACCGTCGCGGAAGTGCTCCCCTATGGTGCGCGCCTCGTTGTAGGTGCGCGGGTGCACGGTGATGATCCGCGAGATGTCCGCCGTCCGCGGGCGCGCCGCCGGGGCGGCGCTGCGCTGCTGCGGCTCGACCACCCGGGTCTGCGCGCTGCGGCGATGCTGCAGGTCGTGCACGCTCGCCGAGTCCTCCACCTCGTCGTCGACATCGGTATCGACGTTCTCGGTGAGCTCGACGTCGGAGTCGTAGTCATACGAGCGGTCGTACCGCTCGGACGTGGTGAGGCCGAGCCACTCGGCTGCGCCCCGCAGTCTACTTCCGGCCATCGATTCCGCCTCCCGCGATCTCGGGGAATTTCCCCGCTCGGACCTACGGAGTCGAGCCTACCCGCGCCGACTTCTCGTGTACGCCCGACACGCGCGTCTTTGTCGGCTCGCGCGCAGCGCACCATCACCCACCCCGTGCCTGAGCCACGTTCCGTGCTCGGGGCATGGGAGTTCGGTTGGGGCATGGCACACCATGCTCGGACCGAAGGACGATGCCCCGACCGGATCAGAATGGTAGGGGTTCTACTCGACGAGGGTATTACCCGAGCCAGATGAGGCCGGCGAGTCGGCCGGCGGCGGCGCCGTCGCGGCGGTGGGAGTGCAGGGAGTCGGTGGTCCGCGTGCAGGGGTCGAGTCGTTGGACGGTGCAGCCCAGGTCGACGAGTTGCTTCTCGGCCGCGCCGCCGAGGTCAAGCCCGGGGGTACCCCAGTCGGTCCGGCAGGCCGCGCCGGGCAGCACCTCGGCCACGCTCGCCTGCAGCTCGACCGGTACCTCGTAGCAGCCGCCGCAGATGTGCGGGCCGATCCAGGCGGTCAACTCCCCCGCCCCCCGCTCGCGCAGCGCGGCGACGGTGGCCGGGAGCACCCCGTCGGCCAGCCCCACCCGGCCGGCATGCGCGGCCCCGACCAGGCCCGCGACGGGATCGGCGAAGAGCACCGGTACGCAGTCGGCGACCCGGATGCAGAGCGCGACCCGGCGCTCGCTGGTCAGCTGGGCGTCGGCGGTCGGCAGCGACGGGCCCCCGGCGGAACTGCCCAGCGGGCTCGCCGGCCCCCAGTCGGCGAGCCGATCGGCGCCCACCTCGTCCACCGCGGTGCCGTGCACCTGGCTGCTGGTGACCACCGCACGCACGCCGAGCGCCCGGCGTACCCGCTCGAAGTTCTCGGTCACGTGATCGACCGCGTCGACATCGGTACGCCCGAGATTCAGCGATCCCATCGGGCCCGGGGTGACCCCGCCGAACCGGTCGGTGAATGCGACACCGACCCCGCCGGTGGCGGGGTCGGCGTGCTGCAGGTGGCTGAACACCCGGTCACTTCAGGAAGTCGGGGACATCCAGGTCGTCGCCGTCGTCCGGCTGGCCGGAGAGCGGTCCGGGCGCGGTGGTGCGCTGGCTGCCGCCGGTGCCCTGACCGGCGCCCGGCTGCGCGCCGTAACCGCCCTGGCCCTGCTGCTGGCCATAGCCACCCTGGGCCGGCTGACCCTGCTGCGGGGACTGACCCTGCTGGGACTGACCCTGCTGGGACTGGCCCTGCTGCGGCTGCGGCGCCGCCGGGGACTGGCCCTGCAGGCCCTGCCCGGCACGGTGGGTCTGGCCCTGGCTGCGGTCGCCCACCCCGAACGGCGAGTGCGAGGCCTGGGGGGCCGGCTGCCGTTCCTGCTGCTGCTCGCGGCCAGCCTGGCCCTGTCGGGAGGAGACCCCGGGCTGGCGGCGCGGCGGCTCGCCACCGGCGAACCCGGCGGCGATCACGGTGACCCGCACCTCGTCGCCGAGGGCGTCGTCGATCACGGTGCCGAAGATGATGTTGGCGTCGTCGTGGGCGGCGGTCTGGATCAGGTTGGCCGCACTGGACACCTCGAACAGGCCCATGTCCGAACCACCGGCGATCGCCAGCAGCACACCCTGGGCGCCGTCGATGGAGGCCTCCAGCAGCGGGCTGGACACCGCCATCTCGGCGGCCGCCCGGGCCCGGTCCTCACCGCGGGCGGAGCCGATACCCATCAGCGCCGACCCGGCGTTCGACATCACCGACTTCACATCGGCGAAGTCGAGGTTGATCAGGCCCGGGGTGGTGATCAGGTCGGTGATGCCGGAGACACCCTGCATCAGCACCTGGTCGGCCTGCTTGAAGGCGTCCAGGATGGCGACCTGGTGGTCGGTCATCTGCAGCAGCTTGTCGTTGGGGATCACGATCAGGGTGTCGACCTCCTCGCGGAGGGCGTTGATCCCGGTATCGGCCTGCACCGAGCGGCGCTTGCCCTCGAAGCCGAACGGCCGGGTGACCACACCGATGGTCAGCGCCCCCAGCGAGCGGGCGATCCGGGCGACGACCGGGGCGCCACCGGTACCGGTGCCACCACCCTCACCGGCGGTGACGAAGACCATGTCGGCGCCCTTGAGCACCTCCTCGATCTCCTCGGAGTGGTCCTCGGCAGCCTGCCGGCCCTTGTCCGGATCGGCGCCGGCGCCCAGCCCGCGGGTCAGGTCACGGCCGATGTCGAGCTTGACGTCGGCATCGCTCATCAGGAGGGCCTGGGCGTCGGTGTTCACCGCGATGAACTCGACCCCGCGCAGGCCGGTCTCGATCATCCGGTTGACGGCGTTGACGCCACCGCCTCCGACACCGACGACCTTGATGACCGCGAGGTAGTTCTGGGATGGATTGACCACGGAGGTTCCGCCTCTTTCTCCTGGGTTCGGACAGGTTGTGCCGAGTCCGTCGACCCGTCGATGATCCAGCGATCACTTCGGGGGATGCCACGGCTCCGACTCCGGCTCCGAGACAGGCTATGTGTCCGCTCAGAGCGGAGGCAACAAATGGGCCGGATGGGGCGTGTTGGTCTCAACTTCTACTTGAGCCTGAGGTGTCGAGCTCGGGTACGCGGGCCTCCCGGAACCGCTCCAGCCGCTTCATCACCGGTGTCGCGAAGATGCCGTGCACGACCACCGAGGTGATGATCGCGAACGCCATCGTCGACCACAGCGCACCCAGCTGCGGGAACAGGGCCTGCCCCTCGGCGTACGCCAGGTAGTAGACCGAGCCCACCCCGCGGACGCCGAAGATCGCGATCGCCCACCGTTCGGGCCCATGGATCGGTTCCCGTCCGGCGAACAGCCGCAGCGCGAGCCAGCCGGCCAGCGGGCGGATCACGAAGACCAGGGCGAGCGCCACCAGCATCCCCTGCCAGCTGAGGTTCGCCAGCAACCCGTTGGTGAGTGCGATACCGAGCAGCAGCAGCACCATCAGGGTGAAGATCTGCTCCAACCGCTCGATCATCGAGTGCATCTGCTCGTGGTAGTGGTGGCTGCGTTCCATCGAGCGCAGCGTCATCGCGGCCGCGAAGACGGCCAGGAAGCCGTAGCCCTGGGCGAGTTCGGCGGCGCCGTAGGAGGCCAGCATCAGCGCCAGTGCCAGCAACGGTTCACCGCGCTGGGCGACCGCAAGCGACTCCCGCCGGGAGCGGAAGGCGATCTTGCCGAGCAGCCAGCCGGCCGCGACACCGATCAGTACGCCGATGACGATCTTGGCGATCACATAGAAGCCGACCCATTTCCAGGCCCACTCGGTGACCGGTCCGGACCCGGCCATCAGGATCGCGGCGTAGACGAACGGGAACGCCAGGCCGTCATTCAGCCCGGCCTCGGAGGTGAGGGCGAACCGGACGTGGTCGGATTCCTCGATCTCCTCGTTGTTCTCCCCCACCGAGGGCCCGCCGACCTGCACGTCGGAGGCGAGCACCGGGTCGGTGGGCGCCAGCGCGGCCCCGAGCAGCAGCGCCGCCGCGGGCGCCAGGCCCATCACCCACCAGCCGAGCAGCGCCACCCCGGCGATGCTCAGCGGCATCGCGATCAGCAGCAACCGCCAGGCCAGCGACCAGCCGCGCCAGGTGCTCGGCCGCAGCAGACTCAGCGGGCGGTCCAGCGCCAACCCGACGCCCATCAGCGCGACGATCACGGTGAGTTCGGTGAGGTGCTCGGTGAAGCCCTGCTGGGAGATCGGGTCGATCCCGTACTTGTCGAACGGCAGCAGGCCGATCACCGCACCGACGACCACCAGGATCAGTGGCGCCGACAGCGCGTACCGGGACAGGGCGAGTGGCAGCACCACCGCCAGCAGCAGGGCGACACCGAGGACCAGATAGACGAAATCAGCCGACACGTCGACTTATTTACCGGATCGCGGGGGGTCAACCGAAATGTGTCCAAGCACACCCCGGTACGCCTCAGCGGGTCGCCGGGTGACCGGGGGCGCTCACATCGATCCACTTCGCCTTCGTCGCCCGGACCAGGGCACCGGCGACCTGGCCCTTCAGCTCGGCGTCCGCGCCGCTGCCGTAGAAGATCTCCCGGCCACCGCGCAGCCCGACCTTGATCGAGTCCGGGCCGGGCACCTCGACCCGTTCCACCTGGCCGGCGAGATCCTCCGGCATCGCACCGGTCACCTGCGCCACCTGCCGCAGCGCCTCCGGCTGGACCAGCTCGGTCCGCACCTCGATCAGCTTCTCCGGGCGTTCGGTCAGGCTGACGAACGCGATCCCCTCCTCATCCACCAGCAGCCAGCGGCCGCCGCGGTTGATGACGAATGCCGGTTGCCGCTCGGTGACCTCGATCTTCAGGCTCGTCGGCCAGGAGCGGACCACCCGCACCTGCTGCACCTGCGGGAGGGTCGCCACCCGGTCGGCGATCGGCTGCTCGGCGACCCGGGCCAGCGGCCGGCCCATCGGCGCGGCGGCGGTCGCGGTCACCTCCTCGGCGGTGAGCAGCGAGGTGCCGCTCACCACGACCTGCTTCAACGCCAGCACCGGGGACAGCAGCACCAGCCAACCGGCGACCAGCAGCAGGAGCACCACCAGCGCCGCGATCCCCGAGACCAGCAGTCGGCGGCGCCGATCCTTCAGGCGCCGCCCCCGGCGCATCCGGTTCAGGTCACCGACGCTGCTCAACTGCGGTCACCACCTCCGGGGCGATACGGGTGACATCACCGGCACCCAGGATCAGCACCACATCGCCGGGGCGGGCCAGCTCGGCCACCGCTCCCGGCACCGCCGCCCGGTCGGTGACCAGGCGTACCGAACCACCGGCGGCGCGGGCGTGCTCGACGAGCAGCTCACTGGTCACCCCGGGAAAGTCCTCGGCCCGCTCGCGGGCCGGATAGATCTCCATCAGCACCGTCTCGTCGGCGAGCGCGAGCGCCCGGCCGAACTCCGCGGCGAAATCCCGGGTCCGGGAGAACAGGTGCGGCTGGAAGCAGGCGATCAGCCGGCCCCCGGTCCCCGCGAGGCCGGCGCGCGCCGCGGACAGGGTGGCGACCAGCTCGGTCGGATGGTGGGCGTAGTCGTCGAAGACCCGGACGCCGCCGGCCTCGCCGACCGGCGAGAACCGCCGATGGGTGCCGCGGAAGTCGCCGAGCACCGCGCAGGCACGGGCCAGATCGAAGCGCTCCCCCAGGGTGGCCCGGACCGACCAGAGTGCGGCCGCGGCATTGTGCACGTTGTGCGCCCCGGGGACCTGCAGCCGCAGCGTGGCACGGTCCTGGCCCAGCGAGATCTCGGCGGTGCTGCCGAAACCGGCGGCCGACACCGACCCGATCCGCAACCCGGCCCCCGGCGCGGCACCGAAGCCGTCGGCCCGGGCACCGAAGATCGCGATCGTACCGGGATCGTCGGCGTTCAACCCGGCCACCCGGGCCCGGCCGACGAACTCGCCGAAACCGTCGGCGTACGCCTGCGGGGTGCCCCAGTTGTCGAGATGGTCGGCCTCGATGTTGGTCACCACCGCGACCTCGGCCGGGTACTGCAGGAAGGATCCGTCGGACTCGTCGGCCTCGACCACGAACGGTGCCCCGGGCGCGCCGAGGGCGGAGGCCGGGCCGTCGGCGAGCGGGGCGCCGACCACGTATCCGGGCTGCTCGCCCAGCCCGTTGAGCAGATGCGCCACCATCGCCGAGGTGGTGGTCTTGCCGTGCGTGCCGCCGACCGCGATCCCCGGCCGGCCGAGCATCAACGCAGCGAGCGCCGCGGAGCGGTGCCAGATCCGCAGCCCGCGCTCCCGGGCGGCCGCCAGTTCCGGATTGTCCGCCGCGATCGCCGAGGAGACCACGACGGTCCCGGCATCACCCAGCTGGTCGGCGGCGTGCCCGACATGCACCCGGACCCCGCGTTCGGCGAGCATCTCCAGCGCCGGCGAGGCGGCCTGGTCCGAGCCGGAGACCGGTACGCCGAGCTCGGCGTACAGGGCCGCGATCCCGGACATCCCCGCACCGCCGATGGCGATGAAGTGCACCGGCCCGAGCCGGTCGGGGGCGACCAGTTCGACCGGTGGCACCAGGGCGCCGAAGACACTGCTCATCCGCGGACCGCCTCAGCCGCGCAGCGACGACACGGCCAGCACCCGGCTGGCGAGCACCTCGGCGGCATTGGCCGGCATCAGGTCGCGCCCGGCCCGGCTCATCCGCGCCAGCGCGTCGGAATCGTTGATCAGCTCCGGCACCACCGACAACAGCCAGTCCGGGGTGAGCGCGGAGTCCTCGAGCAGCTGGGCGGCCCCGGCGGTCACCACGGCCTCGGCGTTGCGGGCCTGTTCACCGTTGCCGTGCGGCAGCGGCACCAGGATGCTCGGCAGCCCGACGACCGCGGTCTCGACGACGGTGCCGGCGCCGGCGCGGCCCAGCATCAGGTCGGCGGCGGCGTAGGCCTGCTCCATGTGCTCGACGTAGGCGACGGGCCGGTACACCGCGCCGGTCTCCTCATCGGTGTGCGACATCATCTCGTCGGTGAAGTTCTTGCGGCCCAGCACGTGCAGCACCTGGATCCCGCGGGCGAGCAGCTTCGGGTACGCCTTCAGCACGGCCTCGTTGAGCGACTTGGCGCCCTGGGATCCACCGCTGACCAGGAACACCGGCTTGCCGGGGTCCAGGTCGAAGTGCTTGGCGGCGGCGTCGTGCTCGCCCGAACGGTCCAGCGAGGTGATCTCGGTGCGCAGCGGCAGCCCGATGAAGGTGCCATCGGCCAGACCGGTCTCCGGGTAGGCGGTGTAGACCTCGCCGGTCAGCTTGGCGGCGATCTTGTTGGCCAGCCCCGGTACCGAGTTCTGCTCGTGCACCACGATCGGCAGCTTGAGCTGCTTGGCGGCCAGGTACGCCGGCATCGCGACATAACCGCCGAAGCCGACCAGCACCTCGGCCCGCCGCCGCACCAGCACCTCCTTGGCCGCCGAGATCGCCTTGGCCAGCCGCGGCGCGACCAGCAGCAGATCGGCCGAGGGCTTGCGCGGCAGCGGCACCGGCGGGATCAGATCCAGCTCCAGCCCGGCGGCCGGCACCACCCGCGACTCCAGGCCCTTGGGCGTACCGATCGCGGACAGCCCGGCATCGGGCGCCGCGGAACGCAGCGCCTCCGCGGTGGCGATCAGCGGGCTGGTGTGGCCGGCGGTACCGCCACCGGCGAGAACGACGTTGACCATCAGGTCCTACTCTCTGCTCGGTCCTGCTCGACTTCTCGGACTGCTTCAGCCGCGGCGGCTGCCGACCACCGTTGTCATCTTCGGCTGAGGTCGCCGCCGGCGGGCCGCCAGCAGCTGTCGCGCCTCGGGCTCGTTGCGGGCACAGTTGATCAGCACCCCCAGCGCCAGCAGGTTGGCCAGCAGCGCAGACCCACCATACGAGAGCATCGGCAGCGGCACACCCAGCACCGGCAGCAGCCGCAGCACCACGCACAGGTTGACCAGGCCCTGGAACAGGAACCAGATCGTCACCCCCGAGGCCGCGATCCGATAGAAGAGGTGGTCGCTGCGCAACGCGATCCGGATCCCGGCATAGCCGAGGATCAGGAACAGCGCGAGCACGGTCAGCGCACCGAACAGCCCCAGCTCCTCGCCGATCACCGCGAAGATGTAGTCGGTGTGCGCCTCGGGCAGCGATCCCCACTTCTGCCGGGAGGCGCCCAGCCCGACCCCCCACCAGCCGCCGGTGGCGAGCGCGTACTGCCCGACCGTGGCCTGCATGTTCACCCCGTCGATGCCGTCGGTGGGGTTGAGGAAGCCGAGGAAGCGGCGCATCCGGCTCGGTTGGGTGATGGTCAGCGCGGCGACCGCGGTCACGACCAGGGCGAACATCAGCCCGAGCAGCCGCATCGGCGTACCGATGATCCACAGGATGCCGCCGATGATGCCCATCATGATCACCGCGGTGCCCATGTCGCCCTGGAAGACGACCAGCAGCACCAGCAGCATCGACGCCGGCAGGAACGGCACCAGCAGGTGCCGGGGCTGGTCCAGCAGCTTCTTCTTGCGGGCCAGCACATCCGCGCCCCACATGATCATCGCCAGCTTCGCGAACTCCGAGGGCTGCAGCTGCAGATAGCTGGAGCCGAGCCGGACCCAGTTCGCGTTGCCGTTCACGGTGACACCGAGGGGGGTGTAGGTGAGGATCAGCAGCACGAAGGCGACCCCCAGCCCGATCCAGGCGAGCAGCCGCAGGGTCCGCAGCCGGGCCCGGGCCAGCACGAAGGCGGCGATCACCCCGGCCACCAGGAAGACCGACTGGCGCTTCACGAAGTAGTAGGAGTCGCCGTTCAGGTTCATGTAGGCGTAGACGCTGGAGGCCGACAGCACCATCATCACCCCGAGCCCGATCAGCAGCCCGGCGGAGACCAGCACCAGATAGAAGCTGGCCAACGGGGTGTTCAACAGACCCTTCACCAGCGAGGAGAACGAGGTGGAGGCGGACCGGGCGCCGCGCGCGGTCGCACCGGCACGGTCCGCACCGCCGCGTTTCGAGGCGTGCTGCTTCGACGCGGTGCTGGGCCAGCGTTCGGATCCCGGGGAAGGAAGGACCGCCACCTGCTGCCTCCTCAGTGCTGGTCGGGCTCGTCGTCTTCGGTGCTGCGGTCGGGGTCGTCGCCGAGGTGGGCCCGGACCGCGTCGGCGAAGGCATCACCACGGGCCCCGTAGGAGCGGAACATGTCCAGGCTGGCGCACCCCGGTGCGAGCAGCACCGTGTCCCCCGGTCCGGCCAGCTCCGCCGCCGCAGCGACCGCCTCCGTCATCGCCCCAGTCTCGGGGTTGTCGATGACGATCACGGGGACATCGGGGGCGTGTCTGGAAAGTGCGTCGCGGACCAGTTCCCGGTCCACCCCGAGCAGCACCGCACCGCGCAACCGATCGGCCACCCGCGGCAGCAGTTCGTCGAAGGAGGTGCCCTTGGCCTGCCCGCCGGCGATCCAGACGATCGGGTCGAAGGCGAGCATCGAGGTGGCGGCGGCGGCCGGGTTGGTGGCCTTGGAGTCGTCGACCCAGGTGACCCCGTCGCCGGTGGCGACGGTCTGGATCCGGTGCCCGCCGAGTTCCAGGGCGCGCAGCCCGTCACGGACGGCGGTGGCCGGTACGCCGAAGCTGCGGGCCAGGGCGGCGGCGGCGAGCGCGTTGGCGATGTTGTGCGGCGCGTTCGGCTGCACCTCGCCGACCTCGGCCAGCTCGAGTGCGGAGGTCTTGCGCTGTTCGATGAAGGCCCGGTCCACCAGCAGGTCGTCGACGACGCCGAGCATCGACATCCCCGGGGTGCCCAGGGTGAAACCGATCGCGCGGGCGCCCTCGGTGACGTCGGCCTCCTCGACCATCCGTTCGGTGACCGGGTCGTCGACGTTGTAGACGCAGGAGTGGGTGACCCGCTGGTAGATGGAGGCCTTGTCCGCGGCGTACTCCTCGAGGGAGGCATGCCATTCGAGGTGGTCGGGCGCCAGGTTCAGCACCGCCGCCGAGTGCAGCTGCAGGCTGTGGCTGTAGTGCAGCTGGAAGCTGGAGAGCTCCACCACGAACACGTCGTAGCGGACGTCGGTGTCGAGCAGCGCCTCCATCACCGGCCGGCCGACGTTGCCGACCAGCGCGACCCGGTTCCCGGCGGCGGTCAGCATCGCCGCACACATCTCGACGGTGGTGGTCTTGCCGTTGGTGCCGGTGACCGCCAGCCAGGGGGTCCGCTCCGGCGCCGGCAGCGGTGCGGCGGAGACCTGCCAGGCGAGTTCGATCTCCGACCAGATCGGTACGCCGGCGGCCTCGGCGGCGGCGAGCAGCGGGGTGCTCGGGCGCAGCCCCGGGGAGGCGACGACCAGCTCGACGCCCTCGGGCAGTTCGGCGGTCGAACCCGCACCGAGGCGCACCTCGGCGCCCAGGGTGCGAAGGATCTGGGCCTTCTCGCGGTTCGCCTCGGTGTCGGAGTCGTCGACGACCAGCACCCGCGCGTCGCACTCCAGCAGCCCGTCGGCCGCGGCCATCCCGGAGCGGCCGAGGCCGGCCACCAGCACCGAGCGGCCGCGGACGGCCTCGGCGTACAGGGTCGGGCGCGGTGCGCCGATGTCGCTCACAGTCCGGCCACCCATTCGGTGTAGAAGATGCCCAGGCCGAGGGTGACGCAGATGCCGCAGACGATCCAGAACCGGACCACGATCGTCGACTCACCCCAGCCCATCAGCTCGAAGTGGTGCTGCAGTGGTGCCATCTTGAACAGCCGTTTTCCCTTGGTCGCCTTGAAATATCCGACCTGCAGGATCACCGAGCAGGTGATGATCACGAACAGGCCGCCGAGGATGGCCAGCAGCAGCTCGGTACGGGTCAGGATCGCCAGCCCGGCCAGCGCACCACCGAGCGAGAGCGAACCGGAGTCGCCCATGAAGATCTTGGCCGGCTTGGTGTTCCACCACAGGAAGCCGAAACAGGCACCGGCCAGGGCGGCGGCGACCACCGCCAGGTCGTGCGGGTCGCGGACCTCGTAGCAGCGCGGGTTCACCGTCGACAGCGAACCGCAGGACTGGTTGTACTGCCACAGGTTGATCAGCGTGTACGCCCCGAAGACCATCGTCGAGGCGCCGGTGGCGAGGCCGTCCAGGCCATCGGTGAGGTTCACCGCGTTGGAGGCGCCGGCGATCAGCAGCAGGATCCAGACGATCGCCAGCGGCAGCACCAGGGTGAGCGGCTGGATGTCGCGCAGGAAGGAGACCGCCGGGCTGGCCGGGGTGACCCCGCGCTCGTTGGGGAACTGGAACGCGAGCAGCGCGAAGGTGCCGGCGACCAGGATCTGCCCGATCAGTTTGGCCTTGGCGTTCAGACCGAGGGAGCGCTGCTTGGAGATCTTGGTCCAGTCGTCGAGGAAGCCGACGACGCCGGTCCCGACGAAGAGATAGAGCAGCAGCACCGCCGACATCGTCGGGGGCCGCCAGGTGATCAGGTGGGCGAGCAGGTACGCCGCCACCACGGCGATGATGATGACGATGCCGCCCATGGTGGGCGTACCGCGCTTGGTGTGGTGACCGGTCGGGCCGTCGTCGCGGATGAACTGGCCGTAGCCGTGCTTGACCAGGATGCCGATCGCGACCCGGGTGCCGAGCAGCGTGAAGACCATGGCGGCGGTCGCCGCCAGCAGGATCGTCTTCACTCGGTCGCTCCCCTCGTGCCCGACTCATCGGTCGGATCGGCCGCGAGCAGCGCCTCGGCGACGCGCTCCAGCGCCATCAGCCGGGAGGCCTTGACCAGCACCAGGTCCCCGGGCTCGGGACGAACCCGCGCGATGGCCTCCCCAGTCTCTCCCGCAACCACGGGATCGGGACAACCCGCCACGCGGGCAGCATCCACCATCGCCTCGGCGTCCGCGCCGAGCGCGACAAGATGATCGATGCCGAGCTGACCGACCGCTCGGCCGACGGCCTCGTGCTCGGCACGGGCGGTGTCACCCAGTTCGAGCATCTCGCCGAGCACCGCCCAGCCGCGCGCCTGCTCGAACCCGGGCCGGTGCCGGCGCCGGCGGACCATCGCGGCCAGCGACTCCAGGGCGGCCATCATCGAATCGGGGTTGGCGTTGTAGGCGTCGTTGAGCACCACCACCCCGTCACCGCGCTCGCTGACCTCCATCCGCCAGCGGGATCGGCTGGTCGCGGCCGACAGGCCGGTCGCCACCTGGGCCGGATCGAGTCCGGCGACGATGGCGGCGGCGGCCGCGGCCACCGCATTGGCGACCTGGTGCCGCCCGACCAGGCGCAGCGCCACCGCATGCCGCTGCGCCTCGGCGCCGGGCTGCTCGACACCGACTGCTCGCTTGCGCTCGACTCCGACTGCTCGCTTGCGCTCGACGACCAGGGTGAACGAATAGCGATCCAGGTCGTCGGCATCCGGTTCGTCGGCCCAGACCAGCAGATCGGCGGGCTGGTCGGGTTGACCGGCGGCGGAGAACAGTGCCACCCGGGCGCTGGTCCGCTCGGCCATCGCGGAGACCCTCGAATCGGTACCGTTCAGCACCGCCCAGCCGTCGCTCGGCAGCGCCTCGACCAGTTCCCCCTTGGCGACCGCGATCGCGTCCCGGCTGCCGAACTCGCCGACATGGGCCTGACCGACGTTGAGCACCACCCCGATGGACGGCGGGGTGAGCTCGCAGAGGTAGCTGATGTGGCCGCGGCCGCGGGCACCCATCTCGCTGATCAGGAAGCGGGTCGAGGCATCGGCGCGGGTGGCGGTCAGCGGTACGCCGATCTCGTTGTTGTAGGAGCCCTCGGGGGCCACCGTCTCGCCCGCGTCGGCGAGCAGCTGGGCCAGCAGGTCCTTGGTGGAGGTCTTGCCGGAGGAACCGGTGATGCCGATCACCGTGAGCTCGGGCAGCGCGTCGATGACCGAGCGGCCGAGCCGGCCGAGGGCGGCGACCGGGTCGTCGACCACGACGCAGGCCGCGGTGATCCGGTCGTCCAGGCCGTCGGGGATCCGCTGCACCAGGTACGCCCCGGCGCCGGCCTCGGCGGCCGCGCCCAGGTAGTCGTGGCCGTCGACGCGCTCACCGGCGAGTGCCACGAACAGCGCACCGGGAGTGACCCGGCGGGAGTCGATGACCACATCGGGCCCGACCTGCCGGTCGTCGGCGGGGTCACCGGCGGCCAGTCGGCCACCGGTGACCTCGGCGAGCCGGGTCAGGGTCAGCGGTTCCATCAGCGTCGTTCCTCCCCGGATGTCATCTGCTCCTGTTGCCCAGTGGCACCGGCCGCCAGCCCTGCCCAGGCCTCGGCCAGCACCGTGGCATCGTCGAAGGGCACCGTGGTGCCGTTGCTCTCCTGGCCCTGTTCGTGGCCCTTGCCGAGCACCGCGACGATGTCGTCGGGGCCGGCCAGCCGCAGGGCCGCGGTGATCGCCTGCCGCCGGTCGCCACCGTCGACGACCTCGGCCCGCTCCCCCGTGGTCCCCGGCTCCACCGCGTTCTCCCCGGCACCGGCGATCACCTCGGCACGGATCGCGGCCGGGTCCTCGGTCCGCGGGTTGTCGTCGGTGACCACCAGCACGTCGGCGGTCGCCGCGGCGATCGCACCCATCGGCCGGCGCTTGCTGGGATCGCGGTCCCCACCGGCGCCGAGCACCGCGATCACCCGGGCACCGGCCCGGCGCTCGGTCGCGAACGCGGAGAGCACCGCGTCGACGGCCTGCGGGGTGTGCGCGAAGTCGACGAAGGCCCGCGGTGCGCCCGCCCCGAGGCGTACCGGCTGCATCCGGCCGGGGACCGCCAACTCGGCGAAGGCCTCGGCGGCGGTGGCCGCGTCCAGCCTGGCGTCGGACGAATCAAGATTGGCCAGGTCGATCATCGCCAGCGCCAGCACCGCGTTGCGGACGTTGAAGTCGCCCGGCAGCGCGCACTCGAAGCGCCACTCGGCGGTCGGCGTACGGACCTCGATCCAGCTGCCGTCGACGTTGGTGACCCGATAGTCGACCGGCGGCCGGCCGCCCGGAACCGGGTGGTTGTCCCAGCTGACGGTGCGGAACGGCACGTCACCGCGCTCGGCCAGCCGGCGGGCCAGGCGTACGCCCCATTCGTCGTCGACGACGATCGCGGCCCGGGCGCAGTGCTCGGGGGTGAACAGCTGGGCCTTGGCCTCGAAGTAGTTGGCCATCGTGTGGTGGAACTCCAGATGGTCCCGACCCAGGTTGGTGAAGCCGGCCACGTCGAAGCGCACCCCGTCGGCGCGGTGCAGGGCCAGCGCGTGCGAGGACACCTCCATCGCGACCGCGTCGGCGCCGCGCTCGACCATCAGGCCGAGCAGGCCCTGCAGGTCGACCGATTCGGGGGTGGTGACGGTGGTCCGGGGCCCGACCAGCGGCTGGTCGTCGAGCCGGAAACCGATGGTGCCGATGGTGCCGACGCTCAGCCCGAGCCGGTGCAGGGCGGCGGCCAGGAAGTGGGTGGTGGTGGTCTTGCCGTTGGTACCGGTCACCGCGAACCCGCGCAACGCCTCGGCGGGGCGGCCGTAGACCTCGGCGGCCAGCGCCGCCATCGCCTGCCGGGGGTCGTCGACGACCAGCACCGGTACGCCCGGGGGCACCGTGGCCCGTTCGGCGCCGGTGGGATCGGTGAGCACCGCGACCGCGCCGGCCGCCACCGCACCGGCGGCGAAATCGGCGCCGTGCACCCGGGCCCCGGGCAGGGCCACATAGAGGTCGCCGGGGGCGACGATCCGCGAATCCAGGGTCACCCCGCTGACCTGCACCTGGTCGAGATCGGGCGCACCCGCGTCGGCGGGGACACCGGACTGGCCCGGCAGCAGCCGGGCCAGCGGGACAGGGTGCGGAGCGGGACGGAGCAGGCCTCGCGCACCACGGCTCTGATCGCTCATCGGGGAGAACCTACCCAAAAGCGCCGGTGAATCGCACAAATCGGCTCAGTCCCAGGTGAGTTGTGACTCGGTCGGCCGCTTGCCGGTGGAGGGCAGCACCCCGTACCGCGGCAGCGCCGTGCGCATCACGTCGTAGGCCACCGGGCCGGCGACGGCGCCGCCGGTGTAGCCCTTGGTCGGGTCGTTGACGACCACATAGGTGAGGATCTGCGGATCCTCGGCCGGGGCCATGCTGGCGAAGGAGGAGATGAACCCCTCGTACTTGCCCTTCTCCGCGTCGTAGACCTCCGAGGTACCGGTCTTGCCACCGATCCGGTACTCATCCATCGCCATCGAGCCGGCGAAACCACCGGGGCCGACGACCGACTCCATCATCGAGGCGATGTTCTTCGAGGTCTGCTCCGAGACCACCCGGCGCGGTTGCTCCCGGGGCGGGGTCGGGACCTGGTTGCCGTTGGCGTCGGTGGCGCCCTTGATGATCGTCGGCGGGTTGTAGACGCCGTTGTTCAGCACCCCGGCGATCGCGGCGGCGTTCTGGATCGCGGTCACCGAAAGACCCTGGCCGAAGGCGATCTGGTCGCGGGTGTAGCCGGGCATGTCGGCCGGCGGGACGTAACCGGCGGCCTCACCGGGCAGCTCGATCCCGGTCGGCTTGCCGAGGCCCAGCCGCAGCAGCGCGTCCCGGTAGGCGGCGGTGTCCATCTTGCGGGTCATCATGATCGTGCCGATGTTGGAGGAGTAGGTGAACGCGCCGCGGGCGGTGACCTGGGCGTACCCGTGCTGCCAGACGTCCTTGACCACCCCGTCGCCGGACTTGATGCTCGGCGGCACCACCAGCCGGGTGTCGGGTTCGACCAACCCGGCGTCCATCAGCGCCGACATGGTGAGGATCTTCTGCACCGAACCGGGTTCGTACGCCTGGGTGACGGCCCGGTTGAACAGGTCCTCGCTGCGTGCCCCGGCGGCGTTGTTGGCGTCGAAGGTGGGCACATTGGCCATCGCCAGCACCTCACCGGTCTTGATGTTCATGGTGATCGCGGTGCCCGACCTGGCCTTGGACTCCTCCACCGTCTGGGCCAGCTTGCGCTCGGCGATCAGCTGCAGCTCGCTGTCCAGGGTGAGCTGGTAGTTGGTGCCGTCGGTGGGCGGGGTGACCACATTGGTGCCCAGCGGGATCCGGTAGCCGCTCGGCGAGGACTCGTACATCTCCTTGCCGGGGGTGCCGGACAGCTCGGCGTTCATCGAGTACTCCAGGCCGCCCTGGCCCTTGGAGTCGCCGCCGACGAAGCCGACGACGGCGGCCGCGGTGCTCTTCTCCGGGTAGCTGCGGATCGGGTCGGACTCGCGGAAGATGCCGTAGATGCTGGCCGAGCTGAGTTCCAGCGCCAGCCGCTGGTACGCCGCAGCGGGCACCTTGCGGGCGACCACCGAATACTTGGTGTCCGGCTTGGTGAGCGCCTTGAGGTAGTCGTCACGGTTGCCGCCGACGTATTTGACCAGCAGATCGGCGACCTGGTTGACCCGGTTGGTCTTCGGGTCGGTGGTGTTGATCAGGGTCGGGTCGGCGGTGATCATCACCGCGGCGGCGGTGTCGGCCAGCACGGCGCCGTTGCGGTCGGTGATGGTGCCGCGGACCGCGGGCATCGCCACCGTGCGGGTCATCTGTGCCGCGGCGGTGGCGGCGTAGGCGTTCGAGTCGAAACCCTGCAGCTGCAGCAGCCGGCCGCCGCAGATCGACACCACGATCGCCAGCACCAGCAGGGCGACGCGCAGCCGCTTGTCGGCAGCGCCCAGCGGCATCCGCAGCGGCGGGCGATGGCCGCGGGGGCGGCGGGTCGCGGGGCGACGGGTGGCCGGGCGACGGGTCGCCGGGCGGCGCTGACCGGAGCGGGCGGCCGCGGACTGCCGGGTGGCGGGGCGCCGGCCACTGCTCGATCGGGCACTGTTCGATCGGGCACTGGTGGACCGCACCCCACCGGAGCGGGTGCTGGTCGGGCGGCGGCGGTTCTGGTCGGCCATCTAGCGGCTCCCCTGGGTCGGCGCGGTCGTCGGCTGCTGGTTCGGCTGGCTCGCCTGGTTCTGAGCCTGGTTCTGGTTCTGCTGGGCCTGGGCGGCCTGCTGCTGGCGGGCCAGCTCGGCCTCCCGGTCGGCCTGCTGCTTGGCCTGGGCCTTCTGGATCCGGGTGCGGTTGTTCTCCAGCACCTTGCGCTCGTCGGCGGCGCGCTGCTGGGCGTCCTGGCGGGCCTTGTCGGCGCGGATCTGGGCCTGCTCCTCGGTGCTGCGGGTCACCGCACTGGGCAGGTACGCCGGGTCGGCGGCCTTCGGATCGCCAACGATCCGGCCGTCGGGCAGCACCAGGAAACCGACGAAGTAGTTGGGCCGCAGGCCCAGGTCGGAGGCCTTGCGGGTCAGCTCGGTGGTCGACCCCGCCTCCACCACGCGCTGGCTGAGCTCGCCCTCGGCGTACGCCATCTCCGCGGCCTGACGCTTCAACTGGCTGGCCTGGAAGGCCTGGTTCTGCAGGCTGGTGTTCAACAGCAGCAGGCCGACCATGCCGACGCCGAGGATCGCGGCCAGCACCACCACGAACGGGACGGTCGCCAGCTGCCGGCCGGTCGAGGGCACCGCACGGAGCCGCGGCCGGGACGGGGTGGACCCGGATTCGCGGGGCGACAGGGTGGTCTGGGCGCTCATCGGGCCTCCTCGATCCGGACGGCGGCGCGCAACCGGGCAGAGGCGGCGCGGGGGTTCTCGGCGATCTCGGTGGCCGAGGGTTTCTCGGCACCGCGGGTGAGCAGCTGCAGTTCCGGGCCCATCCCGGGCGGTACCACCGGCAGGCCGCGGGGGGCGCGGGATTCCGAGGCGGTGCGCAGCGCCTGCTTGACTGCGCGGTCCTCCAGCGAGTGGTACGCCAGCACCGCGATCCGGCCGCCCAGGGCGAGCGCGGCGATGGCCACCGGCAGCATCCCCTCGAGCGCGGTGAGCTCGCGGTTCACCTCGATCCGCAGGGCCTGGAAGGTGCGCTTAGCGGGATGTCCGCCGCCGGCGTGCCGGGCGGCGGCCGGGATGGCACCGGCGATCGTCTCGACCAGCCGGGCCGAGGTGTCGAAGGGTTCCCGGTCACGCTCGCTGACGATGGCGCGGACGATCCGGTCGGCGAACCGTTCCTCGCCGTAGCCGCGCAGGATCCGGACCAGGTCACCGGGGGCGTAGGTGTTCAGCACCACGGCGGCGGTGAGCGGCTGCTGGGCGTCCATCCGCATGTCCAGCGGGGCGTCGGTGGCATAGGCGAAACCGCGTTCGGTGCGGTCGATCTGCAGCGAGGACAGCCCCAGGTCGGCGAGCACCGCCTGGACCTGCGGCGTACCCAGATCGGTGAGCACCTCGGGCAGTTCGTCGTAGACGGCCTCGACGAAGCGGACCCGGTCACCGAACGGGGCGAGCCGCTCGGCGGCGTACGCCAGGGCCTGCGGGTCGCGGTCGAGACCGATCGCACGGGCCTCGGGGCAACGGGTGAGCAGCGCCTCGGTGTGCCCGCCGAGGCCGAGGGTGCAGTCGACGAAGACCGAACCGGGCGCGGCGAGCGCGGGTGTCAGCAGATCGGTGATGCGATCACGCAGGACGGGGACGTGGCGTGCGGCCTGGACCACCTGCATCGTCCTCCCCTCACCTGCGCCTGCGGCGCGGGCTCCGCTCGACCCGGGATTCGTACCGACCGCCCGGGCGGGTGCCCGAACGGCGAACGTGTCGCCAGGTTTCGTCCCGAAAAGCGGTGGGAAAGCTGCCTGGCACCGGGGAAGGTGTGCCAGCCAGCCCGCCTCTCGGGCCGAAGCCTCACGACACGTGCGGCCCCCTCGTCCACCCCTCACTGGGTGAGGCCGGGGAAGACCTCGTCGTTCATCTCGGCAAAGACCGATTCCTGCTCGGTGGAGTAGGTCTCCCATGCCGTCGCGTCCCAGACCTCGACCCGGTCGATGGCGCCGACCACGACGATCTCCTTGTCCAGCCCCGCATATCTGCGCAGCTGGGGCGGGATCGTGACCCGGCCCTGCTTGTCCGGCACCTCGTTGCTGGCCCCGGCCGCCAGCATGCGCTGGAAGTCGCGGACCTGCTTCACGGTCGAGGGACCGGACGCCATCTGGCGGGCGATGCCTGCGAAGACCGCCTCGGGATAGATGGTCAGACAGCGGTCCTGACCACGGCTGATCACCAATCCCTCGGCCAGCTCCTCACGGAACTTCGCCGGCAGAAAGAAGCGGCCCTTTTCGTCGAGCTTCGGTTGGTGCGTCCCCAGAAACATGACTGAGGTCCACCTCCCCTGGCTCCCGAATCGTGCCGATTCGCTCCACTGCGCTCCACAGTACTCCACTTTCCCCCACTGGAGGCAAGTTTTCCCCCACTTTTCTCCCCGGTACGCCCCAGGCCAGGCCGCGGGCCCGCGCGAGTGCGCCCTGACAAGGGGTTTCACCCCGAGCGAGCGGGTCGACCCCGGCGGCGTCCGACGACACAGACCCGGTCCCCGGTAGCAGACGGCTGTGACAGAAGTGGCCTGTGCGACCTGTGAGGCGCCCGAACGGACCCTCTGGGGCGTACCGGTGGAGGGAAGTGGAGTGGATCGCGAATCCGCGGGACAGCCGGCCCGCGACCGAGCAGACTGACGGCATGACCGCACTGAAGATGATCACCCTGGATTGCGCCGAGGTGCCGCCGCTGACGAAGTTCTGGTCCGCCCTGCTCGGCTGGCAGGTGCTCGCCGAGGGCGAGGGGTACGCGATGCTCGGCGACGACTCCGGCCCGGCACTCGGCCTGGGCGCCGTACCCGGTTACCAACCCCCTGGCTGGCCGAACGAGAACGGCAGCAAACAGTTCCATCTCGACCTCGCCAGCGAGGACATCGCCGCCGACGAGCAGCGTGCACTCGCCTTGGGCGCCACCCTGGCCGATCCGCAACCCGGTGACACCTGGCGGGTGCTGCTCGATCCGGCCGGCCACCCCTTCTGCCTGACCGACGCCGCCAACTGGGGCTGACCGCGGCGTACCTCCGTTGCCGAATCGTGATCTATTGCTCGACCGCGTAAGGTGGTCCCCCGGGTGACTGTGGCCGCGTGCGCCGCGCGCTGCCTTCGGGCGGTCTCGCGGAGCTTCCGAATGCCACCGCACCCGGACACAGCAGGTGCGAAGAGCAGACGGAGGAACAGTTGAGCTCCTACTACGACGAGGATCGCGACGGCCCGATGACGGGCTCCAACCCGGTCGTCGGACGCCGTGGTGCGGGCCCCAGCCGCAACTACGGGGTCGATGACGTCCTGACCGTGGTGGGCCGGGTGCGCGAGGCCATCGAGTCGGTGATCGAGGGCAAGCGCGAGCCGATCGACACCGCCCTGGTGGTGCTGCTGGCCGAGGGTCACCTGCTGCTCGAGGACGTGCCCGGGGTCGGCAAGACCATGCTGGCCAAGGCGATCGGCCGCTCCATCGAGGGTTCGGTGCGCCGCATCCAGTTCACCCCCGACCTGCTGCCCTCCGACATCACCGGTGTCTCGGTGTTCAACCAGGAGCGGCGCGAGTTCGAGTTCAAGCCCGGCGGCATCTTCGCCAACATCGTCGTGGGCGACGAGATCAACCGCGCCTCGCCGAAGACCCAGTCGGCGCTGCTGGAGTCGATGGAGGAGCGCCAGGTGTCGGTCGACGGCACCACCTACGAACTGGAGCTGCCGTTCATGGTGGTGGCCACCCAGAACCCGATCGAGATGGAGGGCACCTATCCCCTCCCCGAGGCCCAGCGCGACCGCTTCATGGCCCGGATCCAGATGGGCTACCCGACCACGAAGTCCGAGCTCGACATGCTCGAGCACCACGGCACCCGCGACCCGCTCGATGCCCTGGAGCCGGTCACCGACGCCGCCACCGTGCTCGGCCTGATCGACGCGGTCAAGGACGTCTACGTGGCCCCCGCGGTCAAGGAATACCTGGTCGCCGTCGTCACCGCGACCCGGAACACCCCGGACCTGCGGCTCGGCGCCTCCCCGCGTGCCTCGCTGCAACTGCTCCGCGCCGTCCGGGCGTACGCCGCGATGGCCGGGCGGGACTACGTCTCCCCCGACGACGTGGCCGCGCTCGCCAACTCGGTGCTCTCACACCGGGTGCTGCCCTCCACCGATGCCCAGCTCGCCCGCCGGTCGGTCGGCGACATCATCGACGGCGTGCTGCGCTCGGTCCCGGTCCCCGACAAGTGAGCCGCGGAGCCGACCTACCTTGAAACGCAATCCCTGGAGCCTGCTCACCGCGCGCGGCAAGATGTTTCTGATCGCCGGGCTCGCGGTGGCGATCCTCGCCATCCTGTTCGGCCAGAACGACGTGCTCTGGCTGGCGCTGCTGCTGGTGCTGCTGCCCGCCATCTCGCTGCTGTTCATCGCCCGGACCCGGCTCCGGCTGTCGCTGGAGCGTGGCTTCGACCACGGTGAGATGCCGATCGGTGACACCCTGGAGGCCACCCTGCGGCTGGAGAAGCAGGGCAACCTGCCCGCCGGGTTGCTGCTGTTCGAGGAGAATGTGCCGCCGGCGCTGGGTCGCCGGCCGCGCTTCGGGGTGAACAACGTCTCCGGCAGCTGGCAGCGCGATGTCAGCTATCCGCTGGTCGGCAACCAGCGCGGTCGCTACACCGTCGGCCCGCTGCTGGTGCGCTCCCGGGATGCGTTCAACCTGGTCAAGTTCGATCGTCAGTTCACCGCGACCTCCGAGGTGCTGGTCACCCCGCGGATCCATCCGCTGGCCCCGATGGACAACGTCACCGGCGGCGGGTCCTCCGGTGAGGTGCACCCGCAGCGCCTCGGTGTGATCGGCTCCGACGACGTGCTGATCCGCGAATACCGGCAGGGCGACGACGTGCGCCGGGTGCACTGGCGCTCCACCGCCCGGCGCGGTGAGCTGATGGTGCGCCGCGAGGAGCAGGCCTGGGATCCGAGCGTGACGCTGATCCTCGATTCCCGCGCCCGGGCCCATGGTGGGCCGGGTCGCGAGTCGTCCTTCGAATACGCCGTCTCCTGCGCCGCCTCGATCGCGATGCACTTCGTCGAGCACGGTTTCGCGGTGCACCTCTACGACGCCCAGGGCGACATGCTGCCCCGGGACACCGACCGCACCTTCAACACCACCTCCCAGCACGTGCTGCACTGCTTCACCGATGTGCAGCCGGCTCCGCTGCGGGACCTCTCCGAGGGTCTGCAGTCCTCGCTGCTCGGTCAGCAGGGCCAGCTGATCGTGGCCGTCACCGGCCGGCTCACCCCCTCCGATGCGGAGGCGCTGCTGCGTACCCGCCGGAACCGGGCGCACGGTCTGGCCGTTGTGCTGGACGTGGATTCGTTCGTCTCCCGCAATGAGCGCGCCGACGAGGAGGCCCGTGCCGCGCACGAGCAGGCGGTGCAGATGCTGCGCAATCAGATGTGGCGGGTCGCCGAGGTGAAGCGCACCACCCCGATCACCGATGCCTGGAAGGATCTGGAGCAGTTGGGGGAATACGTCTGATGACGGCACCGACAGCGCCCGCGCGTTCCGCCAGCACGTCCGGCACCCGGACCCCGCGGCTGCAGGTCTCGGACCGCTACGCGGTGGCGATCATGATCGCCTCGATCCTGGCGGCCACCACGTTGATCCCGTTGACCACCGACACCAGTTTCGTGCTGCTGTCGGCGATCGGCGTCATCGCGCTCGGCCTGGTCGGCGCCGTGCTGCGCCGACTGCGGCAGCCCGAAGGACTGGTGCTCGGCATCCAGTCGGTGGTGCTGCTGGGCTATCTCTTCGCGGTCTCGCTCGCGCTCGGCGACGGCGGCAATGTCTTCGGCAACTTCGTCGGCCTGTACGCCCAGGCGACCGAGCACATGCGCACCCAGCCGGCCCCGATGGCGCCGAATCCCGGGGTGACCCTGCTCTTCGTCACCGCCGTCGGGGTGATCGCGCTGCTCACCGATGTGCTGGTGCAGGGCATCGACCGGCCGATGTGGGCGATCGCCCCGCTGGCCGCGCTGTTCCTGGTACCGGCGCTGGCGCTGACCACCCGGGTGCCGATCTGGACCTTCCTGGCCATCGCGGTCGGTTATCTCGGCGTGCTGCTGGCCGAGGGCATCAACACCTCCGAACGCTGGCCCCGAGGGGTACGCCGCAGCGAGCACGACCGCGGGTCGGGCCCGCTCGCCTGGCAGCTGGCCGCCCTGGTCGCGATCCCGGCGATCGTGCTCTCGCTGGCCCTGGGCAGCCTGGCCCCGACCGTGCCGTTCAACGGCTGGGGCGGCAGCCGGCCGCGCGGTGAGGGGCCGCTGCAGATGACCGACCCGACCCTGGATCTGCGCCGCAACCTGAACCAGCCGGAGGACCGGGTGGTGATGACCTATCGCACCGACCAGCCGGGCGGGGTCTATCTGCGGATGGCCTCGCTGCCGATCCTGGACAACTCGGGCTGGCACAACGCCGGCATGCAGCTGACCAACGGCCGGGACCTGCCGCCGGCGCCGGGATACCGCGCCGTGCCCGGCCAGCCGACCCGGACCACCCAGATCCAGATCGCCGACTTCCGCTCGGAATACCTGCCGCTGCCGTTCGCCCCGGACAGCTTCGAGGCACCCGGCAACTGGGCCTACGACCGGGACTCGCTGGTCGTGCTGGCCACCGGGGACAACCGGCTCGAGGCGACCCGCGGGTTGAACTACACGGTGCGCAGCACCGACATCGAGCCGGACGGCCGCGGACTGTCCAACGCCCAGGTCTCCAACCCGCCGGACAGCCCCTATACGGTCCCGGTCCCCCAGGACGTGCCCGATGACATCCTGAACCTGGCGCTGCGGATCACCAACGAGGCGCCCACCCCGGCGCTCAAGGCCGCGGCGATCCAGAAGTTCCTGCGCACCGACGGTGGGTTCACCTATTCGACCGAACCGCAACCGGGTGCGGGCTACCAGGCCCTGCAGAACTTCCTGTTCGTCGACAAGAAGGGCTACTGCGAGCAGTTCGCCGCCTCGATGGGGCTGATGGCCCGCGTGGTCGGCATCCCGTCCCGGATCGGGGTGGGCTTCCTGCCCGGCGAGCGACAGGGCGATGAGTGGCAGGTGTCGATCCGCGACGCGCACGCCTGGCCCGAGCTGTGGTTCGAGGGCTATGGCTGGGTCCGCTTCGAGCCGACCCCGAGCGTCGCGCAGCCGCCGTCGTGGACGGTGCAGTCGACCAACACCAGCAACGAGCAGCAGCCGGGCGCCTCGGCCACCCCGGCCCCGGCCGAGACCCAGGCGCCGGCGCCGGAGCCGACCCCGACCCCCGAGCCCACCCCCGAGGTGGCGGCCCCGGTCGAGGAGAACCAGTTCCCGTGGCGGCGCGTGCTCGGCACCGCCGGTGTGGTGGCGCTGCTCGGCGCCCTGGCCTGTACGCCGATGCTGTTGCGCAACCGGCGCCGCAGCATCCGGCTCTCCGACACCGGCGACCAGTCACAGCAGGTGGAGAACGCCTGGTCCGAGGTCCGGGACTCGGTGGTGGACAGTGGTGCGGACTGGCCGCGCGGTACACCGCGGGTGATCGGTACGCAGTTGGCGCACGATCTGGATCCGACCTCGGCCAAGGCGGTCACCGCACTGGCGCTGACCGTGGAGCGGGAGCGCTACTCCCGGCAGCACGATCTGAATGTCGATCTGCCGGCGGTCACCCATCAGGTGCGCCAGGGGTTGCACAACCGGACCGAGGGCATGGCCAAGTTCCTGGCCGATTGGTGGCCACGGTCGTTGTTCACCCGCCGCCGCTGAGTCGGTACCCGAGTTTGTCAGCGACTATGGCCCGTCCGCGATACGCGGACGGGCCATAGTCGCTGACAAACTCTTCTGCGGGGTCCCACCGGGCACGCAAAAGGCACCCGGGGGATCCCGGGTGCCCTCGTGCTGGGTGGGGGTTCGCTCAGAGGCCGTCGTCCTGGCGGCGGCGCCAGCGCTCCTCCATCTTGTCCATGAAGCTGGAGTCCACCGACTGCGCCTTGGTCGGCGTGCCACCGCCCTTCTTGGCGGTGCTCTGCTCCTGGCGGCGGTAGGCGCTGATGGCGATGATCGTCGAGGCCAGCATCACCACGAAGCCGAGCACCGAGACGAGCCAGTGCAGTCGCATGCCGGCGACCAGCATCCCGCAGCCGATCAGGAACGCGACCCCCGACAGAGCTGCTCGCTTTCGTCGCAGCGTACGAGGCGTTCGCGTGCCGCGCATCGCATGCGCGAGCTTCGGATCCTCGGCCGCCAGGGCAGCCTCCATCTGCTCGAGGAGCTTCTGTTCCTCATCCGACAGAGCCACCGTGTCACCTCCATGTGGGGAACGGTTCCGCGCCACTGTGGAGCGGGTCAAGGCAAAGTCTAGTTCGCGTACAGGGCCAAGGAAACCCACACCTTCAGGGGCATCCCTTACCCGCGCCCGATGTGGCTGGTGTGACTCGTGTGGCGCGTCAGGGCCGCTCGACGGACGGCATCCGGACCGTACCGGGCGACCGCGGCATCCATCGCCCGCTCGGCCTCCCGCCACCCGCGCTCGGGTTCGGCGAGTTCGGGCTGGATGTAGGCCTCCGCGGCCGGTACCAGCCCCTCGACCCGGACACCGACCTTGCGGATCCGGGGACGGGTGAGACCGAGGGACTCCCACAGTGCCGCGGCCCGGGCGTACACCTCACCGGTGCCGTCGGTCGGGGTGCGCAGGGTGCCCGAGCGGGTCAGCTGGCTGTAGTCGGCGAACCGCACCGTGATCACCACCGTCCGCCCGAGCATCCCGGCGGCGCGCATCCGGGCGGTGGTGCGGTCGGCCATCCGCAGCAGCTCCCGGCGGACCAGGGCGTCGTCGTCGGTGTCGCGGCCGAAGGTCTGCTCCGAACCGATGCTGCGCTCGACCGGCCGGGCCAGCACCGACCGGGTGTCCCGGCCCCAGGCCAGCTCGGCCAGCATGCCGCCCAGGTGTGCACCGAGTCCCCGCTGCAGGGTGGCCCGCGGGGTGTGGGCCAGGTCGGCGACGGTCCGCAGGCCGAGCCGGTGCAGCTTTTCCGCGGTGGCCTCCCCCACGCCCCAGATAGCGGTCACCGGCAGCGGGTGCAGGAACTCCACCACCCGATCGGGAACCACCTCGCGCAGCCCGTCGGGTTTGGCCGAGGTGGAGGCGAGCTTGGCGACGAACTTCGAGGGCCCGATCCCGACCGAGCAGGTGATGCCCTGTTCGTCGAAGACCTGGGCGCGGATCAGCTCGCCGATCCGCGCCGGACTCCCGAGCCGGCGTACCGCCCCCGCGATGTCGAGGAAGGCCTCGTCGATCGACATCGGTTCCACCGTCGGGGTGATCGCCTCGAGGATCGCGAAGACCCCGCGCGAGGTCGCGGTGTACGCCTCGAAGTCCGGTGGCAGCACCACCGCCCGCGGGCAGAGCCGGCGCGCCCTGGTCATCGGCATGCCGCCCTCGACGCCGAAGGCGCGGGCCTGGTAACTCGCCGAGAGCACCACCCCGCGGGTCGCGCCGCCGACGAGCACCGGTTGCCCGATCAGCTCCGGCCGGTGCCGCAGCTCCACCGCGACATAGAAGGCGTCCATGTCCACATGCAGCACGGTGGACCGCCGCGGTCCACTCATCGGGGACACCCCTGGGGTGCTACTCCTTGCGGGAAAGCACGTGGAACCGGGTCGCCGTCTCGATGAACTCGGGTCGTTCGGAGGCCGCCGCCTCCAGCTCGAGCAGTTCGTCGGAGCGGCCCTCGGCGACGGTGGTCGGCACCTGGTCGGAGAGTACGCCGATGCCGTGCTCGGCGATCGGCTCCCAGCCGGCCTCGGTGAGCAGCTCCCGCAGCGTCCCCCGATCCAGCAGGCCCTCGTCGCCCAGCAACCGGGACGCCTCGGCGAAGTTGCCGGCCTCGGCCTGCTTGAGCATCCGCGGCAACCGCTGGGTGATCAGCACGCTCAACAGCCCCCCGGAGGCGACCGCGGCGGCGATGCTGCGCAGCGCCTCGGCGGTGTCCTCGGTGCGCTCCAGCACCAGATGGCAGAGCACCACATCCGCCGAACCGTCGGGCACCACCTCGGCCAGGGTGGTGGTGTCGCCCTGCACCGCCCGCAACCGGTCCCCGAGCCCGGCCTCGGTGGTCCGGCGGGCGGTCGCCGCCAACGCGTCCGGGGAGGGGTCGACGACCAGCACCCGGTGCCCGGCCTCCGCCAACGCGGCGGCCAGCCCGCCGGTGCCGCCGCCCAGGTCGACGACCTCCAGCCCCGTGCCGGCCCCGTGGCGATCGAGCTGCTCGGTCAGCAACTGAACCAGCCACCGCTGGGAGATCGACCGTCGCCGCTGGCCGGTGGGGCGCCCCGCACCCCGGCCCGTCTGCTGGTTCTCGCTCATCCTGCCTCCTCGAGGTGGAGGATATCGGCCGGTGCCCGGTGAAGTTGCCGGACCCGGCGTCGCGGCTTAGGTTGAGCGACGAACACCCCTCGACCAGCCGACCCGCAGGAATCCGATGCCCCAGCTCCGCACCGCCCTCCCGGCCGCCGCCTGCGGGTTGCTGCTGCTCGCCGGGTGCAGCGGCAGCCCGAGTGCTGCGCCCACCGCACCGAGCGTCCCCAGCGCGCCGGTCGCCACCACCACCGCCTCGCCCACCCCGACCGTCTCGCCCACCGCGACGCCGACCCACGCGAGCAGCGCCGGCAGCTCGGCCACCCCGGCGCTGAACGACCCCGCCCCGGTCCGGCTCGACGGGCTCGCCGTCGGCCCGGGTGACCGGTTCACCGTCCGGGGCCGCCTGCTCGACCAGGCCGGCCAGCCGATCGTCGGCGCGGTCGGTGAGTTCTATCTGGAGGGCACCGGGCGGAATCTGGTGCAGGGGTACGCGACCGGTGTCGACGGCAGCTTCTCCGCCAGCTTCGGGCCGGCCGAGGCGCCGCCGGAGGCGACCCTGATGATGTACTACCGCGGCGACGACCAGCACGCCGCCACCTCCTTCCTGATCCGTAAGGGAATCCCGCGTCCCACGCCGGCCGCCCCACCGAGCCCGGCCGCGACAACAGCACCCGCACCGGCGCCGGCACCGAGCAGCGCCCCGGCCGCGCCGCGACCCCGACACCCAGGCCTAC
>NZ_NMVP01000038.1 GCF_002250705.1 Enemella evansiae
CCGACGCACCAGCGAACACAAGACCCGCGCCGAAACCATCCGATGCCTCAAACGCCACCTCGCCCGCACCATCTACCGAAACCTCAAAACCGACCTCATGACCACTTGACGATCTATAGGACCGTCGCGACGAGCGTTGTCTCCCACGCCCATCGAGCAGCTCGCGCAGCGAGCGTGTCGAGATGAACCCGGCCCACCACCGGTTCGCGCCCGCCCAGCCCCACCGAAATCTGCGGCTCGATTTCGAATCGGTGCCCAGAACGGTCGATTCTGCGATCGAGCCGCAGATTTCGCAGGGCGCGGTGGTGGGCGGTCCCCCAGCACGCCCGGAGCATCGAGAGGACTGTCGCACGCTTGGCTCATCTCGACACGCGATCCATTGCTCCGCTTCGCTCCGCATGGCTCGCTACTCGATGAGCGTGTGGCTCGCTACTCGATGAGCGTGTGGCTCGCTACTCGATGAGCGTGTGGCTCGACTACTCGATGAGCGGGTCAGCGGACGAACTGGGAGGGGGCGGTCATCGTGTTGCACTTGCCGATGTCGGTGTTCGTCAGGCCCAGCTGGCCCCAGTAGAGGCGGCTGTCACCCAGGCCATGGGTGCCGTCCACGTTCGGCTTGCCGGTGAGGATGTCGTCACCACCATTGCGAATACTCGTCTGGATGTCCTGCCAGTTCTGGTCGGTGTAGTTCATCGACCGGCCGACCGACTGCAGATACATGCCGGCGAAGCAGTCGGCCTGCAACTCGATCCGCCGGCTCATCTCCAGGGCTGCCTTCTTGTCGTCGGACTGCACCTGCTGGTACTGGTTCGCCTGCAGGATCAGCGTGCGTGCCTGGATCGAGTGCCCGAACTCGTGCGCCATCACCTCATCGATCACATGGGGTTCGATCATCACCGCCAGCGCCGGGTTCGCGTCCTGGATCTTGCGGGAGTAGTAGACCTGCTGGTTCGCCGCGCAGTACATCGCGTTCGGACCCATCGCCTTGCCGCCGCCGCACGGTGAGGTGACGCTTTCGCCGTAGACGTTGACGATCGGGCGGACCAGTTCGTATTTCCCGGTGCCGGTGAACGGCGGGTTCCAGACCCGCATGTTGCATCCCATCAGATCGTCGATGTAGTCCTTCACCTCCTGGTCGCTGGCGGTGCGGAGGTTCATGTCCGGATCGCGCATCTCGCAGCGCACCGGCACCGGCACCTGCTGGCGATAGAGCGCGTTGTCGTCGGTGATCGACTTGACCTCGCTGACCGGGGCATCGGGGAAGGGCTTCACGTTGCCGGGCGGGGGCGGGGTGTAGTCCTCGTTCTGGTACGCCGGCTGCCGCATCGAGTTGATCACGAATCCCGCGATCGCCAGGCCGACGATCGCCAGCGCGGCGAGCAGCACCGGACGCATCCGGCTCTTCGGGCGCGGCGAGGGCGGCGGGAACTGCGGTGATCCGTACGGGCCCTGGGAATACTGCTGCGGTACGCCGTATCCACCGGGCTGGCCCTGCGGCTGGCCCCAGGGGGACTGCGGCTGCTGCCAACCGGTGGGGTACGCCTGCCCGAAACCGGGCTGGCGGCCGAAACCGGGCTGCTGCCCGTAACCCTGCTGGCCCGGTCCGCCGGGGTACCCCTGACTCATGGCGCCTCCTGGATGCTTGGGAGTGACCTTAACGGCCCACGGGTCCGACGACCAGCGCGGTCGCGATCGCGGCCAGTCCCTCGCCGCGCCCGGTCAGGCCCAACCCGTCGGTGGTCGTCGCGGCGATCGAGACCGGGGCGTTCACGGTGCGGCTCAGCAGCGCCTCCGCCGCCCCGCGGCGTACGCCCAACCGTGGCCGGTTGCCGATCACCTGGATCGCGACATTGCCGATCTCGAATCCCGCGGCGCGCAGCCGGCGCGCGGTCTCGGTCAGGAAGGCCGTCCCCGCGGCACCGGACCACCGCGGGTCCGAGGTGCCGTAGTTGCTGCCCAGATCCCCCAGCCCCGCCGCCGACAGCAGCGCGTCGCAGGCGGCATGGCAGGCGACGTCCCCGTCGGAGTGCCCCTCGGGGCCGAACTTCTCGTCGGGGAAGGACAACCCGGCGACGACCATCGGCCGACCGGGGGCGAGGGCGTGCACATCGACCCCGATTCCGGTGCGGAACGGGGCGGGGCTGGCGGCGGCGGGTGAGGTCACGCCGCCCAGCGTAGGGCCCGCGGTCCGATCGTGTCGGTGGAACTCGCGTGCTCGCGGCAGCGGCGCGCCCCTGTTCCTGTGTCATAGTGGGCGCGCGGCCCCGGAGCGGGTCGCGGACCCCGGGAGGATCGATGGCACACCGGCGACCCAGAGCGCTGCTGGCCCTGCTGGCGACCCTGTTGCTCGCGCAGTTGGCGCTGTTCGGGGCGGCCGCCCCGGCCCGCGCCGCCGACAAGCTGACCAGTCACGCCAGCTCGGTGACCGTCGGCCAGGACGGCTCCCTGCAGGTGCGATCGGTGCTCACCTTCGACGGTGCACCGCCGAACTCCATCGAGCAGGCGTTCGCGCTGCGGGAGGAGATCGTCAACCAGCGCGAGTACGTGTACCGGGTGAGCGAACTGCGGGCGACCGCCGGTGGCCGCGATGTCGGCCAGGTGCGAACCGAGGGCGACCGGGAGATCATCACCATCACCCCGGGTGGCGCGAACGAGGTCGAGGTCAGCTATCGGGTCGCCGGCGCCAGCGTGACCACCCCCGGTGGCGGCACCCTGGTCCGCTGGAACGTGCTGCAGGGTCTGTCGGTCCCGGTGGACCAGGTGACCGCCGAGTTCGCCATGCCGGCCCAGTTCAGTGACTTCAAGTGCGTCGCCGGCCCGCCCGGTACCGAGGCCTCCTGCGCGCTGGCCGATGGGACCTCCGCCTCCGGCATCGCCCCCCGGATCTCCGACGGCCCGCGCGGGGCGGGCGAGATCGTCGGCGTACGCATCGCCTTCCCGGCCGGCGCGGTCGCCAGCGACGAGCAGGTCGACGACCAGTGGACGCTCGGCCGGGCCTTCACCGGCACCGGTGTCCCGCTCGCGGTCGCGCTGGGTCTGCTGGCCCTCGGTGCGCTGGCCCTGTTCCTGCTGCACCGGCGCGCCGGCCGGGACGCCAACCCCTCCGGTGACCCGATCCGGGTCGCGGAGTTCGTGCCCGTCGGCGCCGGGGTGGTGGAGTTCAAGGCCGGTGGCGAGGTGCTGCCCGGCCAGATCGGTACGGTGGCCGACGAGCGCGTCGACCCGATCGATGTCACCGCCACCATCATCGACCTCGCGGTCCGCGGGCACCTGCTGATCGTCGAACTGCCGCGGCGCAGCGAGTTCGCCCCCACCGACTGGACCTTCCACCGGATGCCCGGTGACGAGTCCCGGTTGCAGCCCTACGAGAAGGCGCTGCTGGACGCGCTGGCGCCCGCCGACGGGTCGTCGGTGCAGGTCTCCGAGATCGGCCCCTCGATCTCCGGTGTCATCCCGACGGTGCAGAACGACCTCTACGACGACATGGTCGACAACGGCTGGTACGACCGGCGCCCCGACTCGACCCGCAACGTGTGGAACCAGGCCGCGCTGATCCTGCTCATCGTCGGTGTGGTGCTCACCGGTGTGCTCGCGGCCTTCACCACCTTCGGACTGACCGGGTTGGCCGTCGTCGCGCTCGGCCTGGGGCTGGCGTTCGTCGCCCAGGAGATGCCGGCGCGGACCGCGCTCGGCGCCCGGTTGCTCGCCGGCCTCGGCGTACTCCGCCAGGAACTGCGCAGCGAACCCACCGACCGGATGCCGAAGGGCCAGGAATACCGCGAGCTGTCCGAGGTGCTGCCGTACGCCATCGTGCTCGGCGGGGCGGATCGCTGGCTGGATGCGATCGTCGCCGCCGATGACGACGACGCCCCGGACCCGACCGATCTGTCCTGGTACCACGGCCCGGACAACTGGCACCTGCGGGACCTGCCGGATTCGCTGCGGAACTTCATCACCACCGTCTCGGGCAATCTGTTCGCCCGCTGAGCAGGCTGGGGGTGGGCTCCTCTCGACACAGTGAGGATGGTGGTGGGGGTCCGGTGGCCTTGGGGATGATGTCTTTGGGGTCTGGGTTGTTCGTTTGACCGATCTCGACACTGGCGCTGTTGGTTGGGTGCCTTGAACGCGACTTGTCGACGGCCGGCCCGCCGGGCCCCTCTTTCGGTTTGGATGGCCAGACCGGGCGGGTGTGACTTGATAGGACCTTGATCGGTGTCTCATCACTGTGGTGTCCGCCCGGCCTGGGAGGTCATCCCTCGATCCAGTTGTAGAGGGAGACATCACCCATGATGACCACCAACCATGCCACGCCTCAAGACCCGACCCCGGTGGTGGCCGGGGTCGATACTCATCAACGCACCCATCACGCGGTCGTGCTCACCGAGACCGGGGTGTTCGGCATCACCGTCCCGGTCAACGGCGGCTGGGCGCCCTGGGTCGATGACGGCAAACCCTTCCCCGATCGCCACGATCTCTTCGACTACGTGCGTTACGAGACCTTCGACCCGGCCGCCTGTACGCCCTATGGCGCGATCGGCGAGCTGGCACGGACCCGGCCCGACCTCGGCCAGCAGACCGGTTGCGAGACCAATGCCGCGGTACCCGGGGCACGGGTGCAGACCTTCCAGAACGGGCGCGTCTACTGGTCGCCGGACACCGGGGCCAATGTGGTGAAGGGCGCGATCCTGGAGGCCTATGACGCCGCCGGCGGCGACAAGGCGCTCGGTCTGCCGCTGCAGAGCGAGATGGCCGTTCGCGGTGGCGCCTCACAGCGCTTCCAGAACGTGACCATGTTCTGGTCCCCGGGGACCGGGGCGCACTGGATGCGTGGCCGGATCCTGGACAAGTACGCCGAGATGGGCTGGGAGAACAGCAACATCGGCTTCCCGACCACCGATGAGATCTGCGGGATCCGTGACGGTGGATGTTTCCAGCGGTTCCAGGGCGAGAACGGGCACATCTACTGGTCGCCGGCCACCGACGCGCACTTCGTCCGCGGTGCCATCTTCGGGCGTTACGGGGCGATGGGTTGGGAGACCGGCTCGTTCGGCTATCCGATCAGCGATGAGATCTGCGGGATCCGTGACGGTGGATGTTTCCAACGCTTCCAGGGCGAGAACGGACACATCTACTGGTCCCCGGCCAGTGGGGCCTGGGGTGTCCAGGGATTGATCTTCGACCACTACGGCCGCGCCGGGTGGGAGACAGGCCGGTTCGGTTACCCGGTCGGCCCCGAGGAATGCCGCAATCTCCCCGATGCCAGGGAATGCACGCAGACCTTCCAGGGTGGCCGCATCGTGTGGAACTCGCGGTACGGGTTGAGCGGCTGACCTCCACGGTCCTCGAGTAGCTCGCGCAGCGAGCGTTCGTTCCCACGGTCCTCGAGTAGCTCGCGCAGCGAGCGTTCGTTCCCACGGTCCTCGAGTAGCTCGCGCAGCGAGCGTGTCGAGAGGACCTGCGTTGGTCTGGCTCATCTCGACACGCGAGCCATTGCTCCGCTTCGCTGCGCATGGCTCGCTACTCGATGAGCGTGGGTGGGGTGCTGCGCATGGCTCGCTACTCGATGAGCGTGGGCAGGCTTGACCCTGACGTGGCGTCAGGGTCGGACGATGGGCGGCATGCCGCGTACCCGTCTGTCCTTACCGTTGTTCCTGCTCGCCGAGGCGTCCTCGCTGTTCGGCAATTCGGCGATCTCGATCGTGCTGCCCTGGCTGGTCCTGGCGCGTACCGGTGATCCGGCCGCGGCCGGTCTGGTCGCCACGATCTCCAGCCTGCCGGCGATTCTCGCCACCCTGGTCGGTGGCCACCTGATCGACCTGATCGGCCGGCGGCGGATCGCGGTCCTCGCCGACTGCGGGTCGGCGATCTCGGTCGCCGCCCTGGCGATCGTCGACGCGGTCGTCGGGCTGAACCTCGGGTGGTTCATCGCGCTCGGCGTCCTCGGGGCGCTCTTCGACGTGCCCGGGATGACGGCCCGACAGACCCTGATCGCCAACGTGTCCGAGGCCACCGGGATCAGCGTGGAACGGATCTCCGGGCTGCGGCAGACGGTCTTCGGGCTCAGCTTCCTGGCCGGCCCGGGGATCGCCGGTGCGCTGATGGCGGTCCTCGACCCGATCCGGGTGGTCTGGTTGACCGCCGGTTGCTCCGCCCTGGCCGCGCTCTGCACCGCGCTGATGCCGCTGGCCGGATCGACGAACACACCGGCGGCGGAGGCCGACCGGAATCCGTTCAGCGGCTTCCACCTGATCCGCCGCGACCGCGGGCTGTTCGCGATGCTGCTGATCGGCTCGCTCGCGACCATCCCGGTGGCTCCGCTGCTCGGGGTGATCCTGCCCGCCCACTTCCAGCGGATGGGTGCGCCCACCCTGCTCGGGGTGACCCTGTCGGCGTACGCCGTCGGCACGGTCGCCGGATCGGTGCTGTGGACCGCCGGCATGTCGCGCTGGCGGTGGCCGACCTGGCTGGTGGCGAATCTGCTGCTCGGCGGCTCGTTCTTCCTGATCGCCACCCTGGCCGGCTTCTGGCCGGTGGCCGTCGGCATCTTCCTGGCCGGCCTGGGCGGTGGTCTGGTCGGCCCGATGTTCACCGTCGCGATGACCGAGAAGGTGCCGGATGCGTTGCGTGGCCGGGTGATGGCGGTCTATGGCGGGATGACCATGCTCGGTGCGCCGATCGGGCTCGGGCTGATGTCGATGCTGCTCGTCGGTGGGTCGATCGGGGTCGGCGCCTGGGTCTGCGCGATCGCCTACCTGCCGGTTCTGGTCTACTCGTTGGTGGCGCCGGGGCTGCGTGATTTCGTGGTACCGCCGGTGGAGCCCGAGCCCGAACCCGTGGAGGATGCGTGCTGACGATCGGCCAGCTGGCGGCGTACGCCGAGGTGAGCGTACGCACGGTGCGGCACTACCACCAGATCGGCCTGCTGCCCGAGCCGGACCGGGACGCGTCGGGCTATCGGCGGTACGCCGCGGCGGACCTGGTGGCGCTGGTCCGGATCCGTACCCTGGCCGACTCCGGCGTACCGCTGAGCCGGATCGCCGAACTGATCGATGCCCCGCAGGCCGAGCTGGACCAGGCGGTGACCGAGATCGACCGCGAGCTGCGGGTCCGGATCACCGAACTGCAGCAGACGCGGAAACGGTTGGCCCGGTTGCGCGAGGGTGGCGAGCTGGTGCTGCCGCCGAATGCGGTCCGGTTGTTCGAACGGATGCGGGAGATCGGGGTCGATGAGGACGCGGTACGGATCGAGCGGGAGTCCTGGATCCTGATGCGGGCGGTGCATCCCGACGGTCTGGACGACTGGGCCGACCGCCAACTGCGCGCGCTGGAGGATCCACTCGGGCAGCGGCTCTATCCGCTGATGACCGCCTGCCGGAGCTGGGCGGCCGACGATCCGCGGCTCGAGGAGGTGATCGAGTTGTCTGTCGAGCTGACCCAACGCCACTTCCCGCCCGAACTCGCCAACGACCCGCGCTGGCAGATCAACGACCAGGTCGGGATCGACATGGTGAACACCCACTCGCTCGGGGATTCACCCGCCTGGCAACGGGTCTCCCGCGAGGTCGCCGCGCGGCTCAAGGAGCACGGGTACGGCTGAACCTTCGTAGGGGCTCCTCTCGACACGGCCGCGGGCGGCCTACTCGAGGAGCGTCAGAGTTCGAGGCCGGGGTAGAGCGGGTGGTTGCCCAGCAGCTCCGTGGACTGCGCCTTGACCCGGTCGGCGACGCCGTCGGCCAGGGTGTACTTGGCCTTGCCCGGCTTGCCGGTCGAGGCGGTCACCGGCTCGGTGTTCTGCAGCACCTCGACGATCAGCTCGGCGACCTTGTCGAACTCGTCGGCACCGAAGCCGCGGGAGGTGAGGGCCGGCGTACCGATCCGGACACCGGAGGTGTACCAGGCGCCGTTCGGGTCGTTGGGCACCGCGTTGCGGTTGGTGACCACCCCGGCGTCCAGCAGCGCCGACTCGGCCTGCCGCCCGGTGAGCCCGAAGTTGTTCACATCGATCAGCACGAGGTGGTTGTCGGTACCGCCGGTGACCAGCTTCGCGCCCCGGGACAGCAGCCCCTCTGCCAGCGACTTGGCGTTGTCGGCCACGTCCCGGGCGTACGCCTGGAAGTCGGGGGTGCGGGCCTCGGCCAGCGCCACCGCCTTGGCCGCCATCACATGCGACAGCGGACCGCCGAGCACCAGCGGGCACCCGCGGTCGACGCTGGGGGCGTACTCCTCGGTGGCCAGGATCAGGCCACCGCGCGGGCCGCGCAGCGACTTGTGGGTGGTGGTGGTGACCACATGGGCGTGCGGCACCGGATCCTCATCACCGGTGAACACCTTGCCGGCGACCAGGCCGGCGAAGTGCGCCATGTCGACCAGCAGCGTCGCACCGACCTCGTCGGCGATCTCGCGCATGGTGGCGAAGTTGATCCGCCGCGGGTACGCCGAGTAGCCGGCGACCAGCACCAGCGGCTTGAACTCCCGCACCGCCTCGCGGACCTTGTCGTAGTCCAGCAGCTGGGTCTCGGGGTCGGTGCCGTAGGAGCGCTGGTGGAACATCTTGCCCGAGATGTTCGGCCGGAAACCGTGGGTCAGGTGACCGCCGGCGTCCAGCGACATGCCCATCAGCCGCTGCTCACCGAACTCCTTGCGCAGCGTCTCCCAGTCGGCCTCGGAGAGGTCGTTGACGTTCTTCGCGCCGAACTCGGCCAGCCGCGGCTGCTCCACCCGGTGCGCCAGGATCGCCCAGAAGGCGGTCAGGTTGGCATCGATACCCGAGTGCGGCTGGGCGTAGGCGTACTCGGCGCCGAACAGCTCGCGGGCGTGCTCGGTGGCCACCGACTCGACGGTGTCCACGTTCTGGCAACCCGCATAGAAGCGGTGTCCGACGGTGCCCTCGGCGTACTTGTCGGAGAACCAGGTGCCCATGGTGGCCAGCACCGGCAGCGAGGCATAGTTCTCCGAGGCGATCAGCTTCAGCGACTCGCGCTGATCGGTCAGCTCGGCCCGGGTGGCGTCGGCGATCCGCGGCTCGATCTGGTCGATCACCGACAGGATCGTGCGGTACGCGCTGGACAGCTCCCGATTCACATCGGTTGAGGACACATCTGCTCCTGAAGTTCGGCGGCACACGCAAATCTAGTGTGGACCTCCCACTTACCGGGCATTAGGGTGACGCGGGTCTCACAGGGAGGTGTGCAGGATGAGCGTGCTGGACAAGCAACACATCGTAGCCAGACCGGGGTACAGCAAGTGGCTGATTCCACCGGCTGCGCTGGCGGTGCATCTGTCCATCGGACAGGTGTATGCCTTCTCGGTCTTCAAGAACTCGCTCGTCGCCCATTTCCAGTCCTCGCAGACCGCGGTGGCCTGGATCTTCTCGATCGCGATCCTGATGCTCGGCCTGTCGGCCGCGATCTTCGGCACCTGGGTGGAGCGCAACGGACCGCGCAAGGCGATGCTGGTCGCCGCGATCTGCTGGTCGGTCGGCTTCCTCGTCGGCGCCGCCGGCATCGCCACCGGCCAGCTGTGGCTGCTCTATCTGGGTTATGGCGTGATCGGCGGCATCGGCCTCGGCATCGGCTACATCTCGCCGGTCTCCACGCTGATCAAGTGGTTCCCCGACCGGCCAGGGCTGGCCACCGGGATGGCGATCATGGGATTCGGCGGTGGCGCGCTGGTCGCCTCGCCGCTGTCCAACGCGCTGCTGCGGACCTACGACCCGGCCTTCGATCCGAGCGGCCGCGGTGCGCTCGCCAACGGCACCGCGCTCTGGCAGACCTTCCTCACCCTGGGCATCGTCTACGGGTTGTTCATGATGATCGGGGTGGCGCTGATCCGGCTCCCACAGGGTTATGCCGACGATGCGACCGCACCCCACAAGGCGGGCCGCGGCGGGGCGCTGGTGCGGGCCAATCTGGGCATCCGTACGCCGCAGTTCTGGCTGTTGTGGGTGGTGCTGTTCTGCAACGTCACCGCCGGTATCGGCATCCTCGAGCAGGCCTCGCCGATGATCCAGGACTTCTTCCGCAACGAGAACGGCACCTCCACGGTGACCGCGGCGGTGGCCGGTGGCTTCGTCGGCATCCTCAGCCTGGCCAACATGGGCGGCCGGTTCGCCTGGTCGACGCTGTCCGATGTGATCGGCCGGCCGCGGATCTACATGTTCTATCTGGGGCTGGGGGCGGTGCTCTATCTGATCCTGGCGTTCCTCGGCAGCACCCATACCGCACTGTTCGTGATCCTGGCGCTGTTCATCATCTCCTTCTACGGCGGTGGTTTCGCGACCGTGCCGGCCTATCTGAAGGACCTCTTCGGCACCCTCGAGGTGGGTGCCATCCACGGCCGGCTGCTCACCGCCTGGTCCGCTGCCGGCATCGCCGGGCCGCTGATCGTGAACGGCTTCCTGGACGCCGCCGGCAAGCCCGGTGAGCTGATGGCGGCCGACTACCGCCCGGCGCTGCTGACCATGGTGGTGCTGCTGGTGATCGGCTTCGTCTGCAACCTGCTGATCAAGGACGTGCCGGAGCGCTTCCACGACACCGAGGCCATCGCCACCCTGCGTGGTGCCGGCGATCACGGGGCCACCCGTCACCGCGAGTCCGCGGCCGAGACCACCGGAGGACACGAATGAGCGAGCACGATCAGACGGCCGGGGATGCCCGGTCCACACCGGCCTTCCTGGTGCTGCTGGCCTGGCTGGCCGTCGGCATCCCGCTGGCGTACGGCCTCTGGCAGACGCTGCTGAAGGCTTCCGCGCTCTTCCTCGGCTGACCCGCTTCCAAACGCTACGGAAGTGCTGCCACAGCGGCAGCACTTCCGTACACGTTGGCGGGCCTACTCTGGGGAGGCAGGGGAGGTAGCGGATGAGCAATCCGGTGGAGCCGAGCGTCGCACGGGTGCTGTGGTTGGCGCGGGCCGAGTGGCCCGATGAGGTCGCGGGGCGACAGGCGTGGATCGGTGCTCTGGGGTTCGAATCGGCGGTGGTGTTCGACCCCTTCGACAAGAACCCCGGTCTGGCGGATGGGCTGGTCCATGTTCATGGAACGAAGGTGGTCTCGGTCGGCTGGTTCGAGAAGCACCCCCGCCATGCGGCCCGAACTCGAGCGAGCGGCACGCGAACGCAGCCGGCGTGAACAACGCTCGCGGCGCGACGGCCGGTAGTCACAGGCGCAGCGCGGCGTACGCCCGGTGGCTCGGCCATGTGGTTGTCTGGGTCGGAGCCGGCAGACCTGGAGCAGTTGCGTGACATCTCGAGCAGCCGACGCGGATGAGAGCGTCGACGAACCCACCGCGGGTGCCACCCGGGTCACCGGGCCCGGACCCGGACCCGGACGATGGCGCCCGGATCTGGCCAAGTGGCGCAAGGTGCTGCTGATCTTCCTGATCTGCAAGGTGGCGGCCTTCGGGGTCGGTGCGGTCGCGGTGACGGTGATGGAGTTCCCGCGCCAGCAGCTCCTGCCGAGCGGCCAGCTGTGGCCCGACGAGCTCAGCGAGGCCAACTTCGGCCCGGTGATGATGTGGCAGCACTTCGACTCGGAGCACTACATCGCGCTCGTCGACCGGGACTATCTTGCGCCGCTCACCCCCGAGGAGCAGACGCTGATCCAGCGCGCGGAGGCGGGGGAGCGGTTCTCGGTGCCCGGTTCGCTGCATCGCTTCACCTTCGGCCCGCTCTATCCGCTGCTGGGTAAACCGCTGGCCCCGCTGGTCGGCGCGGCCACCTCGCTGTGGATCGTGTCCAACCTGGCGATGCTGGCCTGCATCGCGCTGATGTACGACCTCACCCACACCGTCTTCACACGGCGCGGTCCTGGGTCGTCACCGGGTGCCGAACGCGCCGGCCCGCGCGCCGCCGGGGTGACCCCGCTCGATGCGACCACCTGGCTGGTGGTGTTGCCGAGCGCCTTCCTGCTGCAGGCCGTGCTCACCGAATCCCTGTTCCTGGCGCTGGTGCTGGCCGCGTTCGTGCTCGCCGAGAAACGTCGCTGGGGCTGGGCGATCCTGGCCTGCGTCGGGTTCGCGCTGACCCGATCCTCGGGCTTCGTGCTGGCCCTGCCGCTCGGTCTGATCGCGCTGCGCCAGGGCGGCTACTCGTTCGTCCGTTGGGAATCCTGGAAGAACTATCTGAAGGCCGCGCCGGCGGTGCTCGCGCCGATCCTCGCCTGGGCCGGGTTCCTGCTCTACTGCCGCTGGATGACCGGTGACCTGCTCGCCTACAGCCATCTGCAGTACGCCGGCTGGGGGGTGGTCGCCGAACCGCCGACCGACTTCTGGCAGCCGCTGCTCACCGGCCAGTTCGGCCGACCGATGGTCAAGATGCTCTCGGTGCTGCTGATCGGGGCACTGCTGATCTCCGGGGTGCGCCTGCTGCCGCTCGCCTACCAGGTGACCGGTTGGCTGCTGCTGCTCATCCCGCTGATGATCGGGGAGAAGTGGCAGCAGTCCATCTGGCGGTACGCCGTGGAGATCTTCCCGCTGGCCTGGGTGCTCACGCACTGGCTGCGCACCCCCGGCAGCCGGCTCGCCGGCATCGCCACCTCATCGGCCTTGCAGGGCGTGCTGCTGCTGGCCTGGCTGATGAGTTGGACCCGGATGATCGTGTGATCCCGGCCTCGTTGATCGGTAGTGCTGGCAGCCGACACCGCTCTGGGATAGGTTCGCCGATGGCCGGGGCGCCTCGTCGCGGTCACCGGGGGGAGGGCCGATGGCGATGACCGAACTGTCCTCTCGGCGTACCCTTTTCGACCGCGCCCGCTCCGCACTGAGCCGCGGCAACAACCGGGTGCTGGCCCAGATGATCCGCTACGGTTTCGTCTCCGGGCTGGCCTTCCTGGTCGACTTCTTCAGCATGTACGCCGGCATCCACGCCTTCAAGCTGCCGGTGCTCCTCGCCACCACGATCGCGTTCAGCCTCGGCATCATCGTGAATTTCATCACCAGCACGCTCTGGGTGTTCGACTCCTCCGCGCGGCGGCGGCACGTCAAGATGGGCCTGTTCCTGCTGGTCGGTGTCACCGGACTCGGGCTGAACGCCCTGATCGTCTGGTTCGGCCACGAGGTGCTCGGGATCTGGGCGATGGTCGCCAAGCTGATCTCGACCGCGGTCGTCTTCTTCTGGAACTTCCTGCTCCGCCGTTTCCTGATCTACACCCCCAAGCCTTCATCCCATGCACCAGAGGAATGACCAGATGTCAGACAAGAAGACCGCAATCATCATCGGGGCCGGCCCGGCCGGGCTGACCGCGGCCTACGAACTGCTGCAGCACACCGACATCCACCCGATCGTGGTGGAGGCCTCCGACGAGATCGGTGGCATCTCGAAAACCGTGAACCACAAGGGGAATCGGATCGACATCGGCGGTCACCGGTTCTTCTCCAAGTCCGATCGGGTGATGGAGTGGTGGACCTCGATCATGCCGATCGAGCAGACGCCCGAGGGCCGGAAGTTCACGATGCGCTACCGCGGTCAGCAACGGGATCTGCCCGCGGGCGGGACCGCCGACCCGGAGCAGACCGACGAGGTGATGCTGGTCCGCAGCCGGCTCTCGCGGATCTACTACAACCGCCGCTTCTTCAACTATCCGGTCACGCTGGAGCCGGAGACGATCCGCAACCTGGGACTGGCGAAGATGGCGAAGATCGGCTTCTCCTATCTGAAGGCGCGGGTGCATCCGCTGGCCGAGCAGTCGCTGGAGGAGTTCTATGTGAACCGCTTCGGCCGCGAGCTCTACAACACCTTCTTCCGCGACTACACCGAGAAGGTGTGGGGGGTGAAGGTGAACCAGATCGCGCCCGACTGGGGTGCGCAACGGGTCAAGGGGCTGTCCATCTCGGGCACCCTGGCGCACGCCGGCAAGAAGATCTATTCCGACAAGATCGCGCCGAAGCTCGGCCGCGAGGTCGAGAAGGACCTCTCCCAGAAGGATGTCGAGACCTCACTGATCGAGGCCTTCCTCTATCCGAAGTTCGGTCCCGGTCAGATGTGGGAAACCGTGGCCCGCAAGGTGGTCGAGGCCGGTGGCGAGGTGCGGATGAAGCAGGCCGTCACCAAGGTCTGTGCCGAGCAGGGCCGGATCACCGCGGTCGAACTCACCGACTGGGACGGCAACGTCGAACGGCTGGTGGGGGATCACTTCTTCTCCACGATGCCGGTCGCCGACCTGATCGCCGCCGTCGACGGTGTCGAGGTGCCGGCGAAGGTCGCCGAGATCGCCGGATCCCTGCCCTACCGCGATTTTCTGACCGTCGGCGTACTCGCCAAGCAGCTGAAGATCCGCAACAACACCGACCGGGAGACCCGCTTCCACCTGGTGCCGGACAACTGGATCTACATCCAGGAACCGGATGTGAAGGTCGGCCGGTTGCAGATCTTCAACAACTGGAGCCCGTGGATGGTCGCCGATGAGCGCAATGTCTGGCTGGGCATGGAATATTTCGTCGACGAGGGCGATGAGCTGTGGAGCGCATCCGATGACGAGATGGCGAAGTTCGGTGTCGAGGAGCTCGCCAGGATCGGCGTGGTCAACAGTGAGGATGTGTTGGACACCTGCGTGATCCGGGTGCCGAAGACCTACCCCGCATACTTCGGCTCCTATACCGAGTTCGACAAGATCCGCGAGTTCACCGACCGGTTCGAGAATCTGTGGCTGCTGGGCCGCAACGGCCAGCACCGTTACAACAACGCCGACCATTCGATGCTCACCGCGATGGTGGCGGTGGACAACATCGCCGCCGGCAGCACCGACAAGGATTCGGTCTGGGACGTCAACGTCGAGCAGGAGTACCACGAGGAGAAGTGAGCTCCGGTCAGCCGCCCACGCCGAGCTGGTCGAAGACCGGTTTTCCCTCGAGCAGGGTGAGCACCGAACGGATCTCGCTGATCTCGGTCTCCGGGATCGTCAGATAGGGGCGATCGAGCACTGCCAGGTCGGCCAGCTTGCCCGGTTCGATCGAGCCGCGATCCGCATCAGCAAAAGAAAGCCAGGCCGAGTTGGTGGTGTAGAGCCGAAGCGCTTCCATCCGGTTCAGTCGCTGGTCGACCGGGCGGACCACCGCATCGCCGGGGGAGGCGCCGGTGACGTTGTATTCCAGCGCCGGCCAGATCCGGTAGTCACCGATCCGGGTCGCGTCGCTGCCACCTGCGGCGAGCACCCCGGCGTCCAGTGCCATCCGGGTGGCCGAACGACCGGCCACCTCCGGACCGTTCGCGGCCTGGATCGCCGGCCCCTCGAAATAGGGGCCCATCTGCACCGAGAACGCCATCCCAAGCGCCTGCATCCGCCTGATCGTCTCCGGCGACCCGGTGTTCAGGTGCGCCATCGCCCAGCGCAGATCCTTGATCGGGTACTGCGCGTTCACCCGCTCGAGCACACCCAGGATCTGTGCCGCCGCATCATCGGTGTAGGCGTGCAGCTCCATCGGGATCCGCCGCGACGCTGCCAGGGTCGCGACCTCTTCCAAGCTGGCCAGGGATTCCGGGGAGGCGACGAAACCGGGGCCCATCGTCACCCCGTCGTTGACGCCGGCGACCGGGCCTTCGCCGATCCCCAGGAACGGGGTCATCCCCTCCGGTTGGGTCGGCGCCCGATAGGCCATCTGGGTCTCGAAGAACTCGGCCTCCCTGCCCGGTGTCGGGGCCGAGAGCCGGAAGCCGGCCCGCACCGTCAACCGGCCGGTGTCGCGCAGCGTCCAGAGCGGTTGGTACGCCTCGGCCGGGCCGGCGCTGTCGTCGATGACGGCGGTGATGCCGCGACTGTTCAGATCCTGGAGGTACTTCTGCAGGCTCTGTTCGCGTTTCGGCGCGTCGGCGGCGAGCAGCCGCGAGGTGAGCGCGTTGAAGGAGCCGATGGTGCCGGTCAGCTTGCCGGTGGCCCGACCCTGGGGGTCGCGTTCGACGACGATCCCGGGCACCGGTGGTTCGGTGCTGGTGTTCAACCCGAGAGCGTCGATGCCGGACTGGTTGACCAGGGCCCAGTCGTAGAGATATTGCACATAGGCAGGATTGTTCGGCACGGCGGCGGACAGTTCCTCCACCGTCGGCACCCGATTCTCGGCGAACTGGTTGGGCACCAAGGAGCCGACCACGGCCACCCACTGGTTCGGCTCGCGGTCCCGGGCCGCGGTGGTCAGCTGACCGAGGGCGTCGGTCAGGGAGGTGGCGTCCAGCCAGTAGGTCTCCTGATCGAAGGTCTGGCCGCCGCGGATCGCGTGGGTGTGGCCGTCGGTCAATCCGGGGACGACGGTGCGACCGGCCAGATCGACGGTCTTCGTCGTGGATCCGGCGAGCCGGTCGATCTCCGCGCTGCTGCCGACCGCGGTGATCCGTCCGTCGTCGATGGCCACCGCCTGCTGGGTGGTGGAGCCGGCGTCCATGGTCAGCACCTCACCGTTGGTGAGGATCAGATCGGGGGCGACGGTGCTCGGTGCCTGGGTGCACCCGGTGACGACGAGCACCGCCCCGGCGAGCAGTGCGCTCGCGCGGCGCACGGTTGGCTTGGGCATCCGGGTGACCTCCTGGCCGTCGGGGGTGTCGGCTATCTGGTTGAAAAAGATCGTATCCAACGCCCCCAAGCGGGCTCAGTGCCGAGAATCCAACGGTCAGCGGTGCCGGCTCACCTCGTAGAGCGCGATCCCGGTGGCGACGCCGGCGTTCAACGATTCGACATCGCTGGCGCTCGGGATCGAGGCGAGCACGTCGCAGTTCTCCCGGACCAGCCGGGACAGGCCCTCGCCCTCGGAGCCGACGACCAGCACCAGCGGGCCGTCGACGCCGGGCACACCCTCGATGTCGGTGTCGCCGTCACCGGCCAGGCCGACGATGGTGAAACCGGCCTTGGCGTACGCCTGCAGCGTGCGGTTCAGGTTGGTGGCCCGCGCGATCGGCAGCCGGGCCGCCGCCCCCGCCGAGGTCTTCCAGGCCGCCGCGGTCATCGAGGCCGAGCGGCGCTCGGGAATCACCACCCCGTTCGCACCGAAGGCGGCCGCGGACCGCACGATCGCACCGAGGTTGCGCGGGTCGGTGATCTGATCGAGCATCACCACCAGCGGCGGCTCCTCCGAATCCAGCGCGTCGGCCAGCAGGTCGTCGGGGTGGGCGTACTCGTATTCCGGCAGTTTCAGCGCCACCGACTGGTGGATCGCGCCGCCGGTCATCCGGTCCAGATCGGTCCGGGTCGCCTGCATCAGCGGGATCGAGTGATCCGCGCAGAACTTCATGATCTCGCGCAACCGGTCGTCGCGGTCCGCGCCCTCGGCCACGAATGCCGTCTGCACAGGGATCCCGGCCTGCAGCGCCTCCAACACCGGATTGCGACCGGCCACCCATTCCGGGCCCGAACCGGGGCGTCCGGTGCGCGGGGTCTGGCTGCGCGGGCGCTGGCCAGCACCACCGCTGGATTGGCGCTGCTTCTGCTTGTGCGCCTTGTGATACGGGCGATCCTCGGCCTTCGGCGTCGGACCCTTGCCCTCCAGGCCGCGACGGACCCGGCCGCCGGAACCGGCGGTGTTGCCGCGGCCCTTGCGACGGACCGCGCCCTTGCGCTGCGAGTTCCCGGGCATCAGGCTCCCTTCGGCTCGAGGCTCCAGGTGGAGCCATCGGGGGTGTCGGTGATCTTCAGGCCGAGCTCGGCCAGGGTGTCGCGGACCGCATCGGCGGCCGCCCAATCCTTGCGGCTACGGGCTTCCTGGCGCTGGGTGAGCAGCGCCTGCACCAACCCGTCGACGACCGGTTCCAGGGCCTGCTCGGTGCGGTCGGTGTCCTGCCAGGTCGTCGAATCCGGATCCAGGCCGAGGACATCGAGCATCCGGGCCACCTGGTCCAACACCTGCGCCAGCTCCGCCTGGTCCCCCTCGGTGAGCAGCTGGTTGCCGCGCCGGATCGCCGCGAACAACGCGGCCACCGCCTGCGGCGTACCCAGATCGTCATCCATGGCGCGGGCGAAGTCGTCCCAGAAGGGGCCCCCCTCCCCGTTCCCCGAGCGAGCGGAGCGAGTCGAGGGGTCCTCAGCCGATGTGGCTGCGCGGGCACGGTGGACGAAGGAATCGATGCGCTCGATGGCCTTCTCGGCCTCGGCGAGTGAGCCCTTCGTCTCCTCATCGGCGGGGGAGAACTCGATGGTCGAGCGGTAGTGCGGCGCCAGCAGGAAATACCGCACCGCGCGCGGATCGTTGGTGCGGGTCACCTCGGCGACCAGGGCGGTGTTGCCGAGCGACTTCGACATCTTCTCCCCGGCCATCGTGACCCAGGCATTGTGCATCCAGTAACGCGCGAACGGGCGACCCGCCGCCGCCGACTGGGCCAGCTCGTTCTCGTGGTGCGGGAAGCGCAGATCGATGCCGCCGCCGTGGATGTCGAACTCCGGGCCGAGATACTTCCCGGCCATCGCCGAGCACTCGATGTGCCAACCCGGCCGGCCCCGCCCCCAGGGCGAGGGCCAGCTCGCCGTCTCCGGTTCGGATTCCTTGTGTCCCTTCCACAGTGCGAAATCCCGCGGATCGCGCTTGCCGCGCGGGTCGGCATCGGTGGCCGCCTCCATCTCGTCGACCCGCATCCCGGACAGCTCGCCGTAGCGGGGCCAGGACAGCACATCGAAGTAGACATCACCCGAACCGTCGGTCGCCGGATAGGCGTGCCCGGACTCGATCAGCTCACCGATCAGCTCCACCATCTCCGGGATGTGACCGGTCGCCCGCGGCTCATAGGTCGGTGGGATGCAGCCCAGGGCGGCGTACGCCTCGTGCAGCTCCCGCTCGAAGCGGTACGCCCAGGCGTACCAGGGCTCACCGGCCTCGGCCGACTTGTTCAGGATCTTGTCGTCGATGTCGGTGACGTTGGCGATCACGCTGACCCGGTAGCCGCTGTGGCTCAGCCAGCGGCGCAGCACATCGAAGACCACCTCCTTGCGGATGTGGCCGACATGCGGAGCCGACTGCACCGTCAGCCCGCAGTGATAGATGGACACGGCGCCGGGTTGCAGCGGGACGAACTCGCGCACCTGGCGGGTGGCGGTGTCATAGAGGTGGAACGTCACCCGGCAAGCCTATCGGCGTCACCCAGTTCGGCGAGCAATCTGTCGACATCGGCGTCGCTGGTGTAGGGCGCCAGGCCCACGCGTACCCCGCCGGCGGCGCCCAGGCCGAGCGCCGTCGCGCACTCGATCGCATAGAAGCTGCCGGCCGGTGCGTTCACCCCACGGCTCGCCAACCGGGCCGCGAGGGCGGCGGGTTCGCTGCCGGGCAAGGAGAACAGCAGGGTCGGGGTACGCCGGCCCGCGCGCGACCAGACGGTCGCCCCCAGTTCGGCCAGCCGCGTCTCGATCCGCTCCCGGAGCCGCAGCTCGTGCCGTGCCAGGGCGGCGAAACTGCGCGCCAGGCGCTCGCGGCGGGAACCCGGGCCCGGTACCAGGTCGGCCAGGAAATCCACCGTCGCCGTGCAACCGGCGAGCACCTCGTAGGGGAGGGTGCCCAGCTCGAAGCGCTCCGGCACCTGCTCGCTGGACGGCTTCAGCTTGTCCGGATGCAGGGTCTCCAGCAGCGCCGGGTCACCGGCGAGTACGCCGCAGTGCGGCCCGCAGAACTTGTACGGCGAGCAGGCCACCAGGTCGGCGCCGAGGGCCTTGCGGTCCACCAGCTCGTGGGCCGCGTAGTGCACCGCGTCGACGAAGAACACCGCACCGGCCGCGTGCACCGCGGCGGCGATGGCCGGCAGGTCCGGCATCGTACCGAGCAGGTTCGAGGCCGCGGTGACCGCGACCAACCGGGTCCGCGGGCTCAGCTGGGCGGTGACCGCCTCGACCGGCAGTTCGCCGGTGGCCGGGTCGAACTCGGCCCAGCGGACCACCGCGCCGACGCGCTCGGCGGCGATCAGCCAGGGGCGGATGTTCGCGTCGTGGTCGAGGCGGCTGACGATGATCTCGTCACCGGGCTGCCAGGTCTGGGCCAGGGTGCGCGCGAGGTCCATCGTCAGCTGGGTCATCGAGCGGCCGAAGACGATGCCCTCGGGCTCGGAGCCGAGCAGGTCGGCCAGCGCCTGCCGGGCGGCGCGCACGGTCTGGTCGGCGTTCCGTTCGGCGAGCGTGTTCTGGCCGCGGTTGGCGAGTGGTGCGGTGAGGGTGTCGGCGATCGCCCGGGCTACCGGGGTCGGGGTCTGCGAGCCACCCGGCCCGTCGAAATGGGCCGCCGCGTCGGGGCCCTGCAGCGACGGGAACTGGGCGCGGATCCGCTCGACATCGAGCTCGGGGTCAGCCATGGGTCCTCTCTAGCACGCCGCTCAGCGAGTGGCGAGCCACGATCCCTGTGCCGGTGTCACCGCGAGACCGATCCTGGTATCGTTATCATCGTGTCCGACCTCACTCCGCCCAGCCACCGGCGCCCCACCACCGAAGTGACCCGCCCCTGGGGCCGCTTCCTGCAGTGGGCGCACAACGAACCGGTCACCGTCAGCCTGATGCACGTCGATGAGGGGAAGCGGCTCAGCTATCAGTCGCATCCCGGCAGGGCAGAGCTGTGGATCGTGCTCGATGAGGGTGCGGTGGTCACGGTCGATGACAAGGTGTGGCGCCCCGTCGTCGGCGAGGAGATCTTCATTCCGGCCAACGGCAAGCACCGGCTGGCCAGTGAGCGCGGCACCGTGCGAGTGCTGGAGGTCGCGTTCGGTGACTGGCAGCAGGACGACATCGTCCGCTACGACGACGACTTCGGGCGCCCGGCCTCCGGCGACTGACCGAGACGCGGTCCGCTCAGGCGCGGACGGCGGCCAGCACGAGCTGGGCGAGCTGGGCGTACGCCTCGGCGTCATCGAGGCCGGTGTTGGACTGCACCCGACCGGAGCCGATCCGCTGCATGGTCGCGGTGACCACCTCGACCAGGAAATCGGCCTGCACCTCACGGAAGGCGCCGGCGGCGGTGCCCTCGTCGACCAGGCTGCGCAACCGGGCGGCCGCGGCGGTGGTGTTCTCGACATAGATCTCGCGGGTCGGGGTGAGCCGGGAGAGGTCGTTCAGGAACTGCCGGGATGCCGGCCGCAGCGCTTCGGCGACCGCCTCCAGATAACCGGTGACCCGCCGCTCGGGGGAGCGCAGCCGGGCGATCGCGGCCTCCACCTGGTTGGTCGCGCGGCGGAAGAACAGCCGGGTCACCGAGGTGGCGAGCTGTTCCTTGCTGTCGGCCAGGGCATAGAGCGTCCGCTTGGAGCAGCCGAGCTTGCCGGCCAGGTCGTCCAGGGTGAAATCGACGAACCCCTCGGCCAGGAACAACCGCAGCAGCTGGTCGCGGAGCTGCTCCTGGCGGCCCGTCAGTCGGATCACATTGCCCGGTGAAATGTCCCCGGAGGTGCTGGCAGAGGAACCCATAGTGGTACTACAGTACTGCTTTGAGTACCGCTGATGAATCCCCTGCCCGAGGTGTGAGATGGCCGTAGACCGCCTGTTGCCCGACGAGGACGCCCGCGAACTGGTCGATCTGGTGGCCGGTTTCTCCCGCGCCGAACTGCAACCGGTCGCCGCCGCGGCCGAGAAGGCGGAGGAGTTCCCGCGGGAGGTGTTCCGCCGGTTGGGGGAGCTCGGCCTGCTCGGCATGCCCTACCCGGATGAGTTCGGCGGGATGGGCCAGCCCTACGAGGTCTATCTGCAGGCGCTCGAGGAGGTCTCCGCGGCCTGGCTGAGCGTCGGCGTCGGGGTGTCGGTGCACATCATGACCTGTTTCCCGCTGCTGGAATTCGGTACGCCGCAGCAGCGCGAGCGGTTCGCCGGAGACCTGGTCGGCGGGCGACTGCTGGGGGCGTACGCCCTCTCCGAGGCCCAGGCGGGCAGCGACATCACCTCGATGACGACCACCGCCAAGGCCGACGGTGACGACTATCTGCTGACCGGTGCGAAGGCCTGGATCACCCACGCCTCGCACGCCGACTACTACACGACGTTCGCCCGCACCGGTCCGGGGCCGCGCGACCTGTCCTGCTTCCTGGTCCCGGCCGATGCCGAGGGGCTGAGCTTCGGCGCCCCGGAGCAGAAGATGGGGCTGACCGCCTCGACCACCGCGGCCGTCTATTTCGACGGGGTCCGGGTGGCGGCGGACCGCCGGATCGGTGAGGAGGGGCAGGGCATGCGGATCGCCCTCTCCGCCCTCGACAACGGCCGGCTGGGGATCGCCGCCTGCGCCACCGGACTGGCCCAAACGGCCCTGGACAATGCGGTGGCGTACGCGAAGGAACGCCAGCAGTTCGGGCAGCGGATCGCCGACTTCCAGGGCCTGCAGTTCCTGCTCGCCGACATGGAGGCCGCCGTCGCGACCGCCCGCGCGACCTATCTCGACGCCGCCCGCCGCCGCGACGCCGGCCAGGACTTCACCCGCGCCGCCGCGGTTGCCAAGCTGGTCGCCACCGATGCCGCGATGAAGGTCACCACCGACGCCGTGCAGGTGCTGGGCGGATACGGCTACACCAAGGAATTCCCGCTGGAGCGCTTCATGCGCGAGGCCAAGGTCACCCAGATCTTCGAGGGCACCAACCAGATCCAGCGGATGGTGATCGCGCGCGGTCTGCTGGGGTGAGCGGCGCGCAGCTCGCGGGGCTCATCTCGACACGCTGCCCCGGCTCCGCTTCGCTGCGCCGGGCCAGCTACTCGATGAGCGTGGGGGCGGTTACTTGATGAGCGTGGGGGCGGTTACTCGATGAGCGTCAGGCCTTGCGGGCGGCGGCCTTGGCGCGCAGGGCGTTGATGTCGAGGTAGCCGCTGGGTTCGGGTTCCTCGGCGGCGGTGACCTCCCAGGGGTCGACCGGGATCGGGCCGGTGTCCTGCTCGTCCTCGTAACCCTGGCTGGGATCGAAGGGGTTCGCCAGCCGGCGCCCACCCTCGGTGACCACCGGCGTCAGGTTGTCGGTGGAGACCTCCTCATCGGGCAGTTTCTCCAGCACATCACCGATGTAGCCGTCCACGGCCTCGGTGAGCGGGATCTCCTCACCGGCCTCCTCCGAGCGGTACCAGCGGTACTCCAGCACCTCGTGATAGATCTGCGCCGCCTCCAGCTTGCCGCGCAGATCGTCGGGGATCGCGTGCACCACGGGTTCGAAGCAGCGGGTCAGCCACTGGTGCGCGACGACCGCCTCGTCGGCGTTCTGCTGCCCGGTCCGCGCCCGGTAGGTGTCCAGATCGTTCAGCAGTCGACGCGCCTGGTTCTCCTCGGTGTCCAGACCGGTGAGCCGCAGCAGTCGGCGGGAGTGGTGACCGGCGTCCACCACCTTCGGCTGGATCCGGATCGTGGTGCCGTCCAGGTCGGTGGTGATGTCCAGCTCGGCGACGTCGAAGCCCAACGCATTCAACCGGCGTACCCGCCGCTCGATCCGATAGATCTGGCTGTCGTCGAACTCCTCGACCCCGGTCAACTCCTGCCACAGCTCCCGGTAGCGGGACTCGATCAACTCCACCAATGCCTTGGGCTGCAGGGATTCATCCAACATCCCGCCGGCTTCCAGGTCGCAGAACTCGCCGAACAGATTGGTCCGCGCGATCGCCAGATCGTGCTCGCGCTGGCCGTCGGTCAACTGGTCGTGCAGCTCACCGGTCTCGGCATCCACCAGGTAGGCCGCGAACTCACCCGCGTCGCGCCGGAACAGCGTGTTCGACAGCGATACGTCACCCCACAGGAAACCGACCAGATGCAACCGGGCCAGCAGCACCACCATCGCATCGACCAACCGGTTCACCGTCTCGGTGCGGACACCACGGTTGAACAACGAGCGATAGGGCAGCGAGAACTGCAGATGCTTGGTCACCAGCACCGGATCGAGCGGGTTGCCGTCGCGATCCACCCGCCCGGTGACCACCGCGACCGGCTGCACCGCCGGGGTGTTCATCCGCACCAGATCGTGCAGCAGCCGGTACTCGTGGATCGCCAGATGCTCCAGCACCTCCTTGGCGGCATCCACCTCGGAACCGACCTTGATGAAGCGCACCACGTGCCGGGAGATGCCGCGCGGCAGCGCCACCAGATGCTCCAGCGGCCACTCCGCGAGCGGCACGTCCCACGGCAGTGGGATCAACCGGGCATCCGGCTTGGCGGACAGGAATCGAGGCACCGGCACATTCTCCCACGGGTGAAAAGCGGCACAAGCGGTTGGGCGTCTCATTCGCGATCCGGCAGCAGTCGGTGGCGCAGCTCGGCGCGGCGCGCCAGGCGTTCGTCGTGGCGGTGCCGATGCTCGCCGAGCACCGCGGCCAGCACCGCTTCGGGGGCCGCCTGGGCCGGTGGCTGGGGGGAGAGTTCCCGGCACAGCCGGGTGGCCAGGTCGGTGGCGATGGCGGCCCGGGCGGCCGGGGTGAGCTGCTCGGTACGCGCCAGGAAGGCGCGCGCGGCGATCAACGTCGCCGGCTGCAGTGCGCCGAGATCGCAGCCCTGCACCCAGCGGGTCAGCTCCGGTGCGGGCGTGCTCGGGGCCGGTGGCTGCTGCCAGCGGACCCGCTCGGAGACCACATAGGTGCCGGCCAGATGATCGCCGAGACGCTGCCCGCGCCGGCCGGCCACCGCCGCCACCAGCGCCGGCAACCCCGCCATGCCCCAGATCTCGACCGATCCCATCAGCGCCCGGGCCAGCGACTGCCGGGCCCGGACCGGGCCGCCGTCGGTGCGCACCACCCGGGTGCCGAGCGCCCACTTGCCGAGGCTGCGGCCCCCGGTGAGCTGTTCGCAGAGCAGCGGCCAGCCGACCAGCCAGAAGATGCTGATCACCAGGCTGGTGGTGCCGGCGAGCGCCGCATCGAGATTGCGGGTGACCCGGTCGGCCAGCGTCAGGGACAGGATCAGGCCGAGCACCAGCACCACGCCGTCGATCAGGGTCGCCGCGATCCGCACCCCCGCCCCGGCGGCGGGCACCTCGAGGGCGACCGCGTCACCGGTCACCACGTCATCGGCGTAACGGGGCTCAGCCACGGGTCAGCTCCTCGCTACCGCGGTCGAACTCGCGCAGGTCCCCGGTCACCCCACGGTTCGCGGCCCGCCGGCCGGGACCTGCCACATAGGCGACGAAGAGCGCCAGCGCCAGGACACCGATCCCGATCCGGGCCCAGGCCGGCAGCCCCGAGGGGGTGACGAAGGCCTCGATCAGCCCGGAGAGGGCGAGCACCACCGCCAGCCCCAGCACCACGGTCATCGCGGTCCGCCCCCAGTGGGCGAGGGAGGCGCCCCGGGTCCGATCGCCCGGCGCCACCCACGCCCAGAACAACCGCAACCCCACCGCCGCCGCGCAGAACACCACCGTCAGCTCCAACAGCCCGTGCGGCAGGATCAGCCCGAAGAACAGGCCCGCCCGGTCGGGCCGGATCATCACCGAGGCGATGACCGCCAGGTTCACCAGATTCTGGAACAGGATCATGATCACCGGGAAACCGAGCACGCCGACCACGATGCACTGTGCAGCCACCCAGGCGTTGTTGGTCCACACCCGCAGCGCGAAGCTGCCGGCCGCGTTCTCGCTGTAGTACTTCTCGAAGTCCACCTCGATCAGCGACCGGAGCTGTTCGGGCGACATCAGCGCGTTCTCGACCCGCGGATTCGCCAGGAACCACCAGGTGAGCAGGGCCACCGCGAGCACGTTCAGCCCCCAGCTCCAGCACAGCCAGCGACGCATCCGCCACAGCGCGGCCGGGAAGTCCTGGCCGAGGAACCGGCCGATGGTGGCCGGGCCGAGCGGCTGGGCGGGGGCGGTCCGGTGCCGGGCCCGGGCCAGCAGCGCGGACAACCAGGCCACCAGTGCGGGGTCGGGGGAGGCCGCGCGCAGTTCGGCCAACTGGGAGCCGATCCGGGCGTACAGATCGAGCATCCGGTCCGCTTCGGCGGCGGTGAGCCGGCGCCGTTTCAGCAGCTCCTCGAGTTCGCGCCACTGCGGTTCGTTGGCGGTGATGAAGGCATCCAGATCCATCAGAGCCTCCCCTGGGCCTTGAGCAGCAGATAGTGGTCGGCGAGCCGGGCCGGGAGCTCGTCGGGGGCGGCGTCCAGCACGGTCACCCCGAGCCCGGACAGCACCTCGATCATCCGCATCCGCTCGGCCAGCGAGCGTTCGGCGGCCGCGGCGGTGTAGACCTGATCGACCGAGTCGTACGCCGCCTCCCCGGCCAGGGCGTCCAGGCCCGGATCGCGGACCGAGGCGATCACGATCCGCGAGCGGTGCGCCATCCCCGCCAGTACCGGCAGCAGCGATTCGCGGACCGGTTGCGGTTCCAGCGGGGTGACCAGCACGATCAGCGAGGCCCGGCGGCCGGCGCGGGCGATCTCACCGCCCAGGCTGGTCCAGTCGGCCTCCGAGAGCGCCGCCTGCAGCGGGCTCATGCTGCGGCTCAGGGCGGGCAGCAGGTCATGGCGGGCCAGCCCGCTGACCCGGGCCCGCAGTCGCCGGTCGCCGGCCAGGAAGGTGACCTTGTCACCGGCACGCGCGCTCAGCGCGCTGAGCAGCAGGACCGCATCCATGCCGGCGTCGAGGCGGGGGATGTCGGTGTCCGGATCGGCCCGCCGGGCGGCGTCGGCGCTCGGGGCGACCCGGCCGGCGGAGAGCCGGGAGGTGTCCAGCAGCACGGTGATCCGGCGGTCGCGTTCGGGCTGCCAGGTCCGCACCACCAGCTCGCGGCGTCGGGCGCTGGCGCGCCAGTCGAGGGAGCGCACATCATCGCCGCGGACGTAGTCGCGCAGGGAGTCGAACTCGGTGCCCTGGCCGCGGGTACGCACCGCCGAGCGGCCGTCGAGTTCGCGGAGCCGGGCCAGCCGGCTCGGCAGTTGGCGGCGGGATTCGAAGGCGGGCAGCACCTGCAGCTCCCCGGGCACCTCGATACTGCGCTGGCGGGCGGCCAGGCCGAGCGGGCCGAACAGCCGCAGGGTCACCCGGTCGCTGCGCAGCAGGCCGCGCCGGGTCGGGGTGAGCCGGGTCCGGAACCGGGCCAGCCGGCGGGCCGGAACGGTGAGCCGGTGCCGGTCGCCGGCCGGTTCGGCGGCACCGGCCGAGGGCTGCCAGGCATCGCGCAGCACCCCGCGGAGCCGGCGTTCGGCGTACACCCGCAGCTCGGTCTCGACGCTCTCCCCCCAACGGATCGGGCCGAGCGGCGCACGGGAGAGCCGCACCTGCTGCGGTGCCGGGGCCAACACCAGATCGAGCACCGTGAGCAGCAGGCACAGCCCCACCCACACCAGCACCGTGGTGCGGGTCGGCCAGACCAGCACCGGCAGCAGACCGGCGAGCAGCAGCCAGATCAGCCGTGGCGAAACGGCCATCAGCGTGGTACCGGGACGGATTCGATGGCGCTGGTCAGGACCGAGTCGATCGTGGTGCCCTCCAGTTCGGCCTCCGGGCGCAGGCTCAACCGGTGCGCCCAGGTCGCCGAGGCGAGCGCCTTCACATCATCGGGAGTGACGAAGTCGCGGCCGGCGAGCCAGGCCCAGGCGCGGCCGGTGGCCAGCAGTGCGGTGGCCGCCCGCGGGCTCACCCCGGCGGCCAGCGACGGCAGCGCCCGGGTGGCGCGGGCGAGATCGACGATGTAGGCCACCACCTCCGGAGCGACGGCCACCGACCGGACGCTCTGCTGGGCCCGGTCGATGTCCTCGGCACCGGCGAGCGGCTCGATCGGCAACTGGCGCGGATCGAATCCGGCCGCGTGTCGGCTGACCACCTCGATCTCCGCGGCGCGCGGCGGGATCGGCAGGATCGCCTTGATCAGGAACCGGTCCAGCTGCGCCTCCGGCAGGGGATAGGTGCCCTCCTGCTCCAGCGGGTTCTGGGTGGCGGCCACCAGGAAGGGTTCGGGCAGTGCGCGGGTCACGCCGTCGGCCGACACCTGCCGCTCCTCCATCGCCTCCAGCAACGCCGCCTGGGTCTTCGGTGGGGTGCGGTTGATCTCATCGGCCAGCAGGATCTGGGTGAACACCGGGCCGGGGCGGAAGCTGAAATCGGCGCTGCGGTTGTCATAGACCAACGAGCCGGTGACATCACCGGGCATCATGTCGGCGGTGAACTGGATCCGCCGGGTGGTCAGTGACAGGGAGGCGGCCAGGGTGCGGATCAGCAGGGTCTTGGCCACCCCCGGTACGCCCTCCAGCAGCACGTGGCCGCGGGCGATCAGGCCGATCAGCAGGCCGGCGACCGCCTGGTCCTGGCCGAGGACCACCGAGGCGACCTGATCGCGGACCGCCTGGATCCGTGCGCGGGCCAGATCGGCCTCAGTCCTGGGGAGCTGGTCGGTCATGACGGTCCTTTCCTGGGTGCGGTTCGGTGGCATCGGTGGGGCCGCCGTGCGGGGCGGCCAGGGCGGCGAGCGCCCGGGCCTGCTCCAGCAGCTCCCGGTCGGTGGCGGGGGCGGGGCCGGTGAGCAGCTCAGCGATCTCGGCGCTCGGTCGGCCGGTCTCGGCGGCGGCGTGGCGGATGAGGTCGGCGGTCGGGGCGTCGCGGCCCAACCGGGCGCGGCGGGCCAGTCGGCGTCGGCAGCCCTCGCGGAGCCTGGCCAGGGCGTACGCCCGATCTCCGGAGCGTTGATAGAGGCGGCCGCGGCCCAGGGTGGTCTCGATGGCGCGGACCACCACCGGCATCGGTTCGGTGGCCAGCGGGCCCAGCCGGCGACCGGCGACGAACACCAGGGCCACCGCGGCCAGCCCGGCCAGCCAGACCGCGGGGCCGAACCAGTCCGGGATCGGGGAGGCGGCCTCACCCGGGACCAGGTCGTCGGGGGAGGGGACGTACCAGATCACCCGTGGTCGTTCGCCGAGCAGCCGCAGCGCGAACGCGGCATTGTCCTGGTCGATCACCTGGGCGTTGCTGAAGGCCTCGCTGGTACCGACCAGGGTCGTCTGCCCGAGGGTCAGCAGCCCGGCGCCTGCGGGGTCGGTGAAACAGCCGCCGGCGGGGGCCGGGTCCGGGGCGGGATCGGTTCGGGTGTAGCTCTGTTCGAACCCGGACACCCGGCCGGGGAAGCGATCGCAGCCGGCCGCCCGGGTGTCGACCAGCGGCTCCTCGATCCGGACCCCGTCGATGCCCAGATCGGTCAGGGTGCGCGGGGTCGGGGTGAGCAGCACCAGCTGCCCGGCCGAGGAGGCCCGGTCGGCCAGGTCCGCGGCGGCGGATTCGGTGAGTCGGTCGGTGCGGGCGACGAGCACGGTGGTGTTCGCGTCCACGGCGGTGAGCTGGTCGCGGCGACGCGCCTCGTCGACCTGGATGCCCTGCTGGCGGAGCACCTGGGCCACCGCCCGGGTGCCGGGGCGGCCGAAGTTGTCCGGATCGCCGGCGACCTGGTTCCCCCGGTCGGGGGTGAGCAGGGTGATGCCGAGCACCACGAGCAGCAGCACCAGCGGGGCCAGCAGCCACGCCAGCTTCCGGCGCCGGGTCACACGGCCGCCAGGTCGGGGGTGGCCTCGCGCAGCCGGTGCTCCAGCTCGCTGACCCGCGCCAGGTCCGCCGCGGAGCAGAGCTGCTGGAGTCCGTCGGGATGATGCACCGCGTAGCGGGCCAGGGCGAACCGGTCGGCGGCGAACCCGAGATCGGTCTCCTGCGGGAACACCGCGCCGAGCTGCTCGGCCGCTTCGCGGATCGTCATGCCGTCGTGCAGGTCGAGCAGGCCGCGTTCGGCCGAGCCGGCGATCAGGGCCCGCACGGTCTCCAGGACCGCACGGTCCGACTCGCCGGCCTCGGCGGCGGCGACCGCGTCCCGGCGATGGTCCGCGGCGCTGCGCCGGGCCTCGGTCGCGGGCGGATCGGCCGGCGTGCCCGACCGGGCCGCGCGGGGCCAGAATCGGCGTACCAGAAGGAAAAGCGCGATGATCGCGACGGCGAGCACGACGGCCACCACCGCGGTCTCCTGCCAGGCGGAGGTGCCGCGGCCGCGGAACAACGAGGCGAGCAGATTCTGCAGCCACTCCTGCAGCAGGGTCAGCGGATTCACACCCAGCCGGTAGTCACCGTTGGCCAGCTCCTCGCGCAGCAGCCGCTCCGCGGTCTCGGGATCCGGGGTCAGCGGGGGTGCCACGGGGTGCCCTCGGGTGCCGGTCGGTGGGCGGCGATCAGCTCGGCATCGTAGGCCTCCGCCCGCATCCGCCGGTCGACATAGATCATCGTCCTGATCGACGCCAGATAGGGCTGGGTGAGGGCGACGGTGATGGCCTGGGTCAGCGCGATGGTGACGATGGCGAGTCGCGGGACCTGCTCCTGGCCACCGGTCGCGGTCGCCACCAGCGGCAGGATGAAGCTGACCGCGGTGCTCAGCACCTGCGCCGCGGTGCTGGCGATCAGGCCGGCCACCAGGATGGTCGCGAAGGTGATCCAGAAGGCTCGCCGGGTCAGGGCGAAGGAGCGCCTGATCGCCGAGATGATGCCGGCCCGTTCCACGATCACCAGGATCGGGGAGAGCAGCAGCCGGATGCTGAGCCAGGTCATCGCCACCACGCTGGCCAGCAGCAGCGCGATGCCGCCGATCAGCAGACCCAGGTCTGGGTCACCGTCGCCGCTCAGCACCAGGGCGGCGATCAGCAGGCCGGTGCCCAGGGCGAGGATGAGCAGTTGGGCGAGGCTGAGCACCACGGCGATGAGCAGGTAGGGCAGGATCCGACCGCGGACCCGGCGCCAGAGTTCACCGAGGCCGGGGCGGTGCCCCTGTACGCCGGCCATCGTGGCCCCGGCGGCGAGCGGGGTGATCGCCAGATCGGCGAGCAGCGGCAGCAGCATCGGCACCATCAGCAGCCCCACGGCCCGCGACAGGGCGCCCAGATCGGGGTTGTCGGTGTCGAGGAAGTTCAGGTCGGCGCTGGCCAGCCAGGCCAGCGGGGTGGTGATGACCGCGATCACGCCGAGCAGGAGCAGCGGGACCAGCACCATTGCCTTCGGGCTCCAGCGGTAGGTGCGGAACGCGCCCTCCAGGACCCCGGTGAAACCCAGCGGGTGCAGCGGGACGGTACCGGGCCGCAGCCAGTTCTGGACGGGTGGGCGGCCGACCGGTGGCCGCGGCGGCAGCTGGTTCGGCCCACCGGGGGGTCCGGGAGGGAACGCCGAGGGGCCGGACGGGGACGGGCCGGACGGGGATTGGCCGGGCGGGGTCGGTCGGTCTGCTCCGGGGGCCTCACCCCAGGGGTGGGGTACCGGTCCGGTTCCGGGCGGTGGCGAACTCGACATCCAGCTCCTTGCGCGTCGGGTCCGGCCAACCTAACAGAACTCTCATATTGAGTGGAGTCGGCGTACGCGGCCCGCTGGAAAGGCCGTGGAGACGCGAAACCGGCGGCCGGCCCGTGGGCCGACCGCCGGTTCGGCGGTGCATGTTCATCCCCGGGTGCCGGGGTGTGGGGCGGTGCCCCGCCGGGTCAGCTGACGCGGTCCCCGGTCTTGTTCGAGAACACGTGGATGTGATCGGGATCCACGCCGAGCCGCACCTGGGTGCCGCGCTGCGGTGGGCGCCGGGAGGAGATCCGGGCGACGATCTGCGGTGCCTGCAGCTGCTGGTCCTCGGTCAGCCCGGCCGGGGTGCCGTAGAGGTAGGCGTCCGCACCGAGTTCCTCGACCACGGCCACGTCCAGGCCGATGCCGGCACCGTCGGAGAGGGAGAAGTTCTCCGGGCGGATGCCCAGGGTGACATCGGTCTCGCTGCCCAGGTTGCCGAGCACCTCACGCGGCACCGGAACGACGAAGTCGCCGACCTTGACGCCGCCCTCGCTGACGGTGCCCTCCATCAGGTTCATCGCGGGCGAGCCGATGAAGCCGGCCACGAAGAGATTCTTCGGGGTGTCGTAGAGCGCCAGCGGGCTGTCCACCTGCTGCAGGATGCCGTCCTTCATCACCGCGACCCGGTCACCCATCGTCATCGCCTCGACCTGGTCGTGGGTGACGTAGACGGTGGTGACGCCGAGCCGGGTCTGCAGGGCGGCGATCTGGGTGCGGGTCGAGACGCGCAGCTTGGCGTCCAGGTTCGACAGCGGCTCGTCCATCAGGAAGACCTGCGGCTGCCGGACGATCGCGCGGCCCATCGCGACACGCTGTCGCTGACCACCCGAGAGCGCCTTCGGCTTGCGGCTCAGGTATTCCTCCAGGCCGAGCAGCTTCGCGGCCTCGGCGACGCGCTGCTCGCGCTCGGCCTTGGGCACGTTCTGCATCTTCAGGGCGAAGCCCATGTTCTCGCCCACCGTCATGTGCGGGTAGAGCGCGTAGTTCTGGAACACCATCGCGATGTCGCGGTCCTTGGGCGGCAGCGTGGTGACGTTCTTGTCGCCGATCATGATGTCACCGGCGTTGACCTCTTCGAGGCCGGCGAGCATCCGCAGCGAGGTGGACTTTCCGCAACCGGACGGTCCGACCAGGACCATGAACTCGCCGTCACCGATCTCAAGATTGAGCTTGTCGACGGCGGGGTGGTCGGCGCCGGGGTAGACCCGGGTCGCGTCCCTGAAGCTGACTGAGGCCATGGGGCCACATCCTTTCCACGGGCAGGTACGTGCCCGACGATCCGTAGTGGAAATAAACGACAAGCCGACCACTCCGGTGGGGTCGGCGGGACCCATTGTTGCATCGCGTGTGGAACAGGTCACGTCGTCCGACCAGTTGAGACGGCTCCGTTATCTGTTACCGGTGGTCAGGATCGGCTCCGTCCTGCCATCCATCGAACCCTCGGCGTACCAGTCGATTGCTGCGGGGCGCGATGGGTGCACCCAGGGATCGATGGATCGCGGGAAGGGTCAGCATTCGACGATGTTCACCGCCAGGCCACCGCGCGCGGTCTCCTTGTACTTGACCTTCATGTCCGCTCCGGTCTGCATCATCGTGCGGACCACCTGGTCCAGGCTGACCTTCTGCGTGCCCTGGCCGTGCAGCGCCAACCGGGCGGCGGTGATCGCCTTGATCGATCCGACCGCATTCCGTTCGATGCAAGGAATCTGGACCAGTCCGCCGACCGGATCGCAGGTCAGTCCGAGGTGGTGCTCCATGCCGATCTCGGCGGCGCACTCGACCTGCTGCGGCGTACCGCCGAGGATCTCGGCCAGTGCTCCCGCCGCCATCGAGCAGGCGGTCCCGACCTCACCCTGGCAGCCCACCTCGGCCCCGGAGATCGAGGCGGTCTGGGCATAGATCGAGCCGATCGCACCGGCGGTGAGCAGGAAGCGGCGGATCGCGGCGGCGTCCACGCCGGGTACGAACGAGACCGCATAGTGCAGCACCGCGGGGATGATCCCGGCCGCGCCGTTGGTCGGTGCGGTGACCACCCGGCCGCCGGCGGCGTTCTCCTCGTTCACCGCCAGCGCCCACAGGGTCACCCAGTCCATCGCCGCGAGCGGGTCGATCGGGCCGGGTTCACCACCGCGCCGGGTCAACCGGTGGTGCAGTTCGGCCGCGCGGCGGTGCACCTTGAGACCGCCGGGCAGGGTGCCGGTGGTCGCCTGGCCGTTGCCGATGCATTCGGCCATCACCTGCCAGATCCGGTCCAGTCCGGCATCCACCTCGGCCGGGGTGCGCCGCGCGCACTCGTTGGCGTACGCCAGCTCGCTGATCGACAGGCCGCTGTCGCGGCACTGGGCGAGCAGGTCGGCTCCGGTGCTGAACGGATACGGGACCGGGGTCGGATCACGGGTCACCACCGGGGCGCCGGAGCCGTCGTCGTCGAGCACGAAGCCGCCGCCGATGGAGTAGTAGGTGCGCGCGATGAGTTCGCGGTCACCGGCGAACGCGGTGAAGGTCATCCCGTTCGGGTGGAAGGGGAGGGTACGCCGCCGGTGCAGCACCAGGTCGTGGTCGGGATCGAAGTCGATCTCGTGGCTGCCGTCGAGCAGCAGCCGGTGGGTCTCGGCGATCTCGGCGCTGCGCTGCGGGGCCGTCCGGGTGTCCACGGTCTCGGGATCCTCGCCCTCCAGCCCCCAGAGCACCGCACCCCGGGAACCGTGGCCGTGACCGGTCGCACCGAGCGACCCGAACAGCTCCGCGCGGACCTTCGTGACCTGATCGAGCAGCCCATCGGAGGCCAGCCCGGCGGCGAACCGGGCAGCGGCCCGCATCGGCCCGACCGTGTGCGAACTCGACGGTCCGATGCCGATCTTGAAGAGCTCGAAAACGCTGATGGTCACCCGCACCAGTGTGCCCAATATTCGAGACGGACGCTACAGTCTCGGTGTGCGTGCACTGGTGAAGACCGCCCCCGGACCGGGGCTCGAACTGACCGATGTGCCGATCCCCGAACCGGGTCCGAGCGAGGTGCTGATCAAGGTTCGGCTGACCGGCATCTGCGGTACCGATCTGCACATCGATTCCTGGGACCGATGGGCGGCGGCCACCCTGACCACCCCGCGGATCGTCGGCCACGAGTTCTGCGGCGACGTGGTCGCGGTGGGGGAGGCGGTCACCGAGGTCTCGGTCGGTGACTTCGTCTCCGGTGAGGGGCATCTGGTCTGCGGGCGCTGCCGCAACTGCATGGCCGGGCGCCGGCACCTGTGTGCGAACACCCGCGGTATCGGCGTCCAGGTCGACGGCTGCTTCGCCGAATACCTGGTGATGCCGGCGATGAACGTCTGGGTGCACCGGACCCCGGTCGCCCCGGAGGTGGCCGCGATCTTCGACCCGTTCGGCAACGCGGTGCACACCGCACTCAGTTTTCCCTGCCTGGGTGAGGATGTGCTGGTCACCGGCGCCGGCCCGATCGGCATCATGGCCGCGATGGTGGTCCGGCACGCCGGCGCCCGACATGTGGTGGTCTCCGACCTGTCCGCCGAACGGCTGGAACTCGCCGGCCGGCTCGGGGCGACGCTGACGATCGACCCGCGCGACACCCCGATCCCGCAGGCGGCCGAGCAGCTCGGCATGAAGGAGGGTTTCGACATCGGGCTGGAGATGTCCGGTGCCCCGGTCGCGCTGCGCGACATGGTCGACTCGATGGCGCACGGCGGCCGGATCGCGATGCTCGGGCTGCCCGGTGAGGAGATCTCGCTGGACTTCTCCTCGGTGGTGCTGCGGATGCTCACGCTGAAAGGGATCTACGGCCGCGAGATGTTCGAGACCTGGTACGCGATGAGCGTGCTGGTCCAGGCCGGTCTGGACATCTCCGGGGTGATCACCCACCGCTTCGACCACACCGATTTCGAAGAGGCCTTCGCCACCGCCCGCGGCGGACACTGCGGCAAGATCGTGATGAGCTGGGAGTGAGATGTACCGATCGCTGAAAACCCATCTGGAGCAGGAGATCGCGGGCCTGCGCGCCGACGGCACCTACAAGGTCGAGGTGCCGCTGACCACCCCGCAGGCCGCGCACATCAGCACGGAATCCTCTGCTCTGCAAGCAACCGCGGCCGAGGCAGCGGTGGTGAACTTCTGCGCCAACAACTATCTCGGCCTGGCCGACGATCCGGAGCTGATCGCCGCGGCGACCGATGCCCTGCAGCGTTGGGGTTTCGGGATGGCGTCGGTGCGCTTCATCTGCGGTACCACGACCCTGCACACCGAGCTGGAGCGCCGGATCGCCGACTTCCTCGGGCAGCAGGACGCGATCCTCTACAGCTCCTGCTTCGACGCCAACGGCGGGTTGTTCGAGGTGCTGCTCGGGGCCGAGGACGCGATCATCTCCGATGAGCTCAACCATGCCTCGATCATCGACGGCGTACGCCTGTCCAAGGCGCGTCGGTTCCGCTACAAGAATCGGGACATGGCGGATCTGGAGGCCCAGCTGCAGGCCGCCGCCGATGCCCGGTTCACGATGATCGCCACCGACGGGGTGTTCTCGATGGACGGCTATCTGGCGCCGCTGGACGAGATCTGTGACCTGGCCGAGAAGTACGACGCGCTGGTGATGGTCGACGACTCGCATGCGGTCGGGTTCACCGGTGCGACCGGTGCCGGTACGCCGGAACTGTTCGGCGTACAGGATCGGGTCGATGTGCTGACCGGAACCTTCGGCAAGGCGCTCGGTGGGGCGTCGGGTGGCTACACCGCGGCGCGCAAGGAGATCGTCGAGCTGTTGCGGCAGCGTTCCCGGCCCTACCTGTTCTCCAACTCGCTGGCCCCGTCGATCGCGGCGGCGACGCTGGCAGCGGTGGATCGGATCGAGCGCTCCGGTGACCTGCTGCAGCAGTTGCGGGACAACACGGCGTACTTCCGTGAGCGGATGGTCGCCGAGGGTTTCGAGATCCCGGAATCGGAGCATGCGATCGTTCCGGTGATGATCGGTGACGCCGCGAAGGCTGCCCGGATGGCGGATTCGGTGCTGGACAAGGGAATCTACGTGCGGGCGTTCTCCTATCCTGTGGTGCCGAAGGGCAAGGCCAGGATCCGGACCCAGATGTCGGCCGCGCACAGCCGGGAGGATCTGGACAAGGCGATCGCCGCGTTCATCGCGGCCCGAGACGAGGAGAGCTGATGCCGCGCACCGTTGCCACCAACACCGAGGTCGAGCGGGCGGAACTGCTCGAGTTCGTCCGCCCGCGCCACAAGATGCTGATCGCCACCGCGCGCCGGGACGGCCGGCCGCAGATCTCCCCGGTCAGCGGCGGGGTGGACGCCGAGGGGCGGATCGTCACCTCCACCTATCCCGGCCGGGCCAAGACGCTGAACGCCGAACGCAATCCGCAGGTGTCGGTGCTGGTGCTCTCCGATGACTGGAACGGCCCCTGGGTGCAGGTCGACGGCGACGCCGAGGTGATCCACATGCCCGAGGCCGCCGACGCCCTGGTCGACTACTTCCGCTCGATCTCCGGTGAACACCCGGACTGGGACGAATACCGCGAGGCGATGCGGCTGCAGAACAAGTCGCTGCTGCGGATCACCCCGACCCGCTGGTCCCCGATCGCCACCGGCGGATTCCCCGCCGACATCGCCGCCAAACTGGACGCCCGCGACGCCTGACCGGTCCTCGTACGCTCATCGAGTAGGTCGCGCAGCGACCATGTCCCCACGCTCATCGAGTAGGTCGCGCAGCGACCGTGTCCCCACGCTCATCGAGTAGGTCGCGCAGCGACCATGTCGAGATGACCCCTGGCTGGAGTTCATCTCGACACGCAGGCCCGGCTCCGCTTCGCTGCGCCGGGCCGGCTACTCGATGAACGGGGTTGCCCGGCTCCGCTTCGCTGCGCCGGGCCGGCTACTCGATGAACGTCGCCCGGCTCCGCTTCGCTGCGCCGGGCCGGCTACTCGATGAACGTCGCCCGGCTCCGCTTCGCTGCGCCGGGCCGAACGTGGGACGCGGTGCGCCTAGACTCGCGGGGTGACTGAGCCCCGGCGCGACGAACCAGCGGACCCCGAGGAGACCGCCGAGGAGCGCGAGCCGGAGTGGTGGGAGGACCCGCGGATGCCGTGGGGGCACAAGCCCACCCGCGCCGACATCGCCTGCTTCGCGCTGATCAGCGCCCTCGGTCTCTACGCGCTGGCGCTGCTGCCGTTCCGCGCCGTGCTGGTCACCCAGCCCTATCTGGCGGCCACCCTGACCGGTTCGCGGACCGGGGTGGTGACCATCGGCGCGCTGACCGCGACCGGGGTCGAGACCACTTGTCCGCTCTGGCTGGTGCTGGCCACCCTGAGCGTGATGAAGTTCGACCCGGTCTACTTCTGGGCCGGGAAACTGTGGGGCCAGGGCGTTTTCGAGATGGTCGCCGGTCGCTCGCCGCGGGCCCGGCGGAACGCCGAGCGCGCCGAAAAACTCGCCCGCCGCTTCGCCGTGCCGGCGATCCTGATCACCTATCTGCCGATCCCGCTGCCGTCCTCGGTGATCTATGCGACCCTCGGTGCCGCGGGGATGAGCTGGCGGAGATTCCTGACTGTGAACGTCTGCTTCGCCGCCCTGATGCAGTCGGGCTACATGTACCTCGGCTATCGGATCGGTGCGCCCGCGGTGGCGGTGGTGACCGAGTACGCGAAGTACGCCTGGTACCTCACGCTGGCGATCCTGTTCGGGATGATCGTCACCTGGTGGTGGAACCGGCGGAAGAAGGCCGCGGCCAGCGCACACGACGGCTGAGCGAGGGAGGGACGACCGAGTCGAAGCCAATTCGGCAGGCCACGTGGCTTCGACTCGCTGGCGCTCGCTCAGCCGACGGCCGGGTCAGCGACGGGGCGGAGTGGGGCCGGAGAACGGATCCGGCGGATACGGCTGCTGGGGCGGGTACGCCTGGGGCGGCTGGTTCGGCCAGGGGGTCGGGCCGGGCTGCGGCGGCGGGTGCGTCTGCGGGGGGTACGCCTGCGGCGGATAGGGCTGCGGTGGCGGCTGCTGCTGCGGCGGGGCCTGCGGGTACGGCGGCTGCTGCGGGTACGGCCGCTGCTGCGGCCAGGGTGCCGAGGACCGGCCGTGCGGCCACTGCGGGCCGGGTTGGGGCGGCTGCGGTTGGGGTGGTTGGGGTGGGTTGGGCTCGCGCGGCTGGCGTACCCACTGTCCGGATGAGGTGCTGCCGGCCGATGCCGGGGGAGCCGGGGGACCGGGAGGAGCCGGGGCCGACGGGGCGGTCGTGGTCGCGGCCGGCCCGGTCTTCGCCCCGGCCGCACCGCGGCGGCGTACCACCAGCAACACGCCCCAGGCGATCCCGGCCAGGGCGACCACGCCACCACCGATCGGGAACCCGAGGCGGCGTAGCTGCGCCTCGGCGACCATGTCCTCATAGGACTGCTTGCGCGGTACGCCCTTGCTGGTGGTCTCACAGATCTGCCCCGGCGACATCGGGGTCGACCCACAGGAGGGCGCGTTCGGATCGATGCGCAGGCCGTAACCGAGCAGCACCAACCCGATCACCACGACCAGCGCCGGTTTCCAGATGTCGGTCAGCGATCGCTTCCCAGCCAAGAGTCCCCCTCCCGCGCGCCCGGAGGCCAATCCTGTCAGGCGCGCGGGCCAGTCGGTCAGTGGGTGGGGAAGCCGAGACTGATCTGCGACTCCGAGGGCTCCGGCCAGCGGGTGGTGACCACCTTGCGGCGGGTGTAGAAGTTGAAGCCCTCCGCGCCGTACATGTGGGTGTCGCCGAACAGCGAGCGCTTCCAACCACCGAAGGAGAAGGTGCCGATCGGTACCGGGATCGGCACGTTGACCCCGACCATGCCGACCTCGATGTCGAACTCGAACTGACGCGCGGTCTTGCCGTCGCGGGTGAACACCGCGACCCCGTTGGCGTACTGGTTGGCGTTGATCAGGTCGACCGCCTCGTCATAGCTGTCCACCCGGACCACCGACAGCACCGGGCCGAAGATCTCGTCGTCATAGACCTTCATGCCGGGCTTCACGTCGTCGACCAGGGAGACACCGATGAAGAAGCCGTCGTTGTCGAACTTCTGCTCGGTGCCGTCGACGACCACCTTGGCCCCCTCGCCGCTGGCCCCCTCGACGTAACCGGCGACCCGATCGCGGGCGGCCTGGGTGATCAGCGGGCCCATCTCCGATTCCGGATCGGTGCCGTCACCGACCTTCAGCTTCGGCATCCGCTCGGCGATCTTCTCGACCAGCGCGTCGCCGGCCTCACCGACCGCGACCGCGACCGAGACCGCCATGCAGCGCTCACCGGCCGAGCCGTACGCCGCGGAGACGGCCGCGTCGGCGGCCGAGTCGAGGTCGGCGTCCGGCATCACGACCATGTGGTTCTTGGCTCCGCCGAGGGCCTGCACCCGCTTGCCGTTGGCCGCGGCCCGGGTGTAGATCTTCTCCGCGATCGGCGTGGAGCCGACGAAGGACACCGCCGAAATCGCCTTGTGGTCAAGGATCGCGTTGACGGTGTCGGCGTCGCCGTTGACGACATTGAGTACGCCGGCCGGCAGGCCCGCCTCGGCGAACGCCTCGGCCAACCAGAGCGCCGCGGAGGGATCCCGCTCCGAGGGCTTGAGGATCACCGCGTTGCCGCAGGCGATCGCGGTGGTCGCCATCCACAGCGGGATCATCACCGGGAAGTTGAACGGGGTGATGCAGGCGACCACGCCGAGCGGCTGGCGTACCGAATGCACGTCGACACCGTTCGCGACGTTCTCGGAATAGTCACCCTTGAGCTGCTGCATCAGGTTGGTGCACCAGTCGACGTTCTCCAGCCCGCGGGAGACCTCACCGGCGGCGTCGGAGACGACCTTGCCGTGCTCGGCGGTGATGATCCGGGCCAGCTCCTCCTTGCGGTCGGTGACGATCTGGCGGAGCTTGAACATGATGTCCTGCCGCTTGGACAGCGGGGTCGCGCGCCAGCCGGGCTGGGCCTTCTGCGCCGCCGAGACCGCGGTCTCGAGATCGCTCGCCGAGGCCAGCGCGACCTCACCGGTCTGCTCACCGCTGGCCGGGTTGTAGACCGGGCCGACCCGGTCGCCGCCGTCGACCTGCTGGCCGTCGACGTAATGTCCGATTCGCTTCATTTCCTTGCTCCTAACGAAATTTCGTTGCTCAGAGGTTCTCGGTACCCGGCGCCTGCGGGTCGATGTTGCGGATCACCAGGCTGCAGTCCTTGTCGGCGTACCCGTCATCCATCAGCTTCTGCAACTGGTCGTACGCCAGCTGGGCGGCCGGCAGTTCGACACCGACCTGCTTGGCACCGGCGAGCGCCAGCCCGGCATCCTTGTGGGCCAGCGAGGTGGCGAAGGTGGCATCGAAGTTGCGGTTCGCGGCGGCGGTCTCGACCACCCCGGGCACCGGGTACCAGGTGCGCAGCGCCCAGCAGTTGCCGCTGGAGACCGAGGCGATGTTCCAGAACACCTGCGCATCCAGGCCGAGCTTGTTGGCCAGCACCGCACCCTCGGCGCAGGCCTGCAGTTCGATGAACAGCATCATGTTGTTGCAGATCTTGGCGGCCTGGCCGGTGGTCGGCCCGCCGGTGGCGATCATGTTGCCGGCCATCGGGTCGATGAACTGCTTGGCGGCCTCGACGTCGGTCTCCTTGCCGCCGATCATGAACGCCAGGGTGCCGGCCGCGGCACCCGAGATGCCGCCGGAGACCGGGGCGTCGACGAACCGGAAGCCCTGGTCGGCCGCCTGCTGGTGCAGCTCGCCGGCGGTCTCCACATCGATGGTGGAGGAGTCGATCAGCAGCGTGCCGGGGGCCGCGTTGGCGAAGACGCCGTCGGCGCCGGCGTACGCGCTGCGGGCGTGCTCGCCCTTGGGCAGCATGGTGAACACCACCTCGGCGCCGGAGACCGCGTCGGCGATCGAGGTGGCCGGGGTGACGCCGTTCGCGGCGGCGGTGCGCAGCGCCTCGGGGTTCAGGTCGAATCCGCGTACCTCGTGCCCGGCCTTGACCAGGTTCGCCGTCATCGGGTTGCCCATGTTGCCCAGGCCGATCCATCCGATGGTCGCCATGTGTGCTCCTCCTCCTTGAGTTCCTGCCAGTTACGGTAAGGAGCCCGACGGGTGCGGAGCAATGCACCGAATAGACTGAATTCCGCAACCTTTCCGTGCGTTTCTGCACGGCGCGGTGGAGTGGAGGAGCGTTGATGAGCAGACCGCCGGTGAGCGCCGACGACCTGCTGGTGCTGCTCACGGTGGCCCGGCTGGGCCGCTACAGTGCCGCGGCCGATGTCCTCGGGGTCAATCACACCACCGTTTCCCGGCGGATCAGTGGCCTGGAGAAGGCGCTCGGTGCCCGGGTGCTGGTGCAGACCAGCGACGGCTGGGAGCTCACCGAGGCGGGCCGCTCCATCCTGGGTGCCGCCGAGACCGTGGAGCGGGCGGTGAAATCGCTCACCGATCGCGGTGACTCGCCCGAGGGGCTGTCCGGGGTGGTCCGGTTGGCGACTCCGGACGGGTTCGGCACCCACTTCGCGGTGCCCGCGCTGGTCCGGCTGCGGGAGCAGCATCCGCAGTTGCAGACCGAGCTGATCACCGCCACCCAGCGGCTCAAGCAGCACCGCTCCGGGGTGGACATCGAGGTGATCGTCGGCGAACCGAAGGTGCACCGGGCGGTGGCGGTGCAGCTGTGCGGCTACCACCTCGGGTTGTACGCCACCGCCGACTATCTGCGCCGCAACGGGGAGCCGACGTCGCTGGCCGACCTGGCCGAGCACTGCGTCGTCTACTACATCGAGCAGTCACTGCAGGTCGACGAACTCGACCTCGCCACCGAACGGTTGCCCGCGCCCCGGCAGGCGATGCGCTCGACCTCGGTGTTCGTGCACGTGGAGACCACGCTGGCCTCGGCCGGGATCGGCATCCTGCCCGACTTCATGGCCGACCCCGAGCCGCGGCTGGTTCGGGTGCTGGCCGACGAGTACGCCCACCCGGCCGACTACTGGGCGGTGATCCGGGAGGAGTCGCTGCGCAACCCGGCGGTCGGCGTCACCATGGACGCTCTGCGCGCCGCCGTCGGTGGGGTATAACCGACCCATGAAGGCCGTAGAGCAGGAGATCCGCTTCGAGGCGCCGGTGCAGACCGTGGGCACTCAGATCATCGTCCGGCTGCCGGCCGAGGCGAGTGCGGCCCTGCCGTCGCGCGGGCAGGTGAGCGTGACCGGGACGATCGCCGGGAGGCCGTTCGAGACCGTCGTCGAACCCGACGGCGAGAAGGGGCACTGGCTGCGGATCACCGCCGAGCTGGCGCGCGCGGCGGGCGTACAGGCGGGGGATCCGGTGAGCTTCACGCTCCGGCCGACCAAGGACTGGCCCGAGCCGGAGATCCCCGCCGACCTGGCCGAGGCGCTCGCGGCGGCCTCACCCAAGGTGGCCGAGAAGTGGCGCGAGATCACCCCGATGGCGCGCTGGGAATGGGTGCGCTGGGTGCACGCCACCGCCAACCCGGCGACCCGCGCCACCCGGATCGAGAAGACCGTCTCCAAGCTGGAGGGGGAGCATCGCCGGCCGTGCTGCTTCAACCTGGCGGCCTGTACCGACCCGGAGCTGGCCAAGAGCGGGAAGCTCGTTGCGCCCCGCTAGCGGTGCCGGCCCGCTGGCCGGGCTGCGGGTGCTGGAACTGCCCGCCATCGGACCAGTCCCGCATGCCGCCATGGTGCTCGCCGACCTCGGCGCCGAGGTGCTGCGGGTGGATCGGCGGGCGGCCGCGGCGCGGCTCACCGACACCCCGCCGACCGGCCCCGAGCCGATCCTGCGCGGACGCACCACCGTGCTCGCCGACCTCAAGGATCCGGCCGAGCTGGCATCGGTACGCCGGCTCGCGGCGGCAGCGGACGTGCTGATCGAGGGATTCCGGCCCGGGGTCGCCGAACGGCTCGGACTCGGGCCCGAGGAGTGTCTGGCCGCCAATCCGCGGCTGGTCTACGGCCGGATGACCGGCTGGGGGCAGGACGGCGAGCTGGCGCCGGCGGCCGGCCACGACCTGAACTATCTCTCGCTCACCGGGTTGCTGGACAACATCGGCCGGCCGGGGGAGCGCTCGGTGCCGCCGCTGAATCTGGTCGGCGATTTCGGCGGCGGTTCGATGCTGCTGCTGGTCGGCGTGCTGGCCGCGCTGTGGGAGCGGGAACGCTCCGGGCAGGGGCAGGTGATCGACGCCGCGATGGTCGACGGGGCGAGCATGCTCGGTGCGCTGGCCTGGTCGATGCGGGCCGGCGGGGCCTGGGCGCCCGGACGGGGGCGGAACCTGGTCGATGGCTCGCACCCGTTCTATGACACCTATCTGTGTGCCGACGGCAAGCAGGTCGCGGTCGCCTGCCTGGAGCCGCAGTTCTTCGCCGCGATGGTCGAGCGGCTCGGGGTGGAGCCGGCGGAGGTGCCGGGCCAGTGGGACCGGGACCGCTGGCCGGAGCTGCGTGCCCTGCTGACCCGGGTGTTCGCGAGTCGGACCCGCGACGAGTGGGACGCGATCTATCGCGGCAGCGACGCCTGCGTGACCCCGGTACTGGACTTCGACGAGGCCGTCACCGATCCGCACCTGCACTCCCGCGGGACGCTGGTCAGCCCGGAGGGCGTGGATCAGCCGGCGCCGGCGCCCCGGTTCACTCGGACACCCGCGGAGCTGCCGCCGCCCGAGGTGCGCGCTCCCGACGGCCTGGCCGACGCGGTGGCCACCTGGGAGTCCTGAGTTACCGATCGGTCGAACCCCAGAATTCGCCTCCAGTGATCGGGGGCCGACGAGCGGATGCGGGTTTGCGGGCCGCGGGTGAGAACGCGGGGCGCATTCTGGGGTTCGACCGATCGGTAAGTGGGCGGGTGGGACCTCCCGACAACAGCAGACCCGGCCCCGCTGCGCGGAACCGGGCCTGCCTACTCTGTGAGCGGACTCAGCGGGTGAGGTTCTCGTCGACGGCGGACTGCTTGGGGGCCCGGCCTTCGGCGTCCAGGCGATCCAGTTCGTGCAGCGAGGAGCCCTTGGTCTCCTTGGCCGCGATGACCGCGATCAGCGTGATCGCCGAGCAGATCGCCAGATAGATCGCGATCGGCACCGAGGAGTTGTACCGGGCCAGCAGCGCGGTCGCGATGATCGGCGCCATCGAACCCGCGAACAGCGAGGTCACCTGGTAGCCGAGCGAGACACCGGAGTAGCGCATCCGGGTCGGGAACATCTCCGCCATGATCGCCGGCTGCCCGGCGTACATCAGCGCGTGGAACATCAGACCGATGATCACCGCGACCACGATCAGGAAATCGCTGCGGGTGTCGAACATCCGGTATGCCCAGAAGCCCCAGGTCGCGGTCAGGATCGCGCCGGCCGCGTACACCGGGCGACGACCCAGCACGTCGGTGGCCCGGCCGACCATCGGTACCACGCAGAAGTGGATGGCGTGTGCGATCAGCAGCAGCAGCAGGATCCGGGAGGTGTTCATCTTAAGGTAGGCGCTGAGATAGGTGATCGTGAAGGTCACCACCAGGTAGTAGACGACGTTCTCGGCCAGCCGCAGACCCATCGCGGTGAACACGCCGCGCGGGTACTTCTTGAACACCTCGGCCACACCGTAACCGGCGTTGGCGGCCTCGATCTGCTCCTCCTTGGCGTTCTGGAAGATCGGGGCGTCGGTGACCTTGGTGCGGATGTACCAGCCGATCAGCACGATCACCGCCGACAGCCAGAACGCGATCCGCCAGCCCCAGCTGAGGAAGGCGGCCTGGGAGAGGGTGGAGGAGAGCACCAGCAGTACGCCGGTGGCGAGCAGGTTGCCCATCGGCACCGCCGCCTGCGGCCAGGAGGCCCAGAAGCCGCGCTCCTTGTCCGGTGCGTGCTCGGCGACCAGCAGCACCGCACCGCCCCACTCGCCGCCGACCGCGAAGCCCTGGATGAAGCGCAGCACGACAAGCAGCACCGGGGCCAGGTAGCCGACCTGGTGGAAGGTGGGCAGGCAGCCCATCAGGAAGGTGGCCGCGCCGACCATGATGATCGAGACCTGCAGCAGGTGCTTGCGGCCGAACTTGTCCCCGAAGTGGCCGAACACGATGCCGCCGAGCGGGCGGGCGACGAAGCCGACGGCGTAGGTGAGGAACGCCTTGATGATCCCGTCCAGGTCCGAGCCGGTGTTGGGGAAGAACTGCCTGCCGAAGACCAGGGTGGCCGCTGCGGCGTACAGGAAGAACTCGTACCACTCGACGACGGTGCCGGCCATCGAGGCCGCCACCACCCGACGCAGCCGGGTCCGAACATTCTGCGGAGATTCGTCAGCGTGCGCTGGCTGGGACGTGCTCATCAAGCCTCCTGGGTCTACGTTGACCGACCTGCCCCGTGCAGGCTGTGGCGAGTATGGTCACTCGGAATTGTCACCCGCAACCGCCAGTTACGCAGTCGACGTCTGCAAATTTGCAGGAACGTTATTCCTGACCCGAGGTCGGTTTTCGCCGCCTGGGGAATCCGCCCGGTCGCCGGACCTCAGCCGAGCAGGGCCTGCCGGGCCGGTGCGGCGGTGAACATCCCGACCGCGTCGTGTGCCACGCCCGGTACCAGGTGCAGCTGCTGGCGGGTGCGGATCTCGGGGCCATAGACGCTCGGCAGGTACGCCCAGTAGCGCTGGCCGCGCTCCAACCGGTTCGGCCCCTCGACGTTCGCACCGCAGGACTTGTCCATCGACGACGAGCGCGGGTCCCGGTCCCGGTCACCGAGCAGATAGACGACCTTCCGCTTCCCGTAGCGCTCGGTCAACCCCTTGGGGCCGCTGGCCGCCATGTAGGGATTCAGCTGGTTCAACCCGTAGCGGTAGTCGTTGTATCCCGGGCAGCGGGCCACCTCCTCGGGCGGCGTACCCGGGCGGGCCGGGGTGAAATAGAGGTAGGAGGAGGGGTTGGCGATCACGAACCGGTCCGGCTGGCTCGCCGACCCCGCCGCGAACCGGTTCACGAACTGGCCGCCGCCGGAGAAACCCGCCACCACCACCGAGCGGTGACCGACCCGGCGGATCAGCTCGTCCAGCACCGCGTACGAGGAGATCTGGGCGCCGGGATTGACCGACGGATCGCCCTGGGACCAGCCGGAGAAGGTCCAGTAGAGCTCCTTCGCCCGGTCCTTGGTGTCCTCGGCGCTGGCGAACCGCGGCGCCACCACCAGGGTCTGCTCGCGTTGGGCGTCGGTCGCCCCGGCGAGCACCGCACCGGCCATCCCGCAGGGGCGCCGATCGTTGCCGTGCACCACGAAGACCACCCGACGCACCTCGGCCGGCGGGTCGTCCACCGGCCCGTTGGAGCAGTAGCTGAAATCCTTCTCGGCGATCATCGTGCTGCGCAGCACCACATTGCGGCTCAGCCCGCGGGTCAGGTCATCCGCCGCCGCGGCCGAGGACGGGTGCGCGGTGCTGTGCGGCAACCCGTCACCGGTGCCGTCGGTGGCCAGCTCCGCCGGGGCGGGGCTGGCGGATGCCTCGACCGCATACCGGGTGGTGGCGCGTGGCGCGAGCACCACGGTGGCGGCGAGCAGCGCCACCGCCGCCAGCACGCCGACCAGAATCCCCCGAGCCCTGGTCATCTCTCGATCACCCGCCAGAGCTGGTCCTCGAACTCCTCCTTGAGCGTGGTCACATAGGTGCGACTCAAGTGGTTGTCATCCATGTAGACGTAGACATTCCCGATCACCCCGGGACACATCCCGCCGGGGCAGATGTATTCGGTGAGGTCCATCGTCAGCATCCCCGGCGTCGGCTCCAGCGCCACCTGCGGTGAGATCGGTGCCAGCTTCTCCGAGCGCGGTTTCAGGCAGCGCGGATCCGCGGCACCGTAACGCTGCACGCACTCGGGCATCTTGAAGTCGAAGCGCGGATTGTCGCGGATGTTGACGATCTTCAACCCGGCATCGGTGAGCGGTTTGGTGGCCTCAAGATAGGTGTCCACCGCGATCTCGGGACCGTTCGCCTGGGCCCGGCTGCCGACGGTGAAGACGAAGTCCGGGCGCAGTTCGAGCAGATACTGCACCATCTCCTGGCTGTACTGCACGCAGGCCGCGTCGCTGGCCGGATTGGGCAGGGTGATCCGGCAACCCGGCCGGATCGAGGTGATCAGGTGCCACTGCTCGCGCCGGGCCAGATCGCTCATCAGCGTCAGCCACTGGTTGCTGTGCGAATCGCCCATGATCACCACGGTCTTGTGCGCCTCACCGGGCGGCTTGATCTCGGTGCACTCCGATGCCGGCGGCTTCGGCGTCAGATCGGCCGAACACGGCGGCTGCACCTCCGGCCAGTCGGTGAGGATGATCGTGTCCCCGGGGGCGATGCTGCGGTTCGGCACGGCGGTCTCGACCGGGGCACCCGGGGTGATCGCGCGCGCACCGGGGCGGGCCTCGGCCGGGGCCGAGTTGGTCTGCTGGACATCACGCTGCAGCACCCAGGACCAGCTGCTGATCGCCCCGAAACCGATCAGCAGACCGGTGGCGATGGTGGCCAGGCCCCAGCGCTTGGCGCCGAGGAACTTCATCTGGTTGAACCGCTGCTCGATGGTCCGGGTGGTCAGATCGGCCAGGATCAGCGAGAGCGCGATCACGATCACGCTGCCGACGATGCCCGGAGAGTTGCTGACCGTCGCGTTCAGCCAGAACATCAGCACCGGCCAGTGCCACAGATACAGGGCGTACGCCCGATCGCCCAGCCAGGCGATCGGCCGGCTGTTCAGCAGCCGGGCCGGATGCCAGGCCTCGCGGGAACTGCCGCCGATGATCACCAGCGCGGTCGCGATCGAGGGGATCAGCGCCACCGGGCCCGGGTACGGCAGATTGCCGAAGAAGACCCCGCAGAAGGTGATCACGAACAGCCCGATCCAGCTCAGCACCGCGCGCGGCAGCACCGACATCTTCGGTATCGGCATCAGCGCGAACAGGGAGGCCAGCGAGAACTCCCAGGCCCGGGCGTACGTGTCGAAGTAGGCCGCGACCGGATTGGCGCCGACCTCGCGCAGGGCGTACGCGAAGGAGGCGATGGTGATCACCGAGAAGATCACCGTCAGCGAGATCTTGATCGGCACCTTGGCGAGCTTGAACACCAGCATCGCCAGCAGCATCAGCAGCGGCCAGACGACGAAGATCTGCCCCTGCACCGACAGCGACCAGTAGTGCTGCAGCGGGCTGGTGCCCGAACGGTCGGGGGAGGTGTAGTCGGTGGCCATGCTGATCAGCAGCCAGTTCTGCCGATAGGTGATCGAGGCGAGAGCCTGATCCAGCAGCGGATACCAGCGCACCGGCGGCAGCAGCAGCCAACCGGCACCGCAGACCAGCAGGATCACCACCGCCGAGGAGGGGATCAACCGCCGGAACCGGCCCACCAGGAAGTCGAGGACGTTGAACGCCATCCCCTTGCGGGCAAAACTGCCGACCATCAGGTACGCCGAGATCATCAGGAAGACATCGACACCGCCGGAGACCCGGCCGCCACCCCACAGGTGGTACGCCACCACCAGACCGATCGCCAGGCCGCGCAATCCGTGGATCTCACCGCGCCGCTTGGTCTTCGGCGGGGTCGTGGGTGCGGCCGTGGTGCCGCGTTGCTCCGCGGACCGGGCGCCCGGGCGGGCAGGCTGAGCCAAGGTGGCGTACTCCTCGATCTGGTCAGGGGTCGATCGTCAACTTATCCAACGCGTGGAGCAGCACCAAAGGTTTCGACACCGTGCGGTCGGTGCGGGCATGATGGATGCCTTGCCTCCGTAGCTCAGTTGGTAGAGCGTCGCTCTTGTAAAGCGAGGGTCGCGGGTTCGAATCCTGTCGGAGGCTCGAGTTCTTGTCGGCTCGCGCCCGCGCGCCCAATCCCCGCTCTTCGGCCCAGTCGTCGAAACCCCTCGCGGTGATCATGCTGGTGGTTGCGGCGGCGACGCGGGGATTTCTCCTTGGTGGGTCTGCATCGCGGGGGCTCGCTTCCGACGCTCGCCTCCCGTTCTTGTCGGCTCGCGCCCGCGCGCCCAATCCCCGCTCTTCGGCCCAGTCGTCGAAACCCCTCGCGGTGATCATGCTGGTGGTTGCGGCGGCGACGCGGGGATTTCTCCTTGGTGGGTCTGCATCGCGGGGGCTCGCTTCCGACGCTCGCCTCCCGTTCTTGTCGGCTCGCGCCCGCGCGCCCAATCCCCGCTCTTCGGCCCAGTCGTCGAAACCCCTCGCGGTGATCATGCTGGTGGTTGCGGCGGCGACGCGGGGATTTCTCCTTGGTGGGTCTGCATCGCGGGGGCGCGCTTCCGACGCTCGCCTCCCGTTCTTGTCGGCTCGCGCCCGCGCGCCCTGCGTTCATCGAGTAGGCAGCCATGCGGAGCTTGCGGAGCAATGGCTGCCGTGTCGAGATGAACGGGCCTGCCTCAGATGCCGCTGGCGGCGAGGAAGCCGCGGGTGGGGCCGTCGAGGCGGACATCGTCCTCGGTGGCGCCGATGAAGGCCGCGCCGCCGCGCGGCACCTCGAGCACCTCGGAGCCCCGACGCAGGGTGGCGGTGCCGTCGACGACCAGCAGGATCCGGCCGCGGCCGGTGGCCGGCAGCGCGGCGTCGGCGCAGTCCTGCACCTCCCAGAGCGCGAACTCCGGCGCCTCGGTCGGATAGCGGCGCACCCCGTTGCCCTCATCGACCGGCGTGACCACCCCCGGGAAGCCGGGGGAGAAGTCGACCACCTGGGCCAGTTCGTCGATGTCGATGTGCTTGCCGGTCAGACCACCGCGGAGCACGTTGTCGGAGTTCGACATGATCTCGATCCCGGTACCGCGCAGGTAGGCGTGCAGATTCCCGGCGGGCATGAAGAATGCCTCGCCCGGAGCGAGGGTGATCCGGTTCAGCAGCAGCGCCGCCAGGATGCCGGCATCGTTCGGGTAGTCGGCGTTCAGCTCCACCGCGGTGCGGCAGAACCGGCCGAAGTCGGAATCCTCGGCGGCGTACGCCGACGCGGCGGTGACCACCGAGGCGACCAATTCACCCTCCTGATCGGCCAGCCCGAGGACCTCCAGGAACACCCGCGCGATGCCGTCGGGATCGGTCAGCGGTTCCATCAGCTGATCCGCCTCATCCACGCCGAGCTTCGCGAACAGTGCCCGCGTCTCCGCCGGTTCGCGGAACCCGCAGAGCCCGTGGAACTCGGTCAGCGCGACCATCGCCTCCGGCTTCGGCCAGTCGTCGCGGTAGTTCCGGTCCGGGGCGTCGAGAGCCACCCCCGCGTCGTTCTCGCGGGCGTACCCCTCGATCGCCTGGGCGCGAGAGGGATGGGCCTGCAGCGACAGGGCCTGCTTCGCCGACAGCACCTTGAGCAGGAACGGCAGCCGGTCGCCGAACCGCTCGACCGAGACGCTGCCGATCTCGGCCGGGTGGTCGGCGAGGAACCCGGCCAGATCACCCTCGGCCAGGGTGGCCGGTGCCTTCGTGTGGGCGCCCAGCCAGTATTCGGCCTGCGGCCGGCCGGTGACCTCGCGGCCGAGCACGCCGGGGATGCCGTCGGTCGACCCCCACGGGTAGTCCTGGATGACTCCGGTGATGGGCTGCATCGGTTGCCTCCTCGGCCCTTACTCTGCGGATGCTGGCATCGTAGCCCGCGACGCGCCGAAGGTAATGACACCGTTGTTGTTTCCGCCTACGATGGGGGCCATGTCAGCCCTGAACCCGCAGCCGTCCACCGGCGCCCCCGCCGCACTCAGCGAGCGGGACGCGGAGATCCTCGACTTCGAGCGCCAGTGGTGGAAGTACGCCGGCGCCAAGGAACAGGGCATCCGGGAGCGCTTCGACATGTCGACCACCCGCTACTACCAGGTGTTGAACGCCCTCATCGACAAGCCCGAGGCGCTGGCCCACGACCCGCTGCTGGTGAAGCGGCTGCGCCGGCTGCGCGCCACTCGGCAGCGCGCCCGCTCCGCGCGTCGGCTCGGGTTCGATCCCGACAAGGACTGACCTCGGCACGACCGGCGCTCAGCGTCGCAGCCCGGACAGCGCGCCGCTGACCAGGATCGGGACCGCGAGCACGCCCAGCACGCACAGCACCGTGAGCAACCCACCCGCCGAGCGATGGTCGCCGGCGACCTGCACCACCTCGGTCCGCGGGTTGCTGCTCGTCCCGACTGACCACTGGGATCGGTACGCCTCCACGGCCACCTCACCGGAGACCGGCTCCCGCGCCTCGATCGTCGCCGGCGTCCGGTAACCGTCGGGGGCCGCCCCCGGATCCCATTCCACCGTCGCCACACACCGCTGCATCAGCCAGAGCTGGCTCGGATCGGCTCGGCACTCGGTCACCGTGGCCCGGCCACGGCCGAGCAGATCCGAACTGGGTTGCAGACCGATCCAGTGGCTCGCCGCGAGCAGCGCCCAGGTCGCCGCGACCAGGGAGAGCACCCCGGCAACGATCGCGAGCACCCGCGCCCGCTCGCCGCGGCGGGCGTACGCCGAAGAACTCGGGGATGGCATCCGGGCACCCTGACGGGTCGGTTCAGCGGTCGATGTCCTGGATCTCTTCCTGGGTGTCGTTGGCCTCCAGGGTGCCGCTGGTCTGCGAGCGGTCCATCGGTTTGACCACGTTCCGGTTCACCGTGCGCAGCCGGTCATAGATCTCCCCGCCCTTTTCGCCGAACACCTCCGCGGAGGTGGTGCGTCCGGGCATCTTCGGCTTCATCGGGATCCGGTCGTTGGGGATCGAGTGCCGGCCGCGGACCGCCGGCCGGGTCGCGTCGCCGGCGATCTTCAGCCGGGCGGAGCGGGCCAGCTTCTGCGAGACCTTGGACAGGGCCCGGGCGGCGTCGTCGAAGAATTTGCTGCTCAGGTTCATCTTCTTGGCCAGCTTCGACAGGATCCGCATCAGCTTGCCCATCTTGGACGCGATCTTGGCGCCGATCATCGCCATCCGTGCGCCGAACCAACCGGTGAAGGCGGCCAGCGAGGCGCCGACCGACGGCACCGCGGCGGCCGCCGCCAGGATCGCGGCCTGCACCACCTCGGTGACGAACATCTTGATCAGGTTCCAGATGGTCTCGCGGAAGATGCCGACGACCATCCCGGCGGTGGAGACCCAGTCGGCCATCTTCGCCGCCGCGGCCGAGGCGGACCGGTAGTTGTCGTTCACCCCCTGCATCACCTGGGTGTACGCCTCCGAGGCGCGGCCCTGCCAGCCGGGCAGGTCGCCCGCGGTACCGGCGTGCTGGTTGGCGACGCCCACCAGGTCGTCGGAGATCGTCTGCCACTTCTGCGCATGGGCGTAGATCGCATCCGGGTTGCCGAGCAGGAAATCCACCGGCTCCTTCAACCACGAGACGTTCGTGACCAGGATGTCCATCAGCGAGCCGACCGCGGCACCGATCAGCGCGTTCAGCGGGTCGAGGGCGACCGACAGGATGCCGAGGCCGATGTCGGCGACCGCGGTGACGTCGCCGATGGAGGCCTCACCGTCGGCCCAGTGCTGGCTGGCGCTGGCGATGTCGTTGTAGATCGGGAGCGTGACATTGGCCGATCCGACCGAGACGAAGGGCAGACCCTGACTGGTGGCGGTCATCGGCCCGTCGCCTCCCGCATGCTCGCCAGTTCGGCGGTGATCGACTTCGCCAGATCGACATTGCTCTGCTCGGTGGCGTCGTAGAGGTCGGCGGTGGTGCCGAAACCCTCGGTCACCGTCGCACTGACCCGGCCGAGCTCGTCGATGGTCCGCCCGTGCAGCTGGTCGCCGAGCATCAGGATCGGGCAGACGATCGGGCTGGCGAAGATGCCATACATCTTCCAGTCGCCGATGCCGGTGTCCTGGGCCCGGCCGACCACGTCCTGGGTGCTGGAATCCACTGCCTGCAGGTTGCTGTGATGCGTCCGCATCTCCGGCACGCTGAAGGTCTCGGTCACGTCGACTCCTGTGGTTGCGGGGTTGGGGCCAATCTAGATTCCGGCCGGCGCGCGCGCCCGGTCAGCGGGTGTGGAAACTTCCGGCTCGTCGTTGCCTCAGAGCTCGTCCAGGAAGGGATTGCCGGCCAGGGTGTCATCGAGCTGGTCGCGCAACTGGGCCTGCGCGTCGCTGCGCGCTGCGGCGTACGCGGCGGTGAAGCGCTCGCCGAGCACCGTGGTGCCCTCGCGGTCGAAGCCGGCGCCGAAGCGGGTGCCGAGGATCACCCCGGCGGCGTTCACCCGGACCTCGACCGCACCGTCGCTGCCGGTCCCGGTGACCCGTTCCATCAGCTCCGGCAGGCGGGTGGCGCTGGCCTTGATCCGCTCGATCTCGGCGTCGAAGTCGGCCTGCAGCTGATCCGGCGGCACGCTCGAGGGGACGTAGCCGATCTCGGCCATGATCGCCGCCGGGTCGAGCGGTTCGTCGTCGCTGTCCATCCGGTTCAGGATGTCGTCCAGCAGGTCCTCCTGCTGTTCCGGTGTCATCGGCGCATCCGCCTGCGGGGAGCGGTACGCCGCAGCGCCCGCACCCGCGTCCGCGTCCACGTCCACCGGGCGCTCCTCGGGGGCGACCGCGGCCACCCCGCGGGCCGCCGCCTCGTCGCCGAAGGCGTCGCGGACCACCGCCTCGGCGTTCTTGTTGGTCTGACCCGCACCGCGGCGCAGCGCCGCGTCCAGGGTGGCGGTGAGCTGGGCCGGGGTGAGCCGCAGCGCGGCCTGGTGGAACTCGATGCCGGTCAGGTGGTTGCCGAGCAACCGCAGCGTCACCTGCTCACCGGGCACCTCGACGCTCGCCTGGCGCAGCGCCTGGTTGGTTCGTTCGGCGCGGGCCTCGAACCCGCGGACATCGGCCTGCAGCTTCGCCAGCAGCCGCCTGGGATCGGGCATCGGGGGCATCTCGGATCCGGAGGTCACGGTTGCTCAGCGTAGGGCCCCACGGTTCATCGCGAATCGGCTCGGCCGGCGGGGATAGCCGCCGTCGGCCAACCCGGCGAGACGTTCGAACGGATTCTGGCTGGCCACATCACCGGTGCTGACCACCGACCAGGCCGCCGCCACGGCGTACAGGGGCAGGAAAGGCAGGCCACCGCAGACCGCGTACTGCCAGGCATGCCGGGCCTCGTGCCGCAGCATCCGACCGTCGTCGGCGAGCAACCGGTCCAGGCCGCCGGCGGTGATCACCACGTTTCCGACGGTGAACGCGCCGGCGATCGGGAAGCCGAGCCGGTAACCCTCGGCGAGCAGCAGCCCCTGCGGTCCGGGCCGAGGGCGCGCGCCGCCGAGCAGGGCGATGCCGACCCCGAGCGGGGTGGACAGGTTCACGAAGTTCAGCAGCCAGCGCAGGCCGCCGCGGGGGCGCGGGAGGAGTTTTTGAGTATCCCGGCTCACGGTCTGAGTATCGCAGGGTGCTCGCGCTGGCCCCGCCCGGTGACACCGTTGTGGCAAGGAGGACCAGATGAGCCCACAGGATCCCATGCAGCAGCTGGAGCAGTCGCTCGCCGAGCTGCACCAGTTGACCGCGAAACTGAAGGTCGTCAGCCAACCCGGTGAGGGGCACGACCCCGCCGGTGTGGTGACCGCCGCGCTGGACGCCGAGCAGCGGCTGACCGCGATCACGGTGGCGGCGAAGTGGCAGGAGAAGGTCGAACCGGATGCGCTCGCGCAGGCGGTGCAGGCAGCGATCAGTGACGGGATGGTGCAGTCCTTCGGCGGCGCTGACCAGCCCGAGGTGGCGGAGTCGGGGGAGCCCGCGATCACTCCGGCGATCCGGGACGAGGCGCAGGAGATGGTCGCCGAGCGGACCCGCTATTTCGACGCCGCGGTCGCGAGCGGGGATCAGGACGCCCTGCTGGCGCAGTTCAACCAGGCGATGGCGCAGTTCGACCGGATCGCCGCGGATCTCGAGCGGCGGGCGAACGAGGGCGCGCGGGTGGAGTACTTCAACAACTCCCGGCGCGCGTCGATCGTCTACGAGTCGGGCTTTCCGGTCGAGGTACGCCTGGACCGCAACTGGGTACGCGGGCTGAGCGGCAACACGATCACCACGGCCTTCGCCGAGATCCTCGAGCAGGCGGCCGAGCAGCGCCATCAACTGAGCAACTTCGGACAGTGAGCGGAGCGGGGAGATGACGACCGAGAGCAACGAGACCGACTACTGGTCGGGGTACGCCGGGGAGGGCGATGCGCCGATGGTGCAGCCGCCGGCCTCGGACACGCTGGACGAGGCGGGCCCGGCGTCGGACCTGCTGAGTGCGCCGGAGGACGCCCAGCAGGCGCCCGTCGACGACGCGGTCCTCGAGGAACAGCAGCTCCAGCAGGATCAGGTGGTCACCGAGACCGAGATCGGCACGAGCACCGAGGCGGTCGGCGATCAGGCGGTGAACCTGTCACCGGCACCGGCGCACAAGGAACGCCAGGATCCGGTGGTCGAGGTGCCGCCGGAGCACCAGGACATCAGTTCCGACACCACGCTCGCCGATGAGGAGGTCGGCGTGCTCGCTGACGGTGGGGTGGTCGACACCCGAGGCCAGGACACCGTGATCACCACCAACGGCGGGGTGCAGGTCACCCGGAAGGCCGACGGCTCGGTCACCGTCGATGCCGACATCAGCAACAACGACACTCCGGGTGCGGAGAGCGACGACGTCTCCGAACTGAACGGCGACGGCGTACTCATGACCGAGGACGGCACCAAGGTCCAGACCGACGGCGACAAGGTGACCGTCACCCAGCTCGACGGCACCCGGTTCGTCATCACCCCCGACGGCCAGGTCGAGGTCGACCTGTCCGATCGCAAACCGGACCCCGACGGCGGCAAGGATGCCGGCCAGGGCGAGGACGCGGATTCCGACGGCAAGGGCGACGAGGACAAGGCCGAGGACGAGGAAGACAAGAAGGACGACAAGGACGCCGAGGACGAGCAGGACTCGGGCGGCGGTGGTGGCAACACCGGTGGTGGCGGTGGCAACCAGGGCGGCGGTGGCGGCAACCAGGGCGGCGGTGGCGGCAACCAGGGCGGTGGCCCCGGTACCAACACGCCCCCGACCACGCCGCCCCCCACCACTCCGCCCCCGACCACTCCGCCCCCGACACCGACCCCGCCGACGAACCCGCCGGACGAACCCGGAGGGCCCAAGGAGGACACGCAGTTCAACACCGGGGACATGCGGGAGGACGCGAAGACCTACGCCGACCGGGCCAATCGGGCGGCCGGTATCGCCAAGACCTTCGGCTCACTCAAGAGCGGTGTCCCGTCCTGGGGCCTCTGGTTCGCCGCGGCCGGGCCGTACGGCGAGGCGATCGATCGCTGCGTGACCATCTATACCGACGCGGAGAAGGCGCTCGACCGGATGTCGGAGAAGCTGACCCAGACCGCGACCCAGTACGACCAGACCGAGATGCAGAACCAGCAGCAGGCGACCAGGACGGAGCCCTGAGATGACCTACATGGCAACAGAATCCCAAGACGGCGGGGCGACGGACGGTGTGCTCGCCAAGGAGTGCGATACCGGACCGCTGGGTGTCATGGTCGACGGTGTGGTCGCTGCGGTCGAAGTGCTGCAGACGATCTTCAACGGCGTGATGAACACCGTGCAGACGGCGATCGACTGGGCCAACAAGATCACGCTCGGCGTGATCCCCTGGCTCGACGACGTGCTTGCCGCCTGCCGCAAGGGGCAGGAAGCCGTCAACAAGGCCTATGACATCTATCAGCAGGCGCTCCAGGGCCTGGTGGCGCCGTGGTACATCAAGTGCATCGGTGAGAAGATCCGTGACGGCATGGGTCCGCGGACCGCCGACTTCGCCGAGTCCCTGGACCCGAGCCAGCTCAAGTCGAAGGAATCCTGGCAGGGTGCGGGCGCCGAGGCGTTCTTCAAGGCCGCCGACAAGCAGCAGGCCGCTGCCGGAGAAGCCAAGGGTGGCGTACTCACCTTCGGCGGTTCGATGGTCAAGCTGGGCGACTCCGGCATCACCGCCACCTATACCTTCCTGGTGGCGATGAGCTTCGCCGCGGTCGGCCTCGGGCTGGCCATCGGGAAGATGGCCGCGGTGCCCGCCGGTACCGCGATCGGGGCGGCCGAGATCATCGGCCTGATCGCAGCGATCGTCGCCACCATCAAGGTCTTCGTCGACCTGGTGAACTCCTTGGCCAGCCAGGCCCGCGAGTTCACCTCGGCGGTCGCCACCGTCCCGATGCAGGGCACCTGGCCGGCCGCCACGGTCTGAATCAGGCGTACCCCACCGGGCGGTCCCGACGAACCCGACGTCGGGATCGCCCGGTTTCGTCTGCCCGGATTGTTTGCACTCCACCGGTGAGAGTGCTAAACATGACTTAGCACTCGGTACGCCCGAGTGCCACCGTCAAGTCCGGTGAGGCACCCACGGGTGTCGTCCGTCGCGGGCATCGTCTTGGCGCATCACAGACAACCATGGGGCGTACGCCCCCGATGCGGGAGGACTCCCGGAACACATGGCAAAACTGATTGAGTTCAACATCGAGGCTCGCCGCGGTCTCGAGCGGGGCATGAACGTCCTCGCCGACGCGGTGAAGGTGACCCTCGGCCCCAAGGGCCGCAACGTCGTGCTGGAGAAGAAGTGGGGCGCCCCCACGATCACCAACGACGGCGTGTCGATCGCCAAGGAGATCGAGCTCGAGGAGCCGTACGAGAAGATCGGCGCCGAGCTGGTCAAGGAAGTCGCCAAGAAGACCGACGACGTCGCGGGCGACGGCACCACCACCGCGACCGTGCTGGCCCAGGCGATGGTGCGCGAGGGTCTGCGCAACGTCACCGCCGGCGCCAACCCGATGGGCCTGAAGAAGGGCATCGAGAAGGCCACCGCCGCCATCAGCGAGGAGCTGCTGGGGATGGCCACCGACATCGAGACCGAGCAGCAGATCGCTGCCACCGCGTCGATCTCCGCCGCTGACGAGACCGTCGGCAAGATCATCGCCGAGGCGATGGAGAAGGTCGGCAAGGAGGGTGTGATCACCGTCGAGGAGTCCAACACCTTCGGGCTGGACCTCGAGCTGACCGAGGGCATGCGCTTCGACAAGGGCTACATCTCGGGCTACTTCGTGACCGACACCGAGCGCATGGAGACCGTGCTCGACGATCCCTACATCCTGATCGCCAACTCCAAGATCTCCAGCCTCAAGGATCTCCTGCCGGTGCTGGAGAAGGTCATGCAGTCGGGCAAGCCGCTCGTCGTGATCGCCGAGGACGTCGACGGTGAGGCCCTGGCCGGCCTGATCGTCAACAAGATCCGCGGCACCTTCAAGTCCGTCGCCGTGAAGGCCCCGGGCTTCGGCGACCGCCGCAAGGCCATGCTCGGTGACATCGCCATCCTCACCGGTGGCCAGGTCATCTCCGAGGACGTGGGCCTGAAGCTCGACGCCGTCACCCTGGAGCTGCTGGGCACCGCCCGCCAGGTCCGCGTGACCAAGGACGAGACCACCATCGTCGACGGCGGTGGCGAGGCCGACGAGATCCAGGGGCGGGTCAAGCAGATCCGCAACGAGATCGAGAACAGCGACTCCGACTACGACCGCGAGAAGCTGCAGGAGCGGCTGGCCAAGCTGGCCGGCGGCGTTGCGGTGATCAAGGTCGGTGCGGCCACCGAGGTGGAGCTCAAGGAGCGCAAGCACCGCATCGAGGACGCCGTGCGCAACGCCAAGGCGGCCGTCGAGGAGGGCATCGTGCCCGGCGGTGGCGTGGCCCTGCTGCAGGCGACCAAGAAGTTCGACCTGGCCCAGCTGAACGGTGACGAGCTGATCGGCGCCAAGATCGTCATCGAGGCCTGCTCCGCTCCGCTGCGCCAGATCGCTGCGAACGCCGGCCTCGAGGGCGGCGTGGTGGCCGAGAAGGTGGGCTCGCTGCCCGCCGGCGAGGGCCTCAACGCGGCCACCGGCGAATACGTCGACATGATGAAGGCCGGGATCATCGACCCGGCCAAGGTGACCCGGTCGGCGCTGCAGAACGCGGCCTCGATCGCGGCCCTGTTCCTCACCACCGAGGCCGTCATCGCCGACAAGCCGGAGAAGGCTCCGGCCATGCCGGCCGGTGGCGACGAGATGGGCGGCATGGGCTTCTGAGTCCGTACGCCTGAGGCGCGCCGATGGCGCGCCGCCGAGCGACACCGCGGAGGCGGTCCCCGAACGGGGGCCGCCTCCGCCGCGTTTCGGGCACGATGGACCCATGCTGGTTCATCTGCGGCTCGTGGTGCCCGCCGAGTTGAGCACCGATGTGCGCGACCTCCTGGTGGATGACCGCCGCACCACCAATGTCACCGTGCAACCGGGTGCCTCGGTCGATCCGCCGGGCGACCTGATCGAGGCCGATGTGGCGCGCGAGGCCGCCGATGACATCTTGGCCAGCCTGGACGACCTCGGCCTCGACCAGGTCGGCGGGATCTGCGTCAGCGAACCGAGCGCCACGCCGTTCGCGGCCGCGATCCAACTGGAGCACAACGCCCATGGCGAGCCCGACGACGGGGTCATCTGGGATGTCGTGCTGCAGCAGGCGGAGAGCTCCTCGCGAGCCAGTTGGTCCTTCTACGCCTTCCTGGTGCTGGCCACCGCATTGGCCGCGGTGGCCGTGCTCACCGACGCGCCGATCATCGTGGTCGGCGCGATGGTCGTCGGCCCCGACTACGGCGTGGTGGCCGCCATCTGCGCCGGGATCGCGCTCGGCCGGCCGAAGCTGGCGGGCCGCGCCACGGTCACCCTGCTGCGCGGATTCGCGCTCAGCATCGTGCTCGTGGTGGCGGTCGCGCTGGTCGCCCGGCTGACCGGGGCGATCACACCGGCGGATCTGCTGCGACCGCGGCCGCTGACGGCGTTCATCTGGCACCCCGACTGGTGGTCCTTCGTGGTCGCGATCCTGGCCGGTACCGCCGGTGCGCTGGCGATGACCTCGGCGAAATCCAATGCCCTGGTCGGGGTGTTCATCTCGGTGACCACGGTGCCCGCCGCCGGCAACCTGGCGGTGGCCCTGGCGCTCGGGGTGGTCAGCGAGATCACCGGATCGCTGCTCCAGCTCGGCATCAATGTCGCCGGGCTGCTGATCGCCGGAGTGGCCACGATGATGGTGCAGAAGGTCACCCTGCGCCGGCACGGCCGGGCGGTGGAGAAAGTCGGCTCGGAAATCCTGCACTGACAGTAGAGTCGGGCGCATGACCACCCCGATCCCCATCGTCGACGGACACAACGATCTGCCCTGGGCGATGCGCAAGCACTGTCGTTACGACTTCGACGCCTGCGACATCGCCGTCGACCAACCCGCGCTGCAGACCGACCTGCCGCGGCTGCGCACCGGTGGCGTACGCGCCCAGTTCTGGTCGGTCTTCGTGCCCGGGGTGAAGGGCGAGGATCCCGTTGGCACAGGGGATTTCTTCGCCGACACCTGCGAGCAGATCGACGCGGTGCACCAGATGGTCGAGCGGTATGCCGGCGATCTGCGGCTGGTCACCACCGCCGACGAACTGGACGCCGTGCTGGCCGCCGGCCCGGACGCACCGATCGGGTCCCTGCTGGGCGCCGAGGGTGGGCACAGCATCGACAACTCGCTGGGCTGCCTGCGTACCCTGCACCGGCTCGGCGTGCGCTATCTGACTCTGACCCACAACCAGAACAACGAATGGGCCGACTCCGGCACCGATGAGCCGCGGCACGGCGGGCTGACCGACTTCGGCCGCGAGGTGGTCGCCGAGATGAACCGGCTCGGCATGATGGTCGACCTCTCGCACACCGCGCCGACCACGATGCGCGACGCCCTCGACGTGTCGACGGCGCCGGTGATCTTCAGCCACTCGTGCGCCCGGGCCGTGCAGGACCATCCCCGCAACGCACCCGACGACGTGCTGCAGCGGATGGCCGCCGGCGGGGGAGTGTGCATGGTCACCTTCGTCACCAAATTCCTTGCCGGTGAAGGGAATCCGGCACATCTTACCGATGTGGTGCGTCACATCGAGCACGTCCGTGAGGTGGCCGGGATCGAACACGTCGGCATCGGTGGTGACTATGACGGCACGACCCTGCTGCCGCCGGAACTGCCCGACGTCTCGCACTATCAGGAGTTGATGGCCGCGCTCGCCGATCGCGGGTGGAGCCGCGACGAGCTGGTCGCGCTCGGTTCGGGGAACATCGCCCGGGTCTTCCGTGCCGTCGAGGAATCCGCAGGCTGAGCGCGCCCTTCCGTTCGTCGAGCAGGGCGCGCAGCGCCCGTGTCGAGACGAACCCGTTCCGTACCGAACTCATCTCGACACGTCGGCCCTGCTCCGCTTCGCTGCGCAGGGCCGACTACTCGATGAGCGTGAGCCCCGAAAGCGTTTCGGGGCGGGCCTGACCCGTCAGCCGGCCGCCTCGAGTTGCGATCGCAGGGTGGTGGCCTGCAGCAACAGCCCCCGCAGGACCACCATCAGCAGCCAGAGCACGGTGATGACGGCGGTGATGAGGATCAGCAGCATCGGCATCCCGGGATCGTCGGCGTTCACTCCGACGACGACCAGCATGCCGACCACCACCAACCAGGCGGCGGCGATGGCAACGACGATCGCATCGACCCACTTCACCGAGGAATGGGTGAAGATCCGGTCCCGGCTGATCAGCGCCAGCAGTTGCCAGGTCGCGACCAGTGCCACCTGGGCGCACAGCACCAGGAAGACCGCGATGGCGGTCAGCGGCCAGCGCAGCTTCGCATCGTTCGGGTTCTGCGAGGTCTGGTATGCGATCCCGCCGGGCAGGGAGAAGAACTGGAAGACGAGCAGGATCGCGAACAGCACGACCAGGCACACCCGGAGCGCGGCGATGGCATACCTCGGCGACAACATGCCTCGACTATCGACCATCCGCCGGCCCGGGACAATCGGCCGCTGGTCTCTGACCGTGGCTACCGCAGTTCGAGGATCCGCCCGTCGAGATCGGCGGTACCGGTGAGGCGTGGCCAGTCGTCGCTGCCGGCGTAGATCTCCAGCACCGGGGTGCCGTTGCGGGATACGGCGTCGACACTGGTGGAAACCTCTCGACCGCTGCGGCGGAGAAGTTCGTCGGAGACTCGGAGCAGGCCCCGGCTGTTCACCACGGCTGGATCGAAACTCTCGGGGAAGGGTTCACCGCCCAGACGTGAACCCACCAGCGGACGATACTGATCCCGGCCCCAGATCCGGTCCTGGTCGGCCATCCGGCCCCTCAGGCCCATCGATGCCTCTTGCCGGGACAGTCGAAACAACCCGATCGAATAGGTGGCCTGTGGTCGCAAGGCCGATAGTTCGGCGAGTCCGTCGGCGACGCCCTGCTCGGTCCAGAAGTCGTATGCGGGTATCTCTCGCCCCGGTGCGACCGCGCACCGAATCCTTCTCTGGTTGGGAAAATCGCCCTGCATGATGTCAAGGATGAGCTGACCGTAGGGTTGGCCGATGGTGCCCAGGCTGCCCCCGGTGCTTTGCAACAACTCGCGCGCTCGACCGACGAGGAATGCGTCCGCCGGAAACGGCGCTGCTCGGATCGATCGAAACATGTCGGGAACGGGCGCGTCGGGTGCGATCGCGAACGGCCCACCACTGCTCACCAGGTTGCGACGATCGACGGTGGTCACATAGACCCGATCGGGATAGACCGTCAGCTGCAGGACGTCGTTGCCGATCTCGGTGAGGATGCGGTTGGTATCGGGGTCCTCGGAGGTACGCCGTTGCAGCGGGGTGGCCGAGACCGGGGCCGGATCCACCCGGAGCCGACTCGTCGGCGTACACCCCGCAGCCGCCAGACCGAGCCCCAGCCCGATCCCGCACACCGCGCGTCGCCCCACCATGACCGAACCTACTGCGTCCTGGTGATCCGCCCGCTGAGGTCGGCATCGCCGACCAGGCTGAGGCCGTCCTCGTCGGTCGCGGTGAACTCGATCCTCGGTTTCCCGTTGCGGGACAGCACGAGCAGCTCCATCCCGTTGAGTTCGCCAGTTCCGCTGCGATCGACGAGGGAACCGGCGAGGCGCATCAGGCTCTGGGTCGTCACCATGGCCGGATCGAGTGGCTCGGTGCTGCGGGGGGTGAAGAGTTCCCCGCGGGTCAACGGGCGGAACTGGTCACGCAACCACTCCTGATCCTGTTGCTCGGATCGCCCGTGCAGCACGACCGCCGTGCCCTCCTTGGCGTCGTGGCGCAGGCCGAGCGCATAGGTCTCCGTGCGCTGCACCGCACGCAGTTCGGCGAGCCCATCGGTCAGCCCCTGTTCCTCCTGGTAGCCGTAGGCGGGGACCTCCTTGTCCGGCGGGAGTGCGCAACGCACGGTCTCGTCCATGGGAAACATGCCCTGCTTCACCTCCAGCAGCACCTGGTCCTCGGAGCGGAAGACTGCACCGAAATCGCCCCCGTTGGCATCCACGATCCGGCGTACGGCCGCGACCAGGAAGGCATCGGCCGAGAGGGGATCCTGGGACAGCGGCGGAATCTGCGGATCCTTGACGGGGGCGAAGGCTCCACCGCTGCTCAGCAGCTCACGCCCATCCTCTGTGGTCACATAGATCCGGTCCGAATAGATGGTGAGCTGGGCGATCGTCCCGCCGATCTCGGTCAGGATGCGATTGGTGTCGGGATCCGACGAGGTGCGCCGCGCGGGCGTCGGGGCGGCGGCGCGGAGCTGCTCCCTGGCGGCCGGTGCCTTCGGAGTGCAGCCCGCGGCCGCCAGCCCGGCACCCAATCCGATCGCGCATACGGTGCGCCTGCCCACCATGAACCCAACCTAGGACCGGTCGGGTGAAAACTGCACCGGGACACGTCCGTCGTTGCCGGAATGTGTCCAGCGCCTGCGGCACACTGAGGTCATGAGAGGGCTGCTCGAAGTGCTCGCCCTGCACCCGGCCGACGCCCAACGGGCGGAGGAGGGCGGGGCCGACCGGGTCGTCGTGGTGGGGTCGCTGGACGACGACGGGTACGCCCCGGAGCCTGCGCTGATCGAGAAGGTGCGCGACGCCACCAGCATCCAGCTGCGGGTGCTGCTCCGGCTGCGCGCCGGCTTCGGCACCGACGGCGGGGAGTTCACCCGGTTGCGTGGTCTGGCCGCCGCCTATGTCGATGCCGGTGCCGACGGGCTGGTACTCGGATTTCTCAACGGACACAGCGAAGTGGACACCGAGGTGCTCGGCGCGCTGCTCGAGGAGGGGGACTGGCCCTGGACCTTCGACCGCGCCATCGACCAGGCCCTGGACACCGACCGCGCCTGGCGCGCACTGCGCGGACTGCCGCGGCTCGACCAGGTGCTCACCGCCGGCTCCGCCCGCGACATCGAGCACGGCCTGGACGAGGTGATCACCCGCGCCGGGGCCGACCCGCAGGTGGCCCGGCTGATCCTCGCCGGCGGCGGACTGCAACCCGAACACGTGCCATGGCTGGCGCGCGCCGGCGTACGCGCCTTCCACATCGACACCGCGGTCCGCCCGCAGTCCTCGCTCAAGGCCTACGTCGACGCCGACCTGGTGCACGGCTGGCGCAGCCTGATCGACTCCGTGATCACCCGCCAGGAGCACCGTGCCTGAACTGTGGCAGCGCGGCGCGGCCGACCTGGCTGGGGCGTACAGCGCGGGGGAGACCGACCCGAGCGAGGTCGCCGAGGCCGTGCTGGCCCGGATCGCCGAACGCGAACCGGTGCTGAACGCGTTCTGGATCCACGACACCGACCGGGTACGCGCCGAGGCCGCCGCGGCCACCGCACGCCGCCGCGCGGGCCGGCCGCTGTCCCGCTGGGACGGGGTACCGGTCACGATCAAGGAGAACATCGCCCGCGCCGGTTGGCTGATCCCCTCGGGCACCGCGTTGCCCGACCCGCCGACCGCCGCCGCGAACGCGCCGATCACCGACCGGCTCGAGGAGGCCGGCTGTGTCATCCTCGGTGCCACCGTGATGCCGGACTGGGGGATGCTCAGCTCCGGGGTTTCCAGCCGGCACGGGATTTCCCGCAATGCCTGGGATCCGGCGCTGACCACCGGTGGTTCCAGTGCCGGGGCCGGCACCGCGGCCGCGGCCGGGTTCGGGCCCTGGCACGTCGGCACCGACATCGGAGGTTCGGTACGCCTGCCCGCGACCTGGCACGGGCTCGCCTCGCTGAAACCGAGCGAAGGCCTGATCCCGCTGGACGTGCCGTATCTGGGGCGGGCCGCCGGTCCGCTCGGTCGTCGGGTCGATGACATCGCGACCCTGATGTCGGTGCTCGCCGTGCCCGATGCCCGTGACTACAGCACCCGCGGCTATCCGGGGATGGACTGGCGACTCGTCGTGGATCCGGCCGGGCTGCGCGTCGGGGTGCAGCTCGATCCGGGTTACGGGCTGCCGGTGGATCCCGTGATCACCGCTGCGGTGGAGAATGCGGCGGATGTGTTGCGCGCGGCCGGAGCCAGGGTGGAGCGGGTGGAGCCGTTCGTCACCGAGGAGATGGTGGCGGGGATCGACGGGTTCTGGCGGGCCCGCTCGCTGGCCGACCTGCGGGACCGCAGCGAGGCCGAGCAGGAGCTGGTGCTGCCCTACATTCGGGCCTGGTGTGCCGGCGGGGATCGCTTCGACGGACCGGTGACGGTGCGCAACTATCAGCAGTTCGCGGCCCTGGCCCGGGCCACCCGCGCGACCTCCGGGGCGTACGACGTGGTGCTGTCACCGGTCGCCCCGGTGCTCGCCTTCGGTGCCGAGCAGCCGATGCCGCAGGCCGACCCCGAGCTGCCGATGCAGCACGTCTCCTTCACCGTTCCCTACAACATGTCCGGCCAGCCCGCCGGCACGATCAACGCGGGCCGGGCCGACGACGGCCGGTGGATCGGCCTCCAGGTCGCCGCCGGGATCGCCCGCGACGATCTGGTCGTCGGCCTGCTGCGCTGGCTGGAGGAGCGGCTGCCACAGCCCGACTGGACCGCCGATCAGGAATGATCATGGAATATCCGCACTTATATTCGGATACTTCAGATGAGGGGTCGAATATTCCATGATCATTCCTGCGGGTCGCTGTCCACAGCCCCAGCACCGACGGCGGGTTGTCCACAGGTCGCCGGGTGCGAGCGCACGATTCCGGGCCAGCCGCCCCATGGTGCCGGCATGGACATCCATCGCCTGCTGGCCGCCAACCACGGCATCGTCTCGGTCCACCAGCTCCGCCAGCTCGGTATCGGCTTCCCCGACAGCCAGGACCTGGTCCGCCGGGGCGTGCTCAGCCCGGTCCGCCGCGGCTGGTACCGCACACCCCACTGGGTGGACCAACGGATGCTCCGGGCGGTCACGGCCGGCGGTGCCCTGACCTGCGTCAGCGCCCTCGACCTGCACGGCCTGTGGACCCCGCCGACCGCCGAGGTGCACTGCCGCCGGACGACTGCGATCACCGAGCCGCTGCCCACGGGCCTCGTCGACTGCTGGCCGACCGGTCCGCGGCCCTTGGTGCAGCGGTCGGTCGACAACCTGGGCATGGCCCTGCGCTGCGCCGCCCGCTGCCGGAGCGAGGAAGAGCTGATCGTGCTGCTCGACTCGGCGCTCAACCTGCGGCGCGCCACCCGGGCCGAGCTCGAGCAGCTGCTCGCCAACGAACCGCGGCGGGTCCGCCGCGCCCTGAGTCGGCTCGCCCCCGCCGAATCCGGCACCGAGACCATGGTCCGGCTCCGCCTGCGCGCGCGACGGATCGAGGTGCGCCCCCAGGTCCGGATCGGGTTGATCGGCCGGGTGGACTTCCTGATCGGGGAGCGGTTGATCATCGAGGTGGACAGCTACGAGCACCACTCCCGGGGCGCCGGATACGAGCGCGACCGGGAACGCGACCAGCAGCTGATCGCGCTCGGCTATCTGGTGATCCGGATCAGCTACCAGCAGGTGCTGCACCGCTGGCACGAGCCGGAGGCCGCCATCCTCGCCGCGATCCGCCGGGGTGACCACTATTGGCGCAGCCGTCGCCAGCAGGGGTGAGCGGGGTCTACTCTCCCGGCATGAGCGAACTCCTCGACTCCCTGCCCGCGGGGTTGCCGATCGGTGACGAGTGGGTCGCCACCGCTGAGACGGCGACGGTGGTCTTCCCCTACGACGGCAGCACCGTGACCGAGGCACCGGTGGGCGCGGTGGCCCAGGCCGAGCAGGCACTCGCCGCCGCCGAGGGCGTACGCCGGGCGATGGAGTTGGCGACCGTCGGCCAGCGCCGCGCCGTGCTGCTCGGCGTCGCGAATGCGATCCGGGAGCACGCCGAGGAGCTGGAATCCCTGCTGGTGCTGGAGACCGGCAAGCCGCTGATCGACTGCAGGGTCGAGGTCGCTCGCACCCTGTCCACCTGGGAGGCCGCCGCCGAGGAGGTCGGCCATCTGGTCGGCGAGACCGTGCCGCTGGATCTGCAACCCGCCGGTGCGGGGATGATCGGCTACTTCCAACGCAGACCGGCCGGGGTCGTCGTCGGGATCGCGGGCTTCAACTACCCGCTGCTGCTGGCCTCGCACAAGGTCGCGCCCGCGGTCGGCGCCGGCTGCCCGGTGATCTGCAAGCCGGCGCCGCAGACCCCGCTGGCGACCCTCTGGCTGGTCCAGCAGACCCGGGAACAGCTGGCCGCCAACGGATTGCCGGAGGCCGCCTGCCAGCTGGTCACCGGCGGCGTCGAGGTGGGTGACGCGCTGGTCACCGATCCCCGGGCCGCCGTCGTCTCCTTCACCGGCTCCGCCGCCGTCGGGCACCTGATCGCCAGGAACGCCGCCCCGCGCAAGGCGCTGCTCGAACTGGGCTCGAACACCGCACTGATCGTGGCCGCCGATGCCGACCTGGATCGCGCCGTCGATGCGGTGATCCGGGGTGGCTTCTATGCCAATGGGCAGGCCTGCATCTCGGTGCAGCGGCTGCTCGTGCACCGCGAGGTGGCCGAGGATTTCCTGTCCCGATTGCAGAAACGGCTTCCCGAGGTGGTCGTCGGCGACCCCCGGGACGCCGCCACCCGGGTCGCGCCGGTGATCGATCAGCGCAGCCGGGACCGGATCGCCGGCTGGTTGCGCGACGCGGTCGACCGGGGTGCCCGGGTGCTCGCCGGCGAGGACGGTACGCCCGGTGACGGTGCCTTCCGCCCCACCCTGGTCGCCGACGTACCGCGCGATGCCGACCTGTGGCGGGAGGAGGTGTTCGGCCCGGTGGTCTGCGTCACCGAGGTCGCCGACATCGACGAGGCCATCGAGATCGCCAACGACTCCCGCTACGGCCTGCAGGGATCGGTCTACACCGCCTCGTTGGCGACCGCCTTCGACGTGCTGGACCGGTTGCAGGTCGGCGGGGTGGTGGTCAACGAGATCCCCGGCTTCCGCTCCGACGTGATGCCCTACGGCGGGGTCAAGGATTCCGGCATCGGCCGGGAGGGGCCGCGCTGGGCGATGGAGGAGTTCACCGTCACGAAGATGGCGATGATCCGGCCATGACCGGTGCCGTGCCGAGTTCGGTGGGCAGATCCTCGGCGTGCAGCACGATCAGCGAGGTGACCGCGCGGGTCAGGCAGACGTAGAGCCGTCGCAACCCGGTGCGGCGATCGGCCTCCCCGGCGACGATGCCGGCCGGCTCCAGCAGCACCACGTGGTCGAACTCCAGACCCTTCGCCAGGCTCGCCGGGGCAAGCTGCACATGGGAGACGAAGCCGTCGTCGGCGCCGAGCAGCTGGTAGGTGATGCCGGCGTCCTCCAGCACCCGACGAGCATCCCGAACCAGCACATCGGGCAGGATCACCCCGATCGTGCCCTCGCGCTCGTCCAGCTCGCCGACCGCGCCCGGCAGTCCGCCCAGCGGATCCACTGCCCGCAGCTCCAGCTCGCCGCGGCCGCGGCGAACCGAGTGCGGGGGAGTGAGCCCCGGTGCGATCGTCGGCAGCAACCGCGCGGCATAGTCGATCACCGCACCGGGCACCCGGAAGCCGGCGACCAGCTCGGTCAGCTCGGCATCGGCCTTGCCCAGATGGCGCAGGGATTCCGGCCAGGAGCGGCTCGCCCACGGCGTGGTCGCCTGGGCCAGGTCACCGAGCACGGTCACCGACCCGGTGCTCACCCGTCGGCCGACCGCGCGGAGCTGCATCGGCGACAGGTCCTGGGCCTCGTCGACGATCACATGGCCGAGGCTGCCGGTGCGCTCCAGCAGGTCCCGGGCCTCGTCGATGAGCACCAGATCCGCCAGCGAGAACTTCGCCGATTTCGGGGTCCGGGCCGGTTTCCCCAACCGCAGCAGGGATTGCTCGTCCTCGGTGAGGATCCCGGTGCAGGCCTCGGCCCGGAACTCCGCATCGGTGAGCAGCCGCAGCACCAGCTGATCGGCCTTCACCTCCGGCCAGATCTCCGCGCAGTACGCCTTCACCGGCCGGCTCTTCGCCACCGCGTTCTGCACCCGGTCGTCGGGGGAGTCGCCGGCCGCCTCCATCCGCAGCAGCACCTGATGCGCCAACCGGATCGGCAGCAGTTCCCGACCCGCCTGGTACCGGACCCCGCGGGCCCGCAGTGCGGCCATGGCCTCCTCCGCCCGGTACGCCGGCACCCGCCACTGGTGCGCCCCACGCGGCACCACCAGGGTGCTGGTCGGCTCCCGGAGCTGGCCCCAGATCGCCCGGTGCAGCACCTCGGCCAGCCGCGGATCACCCTTGAGGATCGCGACCTCGGCCGGGTCCTCGGCCCGCACCGGATGCCCGGTCTCCTTCTCCAGCAGCGATTCCAGGGTTTCGGAGCGGGCATCGATCTCACCGAGCGCGGGCAGCACGTCACCGATGTAACCCAGGAAGGAGTCGTTCGGCCCGACCACCAGCACCCCGGAGCGGGACAGCTGGTTGCGGAACGAATAGAGCAGGTACGCCGCCCGGTGCAGGCCGACCGCAGTCTTCCCGGTCCCCGGGGCGCCCTGGATGCACAACGAGCGGCCGAGCTCGGTCCGCACCAGCACATCCTGCTCCGGTTGGATGGTGGCGACGATGTCGCGCATCGGCCCGGTACGGGGCCGCTCGATCTCCGACTCCAGGATCCCGCTGTGCTCATCCCCGTGCGGTGTCGTCAGCTCCTCGTCCTCGAGTGCGGTCAGCTCACCGTGGTCGAAACCGAAGCGGCGCCGCAGGCGTACCCCCATCGGTTCACCGGGCCGCGCCCGATAGAAGGGCAGGGCCATCACCGCGCGCCAGTCGATCACCAACGGCTCCCCACCGGCCTCGCCGACGACATGCCGGCGGCCCACGTAGAGCCGCTCGTCCAGCTCCGCGCCGAGCGTCCGGTCGTAGTCGAGCCGGCCGAAGAACAGCGGCACCTCCGGGTCGTCCTCCAGGGACCGCATCCGACGCCACAGGGACTCCGCAAGGATCTGGCTGGACACCTCATTGCCGCCCTGGATCCTCTTGTTGTGCAGGGATTCGGCGGCTTCCCGCATCCGGTGCAGGGTGGCCCGGGAGTGCGCCAGGTGGTCCCGCTCGGCGGTCAGCTCGGGGTCGGGAGAGTGGGGATCGGGCATCGCTGCTGCTTCCATCCGTTCGGCACGTGGCAGCGTGCCGACATCGCGGTGGGCGATGGGAGCGGGATCGGGATCCGGGGAAGACGCAGCACTCTAGACCTGCCCGGCTGCCGGTGTCGAATCCTTCGCCGTCGTAGTCTGAGGCGGGTGAGCGACCCGCAGCCCGCCGAGCAGGCCACCCGCTATCAGCCACTCCCGCCCGAACAGCGCCCGCACAAGCAACGCAGCGCCGTCCGGGTGGTGGTGCAGGCCGGGGACGAGGTGCTGCTCTTCGAGGACTCCGATCCGGGTTATCCCGGCATCACCTGGTGGGTGGTGCCCGGTGGCGGCATCGATCCCGGTGAGACCGCCGCCCGGGCCGCGGTCCGCGAGGTCGCCGAGGAGACCGGGTTGCAGATCACCGAGCACCAGCTGATCGGGCCGATCAGCCGCCGATTGGCGGTGCACGGCTATTCGGATCAGGTGCTGGAGCAGACCGAGGACTTCTATCTGGTCCGGGTGCCGCGGTTCGTGGTGGACACCGCCGGCTTCACCGAGGACGAGAAGATCACCCTGCAGTCGCACCGCTGGTGGCCGCTCGCCGAGCTGCGTACCACCACCGCCTGGATCTGGCCGCGCTACCTGCTGGAGCTGATCGGCTGGGCCGACGAACCCGAGGGCTGGGTGCACGAACTCGGCCGGGAGACCGACGAGTCGACGCTGGCGGTGTGAACCGGAGACAGACCGCGGGTGAGGCGCTAGCGTTACCGCCAAACCGTTACGCGACAGGAAGTGAGCCACACGATGTCCACCGCACGCGAACTGATGACCAGCCCCGCCCAGACCCTCGCCCCGACCGATTCGGTGGTGACCGCCGCCCAGGCGCTGGCGAAGAACGATGTCGGCTCGATGCCGGTGGTGGACGACAACGGCATCCTCGCCGGTGTCCTCACCGACCGCGATCTGGTGGTACGCGGGCTCGCCGAGGGCGTTGACCCCGAGCGCGGCACCGTCGCCGACGTGCTCACCGAGACCGTCGTGGTGGTCGAGGCCGACGACGACGAGGCCGCGGTGATCAACGCGCTCGCGCAGAACCAGGTCCGCCGCCTGCCGGTGATGGAGAACAACAAGGTGGTCGGCGTGATCAGCCAGGCCGATCTGGCCCGCGAGCTGAGCAACTCCCAGACCGGTGACGTGGTCGCGGAGATCTCCCGCAAGGAGTGACCTCAACCCCTGACGGAGCCGCCCCCTCACGAGATCGCTGTCACGAAAATCGGGGCGGCTCCGTCACAGGGGCATGACCAATCGGATCAACATCCACAAGACCAACAAGCTCGGCATCGCCGCCGTGCTCGGCATGGAGGCATACAACCGCCGCGGCATGGACGCCGGCCTCAAGGAGCTGGTGGTGCTGCGCGCCTCGCTGCTGAACGACTGCCGCTACTGCATCGCGATGCACCGCCGCGACGCGACGAAGCGCGGCGAGACCGCCGAACGCCTCGATGCGGTCGCCGACTGGCCGCAGCACCGCGAGCTGTTCACCCCGGCCGAGCAGCTGGCGCTGGAGTTCACCGACGCGGTGACCCGCATCCACGGTGAGGAATCGGTGCCCGATGAGCTCTACGACCGGGTGCAGGCGACCTTCGGTGAGGCCGGCACTGGACACCTGCTGCTGACGATCGCCACCATCAACGTGTGGAATCGGCTCGCGATCAGCACCCGGATGGACCCGGCGACGCTCAAGCCGTGAGCGACGATCTTGAACACCTTGGCGAACGCCGCCGGCTGACCGGCCTGGCCTACCGGCTCACCGGCGTCTGGGCCGACGCCGAGGAAGCCGTCGCCGAGGCGTACGCCCGCCTGCTGGCCGCCGATCCGCCGCGCGAACCCGCAGCCTGGCTGACCACGGTGACAACCCGGCTGGCCATCGACCGGCTGCGGGCCCGGCAGCGCGAGGCCTATGTCGGGCCATGGCTGCCCGAGCCGATCGACACCGCCCTGCTGCCCGAGGAATCCGTTGTACAGCAGCAGACCCTGCGGCTGGGGCTGCTGGCGCTCTGCGAACAGCTGAAGGGCGCCGAGCGCGCGGCCTTCGTGCTGCGCGAGGCGTACGCGATGTCCTATGCCGAGATCGGGCTGGTCCTCGGTGTCGCCGAGGCGACCGCCCGCCAGCACGTCAGCCGCGCCCGGCGGCGGCTCCAGGTGCCCGACCTGGAATCGAGCGTCGCTGCGGAGACCGAGGCGCTAACCCGGCTCGCCGAGGCGCTCGCATCCGGTGAGGTGGCACAGGTGGCCGCCCTGCTCACCGACGACGCCCAGGTGTGGACCGACGGCGGTGGCGTGGTGTCGGCGGCCCGCAACGTGATCCTCGGCCCCGAGAAGTGCGCCCGGTTCCTGGTCGGCACGTCGCTGGCCAGCATCGTCGCACCGCTGACGGTGAACGGCCGTCCGGGTGTGACCGCGAACAGCAAGGGGGTACGCCGGGTCGGCTGGCTGGTGCTGCGCGGCGACCGGATCGCCCGCGTCTGCATCATGTCCAACCCGGCGAAACTGGCCCGGATCTGAGTCAGTTCGGCAGTCCCAGCGTGGTCAGCGTCTGCGCATGCCGCTTCAACCCGGCCTCGATCATCTCCGGATGGTCGGCGTACCAGGCCCGCTGGGTCTCGGCGAGCTCCTCCTCGCTGACCTGGCGGCCGTCGATCGTCCACCCGGTCCGCGCCTCGCCGTTCAGCGACAGTTCGTCGACCACCCAGTCGGGGATCGGGGCCAGCAGGCCGCCCAGCAGTTCCCGGCCGGGGTCGGCGACCGAGCCCGACAGTCCCAGCTCCTCGGCGATCCGGCCGGCGAGTCCGATCAGCACCGGATTGCCCGGATGGTTGATCACATTGGTCGCCGCGGTATCGGCCTCGGTGAGCAGATCGTCGGCCAGCAGGGTCTCGTCCTTGTCCTGGCGGCGCTTCAGCTCCTCGCGCGACTCGTCGGCGATGGTACGCACCGCGCCCGCCGGCGGTCGGTGATCCAGCGGTACCCCGGTCAGCACCCGCAGATCGTGGTAGGGCACCCCGGGCGGGTCACCCGCCTCACCGCGGACCAGCACCTGGAACGGGTGCAGCGGCGCCCAGAACAGCGCCGGGATCCGGACCACCCGCGCATCGTTGGTGCGTTCGGCCACCTGCGCGCTGCCCAGCGGCAGGTCGCGGTAGTCATCGCGGACCGGCTGGGCGATCAGCGCGGTGGTCTTCGCCAGGGTGCGCTCCAGATGCGGCAGGTCGTCCTCGGTCAGCTCGTGCACCGCCGGGATCCGTACCGTCGACCACTGATCCCCGACGAGCGGATCCAGCAGTACGCGCAGGGCCTCGGCCTGGCAATTCCCCCAGACCATCAGGCAGGGGCCCGAGGTCTCCCGGTGCCCGTAGAACTCTCCGTAATGCCATTCCCGCGGATCGACTCCGTCCGGCATATCAGTCATGAAGGAAATATATATGTCGACATAAGACGTGAATAGGGGCCTGGCGCGGTCCCGGGATGGCGTACGCCTCAGGGCTTGGGGATCTCGGTGACGATCAGCCCGTTGATGCCCTCATCGCTGATCACCAGCAGCGCCGGACCGGGCGGCATCTCCACCGAGACCCAGCCCTCCTTGGACTGGCCGGCCTTCAACTCGTTGTCACCGAGCGGGTCCTTGCCGGCACCGATCCCCGGCAGATACTCGTTCTTGCTGGTGTCGTAGACCGCGTAGTAATTCGGCGAGGTGAGCATCGTGCCCTCGGTGCAGTCGTAGCGCAGCTTCAGATTCAGATACTGCTTGCCCTCACCCGGGGGCAGGTCGCCCTTGTCGGACCATTCGGCCGCGGCCACCATGATCGTGCCCTTGCCGTAGAGCCCCTCGACGGTCACCCGCTGCCCGACCGAGCCGTGCTGCAGCGGTGCCGGCGTCCCGGTACGCGGGGTGAGCGTCGGGGTCGGGGAGGCATCCACGTCACCCGTCGGCTGGGTCACCTGCATCCGGATGAAGAAGAACAGCACCACCAGCGCGGCGAGCAGCACCCCCGCGCCGAGCACCAGGACCGGGGTCGGGAACTTCTTCCCCCGCCCGGCGGGGGCCGGCGGCGGACCAGGGGTGTGCTCGGGCTCGGCGACGTAGTCATCGTCACCGGGCATCGGTCGGTGTCCCGGTTCGGGGAGCTCGGACTCGGGGTCGGGTTGCTGCCTGCTCACTCGGAGAAGGATATGTGGGTCGGCGCCAGCGTGCCTCCCGGTCAGTCCGAGCCCGGTTCCTGATCGACGGTGTCCAGTTCCTCGGCGTCGATGATCCGGTAGGCGTACCCCTGCTCGGCCAGGAAACGCTGTCGGTGCTGGGCGAAATCGGCGTCCACGGTGTCGCGGGCCACCACCGCATAGAAGCGGGCGGTCACCCCGTCGGACTTCGGTCGCAGCAACCGGCCGAGCCGCTGCGCCTCCTCCTGCCGGGAGCCGAACGAACCGGAGACCTGGATCGCGACCTGTGCCGAGGGCAGGTCGACCGAGAAGTTCGCGACCTTGGAGACCACCAGCAGGTCGATCTCGCCGCTGCGGAACTGGTCGTAGAGCTGCTGGCGCTGCCGGGTGGTGGTCTCACCCTTGATCAGCGGGGCGCCCAGGCGTTCGGCCAACTCGTCCAGCTGGTCCACGTACTGCCCGATCACCAGCCGCGGGACGCCCTGGTGGTGGCGTACCAGCTCCTCGACGATCTCGGTCTTCGCATCCGCGGTCGCGGCCAGCCGATAGCGCGCCTCCGGATCGGCCATCGCGTACGCCAACCGGTCCGCCTCGGGCAGCGTGACCCGCACCTCGACGCAGTCGGCGGGCGCGATCCAGCCCTGCGCCTCGATGTCCTTCCACGGGGCGTCGAACCGCTTCGGCCCGATCAGGGAGAACACATCGCCCTCCCGGCCGTCCTCGCGGACCAGCGTCGCGGTCAGCCCGAGCCGGCGGCGGGCCTGCAGATCGGCGGTGCGCCGGAAGACCGGCGCCGGCAGCAGGTGCACCTCGTCATAGATCACCAGCCCCCAGTCGCGGGCATCGAACAGCTCCAGGTGCTGGTGCACGCCGCCGCGCTTGGTGGTGATCACCTGGTAGGTCGCGATGGTGACCGGCCGGATCTCCTTGCGGGCACCGGAATATTCGCCGATCTCGTCCTCGGTGAGATGGGTACGCCGCAGCAGCTCGTCCTTCCACTGCCGGGCGGACACGGTGTTGGTGACCAGGATCAGCGTGGTGCTGCCGGCCATCGCCATCGCGGCGGCACCGACGATCGTCTTGCCGGCCCCGCAGGGCAGCACCACGACCCCGGATCCACCGTGCCAGAAGGATTCCGCGGCGAGCTGCTGGTAGGGCCGCAGCGCCCAGTCGGCGTCCTCACCGGCGGAGAGTTCGATGGTGTGCCGCTCGCCGTCCACGTAACCGGCGAGATCCTCCGCGGGCCAGCCCAACTTGAGCAGCACCTGCTTGAGATGGCCCCGTTCGGAGGGGTGCACCACCACGGTGTCCTCGTCGATGCGGGCGCCGACCAGCCCCTTCACCTTGGCCGAGCGCAGCACCTCGGTGAGCACCGGGCGGTCGGTGGTGACCAGCACCAGGCCGTGGGTCGGATGCTTCTCGATCCGCAACCGGCCGTAGCGGCCCATCGTGTCGGCGACATCGACCAGCAGCGAGCTCGGCACCGGATACCGCGACCAGGTGATCAGGGTGTCCACGACCTGCTCGGCGTCATGGCCGGCCGCGCGCGCGTTCCACAGCCCGAGCGGGGTGAGCCGGTAGGTGTGGATGTGTTCGGGGGCGCGCTCCAACTCGGCGAAGGGCGCGATCGCGATCCGGCACGCCTCCGCGTCGGGGTGGTCCACCTCGAGCAGCAGGGTCCGATCGGACTGGACGACCAGTGGGCCCGGCATCAGTTGGTCGGGCTCGCCGACGGTGCGGGTGCCCGGTTCACCAGGTCCCGGGTGGGGCTGCTGGTCGGCGGGGCCGTCTCGTACCAACCGGGGGACGGTGTCGGGTCATCCAGCGGCTCGGGCTCGTGGTAGGTGACGGTCGGCGCGTTGGTGCCCTGCATCCGGTCGTTGTAGGCGATCACCGTGACCGTGAACGAACCGGCCCGGGTCGGGCAGGCCAGCGTGGTCGAGGTGCCGCCGACGATCACCGAGCCCTGGTTGCTGGCGTACACGGTGTAGCGGGTCGCGCCCTCGGAGCGGCTCCATGCGACGGTGAACAGATTGCCGCCGTTGCACTCGGAAAGGCTGGTGCTGCTGATGATCTCGAAATCTCCTGGTGGTCCGTCGGGTCCTGGTGCGGTGGTCTGGGTGCCCGGTCGCGGCCGGGCCGGCGGGGCGTCGCCACCCCGGGGCGGGGCCGCCACCGGGGAGGCGGCCGCGGTGGGCGGCGCGGCGACGGTGCGGTTCGGGTCCGGTGCCGGCGTCCGGTCGGTCCGATGGGTCCGGCTCGGCGCCGGGGTGGCCTCGCGGGCGGGGGCCGTGGTGACCGGGTCCGGTGCCGGGGTCTGGGCCGGTGTCGCCGCGGCGGTCGGGCTGGGCGTCGGGGACGGGGACTGGGTCTCCACCGGGCGGCTCGCACCGCTGACCGCCTCCGGTCCCTGGTGTCTGGGCACCAGGATCAGCGCCAGCACCCCGAGGGCAATGGCGTAGCCGGCAACGATCCGGCGGACGACTTCCGGACGCACGCGCCAAGCCTACCCGAGGGGGGTGGGCGTCCCGTGGGGATTTCACCCGTTTTCCGGGCCCCGATTCCCACCGTCACCGGGCACCCGGGCCGCGGTCACCCGGGCCAGCGGCAGGCTCACCCCGGTCCCGGCGCGATCGGCTCCGGGACCGACCAGCCGGACCATCCCCGAACCGAGGTCCAGCGGCAGCAGGGTACGGCTGGTCCGGGTGCCGTCGGCCGCCACGTAGTCGACCTCGACCGGGGTCCGGGTGGTCAGCGCGTGCCGCAGCACCTCGAGGGTCTGCTCGGTGCGCATCCCGCGCTCCCGGGCCGCGGCGGCACCGGAGAGCAGGTGCTCGGCGAGCGCGCGGGGATCACCACCGGTGGGTGGGGCGGGCCGGCGGGAGCCGGCGGCCCGGGCCCTGGGCGGCGAGGTCAGCACCGCGCCCTGGGCATCCTCCGCGGCCGGTGCCATCCCGACCGCGCGGAGCAGCTGCACCACCTCGTCGGGATCGGCGTCGGCGACCAGTGTCTGCGGTCCGACCTGGCGTACGCCGAGGGCGGCGGCCTCCGGATGGGCCAGCACCGCACCGATCCGGACCGGGTCGTCGATCCGGACGTACGCCCGGGCGGTGCCGACCCGGACCGTGCCGTGCCGACGGGCGACGTCACCGACCAGGTACGCCAGCGGTTGCGGTACCGCGGTGCTGCCGTGCCGGGCCAGCCAGTCCAGCACCTGTTCGCTGTCCCACCCGGCGTCGAAGGCGCGGCGCAACGACTCGGCGGTGAAGCGGTAGACCCCGCCGCCACCGCGGGACTCCTGCTCGGCCAGCAGCCGCAGCTCGGCCGCCACCTGGTGCTCCAGCGGGCCGGGTGCGACGGCGGTCAGATCGGCCTGCAGCAGCAGCTCGGTGACCGGTTCGGGGAACAGGGTGAGCAGCTCGGTCGGCAGGTCGGCGCCGCCGGCGACCGGCAGCAGGCCGCTGACCTGATCCAGCGCGGTCAACCCGAGCCAGGCGGCCTCGGTGAGCACGGCGGCGGCCAGCTCCGCTGCGCCGATCACCCGGGCCAGGCCCGGCCGGTCCCAGTCCAGCAACCCGGCCAGCGCCACCGGGTCCGGGGCGCAGCCGACCGGCAACCGGGCCAGCACCGCGGCGCGGGCACCGGGCGCCCAGCGGGCCTCGGCCTCCTCGCCGAGCGCATGGCCGCCCTCGGCGCGGGCTGCCGCGTACCAGCGGGGGGTCTGCAACCAGCGGCGCAGCAGCACGGTGACCCGCTCCGCGACCGGCAGCGTCAGCCAGCGATCGAACTCGGTGGTCACCCGGGCCGCGGGTGGGGCGGTGGAGATCAGGTCGGCGGCGTACGCCACCTCGAGTGCGAAACCGGCGCGGGCCGGGTCGAGGCCGAGCTCGCGGGCGATCTGGGTGAGCTCGCGGACGCCGATCCCGCCGGCCCGCAGCAGCGCCGGGGAGCGGCGCTCCACCGCGTCCACCACCGCCTCCACGTCGTGGCAGAACTCGTAGGCCGCGCCGACGGCGGCGTGCGCGACCACCCGCGCCGGCCGGGTCCCCGCCGGCAGCGGATCCGGTGCGGTGTGGCCGGGGGTGCGTTGGAATCCGCCCCGCCAGGTCAGCGCCACCTCGCGCGGCAGCAGCACGGTGTCCGGTCCGGCCGGGCGCAGCAGCCCGCGGGCCAGCAGGTGCTCGACCGGGGTTGCGGGGTGGGTGATCGGGCGGTCGGCGTTGCGCACCGCGCCGGTCGGTGGACCCCAGGCGAGCCGGTCCAGGACGGCGGCCGCCCCCGGTGGCAGATCGGCGGTGGCGGCGGCGATCGTCGCCTCCGTCAGCGGTCGCGGGCTGGGTGCCGCGAGCCCGCCGGGGTGGGGTTCGAACGCCTGCCGGGCGGCCCGCACCAGGTGCAGTTCGGCGCCCTGACCCCAGACCAGCGCGAGCTCACGCAGCCGGTCCAGTGCGGCGACCACCGGTTCGTCGGGCGACCCCAGCAGGGCCGCGAGGTCGGCGGTGGTGGTCGGGTCCGGCAGGGCGGCGAGGGCCTCGCAGCAGTCCAGCTGGAAGCGGTTCAACCCGTCCAGGGCCCGGTGCACCGAGGAGGTCGTGGTCGCCCGGGCGACCAGTTCGGTGAGGTCGGCCGGCGGGGGCAGCCGCAGGTCGTCCCGGGCGGCGAGCAGACCGCTCAGCTGCTCGGCGTCCAACGAGCGCAGGGCGTCGCTGAAGCTGCGCATCAGCCCCAGCCGGGGTCGGGGTCGCGGTCCGGCTGCTCGGGCTGTTCGCCGCGGGACTGTGCCTTGGCGACCAGGGCGATCAGCGCGATCAGCACCGCCCAGCAGACGATCGCGCTCAGCTGGCTGAGCAGGTCATAGGCGAGCAGCAGATTGTCCAGACTGGACAGCACGCCGACGACCAGTGTGACCACCAGGGCCGCGGTACCGGCCAGGAAGAGATAGCGCACCCAGGCGCGGCGGTATCCGATCCGGCCCGAGGTGAGGAAGGCGGTCAGGAAGGCGAGCGGGGAGAGCCAGCCGAACAGGTCGACCAGCACGCACAACCCGCCGATCAGCAGCGCCACCGCGGTCGGGAAGGTGACCCCCTCCAGCACGCCGCTCACGCTCACCCGTTGTTGCCGGGGTGCCGGTTGTGGGCCGGGGCCGAACCACTGGGGGCTGCCCGGTGCGGGATAGTCGCTGAGCTGTTCGGGGCCGGGTTGACCGGCCGGCGCACCCTCGGGCGGTGGGAAGTCCAGGCCCTGGCGCTGGCCACCGGTGAGATGGAACGCCTGGTGCGGATCGTGGACCGGTGGGCCCGCCACGTCGGCGGGGTGGGGTACGCCGGGTACCACGCTCGGCGTGGCCGGCAGCGGGTGCCCCCCGGCGGGCGTACCGGCCGGGGGGCCGCTCGGCGGGGCCCATCCGGGGTCGGGCTGGCTGGAGCCGGTGAACCCGCTGTGCGCCGCTCCCCAGGCCGAGGCGCTGGAATCGGTCATCACACTCGAGGTCACCTCGAAGGCCTGCTGCGGATCGCGCTGCGGACCGACCTCGGGGCGGTGCTCGGTGAGCGGGGAGACCTGGTGCCGCTGCTCGAAGACCGGCCGCTGCGCCGGTGCCCCGGCCGACAACTCCTGCCGGGGCGGGGCGATGTCCAGTGCGGCGACCTCGGGTGCGGCAAAACCGGCCGGGCGCTCGCGCGGCGCGTACTCCGGTCCATCCTCCCAGGTCGCCATACCGGTGATTCTAGTCGGCGATCGGATCGGGACCCGCGCCCGGAAAATCGGTTGCGGGTCGGACCCGGGCGGAGCAGGCTCGGACCGCACCGTCGAGATTCGTGTCGTGGGCCTGCCCGCGGCAGCGGGGGAGGAGGAGTGATGGCTGTCATTCGGCTGACGCCTGCCCGACCTCAACTCCGACTCCAGGAGCCCCCGCATGTCAGAACCGTTTCCCGGGACCGGTCCACGGTCCGAAGCTGACCAGCCCTTCCACTACATCGACCACGGCGACGAACTGCCCGCTGGTCAACGGTGGTCGAGCTGGACCACGACCCCGCCACTGAATCACGGTCCGCAACCGCGCCCGGACTGGGTGATCACCACCGAGGCGATCGACACCGACCTCGGCGGCCTCAAGAGCGGCAAGGAGGCGGATTGCTTCGTCTTCGAACGCGCGACCGCCACCGCTGATCCGACCGCAGACCGCTCGGTGATCCTGGTCGCGAAGCGCTACCGCGGATCCGAGCATCGACTCTTCCATCGCAACAGCGCCTACACCGAGGGCCGACGCGGTCGCAACAGCCGTGATGCCCGGGCGCTCGCCAGGCGCAGCGAGTACGGCAGGAAGGTGGACGCCCACCAGTGGGCGTACGCCGAATGGGACGCCTTGAAACGGCTGTGGCAGCTGGGCGTCCCGGTGCCCTATCCGGTGCAGATCGACGGCCTGGAGATCGTGATGGAGTTCATCTGTGACGACGACGGTGAGGCGGCCGATCGGCTGGCCGGTTACCGCGGAACCGCCGACGAGCTCGCCGGTCTCTGGCAGCAGCTCACCGAGGCCATGCGGATGATGACCCGCGCGGGCCTGGTGCACGGCGACCTGTCGGCCTACAACATCCTCATCGCCCGCGGTGAGCGGCCGCGGTTGGTGCTCATCGACGTGCCCCAGCTGGTCGACCTGATCGCCAATCCGAACGGCTTCGATCTGCTGCACCGCGACTGCATCAACGTGGCCGACTGGTTCGTCCGGCGCGGCCTCACCGTGTCCGCCGAGGACCTGTTCGCCGGCCTGCTCGGTGAGCTGTGAGCACACCGACCAGGCGGGCGGTCACCAGCGGGACGCGGGGACGATCTGGACCCGGGGCACCCGCGCCCGGCGGACCCGAAGCGTCAGGTGCGCCTCATAGGCCATCCGGATCGCGAAACCCGCGGCGAGCAGGACGATCATCGAACCGTTCAGCAGCAGCGCACCACGCGGGCCCCAGGCGTCGACCAGGGCGCCGGAGAGCAGACCGCCGAGGGCCTGGCCGCCGATCAGCACCAGCACGTAGACGCTGATCACCCGGCCGCGTACCCACTCCGGCGCGGTCAGCTGGACCAGGGCGTTCGCCGACTGCAGGAACTGCAGCTGGACGATGCCGAACGCGACCAGGGTGACCGCGAAGATGCCAAGGCTCGGGGTGGCCGAGGAGAGGGCGAGCAGGCCACCGAGCCCGGCGGTCAGTGCGGTGAGCTCACGCAGCCGCAGGATCCGGCGGCGGCGGGCGGCCAGCTGGGCGCCCAGCACGGCACCGATGGCGACCATGCCGGTGCACAGGCCGTAACCGGAGACGCCGGCATCGAAGGCCCGGCTGGCCATCGAGCTGAGCAGCACCGGCATGCTGGCGCCGAACACCCCGACCAGCCCGACCAGGGCGATGGTCCAACCGATCTCGGGGGTCTTCAGCACCGTCCGGATGCCGTCGGAGAGCCGGCCCCGGCGGGCACCGTCGGCGCCGCGGGGTCTGGTCCGGTCGGGCGTGCGGATCAGCAGCAGGCTGGTCACCACGATCAGGCAGGTCACCGCGTTCACCGCGAAGCACCAGCCCAGGCCGACCCCGTGGATCAGCCCGCCGGCGATCAGCGGACCGGCGATGCCGGCGGACTGGAAGGCGGTGGCGTTCAGCCCGAGCGCGCTGCGCAGCCCGTCCCGGCCGACGAGCCGGTTGACCAGCTCCAGGCGGCCGGGCTGTTCGACGACCGCGGCCAGGCCGAGGCCGAGGGAGAGGCCGTAACTGGCCCAGACGGTGGCTCGGTCGGTGAGCACCAGGACGGCGAGCACGGCGGCCATCGCGGCCACCATGGACTGGCTGAGCAGCAGCAGTCTGCGGGGGTCGAAGCGGTCGACGAGGGCACCGCCGAAGAGGCCGAGGACCAGCACCGGCGCGAACTGGAGCGACACCGACAGGCCGACGGCCGAGACGCTTCCGGTGAGTTGCAGGACCAGCCAGTCGACGGCGATCCGCTGCACCCACATACCGAGGCTGCCGATCAGGAAGGCGGCGACATAGATGCGGAACTGGCTGTTGTTGAGGGCGACCAGGCCCTGCGGGAGCCGGTCGGCGATCCCGGGTGCGGTGGGTCCGGCGGCGGTGCTGGACTCGGGTGCCGGTCGGCCGGCTATCTCGGGTTCGGGATCCGGCGTGGGGGCGACGGCGGTGGCGGAGGAGGTGCCGGTCGGGGAGGTTGTGCTGGCGCTGGTGCTACGGACTGCAGGGGGAGCTGCAGGTTCTGCGGGCATGACGAACAATCACCGTTTCTGGTGTCGAGGGTTTGAAGGGTTGGCGGGCCGCGCTGCCGGGTACGAGACTATGCCCGCCCCAGTCATTGATCCAAACAATGGAGCGTATATATTCCATAAGCAACGCTTCTGACTCCGAACGGGGGAGATCGACCCGTGCCCGAGACCACGCCCGCCACCCACTTCGATCCGGCACTGCTGCGCGGCTTCCTGGCGGTCGCCGACACCGGCAGCTTCACCCGCGCGGCCGAGCAGCTCGGCATCTCCCAGCCTGCGGTCTCCCAGCAGGTACGCCGCCTCGAGCAGGCCGCTGGTCGGCAGCTGGTGGTCCGCGACACCCGCTCGGTCGCGCTCACCGACAACGGTGAGGCGATGCGCGGTTTCGCCCGGCAGATCCTGGCCGCCCACGATCAGGCGAGCAGCTACTTCTCCGGGTCGGCGATGCGCGGCCGGTTGCGCTTCGGCGCCGCCGATGAGTTCGCGCTCTCGGACCTGCCACGGATCCTGCGCGAGTTCCGCCAGCACCACCCCGGGATCCAGCTGGAGCTGACCGTCGCCCAGTCCGGCGTACTGCAACGCCGACTCGACTCCAACCATCTGGACCTGATCCTGATCAACCAGCGCCCCGACTCCGACACCGGGCGGATGGTGCACCGCGACCAGATGGTCTGGGTGGGGCTGCCGAACACCGTGCTGGAACCGGGGGAGACCGTGCCGCTGGTCACCTATCACGCGCCGAGCTGGTCCCGGCAGGCCGGGATCGACGCGTTGAACGCGCACCAGATCCCCTGGCGGATCGTCTGCAACACCCGGCAGGTGCTCGGCATCATGGCCGCGGTCCGGGCCGGGCTCGGGCTGTGCATGCTGGCCCGCACCCGGGTGCCCGGTGATCTGCGGGTGCTCAGCGGCCGATTCGGGCTGCCCGAGCTGCCGATGCTGGAGCAGGCGCTGCAGGCCAATCCGCGTTCCCCGCGGGAACCGGTCGAGGCGCTGACCAACTCGATAATGAACCTGCCGCTGGCGGCGATCCAGCGATAGACTTGGGTACGCCCTCGGCCCAGCTGTCGGGGGTTCGTCCTGTTCTCTGCATGCCCGATGCGATCTAGTGAGGTTTCTCGTGCCGACTGGCAAGGTCCGCTTCTTCGACGCCGACAAGGGTTTCGGCTTCCTGACCAAGGATGGCGGGGGTGACGTCTACGTGCGCTCCAACGCCCTGCCGGCCGGGGTGACCACCTTGAAGCCCGGTCAGAAGGTCGAGTTCGGGGTGGTCGAGGGCCGCAAGGGTGAGCAGGCGCTGTCGCTCACCCTGGTCGAGGCCCCCACCTCGCTGTCCCGGGCGAGCCGCAAGAAGCCGGAGCAGATGGCGCTGCTCACCGAGGACCTGATCAAGCTGCTCGACGGCATCGGCACCGGATACCGGCACGGCCGGCATCCGGACGCCAAGCACGCCGCCAAGACCGCGGCGCTGCTGCGCGCGGTGGCGGACGAGTTGGAGCTGTGAGCCCCCTGCCGCGAGAATGGTCGAGATGAGCAGCACCCAGATCCCGCCCCGCAGCCGGGCGCCCAAGCTTGACCAGGCCTGTGCCGATGCCGTCGACCTGGCCCGGGAGGCCGCCGAGGCGGCCACCACGGTCGTGATGAGCGTCGGTGAGCACACCGAGGTACGCGCCGAGGCCGACCGGGTGGCGACCCACTACTTCGCCTGCACCCATCCCGGTTATCGGGGCTGGCAGTGGGCGGTCACGGTGGCCCGGGCGTCCCGCGCCCGCAAGGTGACCGTCGACGAGGTCGTGCTGCTGCCCGGTCCGGACGCGCTGCTGTCCCCGGCCTGGGTGCCGTGGGCCGATCGGATCTCCGACGGCGATGTGGGGCCCGGCATCCTGATGCCGACCCCGGACAACGACCCGCGCCTGGAGCCCGGTTACACCGGTGGCGAGCGGGCCGCCGACACCGACCCGGCCGAGGCCAGCCAGCTGCGCGCCGTGGTGGCCGAGCTCGGCCTGGGACGCGAACGGGTGCTCTCGGCGTACGGTCGCGAGGAGGCCGCCGAGCGCTGGCTGGACGGCGACGGCGGGCCGCGCAACGAGATGACCCGGCAGGCGCCGGGCAGCTGCGTCAGCTGTGCCTACTTCGTCCGCCTGCAGGGCGGCCTGGGGACCGTGTTCGGGGTGTGCGCGAACCAGTACGCCCCTTCCGACGCCCATGTGGTGAGCATCGACCACGGCTGCGGCGCGCACTCCGACGTCGTCGCTCCCGAGCGCGAGGGCGAACTGCCCAACCCGGTCTGGGACACCATCTCCCTGGACGACTCGCTCTTCGACTGAGCCCCGGGCGCTCGCGAACTCGCCCCGATCGCGATCCATCGAATCTTGCGTGCATCCCGCTGTCCCTGCAGGGGTAGCGGGATGCACTGAGGATTCGATGGATGGTCGTTGCGGGCGTACGCCTCAGCGGCGGTTCTGCTGCAACTGGCCGGTGCGGAAGTTGTAGCTCAGCCAGCCGCCCTGGAACTGCTGGGTGACCACATCACCGGAGCGCACCTCGGGGCCGGTGGGGTAGCGCAACCAGCCGTTCTCCCAGCCGCTGTCCCGCCACACCTGGAAGAACAGGCCGCCGACATCCCAGGCATCGGTGCCGGGGGTCCAGTAGATGGAGCCGTTCTGGAAGTGGGTGCCGCACCCGCCGTCGCGCAGGCCGCAGAACTCGTCGCTGATGGGATAGCCGAGTCGGCCGTTCTCCCAACCGGTGGCATTCCAGCGGTCCTTGATCCGGCCGCGGACCCAGTGGGTGCCGGTGTTCGGCGACCAGTAGACCGAGCCGCCGGTGGTGTGCACACCGCAACCGCCCTGGGCGAGACCGCAGAAGCTGTCGGTGACCGCGTGGCCGACCGGCATGGTGTTGTTCTGGAACCAGCCGAGATAGCGCTGGGCGAGCGGGTAGCGGATCGCGTGCCCCCAGCCGGTCGTATCCGCTGATGGCACCGAACTGCTGCTGACGACCACGATGCCGTTCTCGTGCCGACCCCAGCAGTAGGAGCCGCAGAGGGTGCCCCAACCGCCCGGGTCCTCATAGAGCTTGCCCTCCAGATATGCACCCAGCCACGGGTTGCGGTTCCGGGCTTCCGCGTAGTTCTGGGCGAGTGCCTTGTCGTAGTAGCGCGGATCGGTCCGCGGTTCCGCGGTCCGGGGGGCAACGGTTGCCGCGCCCTTGGGTGTCGGCGTCGGGGCGGCGTGCGCCGGCGCCTGGCTGGTGATCAGGATGGTGAGTGCGGCGATGACCGCCGCTGCCAGTCGATGGGGTGACATTGGAATCCTCCGATGAGAGAGATCTCTGGCTTCTGCGGTGAACGAGTCCGGTTGGCGCCGCAGAGTTCCAATAGCCTGACGCCATGTCCAGCAGCGCGACTCAATCGGCCATCCCCACCTCCCGCCTCGACCGCTGGTTCGAGATCTCCGCCCGTGGCTCCACGATCGGTCGCGAGGTCCGCGGCGGGCTGGTCACCTTCTTCACGATGGCGTACATCATCGCCCTCAATCCGCTGATCATCGGGACCGCGGCCGATGTCAACGGCAATCTGATCACCGGTCTGCCGAAGACCGCGGAGAACATCGGCGGTTCGATCGCCGCGGTGGCCGCCGCGACCGCGCTGATCGCCGGCATCATGACGATCGCGATGGGTGTCGTCGGCCGGTTCCCGCTCGGTCTGGCGACCGGCCTCGGCCTGAATGCCCTGCTGGCGTTCGGAATCGTGCGGACGATGACCTGGCCGCAGGCGATGGGGCTGGTCGTCTGGGAGGGCATTCTCATCGCGATTCTGGTGCTGACCGGTTTCCGGCAGGCGGTCTTCCGCGCGGTGCCGCGGCCGTTGCGGATCGGCATCGCCGTCGGGCTCGGCCTGTTCATCGCCTTCGTCGGGTTGTTCGACGCCGGCATCGTCCGCAAACCGCAGGGTACGCCGCCGGTCGAGTTCGGCATCAATGGATCGCTGCTCGGCTGGCCGATGCTGGTCTTCGTGATCGGGCTGGTACTGGTCGCGGTGCTGTATGCCAGGAAGGTCCGCGGTGCGCTGCTGATCTCGATCCTGGTCAGCACGGTGCTGGCGATCATCCTGGAGGCGGTCGTCGGCATCGGCTCGATGACCGATGCCTCGGGCAAGGTGGTGAATCCGACCGGTTGGATGCTCAACGTGCCCGCGATCACCGACCTGTTCACCCTGCCGGATCTGTCGCTGCTGGGTCGGGTGGACCTGTTCGGGATGTTCACCGCGGCCAACGGTTTCGGCGGCGTACTGCTGGTGCTGCTGACCATCTTCTCGCTGCTGCTCGCCGACTTCTTCGACACCATGGGCACCGTCGTCGCGGTTGGTGCCGAGGGGGGCCTGCTGGACGCCGAGGGCAACCCGCCGCACATCACCGGGATCCTGCTGGTCGACTCGCTCGGTGCGGTCGCCGGTGGTCTGGGCTCGGTCTCCTCGAACACCACCTACATCGAATCCGCCGCCGGTGTCGGTGAGGGCTCGCGGACCGGGCTCGCGTCCGTGGTCACCGGGATCGCCTTCCTGGCTTCGGTTTTCCTGGCGCCGATCGTCGATGTGGTGCCCTCCGAGGCGGCGACGCCGGTGCTGGTGTTCGTCGGCTTCCTGATGATGGCCCAGGTCGGCGGGGTCGAGTGGGACGACGTCGAACAAGGGTTGCCGGCCTTCCTCACCCTGGCGCTGATGCCGTTCACCTATTCGATCAGCATCGGCATCGGTGCGGGCTTCATCACCTTCGTGCTGCTCAAGGTGGCCCGCGGCAAGGCCCGCCAGGTGCACCCGCTGATGTATCTGGTCGCGGCCCTGTTCGTCATCTATTTCGCCCAGGGGCTGATCGGCAAACTGGTCGGCTGAGGCCCTACTATTAGTTGAGACTGTCAAGTTAACCCGTGGGAGCGCCGATGCACCGCAACGTGATCCTGATCTGCACCGACCAGTGGCGCGGTGATGCGCTGTCGATCGAGGGGCACCCGCGGGTGAAGACCCCCTATCTCGACGAACTCGCCGACCGCGGTGCGCGCGCCGAGCGGGCGTACTCGGCATCACCCACCTGCATCCCGGCCCGGATGAGCCTGCTCACCGGGTTGGCGGCCGAGAATCACGGACGGGTCGGTTACCAGGACGGCATCGCCTTCGACATCGCGACCACGATGGCGGGTGCGTTCTCGCAGGCGGGCTACCACACCCAGGCGATCGGCAAGATGCATCTGTGGCCGGAACGGGTGCGGGCCGGTTTCGACGACGTGCTGCTGCACGACGGTTATCTGCACCACTCGCGGCGCCGGGAGCGCGATCCGCGGACCTATGACGACTATCTGACCTGGCTGCGCCGCGAGGCCGGCGAGGATGCGGTCAGCGACTACCTGGACGACGGTCTGCACTGCAACTCGATGGTGGCCCGGCCCTGGCAGCGGGCCGAGCGGCTGCATCCGACCAACTGGATCGTCAGCAGCGCCATCGACTGGCTCTATCGCCGCGACCCCACGGTGCCGTTCTTCCTCTATCTGTCCTTCCACCGCCCGCACCCGCCCTACGACCCGCCGCAGTGGGCCTTCGACATGTACCTGAACCGGCCCCCGCACCAGCCGCCGGTGGGGGACTGGGTGGAGGTGTTCGAACCCTGGCGCAACGACCATCGGGCCGACTCGCACGTGGCCGACTATCCGATGGAGGACCAGCACCGCGCCCAGGCCGGTTACTACGGCAACATGTCCCACATCGACGCCCAGATCGAGCGTTTCCTGCAGGTATTGGGAGAATTCGGTCTGGCCCAGGACTCGTTCGTCGCCTTCACCTCCGACCACGGCGAGATGATGGGCGATCACCACCTGTGGCGGAAGGGCTATCCCTATGAGGGGTCGGCCCGGATTCCCTTCCTGCTCAGCGGTCCCGGCATTCCCGAGCAGAGCGTGATCCGCGAGGTGATCGAGCTGCGCGATGTGATGCCGACGCTGCTGGACTGCGCCGAGGTCGAGATCCCCGAGGGATTGGACGGTGCCTCGGTGCTGCCGCTGATCGCCGCGGCGACCGACGCGGACTGGCGGGACCACCTGCACGGTGAGCACGCGATGATGGGTGGCAGCTTCCAGTGGATCCGCAGTGGTGACTGGAAATACATCTGGATCTCGATGACCGGTGACGAGCAACTTTTCAATCTGGCTGAGGATCCCGACGAGGTGCACGACCTGTCGGGAGAGGAGGCGTACGCCGACCGGCTCGCCGCGCTGCGGGAGATCCTGGTACGCCGCCTCGCTGGCCGGGAGGAGGGTTTCGTCCGCGACGGCCGGCTGGTCGCCGGTGTCGAGGCCCCGACCGCCCGTCCGTACGCCGGTCAGCAACCGGTCCGGGTCGAGCACCCGACCCCGCAGTCCGGCATCCCCGCCCCCTGACCGGCTCCCGTTCCTCGAGTAGGTCGCGCAGCGACCGTGTCGAGAGGAATCGGCTCCAGACCCAAGCGCCCGGTGATCTCTTGGGGCCGAGTGGCCGGTCCGGGCGCCCAGCACCGGCCATTGTTGCGGATGCGTTCGGGGGGTGGGGTTCATCTCGACACGCACCGACGGCTCCGCTCCGCTGCGCCGGCGGTGCTACTCGATGAACGTCCCTGAAACAGGTTGCGCTGTGCCGGCGGTGCTGCTCGATGAACGTGGGCGGTCCGTCAGCTGCGTACCCGGGCCAGGTTGCCCAGCGGGTCGGCGAGCAGGTCGTCGATGACGCAGGCGGCGGCGGCCCGGCCGACCGAGGCGGGACCGAAGGCGCCGGAGATGACCGTGGGCAGCGTGTCCGGATCGCCGAACCCGCCGGCGAGCCCGGCGGCGACATCGGCCAGCTGATCCTCGATGGCCACCACACCGGAGGAGGCGACGACCATCGGGGAACCGGTCACCGCCGCGAGCGGGGCGACCAGCTCACCGACCCGGCGGGCGCGGTCGGCCAGCAGGCCACGCGCCTCGCCGTCCGCCTCCTCGGCGCGGGCGAGCTGCACCAGATCATCGAAAGTTCCTGTGCTGGCCAGGATTCCGCGGTCCTGGGCGCTCGCGACCACGCACCCATCGGTGAGCGTGCTGCCGGCCGTCGCGCCGGGCCGGTCGGGCACCGGCCAGTCCCACAGGTCGGAGCCGAAACCGTCGGGGCGGGCCAGGATGGCGCCGTGGGCGACCACCGACGCCTCGACGATGTTGCCGACGAAGACGTGCAGGAAACTGTCCACGCTGCCGGTCAGCCCGAACATCAGATCCGCCAGGGCGTGCGCCTGGCTGGCGGCCTCGACGACCACCGGGATGCCCTGCGGCACAAGCAGTTCCTGGAACTCGGCGCGCAACGGCACATCGTGCCAGTCCAGCAACCGGTGCTCGCGTACCACGCCACTGCGCGAATCCACCCAGCCACCGGTGATCACCCCGACCCCGCGCAGCGGGGCCAGCCCGGTCGCCAACCGGCCGACCTCACCGACCCCCGCCTCGACGGCACGCCGCGGCGTACCGTCGAAACCCACCCGGCCGGTGGTCAGCGTGTCCCCGCCGAGGGTGCACAGCGCGACCGAGACGTGTTCGGCGCCGAGGTGCACTCCGGCGACGCAACCCTGCTCGGGATCGATGGTGATCGGCACCTGCCGCCGACCGCGTCGGCCGTCGGTGACCACCGCCTCGGTCTCGGTGAGCAGTCCGGCCTCGGTCAGCGGGGCGACGACTCGCGTCATCCCGGACTGGGAGAGCCCCAGGGCCCGCGCCAGATCCCGCCGCGACATCGGACCATGGGCGATCAGCCGACGCAGCACCGACTCGACGTTCGTCTCCCGGGCCTGACCGGGGCGTACGCCGTGACGATGCCGAACCGCGGTCATCATCCTCCTCATCTGGGGGGATGAATCAGTGTACGGATTCACCGGGTGATGGCGGTCTCTTCGTCGGTCGCCTCTTCCAAGGACTTGCCAGTGGTCGACAACCAGGGATTGGCGATGCAGATGACCATGCAGATCAGGTACGCCACCGAGTAGAGGGCGACGGTCCAGAAGCCGATCCCGGTGAGCAGCATCGGCACCAGGAAGACGTTCAGGGCGATCATCAATCGGGTGACACTCTGCGCGATGCCGCTGCCGAAACCACGCAGCTGGGTCGGCATCGCCTCGGAGGACCAGACCCAGGAGAGCACCCCGGGGCCGAACCAGGTGGTGAAGGAGAAGAGCACGTAGCAGATCACCAGGATCGCCGCCGAGGTGCCGCCGAAGGCGCCGATCAGCAGCCCCAGCAGGAAAAGGGTGCCGGTGGTGATGATGCCCAACCGGCGCCGGTCGACCTTGTCGATCAGCTGCGCACCGATGAGCACCGCGACCAGCCCGAGCACGAAACCGATCAGCGACCACTGCAGTGCCCATTCCTTCGGGAAACCGGTGGCCTGCAGCACCATCGGGCCGGACACCGTCGCGATGGCGCCCGCGAATGCCTGCAGGGCGAAGAATGCGGTGACCGCGATCAGCCGGCGCAGCACCGGTCCGCGCAGCTTCACCGGCTCCCGGCGCTGCTCACGTTCACGCTGCACCGCACGGCGGGCCGGTTCGGGATCCAGTTCCAGCATCGCGAAGACCTTCTCGGCCTCGGCCTCGCGGCCGTGCTCCATCAACCAGCGTGGCGATTCCGGCAGATAGCGACGGGCCAGCAGGACACCGAATGCGGGGATCGCCGCGACGCCGAACAACCACCGCCAGGTGGAATCCCCGGCCAGCGGGGCGATCGCGATGGCCAGGATCACCGAGATGATCGCACCCGAGAGCCACATGATGTTGGGCAGCGACCCGGCCGTCCGGCCGCGGCGGGCGTCGGGGGAGATCTCGGCGAGGAAGGCCTGGGACACCGGGATGTCCATGCCGACGGCGACACCGAGCACGAAGCGGGCCAGATAGAGCTGCCAGACCTCGGTGACGAAGGCCGAGGCGATCGAGGCGACCACGAAGAAGACCAGGTTGATCATGAAGACCGGCCGTCGCCCGAACCTGTCGGTGACCTTGCCGAAGATCAGCAACCCGACCGCGGTGCCCACGAAGGCGATCGCGGTCAGCGCGCCCTTGTGGGCGTTGTCGAGTTGGAAATAGCTCTGCAGGAAGAGGATCGCCGCCCCCATCACCAAGAGGTCGTAGCCGTCGATCAGCTCGCCGAAGGCGACGAGCCGCGGCGTCCACTTCTTGACCATCCGGACCCGCTGCGGGGTGTAGGAGTCGTAGTCGGGAGCGCGCAACAAGGACATCAGGGTCCCTTCCGATGAAGTTCCGCTCAAATACTTGAGAGCTTCATTTAAATACCTCGAGGAGGGGAGCGCAAGAGGCCCGATGGGTTTTCAGGAACGCGGGTCGCGCAGCCGGACGACCGTCAGCGGCAGGAAGAGCTGGATCAGCGGGCCGATCGCCAGGGCGTACAGCACCGTCCCGATGCCGACCTGGCCACCGAGGAGCCAGCCGAGGGCGAGCACCACGACCTCGATCCCGGTGCGCACCAGGCGCAGGCTGCGGCCGGTCACCCGATGCAGTCCGGTCATCAGGCCGTCGCGCGGCCCGGGGCCGAGCTGGGCGCCGACGTAGATCGCCCCGGCCAACCCGTTCAGCACCACCCCGGCGACCAGCAGGCCGGCCCGGGGGGCCAGCCCGTCCGGCTGGGGCAGCAGCCACAGCCCCAGATCGGCAGCGACCCCGACGATCAGCGCGTTCAGCACCGTGCCGAGGCCGGGCGCCTGGCGCAACGGGATCCACAGCAGCAGCACCACGAAGGAGATCGCGATCGTGATCATGCCGAAACTGAGCGGCAGGTGCCGGCTGATGCCCTGGGTGAGCACGTCCCACGGTGCCAGCCCGAGCGCGCCGCGGACCTGCATCGCCATCGAGAAGCCATAGAGCAGCAGTCCACCGATCAGCTGCGGCAACCGGCGGCCCATCCGCCCGGCGCGCAATTGCTCGACGGGATTCAGGGGCAGCAGCAGGCTGGGCTTGGTCACCAGAGCAAACTACTCCGGCATTGGACTGGTCGAACAGGTCCAATTCTGGAACGGTGGACGGGTGGACGAACGATGGCTCCCGGGGCCCGAGCTGGCGGCCCTGCTCGGCGAGGCCCCGCTGCGCCCGCCGCGGTACGCCGATCTGGCCGATCGGATCACCCGGTTGATCATCGATGGCCGGGTACCGGCGGGCGCGCGGCTGACCAGCGAACGCGAACTGGCGGGCGAGCTCGGCGTCAGCCGGACCACCGTCACCGAGGCCTACCGCAAGCTGGTCGGCACCGGGGTGGTGCGCCCGCGGCGCGGGTCGGGCCACTGGGTGCGCGGGCGCCCGCGGCCGGCCACCAGCGACCTGCTGCCGGTCGCCGGACCCGATGAGCAGGGCCGGATCGGGCTCACGGTCGCCGCCAATCCCGCACCCGCCGCCCTCGGTCCGGCGGTGCAGCGGGCCGCCGAGCGACTGCCCCGGTTGGCCGCCGGGATCGGCTACTTCCCCGACGGGCTGCCGGAACTGCGGGCGGCGATCGCGGACCGGTACGCCACCCGCGGGCTCGCGACCCGGCCCGAGCAGATCCTGATCACCCCCGGCAGCCTGGCCGGGCTGCACGTGGTCGCCCGCACGCTGCGCCGGGGCCGCCGGCCGTTCGCGGTCGAGGCGATCAGCCACTCCGCGAGCCTGCGGATGCTGGACCAGCTCGCCTCCCTGGCCCCGTTCGACATGGCCCCCGAGGGGTGGGGTGTCGAATCGCTGCGTCAGGTGCTGGGCCGCCGGCGCCCGGTGGCGATCTCGCTGGTACCGGAGTTCCACAACCCCACCGGCCGGCTGATGCCGGAGCAGACGCGGGTGGCGATCGCCCGGGTCGCCGCGGAGGCGGGCGTACGCCTGATCGCCGACGAGACCCTGGTCGACCTCGGCTTCACCGGGCAGGCGGAGCGACCGCTGGCGGCGTACGCCCCGGACGCGGTGCTGGTCGGTTCCGCCTCCAAGTCCTTCTGGGGCGGGCTGCGGCTCGGTTGGATCCGCAGCCCCGACGATCTGATCGACCCGCTGCTGCGGGTGCGGACCCTCGACGATCACGGTGCGGCCGCGCTGGAACAACTGATCCTGCTGGAACTGCTCGCCGTCGAGGACGAGGTGACAGCGGAGCACCGGCCGCGCAATCTGGCCCGAGCCGAGCACCTGATGGGCCTGCTCGCCGCCCGGTTGCCCGAATGGCACTGGGTGGCCCCCGAGGGCGGTCACACGCTGTGGCTGGAACTGCCGGCGCCACGATCCACCGCGCTCGTCGCGGCGGCCCGCCGGCAGGGGGTGCTGCTGGCGGCCGGTCCGCAGTTCCATGCCACCGGAGCGGGGGAGCGCTGGCTGCGGGTGCCGTGGACCGCGGAGCCGCACGTCCTGGACACCGCGATCGAGCGGCTGGCCCGGGCCTGGTCCGAGGTCGCCGATACCCCCGGCACCCCGGCCGCGGCTGCCGAACCGCTCTCCTGGTGAACCCGGCGGAAGTCGCCGCCTCCGGCTCCGGGGCCTGTCGCCGACCCGCACGGAGATCTAGGCTGAAACCAGCCGCTCCGGCACCCCGCGGGAGCGGTTCTTGGGGGAAGCAATGTCAGATCAGTGGCAGCCACAGCAGCAGTGGAATCCGTACGACTCCGGGCAGGGCCCCGGTCGACAGGACTCGGGACGGGGTGCGGGTGGCAATCTCCCCGCCGTCCCGGATTCCTTTCCCACACAGGGAAACCAGCCCGCCGTCGGTGGCCCGTACCAGCAGGGATATCCGGGCCAGCAGCCCTATCCGGGCCAGCAGTCCTATCCCGGCGGGCAGTCCTATCCGGGTCAGGGCCGACCCGGCCAGCCGCAGGGTCGTCCGGGACAGCAGGGTCAGCCCTACCCCGGATACACCCAGCAGCAACCGCCGCCCTACTACCAGCAACCGCCCCAGCAGATGATGGCCTCGACCGTGGTGGTGCAGAACAACGGCGCCCCGCCGAAGTCGGTCGGGGTGGCGATCCTGCTGGCGTTCTTCTTCGGGCCGATCGGGATGCTCTATCCGACGGTGCTCGGGGCGGTCGTGATGTTCGTGATCAACCTGATCCTGCTCTTCCTGACCGCCGGGCTCGGGCTGTTCCTCTCCATTCCCGCGGGTGTCGTCTGGGCGGCCGTCGCTGCACAGCAGCACAACCGCTCGAGCACCGTGGTCGCCACCACGAACCTGCGCTGACCGGCCGGACCGACGGCTCCGCTGTCCGCCGTCAGTGAAATATTCGAATATCCGTTGACATTTCAAATATCTGGGCGCACGATGGTCTTGTCGGCGACCGGAGTGCCGCTGACCCACCGGGCCGTTCCGGCCGGTGCGAGGATCAGCAAAGGAGCTATTCCGATGGCCGACAATCCCTATCAGGGCAAGCATTTCGTGGTGATCGGCGGAACACAGGGGTTGGGCCTGGCCATCGCCGAGGCGGCCACCCGGCGCGGCGCCACGGTCACCGTCTCCGGCCGCAATGAGGAACGGAACGCGGCCGCCGCCGAGCGGCTGGGGGAGGGTGCCTCGGGTCTGCACTGCGACCTCAACGACTTCGGCAGCCTCGACCGGCTCTTCGCCCAGATCGACCGGGTGGATCACCTGATCCTGGCCGCCCTGGACCGCGACCACAACAAGTTGTCCGACTTCCGCCGCCAGGATGCGGCCCGCACCCTGATGATGAAGAACCTCGGTTACGCCGTCGCGGTCGAGGCCGCCCAGCCGAAGTTCACCGACGACGCCTCGGTGGTGCTCTTCTCCGGCCTGTCGATGTGGGTGCCGATGCCCGGCTCGACGACCATCTCGATGGCGAACGCGGGGGTGATCGGGTTGATGAACACCCTGGCCACCCAGATCGCCCCGGTGCGGGTGAACGCGATCACCCCCGGGGTCGTCGTCGGCACCGACGCGGTCGACAACGCCGCCGATGACCGCAGCGACCGCTACGAGGCGCTGCGGCAGCGTACCCCCGGGAAACGACTGCCGACCCCCGAGGACATCGTCCAGGCGACCTTCGCCCTCACCGACAACCGCGGCATCAACGCCGCGAACCTCGTTGTCGACTCCGCCATGCGACTGGCCTGAAACCCAGCTCGGAAAGGAAAAGCGAGATGAGCGAGAACGACTACACCGAAACCGATGTGCTGGTCGTCGGAGCCGGCCCGGCCGGCCTGACCGCGGCCGCACTGCTCGCCCGGGCGGGTGTGGACCACCTGGCGATCACCAAGTACCCCTCGACCGCGCACACCCCGCGGGCACACATCACCAACCAGCGCGCGATGGAGGTCTTCCGGGACCTGGGCATCGAGGCCGACGTGCTCGCCGGCGGGTACGCCAACGAGCTGATGGGTGACAACGTCTGGGCCACCTCCTTCGCCGGCAAGGAACTGGCCCGCCGCAAGGCCTGGGGGACCGGGGCCGCCCAGCGCACCGAGTACCAGGCGGCCAGCCCCACCCCGATGTGCAACATCGGCCAGCACAAGCTCGAACCGATCCTGCGCGCCGGCGCCGAACGCTACGGTGCCAACCTGCGTTTCGGGACCGAGCTGGTCTCCCTCGACCAGGACGAGCAGGGCGTGACCGCCCAGGTCCGTGAGGTCGCCACCGACACCATCAGCACGATCCGGGCGAAGTACGTGATCGGCGCCGACGGCGGGCGCAGCCTGGTCGCCAGCGAGGCCGGGATCGAGATGGAGGGGGAGACCGGGCTCGGGCACGCGGTGAACGTCTGGTTCGAGGCCGACCTCGAGAAATACCGCGCGCACCGGCCGGGCACCTTGTTCTTCACCCTGCAGCCGGGCCGCGACTTCTGGCTCGGCTCCGGCACCTTCATCACCGTCGCGCCGTGGAACGAGTGGGTGCTGATCGTGATGTACGACCCGAAGACCGAGCAGATCGACCTCAGCCCCGAGGCGATGCTGACCCGGGTGCACGCGGCGATCGGCGACGACCAGATCGACGTGCGGATCAAGGACATCAGCCAGTGGCAGATCAACCACGTGCTCGCATCCAAGTACCGGGCCGGTCGGGTGTTCCTGGTCGGCGACGCCGCGCACCGGCACCCACCGGCCAACGGGCTCGGCTCGAACACCTCGGTCCAGGACCCGTTCAACCTGGTCTGGAAACTCGCGCTGGTGCTGCAGGACAAGGCCGGGGATTCCTTGCTGGACAGCTATGCCGACGAACGCCGACCGGTCGGACGGCAGGTCATCGACCGGGCCATGGACAGCGTCGGCCAGCTCGGTCAGCTGCCCAGTGCCTTCGGCATCGTGGCCGGCCAGGACGATGCCACCGGCCAGGCCGCCCTGGATGACTATTTCGCCCCCACCCCGACAGGTGCGGAGAAGCGGCGGCTGGTCAACGAGGTCCTCGACGAGGCCGACATCCAGTTCAACGCCCACGGGGTGGAGATGAACCAGCGCTACACCTCCAGCGCGGTGATCCCCGACGGGGCCCGGCAGGGCTTCACCCGGGACGCGGAGATGCACTACCAGCCGACCACCCTGCCCGGGGCGGTGCTGCCGCACGCCTGGCTGGACCACGACGGCGAGCAGGTCTCCACGCTCGACCTGGTCGGGCGCGGCGAGTTCACCCTGGTCGCCGGCATCGACGCCGACGAATGGGTCGCCGCGGCCGAAGCGGTCGCCGCCGAGGTGGGGATTCCGTTGCGGGTACGCCGGATCGGGATCGGGCAGGAATACCAGGACGTGCTCGGTGATTGGCAGCGGATCCGCGAGATCGACGACTCCGGTGCCCTGCTGGTCCGCCCGGACCGGCACATCGCCTGGCGGGCGGCCACCCGGCCCCAGGATCCGGTGCGTGAGCTGCGCACCGCACTCACGGCGGTCCTCGGCGTGAGTGATCGCGACCAGGCACTGGAAGGGGTCTGAGATGGAGATCGGACTGTTGCTGCTGCGTTGCTTCCTGGGCCTCCTGCTGATCGGCCATGGCAGCCAGAAACTCTTCGGCGTGCTCTCCGGCCACGGGGTCGCCGGGACCGCGCCGATCTTCGAGGCCTGGGGCCTCAAGCCCGGTCCGCTGATGGTTCGGCTGGCCGCGGTCAGCGAACTGGTCGGCGGGGTCCTGCTGATCCTCGGACTGTTCAGCCCGCTGGCCGCAGCGATGGCGATCGGCACGATGGCGGTGGCGGCCTTCGTCACCAGCGCCAAGGGATTCTGGGCGGTCACCGGCGGCGCTGAACTGGCGATCGCCTACGGAGTGCTCGGCGTGGTGCTGGCCTTCACCGGACCGGGGGCCTGGTCCGCCGACGCGGCACTCGGCTGGGCCTATCTCGGCCCGGCCGGCAACAGCATCGTGGCGCTGCTGCTCGGCCTGGTACCGGCGATCGCGCTGATGGCGTACGCCCGCAGCCGCCGCGCCACCACCGCCGCAGCGTGACCGGATCGCGGTGCATGTCACACAACCCGCTGTTGTGTGACATGGCTGCGGGTGGCATTGCAGTTTAGTGAAATCTCCGGCGGACCGATGTCATGGAAGTACCCGATGTCAGACAAGTTCCCCTAAGCTGACATCGTGGAACTCCAGCGGTTCGGGCCGCGAACGAGTGGTGTGCTGGTGCCCATCAGCGGCACGGATCAGTCCTATGGCGAATGGACACATCGGGCATTCGTTCCTGACCCGCTGCCCGACACCACGCCGAACCTCGGGGTGGCGGCGTTCATGCGAATCGCCGACGCGCGCGCGGCCCTGGCGGCCCTGGACAGCACGGCTCGCCAGCTGGACAACCCGCAACTGCTTCGGCAGCCGACCCTGCGACGCGAGGCGCAGAGCACCTCGGCTCTGGAGGGCACCTATGCGCCTCTGGGAGACGTGCTCACCGCAGACGAACACGATGTGCAGGATCTGAATCTGCGTGAGGTCCTGAACTACGTGCGAATGGCGGATGCCGCGTACGCGGGGCTCTCCGAGGAACGGCCGCTGTCGGTCACCCGGTTGTGTGAACTGCAGAAAGTGCTCGTCGGAGGCACCAGGCACGAGGACTCCCAGAGCGGGCAGATCAGGTCGGTGCAGGTGGTGGTGGGGCAACGCCAGGACGTCGACCGTGATCTGGCCCCGATCTTTCGCTCACGTTTCGTGCCACCCCCGCCCGGGAACGATCTCCGGTTCCAGCTCGCTTCCTTGATGGAGTGGAAGGCGGCAGATCACTCGCGCCATATCGACCCGGTTGCGAAGTCGGGGATGGCCCACTACCAGTTCGAGACCCTGCACCCGTTCCACGACGGGAATGGTCGCCTGGGCCGATTTCTGATGACGGTCGATCTGCTGACGACAGGTGTCCTGAGCGAACCGACCTTGACGGTCTCACCCTGGTTCGAAGCGAGAAGGACCGAGTATTACGATCGCCTGCTCGCGGTCAGTACGGACTCGGACTGGGATGGCTGGTTGGCGTTCTACGCCGAAGGGTTGGCCGCCTCGGCGGAAGCGACAAGAACGCAGATGCTCGCCCTGCTCGAGGTGCGCGCAGAGATGACTGATGCGGTCCGGGATTCGAAGCTCCGGGCCGGTACCGCATTCGAACTCGTCGAGTATGCGGTGGCCCATCCTTCGTTCACTGTGCGGCAGGTCCAGCGCAACCTCGGATTGTCTTACGGGCGCGCGAACGGGCTGGTGGACCAACTGGTCGGTCTGGGGTTGCTGCGCGAGTTGCCGGCACGCGGGTCCGGTCGCCGCTTCTATGCCCCGCGCGTCCTGGAGGTGCTGACCTCCTGATGCCACTGCCGCCGCGAGACGTGCGACGTGGATCACTGCGGATCGATAACCTCTGACCCATGTTCGCCAAAGTACTGGTCGCCAACCGCGGCGAGATCGCCGTCCGTGCCTTCCGCGCCGCCGTCGAGCTCGGTGCCCGGACCGTTGCGGTCTTTCCCTATGAGGACCGCAACGCCGAGCATCGGATCAAGGCCGATGAGGCGTACCAGATCGGGGAGGAGGGGCACCCGGTCCGCGCCTACCTGGACATCGACGAGATCATCCGGGCCGCCAAGGAATCCGGCGCGGACGCGGTCTACCCCGGCTACGGCTTCCTGTCGGAGAACCCGGAGCTCGCCGACGCCTGCGCCCGCAACGGGTTGACCTTCATCGGCCCGCCCGCCGAGGTGCTCCGGATGGCCGGCAACAAGGTGTCCGCGGTCGCCGCGGCCCGCGCCGCCGGCGTACCGACCCTGAAGTCGACCCCGCCCGGCAAGGATCTCGACGAGCTCGTCGCCGGGGCCGAGGAGATCGGCTTCCCGGTCTTCGTGAAGGCCGTCGCCGGTGGCGGCGGCCGCGGGATGCGCCGGGTGGACCGCCCCGAGGAGCTCCGCGAGGCGCTCGGTGCGGCGATGCGGGAGGCCGAGGGTGCCTTCGGCGACCCGACGGTGTTCATCGAGCAGGCCGTGCAGCGCCCCCGCCACATCGAGGTGCAGATCCTGGCCGACACCCAGGGCCACGTGATGCACCTGTTCGAGCGGGACTGTTCGATCCAGCGCCGGCACCAGAAGGTGGTCGAGATCGCACCCGCCCCGCACATCTCCGACGAACTGCGGGAGAAGCTGTGCAGCGACGCGGTCAAGTTCGCCGAGTCGATCGACTACTCCTGCGCCGGCACCGTCGAGTTCCTGCTGGAGACCGAGGGGGAGCGGGCCGGGGAGCACGTCTTCATCGAGATGAACCCGCGGATCCAGGTCGAGCACACCGTCACCGAGGAGATCACCGACGTCGACCTGGTGCAGTCCCAGATGCGGATCGCCGCCGGTGAATCGCTCGCCGACCTCGGCCTCGACCAGGCCGACCTGAAGATCCGCGGCGCCGCGCTGCAGTGCCGGATCACCACCGAGGACCCGACCAACGGCTTCCGTCCCGATGTCGGCATGATCACCACCTACCGCTCCGCCTCCGGCGCCGGCATCCGCCTCGACGGCGGCACGGTCGGTACCGGGGTGGAGATCAGCCCCTATTTCGACTCGCTGCTGGTGAAGCTGACCGCCCGCGGCCGCACCTTCGAGCTGGCGACCGCCCGGGCCCGCCGCGCCCTGGCCGAGTTCCGGGTACGCGGGGTGACCACCAATGTGCCGTTCCTGCAGGCCGTGCTCGCCGACCCGGATTTCGTCGCCGGCAACCTGTCCACCGGCTTCATCGACGAACGACCCCAACTGCTCACCATGCGTACCCCCGCCGACCGCGGCACCCGGGTGCTGAACTGGCTCGCCGACGTCACCGTCAACCAGCCCAACGGCGCCCGGCCGATCGAGATCGACCCGGCCAGCAAACTGCCGGCGGTCGAGCTCGACCAGCCGGCCCCCGAGGGATCGCGGCAGCGGCTCGATCGGCTCGGCCCCGAGGGCTTCGCCGCCGACCTGCGCGGGGCCACCCACACCGAGGTCACCGACACCACCTTCCGCGACGCCCACCAGTCGCTGCTGGCCACCCGGATGCGCACCAAGGACCTCCTCGAGGCCGCGCCGGTGCTGGCCCGGATGCTGCCCGGCACCTTCTCGATGGAGTGCTGGGGCGGTGCCACCTACGATGTCGCGCTGCGCTTCCTCGGCGAGGACCCGTGGGAGCGGTTGGCGAAGCTGCGCGAGGCGATGCCCGGTCAGTGTCTGCAGATGCTGCTCCGCGGCCGCAACACCGTCGGTTACACGCCCTATCCGACCAAGGTCACCCAGGCCTTCGTCGCCGAGGCCGACGGGGTCGGCATCGACATCTTCCGGATCTTCGACGCCCTCAACGATGTCGAGCAGATGCGCCCGGCGATCGAGGCGGTCCGCGAGACCAACCGGTCGGTGGCCGAGGTGGCGCTCTGCTACACCTCCGACCTGACCAACCCGGGCGAGACGATCTACACCCTCGACTACTACCTGCGGCTCGCCGAGCAGATCGCCGAGGCCGGCGCGCACGTCTTCGCGATCAAGGACATGGCCGGCCTGCTCCGCCCGCCGGCCGCGCGGACGCTGGTCACCGCGCTGCGCGAGCGTTTCGACCTGCCGGTGCACCTGCACACCCACGACACCGCCGGTGGTCAGCTGGCCACCCTGATGGCGGCCATCGACGCCGGGGTGGATGCGGTCGACGTGGCCTCCGCCTCGATGGGCGGTACCACCTCCCAGGTGCCCGCCTCCGCGCTGGTCGCGGCCCTCGAGCACACCGAGCGGGCCACCCGGCTGACCGCGACGGGTCAGGACGATCTGCGCGCGGTGATGGATCTGGAGCCCTACTTCGAGGCCGTGCGCAAGGCGTACGCCCCCTTCGAATCCGGGTTGCCGAGCCCGACCGGCCGGGTCTACGACACCGAGATCCCCGGTGGTCAGCTGTCCAACCTGCGCCAGCAGGCGATCGCGCTCGGGCTGGGGGAGAAGTTCGAGCAGATCGAGCAGATGTACGCCGCCGCGGACAAGATCCTCGGCCGGCCGACCAAGGTCACCCCGTCCTCGAAGGTGGTCGGCGACCTGGCACTGCATCTGGTCGCGGTGGACGCCGACCCGGCCGATTTCGAGCAGAACCCCGACAAGTACGACATCCCGGACTCGGTGATCGGCTTCCTGGGTGGCGAGCTGGGTACGCCCGAGGGCGGCTGGCCGGAGCCCTTCCGCAGCAAGGCGCTCGGTGGTCGCAAGGTGCCGACCCGCGAGGAGGTCGTGCCGGCCGACGACCTGCCGAAGCTGGAGAACCCCGGCCGGATCCGGCAGGAAACCCTGAACCGGTTGCTGTTCCCCGCGCCCACCAAGGACTTCACCGCGAACCGGGAGACCTACGGCGACCTGTCCGCGATGCCGACGCTGGAGTTCCTCTACGGCCTCACCCCGGACACCGAGCACCACGTCCGGCTGGACAAGGGTGTCACCCTGATCGTCTCGCTGCAGTCGATCGGCGAGGCCGACAGCAAGGGCATCCGCACGGTGATGACCACGCTGAACGGCCAGCTCCGCCCGGTCCGGGTACGCGACCGTTCGATCAGCGTCGATGCGGTGCAGACCGAGCGGGCCGACCCGAACAAACCGGGCCAGGTCGCGGCCCCCTTCGCCGGGACCGTGCACGCGGTCGTCGAGGAGGGCCAGCAGGTCGCCGCCGGTGAGACGGTGGCCACCATCGAGGCGATGAAGATGGAGGCCAGCATCACCACCCCGGTGGCCGGCGTCGTCGAGCGGGTCGCCCTCTCCGGCGTACACCAGGTCGAGGGCGGTGACCTGGTCGTGGTCGTCAAACCCGAGTGACGCTGGCCGCTTGTCGAGATGAAGCGGTCGGGTCCTCTCGGCACGCGATCCATCGCTCCGCTCCGCTGCGCATGGCTCGCTACTCGAGGACCGTGCGTCCTAGCTGAGCGGGAGGCGTACCTGGTCGCCGGCGCGCAGCGGACGCAACTCCCGATGCCGGGTGAGGAAGGCGGCCGGGTCGGCCGGGGTGAGGATCAGCGCATCGGCCTCGCGGCGGATCCCGGCCAGCTCGTCGGCGGCGATCCGGGTGCGTACCCGGGTGTGCCGGGTCAGCTCGATGCCGTCGGGGCCCAGCATCACCTGACGCAGCCGATGCGGCGGCCCGGCGAGCCACCAGACCGCGAGCGCGAACAGCGGCAGCACGATGAAGGCGCCGACCCCGTTCCACTTGCCCTGGGTGAGCAGCACCCACAGCGCCGCGAGCGACGCGGCCGCCAGCAGCACGAGCAGATAGCGCAGCCGCGAGAAACCGCCGACCTGGATCGTCTCCGGCGTACCGGGCAGGCCCGTCGCGGGCACCGGGGCACCGCCGGCGGGCTCCGGGATCGGCTCGGCAGGGGTCACCCGGACAGGGTAGTGGACCCGGCACCTCGACGGCGGCCACTACGCTGTCGGGGTGAATCCGCGTGTCCGAAGGCTCATCGTGACCGGTGTGCTGGTCGTGCTGGTGCTGCTGGTCGTGGTCGGCGCGGTGCTGCAGTGGTGGCAGCGCTGACCGCGGACCGGGGCCCGGGGATTGTGACGCGGCTCATAGTATTGCCGCCCCTCATGCGTGCGACGATTCGCCAGCCGATGGCCCGGGTCGCGTAGTCTTCGCTGTTGGTGTCGCCGAGAGAGAGCGGGAGATGACGAGCACACGGATGCGGTGGTGTACCGCCATCGCCGCTTCGGTGGCGAGCCTTTCCCTCTCCCTGGCACCCGCGGCGTACGCCGATCCCTCACCCGAGCCGGCGGCCCCCGCGCCCACCCCGAAGCCCGCGTTCACCATCACCGACCCGCGGATCAAGGAGTCCTCCGGGCTGACCCGCGATGTCGGCAACAACCTCTACTGGACGGTCAACGACTCCGGTGACACCGGGGTCATCTATGCGATCGGCCCGGACGGGAAGACCAGGGGCACCCTGGAGTACGCCGCCAAACCGGTCGATGTGGAAGCGGTGCTGATGGTCGGCAACCGGCTCTATGTCGGCGACATCGGTGACAACCAGCGCAAGCGCGACAAGATCACCGTCTACTACTTCGACAGCCCCGCGCCCAACGACAATCGCTCCGGCAGCTACCGTGCCTACGACTTCGTCTATCCCGATGGGCCGCACGACGCGGAGGCGATGCTGGTCGACAAGCAGGGCCGGTTGCTGTTCGTCACCAAGGAGGCCGAGGGTGATGTGTACGCCGCCCCGCGGCAGCTGCGTACCGACGCCCCGAACACCCTGACCCGGGTCGCCCAGGGCCCGTCCTTCGTCACCGACGGTGCGGTTCTGCCCGACGGTCGGCTGGTGCTGCGCAGCTACGTCGCGGTCGAGGTGCTCAGCCCCGAGATCTACAGCACCGTGACCCGCGCGCCGCTGCCGTTCCAGCCGCAGGGCGAATCGGTCGCGGTGAGCCTGGACGGCAAGTCGCTGCTGGTCGGCTCCGAGGGCGAGAACTCGGTGGTCATGTCGGTGCCGATCCCCAAGCAGTTGGAGGTCGCGCCCACCCCCGGAGCGACCCCGCCGCCGTCACCGCCGCCGAGCGAGGCACCGGTCGATGAGGCCCCGCTCGAACCGCCCAGCGCCCGCGCCAGCCGGACGGGCACCCTGGTCGCGCTGCTGCTGGCCCTGCTGGTCTCCCTCGGTGGCGCGGCGGTGGTGCTGCTGCTGGGCCGCAACCGGCCCGGTCGGGCCGCCGGACCGATGCCGCCGCGGCGCGGCGGCGCCTCGGTCGGCCAGAGCACCCCGCAGCGGTCTGCCGAAGAGGCCGAACCGGACGCCGAGCGGGCCGAGCAGCCCGACCGGGCCGAGCCGTCGGCTGATCGGGGTGCGGACAGCAGTGCCCGGCGGGCCTGGGACGCACCGGATCTCGGCCGGCCGCTCGATGACGACGACCCGACCGTGATCCGGCCCCGGCTCGGGGACGACTGGCCTCGTCGCTGAACCGGCGGCGTACCGGTCGAGTCACCGGCCGGTCGGCGTACTGGTCAGTCGGAGAGGGACTTCAGGAACCCGCGCGGCGGGACGAACAGGGTCACCCCGGTGACCGCCTTCGAGAAATCGAGGATCTTGTCGTACAGCGGCGGCGGATCGCCGACGAACATCCGCTCCAGCATCTTCTCGGTGACCCACAGGTGGCGGGAGTAGCCGATGAAGAAGGTGCCGTAGACGCCCTCACCGGGGGTCGCGAACGGCATGTTGTCGCGCAGGATGTCGTGCTCGCCCTGCTCGTCGGTGATCGTGCACAGCGTCTTGTGCGACTTCTGCTGATCGGCGCCGGCATCGGGCAGTTCGACGTTGTCGGGTTTGGTACGCCCGATGATCTGCTCCTGGGTCTCGGTCGACTGCTTGCGCCAGGCGCCCAGGTCGTGCAGGTACTTCTGGATGACGACATAGCTGCCGCCGGCGTACTGCTCGTCCTCCTCGCCGACCAGGGTCGCGGCCGGCAGCGCGAGGCCGTCGGGGTTCGCGGTGCCGTCGATGAACTCGAGCAGGTCGCGGCCGTCGAAGTAGCGGAAACCGGCGACATCGTCGACGGTGCTGACCGAATCGCCGAGCGCCTCCAGCAGCAGCTTCTCGAACTCGATGACCAGATCGGTCGAGTCGGCGCGGATGTGGAACAGCAGGTCACCCGGGGTGGCGACCGCGGTGTGTTTCGCCCCCTTGATCTCGGTGAACGGCTTGAGCTCCTTCGGCTTCGGCCGGTTGCCGGTGAGCCGGTCCCAGACGTGGTCGGAGATCCCGACGTTGCAGGTGAAGGGCCGGCCGTTGGCGCGGATCCGGACGTCCTTGATCAGGTCGTCGATGCCGGCCACGACCCCGCGTGCGGTGGTCGTGGCGTCGTCACCGTCGCCGACGGTCAGCACCAGGAAGGCGGCCGCCGTGGTCATGGGGGCGTCGATGGCCTGGGGTTCCGGCTGGGTGGGGTCCGTCATTGACCCACCCTAACCAGACCCGGCCCAGATCGACAGGGCTACAGGTCGACCCGGGTGAAACCGACCCAGATCCCGCCGTCCTCATCGCGCTGGCAGGTCATCTCCACCTGCTTGCGGGCCTGCTCCGCCACCGGGGTGTCCGGGTCGAGCACCTGCAGATAGACATCGTGCTCGGCCAGCGACCCGATCGCCCGCTGCACGTCCTCCTCGGTGACGGCCACCCGGTGCGTCGACCCGGGCCCGTTCTCGAACAGCCAGCGCGGCCGCTCCTCGGCGGGCAGGTCGGCGGTCGCGGCCACCGCCGCATTGCCGAACTCGATGTGGTCACGCTGGTTGGGTGCCTCCGGACCCCAGGCCGGCCCGCGGTAGAGGGAGAGCACCACGTCCGGGCGGCGGTCCCGGATCTCCTTGCCCAGTGCGGATCGCAGCGATTCGTCGTTGCGCAGCTCGCTGTCGGGGAAGCCGAGGAAGGTGATGTCGGTGACCCCGACGACCGCGCCCGCGCGGCGCTGCTCCTCCTCCCGCAGCGGGCCGCAGACGGCCGGTTCCATGCCGTCGATACCGGCCTCGCCACTGGTGGCCAGCACGTAGTCCACGCGCTTGCCCTCCCGCGTCCACCGCGAGATCGCGGTGGCCATGCCGTATTCGGGATCATCGGGGTGGGCGACCAGCACCAACGCCCGCTGCCAATCGGCGGGGAACTCCGGCAACCTGCTGTCCATGCGCCCATCATGGCCGACCGGCGGCAGATCCGCAGCGGTTCGTGGGGGTCAGCGGCGTACCCGCGGCAGCACCCAGTCGATGCAATGGGTGAGCGCGGTGACATCCTCCGGGTCGATCGCCGGGAACAGCCCGATCCGCAGCTGGTTGCGGCCCAGCTTGCGATAGGGCTCGGTGTCCACCACACCGTTGGCACGCAGCACCGTCGCCAGTTCGGCGGCATCGACCGACTCGTCGAAGTCGATGGTGCCGACGACCGGGGAGCGGTGCTCCGGTTCGGCGACGAACGGGGTGGTCAGCGGATTCTCCAGCGCCCAGCGATAGAGCCGCATCGACGACGCCCGGGTGCGCTGCTCGGCGTACGCCATCCCGCCGTTCTCCAGCAACCAGCTGAGCTGCTCGGCCATCAGGAAGAGGGTCGCGATCGCCGGGGTGTTCAGCGTCTGGTCCTTCAGCGAATTGTCGTACGCCGCCTTCAGCGACAACATCTCCGGGATCCACCGATCACTGGCCGCGATCCGCTCCATCCGCTCGATCGCGCGCGGCGACAGGAACGCCAGCCACAGTCCACCGTCGGAGGCAAATCCCTTCTGTGGTGCGAAATAGTAGACATCGACTGCGGTGAGATCGACCCCGACACCACCGGCGGCCGAGGTGCCGTCGATCAGCACCAGCGCCTCCTCGCCACCGATCCGGTGGACCGGGGCGAGCGCACCGGTGGAGGTCTCGTTGTGCGCCCAGGCATAGACGTCGACACCCTCGGTCGGCTCCGGCAACCGGACCGTGCCGGCGGGGGATTCGAAGACCGACGGGTCCGCAAGATGCGGTGCGGCCGCGGCCGCCTTGGCGAACTTGGACGAGAACTCGCCGAAGACACCGTGCGCCGACCGCTGCTCGATCAGCGAACAGACCGCGAGATCCCAGAAGGTGCTGGCGCCACCGTTGCCGAGCACGACCTGGTAACCGTCCGGCAACCCGTAGAGGGTGCCCAGCCCGGCGCGTACCCGATGCACCAGTTCCCGCACCGGTTCCTGCCGATGGGAGGTGCCGAGCAGGGTCGCGGCGGAATCGACCAGGGCTTCCACGGCGGCCGGGCGGACCTTCGCCGGACCACACCCGAACCGTCCGTCGCGGGGCAGCAGCAACGGGGGGATCTCGATCGGCATGGCGCAATCCTTTCACGCGCGGCACAGTGGGGGGCCATGAGCCGAGACGAGCCTGCCGACCTGAAGGGACTGCGCACCGACTACGACTCGGTACGCCTGCTGGAGGACGAGGCGGGGATGGACCCGACCCGGTTGTTCGAACGCTGGCTGGGCGACGCGCTCGCCGCGGCCGAGCGCGGCGAGGTGAAGGAACCGACGGCGATGACGGTGGCCACCGTGCGGATGACCGACGGCCGGCCGCGACCCAGCGCGCGGGTGGTGCTGCTCAAGGATTTCGGCGAGGGGTCGTTCACCTTCTACACCAACTACGACTCGAACAAGGGCAACCAGCTCGCCGAGAACCCGGGGGTGGCGGCCACCTTCTGGTGGCCGGCGCTCTATCGCTCGGTCCGCATCGAGGGCATCGTCGAGCGGGTCGGCGCGGCCGAGTCGGACGCCTACTTCGCGGTCCGACCGCGCGGCTCCCAGATCGCCGCCGCGATGTCGCGGCAGTCCCACCCGATCGCCGACGCGGCCGCACTCGCCGAGGCGTACGCCGGAGCGGAGACCGAGTACGCCGAGGGCGAGGTGCCCCGGCCGCAGCACTGGGGTGGCTTCCGGATCGTGCCGGACCGGATCGAGTTCTGGCAGGGCCGGCCGAGCCGGTTGCACGATCGGTTGCTGTTCGACCGCTACGACTACCGCTGGCGGCGTACCCGACTGCAGCCCTGAGGCCGCACGCTAGGTTGGAGCCGATGGTCCACCGCAGCCGAGCCGAGGAGCGTAGATGCCCTTCCTGACCGATGACGAGATCGGCTCCCAGCCGGAGTGCTGGCAGCGGGCCGGGGAACTGCTGCCGGAGGTGGCGCACCTGCTGCCCGCCGACGGTGAGCGGGTCGCCTTCGTCGGGACCGGCACGGCCTGGTACATCGCGCAGTCGATGGCCGCCCTCCGGGAGGCCGCCGGGATGGGGCAGTCGGACGCCTTCACCGCCTCGGAGTGCCCGCGGGACCGCGGCTACCAGCGGCTGGTGGTGCTGAGCCGCTCCGGGCGAACCACCGACATCAACCGCCTGCTCAGCGATGTCGGCGGCCGGATCCCGACCCTGGCCGTCGTCGGCGACGTGGTCCCCGAGACCTCACCGACCGCCCGGTTGGCCGAGGCCAGCATCGACCTGTCCTTCGCCGACGAGGCCTCGGTGGTGCAGACCCGCTTCGCCACCACCGCGCTCGCCCTGGTCCGGGCCTGGGTCGGCGACCCGCTCGCCGAGATGGTCCGCCAGGCCACCGAGGCGCTGCAGTACCGGCTCACCGAGGAGATGGCCGATGTCGAGCAGATCACCTATCTGGGTCATGGCTGGACGATCGGGCTGGCCCAGGAGGCGGCGCTGAAGTTCCGCCAGTGCACGCAGAGCTGGGCCGAGGCGTACCCGGCGATGGAATATCGGCACGGCCCGATCGCGGTCGCCGAACCCGGCCGGGTGGTGTGGAGCTTCGGCCGCCCGCCCTATGGTCTGGCCGCCCAGGTCCGCGACACCGGCGCCACCTTCGTCGACCACGACATCGACCCGATGGCCGATCTGATCATCGCCCAGCGGCTCGCCGTGGCCCGGGCGATGAAGCTCGGTCTGAATCCCGACGCACCGCGCAATCTGACCCGCGCGGTGGTGCTGGCGGACTGAGGTGGAACCGCTGCTGGTCGCGGGGGCCGTCACCCCGTCGGGCATGGTCGCCCCCGCCCGGATCGAGATCGCCGACGACCGGATCGCCGCCGTCGAACCCGCACCGGGTGCCGCCACCGACGACACCTGGGCCCTGCCCGGTTACATCGACACCCACACCCATGGTGGCGTCGGGGTGGACTTCGGCTCCACCGATGCCGCCGGGGTACGCCGGGTGCTCGACTTCGCCCGTTCCCGCGGCACCACCACCCAGTTCGCCAGCCTGGCCACCGACACCGTGGACAACCTGTGCCGCCAGCTGGAGATGCTGTCCGGTCTCGCCGCCGCCGGTGAGCTGGCCGGGTTGCACCTGGAGGGGCCCTTCCTGGCCGAGGCCCGCCGCGGCGCGCACGATCCGCTGCTGCTCCGCGATCCCACTCCCGAGCTGGTGGATGCCCTGCTCACCGCCGCCGACGGGCAGCTGGCGATGGTCACCCTGGCCCCCGAGCTCGATGGCGCGGTCGAGGCGATCGAGCGGTTCCGGGCCGCCGGGGTGTGTGTCGCGTTCGGGCATTCCGATACCGGGGCCGAGCTGACCCGGCGGACCATCGATGCCGGTGCGCGGGTGGCGACCCATCTGTTCAACGCGATGCAGCCGATCCATCACCGCGACCCGGGCCCGGTCCCGGTGCTCTTGGACGATCCGCGGGTCGGGGTCGAGCTGATCTGCGACGGCATCCATCTCTCACCCGAGGTGATCCGGATGTCCGCCGACGCGGCCGGTTGGGACCGGGTGTTGCTGGTCACCGACGCGATGGCCGCCGCCGGGCTCGGCGACGGTGATTACGCGCTCGGTGCGGTGCAGGCCCGGGTCAGCGGCGGGGTGGCCCGGTTGCTGGTCGCCGACGGGTCCGGGGCGCCGACCCTGGGCAGCATCGCCGGCTCCACGCTGACCATGGCGGCCGCGGTGCGGTATGTGCTCGGGCTGGGTGCCGATCTGACGGCGGTGGCCGCCGCCGCGGCCGGCAATCCGGCCCGTTGGCACGGGCTGACCGAGGTCGGTGCACTGGCGCCGGGGTACCGGGCGGATCTGGTGCTCACCGACCCCGGCGGCGGGGTACGCCGGGTGCTGCGCGGCGGTCGCTGGGTCGACTGAACGAGCAGGCCGGTCGAACAGTTCCCGGGCGTACGACCGCCCAGTAAGCTGGGGTGACCCCGCCGGCTCGACCTGCTGGGGTTAGGCCACCCGCAGACAGGCAGGACAGGAGCAGCCGCGTGAGCGACCTGATCGACACCACCGAGATGTATCTGCGCACCATCTACGAGCTCGAGGAAGAGGGTGTGGTTCCGCTGCGTGCCCGGATCGCCGAGCGGCTGCACCAGAGCGGCCCGACGGTGTCCCAGACCGTGGCCCGGATGGAACGCGACGGGTTGCTCTCGGTGCAGGGCGACCGGCATCTGGAGCTCAGCGAGGTGGGCCGCGATCGTGCCATCCGGGTGATGCGCAAGCACCGGCTCGCCGAGCGGCTGCTGGTCGATGTGATCGGCCTGGAGTGGGAGAACGTGCACGACGAGGCCTGCCGGTGGGAGCACGTCATCTCCGATGATGTGGAGCGGCGGCTGGTCTCCATCCTCGGTGACCCGATCACCTCGCCCTACGGGAACCCGATCCCGGGGCTGGCCGATCTCGGGTCCACCGCGGCCGCCGATGCCGGCGAGTCGAGCCAGGCGCTGGCGCGACTGGTCTCCGGCGGCGGGTCCACGCGGGTGCAGCTGCGCCGGATCGGGGAGAACCTGCAGACCGGGCACGAGACGATGGCGGCCTTGTTCCGTGCCGGGATCGTGCCGGGCGTGGAGGTGGACGCCGAACCGGGTGCCGGGGGCGTACGCCTGACGACCGATTCGGGGGAGAGCTACGAGGTGGACGCCGACGCGGCCGAGCAGCTGTTCGCCGTGGTGGTCGTCCGTGCCTGACGGGCCGGTCCGCGCACTGCTGGAGGGACACTGGTACGACGCGGTGGCGGCCCTGGCCCAGGACAAGCTGCCGCAGACCGGGTCGCCGCAGCGGCTGGCGAAGGTCCGCGACCTGGCGACCGCGGCGAAACGGGTGCTGGACCTGGACGCCGAGGACTTCGGCACCATCGCCGAGGGTTTCGACCGGCCGTGGGCCCTGCGGCTGGCGGAGTCCTCCTTCCCGCTGCTGCCGCGCGATCCGCAGCGCGGGGCGCTGGCCTCGCTGGTACCGCTGTACGAGTTGATGCTCGAGGTGATGCAGCTGCGCGCGCTGCGCCACGAACCGCTGCAGGTGGTGGTGACCGCGCACCTGATCGGGGAATACCTCTGCCAGCTCGCCTGGGAATCGACCCTGGGGCACGGCGGGGATCCGCTGCGGATGCGCGACAGTGTGGGGGAGCGCTGGGGCACCGACGACCGCAGCTGCCCGCATAACTCGGCGCTGCGGGCCACCGCCAAGCGGTCGCTGAACGCCTGCAACGGTGACGTGATCGGCTACACCGCCTATCTGGACAAGTTCCACTCCCGGCTCGGGGATGCACTCGCGGTCTGCGCGATGAACCACGAGACCATCGGCGCGGGGGAGCGGCCCGATGTCGGCGAGACCTGTCCGAACCCGTGCTCCTGGGCGGTCCAGGGGTCGCTGGAGCAACGCCGCGATCTGGATGCCCGGGTCCGGTTGGCGCTGCTCTACGTGGATTCGCCGATCGTGGCGCTGCGGCACCACGCACCGGTCGGGCACTTCTTCGGCGTACCGTCGGTGCAGGAGATCTCCGAGGCCTGGCTGCGGACCTGGGAGCGGCTCAGCCAGCCGTGGCCCGACGGCAGCAATCCGCTGCTGCTGCGGACGGTGCCGGGGGCCGGTACGCCGGATGAGGCGCTGCCCGGGATGTCGGCGCTGGTGTCCACCGTGGCTGGGCGGACCATCGGCGCCGGCCGGGTGATCCGTTCCATCGGTGACGACATCATGCTTACCCTTGAGGGGGAATAGCGTTCCCGGCACCGGTGTTGTGCAGGTGAGCGTGGCCCTGTGCGAATGGGCACGACCGAACTAGAGAGAGGTACGCCCGATATGGCAACCGTTGACCTGAACTCCGAGGACTTCGTGTCCACGATCAAGGAGAACGACCTGGTCCTGGTCGACTTCTGGGCCGACTGGTGTGGCCCGTGCAAGCGCTTCTCGCCGATCTACTCGAAGGTGTCGGAGTCCCACGACGATGTCGTCTTCGGCAAGGTCGACACCGAGGCCAACCAGGAGCTGTCCGGTTCGCTGGGCATCATGAGCATCCCCACGGTGATGGCGTTCCACAAGGGCAACATGGTCTTCAACCAGGCCGGCCTGCTGAACGCCTCCCAGCTGGAGAACCTGATCGAGCAGCTCAAGGGCCTCCCGGAGGAGACCCCCGCCAGCTGACCTCCAGGAGGCGAGCGTCTGGCGGCGCGTCCCCGCGATGCAGGCCCACCAAGGAGAAATCCCGCGTCACTGAGGTGACCGGCGCGGAAAGGCCGCGAGGATTTCGACGACTGGGCCGAAGAGCGGGGTCATGGCGCCGCGCGCGAGCCGACGCAGAGCGAAGGGCCCGGAACCGATCTGGTTCCGGGCCCTTCGTCATGATTGAGGAGAGCGCCGACGAACGGGCTCACGCACCTTGTCTACCCACCCCCAGGAGACATCCATCGGCGCTCTCAATAAAAAAGATACCCACCCACGGGGTCCCAACCAAGGGCACATCCCAAAATCGGCCCAAAAGCAACTCGGACTGAGCGGAATCTCATCAAACAACGGGTGAACGTCGGGCGGCCCCAGTTGGATTCGAACCAACGACACCCGCTTTAGGAGAGCGGTGCTCTATCCCCTGAGCTATGGGGCCTCGCCGCTCGCGCGGCCGTCTCAGCCTAGCGCTCCCGCACAGCCCCACCCCAATCGAGCTCCTCGGCAGCTGTCCATCCAGAAACGATCATGGAATATCCGGCCCTTCAGCCGCAAACATACGTATGCAAGTACGAATATTCCATGATCATTCTTTGCGGACGGCGCGCGAGCCCGGTCAGCCCTCGCCGAGAGCGCGGACGTCGGAGATCGTGTCGGCCTCACCGGCCGGCTTGTCGTCGCGATAACGCACCACCCGGGCGAACCGCAGCGCCACCCCGCCCGGATAACGACGCGATCGCTGCACCCCGTCCAGGGCGATCTCGACGACCTGCTCGGGCCGCACCGTCACCATCCAGTCACCCTCGTCGACCGCCAGGTCGGTGAACCGTTCGGTCTGCCAGCGCAGCATCTCATCGGTCATCCCCTTGAAGGTCTTGCCGACCATCACGAACCCACCCGGCGGGCCGAAGCGGCCCTCGGGATCGCGCGCGCCGAGATGGATGTTCGACAGCCAGCCGCGCCGCCGGCCACTGCCGCGCTCGACCGCGAGCACCACCAGGTCGAGGGTGTGCCGCGGCTTCACCTTGATCCAGGCCGCGCCCCGGCGACCCGCGGCATAGGGCGCGTCCAGATCCTTGAGCACCACCCCCTCATGGCCGTCGGCGACCACCTGCTCGAAGAACCGGGCCGCCTCCTGTGGGTCGGTGGTGTCGGCGCGCCGGATCCGGTACTCCCGCGGCACCAGTCGGTCCAGCACCGCCAACCGGTCCACCAGCGGGCGGTCCAGCAGGGACGCGCCGTCGGCGTGGAGCACGTCGAAGAACGCCGGTACCAGCCCGGCGCCGGCCTCCGGTGCCGGACTCAGCGTGGCACTGCGCGCGGCCGTGTCCTGGAAGGGCCGCGGTTTCCCGGCCGCATCGTGGGCCAGCACCTCCCCGTCCAGCACCAGATCCCCACCGGGCAGCGCGGCCACGATCGCCGCCACCTCGGGCAGCCGGTCGGTGATGTCGTCCAGGCTGCGGGTGAACAGGCGCACCCCGTCCGCACCGCGGTGCGCCTGGATCCGGATGCCGTCCAGCTTGGTGTCCAGGCTCCACCGGTCGCCGAGTTTTTCCAATGCAGCAGGAACATCCGGGGCCGAGGAGGCCAGCATCGGGCGTACTCCCTGACCGACCTGTACGCCGAACGCGGCGACCGCCTCGCTGCCGCCGGTGAGCGCGGCCACGGCCACCGGGGCCGTCGCGCCGCGGACCGTCACCGCTCGCCGCAGCTCGGTCATCGGCACCCCGGAGGCGGCGGCGACCGCATCGAGGATCGCCGCGTCCAGCGCACCCTGACGCACCTCACCCGACAGCAGGCCGCGCAGCAGCCGCTGTTCGCCCGCGGTCGCGGCACCGAACAACCGGCTCATCGCCTCTCGGCGGGCCAGCTGCGAGCCCGGCCCGGCCAGCCCGGCGACCCGTTCCAGCTCGGCGTCGACCGCGGTCACCTCGAGGCTCGGCTCGGCGGCCGGATCGGGCAGCGTGCTGAGCGAGGCCCAGCCGACCCCGGTACGCCGTTGCCGCAGTTCGCCGGCGAGCCAGACGACCACGATCTCGAGGTCCTCGGCCGGGGTACGGCGCAGCAGCTCGGCCAGCAGGTCCCGCTTGGCGTTGCGGGAACGCGTCGCGGCCACCGCGGCCGAGGTGTCGGCGACCTCCTGGAGCAGCATGCCGGTCAGGCTATCCCGGGGGTCAGCGCGCCGCGTGACCACCGAGCCGGCGGACCGCGAGCACGGCCAGGGTCCGCGCCACCTGGATCGTCTCGGCGATCGACACCTGTTCCCGGGGTGCATGTGCCATCGCCACATCGCCGGGACCGTAGTGCAGGGTCGGGATCCCACCGACGCCGGTGTAGAGCCGCAGATCCGAGCCATAGGGTGCGGCCCCGAGTGCCGCCGCGCGTCCGCTCACCGCCGCGATCGCCTGCTGGGTCTCACCGATGAAGGCGTGGTCGGCCTCGATCCGTCCGGAGCCGAACTGCCCGCCGGACCAGCTGACCCGGATCGGTTGGTCACGCAGGAACGGATGCCGGGCGCAGACCTCGGCGACCACCTGCTCCAGCTCGGCGCGGGCGGTCGCCGGGTCCTCGTCCAGGCGTACGCCCATCCGCCCCTCGGCGGTCAGCAGGTCCGGCACGCTGCTCGCCCAGTCGCCACCGCGGACCGTGCCCACCGAAATCGCGTAGGGCAACGGATTCCCGGCGAACAGCGGATCGGGATCGGCGTTGCGGCGGGCCTCCAGCCCGGCCAGCGCCGGATGCAGGGTGAGGAAGTTCTCGATCGCGGAGACCCCGCTGAGCCGGGCCGATCCGTGTGCCGCCCGGCCGGGCACCTCGAGGGTGAAGGTGAGCGCACCGGCGCAGGCGGTGACCAGCCGGCCGCTGGTCGGCTCGGGGATCACCGCGAACTCACCGGTGTGACCGCGCCGCAGGGTGGCGTACGCACCCAGCCCACCGTCCTCCTCGCTGACCACGCAGTGCAGCGCGAAGCCGCGCTCGAACCGCAGCCCGCTGTCCCGCAGCGCCTGGGCGACGGCCAGGTTGGCGGCCAGCCCCGCCTTCATGTCGCAGGCCCCGCGACCGTGCAGGATGTCCCCGGAGATCGTTGCCTGGAAGGGATCGGCCTGACCCCACTTGGCGGGATCACCGACCGGTACCACGTCCACATGGCCCTGCAGGACCAGCGCCGGGACCTCCTCGCCGGCGGTCCCGGCGGCGTTGCCGACCACCCCGTGACCCTCACCGCGCTCGGCCTCCACGCCGGGGAAGTCGTCGGCGGCGTACAACTCGTCCAGCGCCAACCGCCAGCTGTCCACCTCCAGCCCGAGTTCGGTGAGCCGGCCGGCGAGCATCGCCTGCAGCTCGGACTCGGCATCGCTGCCGGTCACCGACGGCACCCGCACCAGCTCGACCAGGGTCCGGACCAGCCGCTCCTCGTCCAGGGCCGTCAGAACGCGGGCCTCGGCATCGCTCCAGGTGCTCATCCGGGCAGCCTAGGGCGAGCGTCGGGTTGCGCCTAGAGTGGGACCATGGATCCCAGGGAGCAGCCGGAGTCGCTGATGGAGAGCATCCGGCCCAATCGCCGCCGCGGCCCGCTGGCCGGGTTCGGTGACCGCCATGCTCCGGTGACGGTTCCGGTCAGCCTGGTGGTGCTGGCGCTGGCGCTGCTGTTCACCTTCTTCTATCTGCCGCACTGGCAATATCTCGGTGCCGCCCTGTTGTTCGGTGTCGGCGCCGGCGCCTCCCATTTCGCGATGCGCAAGGACCACGGCCACGTCCTGCTGACCGGCATCGTCGCGGTGCTGGTGTGCGTGGTGGCGATCGTGCTGTTCGCCACCGCGCCGAACTGAACCGGCCAGCTGCAGCGACCCGGCCCGCCCTCGCTAGGTTTGACCAGACAGATGACCGATACCGCCGAGGAGGCAGGGTGAGCGCCGAGGGACTGCGCAGCGCGATCGACAAGATGACCGAAGCCGGGGTCGACCCGGTCGAGATCGAGGTCTTCCGGCACTACTACAGCGAACTGGAGTCCGGTGCGACCGGTCTGATCGCCGAGGACAGCATCAGCCCGCTGACCGAGGTGGACCGGCTCGCCGATCAGCACCCGGACCCGGAGCAGTCCCGTGAGGCGCTCGCGCAGACGGTGATGATCAAGCTGAACGGTGGCCTGGGCACCTCGATGGGGATGGACCGGGCGAAGTCGCTGCTGCCGGTGCGCGACGGGAAGACCTTCCTCGATCTGATCCTGCAGCAGGTGCGCAGCGCCCGGGAGACCCATGGCGCCCGGTTGCCGCTGCTGCTGATGGACAGCTTCCGCACTCGTGCGGACACGCTCGCCGTGCTGGCCGACCAGGCGGATCTGCCGGTCGGTGACCTGCCGCCGGATTTCCTGCAGAACTTCGAGCCGAAGCTGCGCACCGACGACCTGACCCCGGTGTCCTGGCCGGCCGACGAGTCGCTCGAGTGGTGCCCGCCGGGGCACGGGGACATCTATCCGGCGCTGCTCGGCTCCGGGATCCTGGATCGCCTGCTGGAGCAGGGATTCCGCTATGCGTCGGTATCCAACTCCGACAACCTGGGCGCGGCCCCGGACCCGGTGCTGGCCGGCTGGTTCGCCGCCAGCGGTGCACCGTACGCCGCCGAGCTGTGCCGGCGGACCGTGAACGACCGCAAGGGTGGGCATCTCGCGGTCCGCCGCAGCGATGGTCGGTTGATCCTGCGGGACACGGCCCAGACCGCCGATGACGAGATGCACTTCTTCACCGACGAGCACCGGCATCCGTTCTTCCACACCAACAATCTGTGGTGGGACCTGCAGCGACTGAGGGAGGTGCTCGTCGAGCGCCGCGGGGTGCTCGGCCTGCCGCTGATCCGCAACACCAAGACCGTCGACCCGGCCGATTCCGATTCCCCGGAGGTCTTCCAGGTGGAGACCGCGATGGGGGCGGCGATCGAGGTCTTCGAGGGGGCGACCGCGATCGTGGTGGACCGCAGCCGGTTCCTGCCGGTGAAGACCACCAATGAGCTGCTGCTGCTGCGCTCGGACTGCTACCGGGTGCGGACCGACGGCACCCTCGAGGCGACCACCGACAGCACGCCGGCGGTGAGCCTGGATTCGGCTTACTACAAGAAGATCGGCGACTTCGACGCCCGGTTCGCCGACGGTGCCCCCTCGCTGCGTGAGGCCACCTCGCTGCAGGTGCAGGGTGACTTCTCCTTCGGTGCCGATGTGGTGGTCCGGGGGAAGGTCGAGCTCGATGGCGGTGCCGAACAGCAGCGCATCGAACCCGGGACCGTGCTCGGCGGATGAGCACCGGTTGGCACCGGGTGCTCGGCTTCACGCTCACCGGTGAGGAACTCGACCTGCCGGATCACGACACCCCGCAGCCGGCGGTGCTGCTGGCGGAGCTGGCCGGGTTGGGCTGGTCCGGTGACCGGCTCCGGGAGGCCGCGCGGCGCAATCATCAACCGACACAGCAGATGCGGGCGGGTCTGGGTGCGGCCCAGTACGCCGCGGCGATGGCCGAGGTGCGCCGGCTGCTCGGTGCCACCGGCGCGGTGTCCCGGGTGAGTTCCGGGCGTACCGGGCTGGACGCAGCCGATCGCCGCCTGCTCGCCGACCGGCCACCGCACTGGGGCTGATCGGAGCACTGGGGTTGATCGGAGAAATCTCGTGTGGGCAGAGAAAAACCCCGTCACCGCACCGTGACGGGGTTTTCTGCTGCTCTGGGTCGGGGGTGGTCGAGGGTGAGGATCAGCGACCGGCGAGCAGGTCGCGGATCTCGGCCAGCAGCTCGGTCTCGGTGGCGGTCTTCTCGTCGGTGATCCCGCGCATCTTCTTGTACTGCTCGTAAGGCTTCACGACAGCGAGGTAGAGAACCAGAGCGGTGACGACGAAGCTGAACAGGGTGCTCAGGAAGTCACCGATCTTGAGGCCCCACACGACGGCGGAGCTGAAGGCCTGGCTGGGGTCGAAACCGAGGATGCGAGCAACGAGATCCATCAGCAGGGCGGCGAAGCTCTTCACCACGGCGGCGAAGGCAGTGCCCATGATGAAGGCAACGGCAAGCTCGATGAGGTTGCCCTTCATGATGAAGTCTTTGAAGCCCTTCATACTTCTTCTCCAATCAGTTCGTAGGCCCACCTTGGGCCGGAACGGCTCGCAATCTATCAGCCGGTAACCGGCGTCCCGGCTTTTCCACGCGTGTCGCGCTCAGCGCAACACGATCGAGAGCCGGCCCGAATTCTGGGCCAGACTCGGCGCCGCATCGGCCTGGACCTCGAGCAGCAGCAGCGCACCCCGACTGTCCTCGGTGGCGAACGGGCCGGCACCGGTTCCCGTGCCCGGAAGGGCCGCGACCCGGGCACCGCGGGCCACCACCCGGGCGGTGCCCTGGTCGATCGGAGTGGCCAGCACGTCGACGGCATCACCGACCCGGAGCAGGGTGGCCACCCCCGGATCGGTGAGCCGGACCGGTGCCAGCACCTGGTCGTCGGCACCGCGGCCGGCCCGCGGGCTGACCACCGAGAGATCCGAGAGCGGCGTACCCCCGGAGACCGGCGCGGTCAGCACCCGCCCGATCAGCGCGGCCGGGTCGGTGCTGCGTTCGGTGGGTGCGAGGCGGGTCGGATAGCTGACGACCTTGAGATCGGCCGCGCTCAGCGGGGCGCCGCCGCTCAACGGTTTCGCGGCGACCACCACGGGTACGCCGGGGTCGGGAGCGGGACGGGCGGCGAGCAGGGTGCAGAGCACCGCGGCCACCGCACAGACCACGGCCAGGGCGCGGCGGTGCCAGAGCAACCAGCGGCCGAAGCTCGCCAGGGGCGTACGCCGCGGCGGGCGCGTGCGGCGGGGGCGGAAGACGGAACTGGACTCAGCAGGCATGCCCCACCATGGGTATCGCGTGCCGGAATCGTGCACCGCTGTCCACAGGCACCGACCGCACCGAGAAGTTGTCCACAGGCCCCACGCTCATCGAGTGGGCCGCCATCCGCAGCGGAGCGGACCACCACGGTCGGTTACGGGAACACCCCGCGGACGCACCCTTTCGCAGGCAGCGCTGGTGGGGCGGGTCCAGCGCACCGTGGCCGGTGGCGTCCGGTATCAGGCGGAGGTGGCGGCCTTGCTGGAGCTGGACTTCGAGTCGCTGGAGGAACTGCCGGAGCTGCCCGAACCGCCCGAGCCCGAGTCGGCCCTGCTGGGCGAATCGGACTTCTTCTCCCCGGAGGAGGACCCGCCCGACGAGCTCTTCGCGCCGGCGTCCTTGCGGGAGTCGGTGCGATAGAAACCGGAACCCTTGAAGTGCACGCCGACGGCGTTGTAGACCTTCCGCAGCTGCCCACCGTCACAGTTGGGGCACTCGGTCAGGGCATCGTCGGTGAACTTCTGCTGGACCTCGAGGTCGGACCCGCAGTCCTTGCAGCGGTACTGATACGTGGGCATCGTGTCTCCTTCTGGCACTCAAGCATAGCGACTGCTAATGCGCAGGTGTGAATTTCGCCATTCCGACAGCCGGTCGGCTGTCTCGGGCCCACCTCGCTCGTTAGGCTCGGGTGGGTCTCGGCCGGACCCGGCCACCGCGCACCGACCCCGCCCGAAGGATTGACTTGCGACATCTGCCGCGCTGGTTGTTCAACCTGCTGATCACCGTTGCGCTGGTGCTGGCGGCGCTGGCGAGCCTGGCGGTGGTCACGATCCGGGAATCCTTCCCGCAGACCGAGGGCAGCACGACGGTGACCCCCTTGGCCAACCCGGTCACCGTGCTCCGCGACGCCCGCGGCGTACCCCAGATCTATGCCGACACCCCCGAGGACCTGTTCGCGGCGCAGGGCTGGGTGTCCGCCCAGGACCGGTTCTTCGAGATGGACTTCCGCCGCCGCGTCACCGCGGGCCGGCTCGCCGAATGGTTCGGCCCCTCCCAGGTCGCGACCGACCGCTATGTCCGCACCCTGGGTTGGCGCCGGGTGGCCGAGCAGGAGTTCGCGATGCTCAGCTCCAGCAGCCGGCGCTATCTGGAGTCGTACGCCGCCGGGGTGAACGCCTATCTCACCTCGCGACAGCCCAGCGACCTCGGGGTCGAGTACACCATCCTTGGCCTGCAGGGCCGTGGCGCCCGGCCCGAACCGTGGTCCGGGGTGGATTCGTTGGCCTGGTTGAAGGCGATGGCCTGGCAGCTGGACGGCAACCGCACCTCCGAGATCGAGAACGCGGTGATGCGGCAGGTGGTCGGCCCGCAGCGGGCCGCCGAGCTGCGCCCGCCCTTCGACCCGCAGGTGTTCGAACCGATCGTCGGTCGGGGAGCGCCGGTGGCGGGGGAGTTCGACCCGAACGCCCGCCAGGGGCAGCAGCGCACCGCTCCGGAACTTCCCGCGGCCGCGGTACCGCAGTTGCGGGCGATCGCCGAACTGGACGGCAAGCTGCCGGCGATGGTCGCGGACCGGGACAGCGGTGGTCTGGGCTCCAACTCCTGGGTGGTCTCCGGGGAGCGCACCGCCTCCGGCAAACCCATGCTGGCCAATGATCCGCACCTGGCCACCTCGATCCCGTCGGTCTTCACCCAGGTCGGGCTGCACTGCCGCAATGTCAGCGAGGGCTGCCCGTTCGATGTCACCGGATATTCCTTCTCCGGCATGCCCGGGGTGATGATCGGCCACAACGCCGACATCGCCTGGGGGATGACCACCCCCTACGTCGACACCCAGGATCTCTATCTGGAACAGGTGCGCGGCGGCAAGGTACGCCGCGGCGAGGACTGGGTCGAGCTGGAGACCCGCACCGAGACGATCGACGTCGCCGGGGAGGAACCACGCACGATCACGGTACGCACCGGATCGCATGGCCCATTGCTCTCCGATGTGGATGCGCAACTGCGGGGTGTGCCGGCGCCCGAGACCCCCGACGGGGTGGAGAGCGCGGTCGCGTTGAGCTGGACCGCGCTCACCCCGAGCGCCTCCCTGGATGCGGTGTTCGGGGTCAACGAGGCACGCAACTTCACCGAGTTCCGGCAGGCCGCGGAACGTCTCAAGGCGCCCTCGCAGAACCTGATCTACGCCGACACCCAGGGCAACATCGGCTATCAGCTGCCCGGTGACCTGCCGCGCCGCGGGGCCGGTGACGGCACCGTCCCGATGCCCGGCTGGGATCCGGCCTACGACTGGCAGGGCCGGGTGCCGTTCGCCGAACTGCCGTACGCCTACAACCCGCCCCGGAACTACATCGTCGCCGCCAACCAGCAGATCATCGCCAACTATCCAGGGGTGCTCGGATCGGACTATTCGATGGGCTGGCGCAGTCAGCAGATCGGTGAGCGGATCAACGCCCTGCAACGGCCGATGACCGTCGAGGACAGCCAGGCGATCTTCACCGACAACCGCGTCCGGTTCGCCGACCGGATCGTGCCCTCGCTGCTGCGCGTGCCACCGGCGGAGGACTGGGTGCGGGACGGGCAGCAGGTGCTGCGTGACTGGGACCTGCAGGCCGGTCCGGATTCGGCCGGCGCGGCCTATTTCCAGTTGGTGATGAAGCATCTGCTGCGGCTCACCTTCGATGACGAGGTGCCGCCCGAACTGCGCACCGGCAATTCCGATCGCTGGTACGGGGTGCTGGCCGAGCTGCTGCGCGATCCCCGCAATCCGTGGTGGGACGACAAGAACACCGTGATCGTCGAGGACCGGGACACGATCATCGCCCAGGCGATGGTGGACGCCCGCCGCGACATCACGGTGCTGATGAGCCGGGATCCGTCGGGTTGGCAGTGGGGCAAGTCGCATCGGCTGCGGTTGCGCAACCAGACCTTCGGATCCTCGGGGATCGGTGCCCTGGAAGCGATCTTCAACCGCGGGGACGAACCGGTCGGCGGCGGGACGGCGATCGTCCAGGCCTTCGGTTTCGATGACCGCAAGTGGGGTTTCGAGGTCACCTCCGGGCCGACGATGCGGATGGTCGTCGACCTGTCCGATCTGGACAATTCGCGGTGGGTGAACCAGTCGGGGCAGTCCGGGCACCCCTTCCATCCCAACTACGACGACCAGCTGGAGCTGCTGGCCCGTGGGGAGATGCCGCTCTGGCCCTATCGCCGCGAGGCCGTCGAAGCCGCCGCCGAGGAACGCCTGGAACTCCTCCCCGGCAGCTGAACCGTTCGCACCACCGCCCCCGGGCGTGAGGTCATTGGGCAGAGCCGAGCATCAGGGACACGATCATCGCGACCAGCACGGAGTTGAAGACGAATGCGAGGATCCCCTGGGTCATCACCGCCCGGCGCGCCGCGGAGCTGGTGATGGCGGTGTCGGTGGTACCGAAGGTGGCTTGTACGGCCAGCGACAGATAGAGATAGTCGGTGAACTCGCGTTCGCTGTCCCGGTCGCCGGGGAACTCGAAGCCGCCATGCAGCAGATCGAAGCGGGCATAGTGGACCGCGTACATGATCGCGATGTTGGCCCAGGCCCCGGCCACCATCACCAACCCGAGCGCCAGCAGCGGGATCGAAGCGCGGAGCTGGGGAATGAAGACCATCACGACCAGTCCGACCAGCGCGAACAAGGAGATCTGGATCGACCAGGCGGGGCCGGAATCGTCATTCCGGAGCCGGTGCAGCAGACCGCGCCGTCGCGGCTCCTTCTCTGGCTGCGCCTTGGGATCGGCGGTGACCGCGGCGCCCAGGGCGGCCCCGCTGAGCACGCCGAAGGTGCGCATGGTCAGCAGCGAATGCACCACGGTGTACATCGCCCACGACACGACCAGACCGACCAGCCACGAGTAGCGCAGGAGCTGCCGGTTGGTGAACGCGAGCGCCAGACAACCCGCGCCGGCGGGTATCAGGATGATGAACATGGCCAGGTACGCCCGACGTTGCTCGGACAGCAGCCAACGGCTCCGGGGCTGTGGCCGAATCGGTGCGCTCATGGCATTCATGGGCCAATCCTGCATTCGCGAGGGCTCAGTCGGGTGGTGGGACCAACCGGGTCGGGGTGATGAGCACATCCACCCGCCGGTCCCAGGGCTGTACCGGCAGGCTCGGCAGCACCTCGTCGTCGTTCAACGGCATGACGGTGACCGCATCCGCTGCGGCGTACTCCAGGGCGCGGTCGAACCAACCGCCGCCCATCCCGAGCCGCTCGCCGGCGGTGGTCCCGGCGAGCCCGGAGCAGACGATCACGCCCGCCTCGGCCAGTCCCTCGGCGCCGACCGGGTCGGTGGTGGGCTCGGGGATGCCCCACAGCCCGGCCCGTAACCGGTCCGGGCCGGCATAGGGCGCCCAGTCCGGTTCCCGGCGTACCGACCCGTCGGCGCGCCGATCGAGCACCGGCAACAGCACCCGGACCCCGTGGGCGGTGAGCCACCCGACCGTCTCCAGGGTGCCCGGTTCGTCAGCATGGGAGAGGTACGCCGCCACCACCGAATCCGGCTGGGGCGTACCCCAGAAATCCTGCAGCAGCAGGAAACGTGCATGGTCATCCGCCAGCCGTGCGGCCTCCGGCCGGGCCCGGCGACGGGTGCGGATCGCGCCGCGCAGCATCTCCTTGGCGGACCGCAATGCCTCCTGGTCCGCTGCGGATCCGGTGTCACCGGGGCGCCTGGGCGGTCCGGGCAGGTTCATTCGCCTATCGTATGGGCCATGGCTCTGTTCGGTCGAAAGAAGAAGGCTGCCCCCGCGCCCGAGGTGGTGGAGGAAGTCCCGACCCTGCCGGAACCCCCGGCCGCCAATGACGCCGGGCTGCGGGAGTGGCAGGCGCATCGGCAGTGGGTGCTCGACCAGATCGAACCGCTGCCGCCGTTCGGCATGCAGGTGCTGGATGCGCTCGGGCTGAGCCTGTGTGAGGACATCGAGGCCGATATCGCCCTGCCGGGGTTCGACAACGCGGCGATGGACGGATACGCGGTGCAGGCCGCCGACACCTGGAACGCCAGCGAGAACGCGCCGGCGTCGCTGGCCGTGGTGGGGGAGATCGCCGCCGGCTCGGTCGCCGACCGGGCGCTCGCCCCGGGCACGGCGATGAAGATCATGACCGGGGCCCCGGTGCCCGAGGGTGCCGACGCGGTGGTGCAGTACGAGCTCACCGATCGTGGTGTCGAGGATGTGCAGATCTTCGCGCAGATCGAACAGGGCAAGAACATCCGGCTGCGCGGCTCCGACATCGAGGACGGTGAGCACCTGATGTCGGCCGGCACCCGCATCGACTCCCGCACCGTCGGGCTGCTGGCCGGGGTGGGCATCGACAAGGTGCTGGTCCGGCCGCGGCCGCGGGTGGTGGTGATCGCCACCGGCACCGAACTGGTCGAACCGGGACTGCCGCTGGGCGACAAGGGCGAGCTCTATGACTCCAACTCCTACATGCTGGCCGCCGCGGCCAAGGCCGCCGGCGCCCAGGTGTTCCGGGTCGGCGCGGTCGGCGACGACGAGGAGGAGATGGCCCAGATCATCTCCGACCAGCTGGTGCGCGCCGACCTGATCGTCACCTCCGGCGGCATCTCGCAGGGTGACTGGGACGTGGTCAAGGCGGTCGCACCCAGCCTCGGTCTGGTCGACTTCGCCCAGCTCGCGATGCAGCCCGGCAAGCCGCAGGGCTTCGGCCTGATCGGTGAGGACCAGGTGCCGATGTTGATGCTGCCCGGCAATCCGGTGTCCTCGTTCGTCTCCTTCGAGGTGTTCGTACGCCCGGTGCTGCGCAAGCTGATGGGGGTCGAACCGCTGTTCCGGGAACCGGTGCGTGCGGTCACCAACACGATCATCCGCTCCGCACCCGGCAAGGCCCAGTTCCTCCGTGGTGAGGTGCGCACCGATCCCGGCGGCCGGCACACCGTCGACCTGGTCGGCGGCCCCGGTTCGCATCTGCTCGGCTCGTTGCAGAAGTCCAATGCGTTGGTCGTGCTGGAACCCGGCACCGAGGTGGTCCCCGCCGGCCAGACCGTCACCACCTGGATGCTGACCGATGACTGACCCCGCCCTCACCCACCTGGATGCCGCCGGCAACGCCCGGATGGTGGATGTCTCCGCCAAGCAGGTGACGGTCCGTACCGCGACCGCCGCCGGCCGCGTACTGCTGTCGGCCGAGTGCGTGGCACTGCTGCGTTCGGGGGACATCCCCAAGGGCGATGCTCTTGCCGTGGCACGGATCGCGGGCATCATGGGCGCCAAGAAGACCCCCGAACTGATCCCGCTGTGCCATCCGCTGATGGTCTCGGGTGTCGAGGTCGGCGTCGAGATCGTCGACGAGGGGGTCGAGTTGACCGCGACCGTGCGTACCAATGAGCGCACCGGGGTGGAGATGGAGGCGTTGACCGCGGTCTCGGTCGCCGGTCTCGCGCTGGTCGACATGGTCAAGGCGGTCGACAAGCGTGCGGTGATCTCCGACATCCGGGTCACCGCCAAGTCCGGCGGTCGCAGTGGGGACTGGCGTCGTGACTGACCTGAGCCGGGCCTGCGTGGTCGTCGCCTCCACCCGGGCGGCGACCGGTGTCTATCCGGACAAGTCGGGCCCGATCCTCAGCGAATCCCTGTCCGGGCTGGGATTCCAGGTCTCCGAGGTCGTCGTCGTACCCGACGGGGACGCCGTGGGGGAGGCCCTGCGGGCCGCGATCGGGGAGCACGATGTGGTGCTGACCAGCGGCGGTACCGGGATCACCCCGACCGATGTCACCCCGCAGCAGACCGCGCCGCTGCTGGACTACGAAGTGCCGCAGATCCCGGCGGCGATCGCCCGTTTCGGTCTGGACAAGGGAATCCCGACCGCACTGCTGAGCCGGGGGCTGGCCGGGGTGGCCGGTCGCACCCTGGTGATCAACCTGCCCGGGTCGAGCGGCGGCGCACGCGATGCGATGGAAGTCCTGGCGCCGATCCTGCCGCACGCGGTGTCCCAGCTCCGAGGTGGCGATCACTGAGATGGCCAACCGTTTCCGCACCGAGATCAGCCGCCAGGGTTCGCACCGCTGGCCGGTGACCCTGCAGCACGGCGGGGTCCGGTTGCGGCCGATGCGGGTGCGGGACCGGGCCGCGTGGGAGTCGGTACGCCGGGTCAATCGGGACTGGCTGCTGCCCTGGGAGGCGACCGTGCCGCCCGGTGGTGAGCCGGGCCCGCCGAGCTTCGGGTCGCTGGTACGCCTGCTCAACCACCAGGCGCGGCAGGGCCGGATGCTGCCCTGGCTGCTGGTCTGGGACGAATCGCTGGGGGAGGACCCGAACGCCAAAGGGGTGCTCGCCGGCCAGGTGACGGTCTCGGGGATCACCCGCGGATCGGCCAACTTCGCCCAGATCGGTTACTGGGTCGACCAGCGGCTGGCCGGCCGCGGCATCGTCCCGACGGCGGTGGCGATGGCCACCGACTACTGCTTCTTCGGGATGGGGTTGCATCGGATGGAGGTCGCGATCCGCCCCGAGAACGGGAAGTCCCTGCGGGTGGTGGAAAAACTCGGCTTCCGATACGAGGGGTTGCGGCCGGGTTATCTGCACATCAACGGCGGTTGGCGGGATCACGAGGTGTTCGCGCTGAACGCCGACGAGGTCGGTGAGGGCCTGGTGCATCGCTGGGAGCAGAGCAGCACCGCGACCTGACGTTCATCGAGTAGCCGGCGGCGCCACTCCCTACGACCTGCGCCATCTGGACTCCTCACCTTCGGTCCTGCCATCAAACATGAGTCGATTTGGGCTTGTCCGCAACGGATGTGACGACACTCCGGTTAGGGTCAGCGCGTTGGGACGGCTGCTTGCGTAGCGTCTGCCTCGTGGGAACGACGGGGCTGATCTTCGGTGCGATCGTGGTGGCCTGGCTGGCGTATCTGGTGCCGATGTACCTGCGCCGCAACCAGCAGCCGGCGCGGCCGGTCAGCGACCCCGAATCCCGGTTCTCCGATTCGGTGCAGATCATCCGCGACGGCTCGGCGCCGGCGGTGGACCAGGACCTGAATCCGATCGACGATGTGCAGATCTCCACGCCGTTGACCCGGCGTGCGGCGGTCACCGAGATCTGCCGGACCGAGAAGCGGATGGCGGCCCGGCGGCGAAATGTCCTTGGTGTGTTGGGATTGGGCCTGGTCACGCTGATCGTGCTGAGCGCGATCGGGCGTACGCCGTGGTGGAGCGTGACGATCCCGGTGGTGCTGATCGCGGCCTTCGTCGCGATCGCCCGGGTCAGCGTGCGAGCGATGCATCAGGGGTTCGAGGCTCGGCTGGCTCGTATCGAGCGCGGCGATGAGGAGGACACGGTCCGGATCAGCCGCGAGGAACTCGCCAAGGCGATGTCCGGCAAGGACGCCGGTTCGGTGAACCGGGTGGAGATCGACGCGCCCGAGGGGGCGCCGGGGACGCTCTGGGATCCGCTGCCGGTGACCCGGCCCACCTATGTGCAGGCGCCGGTCGCACCGCGCACCGTGCGCACCATCGACCTGGCGGCCCCGGTCTCGGCCAGTGAGCCCCCGGTCACCGCCGACGGCCCGGGCGCCGAGGTCGCCGCCGTCGTCGAGGCCGAGGAACAGCGCCCCCGCCCGCGCGCGGTCGGCGAGTGAGTGAGCGCAGCGAGTCGAAACCCCGTCAGTCGCGGTCGCTGACCACGTATGCGGCCCCGGCGGCCGCCGCGGTCACGGTGAGCACAGACGGCCAGGCCCCGATCTTCTTGGCCAGCGGATGCGAGGCTCCGAAGGCCAGCAGATAGCCGGCGCCGAGGCCGGCCGCCACAGCCGGCCCACGACGCGCCAGCCAGGTCCGACCGGCCAACAGTCCGAGCCCACCGAGCACCACACCGCCGAGCGCGCGGATCCCGGATTCGCGGGCCACCAGATAACCGCCGATCAGTCCCAGCGCCACCACCGGCGCGGTCTGGACATCGTCGGCGTCTCGCAGGGTCAGTTGGTTGTTCGCCATATCGCCAGCCTATGCGCGCAGCTGCCTACCGTTCATCGAGTAGGCGCCATGCGGAGCGCAGCGGAGCAATGGCGGCCGTGTCGAGATGAACCAGCCGCCCGAACGCTGGGACATGCAGTACCCGAAACCCGGCCTCCGCCAAACCCAGTCCCACTGGGTTTGATCATGGAACTCCGCGACTACTGCATGTCCCAGTGCACGCACCCCGGGGCAGGGAACGCGATTTCACCCATCGCGGGGTCGGTGCTAGTCTGAATGGGCTCACAGAGCATGGGGCTATGGCGCAGTTGGTAGCGCGTCTCGTTCGCAATGAGAAGGTCAGGGGTTCGAATCCCCTTAGCTCCACCACCTGCACGATCCCGGCCTGACAAGGCCATTCACCCCTCACCAGCAGACGGTTCACGCCGCCTGATCGGCCGCGGTGCGCCTTCCAGGACTGGTCGGGTGGAGGACCTCGGCGACTCGACCGCACCTACATCGTGATCGAGCAGTCCCGACATGCTCGCGGAGCCGCGCGGCCGGAATCGCCCGGCCTCAACCGCCTGAGGGGGCGGCGACGGGGCCATTGACAGGTAGGAAAAAACCTACGTAGATTGTCGGCATGCCACGCCGATCGAAGACCGAGCCACTGGATGAGGTGTTCGGTGCCCTGGCGAATCCCACTCGTCGCGACATCCTCGATGCGCTGCTGGGCGGGGAACTGACGGCGGGTGAGCTGGCGGCCCGGTTCGACATGGCCCGCCCGAGTGTCTCCGAACATCTCCGGGCGCTCCGCGAAGCCGGCCTGGTCACCGAGCGCCAGGACGGGCGGCACCGGTTCTATCGGGTGACGGCCGCACCGATGGCCGAGCTGATCGACTGGCTGACCCCCTACGAGCGGTTCTGGCGCGACCGGCTGACCGCACTCGGTGACGTACTCGAACAAATGGAGGAAGACCAATGACCGTTGAGAATCTGCAGGCCATCGAGGTGGACCAGTTCTTCTCGCACCCGCCGGCCAAGGTATGGCGGGCGCTCACCACGCCTGCGTTGATGGCGCAGTGGCTGATGCCCAACGACTTCGAACCGACCATCGGCCACCACTTCACCTTCCAGACTCGCCCGGTCGCCCAGACCGGCTTCTCCGGAACGATCGCCTGCGAGGTGCTCGACCTGGTACCGCAGCAGCGGCTGCGGATCAGCTGGACCGACGCCGAGCACCCCGACCAGTTGGCCACCGAGGTCACCTGGACGCTCGTCGCCGAAGGCAGCGGGACGCGGGTGTTCCTCGAGCACACGGGTTTCGATCCGGACGACGCCAACCAGCAGCTCGCCCGCCGGTTCATGGACGGCGGCTGGCGCAGCCACGTGCTGCGTCGCCTGGGCGACCTGCTCGGCACCCTCGACTAGACCAGCGCGGAGCGCGACATCAGGCCAACCTTCGCAGGACCCCTGTGCGGGCGCGCAACAGTGCACGGCACATGTGGGTCATGGCGCATCATCGGTGGCCCGCCTGCTCCAACAACTCGGCCAGTGCGGCCAACGCCGGGGTCCGATGATCGGTCCGCCAGATCAACCCCAGCTGACTGGTCGCCTCCAACCCGCGTACCGGGAGGGCCCGCAGGTCGGCGCGGGCATGATGCTCGACGAGCGGCCGGCAGACCAGCATCGCGTGTTCGCCGGAGGCGGCCAGCGCCAACCCCTGCTGGATGCTGGTGATTCCCGCGGTGGAAAGGATCGGTACCCCGGCCGGGGTCGCCGGGGGCGTACGTGCCGCCTTCCAGTAGTGCGGCGCATCCCCGATCCGATGCAGCAGATCGAGCCCGGCCAGCTCCTCGACCTCCAGCGAATCCCGGTCGGCCAACCCATGGTCGGCATGCACCAGGACGAACTGATCCTGGGCCGGGAAACGGAATCCGACGGTCAGCTCCGGCTCATGCACCGGCAGCTCGGCGATCACCGCATCCACCTCACCGTCCAGCAGCGCGGTGAACGGTGAGCCCAGCGGCAGGTCATGGGTGTGCACCGCGACCCCGTGCTGTTGGTGCAGGGCCCGGAAGGTGCCGGTGATCTCCTCGTACACCATCCCGGTGAAACCGATCCGCAGCTCCGCCAGCGCGCCGCGCATGGCCCGGTCCCGGGCGCGATCGAAGGTCCGTTGCAGTGTTCGGTACGCCGGGCGCACCTCCTGGACGAACTGCGCGCCGACACGGGTCAGGCCGACCCGCCGGCTGGTTCGCTCCACCAGCCGCGCACCGACCCGGGACTCCAGCGTGGCGATCAGCTGACTGACGCGCGACTGCGAATAACCGAGCCGATCCGCGGTCCGGCCGAAATGCAGCTCCTCGGCCAGGGTGAGCAGGCACTCCAGCTGCTGCAGATGCGCCTGATGCATGGTCGCCGAAACCGTGGTCATGGCACCACCGTAACCCGCGGATCGATGAGCTGGACTGATCGATCATTGAGCAGATCGGCGTTGTTCCCGCGCTGCCGCGGCGCTGGAATGGCGGCATGGATTCTCCCGCAGCGAGCTCCCAGGCGGTACGCCCGGAGCGCACCTCGACCGCTGGCTGGATCGCCGTCGGCGTACTGAGCCTGGCCACCTTCCTGGTCGTCACCTCCGAGATGCTGCCGGTCGGACTGCTCACCCCGATGGCCGATGGGCTGGCCATCTCGGCCGGGCTGACCGGTTCCAGCCTGACCGTCACCGGGCTGGTGTCCGCGGTCACCGCCCTGCTGGTACCTCGGCTGCTCGGGATGTTGGATCGGCGGCTGGTGCTGGCGGCGGCGATGGTGGTGCTCGCCGTCGGCAACCTGCTGACCGCGTTCGCCGGCGGCTTCGGCACGCTGGTGCTGGCCCGGGTGGTCCTCGGCCTCGGCATGGGCACTGTCTGGGGACTGGCGGCCGCGGTGGCGGGCCGCTTGGTCGCACCGGTGCACGGCGCCCGGGCCGTCTCGCTGGCGGTCGGCGGTGTCGCGGCGGCATCGGTGTTCGGCGTACCGCTGGGCACCCTGCTCGGCAACGCCGCCGGCTGGCGCGCCGCCTTCGCCACCCTCACTGCACTGGCCGCAATCCTTGCCGTGGCGCTGATTCTGGCGCTGCCACGATTGCCGCGACCGGCCGCGGCCACGGACGGCACCGACGACACGGGGCCGCGATCGCTGGCCCGCCCCGAGGTCGTCACCGGGCTGATCGTGGTGGTGCTGCTGGTCACCGCGCACTTCGCCGCGTACACCTATGTCCGCCCGATGCTGGAAGAGCTGCCGCGGCTGTCGGCGAACACCATCGCCCTGCTTCTGTTGCTCTACGGGGTTTTCGGGTTGATCGGCAACTTCGCCGCCGGCGCCCTGGCGGCCCGGCGGCCCCGGCCGACGGTGCTGCTGCTGGCCGTCAGCATCGTGGTCGCACTCGCCACCCTCGCCCTGGCCGGTACCGGCGCGCTGATCGCCGGTCTGGCGGTGGCCCTGTGGGGTGTGGCCTATGGCGGCCTGTCGGTGGGCGGCCAGCTGTGGATGACCACCGCCGCGCCGGACCGCGTCGAGCACGTCACCGGCCTCTATGTCGGCTTCTTCACCGCCTCCATCGCGCTCGGCGCCTTCCTCGGTGGCGTGGTTGTCGAGGGCGCCGGGTTGCTGCCGCTGCTGTGGGGGAGTGCCGGCCTGGCACTGCTCTCCCTGATCTTCGGGCTGCTGCGTACCTGCACCGATCGATCGCGGAAGTGAACTCAGGCGACCGCGACCGCCCGCTGCGCCGGACCGCTGTAAACGCTGGTCGGGCGGATCAGGCTGTTCGCGGCGAGCTGTTCGTTGATGTGCGCGGTCCAGCCGGTGATCCGCGCGGCCACGAAGATCGGCGTGAACACCGGGGTGTCGAAACCCATCAGGTGGTACGCCGGGCCGGCCGGGTAGTCCAGGTTGGGATGCAGCCCCTTCGCCGCGTACATGGGCTTGGCCAGCGCCTCGTAGAGGTCGAGCAGCTGCTGGCCGTTGCGCAGCTCGGCGACCTCCTGCAGGGCCTGGCGCATCGTCGGCACCCGGGAGTCGCCGTTCTTGTAGACCCGATGCCCGAAACCCATGATCTTGCGCTTCTCGGCGAGCGCCTGCTGCAGCCAGGCCTCGGCCCGGTCGGCGGAGCCGATCTCGGTGAAGATCTCCATCACGGCCTCGTTCGCACCACCGTGCAGGGGGCCCTTCAACGCACCGATCGCCGCGGTGACGGCACTGTAGAGATCCGACAGCGTCGAGGTCACCACCCGCGCGGTGAACGTGGAGGCGTTGAAGCTGTGCTCGGCATAGAGCACCAGGGAGGTCTCGAAGGCGCGCACGATCTCCGGTTCGGGCACCTCGCCCAGGGTCACGTAGAGGAAGTTCTCTGCAAAACCGAGGTCGTCGCGCGGGGTCAACGGCCGCAGGCCATGCCGGCGACGCTGGGTCAGTGCGACCACCGCCGGCAGTTTCGCGAACAGCCGCAATGCCTTTTGCTGGTTGGCTTCCACGGTGTTGACATCCTCGGTCGGATCGGTCGCGCCCAGGATGCTCACCGCGGTACGCAGGGTGTCCATCGGATGGGCGGTGTCCGGCAGGGTGAGCAGGGTCTCGGCCAGGTCGGCGGACAGGGCGCGCTGACTGCGCTCGGCCTCGTTCTGCTCGGCCAGCTGCTGCGGGGTCGGCAGCTCACCGTGCCAGAGCAGATACGCCACCTGCTCGAAGCTGCAGTGTGCCGCGAGATCCTGCACCGCGTAACCGCGATAGGTGAGCGAGTTGGTATCCGGGTTGACCATCGACACCTCGGTGGTGTCGACGACGACGCCGGCCAGGCCTTTGTGAATGGTGGGCGTGGACATGGTGGTCCCCTTGTCTGTCGGTGTGTCGGGCGTCGGACGGACCTAGACGCGGAAGTTGAAGACGTTCTCGTCGAAGGCGTTGTAGTCGGAGTAGTCGAGGAGGTCGTAGAGCTCGCGGCGGTGTTGCATGTCATCGAGCAGGCCCTGCTGGGTGCCCTGGTCGGCGAGTGCACGCAACCCGTTCTCGGCCGCCTTCATCGCGAACCGGAGCAGGGTGACCGGATAGATCACCAGATTCACCCCGATGTCGGCCAGCGTCTGCGCGTCGAGCAGTTCGCTCTTTCCGAACTCGGTCATGTTGGCCAGGATCGGCACGTCGAGCGCGGCCCGCATCGCCTCGAAGTCGGATGGACCGCGCATCGCCTCGGGAAAGATCAGGTCCGCCCCCGCATCGGCGTACGCCTTGGCGCGGTCGATCGCGTCGTCGAGGCCGTTGACCGCGGCCGCATCGGTGCGGGCGGCGATGACGAAATCGGGATCGCGGCGGGCGGCCACCGCGGCCTTGATCCGGCGTACCGCGATGTCCGCCTCGACCACGTCCTTGCCGTCCAGATGTCCACAGCGCTTGGGATTCACCTGATCCTCCAGGTGCATCCCGGCAGCACCGGCGTCCTCCAGCAGCTGCACGGTGCGGGCCGCGTTCATCGGTTCCCCGAAGCCGGTGTCGGCGTCGACCAGGGTCGGCAACTCGGTCATCCGGGCGATCTGCTGGGCGCGGCCCGCCACTTCGGTGACCGAGGTCAGGCCGATGTCCGGCAATCCGAGGTCGGCCGAGAGCACGGCGCCGGAGATGTAGACACCCTCGAATCCCTGACGCTCGATCAGCTTGGCACTGAGCGGGTTGAAGGCGCCCGGAAACCGTTGCAGAGAATCGGATTCCAGTCCCGCACGGAACTTCCTGCGCTTCTCGGCGGGAGTGCTGGTGGCCTGCAGCATCAGAAGATCCCCTTGGTGGTCGGGGCCGGGTCGATACCCGCCGGCAGGGCGAGCTCGTGCACCTCGGCGGCGCTCAGTTCGGGGAGCCGGGTGACGGTGTCCAGGAACCGGTCCTGGGCAGCCCGGGCGATGACACCCTCGGTGAGATTGCGGAACTTCGCCACGTACTGCTCGCGGGCGAAGGGCCGGGCGCCCGCCGGATGCGCGTCGGCGACCGCGATCTCATCGGTGATCGTGCTGCCATCGTTCATCGTCACCTCGACCCGACCGCCGAAGGCCGGCTCGGGTTCGTGGTAGCGCCGGGTCCACTCGGGATCCTCGACCGTGGTGATCTTCTGCCAGAGCGCGACGGTGGCCGGGCGGTTCGCGCGCTCCGGGGCGTACGAATCGACGTGGTGCCACAGGCCGTCCTCGAGCGCCACCGCGAAGATGTAGGGGATCGAGTGGTCCAGGGTCTCCCGGCTCGCCTGCGGATCGTACTTCTGCGGGTCCCCGGCACCCGAACCGATCACGTAGTGGGTGTGGTGGCTGGTGTGGATGACGATGCTGGCGACCTCGTCCAGATCACCGATCCGCGGTCCCAGCCGCCGCGCCAGGTCGATCAGCGCCTGGCTCTGGTATTCGGCCGAGTGCTCCTTGGTGTAGGTGTCCAGGATCGCCAGCTTCGCCTCACCCGGCACGGGAAGCGGCACCGTGTAGCTGGCGTCCAGGCCGCTCAGCAGCCAGGCGATCACCCCATCCTCACCCTCATAGATCGGGCTCGGTGCACCCTCACCGCGCATCGCCCGGTCGACGGCCTCGATGGCGGCCTTGCCGGCGAAAGCGGGGGCGTACGCCTTCCAGGAGGAGATCTCACCCTTGCGGGACTGGCGGGTGGTGGTCGTGGTGTGCAGCGCCTGGCCGATCGCCTGGTAGACGATCTCGGTGTCCAGATCGAGCAGGGCGCCGAGGCCGCCGGCCACCGACGGACCGAGATGGGCGATGTGGTCGATCTTGTGCTGGTGCAGGGAAATCCCGCGTACCAGGTCGACCTGGAGTTCATAACCGGCCGCGATCGCGCGCACCAGGTCGGCACCGTTGCGGCCGGTGTGCTGGGCCACGGCGAGGATCGGCGGGATGTTGTCACCGGGATGGGAGTATTCCGCGGCCAGGAAGGTGTCGTGGTAGTCGAGCTCGCGGACCGCGACACCGTTCGCCCAGGCCGCCCACTCGGGGGCGTACCGCCCGGTGATGCCGAAGACGGTCGCACCCGGCGTACCCGGATGGGCGACCGCCTGGTCGCGGGCCGCGCGGACCGGGCGACGGTTGAGGGAGGCGGCGGCCACGGCGGCGTTGTCGATGATCCGGTTGATCACCATCTCGGTCACCTCGGCGGTCACCGGCACCGGGTCGGTCGCCACGGCGGCCAGCTTCCACGCCAGTTGCTGCTCGCGGGGGAGCGGCTCGGCGGAGCGGTAGGTGCGAACGGTGTGGTCGATCATCGGGCTCCTCGTTGATGCCGGTCTGTGAAGCTTGTGCAGCTGTCAAACAGGGTCACTGGGTCGAGGTGTTGAATCAATGCTCGTGTGGTGTCACATCGTGTACACGTTGGATCCCTTCGTGTGAAGATTGTTAACGTGGGCTTGTGCAGAGGATGAAAGCCGGGGTGCGGCTGCGGAAGCTGCGCGAGGACCGCGGGATGTCCCAGGCCGACCTGGCCCGGCTGCTGGACTTCTCGCCGAGCTACGTCAGTCAGCTCGAACACAATGGGCGCCCGTTGACCATGCCGGTGCTGCTCCGACTCACCGAGCACTTCGGGGTGGATGCGGAGTTCTTCGCCGAGCAGGACACCGCCCGGCTGGTCGCCGATGTCCGCGAGGTGTTCGCCGACGACACCGTCGAGGGCAGCCTGGACGGTTTCCAGGTCGACGAGCTGACCACCCAGTTGCCGGATGTCGCACGCACCTTGGTTTCCCTGCATCACCGCTATCGCGAGGCGATGGAGAACATCGCGACCCTGGTGGCCGAACAGGGGCTGGACCGGACCAGCGCGCAACAACCGCACGAGGAGATCCGCGACTGGTTCTATCGCCGACACAATCACGTCGCCGAACTCGATGTCGCCGCCGAACGGTTGTCGGCCGAGCTGCGGCTGATCCCCGGCCAGGCTCGTGACGGGTTGACCACCGGCCTGCGGGAGCGGCACGGGATCGAGGTGGTGACCGAGTCGCTGGGTGCCGATCAGCACCGCTTCGATGCGGAACGCCGGGTGATCCAGCTGTCCCCGTCGCTGCGACCGGGACAGGCCGCGTTCCGGCTGGCCTCGGAGCTGGCGATGCTGGAAGCGGGGCAGAGCATCGACGCGCTGGTCGACGGGGGATCGTTCAGCAGTGGCACGGGTCGCCGACTGGCGCGGATCGGACTGGCCAACTATTTCGCCGGGGCGCTGGTGCTGCCATACCGGGTCTTCCTGGGGGCCGCCGAGCGCTACCGCTATGACATCAGCCGGTTGTCGGCGCATTTCGATGTGGGCTTCGAAACCGTGTGCCATCGGCTGTCGACGCTGCAGCGGCGGGGTACGCGGGGGGTGCCGTTCGCGTTCGTGCGGGTCGACCGCGCCGGGAACATCTCCAAGCGGCAGTCGGCGACCCCGTTCCACTTCTCCCGGGTCGGTGGGTCCTGCCCGCTCTGGGTGGTCTATGAGGCGTTCGGTTCGCCCGGCCGGATCGTCACCCAGATCGCGGAACTGCCGGATGGGAAGAAGTATTTCTGGTTGGCGCGCACCGTGCACCGCTCGACCGGTGGCTACGGGGACCCCGGCAAGACCTTCGCGATCGGTCTCGGCTGCGAACTGCGCCATGCCCATCGGCTGGTCTATTCCGACGGGCTCGAACTCGGGGTCGATGCCGCGATCACCGAGATCGGCATGGGTTGCAAGGTCTGCGAACGTCCGGCCTGCCCGCAGCGCGCCTTCCCCGCGATTGGCAAGGCCCTGCGCGTCGACGAACACGCCAGCAGCCTGCTGCCGTACCCACCGTCGGAGTGACGCGCGGCACGGTCATTGCGTGTCGAGTTGGACCTGGTTCGGCGGAGACGGCCCGCGCCCCGGGCATCGCGGCCGTCTCGTTCGGCCCACCGAAATTTGCGGCTCGTTTCGCGATCGGTGCCCAGATCGGCCGATTCCGCGATCGAGCCGCAAATTCCGCAGCCGGCTCACCCACTTCGCGGCTCGACTCTCACTCAGCGGCCTGCATGCGGTCCGCGGAGTGCAACTCGGGCCGCAGAGTGGGAGTTGCTGATGGCGCATGTCCTGGGGGTTTCGACTCGCTGGCGCTCGCTCAGCCGGCGTACGTGGCTCATCTCGACACGGCCGCTATTGCTCCGCTTCGCTGCGCATGGCGGCCTACTCGATGACCGTGGAGGCGCGGCGGCATGGCGGCCTGCTCGATGAGCGGCTCGCGCGGGTTCAGTTCGAGGTGAACACCTCGGGGTGCTTGGCCAGTTGCAGCCGGCTGCGCCGGATGTGGCCGGCCAGCACCCGCTCCGCCTCCTCGGCGTCGCGCTGTCGCATGGCGTTCACGATCAGGAAGTGGTCGTGGTGCACGACCCGGTTGTTCTCCTCGTAGAAGAGCCGGGTCGCGCGCCGGCGATAGTGCTGGGTGCGGTTCCACAGCGAGACGACGGTCTCGTGCAGCACGATCGTCGGCACCGATTCCAGGCAGGACAGGTGGAACGCCCGGTCGAGTTCGAGGAAGGTCTCCACGTCGTCGGAGCGCTCCATGGTCTCGGCCAGCCGTTCCAGCTCGTCGATCTGGTCGTCGCCCAACGCGGGCACATTGAGCCGCAGCAGCAGCGGTTCGAGCCGCTCGCGCATCTGATACAGCTCCTGGTATTCCTCGGGGCTGAGGCTGGAGACCCAGGCGCCGGTGTTGGCGACCAGGGTGATCAGGCCCTCGCCCTCGAGCATCCGCAGCGCCTCGCGGACCGGCAGTCGGCTCGCGCCCGACGCCTCGGCGATCTCGTCGGGACGGAGCCGCTCGCCGGGGGCGTACCGCTCGGCCAGGATGTCGGCCCGCAGGGTCTCGGCGATCCGGGCTCCGGTTGCTCCGTGCTGCGCTGTCGTGGTCACGCGTGGCCCTCTCTCATCGATGCGGATGTGCGGGGTGCCAGAGCACCCGTTCGGCCCCATTCTCGTATGCCTTGCCCTCGGGGAAGCTGACCAACTCGAACTGAAGTCCCCACGGAGCGCGGAAGTAGACCCAGCGCTGCCCCGTGGCCGACTGGGCGCTCGCCACCGGATCACCCATCACCTCGACATCGTTGGCCCGCAGGAAATCCACCGCGCGGTCCAGATCATCGACATAGAAGGCCAGATGGAAGCCACCCGGATCACTGTTCCGCGGGAACCGTACCGGGTCGTCGTCGGCGGACTGGTAGACGAAGACCTCGAAGTTCGCGCCATTGCCGAGCCGATAGAAGCGGATGTCGCGGATCTCGGTGCGCGGGTGTACGCCCAGGTGGCGGGTCATCCAGTCGTCGTCGGCCCGCTTGCCGGCCAGGTCGTAGATGTGTTCGCAACCGAGGATGTCGACCAGGAACTCATGGGCCGCCGCCATGTCCGGAACGTTGAATCCGATGTGGTCGGTACCACGCAGGCCGGGGATGCCCCGCGATCCTTCAGGCATGTGCGACTCCTCTGTCGACGGGCGATGAATGTATCCAGTCTAACCAGATCAGCCCCGTTCTACGCTACCGATACGCCGATCTGCGGTTGCATTGGATCAAATCAGCATCTACGGTGGATGTACGCACGGCCGCACCGGCCGCACCGGCCGCCCGACGACAGGGGAGTGGCAAGGATGCCCAAGAAGGAGCGACTGCAGACCGGGGTCGACTGGTTCGAACTGTCGACCACCGACCAGGACTGGGAGGACGCTGACCCGGAACTGCTCGGCACGATGCTCAGCCAGCTGCATCTGATCCGAGCCTTCGAGGAGTCGGTGCTCGAGCTGGCCGGTGAGAGCCTGGTGCACGGGCCCGCGCACTCCAGCATTGGACAGGAGGGCGGCGCCGTCGGCTCGATCGTCGGGCTGCGGACCAGCGACGGGATCAACGGCTCCCACCGCGGACACCATCAGTTCCTCGCCAAGGCGCTCAACCACATCACCGGCGGGGTGATCGAACCGGCGAAGGCCGATGCGCCCGACATCCAGGCGGTCCTGCAGCAGACCCTCGCCGAGATCCTCGGTCTCGCCCAGGGCTTCGGCAACGGGCGTGGCGGATCCCCGCACCTGCAGTGGATGGCCGCCGGCGCACTCGGCACCAACGCGATCGTCGGTGGCGGCGCCCCGATGGCGACCGGCAACGCCTGGGCTCAGAAGCACAGCGGCACCACCGACCTCACGATCAACTATCTCGGTGACGGTGCCTCCCAGATCGGCTCCGTGCTCGAGGCGATGAACCTCGCCGCGGCCTGGCAGCTGCCGACCTGCTTCTTCATCGAGAACAACCTCTACGCGGTCTCGACCCGGGCCGATGAGGCCACCGCCGATCCGCGATTCTCCGTGCGTGGACAGGGACTCGGGATCCCCTCCTGGCGCGTCGACGGGATGGATCCGCTGGCGGTGCATCTGGCCACCCTGGAAGCGGCCGAGCGGATGCGCAGCGGTGACGGCCCGACCATCATCGAGGCCGAGGTCTACCGCTTCTTCCACCAGAACGGCCCCTACCCGGGCAGCGCCTTCGGTTACCGCACCAAGGAGGAGGAAGCCGAGTGGAAGGCCCGGGATCCGCTGGATCTCGTCGCCACCAGGATGATCGAACGGGACCTGATCACCACCGAGGAGGTCACCGAGCTGCGCGAACGCGCGCAGGCCGCGATGACCAGGGCGATCGCCGAACTCGTCGAGGACGACCCGGACAACCCCGGCAAGCGCCGGATCCGCCCCGAACTGTGGCCCGAACCCAGCTTCGTCGACGTCGGTATCCGCGGTGACGCCAGCGAGCTCGACGGCCTGCCGGAGCTGGAGTCCGCCGCCCCCGGAACACGCTCGGTCAAATTCGTCGACGCGGTCGCGCAGGTGATGGATCGGCGGATGGAGGTCGATCCCCGGATCGTGGTCCTCGGCGAGGACGTGCACAAACTCAATGGCGGCACCAATGGCGCCACCAAAGGCCTGGTCAAGAAGTACGGCACCGACCGGATCCTGGGTACGCCGATCAGCGAGAACGGCTTCATGGGACTCGCCGGCGGCCTGGCGATGGACGGCCGCTACCGGCCGGTGGTCGAGTTCATGTATCCCGACTTCCTCTGGGTCGCCGCCGACCAGGTTTTCAACCAGGTCGGCAAAGCCCGGCACATGTTCGGTGGGGAGAACCCGATGCCGCTGGTGTTGCGTACCAAGGTCGCGATGGGCACCGGCTACGGGTCCCAGCACTCGATGGACCCGGCCGGCATCTTCGCCGCCAATCCGGGCTGGCGGATCGTCGCCCCCTCGACCGCCACCGACTACGTCGGCCTGATGAACGCCGCGCTCGCGCTGCAGGATCCGGTGCTGGTGATCGAACATGTCGATCTCTACGGGCTCAAGGAAGAATTGCCCGAGGGGGACCTCGACTGGGTGATCCCACCGGGATCGGCCTCGGTCGTCCGCGAGGGGGACGACGTCACGGTGCTCAGCTACCTGTCCATGACCAGGCGGGCCGCCGAGGCGATCGACCAGACCGGCGTGGACGCCGAACTGATCGACCTGCGCTGGCTCGACGCCGCCTCGATCGACTGGGACACCATCGGTGCGAGCATCAAGAAGACCAACGCCGTGCTGATCGTCGAACAGGGCAACCGGGGGAGCTCCTACGGCGGCTGGCTGGCCGATGAGATCCAGCGCCGCTACTTCGACTGGCTGGACCAGCCCGTTGCCCGGGTGACCGGCGGGGAGGCCTCACCGAGCATCTCCCTGATCCTTGAGAAGGCCGGCATCGCCGGCACCGATGACATCGTCGAAGCGCTGGAAACGGTGCGCGCAGGATTCGGAGGCTGAGATGGCCCAGATCATTCGCATGCCAGAGGTCCTGGCCGGTGCCACCGAGGCGGTGATCCAGAGCTGGCTGGTGACACCGGGGACCACGATCGCCGAGGCGCAACCGCTGGCCGACATCGAGACCGACAAGGCCAACGTCGAGTTCCAGTCGGAGTCCGCGGGGGTGATCGGCCGCCTGCTCGCCGGTGAGGGCGATACCGTCGCGGTCGGCGCCCCCATTCTGGTGCTGCTCGCCCAGGGCGAGGACGAGTCCGCGGTCGATGGCCTGCTCGGTGCTGAGGAATCCGACGGGGCCGATGCCCGGCACGAACCGGAACCGAAGGACGTCACCGAGCAGCAGAACGAGCAGCTCGAGGCCCCCTCGGGCTCCGACACCGATGAGTTGCCGGACACTGCCGGGGCACCGGCGCCGCGCACCTCGACGGGGGCGGCCGAACCGGCCGCCGACACGGCCGGCACCGCGGTGGGCGACGCGGCCGGTGACTCGGATTCCGCACCGACACAGCAGGATCAGCCCGCCCGGGACCGGCTCTTCGCCAGCCCGCTCGTCCGCCGGCTCGCCAAGGAGCAGGACATCGACCTGCGCGCGGTGCCCGGCACCGGGCCGAATCAACGGGTCACCCGACGGGACCTGGAGAAGCACCTGTCGACCCCGCCCGAGACCGACACGGACGAGGCGCCGGCCCGGCAGACCCCGGCTCCGGCGGCGCCACCGGCAGCAGCGGCCAGCCCGCTCGGTGCCGGTCACGAGGACGTGCCGCTGGATCGGATGCGGCGCACCATCGCCCGGCGACTCACCGAGAGCAAGTCGACCGTCCCGCACTTCTACATGGTTGCCGAATGCCGCGTCGATGCTCTGCTCGCACTGCGTACCCAGCTCAACGAGGCGGCACCGCGCAAGCTGTCGGTGAACGACTTCGTCATCAAGGCGGTCGCGGGGGCGCTGACGGAGATCCCGGCGGCCAACGCCATCTGGAACGGCGACAGCATCCGGCGGTTCGACGCGGCCGACATCTCCGTCGCGGTGGCCACCGACGGGGGGTTGCTCACACCGGTGGCCCGCGATGTCGCCCGCACCCCGCTCTCGGAACTGAGCGCGACCGTGGCCGATCTGGCCGAGCGGGCGCGGTCGGGGAAGCTCAAGCAGCACGAGCTCGAGGGCGGCAGCTTCGCCGTCTCCAACCTGGGGATGTACGGGATCACCGAGTTCAGCGCGATCCTCAACCCGCCCCAGTCCGGAATCCTCGGCGTGGGCGCGGCCCGCAGGATGCCGGTGGTCAACGATCAGGGTGAGCTGGAAGCCGCGACCGTGATGACGGTCACCCTCTCGGCCGACCATCGCGTCCTCGACGGCGCGGTCGCAGCCGAGTGGTTGCGTGCCTTCCAGCGGCGGATCGAGAACCCGCTGACCATCCTCATCTGACCCTCAGCACGCCCGAGTTTCAACGACGAAACGGAAAATGGATGACCACCGACAACATGCCAGTCAGCCCGGCCGGTGCCCCGGAGAGGCAACGGATCACCCCGGGCGCCCGCCGCGCGATCTTCGCCTCGACGCTCGGCACCGTGATCGAGTGGTACGACTACGCCCTCTACGGGGTCGCCGCCGGCCTGGTGATCAGCCCGCTGTTCTTCCCCGGGCAGGTCGCCGGCCGCGGACTGCTGCTGGCGCTGGCCACCTTCGCGGTGGGCTTCCTGATCCGCCCACTCGGTGGACTGATGATCGCCCACATCGGCGATCGCTACGGCCGCCGCCCGGCGATGCTGCTCACCATCCTGCTGATGGGTGTCGCCACGGTCGGCATGGGCCTGCTGCCGACGGCCGCCACGATCGGGGTCTGGGCGCCGATCCTGCTGGTCGTGCTGCGGGCGCTGCAGGGCTTCGGCGCCGGGGCCGAACTCTCCGGTGCTCTCACGGTCGCCGCCGAATACACCCCCGAACATCGACGCGGCTTCTTCACCAGCATCATCAACATGTCCTCGGGCATCGGCAGCGCGCTGGCGATGCTCGCCTTCCTGGCGGTCTCGGCACTGCCGCAGGAGGTGCTGCTCGGTGGCGCCTGGCGGATCCCGTTCCTGCTGTCGGGCGTGCTCTTCCTGCTCGCGCTCTACATCCGCAAGCGGCTCGAGGAGACCCCGGAATACGTGGCTGCGCAGCGGAAGCACGAATCCGAGGTCGAACAGAGCGCCCCCGTGGCGGAGGTCTTCCGCGCCGACCCGAAGCGCGCGGTGCTGGCCATCCTGCTCTGGTCGGGCCACAACGCCAACACCTATGTGGTGATCACCTTCGCCCTCGGTTACCTCACCACGACCGTCGGCATGGACCGGCCGACGGCCCTGGTGATCACCGTGACGGCGGCGCTGCTCGGTGGCGCGGCCACCCCGATCTGGGGACTGGTCGCCGACCGGATCGGTTACAAGCGGCAATACCTCGGCATCATGGTCTTCGGCGTGGTCGCCGTGGTCCCCTACTTCTGGATGCTGTCCACCGGAAACGTCGTGCTGGTGTCGATCGCGATGTTCATCGCCTCCTGCCTGATCTGGGGCGCCACCCAGGCCAGCGCCGGTGCGGTGACCACCAATCTGTTCCCGGTCGAGTACCGCTTCTCCGGTGTCGCCGTCGCCAAGGAGATCAACGCCGCCGCCGTCGCCGGCCCGACGCCACTGATCGCCGCGGCGCTGGTCGCGGCGGCCGGCGGGCGCCCCTACACCGCTGCCATCTTCATCGGTGCCTGCTTCGTCGTCACGATCGTCTCGCTGCTCGCGCTCGGCAAGCGGGTCGGCGATGTGCCCGCCGAGTCCCTCACCTGACCCGCCCAACGAATCCCGAACCGAACCAGCCAAGGAGCCACCCATGGCCACCATCCGCAGTATTGACCCGACCACCGGCGCGGAGCTCGCCGCCTTCGAGGAGGACACCGACGAGGTCGTCGAGCAGAAGCTGTACGCCGCAGCGGCGGCGGTCGACGCTCTGGAGGCGGCCGGCTGGGACCTGCGGGCGGACTGGATGCGTGCCACCGCCGACCTGCTGGAGTCCGAGACCGAGCAGGTCGCGGCGATGATCACCGCAGAGATGGGCAAGCCGCTGACCCAGGCGAAGGCCGAGGTCGCGAAGTCGGCGTACGCGATGCGCTTCTATGCCGACAAGGCGCGGGAATTCCTCACCGGGTCCGAGCTGGCCGACCCGTCGGTGGTCTCGGCCTCCGGTGCCCGGACCGAGTTCGATCCGCTCGGCGTGGTGCTGGCGGTGATGCCCTGGAACTTCCCGATCTGGCAGGTGGTGCGCTTCGCGGCCCCGGCGCTGATGGCCGGGAATGTCGGGATTCTCAAGCATGCTTCGAATGTTCCGCAGTCGGCGCTCTATCTGGGTGAGCTGTTCACCCGCGGCGGTTTCCCCGAGGGAGCGTTCTCGACCCTGCTGATCGGCTCCAAACGGGTCGAGGCGGTGATCCGGGATCCGCGGGTGGCCGCGGTGACGCTGACCGGATCCGAGGGGGCCGGACGATCGATCGCGGCCACCGCTGGCGACGTGTTGAAGAAGGCGGTGCTGGAACTCGGTGGTTCCGATCCCTTCATCGTGATGCCGTCGGCGAAACTGGACGATGCGGTGGAGATCGCGGTGAAGGCCCGGACCTCGAACAACGGTCAGGCCTGCATCAACGCGAAGCGCTTCATCGTGCACACCGATATCTATGACGAGTTCGCGGAGAAGTTCGCCGCCCGGATGGCGGCGCTGACCATCGGTGATCCGGTCGAGGCGGGCACCGAGATCGGCCCGCTGGCCACCGAGAGCGGCCGCCGCGACATCGAGGAACTCGTCGATGACGCCCGCGACAAGGGTGCGGACATCCTCACCGGCGGTGGCCGCCCCGCGGACACCGAGGGCTGGTTCTATCAACCGACCGTGATCGCCGGAATCACCGATCAGATGCGATTGTTCGCCGAGGAGGCCTTCGGGCCGGTGGCCTCGCTCTACCGGGTGGACTCACTGGAGGCGGCTCTGGAGATCGCCAACGACAGCGACTTCGGGCTCGGGTCGGCGTTCTGGAGCACCGACCAGGCCGAGATCGATCAGGCGGTCCGCCGGATCGAGGCGGGCGCAGTCTTCGTGAACGGGATGACCATCTCCTATCCGGAGCTGCCCTTCGGCGGCATCAAGCACTCCGGCTACGGCCGCGAACTGTCGGCGGAGGGCATCCGCGAGTTCTGCAATCTGAAGACCGTCTGGGTGGCCTGAAACCCACCGGCACGAAACCCAACCAGCACGACGAATCCGGCCGACCGCCCGATCGGGTGCGGGCGGTCAGCGGTTGTCGGGCTTGACGAACAGCAACGGCATCGGGGCGTCCAACAGGATGCGCTGCACGGTGCTGCCCATCAGCAGTTTGCCGACGGCGCTGCGATGTCGGCCGCCGATCACCAGCAGTTCCGCACCGGCCTGCACCGCCTGATCGATCAGCGCGCCCGCCGGGTCCATGCCCTGAGCACCCACCACCACCTGGACCTGGTCCGAATCACCCCCGGCAGCGTCGACCGCGGCTCGGGTCTCGCGTTCGGCATGGTCCCGCGCGTCGACGCTGAGGTCCTCCACGACGTGCAGGACGACGAGTCCTCGTCCGTCCCGCTTCGCCTCGGCGATTCCGGACCGGAGCGCGGCGCGCCCCGCGTCACTGCTGTTGTAGGCCACCGCAACCACACTCATGGCCGTGAATCATAACCGTGCGCACCACGCCGGCTTGGGCAGGGATGACCTGCCGTGGCACAATTCACCAACCGTGAAACCGTGAATCCGACACAGGAGTCGAGTTGAAACTCCCTTTCAGGGTGCCCCGCGTCCTCACCTGGGCGGTGGGAATCATCGTGACCATGGGGTTGGTGACGGCAGCCCTGACCCAGGCGGCGGGATCGGCCCAGAACTCGGACCTGCGGACCCGGTTGACCGTGGTGGCGCCGGCGGCCGCCGGTGGCGGTTGGGACCTGGTGGCCCGGGAAACCCAACGAGCACTGCGAACCCCGGGTGGCGACTCCGGCACCGAGCTGCCGGCGATGGTCAACAACGTGCAGGTGGTGAACGTGCCCGGCGCGGGCGGCACGATCGGGTTGAGCCAGTTGGAACGGTTGACCGGTGATGCGGGCACGGTGATGGTCACCGGGACCGTGATGATGGGCAGCATCGTCCGCAACAAGTCCACCTTCACGCTGGCCGACACGACCCCGATCGCCCGGCTCGCCGAGGATTTCGAGGTGGTCGCCGTCCCGCGCGATTCGGAGTTCAAGACGCTCGACGACCTGCTGCGGAAGTGGCGCGAGGACCCGGCCGCACTGCCGATCGGCGGTGGTTCGGCCGGCGGCATCGACCACATGGTCGCGGCACAGCTCGCCCGCAGCGCCGACATCGATCCGGCCAGGATCGTCTACTCGGCGTACAGCGGTGGCGGTGAGCTGACGCTGTCCCTGCTGTCCCCGCAGGCCGGCACCGTCGACGTCGGAATCAGTGGCTACAACGATTTCCGGGATCTGCTCGAAGGTGGCGACCTGCGCGCGCTGGCCGTCGTCGCCCCGGAACGGCTGCCGAACACCGACATTCCCACGATGATCGAGCTGGGCTACCCCGAGGTCGATCTGGTGAACTGGCGCGGGATCGTCGCACCGCCCGGGGTGACCCCCGAGGAACGAGCGGAGTTGATCAGGATCACCGAGGAGATGATCGCGACCCCGGCCTGGCGATCGGCGGTCGAACGCAATCGTTGGAAGGACTCCTATCTCTCGGGTGATCAGTTCGGCGCCTTCCTGGTCGACGAACAGGCCCGGATCGATGGCCTGCTGCGTGATCTGGGGTTGGCATGAGCCCGGCATCGAAGGTCGAGCAGACCGACGCCGACCGCGCTGACCGCGCCGCCGACGGTGACCGCAGCACCCGTGGTCATGGCGCGCTGGTGATGCCGCTGCTGATGCTCGGGGCGGCGGGTTATCTGATCTACGGCCTGCTCACCATGCAGGTGGTCGAGGGTGACGAACTGCTCGGCCCGACGGCGATGCCGTGGGCCGCCGCCATCGGACTCATCGTGCTGGCGGTGATCTATGCCATCGACATCCTGCGGAATCCGGGCGACCAACACGCGGGGGAGAGCACCCATCCGACACCGATCAACTGGCGCAGCGTGGGGATCGCGGTCGCCAGCCTGATCGTCTTCGCGCTGATCCTCGAGCCCATCGGCTGGTTGCTCTCGGGTGCGGTGCTGTTCTTCGGCATGACGATGGCGCTGGGGCTCGGGGATCGGGCCGCGCGCCGGCCCCTGTTCAACGCGCTGCTGGCCCTGTCGTTCTCGGCGATCGTGCAGCTCATCTTCGCGGGGTTGCTCGGCCTCAGCCTGCCGGTCGGCATGCTCCTGGGAGGTTCGTGATGGAACAACTGCCGGATCTGCTGGCCGGCTTCGGTGCGGTGCTGACCCTGGAGAATCTGCTCTGGCTCGTCCTCGGTGCCCTGCTCGGCACCGCCGTCGGGGTCCTGCCCGGACTGGGCTCCTCGATGGCTGTCGCCCTGCTGCTGCCGATGACGTTCACCCTGTCACCGATCGCGGCACTGATCATGTTCGCCGGGGTCTACTTCGGTGGCCTGTTCGGCGATTCGATCTCCGGCATCCTGATGAACACCCCCGGCAACTCCACCGCGATCGCCTCCACCTTCGAGGGCCACCGGATGGCGCTGTCCGGACGCGCCCCGCAGGCGCTGGCGACCTCCGCGATCGGCGCATTCATCGGTGGCCTGCTGGCCACCGTGGTGGTGGTCTTCACCGTGCCGCTGCTCGCCGGGCTCGCCACCAGCTTCGGTCCGCCGCAATACCTGGCGCTGGCCGTCTTCGCCTTCATCGCGATCTCGGCGGTGGTCTCCGACAGCGCCATCCGCGGCCTCTGCGCACTGCTGATCGGGATCACGCTGTCCTTCGTCGGGATCGACCAGATCACCGGCACCCAACGCTTCACCGCCGGCGTACCGGCGCTGTTCGACGGGATCCACATCGTGGTGATCACGGTTTCGATCCTGGCCCTCGGTGAGGTGCTCTACCTCGCCTCCCGGGTCGGCCAAGCCGATGACAACTCGTTGATCAAGAGCAAGGGGCGCCCGTTCCTGTCCCGGAGCGAGTTCCGCAAGACGCTGCCCGCCTGGCTGCGGGGCACCGCCATCGGGCTGCCGTTCGGGGTGATCCCCGCCGGTGGCGCCGAGGTGCCGACGCTGCTCTCCTACGGCCTGGAACGCAATATCGACAAGCGATCGGAGGATCCCGAGTTCGGCAAGGGCGCCATCCGCGGCGTCGCCGCACCCGAGGCCGCCGGCAACGCGACCGCGGGCACGGCGATGGGTGCGCTGCTCGCCCTCGGCCTGCCGACCTCCGCGACCGCTGCGCTGATGCTGGCGGCATTCCAGCAGTACGGCATGCAGCCCGGCCCGCTGATCTTCGAACGCAACGGTGAGGTCGTCTGGGCGTTGCTGGCGAGCCTGTTCATCGGCCTGATCGTGCTGCTGGTGCTGAACCTGCCGTTCGCGCCGCTCTGGGCCCAGCTGCTGCGGATTCCCAAGCCCTACCTGTATTCCGGGATCACCGTCTTCGCCTGCCTGGGTGTCTACTCGGCGAGCAGCTCCACCGTCGATCTGTGGCTGATGATCGGCCTCGGCCTGGTCGGGTTCTGCATGCGCCGTTACGATGTGCCGCTCGCACCGGTGATGATCGGCATCATTCTCGCCCCGCTCGCCGAGACCTCGTTGCGGGCCGCCATGCAGAACTCGGACAACGACTGGTCGGTGCTCGCCTCGGAGCCGATCACGATCACCATCTATGTCCTGCTGGCACTCGCGATCGTCTGGACGGTGGTTCGCAAGGTACGCCAACGCGGCAGCCGGGACTTCTGAGGGCCGCCCGGCACCGGAGACGGGGTGGCCCGGAGGGGCCGGGGGTCATCGCGTAGCGTGAGTGCATGAGCGACAACAAAGACATCCCCGCCATCGATCCGAGCGTGCCGCCGAGCGGTACCGGCTGTGTCGAGTGCCTGGCCACCCCGGACGGCTGGTGGGTGCACCTGCGCCGCTGCGCCGCCTGCGGTCACATCGGCTGCTGCGACAGCTCGCCCTCCCAGCACGCCACCGCTCACTTCAAGAAGACCGGGCATCCGGTGATGGCCAGCTTCGAGCCGGGGGAGGACTGGTTCTACGACTTCACCACCCAGGAGGGCGGTGACGGACCCGAGCTCGCCCCGCCCACCAGTCACCCGGAGGACCAGGGGGCACCGGCGCCCGCGGACCGGGTGCCGGACAACTGGATGTCGTTGATCCACCGCTGAGGCGACGATGAGCGACCAGACGACGGACGCGCCGGAAGAGTTCGACTTCATCGTCGTCGGTTCCGGCGCCGGTGGCGGCCCGCTGGCGGCGAACCTGGCACTCGCCGGGCGTTCGGTGCTGGTGCTCGAGGCGGGCGGCGATCACGCCTGCCCCTACTATTCGATTCCGATCATGCAGGCGTACGCCAGCGAGGACGCCGATCTGCGCTGGGACTTCTTCGTCCAGCACTATGACGATCCCGCCCAGCAGGCCCGCGATCCCAAGCTGGTCAGCGATCCCCAGCGTGTCGGCGATCGCCCGGGAGTGCTCTATCCGCGCGGTTCGACGCTGGGTGGCAGCACCGCGGTGAGTGCGATGGTCACCATCTATCCGCACGCCAGCGACTGGGAACGTCTGGCCGAGCTGACCGGCGACCCGAGCTGGGGTGCCGAGGCGATGCGTAGCCTGTTCCGCCGGCTGGAGGCGTGGCGCGGGGTCGACGCCGAACCGTTGCCCGGTGACGATGCCGCGACCCGGGACGCGAAGGCGGGGCACGGTCTCGACGGTTGGTTCGGCACCACCCGGGCCGATCCCAAGGTCGGTGGCCGGGAGCCGATGTTCCTCGACATCATCGGCGCGATGGAGCGCACCGCGCGGGACCGCTTCGGCATCCCCGAGGAGGTCTCGCTGCCCCGCGATCCCAATGCTGCCGACACTTCCCAGGATTTCCAGGGGATGACGTTCATCCCGGTGGCGGTCCGTGACGGTCACCGCAACGGCAGCCGGGAGCGGTTGCAACAGGTCGCCGGGATGCGTCCGGACCGGTTGGAGATCCGGCTCGACGCGCTGGTCACGCGGGTGCTCTTCGAGGGCGACCGGGCGGTCGGGGTGGAATATCTCGATGGCCCGGGTCTGTACGCCGCAGCGCCCGCGGCCGACTCGGCGCCGACCGAGCCGCGGCGGCGTACCGTCCGGGCCCGGCACGAGGTGATCCTGGCCGGTGGGGCGTACAACACCCCGCAGTTGCTGATGCTGTCGGGTATCGGGCCACCCGATGAGCTGGACCGCCACGGGATCGAGACCCGGGTGGCCGCGCCCGGGGTCGGGGCGAACCTGCATGACCGCTACGAGGTGTCGGTCAATTTCCAAGTGAGCAAGGACTATCCGATCTTCGCGGGTTCCTCGCTGGACATCCCGGCCGACGGGCAATCCGGCGACGCGCTGTTCTCCGAATGGCAGGACGACGCCGGTGGGCCCTACTCGACGAACGGTTCGCTGGCCGCCATCATCGCCCGCTCCTCGGTCGCGGGGGAGGCCTCGGATCTGATCATCTTCTCGCTGCCGATCGATTTCCACGGCTACTATCCCGGCTATTCGCATGACGCGGTGGCCCGACACGACCAGCTTTCCCTGCTGGTGTTGAAAGGGCACACCGACAACCGCGCCGGCACCGTCACGCTGCGCTCGGCCGATCCGCGCGCGGTCCCCGAGATCCGCTTCCGCTATTTCGAGGAGGGCAGCCCCGGTTGGCAGCGCGACCTCGACGGTGTGGTCGACGGCATCGAGATCGCCCGGGACGTGGCGGCCCACCTGGACGAGGTGCAGATCGCGCGCGAGGAACTTCCCGGTGAGCAGGTGCAGGACCGGGCCGGACTGGCGGAGTATGTGCGTGACCAGGCCTGGGGCCACCATGCCTGTGGAACCGCACGCATCGGCCGCGACGACGACCCCGACGCCGTGCTCGACGGTGATTTCCGGGTGCGGGGTGTGCGGGGCCTGCGGGTCGTCGACGCCTCGGTCTTTCCCGACATCCCCGGATTCTTCATCGCCTCGGCGGTCTATCTGGTCTCGGAGAAGGCCAGCGATGTGCTGCTCGCCGAATACGGGTCAACCGCCGAGTGAACCCAGGATCTTGGCGAAGGCGTCCTCGGTGATCACCGGGATCCCGTACGCCCGGGCCTTGGCCGCCTTGCCGCTGAGGCTGTTCGGGTCGGCGGCGACAACCAGTCGGGTCGCCCTGGCCACGCCACCCGGGACGAGTCCGGCTCGGCGTGCCAGCGCCTCCCATTCACCGCGCTCACGCTTCATCTCCCCGGTGAACGCAATGCGATCACCGGGATTGAGGGTGAGTCCGACCATCTGCATCAGCGCATCGGTCATGCCGGCATCGTGATGTGAGCGCTCGGCATCCGCCAACGCGGTGTCGAGATCGGCCGGGCTCAGACCGAGCATCCGGGTGGCCTGGACGAGTTCGGCATGCTCGTCGTCGGTGACGACCCCGTCGTGCCACGCGACCCGAGCCATCGTCAGCAGGTATCCCGCATGCACATCCAGCACCTGACCGCGATTCAACCGCAGGCTGGTCGCGGTGTGCACGAGGTCGTCCTTCTCGCTCTCGGAGAGAAACCCGTCCAGCATGGCCATTTCCAGCACAGCCAGGTAGGCATCGACCTGCGGGGAGGCGGCGCGCGGCATCAACGAGATGATCCGGGCGAGCCACTCATCGGGGCGGTGCTGACTCACCGAACCGCGCGGCTGCAACCGGAACTCCGACCACATCCCCCAATCCGTCGGCCAGGGGTACGCGCGGGCCGAGGACAACTCGGGTCGCCACGGTGGCTCGAATTCGCAACGGTCGAGGTAGTAGGAGAGCAGCCCCGCGGTGGCGACGGCGTCACCGCCGGCGCTGTGGGCACGCTGGTTGGGAATGCCGATGGCGCTGCAGCAATCGGACAGCCCACGCCCGGGACTGGTGACGAAGCTCGGCGCCCACCGCATGGTGCAGACGCCCGCGATGGGCAGTTGGCTCAGCGAGATCCCGACCCGCCCCAGTTCGGCGGCCAGGAAGCGCAGATCGAAGGATGCGTTGTGGGCGACCAGGACTCGACCTGCGATCGAGCGCATCACATAGGGGGCCAGTTCGGCGAAGGTGGGTGCCCCGAGGACATCGGACGCGGTGATCCCGTGGATCCGGGTGGGTCCGACGTCCCGGCCGGGATCGATCAGGGTGCTCCACCGGTCCTGGATCTGCCCCTCGTGGGACACATAGGTGACCGCGAACTCCACGATGCGGTCGTGGCGCTCGGGAACGAGACCGGTGGTTTCGACATCGATCACGGTGTAACCAGTCATCGCAACGCCTCTCAGGGTGGGTGTGCGCTGGATGGCAGGAAGCTATCAAAAGGTGATGGTTGACACACCGATTTCGGCTGCTAGCGTGGCTGGAGCCGCTGGTGAACAACGATGTTCCCGGCGGTGCATCAGTAGGGAGCAGAACCGTCCCGGCGCGTGAAAACCCTGCAGAATCGACGCGCAACCCAGTTATCAGCGGCGTGTCGCACGTGCGCCCGGGCCGATATCCCTACGCTGAAACAGCAACGGAAGCTCCCGAGAGAAGGACACCAATGACCAAGAAGGAACTCCTGGAAGCCATGGCCGCCCAGGCCGAGATCAGCCAGGCGGCTGCCGACAAGGCGCTCGGCGCCCTGGTCGACGCCATTGCTGCCTCGGTTGCCAAGGGTGACCGCGTGGCCATCCCCGGCCTCGGCACCTTCGAGAAGCGCGAGCGTTCCGCGCGTACCGGTCGCAACCCGCAGACCGGTGCGGAGATCAAGATCGCCGCGACCTCCGTCCCCGGTTTCAAGCCGGCCACCCAGTTCAAGGCGACCGTGGCCGACTCCAAGGCCGGCAAGAAGGCCGCCAAGAAGAAGTGAGCCACCCGGCTCGTTGACAGCGGGCAGACCCTCCGGGGTCTGCCCGCTGTTCTTTTTGTCGGCCCGCCCGGTGTGCCCCCCATCGGCGATCCATCGAATCCTGGCTGCATTCCGCGCTCCCTCCAGGGGGAGGGAGATGCACTCAGGATTCGATGGATCGCGGCCCGGGGGCAGGGGCGGGCTGACTTTTGTCATCGGCGGATCGTGACGGCGAGTGCTGGTGGCCCGAGCCCGCCCACCAGCACGCTGGAGACATGAACGACGCGATACGCACCAGTGGGCTCACCAAGAGCTTCGGCACCCTCACCGCGGTGGATCACCTCGACCTGACGATTCCCGCCGGCCAGGTGGTCGCCCTGCTCGGTCCGAACGGGGCCGGCAAGTCCACCACCACCGAGATGATTCTCGGGCTCAGCACCCCCGATGCCGGCACGATCGAGATCTTCGGCGGCGATCCGGTCGAGGCGGTACGCCGCGGCGAGGTCGGGGCGATGCTGCAGAGCGGCCCCTTGCTCGAAGGTGTCACGGTGCGCGGCCTGCTGCAGATGATGGCCGGTCTGCACACCCACCCACTGCCGGTGCCCGAAGTGGTCGAACGCGCCGGCATCGCCGACATCCTCGCCACCCGCACCGAGAAACTCTCCGGCGGCCAGGCCCAGCGGGTCCGGTTCGCGCTGGCGATCCTGCCCGACCCGCGGTTGTTGCTGCTCGACGAACCCACCGTGGCGATGGATGTCGGCACCCGCCGGGAGTTCTGGGCGCAGATGCGCGAGGTCGCCACGAGCGGGCGGACCGTCGTCTTCGCCACCCACTATCTCGACGAGGCCGACGAGTTCGCCGAGCGGATCATCATGATGGCGCGCGGCCGGGTCGTCGCCGACGACACCGGCGCGGCCATCAAGCAGCAGGTCGCCGGTCGCGCGATCACCTTCCTGGGTGAGGATTCCGCCGAACTCGGCGCACTGGCCGGGGTGACCGGGATGACCCGGTCGGGTGATCGGATCCGCTTGCACAGCACCGATTCCGATGCCACCCTCCGGGCGCTGCTGGCCAGCCCGCATCCGGCCAGCGAGATCGACATCGAGACGGTCAGCCTGGAGGACGCCTTCCTCCGGCTCACCGACGAAACCCTCACCACCGAAGGAGATCCGCGATGACCACCCTCGCCGTCACCGGCAACTATCTGCGCAGCAATCTGGCGGTATCGATGCGGCAGGTGGGCTTCCTGGTCTTCACCATCGCCATGCCGGTCGGGCTGTATCTGATGTTCTCCCAGATCTTCGGCGACCTCCCGGCCGGTGCCACCGACGTCCGCACGCTGATGATGATCGCGATGGCGATCTACGGTGCGTTCGGTGCCGCGATCAGCGCCGGCGCCCAGCTCCAGGTGGAGCGGCGCACCGGCTGGTTCCGGCAATTGATGCTCAGCGGGCTCACCCCGGCGGGATTCCTGACCGGAAAGATCGTCGGCGCGATGGTGCAGGTGCTGCCCGCGATCATCGCGGTCTTCGTCTGCGGATTCCTCACCGGGGTACGCCTGCCGGCCACCCAGTGGTTGCTGATCGGCGTGCTCATCTGGATCACGCTGCTGCCGATGGTGGTCCTCGGTGTGGTGATCGCCCTGTGGTTCGCACCCAGCACCGTTGGTGCCCTGTCCACGATCCTGCTGCTCGCGCTGTCGATGCTCGGTGGGCTCTGGGTGCCGGTGAGCCAGATGCCGGAGTCGATGCGGCGGCTCGCGGAGGCCATGCCCACCCACTGGATGAACACGATCGCGAACTGGCCCGTCCTCGGCGGAGACTTCCCGACCCGCGGCGTCCTGGTGCTGGGTGTGTGGCTGCTCGGCCTCGCCGTGCTCGGCGTGCTGGGGTACCGTCGGGCCGTGCGGAGCTCGAGGCGATGACCGATCCGGCGTACCCAGGCGGTTCCCGGACGTCCCGGTTGTGGCACCGGGCGATCGAGAACGGGCTGCCGATGTACGCCGGTGGGTTGGTCTTCCTCGGCTTCGCGCTGGTGCCCGCGTGGACCACCGAAACCGGACGGCCGTACCGCGCCGGGGTCACCGGGGTCAGCATCGTGATCGCTGCGCTGTATCTCGCGATCCCTCTGGTGCTTGAACTTCCGTTCCGGATCCGGGTGCTCTGGGTGTTCCTGCTGGCAGCCGGGGTCGCGGCCTTCATTCCGCTGCTCGGTGTCGGCGCGACCTATTTCACGCCCTATGTGATGATCCCGCTGGCCACCCTGCTCGGTTGGCGAGTGACCCGGTTGGCCATCCCGGTGCTCACCGTCGTGCTGGTCGCGACCGCACTGCTCGCCCGGGACTGGCTGGCGGTCTCGATCGCCCTGATGGGTGGGACGTTCGGGATCTGGATCGCGCTGGCGATCCGGCAGTCGGAACTTCGCGAGCAACTGGTGCAGGCCGAAGCGCGCAATGCGGTGCTGGCGGTGGCGGCGGAGCGGGAGCGGATCGGCCGCGACCTGCACGACATCCTCGGTCACTCGCTGACGGCGGTGGCGATCAAGGCGCAACTGGCCGCCCGGATCGCCGAGCGCGACCCGGTGGCGGCGGTGACCGAGATGGCCGAGGTCGAACGGCTGGCCCGGCAGGCCCTCACCGAGGTGCGTGCGACCGCGTCCGGGATCCGCGAGGTGCGCCTGGCGAGCGAGACCGCGAGCGCGCGGTCGGTGCTCGGGGCCGCCGGCATCGAATGCCGGGTGACCACCGCCGCCGCACTCACCGATGAGGCCAGCAGCGAACTGCTCGGCTATGTGGTCCGCGAGGCGGTCACCAATGTGGTCCGGCACTCCGGGGCCGAATGGTGCGAGATCGAACTCGCCGAGGACGGCGTACGCATCCATGACAACGGCGGCGGGCTGAAAGGCCAACCAGGAAACGGATTGCGCGGTCTGCGGGAGCGGGTGGAACAGGCCGGCGGCACCCTCACCGTCACCGGTGGTGAGGGCACGACGGTCGAGGCCCGGATCGGAGGACGAGGATGATCCGGCTGCTGCTGGCCGACGACCAGGCGATGGTGCGCAATGCGCTGGCCACGATGCTCGACCTGGAACCGGACCTGGCGGTGGTCGCCCAGGCGGGGGACTGCGAACAGGCGTACCGGTTCGCACTCGAACACCGCCCCGATCTGGTGCTGATGGATGTCCAGATGCCGGGGGAGCCACCGCTGGTCGACGGCATCGCCACCACCGCCGCGCTGCTCGCCGACCTGCCCGAGACCCGGGTGATCATGGTGACCACCTTCGGCCGGGCCGGCTGGCTGCGCCGGGCGATGGAGGCCGGTGCGGTCGGTTACCTGGTCAAGGACGCCCCGGTGGAGCAGCTGGTCGAGGCGATCCGCCGGGTGCACGGCGGCCTCCGCGCGGTCGATCCCGAGCTCGCCGCGGCCAGCCTGTCCGCCGGGCCGAATCCGCTCTCCGACCGCGAGATCGAGGTGCTCACCGCGGCCGCCGCGGGTGGTGGCACGGCCACCATCGCGCACCGGGTGTTCCTGTCCGAGGGCACGGTGCGCAACCATCTCTCCGCGATCATCGGCAAACTCGGTGTCGCCAATCGCGGTGAGGCGGTCCGGGTCGCCACCGACAACGGCTGGCTGCCGGGACGTGGCGGTTGAGATGCCGGCCGACGATCTCGGTGCCGACGTCCCGCTCACCGGCCCGGTGCGGCGGATCTGTTCCCTGGTGCCCTCCTTGACCGAGGCGCTGGCCGCCACCGCGGTGGATCGGTTGGTCGGGGTGACCGACTGGTGCACCCATCCGGCCGAGTTGGACACGCTCGGCGTACGCCGGGTCCGCGGCACCAAGAATCCCGACCTGGCGGTGATCCGCGAACTCGCCCCCGAGCTGGTGGTGGCCAATCAGGAGGAGAACCGCGAGCTCGACGTGCGGCGGCTCCGCGAGGCCGGCATCCCGGTCTGGGTGACGCGGATCGAGACCCTCGAGGAGGCGTACGCCTCGCTGCGCCGGCTGATCACCCAGGCCCTCGGGCTCGGCGTACCCGACTGGTTGCGGGCCGCCGAGGCCGCCTGGGCCGAACCCGCGGCGGACCGGGGGACCGCGGTGGTACCGATCTGGAAGAACCCGTGGATGGTGGTCGGTGCCGACACCTTCACCGCCGACCTGCTGGCCCGGCTGGGGGTCCGCGTGCTCACCCCGGGCCCCGGCCGCTATCCGCACGCCGAACTCGACGAGCTGCACGCGTTGCGGCCGGACCGGGTACTGCTGCCCGACGAGCCGTACGCCTTCAGCGCCGACGACGGGCCCGGTGACTTCCCGGATCTGCCGACGGTGCTGCTGTCCGGGCGGGCGTTGACCTGGTACGGGCCCTCGCTGGTCACCGCGCGGTTCGAGCTGGCGGCGGCGCTGGATGGGTGAGTGTCCTGGTGGGGGTGCCCCTCGACACGCACCGCATTGCTCCGCTGCGCTCCGCCTGCGGTGCTACTCGGGGAACGTGGGTAGGGCGCGTGGGCACTGTGACGGGTGTGACTGGTGAGGCGGTGAGCCGGGGGCCGATGATTACGCTTCGGTAACCGCCGGTGGCGCGCGGGTGGCTGGGGGGCGAAGGACGGGTGGCCGCAGGGTTACAGTCGTCACGGTCGCCGACGGCGTACCTCATCCGAACGCCCCGAGGAGGCAACATCGTGACTCGCAAGACCCTTCTGGCCGTACCGGCACTGCTGGGTGCCGCCGCCCTCGCTCTCGGTGGTTGCGCGAAGCCCCCGGGTGAGGGAGGGACCGCCGCTCCCGGCGGCGCCGCCAGCCAGGCCCCGGGCGGCTCGGGCTACAAGGCCTGCATGGTCTCCGACTCCGGCGGTTTCGACGACAAGTCGTTCAACCAGACCTCCTACAAGGGTCTGACCGACGCCAAGAACCAGCTCGGCATCGAGACCGGGCAGGTCGAGTCCACCACCACCGCGGACTTCGCCAAGAACATCAAGTCGATGGTCGACGCCAACTGCAACATGATCGTCACCGTCGGCTTCCTGCTCGCCGATGACACCGTCGCCGCCGCGAAGGCGAATCCGAACGTCAACTTCGCCATCGTCGACTCCCAGCCCGAGGACACGCTGACCAACCTCAAGCCGCTGGTCTTCAACACCGCCGAGAGCTCCTTCCTCGCCGGTTACGTCGCCGCCTCCCAGTCCAAGACCGGCAAGGTCGGCACCTTCGGCGGCAAGAAGATCCCGACCGTGACCATCTTCATGGACGGCTTCGCCCAGGGCGTCGCTCAGTACAACCAGGCCAAGGGCAAGAACGTCCAGGTGCTCGGCTGGGACGCCGCCAAGCAGGACGGCCAGTTCATCCCCGGTGAGCGGTCCTTCGAGGACGTCAACGGCGGCAAGCAGACCGCGACCAACCTGGTCTCCCAGGGCGCCGATGTGATCCTGCCGGTCGCCGGCCCCGCCGGTGAGGGTGGCCTCCAGGTCGCCCAGGCCTCCGGTGGCCGGGTCAGCGCGATCTGGGTCGACACCGACGGTTGCGTGTCCGCGCAGAACTACTGCAAGTCGATCGTCACCTCGGTGGAGAAGGGCATGGACGTCGCCGTGTTCGAGGCCATCAAGGCCGGCAAGGAAGGCAGCTTCAAGGCCGATCCCTACGTCGGCAACCTGGCCAACGAGGGCACCAAGCTCGCGCCCTACAACGATTTCGAGTCGAAGGTCAGCGCCGAGACCAAGGCCGAGGTGCAGCAGCTGTCCGCCGACATCCAGGCCGGCAAGATCAAGATCGAATCGGCCAGCCAGCCCAAGTGATCACCGACTGATCGACACGCGGGTACGCGGGGGAGGAGACCAGGTCTCCTGCCCCGCGTACCACGTGGACCAGCCTCGGGCCCGACCCGGTCCGGCCCTCGACCCACAACGGTTCTGCTGCAAGGATGCCTCCGTGCCCCACACCGACCCACAGGACACTGACCCGACCACCGGCCCCGGTGAGGGCCTGCAACTGGTCGGCATCACCAAACGATTCGGTGACCTGGTCGCCAACGACTCCGTCGACCTGACCATCCGCCCCGGTGAGATCCACTGCCTGCTCGGGGAGAACGGCGCGGGCAAATCCACCCTGATGAACGTGCTCTACGGGCTGCTGCAACCCGATGAGGGTGAGATCCTCGTCGACGGCACCGCGCACTCGTTCAGCAACCCGCGCCAGGCGATGGCCGCCGGGATCGGCATGGTGCACCAGCACTTCATGCTCGTCGACGTCTTCACCGTCGCCGAGAATCTCGCGCTGGGCCGCGAACAGGGCGGCTTCGGCACCCTGGACATGCGGGCCGCGCGCTCCCAGGTCCGCGAACTCGCCGATGAGTACCGCTTCGACGTCGACCCCGACGCCGTCGTCGAGGACCTGCCGGTCGGTGTGCAGCAGCGCGTGGAGATCCTCAAGGCCCTGGCCAACGACGCCAAGTACCTGGTCTTCGACGAACCCACCGCCGTGCTCACCCCGCAGGAGATCGACGAACTGATGGCGGTGATGCAGCGGCTGAAGAGTGAGGGCCGGGCGATCGTGTTCATCACCCACAAGCTCCGCGAGGTCCGCGCGGTCGCCGACCGGATCACCGTGATCCGGCGCGGCAAGGTCGTCGGCGAGGCCGCCCCGGACGCCTCCGAGGCCGAGCTGGCCGAACTGATGGTCGGCCGCGCGGTGCAGCTCACCGTGGACAAGGAACCGCCCCAGGAGACCGAGGTGCGCCTGCAGGTGCAGGACCTGCAGGTGCTCAGCCCGAGCGGTCAGGTGATGGTCGACGACATCAGCTTCGACGTCCGCGGTGGGGAGATCCTCTGCATCGCCGGGGTCCAGGGCAACGGGCAGACCGAGCTGGCCGAGGCCCTCATCGGTACGGTGCCGGTCACCGGAGGCAGCGTCCGGCTGGACGGCCGCGACATCACCCGGGCCACTCCCAGGCAGACCATCGACGCGGGCATGGGATTCGTCCCCGAGGACCGCAAGCACGACGGCTTCGTGTCCTCCTTCAGTGTCGCCGAGAACCTGGTGCTGAACAGCTTCGACGAGAAACCCTTCGCCCGTGGGCTTTCCCTGCAGCTGAAGAAGATCCGCAGCAACGCCGACGAGCGGGTGGCGGAGTTCGACATCCGCACCCAGTCGATCGACACCCCGGTCGGTTCGCTGTCCGGCGGCAACCAGCAGAAGGTGGTGCTGGCCCGCGAACTGTCCCGGCCGCTGTCGCTGCTGATCGCCTCCCAGCCCACCCGCGGTGTCGATGTCGGCGCGATCGAGTTCCTGCACCAGCGGATCGTCGAGGAGCGGGACAACGGCACCGCGGTGATCATCGTCTCCACCGAACTCGACGAGGTCGCCGCACTGGCCGACCGGATCGCGGTGATGTATCGCGGCCGGATCGTCGGCATCGTGCCGCCGTGGACCAGCCGCGAGACCCTCGGCCTGATGATGGCCGGGGCGCCACCGGAACAGGCCGTCGCACAGAGCCAGGGAGAGAAGGAGCTGCGGTGAGCACCACTGCCCCCGAAACGACGCCGGACCAGGGGAAGCGGCCGAACCAGCCGGCGAGGCGCCGCAGCACCCGGACCGCCTGGACCGAGATCATCACCACCGCGGTCGCCTTCGTGATGGCCTTCGTGGTCGGTGCGATCGTGATGATCGTCTCCGATGCGGAGGTGATGACGAAGTGGAGCTACCTGATCTATCGCCCCGGTGACGCGCTCGCCGCCTCCTGGGAGAAGGTCTCCGGCGCCTACGGTGCCCTCTTCGTCGGTGCCCTCGGTGGCTGGGGTCCGATCACCGAGACCACCGCCCAGGCCGCGCCGCTGATCTGCGCCGGCCTCGGTGTCGGGCTCGCCTTCCGCGCCGGCCTGTTCAACATCGGCGCCCAGGGCCAGGCCATCTGGGGTGCCACGCTCGGGGCGTACGCCGGTTTCGGCTGGCACCTGCCACCGGTCATCCATCTGGTCGTGGCGATCGCCTTCGGCATGCTCGGTGGCGCGATCTGGGGCGGCATCGTCGGCGTCCTCAAGGCGCGGACCGGTGCGCACGAGGTGATCGTGACGATCATGATGAACTACATCGCCGCCAAGATGCTGGAGTGGCTGCTGACCACCCCGGCCTTCCAGCGACCCGGCCGGACCGACCCGATCTCACCGATCGTCGACTGGAACGCCACCATGCCCAGGCTCGAGGGATCCCAACTGCACCTGGGATTCTTCATCGCCCTGCTGGCCGCCGTCGCCGTCTGGTGGCTGCTGGACCGCTCCACCACCGGCTTCGCGATCCGGGCCGTCGGGCAGAACCCGCACGCCGCCGCCACCGCCGGGATGAGCGTCGCCCGCACCACCACGATCACCATGACCCTGGCCGGTGCGCTGGCCGGTCTGGCCGGGGTGATGTATGCCCTCGCCCCGGGTGTCGCGGGCACGCCGGTGCCGCTGTCCGCGGGCCTGGTCGGCACCGTCGGCTTCGACGCGATCACCGTCGCCCTGCTGGGCCGCTCGCGCCCGCTCGGCATCGTGCTCGCCGGATTGCTGTTCGGCGGTCTGCACGCCGGCGGGTTGGCGATGCAGTCGATGGCGGGCACCCCCCTCACCCTGACCACCCTGCTGCAGGCGCTGATCGTGCTGTTCGTCGCCGCACCGGGCCTGGTCCGAACCGTCTTCCCCTGGCTGAAGGGGCGGCGTACCCGCCCGGTCGCCGGGGCCGCGCAGGCAGGAGCGCTGCAGTGAGCACCAGCATCGAGACCCAGCCGACCGAGGCCCCGCACCGGGGCGAGTCGCGGCAGGCCCGCGCCCAGCGGATCTCCACCAGTGTGCTGATCGCGGTCGTCGGGCTGCTGCTGCTCGGGCTGGCGTTCAACGCCTCGGGCACCGCCCGCTTCGCCCTCAGCGACGCCTTCGACGAGGTCCAGCTGCCGGAGATCTCGCTGCCCGGGATGCCGGTGGTGCTGGTCTGCGCGCTGCTCTGTCTGATCGCCGCGGTGCTGCTGTTCGGCGGGCGGATGCCGGTGCGGGTACGCCGGTTGCTCGGCGCGGTCGCCGGGATCGCTGTGGTGCTGGGGTTCATCACCTGGGCCGCCTCCGGGCGGGATCTGCCGTTCCCGATGAGCAACCAGTTCAACGGCACCCTGAACCTGGCCACCCCGCTGATCCTGGGCGCCCTGGCGGGTGTGCTCTGTGAACGCGCCGGGGTGGTCAACGTGGCGATCGAGGGCCAGTTCCTGACCGCCGCGTTCGCCGCCGGGGTGGTCGGCTCGATCACCCAGTCGATCCCCGCCGCGATGGTCGGTGCGGTGCTCGCCGGGATGCTGATGGCCGCGCTGCTGGCGATCTTCTCGATCAAATACCTGGTCGATCAGGTGGTCCTCGGTGTGGTGATCAACCTGCTCGCCGCGGGGTTGACCGGCTTCCTGTTCGACCAGCTGGTGCAACCCGATTCCGGGTCGCTGAACAGCGCCCCGATCATGACCCCGATCGAGATCCCCGGGCTGGCCCAGATCCCGTTCCTCGGGCCGATCCTGTTCCGGCAGACGGTGCTGGCCTATCTCGCCGTCGCCTCGGTGATCCTGGTCTGGTTCCTGCTCTACCGCACCCGCTGGGGGCTACGGGTGCGGGCCGTCGGTGAGCACCCCGAGGCCGCCGACACCGTCGGCATCAAGGTGCGCGCGATGCGCTACCAGGCGGTCATCGTCGGCGGCATCTTCGCCGGCCTGGGCGGTGCCTTCTTCACCATCGGCTCGACCGGTTCGTTCGCCAAGGATTTCACCGTGGGCAAGGGCTTCATCGCCCTGGCCGCGCTGATCATGGGCCGCTGGCACCCGGTCTGGGCGGCGGTGATGGCGCTGTTCTTCGGCTTCGTCACCCAGATGGCCTCCCAGATGCAGTCGCTGAGCACCCCGGTACCGAGCCAGTTCCTGGAGCTGCTGCCCTATGTGGCGACGGTGATCGCTGTCGCCGGGCTGATCGGCCGGGTCCGCGCACCCGCCGCCGATGGGGTGCCCTATGACAAATGAGCCCGACTGGGCCGAATTGCGCCGCCGGGCGCGTGAGGTCGCGCAGCGGGCGTACGCCCCCTATTCGAGTTTCCCGGTCGGCGCGGCCGCGCTGGTCGACGACGGCCGGATCGTGGTTGGTTGCAATGTGGAGAACGCCGCCTACGGGGTGACCCTGTGCGCCGAGTGCGGACTGATCTCGGAGCTCATCGCCGGCGGCGGCGGCCGGCTCGTCGCGTTCAGCTGCACCGACGGGCAGGGGGAGTTGCTGATGCCCTGTGGGCGCTGCCGGCAGCTGCTCTGGGAGCACGGTGGCCCGGAGTTGCTGGTGGACACCCCTGAGGGCGTACAGCCGATGACCGTGGTGCTGCCGCAGGCCTTCGGCGTCGCCGATCTGGACCGGGTCGCGGGGCGCGCCGAGCGCTGAGCGGATTCGCGCGGCAGGCGGGAGCGCGGGTTGCTCGGCTGGCCAGGGATGACGGTTGTTGCTGGGCGCTTTGGTCGCGCCACGGAACACGAACAGCAGTTCCGCCTCGGCGTGCCGCACCGATTCGCGCGGCGGGCAGCGGCGCGGAAGAATGTCGGACATGGCTCAGCTTGATCTGGAAACCATCCGCGCGCTGCCCAAGGTGGCCCTGCACGACCATCTCGACGGCGGCCTGCGCGCCCAGACCGTGCTGGAGATCGCCGCCGAGATCGGGCACCCGCTGCCCGCCGACAGTGCCGACGCACTCGCCGACTGGTTCTTCGAGGCCGCCGACTCCGGGACGCTGGTCCGCTACCTGGAGACCTTCGACCACACCATCGCGGTGCTGCAGCGTCCCGAGGATCTGCGCCGGGTGGCCCGCGAGTTCGTCGTCGACCAGGCCGCCGACGGGGTGGTGTACGCCGAGGCGCGCTGGGCGCCGGAGCAGCACACGAAGGCCGGGATGTCCATGACCGAGGCGATCCACGCGGTCGGCGAGGGGCTGCGCGAGGGGGTCGCCGAGGCGGCCGCGGCCGGCCGGCAGATCACCGTGCGGCAGCTGGTCACCGGGATGCGGCAGGCGAACACCTCCACCGAGGTCGCCGAGCTCGGCCTCGAGCATGCCGATGATCTGGTCGCCGGCTTCGACATCGCGGGCCCCGAGGACGGTTTCCCGCCGCGCAACCATGCCGCCGCCTTCGACCTGATCCGCGAGCAGCTGGGCCGGGTCACCATCCATGCCGGCGAAGCGGCCGGGGTGGACTCGGTGCGCGATGCGCTGGTGCAGGGTGCGCAGCGGCTCGGCCACGGCGTCCGGATCATCGAGGACATCGACCGCACCGGTGACGAGGCGGTGCTCGGCCCGGTCGCCGCCTACGTCCGGGACCGCCGGATCCCGCTCGAGGTCTGCCCGACCTCCAACCTGCAGACCGGGATCGCCGAGGCGTACGCCGACCACCCGATCAAACCGCTCGCCGATCTCGGTTTCACGATCACCGTCTCCTGCGACAACCGGTTGATGAGCCGCACCACGCTCAGCAACGAGCTTTTCCAACTGGCACAGGCTTTCGGCTGGGGTGCAGGCGAGCTGTACGCCGTCACCCGGAACTCCATCGAGGCGGCCTTCCTGCCCTGGCAGGTCGCCGAGGAGATCCGCAGCACCCAGATCGACCCGGGGTACGCCGCGCTCTGAGGCCCGATCCGTACCCTTGCGTGATGATGCATCGCCTAGTACCTTGCATGACAAGGTACTAGGTCGGACAAAGGTGGCGCGATGACCGCCAGGTCGAACGATGGATCCGCGGATCTGTCCCAGCTCCGCAAGGGAGTGCTGGAGCTCGCGGTGCTGGCGCTGCTGCGTAGGCGACCGCACTACGGCGGTGAGCTCGCCGAGGCGCTGGCCGACAGCGAGGGGCTGGCCGCCAGCGCGGGCACCCTCTATCCGCTGCTGACCAGGCTGCGTACCGCCGGTTGGGTGGACACCAGCTGGCAGGAATCACCCAGCGGCCCGCCGCGCAAGTACTACACCCTCACCCGCGCCGGCCGGCAGCAGTTGGCCCGCCTGGAACGGTCCTGGGCGACCCTGGTCCGCTCGGTCGATGAACTCCTGGAGGAGCGATGAATCCCTACACCCGTGCCGTTTCCGGGCACCTTCGGGGCATCCGCGCGGCGGATCGCCGACAGGCGCTCAGCGATCTCGATGACCTGCTCGGCGACGGTGCGGTCACCGCCGACGAGCTGGGTCCCCCCGAGGTGTACGCCGCCAACCTGAGCGAGCAACTCGGCCGCCGATCCCGTCGCTGGGGCGGTTTCGGCCTGGGCCGGGCCACGCTGGCCCGGGTGTGGAATCCGGCCGATCCTCGACTGTTCGTGCCCCGCGCCCTCGGGTTGGGGTGGCGGCTCAACGTCGGTGCGCTCGCGGTCCGGCTCGGCTGGCTGCGACCCGATGACGCGGATCGCGACGTGCTGGCAGCGATCCCCGCCGGTGTCCGCCTGCTCCAGCAGACGATGCCGGGCGTGTTGGCCACGGTCACGGTGGTCGCCGCCGCGCGATCCTGGCGGGTCGGGGATCGGGTCCCCGCGCGCTTCGACCCGGCCGGTCGGGTCACCGGCTGGGTCGACCGTCGCTGGCTGCTGGCCCCTTCCGCGGTGGCCGTCGCCGCGGCCGGCTGGGCCTGGCTCCCGGGCACCGACGAGGACGCGGTACTGGTCCGCCCGGCCCTGGCCGCCTCGGTGGCCGCCACCACGGACACCGTGCTGTGGGTCGGGTTGCGTGCGCACCGGGAACCCACGGCAGCCCGCGTCTGGCTGGGGCCGCTGGTGTTCGCCGCGCCGGTGGTGACCGAGCTCGCCGCCACCGTGCTGCCGGTGCGCAGCGGGCTGGCCCGGATCTCCCGGGAGGAGCGGTGAACCGCGGCTGGCTGTCGATCGGTGTCTTCGTCGCCCTGGCGTACGCCCTGGCCTGGTTGATCTGCCTCCCGTTGTGGCTCGACCCCCGGCAGCTCGGTGCGCCCTATGCGCTGGTCTGCGTGGTCGCGATGATGTTCACCCCGGCGATCGCGGCGGTGCTGATGCTGAAGCTGGTCGAGCGCCGCAATTGGCGCGAACTGCTGGACGTGCTGCGGCTCCGGCTGGTCCAGCCACCGACCCGATTCCTGGTCTGGCTCGGGCTCGCCGCGGCGGTCATCTATCTGTTCGTCTTCGCCAGCCTGGCCACCTCGACGCTGCTCGGCCGGTTCCCGTTCGATCCATCGATGGGCGGGATCGCCGGGCTGCCCGGTCTGCCACCCGGCCTGCCGGTGTACCTGCTCGGGGTGATCACGCTGCTCTCGGCACTGCTGAACGGGGCGATCAACACGGTCCCGGCGGCGGGGGAGGAGATCGGCTGGCGCGGCTTCCTCTTCCCGCGCCTGCAGGAACGTGTCGGCGCGACTGGCGCGGTGCTGCTCGGCGGGGTGATCTGGGGGCTGTGGCACGCCCCGATCGTCCTGCTGGGTTACAACTATCCGCTGCATCCGGTGCTGGGCCTGATCGCCATGTGCGGCATGTGCGTGCTGATTAACGGCGCCCTGGCGTGGGTATGCCAACGCTCGGGATCGGTATGGCCCGCGGCCTACGGACACGGGGTGATGAACGCCCTGCTCGGTTCGGCGATCATCGTCTTCGCCGCTCCCGGCAGGCCGGTCGACACCCTCCAGGGGACCCTGCTCGGCTGGTCCGGCTGGTTCGTCCCGGCGCTCGTCGTGGTCGTGCTGCTGGCCCGGCGGGCGTACGCCCCACGCGGCGCGCCCGGACCGGGTGTGCCGCACCGCTCGGGTATTGCGTAAGGTCTGACGGACAGAAGGAGGTGTGCGGATGAAGCTGGGCAAGGTGATGCTGAGCTGGCCGGTGCTGCGCCAGTTCGCCAGCGGTGATCCCCTGGGTCGCGGTGCCGCGGTGACGAGCCCGCACACCCGCGAACTCACCCCGCGGACCGAGACCGCCGACCACGTCGCGCGCAGCGTCTGCCCCTACTGCGCGGTCGGTTGCGGACAGCGGGTGTTCGTCCGCGACGGTCAGGTGACCCAGATCGAGGGTGACCCCGACTCGCCGATCAGCCGCGGTCGGTTGTGCCCGAAGGGTTCTGCCAGCGAGCAGTTGGTGAACGCGCCCAACCGGCAGACCACCGTCCTCTACCGCCGCCCGCACGGCACCGAGTGGGAGCCGCTGCCGTTGGAGCGGGCGATCGACATGGTCGCCGACCGGTTCCTGGAGGCCCGGCGCAACAACTGGCAGGACACCGACGATTCCGGTCGCCGGTTGAACCGCACCATGGGCATCGCCGGACTGGGCGGCGCGACGCTGGACAATGAGGAGAACTACCTCATCAAGAAGTTGTTCACCGCTGCCGGGGCGATCCAGATCGAGAACCAGGCCCGGATATGACACTCCGCCACGGTTCCCAGTCTGGGGACCTCGTTCGGGCGCGGCGGCGCCACCCAATCGCTGCAGGATCTGAAGAACTCTGACTGCATCGTCGTGATGGGCTCCAACATGGCGGAGTGCCATCCGGTCGGTTTCCAGTGGGTGACCGAGGCGCAGCAGCGCGGCGCCCGGTTGATCCACGTCGACCCGCGGTTCACCCGCACCTCGGCGCAGGCGGATCGGCACATCCCGATCCGGGTCGGTTCCGACATCGCCCTGCTCGGCGGACTGATCAACCATGTGCTCAGCAACGAGCTGTACTTCCACGACTACGTGCAGCACTACACCAACGCGGCGGCCCTGGTGAACGAGGCCTATCAGGACACCGAGGATCTGGACGGGTTGTTCTCCGGCTTCGATGAGGAGCTGAAGGCCTACGACCCGACCACCTGGGCGTACGCCTCTCCCGAGGATGCCGCAAAACCGGCCGACGACGGGGTGCAGACCGGGGACGCCTGGGCCGATCACGGGGACAGCATCGGCGACGCCTCGCACGGCGAGTCGCACGGTTCGGGTGGCCCCGCCCTCGATCACACCCAGGTGATCCGCGACGAGACGATGACCGATCCGCGGTGCGTGCTGCAGCGGCTCAAGCGGCACTACCAGCGCTACACCCCGGAGATGGTCGCCGAGGTCGCCGGCATCAGCGTCGAGGACTTCCGCTATCTCGCCGACGCGCTCACCAGCAACTCGGGTCGGGAGCGCACGGCGTCGTTCTGCTATGCGGTGGGCTGGACCCAGCACAGCGACGGTGCCCAGATCATCCGGACCGCCTGCATCCTGCAGCTGCTGCTCGGCAACATGGGCCGCCCCGGCGGCGGGGTGATGGCGCTGCGCGGGCACGCCTCGATCCAGGGCTCCACCGACATCCCCACCCTCTACAACCTGCTGCCCGGTTACCTGCCGATGCCGTTCGCCGGCAAGCAGGACACCCTGGAGGAATACCTGCAGGCCGCGGGATCCAAGGTGCAGAAGGGATACTGGGCGAACGCCGACGCGTACGCGATCAACCTGTTGAAGGCCTGGTGGGGCGATCACGCGACCGCCGACAACGACTTCGGCTACGACCATTTGCCGCGGCTGACCGGTGCGCACGGCACCTACCAGACCACCTTGTCGATGCTCGATGACAAGGTCGACGGCTACTTCGTGATGGGCCAGAACCCGGCGGTCGGATCGGCGCACAGCCGGATCCAGCGCAAGGCGCTCGCACATCTGAAGTGGTTGGTGGTGCGCGATCTGCGGTTGATCGAGACCGCCACCTTCTGGGCCGACGGCCCCGAGATCGCCACCGGTGAACTGGTCACCGAGGACATCGGCACCGAGGTGTTCTTCCTGCCCGCGGCGAGCCATGTGGAGAAGGCCGGCACCTTCACCCAGACCCAGCGATTGCTGCAGTGGCGGGAAAAGGCGGTCGAACCACCGGGTGACGCGCAGAGCGAACTGCAGTTCTTCCACCTGCTCGGACAGCGGATCCGGGAGAAGCTGGCCGGCTCCACCGATCCCCGCGACCGCGGCCTGCTGGAGCTGACCTGGGACTACCCGGTCGACGAGCACGGCGAGATCATCCCCGAGGCGGTGCTGCAGGAGATCAACGGTCGGCACCTGAGCGGGGAGAAGGCCGGACAGCTGCTCTCGGCGTACACCGAGATGAAGGCCGACGGTTCCACCATGGGTGGCTGCTGGATCTACACCGGGGTGTTCGCCGACGACGTGAACCAGGCGAACCGGCGCAAGCCCGGTCGGGAGCAGGACGAGATCGCCTCCGAATGGGGTTGGGCGTGGCCGGCGAACCGCCGCATCCTCTACAACCGGGCCTCCGCCGATCCGGACGGAAATCCTTGGAGCGAACGGAAGAAGCTGATCTGGTGGGATGCGGAGCAGGGACGCTGGGTCGGGCCCGACGTGCCCGACTTCCCGGCCACCCTGGCGCCCGGCACCAAGGGCGAGGGCCGGGGCGGCCCGGAGGCACTGGACGGTGACGACCCGTTCATCATGCAGGCCGATGGAAAGGCCTGGCTGTTCGCGCCGAAGGGCCTGGTGGACGGCCCGCTGCCGACCCACTACGAGGCGGCCGAGTCGCCGGTGCAGAACCCTCTCTACGGCCAGCAGAGCAACCCGGCCAAGGAGGTCTTCAAGCGACCCGACAACCAGTTCGTGAACAACCGGCGGGCGGTGGAGGTGTTCCCGTATGTGTTCACCACCTATCGGCTCACCGAGCACCACACCGCCGGTGGGATGAGCCGCTTCCTGCCCTACCTGTCGGAACTGCAGCCGGAGTTCTTCTGCGAGGTGTCGCCGGAACTGGCCGAGGAACGCGGTCTCGAGTCCGGTGGCTGGGCGACGATCATCAGCCCGCGCGCGGTGGTCGAAGCCCGGGTCGAGGTCACCGACCGGATGACCCCGGTGACCTCCGGTGGGCGGGTGGTGCACCAGATCGGCCTGCCCTACCACTGGGGGGTCGGCGACCGGGCGGTGGTCAGCGGTGACGCCGCCAACGACCTGCTGGGGATCGTGCTCGATCCGAATGTGCAGATCCAGGAGTCCAAGGTCGGGATGTGTGACATCCGGCCGGGGCGCCGACCGCAGGGCAAGGGCGTCCTCGAACTGCTCGGGGAACTGCAGGGCGAGGCCGGTGAACAGGTCGATCCGGCCGGCGACAGCACAGCACTGGACGGTGAAAGGACAGGAGAAGGCTGATGGGCTTCTGGAAGCGGCAGCTGTCCGGGCCGACCAACCCGGCCACCGATGCCGGGTGGACGAGAACCGAATCCCGCAAGGGATTCTTCACCGACACCTCGATCTGCATCGGCTGCAAGGCCTGCGAGGTGGCGTGCAAGGAGTGGAACCACGTCCCGGTCCGCACCGAGGGCCGGCCGATGTTCGGCGGGGTGCTCAGCTGGGCGAACCAGTCCTATGACAACACCGGACATCTGGGTGCCGACACCTGGCGGCATGTGGCCTTCATCGAGCAGGGGCCCGAGGAGATCGCGAAGGCCCGGCGCAGCGGCGCGGTCGATCTCGGCATGCCGAGCGTCCGCGGCACCGAACCCGCCTCGGCGCTCGCCGAGCCGCCCGATCTGTCCGGGGCGGCGGCGCGGGAACCCGGGCTGAGCTCGGCACCGACCGCGCTGGCCGACCCCGACGACACCCTGCCCCCGGTGCGCTGGCTGATGAGCTCCGATGTCTGCAAGCACTGCACCCACGCCGGTTGTCTTGATGTCTGCCCGACCGGTGCGCTGTTCCGCACCGAGTTCGGCACGGTCGTGGTGCAGGCCGACGTCTGCAACGGCTGCGGCTACTGCGTCGGTGCCTGCCCGTTCGGGGTGATCGGCCGCCGCGATGACGGCCTGGTCGAGCTCGCCGACGGCAGCAGGGCCGAACCCGTCAACGGTGGCGTCGCGCAGAAGTGCACGCTCTGCTACGACCGGTTGAAGGCCGACCAGACGCCCGCCTGCGCGCAGACCTGCCCGACCACCAGCATCAAGTTCGGTGACCACGACGAGATGGTCCGGCTGGCCCGCGAACGGCTGGCCGAACTGCACGCCCAGGGGCGTACCGACGCCCGGCTCTATGGCGCGAACCCCGACGACGGGGTCGGCGGCACCGGGTCGGTGTTCCTGCTGCTGGACGAGCCCGAAGTCTACGGCCTGCCGCCGGATCCGATCGTGCCCACCGCCGTGTTGCCCAAGATGTTCACCATGGCAGGGATTGCGGGCACCGTGCTGATGGGTGCGGTGCTCGCGGTGTTCGCCGGGAACGGGGCCCGCCGATGACCACAAGGCCCTTCGACGAGGACCGCCCGCCGACCGACGGCCCACGCCGGCGGCGCTCCGACGGTCCGGGTGACGGGAAGCGTGGTGGCCGCCGGGGCGACCCCAATGCGACCGTGCCGGAGGCCGAGTTCACCAGCTACTACGGCCACAACATCGTCAAGCCGCCGCCGTGGGAATGGCCGATCCCGGCCTACCTCTTCCTCGGTGGCCTGGCCGCCGGTTCCGGGCTGGTCGCCGCCGGTGCCCACGCCACCGGGAAACCACGGCTGCGCAGCCGCAGCCGGATCACCGCGCTGGCTGCCGTCGCGGCCGGGGGAGCGGCTCTGGCTGCCGATCTGGGCCGGCCGGAGCGGGCGCTGAACATGATGCGGACGGTGAAACTGACCTCGCCGATGTCGGTCGGGTCGTGGATCCTCAGCGGATTCGGGGCCTTCACAAGTGCCGCCATCGGGCTGGAACTGGTCCGGTCCCGGTTGCAACCCGGCAGCGGCCTGGCCAAGGCGGCGGGGGTCGCGGACGGGTTGGCCAGCGCGGGCTCGGCGTTCTTCGCGCCACCGCTGGCGGCGTACACCGCCGTGCTGCTCTCCGACACCGCCGCACCGACCTGGCACGAGTCCTATCGGGAGCTGCCGTTCGTCTTCGTCTCCTCGGCGCTGGCCGCCGGCACCGGGATGTCGATGATCACCTCGCCGGTCAGCGAGACCAACGGCGCGGTCCGCCAGCTGGCCGTCGCCGGAGCGGTCTGCGAGCTCGGCGTCGGTGAACTGATGAAGCGCCGGCTCGGGGAGCTGGCCGAGCCGCTGGAACAGCCGCCGGCGAAACGCTGGCACAAGACCGCCACCGTGCTCACCGCCGCCGGGGCGATCGGGGCCGCGGTCTTCGGCGGTACGCGGATCGGCGCGGCGCTGTCGGGGGCGGCGCTGGTCGGCGGTTCGCTGGCGACCCGATTCGGGATCTTCCATGCCGGGATGACCTCGGCGAAGGATCCGCGCTACACGGTACGCCCGCAGCGCGCCCGCGCCGCGGCCGCCGCCGAACAGGGCCGCGGCATCACCCAGCCCGGCGGTGAATGGCCCACCTGAGTTTCGTGTCATCTCGACACGCTCGGCATTGCTCCGCTTCGCTGCGCATGCCGAGCTACTCGATGAGCGTGGGGTCATGCCCGGCTGATGCAGCGGGTGTGTGCTACGCGATGAGTGTCAGCGGATGGTCAGGGTGGGGCCGTCGCCGGCGGGTACCAGTTCGCCGATGACCGGGGCGCCGGGGATCTCACCGGCGAGCAGCAGGCCGCCGGAGGTCTGGGCGTCGGCGAGCAGGATCAGTTCCTCCTCGCCCAGGTCGGAGGACAGGTGGGGTGCCACCCAGTCCAGGTTGCGCCGGCTGCCGCCGGGGACGAAGCCCTCGGCCAGTGACTCGCGGGCACCGGCCAGCACCGGTACCGCGGCATGGTCGATGACCGCCGCCACCCCCGAGGCCCGGCACAGCTTGTAGAGGTGCCCGAGCAATCCGAAACCGGTGACATCGGTGGCGGCCTCGATGCCGGCGACCAGGGCCGCCTCGGCGGCGTCGGCATTGAGCGTGGTCATCGAATCGACGGCCTGGGGGAACACCTCACCGGTGGCCTTGTGCCGATTGTTCAACACCCCGACGCCGATCGGTTTCGTCAACGACAGCGGCGATCCCGGCCGTCCGGCATCGTTGCGCAGCAACCGGTCGGCGTGCCCGCGGCCGGTCACCGCCAGACCATAGATCGGTTCGGGGTTGTCGATGCTGTGGCCGCCGGCGAGCGGGGTGTTCGCCTGCCGGCAGATGTCCATGCCGCCGCGCAGCACCTCGGTCGCCACCTCGACGGGCAGCACCCCGCGCGGCCAACCGAGCAGATTGATCGCCAGCAGCGGCGTACCACCCATCGCATAGATGTCGCTCAGCGCGTTCGCCGCCGCGATCCGGCCCCAGTCGTAGGGGTCGTCGACCACCGGGGTGAAGAAGTCGGTGGTGGAGATGAGCACCGTGCCATCACCCCCGCTCGGGTCGAGCAGCACCGCGGCTGCGTCGTCACCGTCGTCCAGTCCGACGACCAGGCCGGGGGAGTCGGTGCCGGTCAGTCCGGCGACCATCTGCTCCAGTTCACCGGGCGGGATCTTGCAGGCGCAACCGCCGCCGTGGGCGTACGAAGTGAGGCGATCCATCCAGCCACCATAGAAGGCGCGCTAGGGTGCGGGATGCACAGGGAGGCGTCTGGGTTCCTGGTGGGCCCCCCGGTCTTCAAAACCGGTGAGATCGAGCACCTCGGTCTGGCGGGTTCGATTCCCGTCCGCCTCCGCCAACTGTCCCTGCGATGCTGGTTGCCGAGAAAGGGCCGGTCTGCCGAGAAAGGGAGCGAGTTGTGAGTGATCCCCGCCGGCGCATCCCGCGTACCGACGACCTGCTGGCCCGGCCGGTGATCCGCCAGGCCGCCGAACGGCTCGGTGTGGTCACCGCCCGGGATGCGGTACGCCGGGCGCAGGCCGAGGCCCGTGAGGGCCGGATCGCGCCCGAGCAGGTCGCCGAGCACGCCGAGCGGGCGCTCGCCGACCCGCCCCGGTCACGACCGGTGTTGAACGCGACCGGGATCGTGGTGCACACCAACCTGGGCCGGGCCCCGCTGTCACCGGTAGCGGTCGAGGCGCTGATCGCAGCGAGCGGCTACACCGATGTCGAGATGGATCTCGGCACCGGACGCCGCGCCCGCCGCGGTGCTGCGACGCTCGCCGCGCTGCGCGCCGCCTGCCCCGCCGCCGAGGACGCCCTGGTCGTCAACAATGGTGCCGCCGCGCTGGTCCTGGCGACCACCGCACTCGCCGCCGGCAAGGAGGTCGTGGTCTCCCGCGGGGAGCTGGTCGAGATCGGCGACGGCTTCCGACTGCCCGACCTGATCGCCTCCACCGGGGCCCGGCTCCGCGAGGTCGGCACCACCAACCGCACCCATCTCGACGACTATGCCGACGCGATCGGACCGGCGACCGGGTGCATCCTCAAGGTCCACCCGAGCAACTTCTGGGTCTCCGGATTCACTGCCAGCGTGGAACTTCCGGAGCTCGCCGGCCTCGGCGTACCGGTCATCGCCGACCTCGGATCCGGACTGCTGGAACACGACCCGGCACTGCCGGAGGAACCCGACGCGGCCAGTGCACTCACCGCCGGCGCCGACCTGGTCACCGCCAGCGGCGACAAGCTCCTCGGCGGGCCGCAGGCCGGGCTGCTGCTCGGCCGCGCGGAACTGATCGAGCGGCTGCGCCGCCACCCGCTGGCCCGCGCGCTGCGGGTCGACAAGCTCACCCTGGCGGCCCTGCAGGCGACGCTGGCCGGCCCTGTGGCACCGGTGACCGAGTGGCGGCGAATCGATCCGGGGGTGCTGCGGGAGCGCTGCGACCGGCTGGCCGCTGAACTGGGGGCCGCCGGCATCCAGGTCGAGGTGGTCGAGAGCATCGGCCACGTCGGTGGCGGGGGAGCCCCCGGCGTACCGCTGCCCGGGTGGGCGGTCGCGCTCGAGGAGGCGTACGCCGAACCGCTGCGGACCGGGGCGGTCGCGGTGCTCGCGCGGATCGAACGCGGCCGCTGCCTGGTGGACCCACGCTGCATCCCGCCGGAGCGGGATGCCGACCTGGTCGCCGCGATCGGTGCGGCGCGGGGCGCCCGGTGAGGGTCGTCGCCACCGCGGGCCATGTCGACCACGGCAAGTCGGCGCTGGTCCGCGCCCTCACCGGTACCGATCCCGATCGCTGGGAGATCGAGCACCAGCGGGGATTGACCATCGATCTCGGCTTCGCCCACACCCTGCTCGACTCGGGTGAGACGGTCGCCTTCGTCGATGTACCGGGCCATCAGCGGTTCATCGCGAACACCTTGGCCGGGGTCGGCCCGGCGCCCGCGGTGCTGTTCGTGGTCGCCGCCGACGAGGGGTGGCGGGCGCAGAGCAGCGAACACCTGGCCGCGTTGCGGGCGCTCGGCGTCCGCAACGGGTTGCTGGTGATCACCCGCAGCGATCTGGCCGACCCGGATGCGGCGCTGGCCCAGGCGAGTGCGCGGATCGCGGAGGCCGGTCTCGGTGCGTGGGAGGCGGTCAGCGTCTCCGCGCGCACCGGCGAAGGGCTGGCCGAGTTGCGGGCCGCGCTGGACCGGCTGCTGGCCGGATTGCCGGAACCGGACGTGACGGGCCGGGCCCGGCTCTGGGTGGATCGGGTGTTCACCATCCGCGGCGCCGGGACCGTGCTCACCGGCACCCTGGAGGCAGGCACCCTGACGGTCGATCAGCAGGTCGAGGTGGCCGGGTTGCGGGCCTCGATCCGCGGTCTGCAGAGCCTCGGGGAGCCGGTACGCCAGGCGCGGGCGGTGGCCCGGGTGGCGGTGAACCTGCGCGGGGTGGAGGTGGATCGGCTCGGGCGCGGTGATGTGCTCACCACCGGCAGTTGGTGGCTCACCGAGAGCGTGGACGCCCGCCTGGATGCGGGCTCAGAGGAGCCACCGGAGCAGCTGATGATGCATGTGGGGACGGCGGCGCTGCCGGTGCGGGTACGCCGGTTGGGTGGTTCGGATGAACTCGCGGTACGCCTGCAGTGGCAGGGAAAGCTGCCGCTGCACACCGGTGATCGGCTGGTGCTGCGCGACCCGGGCCGACAGCAGGTGCTCGGTGGGGCGGTGGTGCTCGATGTTGACCCGCCGGAGCTGCGGCGCCGCGGTGCCGCCAGGGCGCGGGCCGAGGCGCTCGCCGATGCCCCGGAACGGGTCGATGCGGGTCGCGAGCTGGCTCGGCGGCAGGTGCTGCGCACCGATCAGCTGGCGGCGCTCGGCGCCGACGAGACCGAACTGCCGGTGGCGACGATCCGGGTCGCCGACTGGCTGGTGCACCCCGATCGGTGGGCGACCTGGACCGCGCAGCTGAAAGCCGTGGTGGCGGCGTACACGGCCGCGAATCCTTTGCAGGCAAGGATGCCGGCGGCCACTGCGGTGACCGAGCTGGGGCTGCCCAGTGGATCGTTGATCGGGCCGCTGGCCCGGGCAGCCGGGCTGGAGCATCGCGACGGGCAGGTCGCCCAGCCCGGTGCGCAGGCCGATCTGGGTGCCGCCGAGGCTGGGGTGGCCGAGGTGGAGCAGCGGCTTGTGGTGCAGCCGTTCGCGGCACCCGAACGCGATGAGCTGACCCGGCTCGGGATCGGCCCGAAACAGGCCGCCGCCGCGGTGCGAATGGGCCGGCTGCTGGATCTGGGAGACCTGGTGCTGGTATCACCGCAGACCCCCGCGCGGGCGATGCGCGAACTGGCCGCGCTGCCGCAGCCATTCACCACCAGCCAGGCCCGGCAGGCACTCGGTACCACCCGGCGGGTGGTGATCCCACTGCTGGAACACCTGGATGCCCGCGGTTGGACCCGGCGCATCGACGCCGGGCACCGCGAAATCGTCAGGTGAGGGAACGCTCCTCGAGTAGGTCGACAGATGGGGGCTCCGCCCCCATCGCCCCCCGAACCACAACAGATGGGGGCTCCGCCCCCATCGCCCCCCGAACCACAACAGATGGGGGCTCCGCCCCCATCGCCCCCCGAACCACAACAGATGGGGGCTCCGCCCCCATCGCCCCCCGAACCACAACAGATGGGGGCTCCGCCCCCATCGCCCCCCGAACCACAACAGATGGGGGCTCCGCCCCCATCGCCCCCCGAACCACCCAGCAGCGACCGTGTCTTCACGCTCCTCGAGTAGGTCGCGCAGCGACCGTGTCGAGAGGTGCGCCTCAGCGAATCATCTCGACACAGTGAGGATGGTGGTGGGGGTCCGGTGGCCTTGGGGATGATGTCTTTGGGGTCTGGGTTGTTCGTTTGACCGATCTCGACACTGGCGCTGTTGGTTGGGTGCCTTGAACGCGACTTGTCGACGGCCGGCCCGCCGGGCCCCTCTTTCGGTTTGGATGGCCAGACCGGGCGGGTGTGACTTGATAGGACCTTGATCGGTGTCTCATCACTGTGGTGTCCGCCCGGCCTGGGAGGTCATCCCTCGATCCAGTTGTAGAGGGAGACATCACCCATGATGACCACCAACCATGCCACGCCTCAAGACCCGACCCCGGTGGTGGCCGGGGTCGATACTCATCAACGCACCCATCACGCGGTCGTGCTCACCGAGACCGGGGTGTTGTTGGCTGATCGGGAGTTCCCGGTCTCCCGCGCGGGTTATGCCGCGTTGGTGGACTGGGTCGCCGGCCACGGACCGATCACCGCGATCGGGGTCGAGTCGACCGGTTCGTATGGGGCCGGGTTGACGGTGCATCTGCTGGCGGCCGGGATCGAGGTGATCGAGGTCAACCGGCCCGATAAGACCACCCGG
>NZ_NMVP01000005.1 GCF_002250705.1 Enemella evansiae
CCGGGTGGTCTTATCGGGCCGGTTGACCTCGATCACCTCGATCCCGGCCGCCAGCAGATGCACCGTCAACCCGGCCCCATACGAACCGGTCGACTCGACCCCGATCGCGGTGATCGGTCCGTGGCCGACGACCCAGTCCACCAACGCGGCATAACCCGCGCGGGAGACCGGGAACTCCCGATCAGCCAACAACACCCCGGTCTCGGTGAGCACGACCGCGTGATGGGTGCGTTGATGGGTATCGACCCCGGCCACCACCGGGGTCGGGTCTTGAGGCGTGGCATGGTTGGTGGTCATCATGGGTGATGTCTCCCTCTACAACTGGATCGAGGGATGACCTCCCAGGCCGGGCGGACACCACAGTGATGAGACACCGATCAAGGTCCTATCAAGTCACACCCGCCCGGTCTGGCCATCCAAACCGAAAGAGGGGCCCGGCGGGCCGGCCGTCGACAAGTCGCGTTCAAGGCACCCAACCAACAGCGCCAGTGTCGAGATCGGTCAAACGAACAACCCAGACCCCAAAGACATCATCCCCAAGGCCACCGGACCCCCACCACCATCCTCACTGTGTCGAGATGAGCCGCCGTGGGCCCCCCGCATCACTCGTCCTTGTCGTTCCACTTCGGGTCGTCGTCCCAGGCCTCATTGCGCTCCTGGACGGTCTCCAGCGCGTTCTGTGCGGCCTCCTTGGTCGGGTACGGACCAAGGCGATCCTCGGCCCGGCCGCCGTCGCCGTGTTCGACCTGACGGGTCTTGAGGTTGTAGTACCAGAGGTCTTCGCGCTCGCTCATCCTGCTCCTTCTCATCGGCCCTGTTCGCCGACCGCTGGCCGGCTGGTGGAACGGCATATCATCGCTGCCGTGACCGTAGTGCAACAGTATCCGGTGAACCCCGTCCGCCCCGTCCCGGCGCGCATTCCGCGTCCTCGCTATGTCGGCAGGGACCGGCCGGAGCCCTACACCGGGTCGAACGTGCAGTCGGCGGAGGTCATCGAGAAGATGCGGGCGGCCGGGAAGCTGGCGGCACAGGCACTGGCCGAGACCGGCAGGCATGTCGCCCCCGGGGTGACCACCGACGAGCTCGACGCGATCGCGCACGAGTTCATCTGCGATCACGGCGCCTATCCCTCGACCGTCGGCTACCGCGGTTTCCCGAAGGCGATCTGCACCTCGATCAACGAGGTGATCTGCCACGGGATCCCCGACCAGCGGCCCCTCGAGGACGGCGATCTGGTCAAGATCGACCTCACCGCCCACCTCGACGGCGTACACGGCGACAACTGCGCCACTTTCTTCTGTGGTGAGGTTTCCGAGGAATCGAGGCTGCTCTCGGAGCGCACCCACGAGGCGATGATGCGCGGCATCCGCGCGGCCAGGCCGGGCCGGCAGGTGAACGTGATCGGCCGGGTGATCGAGGCGTACGCCAAGCGCTTCGGCTATGGCGTGGTGCGTGACTACACCGGGCACGGGGTGCACACCGCATTCCATTCCGGGCTGGTGATCCCGCACTACGACGCGCCACAGTTCGACGATGTGATCGAGGTCGGGATGACCTTCACCATCGAGCCGATGATCACCCTGGGCGGCATCGACTGGGAGATGTGGGACGACGGCTGGACCGTGCTCACCACCGACCGCTCCCGGGTGGCGCAGTGGGAGCACACCGTGGTGATCAACCCCGACGGTGCGGAGATCCTCACCCTGCCCTGAGATGGAGGACGAGGCAGCCGGTAAGCCGGATTCTGTCGAGGGCGATCATCCATCTGCGACCGTTGTCACCAACGGCCTGGTGCGACCTACCCGGCAGCTCGGGCGAGCAACCCTCGAACGCTGCCTGTCTGGTCTTGCTCCGGGTGGGGTTTACCAGGCCACCCCGGTCACCCGGGGTGCCGGTGGTCTCTTACACCGCCTTTTCACCCTTACCCCGGCGCGAACGCCGGGGCGGTCTGTTTTCTGTGGCACTGGCCCGCGGGTCACCCCGGGTGGGCGTTACCCACCACCCTGCTCTGTGGAGTCCGGACTTTCCTCGACACCCATGGGTGCCGCGATCGCCTGGCTGCCTCGTCTGGGCACGATTCTAGGGCGGCGGCGACCGCGCGACCAATCCACGGTCAACCGACGACGACCACGAGACAGGCGGCCAGGAAGACCACCTGGGTCAGCGTCCGCGCCCACAGGGGCATCGAGACCATCGGGCTCTGTCTGAACTTCGTCTGGACGCGCCAGTTCGCCGGGAACATCACCACCAGCAGCAGTGCCAGGCAGCCCGCAGCGAGACCGCGGGTGAGCGGGACCAGCAGGCCGACCGCTCCGGCGAGTTCGAGAACGCCGGTGATGGTCACCAACAGATCCGGCCGCGGAAGCACCGGCGGGACCATCATCACCATCCCCCGGCGCTTGGCCGGGGTGAAGTGGGCGGACCCGGTGACCAGGAACATGGCGGCCAGCCCGAGGGCCACGGCCGTGCTCCAACCGTCCAGCGGTGCATACCCGAGCCAGCCGACCAACCGGGCGAGACCGGTCGTCACGAGCAGGATGAGCAACGGCGCCATGATCGGACTCCCCGCATCTAGACATTGACTAGATTGAGTGTCGGCGATCGAACTTGCCAGTGTCAAGTTTCCGATCTAGGTTGCCGCCATGACGCCATCGGGAACGAGCTATCACCATGGCAATCTGCGGGCCGAGCTGCTGGACCACGCCGCAGCCATGGTTGCCGAGGTGGGCCCGGATCGGGTGACGCTGCGCCGACTGGCCACCGCTGCCGGGGTGTCCCATGCCGCTCCGGCGCACCACTTCGGCGACCGGCGCGGGCTGTTCACCGCCCTGGCCGCTCAGGGCTTCGAGCGGTTGGCGGCCGCACTCGGCGAGAGTGTGCAGGATTTCGCGGGACAGGCGGTTCGCTACGTCCGGTTCGCCCTCGACCACCCCGGCCACTATCCGGTGATGTTCGACGCCGCCCTGGTGCACACCGACGATCCGGCGCTGGTCGCCGCCATGGCAGCAGCCCGGGCACGGCTCGACTCAGGCGCCGCCCAGGTCGCCGACGAGCAGCGGATCGACACCGTGCGGCTCGTCGGATTCTCCGTGGTGCATGGTTTTGCGACGCTCTGGCTGAACGGGGCACTCGATCCGCGGTACACCGCCGAGGACCCCGAGACCTGGGTGCGGCGGATGACCGCCGCACTCTTCACCCCCGCCGGGACTCAGGCGGACTGAGCAGCCTCCCCCGGGCCCACCTCAAAGCGGACCTCGCCCTTGGCCACATCGGCCTTGACCAGGGTCGCGGTGACCTGCTCGCCGAGCGGCAGCTGCTTCCCCGTCACGTTCGCCTCGACGGCGGGGTCGGCGACGACCAGGCGGCCCTTGGACCCGTCCTCGTCGATGCTGACCACGGTGCCGGTGAACTGTTCCCCGACCCGGGTCGAGAGCACCAGCGCCTCGGTCAGGTCGACGATCCCGCGTTCGTACTGCTTGGCCCGCCGGTCCGAGGCGGCCATCGTCTCGGGCAGCCCGTCGAGTTCGCTGGTCACCCACTCCGGTACCGGCTCCCCCGCGCTGATCGCGACACAGATCTCCCCGGTGTAGCGGTCAATCAGCCGGCGCAGCGGCGCGGTGCAGTGGGCGTACTCGATCGCCAGCGCGGCGTGCTGCGCCTGCTCGGGTACCGTGCCGTTGAAGGCCGCGTAACCGGCCCCGCGGAACAGGGTCGTGCAGGCGTACATCATCGCCGCATCCCTGCTCCTGCTGGGATCCAGGCTGCGCACGAACTCCGGATAGTCCATCTCGGCCGGCCAGTCGATGCCGAGCGCACGGGCGGTGGTGCGGAGCTTGCGCAGCGAACCCTCATCGGCCGGCGGCAGGGTGCGGACGATGCCGATCTTGGCGGCCAGCATCAGCTGCGCGGCCGCCATCCCGGTGAGCAGCGAGATCTGTGCGTTCCAGCCCTCCACCGGCAGCGTGGAGCGGAACGCCAACACCCAGGAACCGTCGTCGGCGACGTGCACCTCCTGCTCGGGAATGTTCAGGCTGACCCCGCCGCGTTCGCGCTCCACCTGTTCGCGCAACAGCCCGACCTCCTTGAGCAGCTGCAACGATTCCCCGGCGGTGCCGTCGTCGAGCTGGGCCTGCACCTGCTCGTAGGTCAGCCGGGCCCGGCTGCGGACCAGCGCCCGCTGCACACTCGGTTCGGTGCACTGGCCGCGCTCGTCGACCGGCAACCGCCACAGCTGCGCCGGGCGCACCTGGTCCTCCAGCAGACTGGCGGCATCCTCCGACAGCTCCGGCGGATGCAGCGCGGTGCGCTGGTGCGGGGCATAGAAGGTCTGCCCGCGGCGGTGCGCCTCCGCATCGATCGGGCCGCCGGGATCGACGAAGGCGGCGACGTCGGCGATCGCATACCAGACCAGGTAACCGCTGCCGTCGCGCTCGATGAACAGCGCCTGATCCAGATCCATCGAACCGGGCGGGTCGATGGTGACGAACTCCAGGCCGGTGCGATCGGTCTGCGGCAGCCGCGGTGCGGCGGCGGCCCGCTCGGCGGCGGCGGTCACCTCCGGCGGGAAACCGTCGGGGACGCCCAGCTCGGTCCGGAGTCGCTCCAGTCCCTCGGCCAGTTCCGGCGGCACGGTCTGGAGAATCGGCGCAGGACGGATGGGCATCGTTGCTCTCCTTCGTCAGGCTCGGTGTTCGGGGCGGAGTACCGGGGGCGAAACTACAGGCCCGAGTTCGCGGTGCGCACCAGGATCCGGCCGCACTCCTCGCAGCGCAGCACCTCATCGGCGGGTGCGGCGGCGTACGCCCGCAGGTCGGCGGCGTTCAGGTCGAGCCGGCATCCGCTGCAGCGGCCGTGCACCAGTTCGGCCGCGCCGACCCCGCCCTTGCTGGCGCGGGTCTTCTCGTACGCCGCCAGCAGGGCCTCGGGGATCTTGGCAGCGATGGTCGCCCGCTCGGTACCGGCGTGTTCGATCTTGGTGTCCAGTTCGCCGACCTGACCGTCCCGGGTCCGCATCAGCGCCCGGATCTCATCCTCCAGGGTGCCGCGCCGCTGCTGCAGCTCGCCGAACCGGCTGGTCGCCTGCTCGAGTTCCTCCATCACCTCGAGCTCGGCGTCCTCCAGATCCGAGATCCGCCGGGTGAGGTGCTCGACCTCGTCGATCAGGCCGCGCAGCGCCTTCGGGTCGGTGATCGCACCGGAGTCGATCCGCTCCTGGTCGCGGACCTTGCGGGCCCGGACCGGCTCCAGGTCGGCCTCGGCCTTCGCCTGGTCGCGCTGCAGGTCGCTGACCCGGGTCTCGGCCTCGGTGTAGTCGCCGAGCAGCTGCTTGCGGTCGGCCAGCATCCCGGCGATCTGCTGATGTTCGGGCAGGGCGCCGCGCTGGTGCTGCAACTGCGCGATCTCGGTGTCCACACCCTGCAGGGTGAGCAGTTGCTGCTGGGCTGCTGGTTCGGCTTTGATGTCGGCTCCCCTGTGGACTGGAACATAGGACTCGTGCCCCGCGATCCTAGCGCGCGGGAACCGGGGCGTTCAGCGTTCGGTGGTCAGGTTCCAGCGCCGGATCGCCGGCGATTCCTTCTCCCAGCCGAGCACCGAGATCGAGGCGGTCTCCAGCGGGAAGCTCGCCCCGTGTTCGATGCCCAGGCCCAGCCAGGCCAGCGTCAACACCCGCAGTGAGTGCCCGTGGCCGAAGCAGATGGCGCGGTCGACGCCGCTGCGGCGTACCCGGTCGACGACCCGACCCAGCCGCTGCAGCACCTCCTCGGCCGTCTCCCCGCCGGGGACCGCACCGGTCCAGATCCGCCAGTCCGGCACCTGCTCGCGGATCTGCACCGAGGTGAGCCCCTCGTAGTCGCCGTAGTCCCACTCGGCCAGGTCCTCGGTGACCTCGTAGCGCCCGCCGAAACCGGCCAGGTCGGCGGTGTGCCGGGCCCGCAGCCGCGGGCTGCTCAGCACCAGGCCGAAGTCGCGGCCGCGGAGCAGCGGTTCCAGCGCACTCGCCTGCATGGCGCCGACCGCGGTCAGATCCAGATCGGTACGCCCGGTGTGCCGGCCCGACTGGCTCCACTCGGTCTGCCCGTGCCGGACCAGATAGAGCTCGGTTTGGTCAGCCATGTGCAGAGAGTATCCCGGTCCGGACCTGCCAGTGCTGCCCCGCGGCCAACCGGTCGGCGACCAACCGTTCCAGGCTGGTACGCCGCGGCAGCACGGCCGGATCGGTGGTTCCCCGGCGCCGGTAGGTGAAGAAGATCGCGTCGGCGTCCCCGGGGCTGGTGCCCTGCTCGGTCAGCGCGAACCGCTCGGCGAAGCTCGCGATGTTGCTGCCCGGCAGGCCGGCGCCCAGTTCCGGGTCGAGCAACCAGCTGGTGCAGCGATAGCGCACCGGCAGCCGGTCCGGGAAGTGGCGGGCGAAGAACTCCTCGGCGAGGGCGAGCGATTCGTCGACCGCGGCCGGGGTCAGCGAACCGGTCTGCGGGATGTGGATGGACGCCTCCCACCCGCCGCCGTCGAGTGCGGCCAGTTCGTACTGCAACCGGCCCAGCCAGAACAGTCGGCCGGCCCAGGCGATCCGCAACCAGCGATGGGTGTGCAACCCGAACTCCCCGAAGGTCTGCCGGTGCACCCACACCTGCTGGCCCAGATCGGACAGCGAACGCCAACCCAGCTCGTCGGGGATCTCGCGTTCCCGCAGCCGCTGCACCACATCGTCGGCGGTGGCGATCATCGCCAGCATCGGCAGCAGCCCGGCGCCCAACGGGTGGTCGGCGTCGTCGTCGGTGTAGAGCTCGGCGCCGGGGTCGTCCAGGTGCGCCACCAGGGCGGCGGCGAGCTCGTTCAGCCGGGCCACCGCGGCGGGGTCGGCGCCGATGGCCGGGATCCGGGTCAGCAGATCGAAGAGGTCGTCGTCGTGGAATCCGAGCAGCGGCAGGCGGGGGTCGAGGTGCTCCTCGCGGAGACGGAGGCGTACGTCCACCCGGCCTATGATGCCCAATATGAGTGAGCAGCAGCCGAAACAGCCCGCCCGCGGAGTGCCGTTCTCCGAGGCGTTCAAGGAGTTCATCCCGACCGGATGGGCGCCCTACGCCACCGAACTGCCCGAGCCGCTGGCCACCGCCGCGTGGACCCCGGCGCGCCGGAACAAGGTCAGCGAGCAGTTCCCCGGTGACCGGCTGGTGATCCCCGCCGGTGGGCTCAAGGTGCGCTCCAACGACACCGACTACCGCTACCGCCCGCACTCGGCGTTCGCACACCTGAGCGGGTTGGGCAGCGACCGGGAACCGGACGCGGTGCTGGTGCTGGAGCCGACCGACGACGGCCACGAGGCGACCCTGTATTTCAAGCCGCGGGCACCGCGGGAGGCCGAGGAGTTCTACGCCGACGCCCGCTATGGCGAGATGTGGGTCGGCCAGCGCGAGTCGCTGGCCGAGATGGAAGCGCTCACCGGGGTGTCGGTCGCCGATATCGCCGATCTGGAGGACGCGCTGGCGAAGAACCTCGGCAGCACCCGGGTGCGGATCGTCCGGGACGCCGATCCGGGGCTCACCGAACGGCTGGATTCGCTGCGCAGCAAGGAGACCGAGGCCGCGGTGACCGAGACGACGGCGACCGAGGAGGCCGACCAGCAGCTGGCGACCGCACTCAGCGAGCTGCGGTTGGTCAAGGACGAGTTCGAGGTGGAGCAGCTGCGGCAGGCCTGCGCCGAGTCGGCCAAGGCGTTCGAGGCGGTCGTCCGGGATCTGCCCGAGGCGGTCCGTCGGGGCCGCGGTGAGCGCTGGGTGGAGGGCGTCTTCGGGCTGCACGCCCGGCACGCCGGCAATGCCGTCGGTTACGACACCATCGCCGCCGCCGGCAACCATGCCTGCACCCTGCACTGGATCCGCAACGACGGCGACATCCGAGGCGACGAGCTGCTGCTGATGGACGCCGGGGTGGAGCTGGACACCCTCTACACCGCCGACATCACCCGGACCCTGCCGGTCGGTGGCCGGTTCACCGACGCCCAGCGCGAGGTCTACGAGGCGGTGCTGGAGGCCCAGCAGGCCGGGATCGAGGCCGCTCGGGCGGGTGCGAAGTTCCTGGACGTGCACAATGCGGCGATCGCGGTGATCGCGAAACACCTGCACCAGTGGGGAATCCTGCCGGTCGAGGTCGCCGAGACCCTCGACCCGGAGACCGGCGGCCAGCACCGCCGCTGGATGGTGCACGGCACCTCGCACCATCTGGGCATCGACGTGCACGACTGCGCCCAGGCTCGCCGGGAGATGTACCGCGAGGGTACGCTGCTCCCCGGCATGGTGATCACCGTCGAACCGGGTATCTACTTCCGCGAGAACGATCTGCTGGTACCCGAGCGGTTCCGCGGGATCGGCGTACGGATCGAGGATGACATCCTGATCACCGAGGACGGCAACGAGAATCTGTCGGCGATGCTGCCGCGCAGCGCGGCCGAGGTGGAGTCGTGGATGGCTCCACTGCTCGACGCCGACCGGGGCTGAGGGACAGCCGAGGGGTCGATCACCGGGCCACCGTCGTGAAGGAGCATCGAGTGCAGTCCGAAGGAGGTCACCATGGCAGACCAAGGCCCGCGCCGGCCGGCGACTCAGCCGACGCGTCCCCGCTACCCCTCCCCGCTCCGCGGACTGAGCAGACCGAAGCCCCGGATGCTGCAACCGGAGGGTTCGGCACCGCCGAGCTCGGTGGTGGCCTGGGCGCACTACGTGGACGGGGTGCGGGACGACTGCACCGAGCTGGAGGTGGCCACCGAGCGCGCCCTGCGCGGTGAGGGGTTCGTCTGGCTGGGGTTGAAGGATCCCTCCGATGAGGACATGTCCGGCTTCGCCAAGCAGTTCAACCTGCACCCGCTGGCGATCGAGGACGCGGTCGAGGGCCACACCCGCTCCAAGCTGGAGCAGTTCGGCGACACCCTGTTCGCGGTGATCTCGACGGTCGCCTATGTCGATCACACCGAGCTCACCGATTCCTCCGAGATCGTCTCCACCGGTCAGGTGATGATCTTCGTCGGCAGCAACTTCGTGATGACGGTACGCCGCGGTGAGCATGCCCAGCTGCGGACGCTGCGATCCCGACTGGAGGCCGATCCGGGGCGGCTGATGCGCGGCCCGGCCGAGGTGCTCTATTCGGTGATGGACAAGATCATCGACGACTACATGGGGGTGGTCGCGGAGTTCGAGAAGGACATCGACGAGATCGAGGGGCTGGTGTTCTCCCGGCAGGGGGCGCACGAGATCAACCGGGTCTACAACCTCAAACGCGAGCTGATCGAGTTCAAGCGCTCGGTGGTGCCGCTCGGTGCCCCGCTGCAGGCGCTGGCATCGCGGCCGATCGTCACCATCCCCGAGGACGCCCGGGCGTACTTCCGCGAACTGAGCGACCATCATCTGGAAGCCCGGGAAGCGGTGCAGTCCTTCGACGAGGTGCTGTCCACGATCCTGTCGGCGGCGCTGGCGCGGGCCAGCGTCGAGGACAACCAGGACATGCGCAAGATCTCTGCCTGGGTTGCGATCGTGGCGGTTCCCACGATGATCGCCGGCATCTATGGGATGAACTTCGAGAACATGCCGGAGCTGAGTTGGAAGTATGGCTACTTCCTGGTGCTCGGGCTGATCGCGATCGTGATGCTCTCCCTCTACTTCGGCTTCCGCCGCAACCGCTGGCTCTAGGAGGCCGAACATGTTCGAGGGATTCGCCCGCCAGTGGACGCCGGTGCTGCCGCTGCGCCGGATCGGAGCGCGGCCGCAGCGGGTGGCGGTGGCGGGTGAACAGCTTGTCGTCTGGCGGGTCGACGCGGACCGGGTCGGAGTGCTGCTGGATCGCTGTCCGCACCGCAGCGTCTCCCTGGCGCTGGGGAAACGGACCGCCGACGGTGGCATCCAGTGCGCCTTCCACGGTTGGCGTTTCGACGATGCGGGCAGCTGCACCCGGATCCCGTTCAACCCGGACCTGACGGCCGGTCACGGCCGGGACCGGCGCGGTGCGACGGCGCTGCCGCATCGCGAACTGGGTGGTCTGCTGTGGGTGTTCACCGGATTCGATCCGGACACCGAACCGCAGCTGCCCGAGACCCTGCTGGATGACTCGCTGATCCGCTTCACCCATACCGAGACCTGGGACGCGCACTGGACCCGGGCGATGGAGAACATGCTCGACTATCCCCATCTGCCCTATGTGCACCGCAACACCATCGGCCGGTTCGTGCGGGCCAAGCAGACGCCGGATTCCCAACTGCACCAGGAGATCCGGGACACCGACTTCGGTTACGACCTGGTCCCCTGGCTGGACGAGAACGACCCCGGGGCGACACTGAAGTGGTACGCCCCGAACTCGATGGTGCTGGACACCCTGCCGGCGCCGCGGATGATGCGGATCCAGGTCTACTGCATCCCGGCCGAGACCGACCGGGTCCGGATGCTGCTGATCACCACCCGCAACTTCGCCCGCAATCCCGCCGCCTCGCTGGCGTTCAACCGGTTCAACACCCTGGTGCTGCACCAGGACCGGGCCGTGGTGGAGTCCTCGGATCCGGTGGTGGTGCCGCGCGGCGCGGTGGAGACCTCGGTCCCGACCGACCGGGCCACGTTACGGTTCCGCAGCTGGTTCAACCGGGAGCTGCGCGACAGCGTGGTGGCCGATCCGCGGGCTCAGCGGCCCGCGGAACGATAGGAGCGGACGCAGGCCGCGAATCGCTCGGTGATCTCGGCCAGGCCCGTCGACCGGGTGGTGGCGTCGCGGTGCAGTTCCTGCAGCGCATGCCACCAGACCGCCCGGCCCACCGCGAAACCGGAGAACCCCTCGCCGGCAGCCTGCGCGATCCGCTCCTCCAGCACCGCGATACCGCGGCCGGCGCCGGTGACCAGCAGACACTCCGCGCCCTGTTCGTCGGCGGTCTCCCGCAGCATCCGGTACGCCGCAGCGCCCGCCTGCGGCGGCACGGCCCAGAAGTCCACCTCGGCCGCCTCGCCCAGGGCGCGCATCGCGGCCGCCGTCGATTCCGCCGGCTCCGGGTCGTCACCGTCATCGGTGCCGGCGAGCCGCAGTTCCACCAGCACGTTGGCGTCGGCGGCATGGGCGGCCCGGCAGGTCTCGGCGAGTCGCCGCCGCATCGTCTCCGGGGCCGCACGATCGACGGAATCGTGACGGAGCAACACTTTCACGTGGTCGGGCCGGTAGCGCCGCAGCAGGTCCGGGAGCTCCTCCGGACCGGGGTCGTCATCCCCGGCCGCGTCGAGCGCGATCGGCAACGCGAGCTGGAACCGGTGGGCCCGTGCCCACTCACCGATCCCCGGCTCCAGCCGATGGTCGATGACCAGACCAGTCTCCCGCCGACCACCGGCGGCCGGCACCAACCCGTCGAGCACCAACCGGATGGCCTCGGTGACGAACGGTTGCTCCCCCGCCTGCGGCGGCCCGTCGTGACCGAACAGTTGCCGGATCAGCCACCGACGGTCGTCGACGGCGAGCAGCAGCAGATCGGCCACGGCCGACTCACTGGAAGTCGGCGGCGCGGGCGCCGGGCAGCTTGGCCAGCTCCTCACGGGCCTGGGCGGCGACCTTGTGCTCGCAGAGGATCTCGTATTTCGAGGGGACGGTGGTGCGGACCGAGTTGAAGTCGCGCTTGCCGCCGGTCATCGAATAGGCGAGGCCACCGAAGATGATGCTGATCACCACCGCGACCAGGATCGCGACGAGCAGCATCACCAGGAAGTTGTTGCCCTGGGTGAACAGCGACAGCAGGATGCCGACGAGCAGACCGGTGCTGATCCCCGACAGCGCCGAGGACCGGATCACCGTGGCCCAGCTCTTGCGGCCGGTGACCCGCTCGATGAGCTTCAGGTCCGTGCCGACGATCGCCAGGTTCTGCACCGGGAATCGGTTGTCGGCAAGGAAATCCACGGCTCGCTGGGCGTCTTCATACTTCTCGTAGACCCCGACCGACTGCGGGAACTCGAGTTCGAAGCTCAGCCCCTGGAATGGTACGGACATGGTTTCCTCCCGGGTTCGGCGTGGGGCCCAGTCTACCGAGACCGATCAGTCCTCCGTGAACACGCAGAACTCGTTGCCCTCCGGGTCGGCGAGCACGTCCCAGGGCCGGTCGTCGGCGCGCGGCGACACGATCCTCGCACCGGCGTCGGTGAACTCCTCGACGCTGCCCCAGACATCCCAGTGCAACCGGTTCTTCCCCTGCCTGGGTTCCGGTACGCCGACGAACACCATGCTCTCGAACGGCAGCCCGGCACCGGTGATCCACCACCAGTCGACATCCGGTTCGGTGTCGGCGGGTACGCCGAACCGCTCACCCCACCAGCGGGCCTGGGCACCCGGATCGGCACAGTCCAGCACCAGTTCGTACAACCGGTACGTCGGCACCGTCTCCCGCACGAACACGCAGAGCTCGAGCCCGTCGGGTGCGCGCAGCACCGTCCAATCGGGATGTTCGGCGACCATCTCGGCACCGAGTGAGGTGACATCCTCCACCGAGGCCGCATGCACATCCAGGTGGGCTCGGGCCTTCTGCGTCTTCGGTTCGGGCACCACGTTCACCCAGACGGTCTCCTCCGCGACACTCCCGCGCAGCGGCTGCGGCTCCCCCGGATCGCGCAGGTCGGCGTCCAGGCCGAGCACCGCCGCCCAGAACTCCACCGAGGTCGCCTGGTCGTCGGTGTCCAGAGCCAGATCCTTGAAGCGCGCCATCTTCACTCCCCGTCGTAGATGTCGGTGCCGGCATCCCGGGCACCGTCGTCCAGCCCGGCCGCGCGGCCCTTGGCGACGATCCGCTGGGCGATCTTCATCCCGGCCTCGTCGACCATCTCGTCGTCCACCACGATCGCCCCGACCGCGCCACCGGCGGACGCGGTCGCTGCGGCGTACGCCTCGATGATTCGTTGCGAGCGTTCGAAGTCGGCCCTGCCGGGGGTGAAGATCTCGTTGCCGGCGGCGACCTGGTCGGGGTGCAGCACCCATTTGCCGTCATAACCGAGGGCGGCGCTGCGCCGGGCCGAGCGGCGGAACCCCTCCAGATCGCGGATCGCGACGAACGGCCCGTCGATCGCGGCCAACCCGTGCGCCCGGGCGGCGACCAGGATGGTGAACAGCACGTGGTGGAAGGCGTCGGCGTCGTAACCGGCCGGCTGCTCCCCCACATTGGTGGATGCCATCCCGACCGAGGCCATGAAATCCCCCGGCCCGAAGACCAGCGACCGCATCCGCGGGCTGGCACCGGCGATCGCCTCGACCGCCAGCAGCCCGCGGGCGTCCTCGATCTGGGCCTCGATCCCGATCCGGCCCACCTCGAGACCCTGCCCCCGTTCGAGCTGGGTGAGCAGCAGATCCAGGGCGACGACCTGGTCGGCGGACTGCACCTTGGGCAGCACCAGCGCATCGATCCGCGCCCCGGCGCCGGAGACCACCTCGATCACATCGGCATAGGTCCACTCGGTGCTCCAGTCGTTGACCCGCACCGTCAGCAGCGGCGCCGCCCAGTCCTGCCGGAGCGCGGCCACGATCCGCTGCCGCGCCTCCACCTTGGCGCTCGGCGCCACCGCGTCCTCCAGGTCGAGGAAGACCGCATCGACGCTCAGCCCGCGGGCCTTGGCGAGGAAACGGTCCGACGACCCGGGCACCGCCAGCACCGTGCGGCGTACCTGTTCAGCGTCCATGCCACGACCCTAGACCGGACACATCCGCTGGTCGGTAGGCAGTAACCTTCCCGGGTGACTTCCTCGACCTCCATCTTCATCTCCCGGATCCGCGGCATGAATGTCGTGGACGCCGGCGGTGACCAGATCGGCAAGGTCCGCGACGTGGTCATCCAGGTCCGTACCGAGGGCCGGGCGCCGCGGGCGAAGGGCCTGGTGGTGGAGCTGTTCGCCCGGCAACGGATCTTCGTGAACATGGCCCGGGTGCACTCCATCGACGCGCAGCAGGTGGTCATCTCCGGCACCATCAACACCCGCCGATTCACCCGCCACGAGGCCGAGACGCTGGTGATCGACGACCTCTTCGACCGCCGGGTGCACCGGCGCAACCACACCGAACCGGTGACGGTCTACGACATCTCGATGCAGCAGGTCCGGGGCCGGGAGTGGGAGCTGGCCGAGGTGGCGGTGGCCGAGGTCGCCGGCCGCGGATTCCGGCGCAAGCCGCACGTCACGATCGTCGACTGGTCCGATGTCGATGTGCTGCGTCCCTCACCGCAGAGCCGGGAGCACGACCAGGTGCTGGCCGAGCTGGAGGACATGCACGCCGCCGATGTCGCCCGCGAGCTGCACGACATGGATCCCGAACGCCGCGCCCAGGTGGTCGAGGCGCTCGACGACGCCCGGTTGGCCGATGCCCTGGAGGAGCTGCCGGAGAGCGAGCAGATCGAGGTGATCTCCAGCATGGAGGTCGAGCGCGCCGCCGACATCCTCGAGGAGATGGACCCCGACGACGCGGCCGACCTGATCGCGGGGCTCGGCGAGGAGAAGGCCGAGGAGTTGCTCGGCCGGATGCAGCCCGAGGACGCCTCCGACGTCCGCCGCCTGCTGGTCTATGAGGAGTCCACCGCCGGTGGCCTGATGACGCCGGAACCGGTGATCATGCCGCCCGACGCCACCGTCGCCGATGCGCTGGCGAAGGTCCGGATCGCCGAGCTGACCCCGGCTCTGGCCTGCATGGTGCACGTCTGCCGCAGCCCGCTGGAGACCCCGACCGGACGCTACGTCGGCGGCGTACACATCCAACGCCTGCTCCGCGAACCCCCGTCGACGCTGATCTCCCAGCTGATCGACGACGACCTGGAACCGCTGCCGGCCGATGCACCGCTGACCGCGGTGAGCCGCCACTTCGCCACCTACAACCTGGTGAACGCGGCGGTGGTGGATGCCGACCAGCACCTGGTGGGTGCGGTCACCGTCGACGACGTGTTGGACCACATGCTGCCCGCCGACTGGCGCGGTCAGCACATGGAGGGAGGTGACTGATGGCCCGCGAACGCGCCGAGAAGCGAGACCGGCCCGAGAAGCGGGATCGGGACAAGGGCGACCGCGACCGGCTGAACACACCGGGACGGGAGAGCAGTCGATTCCCCCGGATCCGGATGGACGGCGACACCTTCGGCGAGTTCGCCGAGGCCTTCGCACGGTTCATGGGCACCGCCGGCTTCCTGATGTGGATGACGATCATCATCATCCTCTGGATCGCGTGGAACACCCTGGCGCCCGAGTCGGTGCGCTTCGACCCGTTCCCGTTCATCTTCTTGACCCTGGTGCTGTCCCTGCAGGCGTCCTACGCCGCCCCGCTGATCCTGTTGGCGCAGAACCGGCAGGAGGCGCGGGATCGGATCTCGGTCGAGGACGATCGCCGGCAGGCCGCACAGAGCCGGGCCGACATGGACTTCCTGGCCCGCGAGATCGCCAGCGTCCGGATGAACGTCGGCGAGCTGGCCACCCGCGACTACATCCGTTCCGAGCTGCGCAAGGAATTGCGCGAGCTGCTGGCCGAGCACGACGAGCCCGCAGCTGGTCCCGAACGCGGTTCGGTCGGGGGTTGATCCCGAGATAGGCTGGCACTCATGTCCGAAGCGCCGACCATCCAGTACGCCGACCCGGATCACCCCCTCGTACCGCGGGTGACGACCGCCCTGGCGACGGTCAACGACCCCGAGATCAAACGCCCGATCACCGATCTGGGGATGGTCGAGCGGGTGGACATCGACGCGGCCGGTGAGGTGTTCGTCGGCATCCTGCTGACCACGGCCGGTTGCCCGTTGAAGGGCCCGATCGAGCGCGACGTGACCAATGCGGTGTCCCGGATCGCCGGGGTGTCTGGGGTACGCGTCCAGCTGGGCGTGATGACCGAGGAGCAGCGCGCCGAACTGCGCAAGACCCTCAACGGCGGCCGGGCGCCGCGGGAGATCCCGTTCGCCCGCCCCGATTCGCTGACCCGGGTGATCTGCGTCGCCTCCGGCAAGGGCGGGGTCGGCAAGTCCTCGGTGACCACCAACCTGGCGCTCGCGCTGACCGCCCAGGGCAAGAAGGTCGGCGTACTCGATGCCGACATCTATGGCCACTCGATCCCTGCCATGCTTGGGATCGCCGACGCCCGGCCGACCTCGATCGGCGATGAGAACGAGTCGATGATCCTGCCGGTGCCGACCAACGGCCTGCAGGTGATGTCGATCGGCATGCTGAAGCCGGAGCGCTCCCAGGTGGTCGCCTGGCGCGGCCCGATCCTGGACCGGGCGCTGACCCAGATGCTGGCCGATGTGCACTGGGGCGACCTGGATTTCCTGCTGGTCGATATGCCGCCCGGTACCGGTGATGTGCAGATCTCGATGGGCCAGAAGCTGCCGAACGCCGAGGTGATCGTGGTGACCACCCCGCAGGCGGCGGCCGCCGAGGTCGCCGAGCGGGCCGGCACGATGGCCTCGATGATGAACCAGCGGGTGATCGGGGTGGTCGAGAACATGGCCTACCTCGACTTCACCGCCCCCGACACCGGCGCCAACTATCGGATCGAGTTGTTCGGCTCCGGTGGCGGCGAGCAGGTGGCGCAGACGCTGAGCACCCGGCTCGGCTATCCGGTGGCGCTGCTCGGCCAGGTCCCGCTGGACGAGTCGCTGCGCGCCGGCGGCGATGAGGGTACGCCGGTCGTCGAGTCCGCGCCGGAGCATCCGGCCGCGATCGCGTTGAGCGAGTTGGCCGCCGGGATCGGTGCGAAGAAGAAGTCGGTGGTCGGCATGCAGCTCGGGCTCAGCCCGGTGGGCCGCTGACGCGCGGGCGAGACACCAGAAGCTGACACGAGGCCCCAGTTGCAACTGGGGCCTCGTGGCAGTTTCTGGTGTCTCGCGCGGAGGGGTGGCTCGGTCGAGTCAGCCGACCGGGGCCGGGGCCACGGCGGCGGCCCGGCGCCGCATCAGGACCCGCTCGATGCCCCACATCACCAGCACGACGGCGACACCGACCACGAAGAGCCCGATCGCCGACCACGGTGCGGCGGGCATTGCGAGCAGCGAACCGTCGGCGGCCTGCCAGGGCCACAGCGCGCGCAGCGAACCGGCCATCAGACCGAGCATCACCAGCAGGGTCCAGCGGCGGTGCTTGCGGAGCAGCCAGTTGAGCACCTGCACGAAGGTCCCGAGCCCGACGATCGCGCCCAGCGCGAACACCGCGAGGTAGCCGAAGTCCCGGTTGCTCACCGCGGCCAGCGTCGGGGCGTACAGGCCCATCGTCAGCAGCAGGAAGGACCCGGAGACGCCGGGTACGACCAGCGCGCAGATCGCCAGGGCGGCGGCGACGAAGACGAAGACCGGAGAAGGATTGGTCGCGGCCGCGCCCGGGTCCCGCAGGCCGAGCAGCCAGAACAGCCCGGCCGCGACCACCAGCACCACCGCGAGTTCGAGGACCCGGCGGCCGGCCCCGCCCGGGGCGCGGGTCTGGGTGCCCAACATCGAGATCGGCACCAGCAGGCTGGCCAGCACCATGCCGGCGAAGAGGGCCCGGGACAGTTCCGGGCTGCCCTGGACGAAGGCGTGCATCACACTGGACAGCGCGACGATGGCGGTTCCCATGCCGATCAGCACCGGGATCACCAGGGACCAGCGCACGGCCCCGATCTGCTCGCGGAACGCCTGGCCCCGCGTCCTGCCCTCCGGGGGTCGGATCAGTCCGACGACCCCGCGGACGACGTGGGAGGCCGATCCGATCAGCTCGTCGTAGCAGCCGACGACCAGGGCGACGGTACCGCCGGAAACGCCGGGTACCAGCTCGGCCATGCCGATGAGGATGCCGCGCAGCCAGTTGATCAGCAGGGCGAATGGGGATCGCCGCGGTGCACTGGGTCGGGCGTCGGACTCTGGGCGCGTTTCGACAGTCATGAGGCTCCGCGGAGAGGGTGACAAAGTCCAAACGGTACCTGCGGTTCATGGTGAACCCAAGGAATTGTGAGCAATGCCACGGGATCGGGCCGCGACCTGGTCGAGGGCGGCCGCCAGCCGTGCCCGGCCTGCCGGGCCCAGCCAGGCGTGTCGAACCAGTTCGTTGATCCCGCCCGGGGTCTCGTGGTCGCCGACCAGGACGGCCAGCGAGCGTCCCGGATCGGCGAGCGACTCACCCAGCCCCAGCGCCATCCCGCGGACGAATCCTTCGGCAACGGCGGGTTCCAGCCCGCGGCCGGACAGCCAGTCGGCGATCGTGGCCAACAGGTCGAGCTGGCTGGAGAGCGTCGCGGTGGCCGCCGACAGGGCTTCGAACCGGTCCTCGTCGGGCGGCACCAGCACCTCGCCCAGGGAGCCGAAGATCTCCTTGCTCGGTTGATGTTCCGGGAAGATGGCCGTGATGCCGTGGTGCGCCCGGACCGCCGGGAGCGGGATCACCCGCACCACCTGCGGCTGCTCCGGCAGCAGCTGCTCCAGGTCGGCCAGTGAGACGCCGGCTGCCGCGCTGACGAGCACGCGGCCGGCCGGGACGCACAGGTCTCCGAGCACGGCGGTGACCGCCCTGGGCGGGACCGTGAGCAGCACCAGCTCGCACCGATCGACCACCGCCTGATTGCTCGACTCCACGCGCACCGCGTCGTATCGAGCGGCGAGCGCGCCCGCGGTCCGCGCTCCCCGTGGCGAAAGAGAGATGCCCGGGGGTTGTTCGGTAGTGGCCAGGCCGTCGACGATCGCCTCGGCGATGGCACCGACACCGATGATGCCGATTTGCATCAGATCTCACCCATTGCCGGATTCCGGTTGGCGCCGGTGATGATCGTTGCGATCCGTTCCCCACCGGTGCGGCCGGCGGCGATCGCGGCGATGCCGGCGGCACCGGCCGGTTCGGCGCGCAGAGCCAGGTGCCGTTCGATGAGCGCCATCCCGGTCCGCAGCTCGGCATCGCTGACCAGCACGATGTCGTCCACGGCATCGGTGACGCGGGTGAGCGCCTCGGGGTGCGGGCGTGGGATCGTGATGCCCTCGGCCAGCGCCGAGGTCGGGCGCACCGCGATCGGCCGCCCGGCCCGCCAGCTCTCGCGCATGGTCGGCGCGGTGGCCGGGTTGACGCCGACGATCCGGACGTTCGGGGCGTACGCCCGCAGCCCGAGCGCCAGACCGGTGACCAGGCTGCCGTCCCCGATCGGTGCGACCAGGGTGTCGAACTCGGCAGCGGCGAGCTCGTGGGCGATCGTCGCCGCACCTTCGGCGATGGCCGGGTCGACACCGTCGACGATGAGGCGTACGCCGTCTCCCTCCGCCTCGGCGGCGGCGCGTTCGCGGGCGGCATCGAACCCCTCGGCCACCTCGATCACCGTCGCGCCGAAGGCCGCCATCCGTTCCCGTTTCACCGGGTTCAACTCCGTGTGCGCGTACACCCGCGCGGCCGCACCGCGCGCCGCTGCGGCGTACGCCACGGCCTGGCCGAAGTTTCCGCTGGAGGCGCAGACCACCGTCTCGCCCGGGGTCAGGTCGCGCAGCGCGAAGCTGACCCCGCGGCCCTTGAAGGAGCGCAGCGGATTCAGCGTCTCCACCTTGAGCGTGACCCGAACACCGAGCGCGGCGGAGAGCAGGGGGTCCTCGAACTGCGGGCTGTCGAGGAACACCGCGGGAATCGCTTGCCTGATTGACGAATCATCAAAGTCCATGCCGCCAAACCTAGGGATCATCGCCCGGGTACCGCTTGCAAAGTTTGCGCCATGACGCAACAATTTTGCGTGCCCGGAATCCGTCTGCAACTCGACGAGATCGACCTCCGTCTGCTCGACGAACTGCAGGCCGACGCCGATCGCACACTGCGCGAACTCGGTGAGCTGGTCGGCCTGTCGCCCAGTGCGGTGCAGCGACGGATCCAGCGGTACAAGAACAGCGGGCTCATCCGCACGGTCGCCCGGATCGCACCGGACCAGGCTCCTCAGGTCACCCGCGCGCTGGTTCTGCTCTCGCTGGCCGACGAATCGGTGGAACACCACCGGCGGCTGGCGGACACCCTGCGCGCACATCCGGCGGTGCAGCAGTGCTTCCTGCTGTCGGGCCGCTACGACTATGCGGTCCTGGTGTCAGCCGCCTCGATCCCCGAGCTGCGCGACCTGGGTAACGAGCTGTTCAAATCCGACGACAACATCCGCCGCTACGACACGATGTTCGTGCTGGATTCGGTGAAGGATGGTGCCCCGCTGCCGGCACGGCTGCTGTTCTGAGTGTCAGCGCGCGAGCTCACCTCGACACGCGATGAGCGTAGAAATCGGAGGCGAGCGTCGGGGCTACAGCGCCGCCGCGCGAGCCGACAGAAGCCGGAGGCGAGCGTCGAGGCGGCGCGCCCCGCGATGCAGGCCCACCAAGGAGAAATCCCGCGTCAGCCAACCCGCCCACACCAGAAACCGACGCGAGGATTTCGACGACTGGGCCGAAGAGCGGGGCTACAGCGCCGCCGCGCGAGCCGACAGAACTACGTCGCCTCGGGGTCGAAGGGGGCCATGCCGAGGCCGGAGCCGACCTTCTCGTCGCGGGCGTCGCTGAGGTTGCTGCGGACCTGGGCGACCTCGGCCCGGACGTCGGCGTCGGCCTGCTGCAGGTCGCGCTTCACATCGTCGATGACCGGCTGCACCTCATCGAGGAGATGCTTCTGCACAAAGGCGCGGGGGTTCAGGTCGCGGATGTCCACATCGGTACCGAGCTCCCGGGACAGCGTGGACTGCGCATTGTTGGCGACCCCGCGCAGGTAGTGCAGCACCCGAGCCGCCTTCTTCGCGAACTCCGGCAGCTTCTCGGGGCCGAAGAGGATGACTGCCAGCACCACCAGCAGCACGAATTCCCCGGGGCCGACATCGAACATGGGGGCCAGCCTAGCCGCTCAGCCGACCCTCGATCCCAGGGTGACCGCGACCTCGCCCCGGCCGCGGATCGACAGCTTCACCTGCTCGGTCGGCCGGTGGCTGCGGACCCGCACGATCAGCTCGGTTGCGGTGTTCACCGCCTTGCCGTCCACCGACTCCACGACATCACCGCTGCGCAGCCCGGCAGCGGCGCTCGGCCCGCCCGCCTGCACCGAGGCGAGCCGCACCACCCCGTCGGCGTCGGCGCTCACCGAGGCACCGATCACCGGATAGGTGGCCCGGCCCTCGCGAACCAGTTGATCGGCGATCTCCCGCACCTGATTGATCGGGATCGCGAAGCCCAGACCGATGTTGCCGCCGCGGTCGGCCGACGAACTGCCGCCCAGCGTGAGAATCGCGGAGTTCACCCCGACGATCCGGCCCTGCGCGTCGGCCAGCGGCCCACCGGAGTTGCCCGGGTTGATGGAGGCGTCGGTCTGGATCCCGTTGATGTACGCCACCGCGTCGTCGGCGCTCTGCCCGCCACCGACGCTGAGGGGCCGCTCGACGGCGGAGACGATCCCCGAGGTCACGGTGCCGCCGAGGCCGAGCGGGGCACCCACCGCGACGACCGGCTGGCCGGGGCGTACCGAATCGGAATCGCCGAGCTGGACCGGTACCAGCTGATCGCGCTGCGCGACCCGGATCACCGCCAGGTCGTAGCTGGGGCTGCGGCCGACGATCTCCGCCGGCACCCGTTCCCCGCTGGGCAGCTGGACCTGCAGCTCGCCGCCGCCGGAGGCCGGTTCGACGACGTGGTTGTTGGTGATCAGCAGGCCACCGGGCCCATCGATCACGAACCCCGACCCGGTACCGGTGCGGCCGGCGTTGCGGAAGGCGATGGTGACCGTGCTCGGCAGCACCGCCTCGGCGACCTGGCTGACATCGCTCGGGGCACCGGCCGGTCCGCCGGCTGCCCGCTCGGGCGTCGGCCGGGTGCTGCTCGCCCCGGCCGGTGCCGGCAGCGCGGTCGGCGCGCCACCGGTCGCCACCGGCGTACCGGGGCCGGTCGAGCGCGCCAACCACATCCCGCCATAGCCGGCGCCGCCACCGACGAGCAGCGCGGTCACCGCGGAGACCGCGACCACCGTGGCGAGCCGGGGCCGCGGCGGCGACTGCCGAGCTGGCGGTGGCAGCGGAGCGGTCGGTTGCGTCGGAGCGACCGGGCCGGGCGGCACCGGCTGGTACGGCGGCTGGTTCGGGACCTGCGTCGGGGGCGGCGGGGTGACGTGCTGCCAGGGTTCGGGTCCCCAGGATGGGCGCTGGAACGACGGCTGCTGATCTCCCCCGTGATCACCGCCGGGCCACTGGCTCACTGTCGGCTCCCGGACATCAGCCACCGCCCAGGATCCGCTGCCAGCCGTCGACCACCCGCTGGGTCCGGGTCCGCAGCACCGGCGGGTCGTGCGGCAGCGACGCGACGGCGGTGGCCGCCACCTCCTCCGACCCGTCGGTGACCACGGTGATCACGGTATCGCCGCTCTGCCAGACGAGTGTGGTGGTGATCCCCAGACTCCGGTACGCCCGCAGCTGCGGATCCCAGACGAAGCCCTCGGGCGCGCCGCCGAGCGCACCGCGCTGCTGGATCACACTCAGCGTGGTCACCCCGTCGCCGTAGACCGTGTGCAGGGCCTCCTCACCACCGCCGGCGGCGTTGTCGATCTCGCCGCGGCGAACCTGCACCAGATCCAGTCCGGCCAACCGGTCCGAACAGCTCCAGCCCTGCTGGGTCAGCACCCGTGCCTGGGCCGGGCCGGTCCCGGAGAGGGTGAGGGTGTCCTGGGCAGCCAGGGCCTGGACGCCGCCGGAGGCCGCCCCGGCGCCGATCCGTACCCGGCTGAAGCCGGCGGAGAGCACGGTCTGCCCCTGCTCGTCGAAGGTCTGCTGCCACAGCACCACCGCGGTCTGCCGGTCCAGCCACCAGCGGGCGACGACCCGGCCGCTCTCGTTGCGGGCCTCGACCACCTGGCTGTCGTGCCCGGCGATCACCGGTCCGGGCGCGGTCGCCAGCTCGTGGTGGGCGGCGGCCAGTTCGGCGGCCGTGGCCCCGGGGGTCGCACCGGGGGCGGGCCACCAGCTCTGCGCGGTCTGCTTGTCGGAACCGGCCGCCAGCACCCGGGTCCCGGTGGCCGGGTCGGTGACCACCTGCGCGCTGGCGACCCAGTAGCCGTTGAGGTGCCGCACCTGGACCTGCTGGGTGCCGGAGATCGGGGTCGCGGTGCCGGCGCTGTCGGCGCGCTGCAACCACTGCCTCGCCTCGGGGCCGGGGACCAGCACGGTCGGCACCGGGGGCGCCACGGCGCTCTCCACCCGGGGGCCGCCGCGATCGGTGCCCCGCACCGCGGCCACCGCCCGGTTGCCGATCCCGTCGTCGGCGAGCACGGCAGCGAACTCCCGGCGCGCGGTCGAGGTCGGGTCGATGGCGGGGGTGTGGGTGGGCGGCGCGGCGACCCAGCCGACACCGACTGCCCCGACCAGTCCCAGGCAACTACCGGCGACCGTGCCCAGGGCCAGCACCCGGACCCGGCGGCGTCGGCTCGGCAACCGGGTGCCGCCGCGCGGCGCGCGGGACCGGCCGGCGTCGAAGGGGCGGGCATAGAGCGGGGTGGCGTGGCCGTCCCCGGCGATCGCGGTCAACCGGTCGGCGAGATCGCGTGGCGCCGCGGGGTCGGGGGCGCTGGAGCGTACCCGGTCCTGGAGCCGGCGCAGCTCATCGAGCTCCTCGCGGCAGCCGGGGCAGTCACTGAGATGGGCGAGCAGGCGTTGCCGATCGGGGTCGCCGAGCGCGCCGTCGACGAATGCCGACAGCGCATCGTGCCGGTCGGGGCAACCACCGCCCCGCCGGTGCCCGCCCGAAGCGGTCACCCCTGTTCTGCCTCCACGCCCAGGTAACGACGGCGGGCGCCGGTGGGTTCCCGATGCGCCAGGGCGGAACGCAGTTGCGCCCGGCCGCGGTGGATCCGGCTGCGCACGGTGCCCAGCTTGAGGTCGAGCACCTCGGCGATCTCCTCGTAGCTGAGACCCTCGATATCGCAGAGCACGACGCAGGCCCGGAACTCCGGCGACAGGCCGGCCAGGGCGCGGGCCACATCATGATCGAGATCGGCGTCGGCGACCGCGTCCTGCGGCTGCCGGGCATCCCCGCCGAGCCGCTCCTCGGGGTTGTCGCCGAGCCCGTCGAAGCGGATCCGGCGCCCGCGGCGGGCCTGATCGAGGAAGAGGTTGGTGGTGATCCGGTGCAGCCAGCCCTCCAGGGTGCCGGGCTGGAACCGGTGCAGCGAGCGGAAGACGCGGATGAACGCGTCCTGGGTGAGGTCCTCGGCATCGTGCGGATTGCCGGTCAGTCGGTACGCCAACCGGTAGACCCGGGCGGAATGGTCGCGGACCAGCTCCTCCCAGGTGGGCGGCACCCAGTCGGGATCGGCCGTGGGGTCGGGCTTCTGGCGTCGCCTGGCGTTGGTGGTCTCGGGATCCTGCTCAACCGTGGTCGACTGAGCGCGCCAGCGTCCGGTCAGCGGCATCGATCCCCCTCTCGACGTCATCGGGTCCTCATCATGGCGGATGAACCTGTGCGTCACCTGTGAGCGGCTGTGGGGACCCCTAGAGCAGACCGGAGGAGGTCAGGGCGTCGGCGAAGGTACGCCGCTGCTCGTCGGTGGCCTCGATCATCGGCGGCCGCAGCCCACCGACCCCGCGGCCCTGCAGCTCCAGGCCGGCCTTCACCATGATGCAGCCCTGGGTGGCGAACACCCCGGTGAAGGTGGGTTCCAGCCGGCGGTGCAGCTCCAGCGCCTCGGCGACCTCGCCGGCCACGAACCGTTCGATCATCTGCTTGGCCAGCGCCCCGGTGAAGTGCGTCGAGGTGCCGACCAGCCCGACGCCGCCGATGGACAGCAGCGGCAGGGTGGCGGCATCGTCACCGGAATAGAAGGCCAGGTCGGTCGCGGCCATCACCCGGCCGGATTCGGTCAGGTTGCCCTTGGCGTCCTTCACCGCCACGATCCGCGGGTGCTCGGCGAGCCGCTTCAGGGTGTCGGTGGCGATCTCGGCACCGGAGCGGTGCGGGATGTCATAGAGCATGATCGGCAGCTCGGTCGCCTCGGCGACGGTGCTGAAGTGCTGCACCAGCGCCGGCTGCGGCGGCTTGGAGTAATAAGGGGTCACCACCAGCAGACCGTCGGCGCCGGCGGCCGCGGCCTGTTCGGCCAGCTCGACGGTGTGCCGGGTGCTGAACGTGCCGACCCCGGCCAGCACCTGGGCCCGGTCCCCGACCGCGGCGACCACGGTGCGCAGCAGGTCGGCCTTCTCCGCATCGGTGGTGGTCGGCGACTCACCGGTGGTGCCGGAGATGACCAGCGCATCGTTGGCCATCTCATCGACCAGGTACGCCGCCAGCTCGGCCGCCTTCTCGTGGTCCACCGCACCCTGCGCATCAAAGGGTGTGACCATCGCGGTCAGCAGGCGGCCGAAGGGCAGATTGGCGGTTGGCATGGAGGCGATGTTACTCGTCGGCATCGGTCGGGCGTGGGTACTACCCACCCGTGTGCCGACGCTAGGCTGACCTGTGTGAATGCGAACCCAGGCGGCAACAGCAGTTCTCGTACCGCGAGCAATCGCGGCCGGTCCGGCAACCAGGCGGCACCGCGCGCCGCGTCCTGGTCGTTCGCCGAGGACTTCGCGGCCGAGCCCGACGGCGCGGCCGATGCCCGGGTGGAGGCCGGCGAGCTCGGGGTCACCCCGGTCTCCCGCGGTGCGGCCAGCCTGCTGACGGTGCTGGCGAAGTCGATCGGCGCCCGTGCGGTCGTCGAGATCGGCACCGGCGGTGGCGTGTCCGGGCTGGCCTTCTTCGCCGGCATGGGCGAGCAGGGCATCCTGACCAGCGTCGACCCCGAGCACGACCACCAGACCGCGGCCCGGAACGCCTTCACCTCCGCCGGGATCGCGAACCGCCGCTTCCGGTTGATCGCCGGTCAGCCGCTGGACGTGCTGCCCAAGCTGAGCGATGGGGCGTACGACCTGGTCTGGATCAACGGCGACAAGCTGGAGTACGGCGAGTTCGTCGCCGAGGCGATGCGGTTGCTGCGGCACGGCGGTCTGCTGGTGCTGCACAACGCCCTGTGGGGCAACAAGGTCGCCGATCCCAACAACACCGAGGACGAGACGATCGTGATCCGCGAGGCGCTCACCGGCATCCAGACCGATGAGGATCTGACCGTGTCCCTGGTGCCGGTCGGCGACGGCCTGCTGGTGGCCGTCAAGGCGTGAGCGACCCCGTCCTGCGGCTGGTCCGTGAGGACGATGCCGCCGAACTGGCGGCGCTGCTGATCGCGAATCGGGAATTCCTGGCGCCGTGGGAGCCGTTGCGCGACCCGGGCTGGTTCACCGAGGCCGGTCAGCTGACCGCCCTCACCGATGCGCTGCTGCGGCACGCCCGGGCAGCAGCTATCCGATGGTGATCGAGCTGGCCGACCGGATCGTCGGCCGCGCCAACCTCAACTCGATCGTCCGTGGCGCCGGACAGTACGCGAGCGTCGGCTACTGGGTCGCCGAATCGGTCACCGGGCGCGGCATCGCCACCGCCGCGGTCGCCGAGCTGCGGCGTACCGCCTTCGCCGGCTTGAATCTGCACCGCCTGGAGGCGGGCACGCTGCCGGACAACCTGGCCTCCCAGCGGGTGCTGGAACGCAACGGTTTCACCCGCTACGGGTTCGCGCCGGATTACGTCCGGATCGCCGGCCGCTGGCAGGACCACGTCCTCTACCAGGCACTGAACCCGGACTGGTCCCCCGGTCCCGCCGAGGCGTACGCCGGCTGAGCGATCGAAGCCGAGTCCGCCCCCGGTGGGCGGTCAGTCGCGGGTGACGTGCACACCCTTGCCGACGACGGTCACCCCGTTGGGTGAGATGGTGAAGCCGCGGGCGCGGTCCTTCTCGGCATCGACGCCGACCTCGCAGCCCTCGTCCACGACCACGTTCTTGTCCAGGATCGCCTTGCGTACCACGGCATTGCGGCCGATCCGCACATTGTCCATGATCACCGAGTGCTCCACGTTGGCCCACTTGTCGACGCGCACGTTCGGCGAGAGCACCGAGGCGTCGACATCGCCACCGGAGATGATGCACCCGGCCGAGACGATCGAGTCCTCGGCGTTGCCGCGGAGCACGAACTTCGCCCCCGGGCGCTGCGGCTGATAGGTCCAGATCGGCCATTCGTCGTTGTAGACCGAGAAATTCGGGTTCACCGACACCAGATCCATGTGCGCCTCGTGGTAGGCGTCGATGGTGCCGACGTCGCGCCAGTAGTTCTGGTCCTTCGCGGTCGCACCGGGCACGCTGTTGGTGGTGAAGTCGTGCACCTGGGCCTGCCCCCGCTCGACGAACCGCGGGATGATGTCGCCGCCCATGTCGTGGCGGGCGTTGGTGTCGGCCGCGTCGGCCTCCAACGCCTCCACCAGCGCATCGCGGGTGAAGATGTAGTTGCCCATCGAGGCGAACGATTCCTCCGGCGAATCCGGCAGGCCGGGCGGATCGGCGGGCTTCTCCAGGAATTCCTTGATCTTGTTGTCCGTGCCGGCGTCGATGATGCCGAAGGCGCTCGCCTCCCGCCGCGGCACCCGGATCCCGGCGACCGTGCAGCCCAGCCCGGATTCGATGTGCTGGTTGAGCATCTGCGAGACATCCATCCGATAGATGTTGTCCGCACCGAAGACCACCACATAGTCGGGATCGTCGTCGTTGATCAGGTTCATCGACTGGAAGATCGCATCGGCGCTGCCCTGGTACCAGCGCGGGCCGAGCCGCTGCTGGGCCGGCACCGGGGTGACGTAATTCCCCAGCATGGTTGACATCCGCCAGGTCAGCGAGATGTGCCGGTCGAGGGAATGCGACTTGTACTGGGTGAGCACGCAGATCTGGCGCAGATCACTGTTCACCAGGTTGGAGAGCACGAAGTCGATCAACCGGTAGGTCCCGCCGAACGGGACGGCCGGTTTCGCCCGGTCGGCCGTCAACGGCATCAGGCGCTTGCCCTCGCCGCCGGCGAGGACGATGGACAACACCCGGGGACGCCCTCCTGTCATGACACGAACCTATGGGCCGGTGGTCCCGCCAGACAAGCCCAGTGAGCCCATGGGACGAACTTTCCTTTCCCGGGGTGAGAATTCACTTTCCGATGATTCCTGCGGACCGGGCACCTGCTGTGCCACGATCAATGCCATGACCATGCGCATCGCCGTCTTCACGCGGGAATATCCCCCTTCGATCTACGGCGGCGCGGGCGTGCACGTCGCCCAGCTGGTACCGCAGTTGCGTCGGCTCGCCGAGGTCGACGTGCAGTGCATGGGTGAGCCCCGCGAGGGCGCCACCGCGCACCCGGAGAACTTCCCCGCGGGCGCGAATCCGGCACTGCGGGTCTTCGGCGCCGACCTGGCGATGACGGCCGCGGTGCCCGAGGTCGATGTGGTGCATTCCCATACCTGGTACGCCAATCTGGGTGGCCATCTGACCGGGCTCTTCCAGAACATTCCGCATGTGGTCACCTCGCACTCCCTGGAGCCGGATCGGCCCTGGAAGGCGGAGCAGCTGGGTGGCGGTTATCGGCTCAGCTCCTGGGCCGAGCGGACGGCGTACGAGGGTGCCGACGCGGTGATCGCGGTCAGCGAGGCGATGCGTCCGGCGATCCTGAATGCCTATCCCGATGTCGATCCCGACAGGATCCATGTGGTGAAGAACGGGATCGACCCCGAGGAGTTCAAGCCCGATCCGGACACCTCGGTGCTCACCGGACTGGGGGTCGATCTGGACCGGCCGGTGGTCACCTTCGTCGGCCGGATCACCCGGCAGAAGGGGCTGGTGCATCTGGTCCGAGCGGCCGAGCAGTTCGACCCGGACACCCAGCTGCTGCTGCTCGCCGGTGCCCCGGACACCCCCGAGATCGCTGCCGAGTTCAACGACGCCTTCGCCCATCTCAAGCACGCCCGCTCCGGTGGGGTGATCTGGGTGCAGGAGATGCTGCCGCGGGCGAGCGTACGCCAGGTGCTGTCGCATTCGACGGTGTTCGCCTGCCCCTCGATCTACGAACCGCTGGGCATCGTGAACCTGGAGGCGATGGCCTGTGAGACCGCGGTGGTCGCCTCGGCGGTCGGCGGCATTCCCGAGGTGGTCGCCGATCAGCAGACCGGGTTGCTGGTCGACTACGACCCGGCGCGGGCCGACGATCCGGAGTTCGTAGCGGGCTTCGAGGCCGAGTTCGCGGCGAAGGTGAACGAGTTGACCCGCGACCCCGCCCGGGCCGCGGAGATGGGCCGTGCGGGCCGGCAGCGCTGCATCGACGAGTTCTCCTGGGAGAAGATCGCGCAACAGACGATGGACGTGTACGCCGCAGCGATCGAGGCGCATGCCGCCCGCACGCGCTGACTCCGAATGATCATGGAATATTCGGCCCTTCATCTGCAAACATCCGTATGCAGGGACGAATATTCCATGATCATTCGCTGCCGGGACCGCGATGCATGAAAAACGGACCCCGGGAAACGATCCCGGGGCCCGATCACATGGCTGGCGAGGGTGGGTCAGCCGACGACTCCCTTGAGAGCTGCGGCGAGCTCCTCCGCCTCCTGCGCGTTCATCTCCACCACCAGGCGCCCGCCACCTTCGAGGGGGACCCGCATGACGATCCCGCGACCCTCCTTGGTGACTTCCATCGGGCCGTCTCCGGTTCGCGGCTTCATAGCTGCCATCGCGCATCCTCATCTCTCGTCAGTGGACCTCATGCTCGGGTCCCCAGGGTGACTCGGCACCCATTATTCCGCATTCGGGCCCGTTGCGGTTGATTGACCCCTGCTGGGCGTGTGATGCTGCCCCACCACAGCTCGGGGGGTGCACTCAGGGGGCGTCGGTGCGGGTGCTGCCGCCGGATCCGGAGCCCGGCCGGTACTGCGCCCAGTCCGACTCGTCCTCGTCCTTGCCGCGCCACCGGTCCGCCTTCTGCCGGGTCTCCGGATCCGGCTCGGGGTCCTCGTCCTCCGCCTCGGCGCGGTCGTCGAGCCACTCGACCCGATCCCCCGGTTCCTTCGTCACGCTGGCCCGGCCGGGCACCCGGCCCTCACCCAACTCGCTGATCCGGCGGTCCCGCTCGTCCAGTTCCCGCGCCATCCGGGCCATCAGGTCGTCGACCTCGGCCATGTCGTAGCCACGCGCCTGCACCCCGAACCGGACCCCCTCGAGGTCGTCACCGTGCAGCTCGCCGTCGGCCGGCAGCGGCGGTTCGTAGACATCGCGGACCGGTTCGGCCTTCATCTCCCCCAGCTTGCCGGCGGCGACCATGGCGGCCAGTCCGAGCACGACAACCGCCACGATGACGATCACCATTTCCATCAGGGGCCCTCCTCGGCCGGCGTGTTGCGTTCCACCATGATGGCCACCGCCTCGTCCACATCATCGACGATCGGCAGCAGATCGACATCCTTGGGTGAGATGTATCCCTCGCCCAGGGCCTTGTCGACGAGCCACTGCTTCAGCCCACCCCAGTAGTCGGAGCCGAACAGCACCACCGGGAAGTCGGTGACCTTGCGGGTCTGCACCAGGGTCAACGCCTCGAACAGCTCGTCGAAGGTGCCGAACCCGCCGGGCATCACCACGAAACCCTGGGAGTACTTCACGAACATCGTCTTGCGGGCGAAGAAGTAGCGGAAGTTGATGCCGAGGGTCACGTATTCGTTCAGCCCGGTCTCGAACGGCAGCTCGATGCCCAGTCCGACCGAGACCCCGCCCTCATCGCAGGCGCCGCGGTTGGCGGCCTCCATGATGCCGGGGCCGCCACCGGTGATCACCGCGAATCCAGCGCGAACCAGCTTGGCACCCAGGTCCTGCGCGGCGGCGTACATGGGATGGTCCCGCGAGGTCCGCGCCGAGCCGAAGACGCTGATCGCGGTGCCCAGTTCGGCGAGCGTGCCGAAACCCTCGACGAACTCCGACTGGATCCGCAGCACCCGCCAGGGGTCGGTGTGCACCCAGTCCGAGGGGCCGCGGGATTCCAGCAGCCGCTGGTCGGTGGTGGTCGGCTGCACCATGTCGCGGGAGCGGAACACCGGCCCCTGCTGGCGACGCTCGTGGTCGTCCAGCCCGCGCTGCGGCGGCAACTGCGGGGTCATCGTGCACCCCCCGAGAGCCAGCCGCCGAGCACCTCGCGGCAGCGATGGAGCTGGTCGATCGGGCAGTACTCGTCGTCGGTGTGTGCCTTGATCGGGTCGGCCGGCCCGAAGTTCACCGCGGGTACGCCGAGAGCGGCGAATCGCGACACGTCGGTCCAGCCGTACTTGGCACGCGGCTCGCCGCCGACGGCCGCCAGGAAGCCCTGGGCGACCGGCAGGTCGAGCCCCGGCCGGGCACCGGCGGCCTTGTCGGTGATCCGGAAATCCAAGCCCTGCAGGAAATCGGTGAGGTACGCCTCGGCGGCCGCCAGGTCCTTGTCGGGTGCGAACCGGTAGTTCAGCTCGATCTCGCAGCGATCCGGGATCACGTTGCCGGCGATGCCGCCGGTGATCCGGACCGCGTTCAGGCCCTCGTGGTATTCGAGCCCGTCGACCACCGGTTTCTCCGGCTCGTAGGCGGTCAGCCGGTTCAGCAGCTCGGCGGCGTCGTGGATCGCGTTGTGGCCCATCCAGGCGCGGGCCGAGTGCGCCGCGGTGCCGGTGAAGGTGACCACCGCCCGCATCGTGCCCTGGCAGCCGCCCTCGACCCCGGCACCGGTCGGCTCACCGAGCACGGCGAAGTCGGCGGCGAGCAGTTCGGGGCGCTCGGCGGCCACCTTGTTCAACCCGTTCTTGGCGGCCTCGACCTCTTCGTTGTCGTAGCAGACCCAGGTCACGTCATGGACCGGTTCGGTGAGCTCGGCAGCCAGGCTGAGCGCCACCGCGACCCCGCCCTTCATGTCGCAGGTGCCGCGGCCGATCAGGACCCGGTCGGCGCCGCTGCCCTCGAAGCGGGAGGGCAGGTTCGGCTCGGGGGTGGTCAGCGGGACGGTGTCGGTGTGCCCGGCGACCAGCACCCGGTTGTCGCGGCCGAGCTCGGTGCGGGCGATCAGGGTGTTCCCGATCCGGTCGGTCTTCAGGTGGGGCTGGTTCTGCAGGGCCGCCTCGATGGCGTCGGTGATCGGCCCCTCATTGCCGGAGACGGATTCGATGTCGACCAGTGTCTGGAAGAGGTCGACGACGTCACCGGACAGGTCGAGGTCACTCATGGCCCCCACCCTAGCCATCCGAGGGTTGGCGCACCTCGAACAACTCCCCCGGCGTGCAGTCGAGCGCGTCACACAGCGCGGTCAGGGTGGAGAAGCGGATCGCCTTGGCGCGATCGTTTTTCAGCACCGACAGATTCACCAGGCTGACCCCGACGCGTTCGCTCAGTGCGGTCAGGGTCAGTCCGCGCTCGGCCAGCAGCCGGTCGAGATGGCAGACCACCCGGTGCGGTTCCTCGACCGGCATCAGACCAGCCCGGCCACGTCGTCGGCCAGTCGCTGCCCGCGCCGGAAGGCGTACGCGATCGCCACCAGCAACAGGCCGAGCACCAACGGTGCCAGATAATCGCCCAGCGAGAACGGTGCGACGCCGAACTCGGCGACCTGGTCGGTCCGCGACTGCAGTTGCGCGAACAGTGAACCGCCGAAGCGCAGCATCGGCGCGGCGGCCCCCCAGACCATCAGCAGCAGCCCGAGCAGCCCGAGCAACCGGGCGCTGCGCGGCGCGAACGGCTCGGCCCGCAACTGCCGGACCAGCCGATCCAGCAGCAACACCCCGACGGCGAGCGCCACCAGGGTCAGCACCGGTTCGATCAGCAGGACCGCCAGCAGGCCCGGCTCGGGATCGATCAGCCAGGTCTGCTGCGACCAGTGCACCGACACCCCCGGCGCCTGCCCGGCCTCGACCGCTGGCCCGGTGAGGACCGGCACCTCGAGTGGGTAGCGGCCGGTCAAAAGGGCCGCCACCTGTGCGAACGGCCCGCCGCCGGCCAGCAGACCGGCGACCAACCACGGCAGCACCCGCAGCACGAACCAGTCCGACCGGTCGAATCGCATCCCGAGCACGCGCTCCTGATCGTTCGTCATCATCCCATCTCTCCTCACCAGCCTTATCGTTTTTCGATATTAATGTTTCTCGATAAGGATGGCAAGGAGGCTGGTCTCGGTTCGGTAGGGTTGCCGCCATGACTGAGCAGCAGAACGCGCGCATGGCCTGGGGGTGGGGACTGGTGTCCCGGCACGACTCCGGACAGGTCCTCGACACCTGGTTCCCCGCACCCGCCCTCGGCACCCACGACGGGTCCGAGGCGCCCGACGAACTGGCCGCCGCGGCCGGCCGGGACGACGTGCGCCAGGTGAGCACCGCGGTCGAGCTGGTCACCATCGATCTGGACACCAAGCCGGCCGACATGCCGGATGCCTACCTGCGGCTGCATCTGCTCAGCCACACCCTGGTGCAGCCGAACACGATCAACCTGGACGGCCTGTTCGGCGTCCTGACCAATGTCGTCTGGACCTCCGCCGGCCCCTGCGCGGTGGAGGGCTTCGAGAGCACCCGGGCCCGGCTGCGCGCCGCCCGCGGCCACGTCACCGTCTTCGGGGTGGACAAGTTCCCGCGACTGGTCGACTACGTGATCCCCACCGGGGTGCGGATCGGTGACGCCGACCGGGTACGCCTCGGCGCCCACCTGTCCCCCGGCACCACCGTGATGCACGAGGGCTTCGTCAACTTCAACGCCGGCACCCTGGGCACCTCGATGGTCGAGGGCCGGATCTCCCAGGGCGTGGTGGTCGGCGACGGGTCCGACATCGGCGGCGGCGCCTCCACGATGGGCACGCTGTCCGGTGGCGGCACCGAGCGGGTCTCGATCGGTGAGCGCTGCCTGCTGGGCGCGGAATCCGGCATCGGCATCGCCCTCGGCGACGACTGCGTGGTCGAGGCGGGGCTCTATGTCACCGCCGGCACCAAGGTGGATGTGGGCGGTGAGGTCGTCAAGGCCGCCACCTTGTCCGGCAAGGACGGCCTGCTGTTCCTGCGCAACTCCCAGACCGGCGCCGTCGAGGTGCGCGATCGCACCGGGCGCACCGTGGCGCTCAACGACATCCTGCACGCCAACTGAGCTCGATGGCACGCGCGACCAGCACCGGGCGAACCGGCCGAGCCGGGCGGACCGTCGGCTGTTTCGCGGTGGTGATCCTGATCGTGATCGCGGTGGGCGTGCTCGGGCTCGCCTTCCTCCGGGACCGGCAGCAGTTGCCGCCGACGCAGTTCGAGCAGCGCTGCGTGGCGACCGCCGACGGCCGCTCGGTGACGCTGACCCGTGAGCAGGCGTACCTCACCGCGATCATCGTCGGCATCTCGGTGCAGCGCCAGCTCGATCCGCAGGCGGCGACGATCGCGATGGCCACCGCCTATCAGGAGAGCGGGATCCGCAACCTCAGCTACGGCGACCGGGACTCGATCGGGTTGTTCCAGCAGCGCCCCTCGCAGGACTGGGGCACCCAGCAGCAGATCATGGATCCCTGGTATGCCAGCAATGCCTTCTACAACGCGCTGGTGAAGATCCCGAACTGGCAGAACGGTGACGTCAACGACACCGCCCAGGCCGTGCAGAAGTCCGGCTTCCCGGACGCGTACCGCAAGCACGAGCAGAACGCGGTGGTGCTGAGCAAGGTGTTCACCGGTCAGGCACCCGGCGGGTTGTCCTGCTTCGACGAGCGCAGCAACGCGGGCCAGCCCGACGCGTTCAGCACCCAGCTGGCACTCACCCACGGCAAGCTCAGCACCCGCACCTCCGGCAAGACACTGACGATCACCGCCCGCAATCCCCAGCAGGCCTGGTCGATCGCGCATTACGCCACCGCGAACGCCGGCCTGCAGGGCATCGCCCGGGTGGAGACCAATGCCCGCAGCTGGGAACCCGACGGCAACTCGATGCCGAAGTGGATCAGCGCCGGCAGCAGCGGCGAACGGACGGTCATCGTCACCTTCCGCTGACCCGACGCTCATCGAGTAGGCCGCATGCGCAGCGAAGCGGAGCAATGGCGGCCGTGTCGAGATGAGCGGTATCAGCCGGCGACGGCGGCCAACCGGCTTACCGCGGCGTCGATGCGCTCATCGGTGGCGGTCAGCGCGACCCGCAGATGGTCGGCCGAGTCGTTGCCATAGAAGTCCCCCGGCGCGGCCAGGATTCCCTGCTCGGCAAGGAAATCCAGCGATGCACGACCGGACTCCCCGCGGGTCACCCACAGATAGAGCCCCGCCTCCGAGTGCTCGATGGTGAACCCGACCGCCTCCAGCGCCGGTCGCAGCACCGCGCGCCGGCGCCGATAGCGTTCCCGCTGCTGTGCGACGTGCTGCTCGTCATCCAGCGCGGCCGCCATCGCGGCCTGCACCGGCTCGGGCATGATGAACCCGGCGTGCTTGCGCACCTCCAGCAGCTCGGCCAGCAGTGCCGGGTCACCGGCGACGAACCCGGCCCGGTAACCGGCCAGGTTGGAACGCTTGGACAGCGAGTGCGCGACCAGCAGATTGGCGTGGCTGTCGCCGCAGATGTCGGGGTGCATGACCGAGACCGGATCGACCTCCCAGCCGAACTCCAGATAGCACTCGTCGGAGGCCAGGATCGCGTCGTGCTCGCGGGCCCAGTTCACCCAGCCGCGCAGCAGCCCGGGATCGCTGACCGCACCGGTCGGATTGGACGGCGAGTTGATCCAGGCCATCGTCGCCGCGGGCGCGGTGTCCGGATCGTCGGTGACGACCACCCGGCTGCGGCTCAGCCCCCCGCCGACGGCGTAGGTCGGGTAGGCGACGCTCGGCACGATCAGGGTGTCGTCGCTGCCGAGCCCGAGCTGGGACGGCAGGTTCGCGACGATCTCCTTGGTCCCGATCGCGGGCACCCCGGCCAGCTCACCGAGACCCTGGACCCCGCAGCGCCGGACCAGGAAGTCGGCCATCGCCTGCCGCAGCCGCGGCGTACCGATGGTGACCGGATAACCCGGGGAATCCGCCGCCTCGATGAGCGCCCGCTGCACCACCTCGGGAACCGGGTCGACCGGCGTACCGACCGACAGGTTGATGATCCCGTCGGGATGCGCGGCGGCCCGCTGCTTCGCGCCGGCGATGGTGTCCCAGGGAAAGTCCGGGAGCGCCGCCGCGAGGGGTTGCCTGACGCGTCCGCCGCGCGGCTCGATCACTCGTCGTGTTCCTGCGGGGGCAGATCCTTGACGAACTGGTGATCGTCGTCGACGACGCCCATCTTGGACGCACCACCGGGCGAACCGTACTTGTCGAAGAACTGCACGTTCACGTCGTAGTAGTTGGCCCACTCGCTCGGAACGTCGTCCTCGTAGTAGATCGCCTCGACCGGGCAGACCGGTTCGCACGCACCGCAGTCAACGCACTCGTCGGGCTGGATGTAGAGCATGCGTGCACCCTCGTAGATGCAGTCGACGGGACACTCCTCGACACAGGCACGGTCCTTAAGGTCCACGCATGGTTGAGCAATGATGTAGGTCAACGTTCCACTCCTCGTCCCGCGCCCCTTCGGCGCTGCTGTCCAACCTAGTATCGCGTCCCGCTCCCCCGCCTCGCAAAGGACCCTCCGATGGTGAGACATGACCCACTCGATCGGCTCGAGGGGGTACGCCCCGGCATGCGGCTCTCGCTCCGGCTGGGGACCGAGGGCCAGGTCACCGATCTGATCGGATTGCTGCTGTCGTTGGACGATCTGGAACTGCACATCGAGGACCGCCGCGGGGTGCGGCACACGGTGTCCCGGGGTGAGATCCTGTTCGCCCGCCGGATCCCGACGGTGCCGCGCGGCCGGAACCCGCTGGCCTTCGAGACCGGCGGCCTGCGCGCCCTGGCCCACGACGACTGGCTCGCCGGCACCGGTGACTGCTGGGTGGCCCGGCTCGTCGATCTGGTCGATCACCTGGACGACAGCGGGGTCACCGCGGAGGCCGGCGACCGGGTGCACCGCGGTGAATCGCGGGCACTGGTGAACGGCGAGTGGGTCGCCGTCCGACTCGCCGACGCCGCCGCGCTGGAACCGCTGGCCGCCTGGGCCGCCCGCCGCGGCGCCCGCAACCTGGTCCTCACCAGCGACCTCCCCGCGACCACCCTCGCCGGGCTCGGCCTGACCACCATCCAGTAGCGTTCCGGACATCCCATCAACCACCCCCAGCCGAGGAGAACCATGGGAGCAACACAGTTCACCCGCCGCGGCGTGCTCGGTCAGGCGGCCGGTGTCGCCGCCGCCGGCACCCTGGCCGCCACCTTCGGATCGTCGTCGAAGGCGACCGCCGCGCCGGCGGACAACGGTGCCGGCGCCGCGCTGATCGGCCGCGCGAAGGAGCCGGATCTGCACGCGATGAGCTTCAACATCCGCTACGACCGGGAGGGGATCACCAAGCCCGGGGAGCCGGACTACTGGCCCGAGCGGGCGCCGCTGGTGACCGAGTTCCTGAAGCGGGAGCAGCCGACACTGCTCGGCGTCCAGGAGGCCGAGTGGAACCAGCTGCCCGCGATCGAGGCGGGCCTGGGCAAGGACCACCGGATGCTCGGCTACGGTCGCGCGGGCGGGTCGGCGGGTGAGTACTCGGCGATCTTCTATGACGACCGGCGGCTCGAGGCGCTCGAGTGGGACCAGTACTGGCTCTCCGACACCCCCGACGTGATCGGCTCGGCGACCTGGGGCAACCGGGTCACCCGGATCGTCACCTGGGTGCGCTTCACCGATCGGGAGACCGGCAAGGAGTTCCTGCACATCAACTCCCATTTCGATCACCAGTCGCAGAACGCCCAGGTGCGCAGCGCGGAGACGGTACGCGACCAGATCGCCGCCAGCGGTCTGCCGGTGATCTTCACCGCCGACACCAACGCCGCCGCCGAGCAGTCGGTGCCCTACGACGTGCTGGTCACCAACGGCGGCCTGCAGGACACCTGGCTGGCCGCCGCCAAGCAGCTCACCCCGCGCGTCGGCACGTTCCCGAACTACAAGACGCCCGATCCGGCGGGAGTGCGGATCGACTGGATCCTCGCCACCAGGGGAATCCAGGTCCTTGAGGCGGCCATCAACACCTGGACCCGGCGCGGCCGCTGGCCGAGCGACCACACCCCCGTCCAGGCGCTGCTCCGGCTCCCCTGACGTTCATCGAGTAGCGCCGCCGGCGCAGCGAAGCGGAGGTCGTCCCCCCACACGTTCATCGAGTAGCGCCGCCGGCGCAGCGAAGCGGAGGTCGTCCCCCCACACGTTCATCGAGTAGCGCCGCCGGCGCAGCGAAGCGGAGCCGGCGGCGCGTGTCGAGATGAACCCCCTGGCTCATCGAGCAGGTTGCGCAGCGACCTCCCCCGCACGCTCATCGAGTAGGTCGCGCAGCGACCGTGTCGAGATGAACGTGACTAGTCGATGAGCGTGACGTCGTCACCGAGGGTGAGTTCGCCGTCGGCGAGGGCGACCAGTGAGACCCCGAAGATCGGCTCGGGGAGGTCGAGGCCGCGGGTCAGGGTACGCAGCACGTTCAGGTCACGTTCCCCGGTGCTGGGGTTGGCGTGGGTGGCCAGGCAGCGCACCAGCGGCTGGTGCACCCGGAACCGCATCCCGCCGATGGCGATCTGGCGGCCGGCCCAGCCGAGTTCGGCCAGCGGTTCGACCCCGTCGATGATCACGTTGGAGCGGAACCTGACCTGGTCCACCTCGCCGCCGGTCGCCTCGGCGAACGCCTCGATGCTGGCCCGGCTGTGCAGGGTGACGTACCCCGGCTCGCGATCCTGCAGCTGCGGGGTGCGGCCGTCGCCGACCACACGCAGCGGCCGATGCGGTGAATCCGCCGGCAGGTCCACCTCGGGCTGGTCGGCGAGCAGGGCCGCGACCCGCTGCCGGCCGGCGGCGTCGAGGGGCTCGTCGGCGATCAGCTCGTCGCCGCGCAGCAGCCGGATCCGGTCACCGTCGGTGTGCACCGTCAACCGGGCGATCGACGGGGTGTTCATCAGCACCACCATCTGGCGCTTGGTGCCCCAGCCGTCGCCGGTCTCCTCCGCATCGGCGTACCGGAATCCCAGCACCCGGTCCCCGACGACCCGACTCTCGAGTACCGTCAACCGATCGAGGGTCTGCGGACCGAAACCCTTGACCGGGTAGCGATCCAGCCGGACGACGTGGCTTCGACTCGCTGGCGCTCGCTCAGCCATCGTGGGCCTCCCGCGCTCGCTCAACCATCGTGGCTCCCGCTCAGGGTTTGGTGCACTTGATCTCGTCGGTCGCGGAGTACTTCCAGCTCTGGTCCTCGCGCTTGACGACCTGCCCGTTGACCTTGAACAGCCGGTAGTAGCTCGCGGTGAAACCGGGCGAGGCCGACTGCGGCTCGCAGGTCGGCGAGTTGTCGGTGATCGTCTTGCCGTTGTAGAAGTTCGACTTCGTCGGCTCCGGGGACTCGATGTCCCACTTCTTGGTGCCCCAGATCTTGACCGTGATCGAACCCTTGCCGCCCGGGGAGGACCGGTTGACCGACGACTCCAGATAGATGGCGTTGTCGGTGGTGTTGCGGAACTTCACATCGATCACACCGGAATAGATCGTCGACTCCCGGCCCGCCGGGTAGCGGTCGAAGTAGAGGGTGTGCGGCTGATGCTGGACGTCTTCCAGGCCGGCGAACCAGGCCGCGTTGAACACGGTGGTGGCGGACTGGGAGATGCCGCCGGCGTTCTCCTTCTTCAGCTTGCCGCCGTCGATCACATATCCGTCGACGTAACCGGAGCTGCGGCTGCCGAGCGCCTTGTCCAGCGAGAACACCTCACCCTTGGGCACGGTGTTGCCGCTGATCCGCTGGGCGGCCAGGCCGAGGTTGGTGTTGCGGTAGTCGGCGTGCGGGTAGTAGGTGGTGAACTCCCCGATCACTTCCTTGGGCAGCTGCTGGTTGGCCTGCTCGGTGGTGAACTTCGCCGGCGCCGGGGTCAGCTCGGCCTTCACCTCGCGCTTGTCGGTCGTCGGCACCGCGGGCAGCACGGCCTTGAGGAAGTTGTCCTTGCCGAGCTGGGCACCATCGACCGAGGGCACCACCGTCGGTCGGCCGCCCTCGAACTTGAACTGGGCGTCCTTCGGTTCCTTCAGATCCAGCTTCTTGATCGCCGACTGGGCCTCCTTGAACAGCTTCTCGCCGTCGGTGCTGCCCTGCAACTTGTCGCCCTCGACCTTGATCGTGCTCGAGTTGCCGATCATCGTCGGGGTGACCTCGACGACCCCCTTGCCGGTGTCCACCTTGATCGGCCCGGAGACCGCCGGCCCGGCATAGCTGTTGACGACCTCCTCGACCTTCGCATCGGTGATCGTCGGCGGGGTGCGCTTGATCTTCGCCTCGACATCGGTCTGGTTCAGGTACGCCGACTTGAGCGTGTTGGTCAGCTCGGTCTGGCGCAGCTCGATCGCGTCCTCACCGGGGGTACGCTTCAGCTCCGCGCCGGCGAAGGCGACCGTGGCGTCCTTGGGCTCCTTGTTCACCTGACCGGCCAACTGGCCGACCGCGCCGGTGAGCTTGTTCTGGTCGACCCGGGTCACCGGCTCGATCGCGCCGCCACCGGTGAGCACCCGCCAGATGTGGGTGGGCGCCAGGCTCTTGCCGGCACCCGCCTGGTCGACGGTCTGCGGGTAGTCGACGCTCATCCCCGCGTCCGAGGGCTTCAGCTCCAGCCGTCGGCCCTCGGCGTTGATGACGAACGGCTTGTCCGCCTGGCCGGCGTATTCGGTCTGCAGCTTGCTGACCGCCTCGTCGGCGGTCAGCCCGCCGATCTGGATGCCGGCCATCGAGGTGTTCTTGGGCAGCTTGTCCCCGGCCATCGCATATCCGGCGAAGTAGATGCCACCGAGCACCAGCAGCAACCCGATCAGCACCAGAAGGATGATCCTGCCCTTGCGGGAGCGCGTTCTGGGCGCGGGTGTACTCACTTGGGTGGTCAAGTTTCTACCTTCTGACGGGAGACGAACGCGTCCGATAGTACGACAACCGAAGTCCCGGGCTGAATTCTCAACCGGGTCCGGGCAGGAAAGCCCCCCGAAAATAGGTCAGCGGACGCCCGGGCCGTTCGGTGACCCAGCAGCTGTGGACGGCGCCGATCAGCAGGCTGTGATCGCCCGCCTCGACGACCCGGTCGGTGACGCATTCGAACCAGGCCAGGGACCCGAGCAGCAGCGGCGACCCGGTGATGGTCGAGATCCGGTGCGGCACGGTCTCGAACTGGCGCAGCCGGTCCCGGTGCGCGTCGGAGAAGTGCCGGGCCAGTTCCAGCTGGTCGGCGCCGAGCACCGACACCGCCCAGGCGCCGGCGTCCAGCACCGGCCGATGGAACCGCCCGCCCCGGGCCACCGAGACCATCACCAGCGGCGGGTCGAGGGAGAGCGAGGTGAACGAGTTCGCGGTCATCGCGTACTGGATCTCCCCCGCGTACGCAGTGATCACCGTCACCCCGGTGGCGAAGGTGGCCATCCCGCGGCGCAGGTGCTCTGCCGCTGGTACGCCGGCGACCAGGTCGTCGCGCGGTTCGGCCGGCTCACTCATCGCGGAGCCCGGCGAAGATGTCGGTCGCCCCGGCCGGCAACGCCTCCCCGCCGGCGTGCACGAACCACTCGTTGGCCCAGGCCTGCGGGTAGGTCTCGGCCATCTGGAAGAACGGGCTGTCGAAGGAGATCTGGGTGCGGTGGGCACGGAACGCATCCAGCTTGCGGTCGACCAGCTCGGGTGCGGACACGGTGAGCGCGATCTGGTCGTCGGGACGGACCATCGGCGGCATCGGCCCCTCGGGATCCATCCCGCCCCAGGACTCGGTGTCCCCGGCGGCCCGCATCTGGCGCAGCCCCTCGCGCATCCAGGACTCGCTCATCGTGGTCCACAGGATGCGGCGCACCTGCCATGCCTCACCGAGGTCGGGACGGTACGCCGGGATCGCGGCGAGCTGGGCGGCGTACATGGCCACCCGATGGGCCTGGATGTGGTCGGGGTGACCATAGTTGCCGTAGTCGTCGTAGGTGATCAGCACCTCGGGCCGGCGGTCCCGGATCACCGGCACCAGATCGGTCGCCGCCTCGCGCAGATCGGCGCGCCAGAAGGCCTCGTCGTGCACCAGATCCACCGGCACCACCCGACCCTGGTCGTCGGTCGCCATCCCGGAGTCGCGGTATTTGCCGTCGTGGCCCAGCCGCAGGCTGTCGGTGACCCCGAGGGCGCCGAGGGCGGCGTTCAGCTCACCGATCCGGTATTCCCCCAGGCCACCGTCCCGGTCGGCGCCCAGATGTTTGAGGTCGTCGACGACGATCTCGCCCTCCTCGCCGAGGGTGCAGGTGACCAGCGTCACCTGGGCGCCGTCGGCGACCGCCCGGGCCATCGTGACGCCGGTCGTGGTGACCTCGTCGTCGGGATGGGCGTGGACGAGCAGCAGCCGGTGCGGTTCGGGGCGCTCGGTGGTCGCGGTGTCCTCGGTGGTCGCGGTTTCGGGTGCCAGCACGGCCCCCACCCTATCGATCAGATCCACAGCAGGGTCCGGCCGATGGTCTCCCGGGCGGCGATCGCGGCGTGCGCCGCCGTGGCCTGGTCCAGGGCGAAGGTCTGTCCGACGCAGGGCACGGCGGTACCGTCGGCGACCGCGTGCAGGGCCGCGGCGTTCAGTTGGTCCCAGTCGAGCCGTGGATCGCCGGTGATCTCCAGCAGCGAGGTGCTGGTGATGTCGCCCCGCTGGGGGCCGGAGTCCTGCGCGAATGCCCCGTCGGCGGCGCCGAAGCCGAGGTACCGCCCGCCGGGTGCGACGGCCGCCAGGGCCGCGGCACCGTAGCGGCCGCCGGCGCCGTCGATGACGACCTCCGGGCGGGTGGGCAGGGCCGCGGTCCATTCCGGCTCGGTGTAGTCGACCGAGACGTCCGGGCCGAGCCGGGTGAGCAGCTCCTGCTTGCGTTGCGAGGCCGCGGTGAACACGGTGGCACCGGCGGCCCGCAGCAACTGCACGAGCAGCACCCCCACACCGCCGCCGGCCGCGGTGACCAGCACCGTTTCCCCGGGTCGCACGGCGGCACTGCGCAGCAGGGCCTGCGCGGTCTGCCCGTCGTGCACGATCGCGGTCGCGGTGACCAGGTCGACCCCGGCACCCACAGCCACGATCTCACCGCCGACGGCGCCACCGGGAACGTAGGGCAGGGTCAGATCGAAGAAGTCCTGCCCCCAGCCGGCCCGCAGCTGGGTGTCGAGGTACATGACGTCGGCGTACCGGGTGCGGATCAGCACCTCACCCGGTCGGGGTGCGACGTCTTCGATCTCGGTCGGGGTCAGGACCTGGGGTCCGCCGAACTGCTGCACGGTGATTGCTCGCATGCTGCGAAGCTAGAACTTCAAGTTACCTTGAAGTCAACCGGCGCTGCGGCGTACGCCTCACTTGACCCGGATGCTGCTCAGATCGAGGGTGCCGAACAGGGTCACCTTCACATCGGTGACCCGGTTCGACCAGCCGACCGGGGTGCTGGCGTACCACAGCGGCACCGAGGGCGGATCCTGGGCGAGCAGTTGCTCGGCCCTGCGGTACGCCTCATTGGCCGCGGCCTGCGAGGTGGCACCGGCCGCCTGGGTGACCAGCTGGTCGTAGCTGCCGTTGCTGTATCGGCCGACGTTGTGCCAGGCATCGGAGCGGTAGCGGCTCAGGTAGGGCTCGGGGGTCAGGTAGCCGGACAGGTCGTCGACCCCGACCATGCCGGTGGCCCGGCCGCTGCCCGCGGCGCCGAGGACCGCCGCCTGGTTCGGCAGCAGCCGCACCTGGCAGTCCAGATCGAGGGAGTTGGTGAGCTGGTTGCACAGCGCGTCGGCCCACTGCTTGTTGCCGCCGGCCGCGCTCACGGTGATCACGAACTCACCGGAGTAACCACCGGCCGCGGCATAGAGATCGCGCGCGGCGACCGGATCATAGGCACACATGTCGGCGCAGGCGTCGGTGCGATAACCGGGCACCACCGGGGAGACCCAGCTGGTCGCCGGCGCCCGGGTGTTGTTGAACACCTGCCCGGCCAGCGCCTGCCGGTCGATACCCATCGAGATCGCCCGCCGCAGCCGCGGATCGGCCAGCTGCCGATCACCCGCGGCGAAGCTGAGCTGCTGCACCGCGCGGGTGTCGCGCAGCGCGAAGCGGTTCTCCAGGTCCTTCTGCCACTGGTCGTCGATCAACTGATCGGTGGGGATCACGTCGGTGAAGTCGAGCCGGTTGGCGACCACGTCGTTGTACGCCTTGGACAGGTTGTAGTCCTTGGCGGTGTCGTCGTACATCCGCACGGTGACCTTGCGGATCTGGGCCGGGTAGCGGCCGGTGTAGCCGTCGAAGCGCTCCAGCGCGATCTCGCTGGTGGTGTTGCTGGCGATCTTGAACGGACCGGCACCCACCGGCAGCTTGCCGAAGGAGTCCTTGCCGTCGTCCTCGGCGAAGAAGGCGTCCGGCAGCGGCGCGAACACCGGGTGGCTGACCCGGGCCGCGAAGTCGGTCAGCGGCTTGGTTGTGCGCACGGTGAAGGTGTAGTCATCGAGCACCTTCAACCCGCTCATCGCGGTCGGTCGGCCGTCCTTGGAGCAGGCGGCGCCCGGTACGCAGGCGAGCTGGTCGGCGCCCTCGATCGGGGCGAAGAAGCTCTGCCCCGCCATCTTGTTCGGGCCGTACGCCGCCCAGTTCCAGGCGGAGACGACGTTGCGGGCCTTGACCTCGGTGCCGTCGTGGAAGAGCCGGCCCCTGGCCAGTCGCACGGTGAAGGTCTGCGAGTCGGTGGTGTCCACCGATTCCGCCAGGTCGGGTTCGATCGCCCCGGTGTCGCTGTTCGCGCGATAGAGCCGGGAGGTCAGCGGATCCATGATCCGCAGCCCGCAGCTGTCCAGGGTGTTCGCGGGGAGCAGGGGTTGGGCGGGGGTGCAGCCGCGGATCGTGATGTCGCCGCTCACCCTGGCGCCGCCACCGCCCGCCGCGGCGCTCGCGGGCGCCTGCGGATCCGCCGGCGGAGCCGGCTCCGGCGTACAACCCACCAGCAGCAGTACACCCGCCAGTACGCCGAGCAGCAGCCGAACCATCACCCTCCTCCGTTCGCGGGTCGATGCTAGCGGAGAAGCCCAACGATCCCCGATTCGGGAACGCTCATCGAGTAGCCCTGCGGTGCCGCAGCGAAGCAAGGCAGCGCAGGGCATGTCGAGACGAGTCCCCCCAGACGATGGCTGAGCGAGGGAGGAACGACCGAGTCGAAGCCACCGCGCCTCATCTCGACACGCGACCCATGGCTCCGCTTCGCTGCGCCTGGCTCGCTACTCGATGAGCGTTGGGAACTAACGCAATCCTTCCTGGGCCAGCACATCCCGCGGCTGGGCGAAGTGGCAGGCCGAGGCGTGCTCGCTGGCCCCGTCGGGACGCAGCTCGAGGATCGGCTCCTCCACCGTGCAGCGCTCCTGCGCCTTCCAGCAGCGGGTGTGGAAGCGGCAGCCGGTCGGCGGATTGGCCGGGCTCGGCACGTCACCGGTGAGCACGATCTGGTTCTTGGCCTCGCGCAGCGTCGGATCCGGTACCGGCACCGCGGACAGCAGTGCCTGGGTGTAGGGGTGCGTGGGATGGGAATAGATCTGGTCCTCATCACCGATCTCGACGAGCTTGCCCAGATACATCACCCCGACCCGGTCGGAGATGTGGCGCACCACCGACAGGTCATGGGCGATGAAGATGTAGGCCAGCCCCAGCTCGTCCTGCAGCTTCTCCATCAGGTTGACCACCTGCGCCTGCACCGACACGTCCAGCGCCGAGACCGGCTCGTCGCAGATCAGCACCTTCGGGTTCAGCGCGATGCCGCGGGCGATCCCGACGCGCTGCCGCTGGCCGCCGGAGAACTGGTGCGGGTAGCGGTTGATGTGTTCGGGGTTCAGCCCGACCATCTCCAGCAGCTCCTGCACCCGCTTGCGCCGGCCACCCTTGGGCACCGCGTCGGGGTGGATGTCATAGGCCTCCCCGATGATGTCGCCGACGGTCTTGCGCGGGTTCAGCGAGGTGTAGGGGTCCTGGAAGACGATCTGGATGTCGCGCCGCAGTCGGCGCATCGCGGCACCGGACTGGGCGTACATGTCGACGCCCTCGAAATAGGTCTTGCCCTCGGTCGGATCCTCCAGTCGCATCAGCAACCGGCCGAGGGTGGACTTGCCACACCCGGACTCCCCCACGATGCCGAGAGTCTCACCCTTGTAGAGATCCAGGGAGACACCGTCGACCGCCTTGACGTGACCGACGGTACGCTGCAGCACCCCCTTCTTGATCGGGTAGTGCTTCTTCAGCCCCTCGGCGGAGAGGATCACCTCACGGGTCGGCGCCACCGCGGTCGAGCCACCGGAGGACGGCTGGGTCTCGGTCATCGCAACTCCTTGATCTGTTCGGGTTCGGCACCCTCGACGACCTGGTGGGCGTAGTGGCAGGCACTGGCCCGGTTGTGGCCGAGCTCCACCAGTTGCGGCGGGGCACCGGTGCGGCAGATGTCGGTGGCGAACCGGCAACGCGGGTTGAACGCGCAGCCGTCGGGGATCCGCAGCAGGTTCGGCGGCAGGCCGCCGATCGCGGACAGCGTCTGCCCCTTCTGGTCCAGCCGCGGGATCGATTCCAGCAATCCCTTGGTGTAAGGGTGTCCCGGCCGGGCGTACAGATCGAAGACATCGGCGGTCTCGACCAGCCGGCCGGCGTACATCACCGCGATCCGGTCGGCGACGTCGGCGACCACACCGAGGTCGTGGGTGATCAGGATCAGACCCATCTTGCGCTCGACCTGCAGTTCCTTGAGCAGCGACATGATCTGCGCCTGCACGGTGACATCGAGCGCGGTGGTCGGCTCGTCGGCGATCAGCACCGCCGGGTCGAGCGCGATCGCCATCGCGATCATGATCCGCTGCCGCATGCCGCCGGAGAACTGGTGCGGGTAGGCCCGCACCCGCTCCCGGGCGGCCGGGATGTTCACCTGCTCCATCAATCGGACGGCCTGTTTCCAGGCATCCGACTTGTTGGTGCCGCGGTGCTGGCGGAACATCTCCGCGATCTGCCAGCCCACCGGGAAGACCGGGTTCAGCGAGGACAGCGCGTCCTGGAAGATCATCGAGATCTCCGGGCCGCGGACCTGCTGCATGTCCTTCTCCTTGAGCTTCAGCAGATCGGTACCGCAGTAGCGGACCTGCCCGCCGGTGACGTAACCCGGCGGGGTGTCCAGGATGCCCATCACCGCCTGCGCGGTGACCGACTTGCCGGAACCGGATTCGCCCAGGATGGCGAGGGTCTCCCCCTCGTCGAGGCTGAAGTTCACGCCGTTGATCGCCTTGGCGACCCCGTCGCGGGTCCGGAACTCGACGTGCAGGTCCTCCACCTCGAGCAGTCGGCCGTTGATCGGCTGCCATCGCTGGCTGCGCTCGTCGATGCGCTCCACCTTGTGGGTGGAGTCCAGGGTTTCGCTGTTGCTGGCCATGGGGCTCCTCTCAGCGCAGCTTCGGATCGAGGGCGTCCCGGATCGCCTCACCCAGCAGGATGAACGCGAGCACGGTGATGGACAGGAACGCCGAGGGCACCAGCAGCATGTGCGGCGCGGCCGCGATGTAGCCGATACCGGAGGCCTCGGAGATGTCCACGCCCCAGGAGATCACCGGGGCCTGCAGGCCGATACCGAGGAACGACAGCGTCGCCTCGGTGGCGATGTAGGCGCCCAGGTTGATGGTGGCGACCACGACGGCCGGCGCGAACGCGTTCGGCAGCACGTGGCTGAAGATCAACCGGCTGGACCCGGCGCCGAGCGCCCGACCGGCCTGCACGTAATCGGTCGGGATCACCTGCAGCACCGAGGATCGCATCAATCGCGCGATCGTCGGCCAACCGAGCACGACGATGGCGGCCACCACCTTCAACACCACCACCATGTAGGGGGTGTTCAGCTTGTTCGGGAAGGTGTAGAGGATGATGATGCCGCCGAGCAGCAGCGGGATGGCGAAGAAGACATCGCCCAGCCGGGACAGGATGATGTCCACCCAGCCGCCGAAGTAGCCGGCGACGACACCGATCAGCGAACCCAGCAGCAACGTGCCCAGCGAGGCCAACAGGCCCACCAGGATCGAGGACCGGGCACCGTAGACGGTGCGGGCGTACACATCGCAGCCCTGCAGGGTGTAGCCGAACAGGGTGCCGTTGGCACCCGGCTTCTTCAGCGAGTTGTTCAGGTCGCAGAAGTAGGGGTCGGCCTTGGTGAACAGCTGCGGCGCGATTGCCATCGCGACGATGAACACGATCAGCACCGCGGCGATCCAGAACATCGGGCTGCGGCGCAGCTCGAGCCAGGCATCGCCCCACAGCGAGCGGGTCTTCTCCTGCTTCGGCGACGGCGAGGGCTCGGGCGTCGGCGTGGTGTCGGTGGTCAGTTGTGTGTCAGCCATGGCTGATCCTCGGGTCCAGGAATCCGTAGAGCACGTCCACGATCAGGTTGGCGAGCAGATAGACGAGCACCAGCACGGTCACCGCGCCGACCACCGACACCCCGTCCTGCTGGGTGATCGAGCGGAAGATGAAGAAACCGATGCCGTTGACGTTGAAGATCCGCTCGGTGACGATCGCCCCGCCCATCAGCGCACCCAGGTCGATACCGATCTGGGTGATCACCGGAACCAGCGAGTTGCGCAGCGTGTGTACGCCGACGGTGCGGTTGCGGGAGAGGCCCTTCGCCTTGGCGGTGCGCACATAGTCGGCGCGCAGGTTCTCCACCAGCGAGGTCCGGGTGAGCCGGGTGATGTAGGCGATCTGCAGGCTGGCCAGCACCATCGCCGGGAGCACCAGGCTGTATATCAACTCTGGTGTTATCGGCCCGTTCTGCGCTGTCACAGGGAACCACTGCAGCTTGATGCCGAAGATCATCTGGTAGAGACCGCCGATCACGAAGACCGGCATCGAGATCAGCAGCAGGGTCAGGATGGTGATCAGCACGTCGGGCAGCTTGCCCTTGGTGATGCCGGCGATCACACCGAGGGTGATGCCGATGACGATCTCCAGGATGATCGCCATGATCGCCAGGGTGAAGGTCGTCGGGAGCCGCTCGATCAGCTCCTGGCTGACCGGCTTGTTGTAGAAGTTGATGCCGAGGTCGCCGCGCAGCAGCCGGCCCAGGAAGAGCGCGTACTGCACCAGCAGCGGCTTGTCGAGGTTGTAGTCGGCCTTGAACTTCTCGATGTACGCCGCATCGCACGGGCGCTCGCCGCAGCGGCCCTCCCAGGGCTCGCCGGGCAGGGCGTACACCAGCATGAAGATCAGGAAGGTCGAGCCGAGCAGCACCGGAATCATCTGGAGCAGCCGGCGCAGGATGTAGGTGGCCATGCCGTCCTCCTTTCCACGGCCGCAGCATCACTGCAGACGGCCAGGGCGGGTGAGTGGGGTCGTCCGGACGCGGCCTCGGCCCGCCGGCTGGAGGGCCGGCGGGCCGAGGCTCGGTCAGGAGCGAATCACTTCAGGGTGATGGACGACACGTCCAGGGTGCCGAAGGGGGTCACCTTCACGTTGTCCACCTTGGTGGAGTAGCCGTAAGGCGTGGTGGCGTACCACTTCGGGACGGTCGGCAGGTCCTTGGCGAGCATCGCCTCGGCCTCCTGGTAGAGCTTGTTCGCCTCGTCGGAGGACTTGGCCGCATCGGCCTGGACGAGCTTGGCGTCGAACTCCGGGTTGGAGTACTTGAAGTCGTTCGAGGATGCACCGGTCTTGTAGATCGGGGTCAGGAAGTTCTCGATCGACGGGTAGTCCATCTGCCAGCCGGAGCGGAACAGACCCTTCAGTTCGCCCGCCTTGATCTGGTTGCGGAGCGTCTTGAAGTCCGGGGTGATCTGCACGCGGCAGTCGATCCCGAGCACGGTGCGCCAGTTGTTGCAGGCCGCGTCGGCCCACTGCTTGTGGCCACCGTCACCGTTCACCGCCAGGGTCATCGGGCCGTTGTAACCGCCGGCCTCCTGCCAGAGCTGCTTGGCCTTGGCCTCGTCGTAGGTGCAGGCCTCGCCGCACTGACCCGGCTTGGCGCCGTCGACGACCGGGGAGACCCAGCCGGTGGCCGGCACCCGGGAGCCGTTGAAGATCTGCTTGGTGACCAGGTCGCGGTTCAGCGACATGGACAGCGCCTGGCGCTTGCGGACGTCCTTGAGCTGCTCATCGTTCGGCGAGAAGGCCAGCGACTGGATGACGCCGGACTCCTTCTGCCCGTTGCGGCCGTTCAGGGTGGCCTTCCAGGCATCGCCCACCAGCTGGTCGGGCGGGATGATGTCGGTGAAGTCCAGGTTGTTGGCGACGACGTCGTTGTAGGCGGCGTTGGCGTCGTTGTAGATCTTGTAGTTGATCTTGTCGACCTTGCCGGGATCGATGCCCTTGTAGTCGGCGTTCTTCTCCAGGACGATCGCCTGCTCGTTGTTCTGGGTCACCTTGTAGGGGCCCGAACCGACCGGCATCTTGCCGTAGGCCTCGGGATCCTTGAAGAAGGAATCCGGCAGCGCGGCGAAGGCGGTGTAGCCGAGTCGCTGCGGCAGGTTGGAGACCGGCGAGGTGGTCTTGATGGTGAAGGTCCGGTCGTCGACGACGTTCAGGCCGCTCATCTTGTCCGACTTCGGGTCGCCCTCCTCGGGGGCGACGTCGGCGTAACCCTCGATCGGCTCCATGAAGTAGCCGGACACGTAGCCCTGCTTGGCGCTGGCGGAGAAGTTCCAGGCGTCGACGAAGTTCTTGGCCAGCACCGGGGTGCCGTCGGAGAACTTCATGTCCGGCTTCAGCTTCACGGTGAAGGTCTGGTTGTCGGTCGTCTCGATCGACTCGGCGAGGTCGTTCTCCGGCTTCGCGGTGTCGGCGTTGTAGCGCACGAGCTTCGCGGTCACCGCGTCGAGCACGTTGCCGCCGCACACCTCGTTGGTGTTGGCCGGGATCAGCGGGTTCTGCGGGGTGCAACCACGCATCGAGATCTCGCCGCCGGTGTTGTTGCTGGTGCTACCAGAGTTGCCGCCGCCACCGCAGGCACTGAAGGCCAGCGCAACAATGCTGGCCGAGGCTGCGGCGACCATCAGGCGAGAGCGTCCTCGCATGAACATGTCCTCCTAGATCGGGGGGCGCCCGCGATACGGACGCCGCGACGTGCCATGCACGGATGTCGTGCTCGGCACTGAACTTGCGGACTTTTCTATGGCATCCGAGCATGTCTGAACAAGCGACTGCACAAAGCGCAACGCTTTTGTGACCTCCGAGTAGGCAGGTTGACCAATCGGTTGCGCTCGTGTTCACAAGCAACGCGTCTCGCTCATCAACCGACCTGATCGAACTATCGTCGATGCCTCAGCGGGTCGCGGCGCTCGGTGCGTACTTCTCCAGCGAGGTGACCGCGCGACGGAGCTGATCGGTCGCCTCCAGCAGCGGCCGGCGCAACCGGGGATCGAGGTCCTCGGTGGCCAGGGTCTGCTCGGCCAGTTCGAGGGTGGTACGCCGGCTCGCCGAGGCCGGGAAGGCCTGCAGCGCGAGCCGGGACAGCGACCAGCCGCGCCGGAAGGCGGCGGTGGAGTTGATGCCGGCGAAGAACCGCTGCACATACGGTTCGGTGAGCTCGGCCTGCTCGGGGGCGAAGAAGCCCTCCGCGGTGGCGTACAACTCATAGGCCGAGAGCTGCGAGGGGCGCATCAGCTGCCAGAACGCCTCCTCCTTGGCCTCCGGATCGGGCAGGCTCGCCAGCGCCCGGGCGCGGTGCACCCGGCCCGAGGCCGAGCGATCCAACCGGTACGCCTCGGCGATCGCCGCGCGCGCACGGTCCAGCGCCGGCTCCCCCGCCGCCAGTGTCGCCAGCCGCCAGACCGCCGCCCAGCGCAGCTCCGCGTCGAGCTCGAGTCCCGGTGGCGGCGGCGCGCCGTCCAGCCAGGCCGCGAGCTGGGCGACGTCATCGGTGCAGCGCAGCAGGCCGCGCCAGGCGACGAGCTGGCGGTCCGATCCGGGTGCGGCGCCGTCCAGCAGCCGCTGCGCCAGCTCGGCCAGCCGGTGCAGCCGGGGTGCCCGATCGGCCGGGGCTGCGTACGGCCCGGCGAGCACGCCGTGCGCCCAGGCCAGGATCGCGGTGACCACCACATCGTCGGGTTCGTCGGCGAGCTGGCCGGTCACCACGTCCAGCGCCACGGCCGGGTCCACCTCGGCCGCGCGCACCTGGTCCCGCAGGCTGTTCCAGAGCACCACCCGCAGCATCGGGTCGGTCACCGCGGCCAGCGGCGGCCACTGTTCGACCGGTGCGGATGGCCGGATCCGGGCCCAGGTCTCGTCGCCGGCGTCCGGTACCCAGAAGCCGTCCGGCAGTTCGAGCGGGGTCTCCTCGCTGGTCGCGGTCACCTCGATCCGGCCCTGCTCGGCGGCGTCCGCGGCCAGGCTGACGAGCTGCACGGTGTGGGTACGCTCCCCCGCCGCTCCGGCGTGCCGGTGCAGCACACCGGAGCGACCGGTGCGCTGCTCCGCCCGCAGCAGGTCCATGCCGCTGGTGTTCAGCCAGGCGTCCGCCCACGCGGGCAGTTCGCTGGCACCGGCCCGTTGCCAGCACGCCAGCAGGTCGGCGAAGCGGGCATTGCCGTGCGCATAGCGGTCGAAGTAGTCCCGCAGACCGGCCAGGAAGACCTCGGGGGTGATCGTGGCGACCAGCTGTTTGAGCACCCCGGCGCCCTTGGCATAGGAGATGCCGTCGAACTGGGCCAGCGCCTGCTGGGCGTCGGCGGCGCCGTTGCCGGCGACCGGGTGACTGGCCGGCCCCTGATCGGCGATCGCACCCCAGTCCTTGCGCTGGATGCCGAACTCGACCCAGAGCGGATAGTCGGTGAAGTCGCTGCACACCCAGTGCGCCATCAGCTCGGCGAAGGACTCGTTCAGCCACAGGTCGTCCCACCAGCTCATCGTGACCAGATCGCCGAACCACTGGTGCGCCAGCTCGTGCACCAGGGTGCCCGCCCGGTGGCCCCGCTCCGCGTCGGTCACCGAACCTCGGAACAGGTACTGGTCGCGCAGGGTCACACAACCCGGGTTCTCCATCGCACCGGCGTTGAAGTCGGGCACGAACACCTGGTGGTAGTCGCCGAATGCGTACCGTCGTTGGAAAAGCTCGTGGTAGGCATCGAAGGCCTGCCCGGTGACCCGCAGGATGTCCTCGGACTCGGCGGCCAGCTCGGGGGCCAACGAGGCCCGGGTGTGCACACCGAGCCGGATGCCGTCGTGCTCGGCGTGCACCGAGACGTAGGGCCCGGCGACCAGGGTGACGAAATAGGAGGCCAGCGGTGGGGTCTCCTCGGTGAGCCGCCAGTCGCCCGGTTCGGCCTCGGTGAAGCGGCCGTTGCCGAGCACGGTCCAGTCCGGTGGGGTGTGCACCCGCATCAGATAGGGGCATTTCAGGTCGGGCTGGTCGAAGCTGGCGAACCAGCGCGGGCCGGCGTCCAGGAAGCTCATCGCATAGAGATAGGGCTGATCGTCGGCGGGGTCGAGATGTCGATGCAGCCCCTCGCCGTCGTTGGAATAGGCCATCTCGCCGACCACCTCGAGGGTGTTCTCGGCCAGCAGCCCGGGCAGCTGCAATCGCTGCTCGGACAGGGATTCCGGCGGCAGGTCGGTGCCGTTGAGGGTGGCCCGGAGCAGCCGTTCCGGGGCGATGTCGACGAAGCTGCCCGCCCCGGGCTCGGCGCAGCCGAAGTCGATCCGGGTGCTGCTGGTGAAGGTGTCGGCGCCGGGTTCGCGCAGGTCCACCTCGACGCTGGCCCGGTGCACGGTCAGCAGCGTGGCTCGGGCCTCGGCCTCGATGCGCGTCAGTGGCGGCATGGTGGGCACGCTATACCCCGCCCCTGCCGGGCCGGTCGGGGTCACTACGGTTGTGCCATGAGATTCGGCGTATTCATTCCGCAGGGCTGGCGCTTCGACCTGGTCGGCATCGAACCGGACTCCCAGTGGTCGGTGATGAAGTCGCTGGCCCAGCAGGTCGATGCCGAACCGGGTTGGGAGAGCGTCTGGGTCTACGACCACTTCCACACCACCCCGCAGCCGAGCGATCAGGCCACCCACGAGGCGTGGACGCTGATGGCCGGGTTGGGTGCGGTCACCGATCGGGTGCGGCTGGGTCAGATGTGCACCTGCATGGGTTATCGCAATCCGGCATACCTGGCGAAGGTCGCGGCCACCTGTGACCACATCTCCGGCGGCCGGGTCGAGATGGGCATCGGCGGTGGCTGGTATGAGCACGAGTGGAAGGCCTACGGTTACGGCTTCCCGCGGGCCGGCGTACGCCTCGGCATGCTCGACGAGGGCGTCCAGATCTTCAAGCAGGCCTGGGAAACCGGGACCGCGACGCTAGATGGGAAGCACTACCAGGTGGACGGTGCGATCGTCGAACCGCGGCCGGTGCAGTCGCCGCGGATCCCGCTGTGGATCGCCGGTGGCGGTGAGAAGGTGACGCTGAAGATCGCCGCGAAGTACGCCGACTACACCAACTTCGCCGGCACCCCGGACGACTTCGAGCACAAGTCGCAGGTGCTGGCCGAGCATTGCCGCGAGGTCGGCACCGATTTCGACGCGATCACCCGCTCCGCGAACTACAACGTGTTCATCGGCCGCGACGAGGACGAGGTCGCCGAGCGGCGGGCCGCTTACATCGACCGGGTCAAGGGCTACCTGAGCGAGGAGCAGCTGGCCGGCCAGTTGCGTGCCTACGACGGGATGCCCGGGGTCGGTACGCCGGAGCAGATCGTGGAGAACCTGCGGGGCCTCAAGGCCAAGGGCCTCGGTTACGCCATCACCTACTTCCCCGAGGCCGCCTACGACACCTCCGGCATGGAGCTCTTCGCCCGCGAGGTCATCCCCGCCCTCCAGGACTGACGCTCATCGAGCAGCCGGCCCGGCGCCCCCACGCTCATCGAGTAGCTGGCCCGGCGCAGCGAAGCGGAGCCGGGCCCGCGTGTCGGGATGAGCCGAGCCACCGTGTCGAGATGAGCCCTGCTCGCACCGGGCACCCAAATGTGCGACCGGGCACCCGATCCGGCCTGACTGGATCGGGTGCCCGGTGTCATTCTCGGGTGCCCGGACGGGTACGCCGGTTCACGCGGCCCGATCGGCCAGCTCGAACGCCCGGGTCAGCAGCCGCCCGAACGCCTGCCGATCGTCCAGGTCCGTCCAGATCCACCGGCTCATCCACGGTCCCTGGCGCCGGATCGCCTCCTCGCGGTGCTTCTCGAACAGCACGACGTCCTGCACCGACTGCCCGGGCTTCAGCTTGCGCCCATACTTCACCAGGCCGTCGAATTCACCGACCAGGTTGTACCGCTCCCAGTAGAAGTCACAGCGGGCGACGAACTCCCCGTCGGGGGTGAAGAACTCCTTCTGCAGTTCGGGTTCGGGGAGTCCGAGCTCATGGATCAGCCAGCGGGAATGGGACTCCCCGACCGATTCGCTGGCGGGATTCGCGAACCGGACGAGCCGCCGCGCCTGGATGCTGCCGGTCAGGTGCGGACGAGCCAGGATCGCCAGGATCTCATCCCGATCTGCTCCCTTGGCCAGCGCCACATCGAGCGCGGCTACGGCGTGCACCGCGGGCAGCGAGCGCGCCAGGTCCGCGGCGGTCCACTCCAGCGAGGTGACCACACCTGACTCGGTCTGCCGCTGATGTTCCGCGGGGACCAGAGCGCGATGCAGGTGCATCCCGGCGCGGACCTTGCCACCGTGTCCGGGGCGGGTGATGTGCACCGGCCCGAGCCGGCGCTCCGGCACCGGGAGTTCATGGACGATCGCGGCGGAGAGATGGCTCAGCACCCCGCCGGGCCTCACCCGCGGCAGCGTCGCTTCGATCCGGCGGAGATGTTCGGCGCAGCGGTCCAGTTCGTCTGGTTCACCGAACCCGGCACGCCAGTAGACGCCATTGCGTACCCGGGTCAGCTCCCCCTTCCGCACGAGCGCCCGGATCTCATGGGTGCACAGGCCCTCGTCGAGCAGCTCTGCGGTGCGGATCAACATGGAACCCAGTCCAGCGCACCCGACGCACCCGTGGGGTTCCCCGGAAGCGGTTATCCACAAGAAATCCGAGCCGCCGTCACGCGTGCCCGACCGGGCACGCCCTCATCACCAGCTCATGCGCGCGGGTTCGCACCCCTCACTCGGCGAGCGCACGGTCCTTCTGCTCGGGCATCGTGAGAGCGGCGAGCGCGCCGATCGCGAAGGCGGCGGCGAAGGTGGCGAAGACCAGCCAGTTGGAACCACCGGCGGCCTTGACCAGCACCGGTACCAGCAGTGGGGCGACGATCGAGGCGATCCGGCCGAACCCGGCGGCGGCACCGGTCGCCGAGCCGCGTACCGCGGTCGGATAGAGCTCGGGGCCGATCGCGTACAGCGCACCCCAGGCGCCCAGGTTGAAGAAGGAGAGCGCGCACCCGGTGGCGATCAGCGTCGCCGGCGTACCAGCCAGGCCGAACAGCCCCGCGGCGACCGCCGAACCGATCAGGAAGGTGGCCAGCGTCGGGCGCCTCCCCCAGCGTTCGATCAGGTAGGCCGCGGCGGCGTACCCGGGCAGCTGGGCCAGCGTGATGATCAGCGTGTACTCGAAGGATTTGAGCAGCCCGAAGCCCTGATTCACCAGCAGCGTCGGCAGCCAGATGAACGCGCCGTAGTAGCTGAGGTTGATGCAGAACCAGACGATCCAGAGCGCCGCGGTACGCCCCCGCAGCCGCGGGGACCAGATCGACATCGGGTTCGCCGGGGGCTCCTCGGCCGCCGGCGGTGACGGCACCGGTGCCACCCCGGCCGACTCCTCGAAGGTGCGGACCGCCCGCTCGGCCTCGTCGATCCGTCCCCGCTTTTCCAGATAGCGCACCGATTCCGGCAATCCGAAGCGCACCACTGCGGCGTACACGGTGGGGACCAGACCGACGGCCAGCGCCCATCGCCAGCCGTCCGGCACATTCGGGATGAGGAGGTAACCGAGCAGTGCCGCGAGGATCCAGCCGACGGCCCAGAACGCCTCCAGCGCCACCACGATCCGACCGCGGATGTGGCGGGGGGCGTACTCGCTGACCAGGGTGGAGGCGACCGGCAGCTCCGCCCCGAGGCCGAGCCCGACCAGGAAGCGCAGCGCGATCAGCACCGCGACCGAGCCGGCGAGCGCCGACGCCCCGGTCGCCAACCCGTAGACCAGCAGGGTCAGCGCGAACACCTGACGCCGGCCGAAACGGTCGGCGAGCAGCCCGCCGAGGGTGGCCCCGACGGCCATCCCGACGAAGCCGATGGAGCCGATCCAACCGAGGGTGGTGGCGCCGAGTCCCCATTCCTTGGCCAGGGCGGCCATCACGAACGAGATCAGCCCGACATCCATCGCATCGAGCGCCCAGCCGATCCCGGAACCGCCGAGCAGCCGGCCGTGTGCGCGGGTGAACGGCAACCGGTCCAGCCGCTCGGAGCGGGTCAGGCTGGTGGTGTCTTGCGGAGTGCTGGTCACGGTGGCTCCTCGTTCCCGCCCGGGCGGGCGCGACGTTCGCCCGGCAGGGCGCGACAGGTGGGGTCAACCTATCGCGCCCCGGAGGCGATTATTCGCCGGTTCGTACCGTGTGCAGCGCCCGGGAGAGCTGCTCGAGTTGATCAAGCTCGCCGGCCAGGTCCGCGGCGTGCCGGGCATCGGGGTCGAATCCGTTCGGCCCGAAGTCGTTGAACAGCGACAGCGACACCTGGTCGCGGACCGCGATCAGCCGCAGGTTGGCGGCGATCACGCGCCACTGCTCGATCGCGCGTACGCCGCCGGCGGCGCCGTAGCCGACCAACCCGAGCGCCTTGTCGCTCCACTCCGAACCGAGCAGATCGAAGGCGTTCTTCAGCGCGGCCGGAACGCCGTGGTTGTACTCCGGGGTGACGAAGACATAGCCGTCGTAGGAGTCGACCACCTTGCTCCACTCCCGGGTCTGCGGGTTCTCGTACTGCTTGTTCGCCGCACCGGGCACCGTCGGCTCCGCGAGCAGGGTGAGGTTGAAGTCGGCGAGGTCGACCAACTCGTAGTCGGCACCCGCCCGGTTGGCGGCCTGCGCGGCCACCCAGTTGGCCACGGATTCGCCCAGCCGGCCGGGCCGGGTGCTGCCGATGATGATGGCGATCTTCAGGTTCATGGGTCTCCTCGTCCTTGGTGGTTGAGCGTTCGATTCCCGGGTCGGCAACCGTACGCCCCCGCCGCAGTATTCCGTACCGGCCCGGCCCGGTGAACGCCGGTGAGCAACCTCACGGCCGCCCCGCTGGCGCTCGCTTGTCGGCACCCTCTACAGTGGCAATGATTTCTCTCAGGTGTTTCTCAGGAGTGACTGGTGTCCCGACCGGCCCGACGTGCGGCAGGCCCCCTTCCCGCAGCCGACCCCGGTGACGGCCGACCCCGCCGCGCCCAGGCCCAGCCGGCCCGCGCCGCTCGGTCCGCCTCCGCCTCCGGCAGCCTGCGCCCCCGGGCGCTGCGCGTCGGCCTGCTGAGCGCCAGTCTGACGATGATCGCGGTGGCTGCGGTCGCCGTCACCCCCGACCTGATGGCCGGCCGGCTGAGCGAGACCCCGGCTCCGGTCGCCGCCCGGGTCGACCTGGCGCCCGCGGTCGTCCCGGGCGTCGCCCCGGAACTGCCGATCGCGCCGGCCGAGCAGCGCGCCGAGCGACCGGATCGCGACCTGGTCCGCCCGGAGCTGCCGATCGCGCCCTCGCCGGCACCGGTGCCCACCACCGCGCCACCGGCCCCGGTCGCACCCCCGCAGACCAGCAAGCCGGCTCCCCCGCCGCCCCCGCCCCCGAAGCCGGAGGTGGCAGGCATACCCAACCCGTGTTCGATCGACCTGCCGATCACCGATTCGATGAGCGCCGCGACGATCGCCGACCGGGCAGAACGCCAGTGGGGGTTCACCCTCACCGGCCCGCAGTGGCGCGACAACAGCTACCGCCCGGTGGTCAAGCTGTTCGCCGAGACCCTGGACTCGGTCGACTGCACCGACTATCTGAACCGCGTCAAGGCCGGCAACGGCGGCAGCCTGGAGATCAACTCGCGCTCCACGAACTCCTGGGCCTGGGGTGACTACGGACTCTCCCGCGCCGGTGTGGTCACCCTCGACCTGACCAAGTTCAAGCAGGGGTACGCCGATGGCGACCGGGGCCGGTTGGTCCGGTTGATCATCCACGAGATGGCCCACTCGCTGAACGCCGACCGTGGCGAGGAGCCGGCGTACTGGCAGCGCTATCAGCGCGTCTGGTCGGCCAACGGGCCGGTCACCGACTACGGCAGCAACCAGACCGAGGGGTTCGCCGACGCGGTCGGCTACTACGTCGCCCGTTGCGCCGCGGACAACCCGTACGCCACCACCAAGCAGCGCGCCTACTACGAGTTCGTGAAGACCAACATTTTCGGCGGCCGGGAGTTCGGTGGCCCGGTGGGCACCGGGCAGAGCTGCGACGGCGAGGGCCGCTGACCCTCCCCGACGGCGGTTGAGCGAGTGCAAGCACCCCCACACACGGCGGCTGAGCGAGCGCAGCGAGTCGAAGCCCCGTACCCCCAAGACCGGCCGGCCGACTGGTGTCGATCCGATACGCTGCCCAGTGGACAAGACCTGTAATCGGCAGCCGAGGGAGACACCACACCGATGCCAAAAATCATCTACACCCTGACCGATGAAGCGCCGATGCTGGCGACCTTCTCGTTCAAGCCGATCGTGGACGCGTTCGCCGCCGCGGCAGGCGTCGAGGTGGAGGCCCGGGACATCTCGCTGGCCGGCCGGATCCTGGCCGCATTCGCCGACCGACTGCCCAGCGATCAGCGGGTCGCCGACGCGCTGGCCGAGCTCGGCGAGCTGGCGAAGACCCCGGACGCGAACATCATCAAGCTCCCCAACATCTCCGCCTCGGTCCCCCAGCTGAAGGCTGCGGTCGCCGAGCTCAAGGCCCAGGGATTCGACCTGCCGGACTACCCGGAATCGCCGCAATCCGAAGCAGACAAGGAGATCCGGGCCCGCTACGATGCGGTCAAGGGTTCTGCGGTGAACCCGGTGCTGCGCGAGGGCAACTCCGATCGCCGCGCCCCCGCGGCGGTCAAGAACTATGCCCGCAAGCACCCGCACTCGATGGGTGCGTGGACCCCGGAGTCGAAGACCGAGGTCGCCACAATGAGCGATCACGACTTCCGGCACAACGAGGATTCGGTGATCATCCCGGCCGCCGACACCCTGCAGATCCGGCTGGAGGCCAACGACGGCAGCACCACCGTGCTCAAGGAGAGCATCCCGGTGCTCGAGGGCGAGGTCATCGACGCCACCTTCCTGAGCGCCGGTGAACTCGATGAGTTCCTGGCCGAGCAGATCCGCCGCGCCAAGGAGCAGGACCTGCTGTTCTCGGTGCACCTGAAGGCGACGATGATGAAGGTCTCCGACCCGATCATCTTCGGCCACGTGATCAAGATCTTCTTCGACGAGGTCTTCGCCAAGTACGGCGACGATCTCGCCGCCGCCGGGCTCAGCCCCAACGACGGTCTGGCCGCGATCTTCGCCGGCCTGGAGAAGCTGCCCAACGGTGCCGAGATCCGGGCCGCCTTCGATCAGGCGATCGCCGACGGGCCACGGCTGGCGATGGTGAACTCCGACAAGGGGATCACCAACCTGCACGTGCCCAGCGATGTGATCGTGGACGCCTCGATGCCGGCGATGATCCGCACCTCGGGCCAGATGTGGGGCCCGGACGGCAACCAGGCCGACACCCTGGCGGTGATCCCGGACAGCTCCTACGCCGGCATCTACCAGGCCGTGATCGACGACTGCCGCAAGCACGGGGCGTACGACCCGACCACCATGGGCTCGGTCCCCAACGTCGGGCTGATGGCCCAGAAGGCCGAGGAATACGGCTCGCACGACAAGACCTTCGAGATCCCGGCCGCCGGCCGCGTACAGATCGTCAACTCCACCGGTGAGGTGCTCACCGAGCACCAGGTCGAGGCCGGGGACATCTGGCGCGCCTGCCAGACCAAGGACGCCCCGATCCGCGACTGGGTGAAGCTGGCCGTCGACCGGGCCCGTGCCTCCGAGACCCCGGCGGTGTTCTGGCTGGACGAGACCCGCAGCCACGACCAGAACCTGATCACCCTGGTGAAGAAGTACCTGGCCGAACTGGACACCGACGGTCTGGACATCCAGATCATGTCCCCGATCGATGCCGCCCGCTTCTCGGTGGAGCGGATCCGCGAGGGCAAGGACACCATCTCGGTGACCGGCAACGTGCTGCGTGACTACAACACCGACCTGTTCCCGATCCTGGAGCTCGGCACCTCGGCCAAGATGCTGTCGGTGGTGCCGCTGATGGCCGGCGGTGGCCTGTTCGAGACCGGGGCCGGCGGTTCGGCACCCAAGCACGTGCAGCAGCTGATCGCCGAGGACTACCTGCGCTGGGATTCCCTCGGCGAGTTCCTGGCGCTGGCCGAGAGCCTGCGGCACCTGGCCGGCACCTACGACAACGCCGGCGCCCGGGTGCTCGGCGATGCGCTGGACAAGGCGACCGAGACGCTGCTGAACGAGAACAAGTCCCCCGCCCGCAAGCTCGGCCAGATCGACAACCGCGGCAGCCACTTCTGGCTGGCCCGCTACTGGGCCGAGGAGTTGGCCAAGCAGACCGAGGATCCCGAGCTGGCGAAGAAGTTCCAGCCGGTCGCCGAGCAGCTGGTCGCCCAGACCGATGCCATCGACGCGGAGCTGATCGGGGTCCAGGGCAAGCCTGCCGACATCGGTGGCTACTACCGCCCCGATGAGGACAAGACGATCGCGGTGATGCGGCCCTCGCAGACCCTCAACGAGATCATCGACCAGCTGCGCTGACCTCAACCCCCGACGCTCATCGAGCAGCAACCCCGGCACCGCGAAGCGGAGCCGGGGTTGCGTGTCGAGATGCCCCGCTCGCCCAGGGAACGGAACGGGCTGGGGGCGCTAGCATCCGACTCGTGCCGACGATCACCGTGCTGCAACCCGATCCCCGAGGTCCCGCTGGGCCGCTTCGAGCCCTGGCTCAGCGAAGCCGGGATGCAGCTCGAGCTGGTACCACTGTGGAACGCGGAGCTCCCGCAGATCGCCGACGGGCTGCTGATCCTGGGCGGTCGGATGAACTGCCACGCCGAGGCCGAGCACCCCTGGCTGCCCGGTGTACGCCGACTGGTCACCTCCGCGGTCGAGAACGGTACGCCGACCCTGGGCATCTGCCTGGGGCACCAGATCCTCGCCGAGGCGCTCGGCGGCGCCGTCACCGTCGACCATCCCGACGGCCGCGAGGAGGGACCCCAGGAGCTGCACTGGTCCCCCACCGCCGGATCCGACCCGATGCTCGGATCCCTTGCCACCCAGGGATCCTGCCCGGTCGCGATGTCCCACCGGGACGTGGTCACCAGGCTGCCCCCGGGTGCGATCGAGCTGGCCCGCACCGACCGCTTCGCCCACCAGGTGTTCCGCGCCGGTTCCGCGGTCGGCGTGCAGTTCCATCCCGAGGCGTCACCGGAGCAGGTGGCCCGCTGGGCCGAACTGACCGGCGGTGATGCCGTCGGCGATCGGGCCGCGCTGACCGCGGTCGACGCCGAGGTGTCCGCCGCGGCCCGCGCGGTGGCGTACGGCTTCGCCGATCGGCTCGGCGCGACCCGCACGGCCCGCTGAGGGGTCAGTCCTCGGGCACTTCTTCCTGCTCGACCTCCCAGTCCCGGTCCGGGACGTGCGAATAGACCCACATCGAATAGCGCTCGGCCCCGATCCGCTGGTAGGCCCGCAGTAATCCCTCGCGCTGGTAACCGGCGTCCTCCGCGGCGCGCCAGGAACCCTCGTTCTGCGGTTCGACGTGCAACTCGACGCGACCGATCTCATCGATCGTGTCGGCCCAGTCGGTGATCAGCCGGAGGGCCGCGGCGGCGTACCCCTTGCGGCGATAGCGTTTCGCGATCCAGTAGCCGACCCCGGCTCGGCCGTGCTGGACCTCGTGGGTGCGCAGGATGATGTGCCCGACCGGGGCGTCGGTCTCCAGATCGGCGATCGCGAAGGCGTACCCGTAACCGGTCACCATCCGCTCGTGCTGGCGGGCGATCCACTCCATCGCGTCGTCGTGGCGGCCACTGGTGGGGACGGTGGTGATCAGCGGGATCAGCGGATCGTCGGCCACCTCGCGGACGATGGGCACATCGTCGTCACGCCAGGGGCGCAGCCGGACCGGGCGCCGTTCCAGTATCGGCAGTTCCTGTGGCAGCGCCATCCTCACCCCTGTTTCTTCGCGGCCAGCAACGTGGCCTCGTCGCGGGCGATGTGCCTGTGGCCCACTGTCTCATAACCGACCACCGACACCCACGGCGCCAGCATCACCACGATCAGGCACCAGCCGATCGAGACACCCCGGCTGGCCATCAGCATCGCGACCGCGATCACGGCACAGGTGGCGATCACCAGCATTCCGTGGAACCCCTGGTGGCCGCCGTGCGCACCGCGATAGACCGCGTAGTAGAAGGCGTTCACCGACAGCACGAAGAGCAGCACCGGAATCGCGACCGCCCCGACGACCTGGAACTCGGAGATGGTCGCCTCTCTGGTGATCCAGTAGGACGAGACGTGCAGGCCGGCGCCCACCGCGGCGATGCTGATGAAGACGGGGAAATGCAGATAGGCGAAGCTCAGCACACGTTCCCGGTAGTGCTCCAGGATGGTCGCCGAGTTGGCCGCGTAGTAGACCCACCACATGGCGAAGGTGAGGCCGATACCGGCGATCACGACCAGCACGGCCTCGAAGGACCAGTTGTCGTTGCCGACCACCGCGCTCAGGCTGGCCACCGTGCCGATGACGCCCTTGCCGAGGGTGACGATCGCCAGCAACCCGTAGCGTTCGGCGATGTGCTCGGGATGCCAGGGGGTGCCCACCCGTCCGCGCTCGGCGAAGACCGGTCCGATGAGTTCCAGAACGACCAGCACCACACTGATCCCGAGGCCGACCGGCAGGCTGAACGGGACCAGCGCGACCACGATCCAGCCGGCCTGCGCGATCACCAGGTTGGTCAGGTAGGCGTTGATCTGCGAGCGCCGCTGGGGGTCGTTCCTGCGCGCCCGCAGCCAACCGACCAGCAGGGCCAGCCGCATCACCACATAACCGAGCACGATGGTGCGGTTGTTGAGGTGGTCACCCTCCTCCACCGACTTGAACATCGGCGGGATACCGAGCGCGAAGATCACCACGCCGACCATCACGGCCATCGCCATCAGGCGCGAACCCCAGTCGTCGTTGCCATAGGCGCTCGCGAACCAGGAGTAGTTGATCCAGGCCCAGACGATGCAGAAACAGGCGAAGGTCATCCCGAGCAGCGCCGGCCTGAGTTCACCCTTGGCGAGCAGTTCGGCGAACTGCGTGCCAGCGACGGAGAAGGCGGCGGCGAAGGTGAGGTCGAACAGCAGCTCCAGCGGTGAGGAACTGCGGCCCTTCTCGTTCGGGTCACGCGGGACCAGTGGCCGCAAGCGATGCAGGGTGCCCGGGGAGGTGCTCTCCTGGTTGCTCATCTTGACATTCTCGCCGATCGGTCGAGGAATTCGGAGAGGGATTCTGCTGCACATACAGCGGTCGTGTGACCGGCGAGCACCAGCGAGCCGAGGCCGTGCACCAGGGCCATCGATTCGCGTGCCAGCCCGGCCGCCTCGTCCTCGGTGAGTATCGGGTCGGTGCGCCGCCAGAGTTCGGTCAGCTGACCGGCCAGCTCTGCGAGATGGGCCCGGTACGCCTCCGCGGCGGGTGAGTTGGTGGTGATGGCGAGCAGCTCGAGGGAGACCCCCACTCGATGCAGGGAACTGCTCGCCTCGTCGGTCGGCAATGCCGCGAGCAGGAAACTCTCCAGCGCCCGGGTCGGATCGTCGATGGCGTCGGAGGCGGCTCGCCAGCGCGCGATGCCACGGGTGGAGAGTCGGGTCAGCGCGGCGTGCAGGAGTTCGTCCTTGCTGTTCCCGTAGTACTGCACCAGCCGCAGCGAGACCCCGGCGCGCGCGGCCACGGCGCGCATCGTCACGGCATCGAGGCCACCCTCACCGAGCAGCGCCTCGACGGCGTCCAGGATCTGGCTGGTTCGGTCCTCCGCGGCCATGGGTACGCCTCCTGATCAGCTTGATACGTTTGTATCAGTTATACGCACGTATCAAGGAGGCGTGGTGTCGGAGCGGTTGACGTTGTGGGTGGCTTCGGTGGCTCAGCTGGTGGTGGTGCTCGACGTCTCGGTGATGAACGTCGCGCTGCCGGCGATCCGGCGGGATCTGGGCCTCGGCCCGATCGGCACCTCCTGGGTCGCGATGGGTTACAGCATCGCCTTCGCCGGAGCCCTGCTGGCCGCCGCACGGCTGGCGGATTCCTTCGGCGCGACCCGGGTGCTGCTGGTCAGCGTCCTCGGATTCACCATCTCCAGTGTGATCGGCGGGTTGGCGACCAGCGGGTGGCTGCTGGTGGCCGCCCGGGTCGGGCAGGGGTTGTCCGCGGCCGCGATCTCACCGGCCACCTTCACCTTGCTCACCGTCACCTTCGCCGAGGGTCTGGAGCGCTCGCGCGCGATCGCGATCTGGACCGCCGTCGGTGTGGCGGGTGGCGGCATCGGCAACATCCTCAGTGGGGTGCTGACCGAGCTCGTCTCCTGGCGTGCGGTGCTGCTGATCAACCTGCCTATCGGGCTCGTGGTGACCGCTGGGGCGTACCGATTGGTGAGGGGGCGGCCGACGGAGCACCCGACTCACGGGCGGCCCGACTGGCGCACGGTGCTCGCATCCCTGGTGGCGATGGGCGCCCTGGTCCAGGGACTCTCGCTGCTGTCCGAGGATGGCCCCAGCGCGAGCACGGGTGGCGCTCTGTTCATCGCGGTGGCGGCCGGTGCGGTCTGGCGGCGGCTGGATCACCGCAGCCACGTGCCGCTGATACCGCAACGGTTGTGGCGGCGAACGAACATCGCGCTCGCCACGCTCGCAACCCTGTTGACCGCATTCTGTTTCCAGGTGGGGATCTGGTACTTCCTCACCTTCCGCCTGCAGGACGGGCGGGGTTACTCGCCGATCCGGACCGGGCTGGCGTTCCTCCCGCTGACCGGGGCAGTACTGGCGGTCAATCTGTTGCTGGTGCCGCGACTGCTGGGGTGCTTCGGTCCGCGGTTGCTGATCGGAACGGGCGCCCTGCTGGCCGCGGCCGGCGTGCTGTGGTTGGCGTACGCACCCGAGGGCGGAGTCTGGGTGGGGCTGGTGCTGCCCTCGCTCGTGGTCGGCGCCGGGGGTGGGTTGTTGAACACGCCGCTGGCCACCGTCATCAGCTCCGGGGTCCCGAGCGACGAGGCGGGTGCGGCGTCCGGGTTGTTGAACACCGCGAAGCAGTTCGGCGGGGCGCTCGGGCTGGCGACGGCGAACATCGCGCGGGTGCTGTCCGGTGATCCCGACGCACCGTTTCTGCTGATGGCCGGTGCACTGGTGCTGGTGAGCGGGTCGTCGGTTCTCCTCCGCCGGCCGATCGGGCCCTAGACTCATCCCATGGCCATCACACCTCCTCCGGCGAACGCGCCGCACGTCGATTCGTGGCTGACCGATATGGACGGCGTCCTGGTGCGCGAGGAGCATGCGATCGGTGGCGCGGCGGAGTTCATCGAGGCGCTGCAGAGCAACGGGTTGAAGTTCCAGGTGCTCACCAACAACTCGATCTACACCCCGCGGGATCTGCGGGCGCGGTTGCTGGGCAGCGGGATCGACGTCCCGGAGGACCACATCTGGACCTCGGCACTGGCGACCGCGAGCTTCCTGGCCGAGCAGCGGCCGGGCGGCACGGCGTACGTGATCGGCGAAGCGGGGTTGACGACCGCGCTCTACGAGGCCGGTTACACGATGTCGGTACGCGACCCCGATTACGTGGTGCTGGGTGAGACCCGGACCTACTCCTTCGAGGCGATCACCCGGGCGATCCGGTTGATCGAGAACGGTGCCCGCTTCATCGCGACCAACCCTGACGTGTCCGGGCCGTCGGCCGAGGGCACGCTGCCGGCGACCGGTTCGGTGGCCGCGCTGATCACTGCGGCGACCGGCCGAAAGCCTTACTACGTGGGAAAGCCGAACCCGTTGATGATGCGCACCGCGCTCAATCGGATCGAGGCGCACTCCGAGCACACGGTGATGATCGGCGATCGCATGGACACCGATATCGTCAGCGGGCTGGAGGCCGGGTTGCGGACGATCCTGGTGCTCACCGGTTCCACCTCCCCCGCCGACATCGAGAAGTTCCCCTATCGCGCGACCCGGGTCGCCGACTCGATCGCCGATGTGGTGGATGTGGTGCATGAGCGCACCCCCTCCGCCGGCTGAGCGAACCCAGTCAGCCGAGGAGTGCGCGCAGCGTCCGCCGGATCAGTTCGGCCGGCAGCGGTTCGGTCAGCGTGAACCAGAGCGTTCCCTTGCCCCTTTGAAAAGGCGCCAGTTCGGCGGCCAACTCGTCATCACCGGGAATCGGGTAGATCGCGACGTGGCCCCGCCAGCCGGAGATGTACGCCCGGCCCTTGCGACCCGGCACCTGGTAACCGAGGATCCCGTAGCTGAGCACCTCGGTCGCGGCCGGTAGGGACTCCCGGGCCAGTCGCCGCAGCTCGTCGAAATGCTCCCGGGACGCCGCCGGCACCGATTCGACGTATTCGTCGACCGTCTGGGGCTTGTTCTCGGCCATGGCGGCATCCTACGGTGAGGAGAAGCGTCGACCTGCAGGGAGCGAGCAATGGCCGAGGATCCAGACACCGAGCGCGAGGCCACGGCCGAGTTCGACATCGAGATGACTCCCGGTGATCCGCTGCTGACCACCACCGGGCGCCTCGATTTCACCAAGACCTGGACCGGTGGGATGGTCGGCACCGGCCGCGGGGTGATGATCTCCGGTGGTGATCCCGGAGCCGGTGAGGCGGGATACGTCTGCCTGGAGATCTTCGAGGGCAGCATCGACGGTCGCGAGGGATCCATCGCGTTCCAACAGTTCGGCAAGATGTCCGACGGCAACAGCGAGCTGCGATACGAGATCGTGCCGGGCTCCGGCACCGCCGAGCTGTCCGGGATCACCGGGGTCGTCGAGCTCGAGGTCGATCAGCAGGGTCAGCATCACGTGCGACTGCGGTATCGCGGTTGAGCCGATCCAGCGGTCAACGGGCGGACGGCACACCGACCGGAATGCAGATCCACCCTTCGCGGGATGCCTTGTCCTGCAGGGATTCCGGCGCCCGGTGATAGTTGTCGCGAGCCACCTCGCGGGCGATCAGGGCGGCGAGCACGGCATCCAGCGCGTTGTCATCGGCCACGCATGGTTCCCGGTGACCGTTCCAGTCCAACCAGGGCAGCAGCTCGGTCAGGGCGCCGACGAGTTCGGTACGCCGGGCCAGGCTATTGGCGGCCTTGTAGCCACGATGAGCCAGTCCCCAGCTGGCGAGGGCGCCCGCCGGGTATGCCTCGATGACCCGTCCGGTGCCGTCGCGGGTCAGGTCCGATCCGTGCTCACGCAACCGCGCCTCGATCCCGGCCCAGCGCAGGGCCGGGTGGGCGATCCGGTCGGCGGCCACGCTCAACGGTGTCAGCCCGAACTGCTCGTGCACCCACCGGTCCGTCGCGCGCAGCTCGTGCTCACGCCGCCAGTCCGGGCCGGTGGATTCGGGTGCCGCCAACTCACCGGCCGCGTGGCGGCGTACCAACTCCACAAAGGAATCCGGCCAGCCGATCGGCACGTCCACCCCGACCCGGTCGGCATCAGCGACCGCGTCGATGATCCCGTCATCCTCGACCCCGACCACCACCCGCTCGACGACCACCCCGGCGGCGGACTCACGCAGGGCCGCCAATCCGGTGCGCACCGGATCGGCCGCCAGATCCACGCCGACGAACACGGCTCCGCTCACCGCTCGGACCACCGCCCGGTGGTGTCGCGGTCGACACCGGCCAGGAAGCGTTCCACCTCCGCGGTCGTCCGCAGTCGGTGGAAGGTCAGGTGCGCGTTCGCCGGGTCGTCCATCGCGGCGAGGTAGCGGCGCCGGTTCTGCGGGTAGGTCGTCCAGGCCCACCACAGGATGGATTCCTCACCACGCCAGAACATCAGCGCGCGCCAGCTCTCCCGGTTGCTGCCCCACAGTTCCTCCCGGGTGAGGATCCGGCCCAGCACTCGCGTGAGGGATCGCCACATCACCAGCCAGCGGGGCGGGTCGACCCAGACGACGGTGTCGGTGCGGTCCCAGACCAGCCTGCCGAGCTTGCTCTCGTAGTTGCCGTCCACGACCCAGCCGTCACCGCGAGTGGCCTCGGTGACCAGCTGCTGCAGGTCCTCGGCCGTGGCGGCCGCCCAGTCCGGGCCCCAGTGCAACGCGTCGAGTTCGACGTGCGGTATGCCGAGGGCGTCCGCGAGCCGCCGGGAGACGGTCGACTTGCCCGAACCGGAGGTGCCGACCACCGAGATCCGCTGCATCAGTTGGCCTTCCCGAGCGACGGCAGCCACCGGGGCACACGCCGGGCGTACCCCTCGAACTCGGAGCCGAACTTCTGCCCGAGGGCGCGCTCCTCGGCGGGGATCTGGATGCGGTCGATGACCAGCAGGAACCCGGCGAGGGGTACGCCCGCCGCCCAGGACCGGCGGCCGACGGCGTGCGCGAGCAGCAGGCCGCCCATCCCGAGATAGATCGGATTCCGAGTCAGTGCGAAGACCCCGGTCTGCACCAGCGTGGTGGCCTGATCGGGCTCGTGCGGATTCAGCGTGGTGTCCGCCCGCCGGAAGCTCAGCACCGAGGCGCCCATCAGGCCTGCCGAGGCACCGGTGAGCAATCCGGCGACGATCCGGGAGCCCCGCGTACCCTGCGATCCGCGTGCCAGCAGCGTCTGCAGGGCCGCCGCAGCCGCGGCGAAGACCGGCGGCGGAACCCTCGGCTGATCCTGCTGCATGGACGCGATCCTGCCAAAGGATGGGCCGGCTGTCGCCCCTGCTTGAGATGCTGGGTCCATGGACGAGTTGGACGCGCGCCTGGAACGGATCGGGCGGCATCATTTCCGTGCCCGTTTCGCGCTGCGCGGCCGGGATCGGGCGGTGGTCGAACTGCGCGGCATCGACACGGTGCGCAAGCACGCGCACCAGTTGATCGCCGACCGGTTGGCCCCGGCCGAACCCCGCAACGACGGCCGGCAGACGCCCTACCGTGGCCACCCGGTCTTCGTCGCCCAGCACGCGACCGCCACCTGCTGCCGCACCTGTCTGTCCCGTTGGCACGGGATTCCCGCGGGCCGACCGCTGGATGCGGCCGAGCAGGACTATGTGGTGGAGGCCATCTGCCGATGGATCGCCGGGCAGTATGCACCCGGCCGGCCGCCGCAGTGAGGGGCGGCGACTTAAGATGTCGTCATGGCCGACGAAGAAGAATCCTGGTGCACCTGGACCGAACTCGTCACCGACAACGCCGAGGCACGCTCGGCGGTCAGGCAGTCGGTGGATGATCCGCAGGGCTTCTTCACCGCGCACGAGGACGAGCTCGCGGGCGGCCGCGGGATCGAGGACGTCGAGGAGTTGACCGACGTCATCGCGGTCGTCGAAGCCCTGCGGGAAGCCGGCGAGTTGGCGTACTTCGATTGGAACGAGCCGGCCGACGAGGTGGTCGGCAAGTTGGCCCGGTTGCCGCGGGTCGCGCAGTCAGGTGTGGATCTCGAACCGCTGGCCGACTCCGAGGACGCGCTTGAGGAGGTGGCCGCACAGGTGAACGAACTGCTCCGACCGACGGGGGTGGTGATCGTCGTGCTGGATGAGGATTCCGACGCGTTCCCGCTGGTCGCGATCCCGGTGGACCGGGCCGACCGGGTGGTCGCGCTCGGTCAGCAGCTCGGCTCGGATGTACGCGTGCCCTGAGCTGTCACCGGTCGCGTTCGTCAAGGCCGGTCAGAAAGCCGAGTGTGCGTTCGCGGAGCAGGTCCGCCGCCTCTGGGGCGTACGCCGGCAGGGACGAGTCGGCGAAGAGATGGTCGGTGCCGGAATAGAGGAACAGCTCGACGCTCGGCTGGGATTCGGCCAGCGCTCGCGCGGCGTCCATGTCCTCGCCGAACCAGGGGTCATCGGTCCCGGCATGGACCTGGGCGGGCAGGCCGGCCGGCCAGTCGCCGAACTCGGCTGCCGGGAGACAACCGTCGAAGAAGAGCGCACCGACCGCGCCCGGCCGAGTCTGGGCGAGTTGCTGGGCCGGCATGACACCGAGTGAGAAGCCCGCGTACACCAGCTCGTTGGGCAGTTCCTCGGCGGCCGCCACTCCACGCGCACGGACGGTGTCGAAACCGAGCTGCTGGACATGGGCGACACCGGATTCGACGTCGTCGAAGGTACGCCCGTCGTAGAGATCGGGGACGTGCACGGTGTGCCCCGCGCTCCGCAACCGGTCGGCGAAGTCCTGGACACCCGGGGTGAGCCCCTGCGCGTGGTGGAACAGGATGATCTCGGACATGGTCCCTCCTTGGCCGATCCGCCCAATGATCCAAATAGTTGGAACGTTCTGGAACGCTAGTATGTTCTGCCATGGCTGGCAAGACCCCCGACTACGACCTCGCCGACCGGCTTGCCCTCACCGAGCCCGCGCAGGTCCGCGCCCTCGGCAATCCCCTACGCACCACGATCCTGGGGCTGCTGCACGAACGGGCAGCGACCGTGACCGAGCTGAGCACGGCCGTCGGTCGGCCGAAGAGCACGGTCGCGCACCACGTGAAGGTGCTGGTCGACGCCGGTCTGCTCCGGGTGGTCCGGACACGGCGGGTGCGCGCCATCGAGGAGGCGTTCTATGGGCGCACGGCGCGGCTGTTCTACGTCTCACTCGCCGGTGGTGACACGACGCAGGACTTCAACGACTTCGAGGTCGCCGCGGCCGAGTCCCAGGCGGCGTACGCCGAGGGGCAGCTCTGGGGCTACCTCCGGCACGCCCGCATCGACGAGGAGCAGAAGGCGGAGTTCTGGCAGCGAATGACTGCCCTGCTTGAAGAATTCGACGCCCTCCCCCGGCGCGGCGACCTGGTGCACGGATTCGCGATCGGGATCTATCCGATCCCGGACTATCCGCGACTTCCGCCGCGTCCCGATCCAGATCTCTAGGATGTGGCCATGACCATCCGGATGGACAACATGGGCATCCTCGTCGAGGATCTCGATGCCGCGATCGAGTTCTTCACCGCTCTCGGACTGGAGCTCGAGGGCCGTGGGATGGTCGAGGGCGAGTGGGCCGGGAGGGTCACCGGGCTCATCGGTCAGCGCGTGGAGATCGCGATGCTGCGTACGCCATCTGGACAAGGAAAACTGGAACTCTCCCGCTTCCTCGAACCCGCGGTGGTCGCTGATCACCGCACCGCCCCGGTGAATGCGCTGGGCTATCTGCGGGTGATGTTCGAGGTGGACGATCTCGACGCGGCACTGGACCGGTTGAACAGGTTCGGCGCGGAACTGGTCAGCGCCGAGGTCGTCCGGTTCGAGGACGTGTACCGGCTCTGTTACATCCGTGGACCAGAAGGAATTCTGATCGGGTTGGCCGAGGAAATCGCGTGAGGGCTAGGAATCACCGAATCGGCTGAGGATCGATTCGACGATCGGTTTGGTCAGATTGGCGTCGATGTAGTCGTTGCGGGGTTGGGTGTCCTGGTTGCCGGTGGTGAACGAGACGATCTCGCCATTGCGGTCGTATCGGCTCGGATCCTTCAGATTCGGACCGTGGTGCGGCAGCTGGAAGTTGAGTCGGAACTGGATCCGTCCGGAGTCGTCCACGCACTGGATGCCGGTGTCCACCGGTTCGCAGGTTCCGCCCTTGATGTCGCCCTTCGTCGGCCCGGTTCCCTTGCGCTTGTTGCGCTGCACGAAATCCGGGGATCCGGCGAGCATGATGTCGGTGTGCACGGTGCCTGCGTTGTTGGCGAGCATTCCCACGGGGATGTAGAACCTGGTGGTGCAGCGCGCCTCGGCCACGTTGATCTCACCGGGCACCTTCGTCATATCCGGTGCGGTGATCTCGTACCTCCGCGCCTCCGGCTCCCGGGTGATGTTGCCGATCTGGGGCAGCAACGATCTGAGGGTCTGGTCGGTCACCAGCTCGCAGGCCGATGGCCAGTCGCGGATCGCGCCGTAGGGATCGAGTTCTCCGTCCAACGGGATCGCCGGGCCGACGTCGGCAGGCAGGGTGCCGATTGTGATCGGCGGCGTGCTCGGTTCGGAGGAACAGCCGGCCAGCAGTACGCCGAAGGCCAGGACTGCGGTCGCGGCGGTGATCCGGAGGGAGGAAGTCACCCGAACAGGGTGCCAGCCGTCGGGTTCATCCGGCGCTGCTGCCGGACTCCCCCGTCGCCAGCCAGTCGCGCCGCAGCAGCCCGTACACGTAACTGTCGGACACGTCACCGTTGACGATGCAGTCCTCGCGCAAGGTCCCTTCGCGGATGAACCCGAGCTTTTCGAGTACGCGCGCAGAGGCCACATTGCGAGTGTCCACCTCGGCCTGGACCCGATTCAGGTCGAGCGTTTCGTACGCCCAGCGGAGCAGCGCGTGCGCGGCCTCTGTGGCGTACCCATGGCCCCACGCGGTCGGGCTGAGGCAGTAGCCGAGATAGGTGCTGCGGAAGCCGGGATTCCACCGGTTGATGGTGCACCAGCCGAGGAATGCCTGGTCGGTCTTGCCTTCGATCACCACCCGGACACCGGTGCCCTCGTCCACCATCCTGCGCGCGTCGGCGAGGAATCGGTCGAGTGACGACCGTTCGGTCCACGGCGGCGAATCCCAATACCGCAAGGCAAAACCGTCGCTCTGCAGCGCGTAGAGATCGTCGCGATCGGTCTCGGTGAACGGACGCAGCGTCAGCCGGTCGGTCGTCAGTGTCGGGGCGGTTAGGGGCATGCCGGCATCATCCCACCTGGCGATCTCGATCCTTGAACGCCGTCTGCACCCCCCGAAGCCCGCAGGTGCGAGACGGTCTGCCGATAGCCCCCGAGACCGGCTGGATCAATCCGTCGCTCCCCCACCCGACGGCTCGAACCTGGCATCGGGGCCGTACATGTGGGCTTGGACTACAGAGTCATGCGTAAGGACATGGTCGACGATCGTCCAGAACTCAGCGAGCATCGGATGCGCCAACGCTTCGTCCCGGGTCAGCTTGTGGCCGAAGGTCGCAGCGTCGCTGAATGCTGCGGCCGCGGTCACAAGCGAGGCCGCGGGTCCACTCTGCCCGTCGACCGGCCCTATGCGGCAGCCGAAGGTGAAGCGGTCGTCCACACCGTCAGCCCACGTCGGCGAAAACACGGCATCGATCCACACCTCGTGACCATCATGGTGATAGCAGGACGCAAGATAGATCGCGTGGGCGTCGTTGTCCTGGTTGATGAAGCCCGTCACGCGGACCATCGGCTCACCGCAGTGATGGCAGGTCCCTTCGACCACTTGCGCACCCGGTTCAATCTCCAGCATGGCTCATATTCTGACGTACCTGTCGCCAGCACCACACCCGGCTGACCGGCCGCCGCCCGGCGAGTTCGGCGCCCGGCGGCTTCCACCGCGGCGAGGGCCTCGCGAGCCTACCGCAGCAGGACCGTCCCGGGCTCGGTCAGGGCGACACCGCTGCCGGTGCGATGCAAGCAGGAGGACGCCGAGCCGCCGCTCCAGCCGCTGGATCGCCCGCGACAGCGGCGGTTGCGCGATCGCGAGCCGCTCCGCCACCCTGCCGAAGTGCAGCTCTTCGGCGACGGCGACGAAGTAGCGCAGCTCCCGCGTTTCCACCAGGTGATGTTTTCCAGACGATGGTCACGGCCGATACCGGTGCGGTATCGCCGACCACCCGATCGGTTTTGGACGCGGGCGCCGCGGCGGCAGCAGGATCGGCCGGGTGAGTGAACACAAGACTGCGCTGGTGACCGGCGCGAACAAGGGAATCGGATACGAGATCGCCGCCACGACCAGACGCGCGGTCATCCAGCCTCCACCTGTGGGGAATCCCGCAGAATGACTTCTCCCAGGCGTGCCCCGAATCCCGCGCAGAGCACGTGTGCCTGCTCCAGCAGGATCCATCGGCAGGTCCATCGCTGGGCGGAACCCGCGTCGGATGAGTGATCCTCACGGGCGCTCCATTCCTCTGGGAGATCGCGGCCGAGTGGCTCGAGCTGGAAGACGTGCCGCTCATGGAGCTCAGGTTTGGAGGGCCACACGTCGTAGTGTTCGACCCCGGGGACCGGAGCACCCGTGCTGAAATGCCGGTCTCCTCGAGCACTTCACGAACGACCGCGGACTCCGGAGGTTCGCCGGGTTCGACCGTTCCCGCCGGTACCTGGACGCCGAGGACGTCCAGTGGGAGCTGGTCGTGGGTGAAGACCAGCAAGCGCCGGTCGTGCACGACATAGCCGACGACCTTTCGCACGGCCCGGCGCTCAGGACCGGCGGGCATGCGGCGCTCCCGACCATGATCGGTACTGGATGAGTTTCAGCTGATGCCCGTCTGGATCGCGGACCCAGGCATAGCGGAGCCGACCGTCGGGCGAGTCCATGGGCTCGGTCACGACAGCCGCGCCGGCTCTCACCGCACAGCCGAAGGCGCCGTCGAGATCGTCGGACCACAACGCGACCTCGGCCGACGGATCGATGCCCGGGACGACTCCAAGGCCCGCCAGCTCATTGGCGACCGTGGCCGCCGTCAATCCGATACGTACGCCGGCCGCGTCCACCTCTACGTGTTCGATCGGCCCGGTCTTCGGATAGCGGAACGCCTCCGGTAGCCCGAGCTCGACATAGAAGGCGAGGCACTTCTCCACGTCGGTGCAGAACAGGTTGACCTGGACCTGGGTGATCGTCATGCCCAACATCTTGCCGGGGCGGACGGACAGCACAACCGCCGGTCCGCCACCGTGCGGTGTCTCCCCGGCCGGACCAGGGCTACCCGCGTTCAGCCCCGGAGAGGAGCACGTCGGGACGTCCTCCCAGGTCGGCTCCGGAGCGGGGTGAAGCCCACGTCAGGCACGGGCATCGCGTCGGTTGAGGATGACCGTGGTCGCGCTGATGAGTGCAATGGCCAGTACGCCGGATGCGATCGCGATGGCGATGACATCGCCCGCGGTGATCGAGCCGGAGTCGGCGAAGGTTCCGGTGCCAAGCTGCGTGGTGCGGGTCACGATGCCGTAGGGCGAGACCAACGCCGCGGGTCCGCTGACCATCAGCACCGCTGTGGAGACTCCGGCTCCGACGAGCGCGAACGCGATCGGGCCGGCGAAGGAGCGCAGGAACATCGAGAGCGCCGACTGCATGGCGGCAAGCGGAACAGCTGCGAGGATGAGCAGCGCTGTCACCCCGAAATATTTACCGGGCAGCATTCCCGGCAGACCGAAGCCGAGCTTGCCGACGATCAGTACCGCGCAGAGCATGATGACTTGCATGATCGCGGTCAGACCTGCGACGACGGCGGTCTTCGCGATGACGATCTGCGACGACGGGGTGGGGCCGCTCATCAGCGCGTTCCAGTTGCTGCCGCGATGCTCGGTTCGCCAGACGAGCGAACCGAGGATCGCGACCCCGATCGCGAGTGGGAAGAGTCCGTAGAAGACCGCCGATTGCAGCCACACGGTGTCCCAGCCGTTCTCGGGTGCGCGGCCGCTGGCGAGCCGGGTGGCCGCGCCAGCGAGCACCAGGGCGATGGGCAGCAGCACGACGACCGGCCAGGCCAGCGATCGCTTGAGTTTGATGAGCTCGGCTGCGAAAGCACCCATGTCAGGCCTCCTGCCGGTCGAAGCGGTGGGTGATGAGCCAGAACAGAACTGCGGAGACGACCGTCAACCCAGCCACGCTGAGGTAGGACAGCGGCAGAGCGACGATGGTCCCGCCCTCGTAACCGGCAGCCTGAGCCAGGGCGTAATAGCCCCAGGGTGTCAGATGGGCGTACGCCGGGGGCAGTCCCTGCGAGAAGGCTCCGAGCAGCGCGCCGAGCACCCCGATGCCCAGTGCCACGAGCTGGTTCTCGACCTTCGCGGAGATGACGATGTGCAGTGCGAGGACGACGAGGTTGATCCCCAGCATGCAGGCAGCGAATCCAGCCCAGTGTCCGAGCGGGAGCGGGATGCTGATGCCGACGAGCAGCTTGCCGGCGACGAGGACGCTGAGGTTCTGAGCGAGGGTGATGGCCGTGACGACGATGCCGAGCGCGAGGAGTTTGGCCCGACACACCCCGCCCGGAGTGACTCCGGTGGTGGCTTGCAGGAGCCAGCCGTTGCCCTGGTGCTCGATGTCGGTCTGCCGGGACGCCAGCACCGCCAGGAGCAGTGGAGCAGTGAGCGGGATCCCGAGGGACATGCCGGCGAGCAGGGCGTTCCAGGCACTCGACTCATCCGGATCGAACTCCGGAGTGGAGACAACCGTGAACAGGGACAGGACGAGCACCGCGAGGATCATCACCATCGCAATCACTCCGACACCGAGATGCCGCATCTTCGCGAACTCATTGGCCATCGCCCGCCCCATCACAGCCCTCCTCCGGCGGTCAGGCTCATGAAGACGTCCTCAAGGGTCTGTTCGTCGCGGCGTACGCCGTAGATCCCGACCTGTTCACCGACGAGTGCGGCGACCAGACCCGCGGTCTGTCGGTCATTCAGTCCTGGGACCGTGACTTCTCGCTGCTCGGTCAGCCGGGCCCCGAAAGAACTGAGCCTTGATGCCGCGAAGGCTGGATCGGAGCAGGTGATGACCAGATCCGGAGTGGAGGCCGCCATGAGTTCGGAACGTGTGCCCTGGAAGATCATCCGTCCCTGGCTGAGGATGCCGAGAACGGTGGCTGTCTTGTCGATCTCGCCAAGGAGATGGGAGGAGACCATGACCGTCACCCCGTCCGAGGCCAGGGAACGCAGCAAGGCGCGCATCTCCTCGATCCCTGCCGGGTCGAGGCCGTTGGTCGGTTCGTCGAGGATGAGCAGCTGCGGCTGCCTGGCCAATGCCATCGCGATGCCCAGCCGTTGCTTCATCCCCAAGGAGTAGTCCCGGACCTTCTTGTTCAGCTGGTCCTGCAGGCGTACCGCGCTGACGGCGAACTCGATCTGCTGCTGGTTCAGGCCCAGCAGCCGCTGAATCGGGCGCAGGTTCTCCGCGCCGGTCAGGTGGGCGTAGCCGGGTGGTGCCTCGATGAGCGAGCCGATGTGGCCGAGGAGCGTACGCCGGGTCCCGCGGGTCATCTGTTGACCCATGATCTCCACGGCTCCGTGGGACGGCTGGATCAGCGAGAGCAGCATCTTCATCGTCGTTGACTTCCCCGCCCCGTTGGGGCCGAGGAATCCGTAGACGCTGCCGGTCGGGATGCGCAGATCAAGGTCTTCGACGACAACTCGTTTGCCGTAGCGCTTGGTCAGCTCATGGGTGGCGACGATGGTTGAGGACATGCCTCAACCCTTCCGGGATCTCGCGCGGGAATCGTCCCTCTTCGGGCATATCTTCGGCGTATCACCCAAGATATACGTACGCCGGAGGCCTACCGTCGGCGGGCGTCGACCAGCCCGGTTTCGTAGGCCAGGACCACCGCCTGCACCCGATCACGCAGGTGCAGTTTGGTGAGGATCCGGCCGACATGCACCTTGACCGTGCCCTCGGCAAGCACGAGTTCCGCGGCGATCTCCGCGTTCGACAGACCACGTGCCACCAAGCCGAGCACCTCGTGCTCGCGCGGCGTCAGACCTGCCAACCGCGCGGTCTGGTCACGAGCCACCGGACGGGATCGGGTGAAGTGATCCAGCAGCCGGCGAGTGGTGCTCGGCGCGACCACCGCATCGCCGGCGTGCAGATGCTTGATCGCGGCCGTGATGTCCTCGACCGGGGTGTCTTTGAGCAGGAACCCCGACGCTCCCGCCTGGAGCGCGTCATAGGCGTACTCGTCGAGGTCGAAGGTGGTCAGGATCAGCACCTTGGGCGGGTTGTCGCGTTCGTTCAGCCGACGGGTCGCTTCCACACCACTCATGCGCGGCATCCGCACATCCATCAGCACCACGTCGGTGCCGACGGTGTCGAGCAGTTCCAAGGCCGTGTCGCCATCGTCGGCCTCGCCGACGATGGCGAGATCCGGCTGCGAATCCAGCACCATCCGCAGTCCCATCCGGATCATCTCCTGGTCATCGACCAGCAGCACGCGCACCGTCATGACGAGACCCTCTCATCTCGCGGCAGTACCGCAACCACTTCGAACCCACCGTCCTTGCGCGGACCTGCCCGCAGCTGACCCCGATGAGCGGCGACTCGCTCCCGCATGCCCAGCAGGCCATGACCGCCCTCGGACGCGGTCTCCGGCGTACCCACCCCGTCGTCGGTGATCGCGACCTGCACCTCGTCGGGTCGGTAGCTGATCGCGACGTCGACCTGGGTGAGCGCCTCACCCGCGTGCTTGCGCGCGTTGGTCAACGACTCCTGGACCAACCGGTACACCGTCAACCCCAGACCGTCCGAGATCTGGCCCGGTTCACCGTCGGTGTGGAGCGTGACCGGCAGTCCGGCGGCGCGAGACTGCTCGACGAGAGCGCCGAGCTGGGCGATGCCAGGCTGCGGCGCATCCGAACCCGGCTCCTCCTCGCGCAGCACCCCGAGCATCCGTCGCATGTCGGCCAGCGCCGAACGCCCGGTGTCGCGGACGCGTACCATCGCGGCCCTGGCCCGTGCCGGCTCCGAATCGACCTTCGACGCCGCCCCATCGGACATCAGCACCACGACGCTCAGGCTGTGCGAGACGACATCATGGATCTCCCGCGCGATGCGGGCGCGCTCATCGGCGACCGCAATCCGCGCCTGTGTTTCCCGTTCCCGCTCCGCCTGGACGGCCCGCTCATGCAGCCCTGCGACGTATTGGCGGCGGACCCGCACCAGTGTCCCCCAGGTCCACACCCACAGGGTCACTACGAGCAGTACGCCGAGCTGACCGATATCGACGACATCCTTGCCGAGGTGAGGAATCACGGCGATCAGCAGCCACCCCGCCGTGAGCGCGGCGCCGAGAGCGGAGACCTGCCAATGATGTCTGGATGCCAGGTTGTACAGGCCGAACGCCAGGATCACGTCCGCGGGGAGCAACGGGGCACCGAGAACGAGCTGGACACAGGCAGCCAGCAGCATCACGCCGAGGACACCCGCCGGGAACCGGCGGCGCCACAGGTAGGGCACACAGAGCACCGCCGACACCACGATCAGCCCAGCGGTGTGGACAGCGTCCTGGGCGTAGGCCGGAACGATCGGGAGGTTGTACAGGAACACGCCGAGCGCGATCAGTAGGTCGATCAACCACATCCGCTCCCGCAGCCACTGGCCGGGCCCGGGCATCGGGGACACAGATTCAACCGTCGGAGTTGTCACGCCGTGCGTCCGCCTACGCCGTGCCGCTGTCGTCCGGGCTCATCACCGGTTCCTCTTCCCAGATCGCATCCCGTGCTCCAGCGTAATTCGGTGCGATTGATCCGCTCCCACGCACGGGCACCCACTGTCGACGGCACGTGCAAACTGACCCCATCCGAGACCGGGACCGGCCCGTCACCGCCATGCATCAGTCATGACGTGCGCATCGGCAAGGTCGGCGAAAAGTTCGGCCGATCGCCTCCAGTTTGCATCGGTAGCCTTCGTCACCGGACAGGGCAAATCGTCGTCGAACCGGCGGTTTCGTTGCTCATGACGCAACGGCACTGTCTCTTCCGCGCGCCGGTCCATGTGGGCTTCCGTCTCGTCGTGGGGCCCCTGATCAGTCTCGCTCGTCATGGCGCACCTCCAGATTGGTGACATCATGACATCGATCCATACCGGGAGGACATCATCATGAGGATCTGGCGGTACGTCGCGACGAAGGTCCGGGATGTCGGCACCGGGACCGACTCGTGGGAGATCCGTGAGCTGTACCCGGAGGACGACGGAGGCTTCTCCTACACCGCGGGGCCGATCTCACCGGCTGGCGATGATCTCGCCGAACTCGTCCGTGACCTGGACAACATGGCGGCTGACGCACCCCTCCCTTGGCTCGATCTGACCGGTGACCACCCCCGCCTCGTCAACGACGCATCGACATGACTTCAGAGGGTCGCAGCCCGGGTCAGGAGCCGACCCATCAACCCCCATGTCAATCGATGACGGCAGCCGTGGCTTCCACTTCCACGAGTTGGTGGTCATAGCCGAGTGCGGCCACCCCGATGAGCGTGCTCGGCACGTCGTGGTCCCCGAACGCGTCGCGGACGACTTCCCAGGCCGTCACGAGATCGGCCTGTTCGGATGAGGCAACGAGCACCCGCGTGGCGATGACGTCCTGCAGTGTGGCGCCAGCCTCCCCCAGAGCAATCTTCATGTTCTCGACGCACTTGGCGGCCTGTCCCGCGAAGTCACCTTCATTGCAGGTCGATCCATCGCTGTCCAGTGGACAAGCGCCCGCCAGAAACACCAGGCGGGCTTCTGCGGGCGCTGTAGCGGCGTAGGCGTACTCGGCCACATCCGACAGCAACTTGGAACGAATCAGGGTCACGGCCTTGGGCATTGCATTCCTTCAGGTCGAGCGGCAAGTCCGGTCAGCTTCGCACGTTGATCCAGGTCGACGCAGGTCGGCCATCAACTGCCGTTGCCATCGCGATCGTTGCATGGACAATCAGCAGGCTCCCGTCTCCGGCGCGACGTACTCGTGTTGCAGGTCGCACACCCGTGCGATGTGGCCAAAGTCGTGGTCGGCCGCGAGCACCGTGGCGTCGTTGGCGATCGCGTAGCCAGCGATCAAGATGTCAACGGCACCGGCGGCACGGACAAGGCCGGCCTTCCAGAGCGCGGCTTGGATGTCGAGCACCAGGGCTTCGCCGGGTGCGCGCTCGAGCGGGAAGCCCAACGACATCTGCTCGCGATAACGGGCGTGCTCGGCGGGTGTCCGCGCGCTGTGGCAGAACTCGAGCACCTGCGGCGGACAGGTGACGACGAGATCGGCTGGAGCACGTTCGATGCGCCTCAGGCGAGCGATCATGCGAGGGTTACCGGCGATCGCCCGCGCCCAGACGGAGTTGTCGACGAGGTAGTCGGTCACTCGTCCGGGAGGGGATATTCGATGGTCGGCGCACCCAGCTCTGCGGGCAGATCCTCGAGTTGAAGGACGCCGTCGATCATCGCACCCTTCTGCTTCGACGCGATCAGGCGGCGCAGCGCGAGGTCGAGGACCGCTCGATTGGACTTCTCTCCCGTGAGTTCACGGGCGCGCTCGATCAGCTTGGCGTCCAGGTCAACGCTGGTCATGGCCATGCCCGTACCCCCTCCCACTCATTCTATATGACCCATCATATGGCTTGGTCGACCGCCACGGCTTGACGCCTGGCAGCCACGATGGTGTCCTGCACCCCGTCCCAGGTGTCGAGGACGATCAGGGGAAGTCCACGGACCGAGCCGGGTCGATACGTTCAGGAAGCGGCAGCTTATCGACACCACCGGCCGCCTGCGCAGCCTGGAGGAACGCCAACCCGATATTCGGGCGGGCAGCGGCCTTGGTCAGGATGTCGCGAACCTCAGCCTCCAAGGAACGGCCATGCTGCTTTGCCTGAACCGCAAGCCAGGCCTTGACGGATTCGTCGAGCCCACGAACGACAATCGACGCCATATCACTCCCCCAAGTGCCGAACTGATTTCACTAATGAAAGCACTCGGTGGATGGAATTCAGACGTTGAATCGGAACTCCACCACATTTCGATGGATAAGGCCATCACGGCGACAGTGGCTGCGACTCGCCCGCCCATGGGCTCATCGTCAACTGGACGATCGCCGGCACCACCCTTAGGGGTGAGGAGGTCGACCTCCGGGGCACGGCAACAGACGTCGCGCGAGCGGGGAGGGTGGCATCTGGCATTACATCATCGACAACCCGTTCGGGGTCGCGACGCCCGGATCCTCGAAGGTGCTGAAATGGAGTCGTGGTGGGTCAAGACGGAATCGGTATGCCGCTGAAACGCGGATCATGGCTGTCCGGGGTGACCGACGCCATAGTGGCTTCGCTCATCGTCATGGGGTTCTGGGCTCCGAACTGGCCCTCCTCAGGCACCCCGGCACGTGTGCTCTGGGCAGGGCTTGTTGCGGCGGTCATCGCTGCGGTCCTATTTCGCTGGAGAGCGCCGACAGTCTCACCGATCGTGACGCTCTGTGCGACAGCATGGGGGTGGTTGACGGGACTGAGCGAGGATCCCTTGCTCGCTGCGGCATGGTGTCTGTACCCGCTCGCGTTGCGTCGCGGTGGCCGGACTCGGGTGATCGGCTTGGTCGCGGTCGGCGTACTGCTTCTGGTGTCGACCGTAACGGCCGTACCGGAATCCCTGCTGTCATTCGGCCAGGCTCTCGTCATCGGCATCGGCGCGGTCGGCGCGGCGTGGTTGCTCGGGCACGTCGAGGCGCAACGGCAGGCCGCGACCCGGCAGACCGCACTGGAACGAGCCGCTGCCGAGCGCGCCCGGCAGCAGAACGTGTTGGCCCGCGAGGTGCACGACGTGGTCGGCCACTCCCTCAGCACCATCAGCGCGGAGGCCGCGATCATCCGGGAGCTGCCCGGTGCGGACGAGCAGGAGTGGCGAGACGCGCTCACCGCTATCGAGTTACGGGCTCGCGCTGCCCTGGTGGAGATGCAGGCCCTCGTACGCTCACTTCGCACCGGACACCAAGCTGTCGCCACATCCCCTGACCTCACCGAGCTGGTCACCGCAGCGCGCGTGAGCGGACTCGAGGTCTCGACCGAGATCACGACCCCGCCCATGTCAGACGAGACGCGGATCGCGGTCGCCCGGATCGTGCAGGAGACGCTGAGCAACATCATCCGCCACTCCGGCGCACGGGGCTGCGAGGTGTCCGTGCGTGGGGATGGCGACACGGTGGTCGTGCAGGTGGAGGACAACGGCCACGGTCTTCCCTCGCGTCCGACACCGGGCACCGGGGTCGCGGGGATGCGCGAGCGTGTCGAAGAGCTGGGCGGTTCTCTGACCGTCACGACCCGGCTGGAGGGTGGCACCCGCGTGCTGGCCCGTCTCCCCGCGGGGGCCCCGGCATGACCCGGTCGATCCGCGTCCTCCTCGCCGACGACGACGCTGCATTCCGCCGTGCCTATCGCAGGTTGTTCGACCACAGCGAGGGATTCCAGGTCCATGGCGAGGCAGGAACGGGCGAGGAGGCGCTGCGCCTGATCCAGACGCTGACACCGGATGTCGCGCTGGTCGACGTGCAGATGCCCCGGGGGTCCGGGTTGGACGTGGTGCGGGGTGCGGCGGGTCTCTCGACGAGAATCATTCTGCTGACCACCTTCGATCTCGACGAGTACGTGAGCGAGGCGCTGCACGACGGCGCGGCCGGATTCCTGTTGAAGAACGCGGCTCCAGCTGAGGTACTCGCCGGAGTGCGGGCCGTGCATGCCGGGCACGGATCGCTCGCCCCCGAGGTGACCGCGCGGCTGATGAACCAGTTCTCCGCGCAGCCGCGCCCGGTGCCGCACCCCTTCACGAGGGCACGCCTGTCCGAGCGAGAGTTGCAGGTCACCCGGTTGATCGCCTCGGGGCGGTCGACGCAGCAGATCGCAACCGAGCTGTATCTGAGTCCGGAGACGGTGCGAACGTATCTGAAGCGGTTGTTCGCAAAGCTCGACGTGAGCGACCGTACGCAACTCGCCGTGCTCGCCGTCGAAGCAGGACTCCTGCACGATCAGCGCTGAGGTGTCCCCATCCGGGGGACGCGGCTCCGAGGCTTCGGGCAGCACGGTGGAAGGGAAGTAGTTCCCGAACCATCGTGAGGAGCGCGACCAGGTGATCGAGATCGACAATGTCAGCAAGAGATACGGGTCGAAGGCCGCTGTCGAAGGGGTGACCTTCACCGCGAAGCCCGGCCGGGTCACCGGATTCCTCGGCCCGAACGGGGCCGGGAAATCGAGCACGCTGCGCATCCTGCTCGGCCTCGACCGAGCGACCTCGGGAACAGCGCTCATCGACGGGAAACCGTACGCAGCATTGAATCAGCCGCTGCGTACGGTCGGCGCGATGCTCGACGGTGCGGCCCCGGTGCCCGAGCGGCGCGGCATCGATCATCTGCGCTGGGTGGCGCAGGCGGGCCGTATCCCGAAGCATCGGATCGCCGAGGTGCTGGAGACCGTCGGTCTCACCGACGCGGCGAAGATTCGGGTGCGGAAGTACTCCCTCGGCATGAAGCAGCGCCTGGGCCTGGCCACAGCTCTGCTGGGCGAGCCGCGGATGCTCGTGCTGGACGAGCCGGTCAACGGCCTCGACCCGGAGGGCATCCGCACCGTGCGCACCTTCATCCGGCGCTACGCCCAGCAGGGCAACACGGTGCTGTTGTCCAGCCATCTCATGGCCGAGGTCGCTGAGACCGTGGACGACCTCGTCATCATCAACAAGGGCCGCATCATCGCCACCGGTCCCCTGGACCAGGTGATCGCCGGTCAGGCGACCCTGGAAGAGGCGTTCTTCGCGCTCACCGGCAGCACCCCAGGCGAGAGCTGGTGACCGCCATGATCCACGCCATCCGCGCCGAACTCACCAAGGCCCTGAGCCTGCCCAGCGTGCAGCTCATGCTCGCAGCGCTGACCGCGCTGCACGTCCTCATCATGTCGATGAACATGCCGAACATCCGCGATTCGCTCGCGAACATCACCGCCGACGGGCGGATCGAGTTCTACGGAGGCCAGCTGGTGCCCGCCGAGCAGTTCCTCGCCGAACTGATCGTCGCCTTCACCTTCCAAGGGGTCATGTTCATCTGGGTGATCGGAGCGGTCGCCACCGGCACCGAGTTCCGCTCCGGCCAGATCGGCCAGAGCCTGCTCACCGTCCCCTCACGCCCGCGCATCGTCGCAGCCAAAGCCCTCGCCATCGCACTCATCTCCCTCGCGATGGGCGTCCTCCTCGCCCTGGTCTCCATCGGGATCACCTACTTCACCGTGCGGGCCTGGGATTCCTCCTTCCTATGGAACGAGGAAGCGCTCATCGGACACGGCCGCATGATCTTCATCGCGATCGCCATGAACCTCATCGCACTCGCCGTCACGCTCATCGCGCGGCGTACCCTCGTCGGCATCATCGCGATGGCCGTGTTCCTGGGCCTCACGATGACGCAGGTCGTCGCGTTGATCTCGCCCACCGTCGACGCGCTGCTGCCGGTCAGCGCGCTGCGAAACCTGCTGTTCGCAGACGTCGTCGGCGAGGTCATTCCACCGCTCACCGCCGGACCCGAGCACGCGCTGATCACCCTGACCGCCTGGGCGATCATTCCCCTGATCGTCGCCGTCATCGTGCTCCGCCGCAGGGATGCCCGATGAGCAGCGCCGACACTCCGATTGCCGACAACGGCACCCTCGACAGGGACGAGACGACGACCATCCGCTTCCGCGATGTGGTGGCCGCAGAGGTCACCAAGATCATCACCCACCCCGCCACGCTCCTGGCGGTGGCACTCGCACTCGTCGTGAACCTCGCGCTCGGGGTCGTGGATGCCGCCGGGCTTGTCCGACTCTCCGTCGGGGATCGCCTCGTGCCGGTCTCCGAACTGGGCTCGGTGATGTTCGCCCCCGCCTACCTCTTCCTCATCCTCCCGGTGATCGCCGCGGGCAGCGAGTACGCCAGTGGACAGTTACGGATCACCCTGGCCGCCGTGCCCCAGCGCGGGCGTCTCGCGGCCGCCAAGCTCGCGGCGTTGCTGGGGATCACGACCCCGGCCGCGCTCGTGACGCTTGCACCGGGGAGGCTGACCCTGACCCTTGCCGATGGGCGGGGGTTCGCGGGGGCTCTCGCGGATCTCGGTCTCTGGACGCTGGCGTACACGCTCATGGCGCTCATCGCCTACGCCCTCACCGGCATCATCCGCAGCTCTGTCGCCTCGCTGTCCCTGCTCGTGCTGATCCCGATCCTCATCGCCACCGGGATCCTGCAATGGCCCCTGGTCGTCCGCTTCCTTCCCGATCAACTCGCGCTCAGTATGCTCAGCACACCCGGATACACCGTCACCGAGCTCCCGCCGGTCATTGCTGCTGTCATGCTCACGGCCTGGGCACTCGCTCCCTCGGGCATGAACTTCGCGATGCTCGTACGCCGCGACAGCTGAGGTGCACGCGCGTGTACCGATCGGCGACCGTCGGAGGCGTCGTGGATCGTCCCGCTGATCAATCAGGTGCCGCATCAGGTGCGACGTACTCGTGTTGCAGATCGCACACCCGAGCGATGTGTACGAAGTCCTGGTCGGCCGTGAACACCGTCGCATCGTTGGTGATGGCATAGCCAGCGATCAAGATGCCGAGCGGACCAGCTGCGCGGACAAGTCCTGCGTTCCACAGCGGCCTGGATGTCGAGAACCAAGGTCTCGTCGGGTGCGTGCTCGAGCGGGAAGCCCAGCGAAATCTGCTCTCGATATCGGGCGTACTCCGCTGGCGTCCTCGCGCTGTGGCAGAACTCCAGCATCTGCGGAGCGCAGGTGACGAGCAGGTCCGCTGGCGCACGTTCAATGCGCCGGAGCCGGGTGAGCATGCGAATGTCACCGGAGACCACGCGAGCCCACACGGAGTGGTCGACGAGGTAGACGGTCACTCGTCCGGCACGGGATAGTCGATGGTCGGCGCACCCAGATCGGCGGGCAGGTCCTCGAGCTGGCGAATGCCCTCGGTCATCCCGCTCTTCTGCCTGGACGCGATCAGGCGGCGCAGCGCAAGGTCGAGAACAGCACGAATGGACCTCTCCCCGGTGAGCTCACGGGCGCGCTCGATCAGCTTGGTGTCAGGTCAACGCTGGTCGTAGGCACGAGCGGCTCCCCTCACGCTTGAGCATATGAATGGCCATATACCTGAGGCGACGATGGCCCGCCCGGTTCCTCACAGATGCCGTGGTGGACATGACCGGTCGCGACTGGCAAGCCAGCCGCTTCCGCCAGCGATTAGGCCGTTGTAGCGTGAAGTGAACCTGACGTCGCCGACACCCTGAGATCAGTCCCTGCTCGGAAGGACATCATGGTGAGTTCTTGGCGCTACGTGGCAACGAAAGTCCGGGACGCCGATGCCGGGATTGAGTCGTGGGAGGTCCGTGAGCTCTACTCCGAGGAGGGCGGACGGTTCTCCTACACCGCGGGACCGACCTCACCGGTTGGTGACGATCTCGCAGAACTCATCCGTGACCTCACCAATATGGCTGCCGACGCGCGTCTCCCATGGCTCGATCTGACGGGTGACGAGCCCCACCTTGTCGACGAGCCACCCGACGTGATCACACGTTGAAGCGGAACTCGACCACGTCGCCATCGGACATCACATAGTCCTTGCCCTCAAGGCGCATCTTGCCGGCGGCCTTGGCGGCCTGCTCGGACCCCGCGGCGACCAGATCGTCGTAAGCCACGATCTCGGCCTTGATGAAGCCCTTCTGGAAATCGGTGTGGATCACGCCGGCGGCCTCGGGGGCGGTCGCGCCCTTGCGGATCGTCCAGGCGCGGGCCTCCTTGGGGCCGGCGGTGAGGTAGCTCTGCAGGCCCAGCGTCTCGTAACCCACCCGGGCCAGCACATCGAGCCCGGGTTCGTCGATTCCCATCTCGGCAAGGAATTCCCGGGCCTCGTCGGGTTCCATCTCGGCGAGCTCGGCCTCGATCTTGGCATCCAGGAAGATCGCCTCGGCGGGGGCGACCAAGTCGCGCATCCGCTGCTTCAGTTCCTCGTTGGCGAGCTCGTCCTGGTCGCAGTTGAACACGTAGAGGAACGGCTTCGCGGTGAGCAGGAACAGCTCCTTCAGCGGTTCGCGGTCCAGCCCTGCGGCGTACACACCCTTGCCGGAGTTGAGCACCTCGAGCGCCTCCTGCCAGGCGGCGAGCTTGGGCTGAGACTCCTTCTTGATCCGGGCTTCCTTCTCCAGCCGCGGCAGCGCCTTCTCCAGGGTCTGGATGTCGGCCAGGATCAGCTCGGTGGTGATCGTGTCGATGTCCTTGCCGGGATCGACCGAACCGTCGACATGGGTCACATCGGCGTCGGCGAACACCCGGGTCACCTGGCAGATCGCGTCGGCCTCGCGGATGTTGGCCAGGAACGCGTTGCCCATCCCCTCGCCCTGGGAGGCACCCTTCACGATGCCGGCGATGTCCACGAACGACACCGTCGCCGGGATGATCTCCTTGGAGGAGTAGATCTCGGCGAGCTTCGCCAGCCGCGGCTCGGGTACGCCGACCACGCCGACGTTGGGCTCGATGGTCGCGAACGGATAGTTCGCGGCGAGCACGTCGTTGCGGGTCAGCGCGTTGAACAGGGTCGACTTGCCGGCGTTCGGGAGGCCGACGATTCCGATGGTGAGTGCCACGCCGGCCCACTTTAGCCGAGCATTGGGTGACCCCTCGACACGCTGGCCATTGCTCCGCTGGCGCTCCGCATGGCCAGCTACTCGGGGATCGGAGGGCTACTCGATGCGCGTCAGGAGCCAGAGGCCCTCGATGGGCGTCGGGGCGGAAACCGAGGGCGTCGTTGATGGCGAGCATGTGCGCGTTCTCGTCGGCATTCCAGGTCCGCACCCGGTGTACGCCCGGATGCTCGGCCCGCAGCCGGCGCAGGTTGGCCGCCTTCACCAGCAGCCCGAGCCGGTGGCCGCGGTGGTCCGGGCGGACCAGGGTGTCCTCCTGCCAGGCCAGGCCCGGCTTCTCCTGTGGCACCGACAGATAGGTGTGCGCGACCGGCTCACCGCTCCCCCGGCGTACCGCGATGGTCCACAGGTCGTCCAGCTTTTCCTTTCGGTGGAACTCATCCAGCTCGCTGACCCGCTCGGCGTTCCAGGTCTCCGCACCGCGCGGCAGGTCGCCGATCGGTACGTCGGTGGACATCCGCCCGCGCAGGACCGCGAGCCCGTCACGCAGCTCGGGCGGTGTCGGCCCGCTCCACTGCACCAGCTCGTAGTCGCCGCTGGCCCGCTCGGCCTCGGCCTGCAATCGGTCCAGATCGCCGAGCCCCTCGGGGATCCGCAGCAACCCGCTGCGCTCGACCTGATCGAGCACGAACCCGGTGTCCAGCAGCCAGCGGGCCGTCGCGTCGAGACGGACCGCGCCGGATCCCGTGCTCGCGGTGACCGTCTCCGCAGCCGGGTCCGGGGTCAGGATCGGGTCGGACACCCACAGCGAGACCGCGGTCCGGCCCTCGGCCCGCAGCACCGGGCGTACCGTGTGCCACAGCGCCTCGAGCACCGCGGCCGGATCGACGGACGGGTCCACACAGGGTTCCAGATCGGCCAGGTGCTCGTTGTCCCCCAGCGGCAGATCGAGCTGCAGCGAGCCGACCACCCGCTCCCCCTCGCGTACCACCCACATCCGCCGTGCAACCCGGGACGTGCCGGTCAGACGATGCGCGAGCCCGGCCATCCCGTGCTGGAAATCGTCGTGACCGAAGCGATCCTCACCCCAGCGCCGCCACAGGTCGATCACCTCGGCCAGCTCGGGGTTCGGGGCGCCGTCGATCAGCGGCGGGGCGATCTCGGTGACGGCCACCGTCATTCCGCTCCCAGCTCCAGCTGCCAGACCCCGCCGACGACAGCCGGCCGGAAGCCGAGGGCGGTGTTGATGGAACGCATGTGGGCGTTCTCGTCGGCATTGCCGGTGAGGATCCGGCGCACCCCGGGTGCCTGCTCGCGCAACTGCTCCAGGTTCGCCAGCTTGATCCGCATCCCGAGCCGGTGCCCGCGGTGCGCGCCGGCGACCAGGGTGTCGTTCTGCCAGGCGAGTTCGGGGACCTCGTCGACCACGGACAACTGGGTGTACGCCGCCAGCTCACCGGATTCGCGGTGCCGAGCGACCATCCACAACGTGCGGCGACCCATCAGCTCCTGCAGCGCGTCGGCGTACCGGATCCGGTCCTCATCCCAGCTCTCCTCCTCCATCGCCAGGTCACCGGCCGGCACATCGGTGCTCATCCGGGCCCGCAGTTCGGTCATCGCGGGAATGAGTTCGGCCGGTGTCGGCCCGACCCACCCCTTCACCTGGTACGCCTCAGAGGCCGCCTCCGCGTCGGCGGCCAGCGCCGCGAAATCCTTCCCCACAAAGGAATCGTCAACATCCAGGCGCGCCAGCACCTCGACCTGTTCCAGCCTGAACCCCGTGCTGGCAAGCCAATCGGCGGTCTCGTCGGCGATCACCGCGCCCAAGCCGGTACGCGGTTCCAGTTGCGCCTCACCCGCGTCGGGAATCGCGGTGATGTGCCAGAACCAGACCAGGCCGCGCCCCCGGCGTACCAGCTCCTGCCGGGCCTGATCCCAGAGCGCGTCGAACAGCTCCGACGCCCGCTCCGCGTACTCCGGGTCGAGGATCAGCCAGCCGTCGGCCAACCGCAGATTGTCCTGCAGGGGCAGGCCGAACTGCATCGCCGCGACCACGCGGCCGTCCGTCACGGCCAGCCAGAGCAACTGGTCGGTCTGCTCCCGGGCGACCCACATCGCCGCCCATTCCGAGGCCCGGAACTGATAATCCACAGACGCGAGCCGCGTCTGGTGCGACCGGTCGGAGAGCGTGACGAACTCCTTCAGCCCGGTGGTCCAGCCAGGGGTCGGCGCGTCGGGGGCTCGAACGATCTGCACATCACTCACCCGGTCAGCCTGTCAGCCGGCCGGGTCGCCGCCAATCGATTTTCTGCCCGACCAGCTCTCGCACCGGCCGGGTCAGGCGCCCGCCCAGTAGGCCTGCAGGGCACGGGTGAGGAAGTAGAGGTCGTCGACACCGGCCATCTCGCGGACCGAGTGCATGCTGAGCAGCGGTACCCCGACATCGACGGTGGTGATCCCGAGCCGGGTCGCGGTCAGCGGACCGATCGTCGACCCGCACGGCACCTGGTTGTTGGACACGAACTGCTGCACCGGCACCCCGGCCACCGCGCAGGCCCGCCGCCACAGCGTCTCCCCCACCGCATCGGAGGCGTACCGCTGGTTGGCGTTGATCTTCAGCAGCGGACCCTCGTTCAGCAGCGGCCGATGCACAGGGTCGTGATGGCCGACATAGTTCGGATGCACCGCGTGCCCGGCGTCGGCGGATACGCAGGAGGAGCGTTGCAGCATCTGCCGATACTCATCGGGGGTCGCGCCGAGCGCGGTCGCGGTCCGCACCAGCACATCCTCCAGCAGCGGCCCGCAGGCGCCGGACCGGGACCCCGAACCGACCTCCTCATGGTCGAAGGCCGCCAGCACCGCGATGTCGCCGCCGGTGTCGTCGGTGTTCAGCAGGGCGATCAGCGAGGCGTGCACGCTGGACAGGTTGTCCAGCCGGCCGCAGGCCAGGAAGGAGTCGTCGGCGCCGAAGAGCTTGGGCTTGGCGGTGTCGAAGGCGATCAGGTCGTGTCCGGCCACGTCGTCGGAGGTCAGACCGTCGGGGAAGCGGATGTCGTCGGCGAAGTCGGTGACCAGGTCGAGCACCTGGAGGTCGGGGCGCCGGACGCTGAACACCGGCTGGGTCTGGAACTGCTTGTCCAGCTTCAGCCCCTCGTCGTTCACCCCGCGGTTGAGATGGATGGCGAGCTGCGGGATCCGCATCACCGCATCGGTCTTGACCAGCACCCGCTCCCCACGCGGGGTGACGATCCGGCCCGCGATACCGAGTTCGCGGTCGGTCCAGGAGGCGATCAACGGGCCGCCATAGGCCTCGACACCGACCTGCTGCCAGCCCGCGGCACCGTAGGTGGGGTCCGGCTTGAGCTTGAAGGTGGGCGAATCGGTGTGCGAGCCGACGATCCGGAACCCCGACCGCGGCCCGGCGATCTGCGGTACCCACCAGGCGACCAGCGCCCCATCGCGGACCAGGAAATGGCCGCCCGGGGAAGCGTCCCAGTCCTCGGTCTCCACCTGTTCGGCGAACCCGGCCTCGCGCAGCGCCCGGGCCAGCTCCGCGGCGGCGTGGAAGGAACTCGGTGAGGCCACCACGAAGGCGGCCAGGTCGGCGACGTGTTTCTGCGAGTCGGCGTGCGGCATGGTGTCATCAAACCATCGACCGGCTTCTGGCGTCAGTACGCCCGATCGGGCCGGTGATCCAGCAGCGATCCGGTGGCCGGCGGAGCGCCTGGCGGAAACTGTCAGACCCCTCGTGCAGGATCGCTGGTATGGAGATCACCGCAGCCCTGCTGGTCATCGGACTGATGCTGGTCATCGGCCTCGCCCTCGGCGCCGCGGGGGCCTGGTTCGTGCTACGCTCCCGGACGTCCGAGGCCGCCGCCGACGATCGTTCGAGCGCCGCGGCGTCCCGGGCCGAGGCGGCCGATGCGCGTGCCCAGGCGGCCGACGCCCGCACCGAGACCGCGACCCTGCGCGCCCAGCTGCACCGCCTGGAAGCCGGTGCCGCCGAGGTCCGCGGCCAGATCGCCGAGGCCCGCGCCGAGACCGCCCAGGCCCAGGCCGAGGCGGCCGAGGTGTCCGCCCAGCTGGCGGCCGCCCGGGCCGAGCGCGACGCCGCGCGTGAGCGCGCGCAGCGGCTCAGCGAGGACCGGGAGGCGCTGGCCAACCAGTTCAAGGCGCTCTCCGGCGAGACGCTGGAACGGCAGGGCAAGGCCACCGATGAGCAGACCCGGGCGATCATCACCCCGTTGACCGAGCTGATGGCCACCTTCGCCGACCGGTTGAATTCGGTGGAGAAGGACCGGGTGGCGATGGCCACCGACCTGCGCAACCAGGTGATCGCGGTGCAGGCCACCGGTGAGCATCTGCGCCGCGAGACCCACGCGCTGGCGACCGCGCTGCGCAAGCCGCAGGTGCGCGGCGCCTGGGGTGAGCTGCAGCTGCGTCGGGTCGCGGAATATGCCGGGATGGTGGATCGCTGCGATTTCGACGAACAGGCGAGCGCCACCACCTCGGCGGACCGGGCGATCCGCCCCGATATGCGGGTCAACCTGTCCGACGGCAAGTTCCTCTATGTCGACGCCAAGGTGCCGCTGAGCGCCTTCCTGGAGGCACACGAGACCGAGGACGAGCGGTCGCGCGCCGAGAAGCTCACCCTCTTCGGCCGCAACGTCAAGGGTCACGTCGACCAGCTCTCCGGCAAGGAATACTGGAAGGCCGACACCGGTACGCCCGAGTTCGTGGTGATGTTCCTGCCCAATGAGCAGTTCCTGTTCTCCGCCCTGGAGCAGCTGCCCGACCTGCATGAGTACGCCGCGGCGCGCAATGTGGTGGTGGCGACGCCGAACACTCTGATCGCGATGCTGCGCGCGGTCGCCTATGGCTGGAAGCAGGCGGCGCTGGCCGAGTCGGCCGCCGAGGTCTTCGCGCTCGGCCGCGAGCTGCACGACCGGCTCTCGGCGATGGGTGGCCATCTGGACAAGGTGGGCCGCTCGCTGAAGGCCGCGGTGGGGGCATACAACTCGACCGTCGGTTCGATGGAAGCCCGGGTGCTGGTCACCGCCCGCCGCTTCCGTGACCTCAAGGTCACCGACGCCGAGCTGACCGCCCCGCAGAGCGTCGACGAGTCCACCCGCGATATCGCCGCCCCCGAGCTGGTCGAGGACGCCGCCCGAGTGGAGCCGCTGATCGGCCGCGGCGCGAAACGCCGCAAAGCTCTGCCCGAGCGCGACGAACTGGCCCGCGAACAGCCCGATCTGCTCGGCTGGGCCGACCCGCCCACCGCACGCCGCCGCGGTACCGGCACGGACTGACTCGGCGAGCGTCGGAAGCGCGCCCCCGTTCTGGAAGAGCACCAAGGAGAAATCCCCGCGTCACGAACGCCCCAAAGCACAGGGTCCTCGCGTGGATTTCGACGACTGCGATGAAGAGCGGGGATTGGGCGCGCGGGTGCGAGCCGAGAAAGACCGGCGCGCGGGCGCGAGCCGAGAACCCCTCGGCGAGCGTCGGAAGCGCGCCCCCGCTCTGGAAGAGCACCAAGGAGAAATCCCCGCGTCACGAACGCCCCAAATCACAGGGTCATCGCGGGGATTTCGACGACTGCGATGAAGAGCGGGGATTGGGCGCGCGGGCGCGAGCCGAGGACAAACAGTACGCTGAGCATCGTGGCCGAGATCGAGCTGGACGCGATCGAACAACGGGTGCTGGGTTCCCTGCTGGAGAAGCAGAAGACGGTTCCCGGGAGCTATCCGCTGTCGCTGAACGCGCTGCGGACCGCCTGCAACCAGACCTCCAGCCGGGAGCCGGTCAGCGACTACGACGACCAGCAGCTCGAGGCCTGTCTGCGCGGGTTGAAGGACCGGGAGCTGGTCCGCTTCGTCTGGGCCGGCAAGGGGTCGCGCGCGCTGAAGTACCACCAGCGGCTCGACGAACAGCTCGAACTCGCCGACGACGAACGGGCCCTGATCACCGTGCTGCTGCTCCGCGGCCCGCAGTCCGCCGGGGAACTCAAGACGCGCACCGACCGGCTCTTTCCGTTCCCGGACAAGGAATCCGCCGAGCAGGTGCTGCGCCGGCTGGCCGAGCGGGACACCCCGCTGACCCGCGAACTGGAGCGGCTCCCCGGTCACCGCGACCCGCGCTGGGTGCACCTGTTGGGCCCGGTCGAGGGCATCGCGGAACCGGCCGCGCCGGTTGCGGCGGTGGATCGGGACCAGGTGCTCGCCGACGGTGCGGCGGCCCGCGACGAGCGGGTCCGGGCCAGCTATGACGCGCTCGCCGAGGCGTACGCGGAACGCTTCGGTGACGAGCTGGCCGGCAAGCCGTTCGACCGGTGGCTGCTGGGCCGGCTGGCCGCCGAGTCCACCGGCCCGATCGCCGACATCGGCACCGGCCCGGGCCAGACCACCCGCGTGCTCGCCGACGCCGGCGCGGAGGTCACCGGGTTCGACCTCTCCCCCGAGATGATCCGGGTCGCCCGCGAGACCCATCCGGACCTGCGGTTCGAGGTCGCCGACTTCAATCGGTTGCTGCGCCCACCCAACGCCGCCGCGTGGGGCACGATCGTCGCCTGGTACGCCGGGGTGCACCTGTCCGGTTCCGAGCTGGCGCCCTGGTTCGGCGCCCTGGCCCGGATCCTGGCCCCCGGTGGCCGGATCGCGGTCGCGCTGCATGCCGGGGCCGAGGTCCGGCACACCGAGGAGTATCTCGACCGGGCCGTCTCGCTCGATTTCGTGCTGCACGACCCCGAGGAGATCAAGCGGGCCGCCGAACAGGCCGGCCTGGAGATCGAGGAGTGGTATCTGCGCGGCCCGCTGGCCGGCATGGAACCGGAGACCGACCGGTTCTATCTGGTGGCACAGCAGCCCTGAGGTCGTCCGACGACGGCACAATGACCCGAATGAAGCAGAACGACGTCACCGCGGCCGATATCTCCGACGCCTGCACCCGGCTGCGCGGCGTGATCACCGAGACCCCGCTGCAGCGCAATCTGCGGCTGTCGCTGCGCACCGGCGCCAACGTCTGGCTGAAGCGGGAGGACCTGCAACCGGTCCGCTCCTACAAGATCCGCGGCGCCTACAACCTGATCTCCCAGCTCTCGACGGCCGAGCGGCAGGCCGGGGTGGTCTGCGCCTCCGCCGGCAACCACGGCCAGGGGGTGGCGTACGCCTGCGCCCGGCTCGGCATCAGGGCCCGGATCTTCGTCCCCTCCACCACCCCGCGGCAGAAGCGGGACCGGATGCGGCAACTGGGCGGGGCCCATGTCGAACTGGTGGTGACCGGTGACACCTACGACGAGGCCGCGCAGGGGGCGTACACCGAGGTCTGGGAGTCCGGCGCGACGATGGTGCCGGCCTTCGACGACCCGCGCACCGTCGCCGGCCAGGGCACGCTGGCCGCCGAGGTGGTCGATCAACTCGGCCACGCACCGGACGTGCTGGTGGTGCCGGTCGGTGGCGGCGGGATGCTCGGCGGCTGTCTGGTCTGGTTCGCCGAACACCACCCCGACACCCGGATCGTCGCGGTCGAACCGGCCGGCGCGGCCAATCTGGCGGCGGCGATGGCGCACGGCGCCCCGGTCACCCTGGACCACATCGAGACCTTCGTCGACGGCGCAGCGGTGCGCCGGGCCGGGGATCTGACCACCGCACTCGCACTGGCTCACCAGCCGGAGCCGGTCGCGGTGCCGGAGGGCCAGATCTGTTCGGAGATGCTGGAGCTCTACCAGACCGACGGCATCATCGCCGAGCCAGCCGGCGCACTCGCCGCAGCCAGCCTGGGCCGCCAGCTCACCATCGGCGACGGGCAGAGCGTGGTGGCGATCCTCTCCGGTGGCAACAACGACGTCTCCCGCTATTCGGAGATCGTCGAGCGGTCGCTGGTCTGGGAAGGCCGCAAGCACTACTTCCTGGTGAACTTCCCGCAGGAGCCCGGCGCGCTGCGCCGCTTCCTCGACGAGGTGCTCGGCCCGGACGACGACATCGCGCTGTTCGAGTACGTGAAGCGCTCCAACCGGGAGACCGGGCCGGCGCTGGTCGGCATCGAGCTCGGCAACCCGGATGATCTGGACGGCCTGCTGGAGCGGATGGAACGCTCCCCGATGACCGTCGAACAGGTCGACCCGACGAGCCCGTTCTACCGCTTCCTGGTCTAGGTGAGTTAGGCGATCAGTGCACGGATCTGGTCGCGCTGCTGGGCGATCTCGCGGGACTGGCTGAGCAAGGCGTCAAGCTTCTCGTGCACCACGCCGGCGACCTGCGGGCAGATGTCGATCCGCGCCGGGTCCTCGTCCATGCAGGGCAGCAGGATCGCGACCTCGGCGAGATTGAAACCGGCGCCCAGCAGCCGCCGGATCCGCTGCACCCGTTCGATGGTCCCGGTCCGATAGCGGCGGTAGTCACTGCTGTCCCGCTCCGCGCTGATCAACCCGTTGGCCTCGTAGTGGCGCAGCGATCGGGCCGAGGCTCCGGTCGCCTCGGCGAGTCGACCGATCGTCATCGTTGCCGTGGCGTTGCTCACATCGGCCTTGACCTTGTCACCCATGTCAATGCCTAGCGTCGACGCCATGAGTGATTATTCCTTGCACAGCTTCGGTTCCGGCCCGGTCCTCGCGCTCGCCCACGGTGCGGGCGGCGGCATCGAGGCCAACTTCGCCGAACTCGCGGCGCACCTGCCGGGGCGTACGCTGACCGGTCGCGACTATCCCGGCAGCGGATCCCGACCGCCCGCGGCCACCCCGTTGACGCTGGCCGGGTTGGCCGACGAGTTGGTCGAGGCCCAGCTCCGGGCCGGCAACGACCGCTTCCCGATCCTCGGCCTCTCACTCGGCACCACGGTCGCCATCACCGCGGCAGCCCGGCATCCGGAGCGGGTCAGCGGGTTGATCCTGACCGTCGGGATGGCCGAGATCGACGTCCAGGGTGCGAACTTCGCCACCTTGTTCGCCGACCTCGCCCGGGCCGAACGCTGGCACGACCTGGCCCGGGTGATGCTGCTCAGCGTCGGCACCCCCGCCCAACTCGCGACCCTCGATGCGGACGCCGCGGCGCGCGCGATCGCTGCCACCGTGGCAGATCTGCAGGTCGGTGGGTCGGCCCTGATCCCGCAGATGGAGCTCGTCCGCACCGTCGACGTGCGCCAGGAGGCCGCAGCGATCGGCGTACCGACGTTGGTCATCGGCGCCGGCCAGGACCGGACCGTGCTGCCGAGCTCCACCCGGCGACTGGCCGAGCTGATCCCCGGCGCCGAATACGTCGAGCTGCCGGAGGCGGGGCACATCTTCACCCCCGCGGAGACGCCGACCTGGGCCGCGCAGATCAGCGCGTTCCTGGCGAAGCACCGGTTGTGACCTCGGAGAGAGACGGTACGCCCGGCCGGGCACTCGCCGCCCTGGCCGGGGTCGTCTTCGTCTTCCTGGTGGCCGAACTGCTGCCGGTCGGGCAGCTGCCCCAGCTGCAGGCCGATCTGGACGCCACCCCGGCCCAGGTGGGTGCGCTGATCTCCGGTTACGCACTGGTCGCCGGGGTCTTCGGCATCCCCCTCACCCTGCTGACCCGCCGACTGCCCCGGCGCACCGTGCTCTGCGCCGCGCTGGTCTGGTTGGCAGCCGGTCAGCTGGTGCTCGCCGCCGCCCCGACCCTGGCCGTCGCCGCGGCGGCTCGGGCCGGGATCGCGCTGGTGCACGTGCCGGTCTGGGGACTGGCGCCGCTGGTGGCGGCCGAGTTGGTCGAGCCGGGCCGGCAGGCGTGGGCATCGTCCCGGGTCTTCCTCGGCACCAGCCTTGCCCTGCTGGCCGGCGTACCGATCGCGACCTTGGCCAGTCAGCAGCTCGGTTGGCGTCCGGTGACTGGGGCGGTGGCGATCGCGGCGGTGGTGCTGGCCGCAACACTCTGGCGCCAACTACCACCGGGTCGCGCGGAGCGGGGCCCCGCCGACCCACCGCCGGCCAATCGGGCGGACCGGGCGGGAACGCAGGGCACCGTCGCGATCACCGGCGGGACCCTGTTGGTGGTCACCGCGCTGTATCTGAGCTACCCCTACCTGAGCGTCTTCGCCGCCCGAGTGGATATCGAGCGGGCAGGGTACGCGGCATTGCTCACCGGCTGCGGTATCGGCAGCCTGGCCGCGGTCTGGCTCGCCGGCCGGTGGATCGACGAACGACCGTGGCGAACCAGCGTGCTCACCCTGCTCCTGGTCGGTGTCCTGCAACCCGGCCTGCTCGCCGAGGCTCCCGCGGTGGTCGCGGTCACGGCCGTGCTCTGGGCGGGCAGCATCGCCGCGACTCCGGTGGTGCTGCAGGCCGCGGTGATCCGGGTCGCCGGACCGGGCGGTGACCTCACCTCCTCGGCATACGTGGTCGCCTACCAGGCCGGGATCGCACTCGGCACCTGGGTCGGCGGTCTGCTGATCGGGCGGGGCCTGCTGGTTCCCGCACTCGCCATCGCGCTGGCGGTGCTGTCGATCCCACTGCTCGCCCGTACGGTGCCCGGTCACCGTCCTCTGCCAAGATGAGGCGGTGCGAGATGATCAGCGGTGACAGATGAAGCGGTGACCCGAGCCGGCGTCGGTCTGCGCTCCGAACGCGGACCGGTCCTGCTGGCGGTGATGCTCAGCACCGGCCTGGTCGCCATCGACGCCACCATCCTGGCGACCGCGGTGAACGCGATCGTCGGCGACCTGGGTGGGTTCACCCAGTTCCCGTGGCTGTTCTCGGTCTATCTGCTCGGGCAGGCGGTCGCGGTGCCGATCTACGGCAAGATCGCCGACCTGGTCGGGCGCAAGAAGGTGATGCTCTTCGGCGTCGGCATGTTCGTCCTCGGTTCGATCCTGTGCGGTTCGGCCTGGAACATGACGGCGCTGATCGCCTTCCGCGCGATCCAGGGGCTGGGTGCCGGGGCCGTGCAGCCGATCGGGATGACGATCATCGGCGACATCTACACCGTCGCCGAACGGGCCAAGGTGCAGGGTTATCTGGCCGGGGTGTGGGCGGCCGCCTCGGTGATCGGGCCGACGCTCGGTGGCTTCTTCGCCGACTACGCCGGGTGGCGCTGGATCTTCTGGATCAACATCCCGCTGGGCGCCGCGGCCGCGATCGTGCTGATCCGGCGCTTCCACGAGAACGTCACCCCGACCCGGCACCGGATCGACTATGCCGGGGCCGGGTTGCTGGCGGTCGGCAGCGCGCTGCTGGTGCTGGCACTGCTGGAGGGTGGTACGCGGTGGAGCTGGGTCTCCTGGGAAAGCGGCCTGGTGCTGGGCGGTGCGGCCGTCGCCCTGCTGGCGGCGGTCATCGTGGAACGACGCGCGGCGGAGCCGATCCTGCCGGGGTGGGTGCTCGGCGAACGCACCCAGGGCCCAGCCAATCTGGCCGCGCTGCTGGTCGGGGTGGTGCTGATCTCGCTGACCACCTACATCCCTCTCTACGGCCAGTCCGCACTGCGCACCTCGGCCCTGGTCGCCGGGCTGGCGCTGGCCGCGCTCACCATGGGCTGGCCGGTGGCGGCCGCCAACGCCGGCCGGCTCTATCTGCGGATCGGTTTCCGGGCCACCGCCCTGGTCGGCGCGCTCGTGGTGACCGCCGGGTCGGCGTCGCTGCTGCTGCTGACCGCCACCAGCTCGATCTGGCAGGTCGCGGCATCCTGCTTCGTCACCGGTATCGGCCTGGGTCTGCTGGCCCCCTCGACAATGGTCGCCCTGCAGTCCGCGGTCCCCTGGGAACGCCGCGGGGTGGCCACCGGCGCCAACATGTTCGCCCGGTCCCTGGGCAGCGCCCTCGGGGCGGCGATGGCCGGCGCGCTGGCCAATGCGGCCCTGGCGGTCCCGGTGGGATCGACCGGCATCCAGCCGGGCATGTTCACCCCCGAACAGATCAGCACCGCGGCCCGGACCGTGTTCCTCGGCACCACTGTCGCGGCCGCGATCGCTATCGGGGCGGTGCTGCTGATGCCCCGCGGCGGTGCCGGGAAGGCGGAGCGAACGACTCCGGAAGCCTCGCCCGGCCGCCGGTGACCAGTTCGGCGACCGCGTTCCCGATCGCTGGCGCCATCTTGAATCCCTTGCCCGAGAAACCGGTCGCGCAGAACACCCCCGGCAACCCCGGTACCGGGCCGACCACCGGCATCGCATCGGGGGTGTAGAGGTCGGTGTAGGCGTCGGCACGGATCGGGTCCGGGCGCAGCCCGGGCAGGAACCGGGTGACCGCATCGACCATCACCTCGGTCTCCCAGGTGTCGTGGCGCCGTTGCACCGCGTCCGGATCGGTGATGTCGCGGGCTCGGACCGCACCCGCCACCTTCACCGCGCCCCCGTCCACGGCCGGGGCGCCATAGAGATGCACCCCCTCGCTCTCCCGGATGAAGACCGGGAACCGGTCCGGGCCCCACAGGCCCGGGTCCAGCGGCGAGAACCAGGACAGCGGCACCCGGCGGGGCGCGAGCTCCAACCCGGGCAGGAAATGCGCGCTCCAGGAGCCGGCGGTGATCACCGCGGTACGCACCCGCCAGACACCGTCCCGGGTGCGGATGCTCACCCCCTGCTCGTCGGCGGTGAAGTCCTGCACCGGTGCGTACCGCTGCACCCGCGCCCCCTGCTGCCTGGCCCGGTCGGTGGCGACCACGACCGCCAGATCCGAGCGGACGAATCCCGCCGACGGATCGTGCACGACGATCTCACCGGGCAGCAGGGCATGCTGCGGCCAGCGCCGTTGCGCCTCGTCGGCGCCGACCGATTCGACCTCGATCCGGGAGGCCCGGGCCGAATCCAGCAGCCCCCGCAGGTAGGCCCCGGCCGGGTCGCCGATCGACAGCCCGCCGATCTGCTGCAGCAGCGATGCCCCGGACACCCGCTCCAGCTCACGCCACAGTTCCCGGGCCTCGCTGAGCAGACCGGCGAACGCGCTCCCCTCGGCGTACGCCATCCGGAAGAGCCGGGTCTCCCCGCCGGCCGCACCGCGATCGTGGCCGGGGGCGTACGCCTCGAAACCGACCACGTCGATCCCGCGGTCCGCCAGCTGCCACAGCGTCATGCTGCCCACCGTGCCGCAGCCGATCACCGCGACCTCGGCATCGAAACCCATCAGAGCACCTTGGCCAGGAAAGAACGGGTGCGTTCGTGCTGCGGGGCGGTGAGCACCTCACGCGGGTGCCCCTGTTCGACGACCATCCCCTCGTCCATGAACAGCAGCGAGTCGCCGACCTCGCGGGCGAAACCCATCTCGTGGGTGACCACGATCATCGTCATCCCGGCCTCGGCGAGGCCACGCATCACATCGAGCACCTCCCCGACCAGCTCCGGATCGAGCGCCGAGGTCGGCTCATCGAAGAGCATCACCTTGGGCTTCATCGCCAGCGCCCGCGCGATCGCCACCCGCTGCTGTTGTCCGCCGGAAAGCGAAGCAGGATAGGAATCGGCCTTGTCCGCCAGCCCGACCCGCTCCAGCAGCTCGGTCGTCAGCGCCGCACCGCTGCGGCGGGTCTCCCGGCCGAGCACGGTCGGCGCATAGGCCACGTTCTCCCCGACCGTCATGTGCGGGAACAGGTTGAACCGCTGGAACACCATGCCGATCTCGGTACGCTGCCGGGCGGCGTCGGATTCGGTCATCTCGTGCAGCTTGTTGCCGCGCCGGCGATAACCGAGCACCTCGCCGTTGACGGTGATCCGGCCGGCGTCGATCTTCTCGAGGTGGTTGATGCAGCGCAGGATCGTCGACTTGCCGGATCCGCTCGGACCGATCAGGCAGCACACCTGGCCGGCGGACACCTCGAAGTCGATGCCCTTGAGCACCTCCAGCGGCCCGAACGATTTGTGCACGCCACGGACCGTCACCAGCGGGGTCATCGCGCCTTTCCTTCCACGCTTCGATTCCTGCGCTTCCGGGTCCGAGCGACTAGGGTGGTGCTGCCGCGGCCGAAGTGCCGTTCGATGTAGTGCTGGCCGATGCCGAGCACGGTGGTGAAGACCAGGTACCACAGCGAGGCCACGATCAGCAGCGGGATCGTCTGATAGGTGCGGGAGTAGACGATCTGCGCGCTGTGCAACAGATCCCCGACGCCGAGCACCGAGACCAGCGAGGTGTTCTTCAGCATCGAGATCGCCTGGTTGCCGGTCGGCGGGATGATCACCCGCATCGCCTGGGGCAGCACGATCCGCCCCAGGATCCGGCCACGGCCCAGCCCGAGCGCCTGGGCCGCCTCGGTCTGCCCGCGGTCGACGCCGAGCAGACCGCCGCGGACGATCTCGGCCATGTACGCCGCCTCGTTCAGCGTCAGCCCCAGCAGGGCGGCGCTGAGCGGGGTGATGAACGCATTCGCGCTGCCGCTGTAGAACGTCGGACCGAACGGGATCCCGATGGTGATCACCGGGAACAGGGCGGCCAGGTTGAACCAGAAGATCAACTGGATCAGCAGCGGCGTACCGCGGAAGAACCAGATGTAGAGACCGGCCGCCCCGGAGACCAGCCGATTCCGGGTCATCCGCATCACCGCCAGGACGACGCCGAGCAGCACGCCGAGCACCATCGAGATGACCGTCAGTTCGAGGGTGAGCAGCGCGCCCCGGGCGATCGCCTTGTGGGTGAAGTAGTGCCGGACCACACCCCACTCGAAGCGTGGGTTGGTGGCCAGGATCCACAACAGCCAGGCACCCAGCAGCGCCACCACGACCGCACCGATGATGGTGCCGGTGCTGCGCCGCGGGACGATCTGCAGTTCCTCCTCCGGGGTCGCGGACCGGGTGGCCGATTCCACGGTGGACATCACGCGCTGCCCGTTTCCTTGACCGCCTCGGTCACCACCGCGTTGTCCATCCCCCACTTGGCGTAGATCTGCTGGTATTCGGGACGCTGGATCAGGGTCTGCATCGCCGCCTGCACGGCCGGTGTCAGATCGGAGTCCTTGGGCAGCGCGATGTCGACCGCACCCTTGTTCATCTCATCGACCAGTTCGATGGTGCCGGGCCGCTGTTTCGCTGCCCAGGCGAGGATCGGTGAATCGGCGAGCACCGCGTCGATACGTCCGGTGGTCAGCTGCAGGATCGCCGCGGTCTGGTCCGGCAGCACCACCTGGTTGATCGCCGGCTTGCCCTCCTTGGTGCATCCGTCGGACAGTTCGGGCAGCCGCTGGGTGTGCTGGATCGATCCCTGCTGGACGGCGACCGAGGCGCCGCACAGGTTCTTGGTGGTGAGCTTCTTCGCGTTGCCCTGCTGGACCGCCAGTGACGTCCCCCAGGCGCCGTAGCGGACCATGTCGAGCACCTTGATGCGTTCGGCACTCGGGGCCATCGAGGAGACCGCCATGTCGTAACGCTTCGACTGCAGGCCCGGGATGATGCCGTCGAACTGGACATCGGAGATCGTCACCTCGACACCGAGCAGCTTGCCCAGGGCCTGGGCGATGTCCGGGTTCAACCCGACGATGGTGGTGTTGTCCTCGGCGCGGAACTTGGTCGGTGCACTGGACACGTTCATCACCACGGTGACCTTCTTGGCCTGCTTCACCCGCTCCGGCAGTTTGTCCGCCGCGGCCTGGTCGACGGTGAGCGTGTTCAGATCGACCCCGGTGGTGTTGGCACCGCCCGGCTGGGCTCCCGTGTCACCGCCCGAGCTCGGCGCCGGGCCCTCGGTGCAGGCACTCAGCGCGACCAGGCTGAGGGCGGCGGCGACGGCCACCGCCCTGGGTGCCGTCGCCCTTGACCAACGAGACCGCGTGGATTGACAGATCATGGTGCCCTCCTCGTCGAGCGTTTCGGCCAATGGTGGCCAACACCCCCGTCGCTTGGCCATGCTCCGGGTCTCAGCGATCTGTTCATAAACTGTCAATCATTTGCTGATGGACACCGAGGAATCACCGAGGGCTCGATGCTGAACCCGATCCACCTGCGGACGCTCGCCGCCGTGCTCGAACACGGCACGTTCTCCGCTGCCGCCCAGTCGCTGGGTTACACCACCCAGGCGGTTTCGCAGCACATCGCGGCACTGGAGAAGTCCACCGGATTGGCACTGTTCGAACGGCTGCCACGGGGCATCCAGCCGACGTGGTCGGCGCGCTATCTGCACGACTCCACCGCGAATGCGCTCGCCACCTTGATGGCGGTCGAGCGGGACGCGATCTCGATCGCCGCCGGAGACCGTGGCGAGATCCGGCTCGGCGGATTCCCGACCGCGAGCCGCCAACTCATCCCGGTCGCACTGGCGCGCTTCACAGCCGAGCATCCGGATGCGATCGTCTCCTTCGATCAGGGCAGCCTGGAGGAGATCCTGACGATGGTCACCGAGGGAGTGCTGGACCTGGGGGTGGTGTTCGAGAACGATCTGGGCACCCCGGAGGTCCCGGAAAGCCTGGACCGGTTGAAGTTGATGACCGAGACCCGCTCCTTGCTGGTGCCGGCCACCCATCGGTTCGCGGGACGGGACGCGGTGGGGATCGAGGAGCTGGCCGAGGAGACCTGGGTGGCCAGCCAGCAGTCACCGGTGCTGCAGCGGTTGTGCTCCGCGCACGGTTTCGAGCCGCGGATCGCCCACCGTACCGACGATTTCGATGTGATGCGGGCCCTGGTCGGTGCCGGTCTGGGGGTGGCGGTGGTGCCGGCGCTGGGGCTGCTGCCCGAACGTGATGTGGTCATCGTCGCGACGCGTACGCCGCTGCCGTCGCGTCGGGTGGGGGTGGTCTGGCGCCGCTCCAACACCAACCCGCTGCTGCCGAAGCTCGTCGAGGCTCTGCGGACCGGGGTCGAGCACTACTTCCAGACCTCGCACCCCTAGTGCAGGGCCGCGGTGATCGTGTCCGCATCGAGCGGGCGATCGGCATAGATCTCGTGGAACCGATCCAGGTCGGTCAGCACCGGGGTGCGCAGTCGCAGCCGACCCCGTTCCACGCACTCGTTCGACACATCGGCCACGCTATCGCCCCCGGACGGGAGCACACCGCATCACTCGCGTCGGTCACGCCACTGGCCGACCAACTCGACCAGCGCCCGGGCCGCCGCGCTCGGCGTACGGTCCTCGCGCACCGCCAGGAACACCGGCCAGTCGAGATCGGCCTGTCCGCCCACCGGCACCACGACGACCCCGGCCGGTAGATCACCGGAGAGCAGATAGTCCGGCAGCAGCGCGATCCCGAGCCCGTGCCGCACATAGTCCAGGCCGGTGGACAGATCGGCGATCTCGAGGGTCACCCGACGCTGCACGCCGGCCTCGGCGAATGCGGCATCGGTGACCGCGCGGGTGCCGTACCCCTCGGGTCCGTCGATGAAGTCGCGGCCGGCGAGCTCCCCCAGCTCGATCCGGTCGCGGCCGGCCAACTCGTCACCGGCCGGCACCACCAACCGGAGCACCGACTCGGCCACCTTGATCCGCCGGATCCCCGGTGGCGCGCCGCGGGTGGACAGGAAGGCCAGATCGATGCGTCGCTCGTGCAGCGCGGTCAGCAACCCCTGTGAACCGGAGGCGGCGGCGCTCATCAGCACCTGCACCTGCGGATGGCGACGGTGGTACTCCCCCAGGATCGCGGGCACATCGATCAACCGGATCGCGGTCATCGTGCCCAGCCGCAGGGTCCCGGTCAGCTCGCCCTCGTCCCCGGCGGCCGCCTCGCGGGCCTGCTGGGCGGCATCGAGGACGGCGTACGCCTCGGCCATGAACCGCGTCCCGGCCTCGGTCAACCGCACCTGCCGGGCGCTGCGGTCGAGCAGCAGGACCCCCAGGTCGCGTTCCAGGTTCTTGATCGAGGCGGAGACCCCGGACTGCACCACATGCAACCGCTGCGCGGCCCGGGTGAAGCTCAGTTCCTCCGCCACTGCCAGGAAGTGCTCCAGCTGCCGCAGCTCCACCTGCCACCACCTATCTGAATCAGTGATCATTTCTAGCAGATTTGTTCGTTGGATTTGCTGAGTTGCATGCCGCAGAGTGGTTCCTGAAGCAGTACGCGCGCCCGAAAGGTCACCCCGTTGTCCGCCAGCACCCTTGATCAGATCGCCAGCAGTCGAACCGATTCCGCCCGGCACGGCCGGGGCTTCTGGTTCGTCACCTTCGCCTTCCTGGTCGGGATGGCGTTCTCGACCGTGCCGACGCCGCTCTATCCGCTCTACATGCAGGCCGACGGCTTCTCCACCTTCATGGTGACCGTGGTCTTCGCTGTCTATGCGGTGGGTGTGGTGATCAGTCTGCTGCTGGCCGGCCACGTCTCGGACTGGGTGGGCCGCAAGCGGATCCTGGTCCCGGCGCTCGGGCTGGAACTCATCGCCGCACTGATCTTTCTCACCAGCACAGCACTTCCGGCGCTCATCGTCGCCCGGATCATCACCGGCCTCGGGGTCGGCATGCTGACCGCCACGGCGACCGCCCACCTGCACGAACTGCACTCCGCACACCGCCCGCACGCCTCTCCCCAGCGGTTCCAGATCGTCTCGACCGCGGCGAACATCGGCGGTCTCGGCGCGGGCACTCTGGTCGCCGGCATCCTCGCGCAGTGGCTGCCGGTCCCGCTGCGCACCCAGTATCTGGTCTTCGCCGCGCTGCTGCTGGTCTCGATCGTCGGCATCGCACTCACCCCGGAAACCGTGTCGGTGCAGCTGCAGCGCCGCTATCGCCCGCAGCGGGTCAGCATCGACCACGGGGACCGGGCCGGATACCTGGCGGCCGCCGCCGCGGCGATCGCGGCCTTCTCGGTGTTCGGCCTGTTCACCTCGGTCGCGCCGGGTTTCGTCGCCGGTGACCTGCACCGTCCGTCCCGGGCGCTGGCCGGGGTGATCGTCTTCGCGGTCTTCGGCGCCGCGGCGATCGCGCAGACCGGCACCGGCCGGCTCCGCGAGACCGCGCGCCGCCCACTCGGCCTGCTGCTGCAACTGGTCGGGCTGGCGGCCCTGGTGACCGGGATGCTGCTGGCCAGCCTGGCGTTCTTCCTGATCGGGGGCGTCCTCAGCGGCGCCGGGGCGGGCGTGCTGTTCAAGGACGCCGTCGGCAAGGTGATCGCGATGTCGACCCCCGAACGCCGCGGCGAGGCGCTGGCCGGGCTCTTCCTGATCGGCTATCTCGGCCTGATCGTACCCGCCCTGGGCATCGGGCTGGCCGCCGTCGAATTCCCTGCCAGCACGGTGATGATCGGATTCTCGGTGCTGCTGGTGGTGCTGCTCGCCGCCATCGCGCTCAGCGATGCGCGGCGGCGGACGGCCGCGGCCTGAGCCTCACTCGATCGGCTCCGGCAGCACCCGGATGGCGTAGGCCACCTCGATGGTCCCACCGGTGACCGGGTCGGCGAGCTCGACCCGCCAGCGGTCGGCGAACTGGTCCACTCCCTCGATCATCAGCACGGTGCCCGACATCAGCACCGTGCCCGGTTCGGCCAGGCCCCGCTCGGCGAGCACCCCGAGCCAGTGGTCGGGGGTCAGCAGGTCCGCGCAGCTGCCGTCGGAGATCAGCTCCTCCGAGCCCTCGCCATGGGTCACCCAGGCGCGCAGACTGATCTGGTCCAGGTGGTCCCGCACGTCCCGCAGGGACCAGGCCCGGTCGGCCAGCACGTCGGGGCTGGCGTTCTTCGACCAGGCGACACCGTGCACCTCGAGTGCCCGGTCGGTGTGGTCGCAGGCGGCGGTGAGCAGCACCTCCCCGTCGTCGGCGATCACCAGCGCCCACTCGGCCTCCCCCGAGGTGCGGGCGTGCTGCACCTCGACCAGGTCGACCTGCTGGGCGAGATAGGGCGAGATCGGATAGAGGGTCGGCACCGTCGAGGGTCCGGGTACGCCGAGTTCGGCCAGTTCGTCGATGTGTGCCTGCACCGCTGCGGTGTCCCGGCCGGCATAGCCGGCGTTGAGGGTACGCCGGACCTCGACCCGGCGGGTCGATCCATCCGGGAGCGTGAAGCTGAGGGTGGTCATGCGGGCGTACCTCCGAGGTGACGAGTTGGCTACGGACCGATGCAAGGCTGTTCAATCCCCACTAGGTATGCCTAATGTATACAGCTAGTATCGAGACGAGGGAGTCCCCATGGCCGAAAGCAGCACCGCGCTGCCACCGCAGACCGCCGAGGAACGGCGGAATCTGCGCAAGGCATTCGCCGCCAGCCTCTCCGGCACCTCCCTGGAGTGGTACGACTTCGCGCTCTTCGGCGCCGTCACCGGCACCGTGTTCAGCCGGCTCTTCTTCGAGGGCTCGGATCCGGCGATGGACACCATCAAGGCCTTCCTCACCTATGGCGCCGGGTACGTCGCTCGCCCGATCGGCGGCATCTTCTTCGGCCGGCTCGGTGATGTGATCGGCCGCAAGAAGGTGCTGGTCTGGACACTGCTGCTGATCGGCGTCGCCACCTTCGCGATCGGCATCCTGCCGACCTATGCCCAGGTGGGCATCTGGGCGCCGATCCTGCTGGTGCTGATGCGCTTCCTGCAGGGTGTCGGCGTGGGTGGCGAGTGGGGCGGCGCGGTGCTGCTGTCCAGCGAGTTCGCCCGACCCGGCACCCGCGGGCTGTGGGCCTCGGCCGCCCAGACCGGCGTACCGATCGGTTCGGTGGCCGCCAACCTGCTGCTGATCATCATGACCGCTTCGATGTCACCGCAGGCCTTCCTCAGCTGGGGTTGGCGGGTGGCGTTCTGCCTGTCGCTGGTGCTGGTCGGTTTCGGGCTGTGGATCCGGCACAAGCTCGAGGAGACCCCGGTCTTCCAGAAGCTCGTCGAACAGGGCGAACCGCCCAAGGCGCCGGTCACCGAGGTGCTCACCACCCAGACCCGGGCACTGCTCGGTGCGATCTTCACCCGCTTCGGCCCGGACGTGCTCTACGCCTTCTTCGCGGTCTATGTGATCACCTGGTTGCAGACCGGCCCGAACCGGCTCACCAACACCCAGGCGCTCACCTGCACGATGACCGCCGGCGCCCTGCAGATCGTCACGATGCCCTTCGCCGGTTGGCTTTCCGACCGGATCGACCGCCGCGTGCTCTACGGCGTGGCCGCGGTGCTCGGCGGCATCTGGGCCTTCGTCTTCATCGCCATGCAGACCACCCGCAGCTTCCCGCTGGCCCTGTTCGGCGTGGTCGTCGGGTTGCTCTGCCACTCGTTCATGTACGCCCCGCAGGCGGCCCACATCGCCGAGCAGTTCCATGCCCGGTTGCGCTACACCGGTTCCTCGCTGGCCTACACCTTCGCCGGCATCTTCGCCGGCGGGCTGGCACCGACGGCGTTCGCCTTCTTCATGAAGCAGTACAACAATTCCTGGCTGATCGCGGTCTACATCGCGGTGGCCTGCGTGATCACCATCATCGGACTCGCGATGGGCCGGGCCGTCGTCGACGACGCCGACGACGCCCTGGTCACCGAGAATGTCCGCTGAACGGGTGGCGGGCGGCGCGCTCGCGGACCAGCCCGCGGGTGGTGCTCAGATGATCATCGATCGCCCGGTGCGCAGCGGGCAGGTCGCCGTCGATCAGCGCGTCCAGAATCGCCTGGTGCTCGGCACACACCGACGCCATCCGGTTCGGATGCCAGAGCACCGCCTCGATGCCGACCAGCATCTGCCGGGCCCGCAGTTTGGCGTACAGGGAGGCGAAAAGCCGGTTGCCGGCCGCATCGACCAGGGCCTGGTGGAAGTCCCGGTCCAGGGTGATGAACTCCTTGAACGACGCCTGGTCGTCGACCTCCAGCTCCTGCTGACGCCCGAGCAGGTCTCCCATCGCCCGACCCGGGACGGTGCTCTCGTCGATGGTGATGCTGGCCGCGTGCTTCTCCACCACCCGGCGGACCTCGAACAGGTCACTCACCTCACGCGGCCCGACCTTGGGGATGTACGCCCCGCGCTGCGGGATCAGCTCCACCAGGTCGTCGGCGACCAGCAGCAGCAGCGCCTCCCGCACCGGCGTCCGCGACACCCCGATCTCGCTGGCGAGCTCCTGTTCGTTGAGAAAGGTGCCGTGCCGGTCGGGATCGGTGAGGATGTTGTCGCGGAGATATTCGTACGCCCGCAGCCGACCGGTGGTCGGTGCGGCCTCGGGTGTTTCCATGGTTCAGAGTTAACACCACACCCCACAGTGGACGCAGAGGACAAGGACGGATCATGAAGGTCGCAATCGCCCAGATCAGCTCCGGCCGCGAGGTCGCCGACAACCTGCGCCTGGTCGCCGAACAGACGACCGCGGCCGCCGACCGGGGCGCCGAGCTCGTGGTCTTCCCCGAGGCGACCATGCGGGCCTTCGGGAACAACCTCACCGAGATCGCCGAACCGATCGACGGCCCCTTCGGACAGGAGGTCTCCCGGATCGCCCAGGAGGCCGGAATCACCGTGGTGGTTGGGATGTTCACCCCGGGTTCGGAGGGGAAGGTGCGCAACACCCTGCTGGTCGCCGGCCCCGACGGGGAACGGATCGGCTACGACAAGATCCACCTCTACGATGCCTTCGGTTTCGCCGAGTCCGACACGGTGGACGCCGGCAGCGAGGCGGTCCGGATCCCGATCGGTGACGCCACGGTCGGGTTGTCGATCTGTTACGACGTCCGCTTCCCGCAGCTCTACATCGACCACGCCCGGGCCGGCGCCCAGGTCGTCGTGGTCAGTGCCTCCTGGGGCGCCGGGCCGGGCAAGCTGGAGCAGTGGAAGCTGGTCACCCAGGCCCGCGGAGTGGACGCCACCGCCTTCGTGGTGGCCAGCGCCCAGGCCGATCCGAAGGCCAGCGGGGTGGACGCCAGGCCGGGTGCGCCGACCGGGGTGGGGCACTCGCAGGTCATCTCGCCGTTCGGTGAGGTGCTCGCCGAGGCCGGTGCCGGCTCGGAGCTGCTGGTCGTCGACCTCGATCTCGACAGGGTCGCCGAGGCCCGCCGGAGCCTGCCGGTGTTGGAGAACGCCAGACTGAGCTGAAAGGATCAGGCCCGACATGGGGTCGAAGCGGGCGTGGGTGATCTGGTCGGCGGCGCTGTTCTCGTACAGCATCGCCGTGCTGCACCGCACCTCGCTCGGGGTCGCCGCCCCGCAGGCGGCGGAGCACTTCGGCATCCAGGCCGGATTGCTGTCAACCTTCGTGGTGCTGCAGATCGCGGTGTACGCCGGCAGCCAGATCCCGGTCGGGCTGGCGTTGGACCGGATCGGTCCACGGACCATGATCACCCTCGGTGCACTGTTGATGGCTTCGGGTCAGTCGCTGCTGGCCTTCTCGCCCTCACTGCCGCTGGCATTCACCGCACGGATCCTGGTCGGGGCCGGCGATGCGGCGACCTTCGTCTCGGCGATCCGGTTGCTGCCGTTCTGGTTCCCGGCGTACCGGATCCCGCTGCTCACCCAGCTCACCGGCGCGATCGGCCAGATCGGGCAGATCCTCAGCGCCGTGCCGCTGGTCTGGCTGCTCGGCAGCCAGGGCTGGCGGGTCGGTTTCGCGGCCTGCGCGATCGCCGGGTTGATCTCGGCGGTCTCCTGCTGGTCGCTGATCCGGGACAGCCCGCATGGCCCGGTCCGCCGACGGGAATCCAGCCCGGAGAGCTTCATCAGCCAACTGCAGGCGGTGGTCTCCCAGCCGGGGACCTGGCTCGGCTTCTTCTCCCACTACACGGTGGGTTTCGCGCCGATGGCCTTCGCGCTGATGTGGGGTTTCCCGTTCCTCACCGCCGGCGAGGGCCGCTCCCCCGCCGTGGCCGGGTTGCTGATGACCGCATTCGTGCTCGGCAGCATCATCACCGGACCGGTCGTCGGCCAGCTCACCCGGGCGCATCCGCTGCGCCGCAGCAATCTGGTACTGGCGGCCTCGATGGCGGGTCTGGTCCCGTGGGTCGTGGTGCTGCTCTGGCCCGGCCCGGCGCCGACCTGGCTGCTGGTGCTGCTGGTCGCCGGGTTGTCGGTCGGCGGTCCGGGATCCTCGATCGGTTTCGACTTCGCCCGGACCGCGAACGACCAGCGCCGACTCGGTACCGCGACGGCGGTGGTGATCATGGGTGGTTTCCTCGGTGCTCTGGTCGCGGTGCTGCTGATCGGCGCGATCCTGGATGGGATCAGCGGCGGTGGCGGCGCGGGGTATGACCTGCACGCCTATCGCTGGGCGATGGCGGTCCAGGTGCCGATGTACCTGGTCGGCCTGATCGGCATCTATCGCAGCCGGCGCAGCACCCGGCGCCAGATGGCCAGCGAGGGCCTGATCGTGCCCGCCTGGTCCGAGGCCCTGCGGCGGGAGTACCGCCGGCTGCGCCGCTGACCGCCACGCTCATCGAGTAACCCGCGCAGCGAGCATTTCCTTCACGCTCCTCGAGTAGCTCGCGCTGCGAGCGACGGTCCTATAGATCGTCAAGTGGTCATGAGGTCGGTTTTGAGGTTTCGGTAGATGGTGCGGGCGAGGTGGCGTTTGAGGCATCGGATGGTTTCGGCGCGGGTCTTGTGTTCGCTGGTGCGTCGGTGGAAGTAGGCCTGGGTGTCGGGGTCGCGGCGCAGCCGGCCGATGATGACCA